>CAXSDA010000012.1:72713-101560 GCA_964236515.1 uncultured Actinoplanes sp.
CGCCGAGGGTCACCAGGTGCGTGCCCCTGCTCACGACGCGTACGACGACGCCGCACCCGTGGGCTACCCGGCCGTACACCATCTGACCGCACCGATCCGGGCCTCCGCCGCCCGTCAGGACGACGCCGGCGCACTGAACCTGTGGGCCGGCGCCGGATACGCCGCCGCCCACACCGGCCCGGTCGCTGACCTCATCGCCGAGCTCGCCCTTGGTCTTTGAGACAACCTGTCGTAATCTTCACGACAGGTTGTCACGCAAAAACGCCATGGACAGGAGCTCCGGATGGATGCGCCCACGGATCGCGCCGACCTCATCGAACTGCTCGGCCGGTACGCCGACGTCTCGGACCTGAAGGAGTTCACCGAGCTGCCCGGCCGCGTCTTCACCGACCCGCTCACGCTCGACTTCGGGTCGGTCGCCGACGTCCCGCCGATGACCGTCCCGCTGGCCGACTACCTCGAGGTCCTGCGCGGCGCCTTCGCGCCGTACCTCGCCACCCACCACGCCATCACCGGCCACGTCGTCGAGCTCGACGGCGACCGGGCGACCATCCACGCGCACGTCCGGGCCGAACACTGGGTTCCCGCCGATGTCGCCGGAGACGGACCCGATTGCTGGCTGGTCGTCGGCTTCTACGACAACGAGGCGGTCCGGACGGCCGGCGGGTGGCGCCTCTCCCGCGTGCGGCTCACCGCGACGCACCAGCAGAACCCGCACCTGTCGAGCACGGCCCTGGCGTCGTAGCGGCGACCGGCGGAAGAGGATGGGCGGATGCCGCGGATCCGGGGAGCCAGCATCTCCGAGCACCATGAGCTGGTGTGGGCCGACCTCGCCGCGGCGATGCGGCAGCTGCTGCTCGAAGGCGACTACGACTCGATGACCATGGGCCACGTCGCGGCCCGGGCCGGTCTGGCCCGCAACACGTTGTACAACTACGCGGCCGACAAGGGCGCGCTCGTCCGGGCGCTGACCGAACAGGTGGGCCGGCCCGCGGTCGAGCGGGTGACCGCGATCGCCGCCCGGTCCGGCGACCCGGCCGCGGCGCGGATGCGGGAGATCGTCGAAGTGGTCCTCGAGGCCTTCACCGACCCGGTGCTGCAGCTGATGTTCCGGCCCGGCGCCGGTCCGCCGGTGGACGAGCCGAAGGGCCCGGACAGCCCGTTCCACGCGGTCGTGGCCGAGGTCGAGAACGTCGTCCGGGACGGCGTCGCCCGCGGCGAGTTCCGCGACGTGGGCGACGTGCCCCTCACGGTCGAGCTGCTGTCCGGAGTGATGCGCGCCGGCGCCGAACGCGTCGGCCGGGACCCGGCTGCCCTCGCGGCCACGGTCCGGGCGGCGCAGGAGATCGTCCTGGCCTCCCTGACCACTAGGCCACGGTAGGCGGCACGGGTCCGTTCTTCCCGACTCGTACTTCGCACGGAGCTGGATCAGTGGAACCGGGCGGCGGCGGCGAGTTCGTCGTCGCGGTGCATCGGTTCGCCCTTCCCGGTCTCGATCAGCTGCTTGAGGCTGCCGGTGACGAAGCCGGTCCACGCGTCCGAGCAGATGTCGTAGCACTCGTCGGCGGGGGAGAGGCCGGCGTGGGTGAACATCACGACCGTACGGCCGTCCTGTTCGGACAGATCGAACACCACGTCGGTGCCGTCCCACTCCTTGTCGTCCGCTGCGAACACCACCCAGCTGTCGCTCACGTGCCAGACCATCCGCTCGCCGGGGACCACCTCGGTGAGGGTCATCGTGCACTTGTGGACGCCGGGCACCTCGAACCGGAACACGTCGCCGGCGTCGGCGCTGGGTCCCTGGACGGAGGTGGACCACCAGCCGCGGACGTCTCGGATGGCGGCGAACGCCTCGTCCCGCGAGCGGTCGACGGTGATGGTGCGGGTGAAGTCGGTCATGGCTCTACTCCTCTTCGAGGGTGTCTTTCAGGACGGCCAGGCGGCTGTCCCAGTCCCGGGCCAGCGCGGCCAGAAATTGCTGTGCCACCTGCATCGGGGCGGACCGCAGCCGGTACCGCACCCGCCGCCGCTCACCGTGCTCGGCGGTCACCAGCCCGGCCTCGGCGAGCAGCGCGATGTGCTTGGCGATGGCCTGCCGGGTGATCGGCAGCCGGCCGGCCAGGTCGGTCGCGGTGGCCGGGCCGCCCGCCGCCAGCGCGGCCAGGACGGCCCGCCGGCTCGGGTCGGCCAGGGCGACGAAGACCTGCTCGGCAACCGGTTCGAGGTCAGGCCGCATCGAGGTAGGCGACCAGCTCGCCCAGCTCGGACTTCCAGCCGCCGGTGTTGCCGTCGAACGCCTTCCTGTGGTCGTCGTCCGGGAGCTGGGAGAAGCCGGACTCGGTGACGGTCAGCCGGGTGCCGTCACCGTTCGGCTCGAGGACGAATTCCACGTACGTACGGCGGGGGTCGTCGGCCGGCAGCCCGTAGATGTGCCAGGTGAAGCCGAAGACAGCCGGTTCCTCGATCCGCTCGACCCGCATGTCGGCGCGGTCGCCGCTGGACCACGTCATGCTGGCGGCGCCGCCGGGCCGCAGGTCGATGGTGGCGGTCTCGCCGAACCAGGCGCTGAGGCCCTCGGCGGTGGTCAGCGCCGCCCACACCCGCGCCGGCGGCTTGTTGATCTCGACGGTCCGCACGATCTGATCCGGAAATCCCATGTGCCCGGGCCTTTCGTCAAGTAGCAACCAGTAAGTTGCTATCGACCGTATAGCAACCGCTTGGTTGCGTCAAGCACGACCGTCGGCTTTCTGCCCGTCGAGCCCCGGCCCGGGGAGCCGTACGCTGCGGCCATGCACGCCTACCGCGCCGACCGCCCGGGAACCACGCTGCTGCCCGGCCTGATCGACGCCCCACGTGCACTTGTGTCTACGGTGCCGCGCCGGGCCGCCGGCCGGACGCGGCGGGCCATCACGGCCGGCACGGCCGGGGCGCTCGGCGTCACCGGCGCCTCCTCGGCACGACCGTGGCCTACCTGGCCACGATCGCGCTGTTTGCCAGCGAGCTGAACCTTCGGCTAGTTCCCCTGCCCTACCTCGATATCGTCACCGTCCTCATCGGACTCCCGGTGATCGCCGTCGTGGCCGGCTGGTTCCGCGCCGGCCGCGAGCCGGCGAGGAACACCCGTCAGGCCGTCGAGTGACGCTCACCGCCGGAGTCCGTCGACGAGTTCGGTCCGGTCCGGCGGGTGACGGTCAGATAGACCACGACGGCGGCGATGGTGCCGAGGAACAGCACGCTGGTGATGAGCGTGCCCAGGCCCAGCCCGCCGTCGTCGTGGGAGGAACTGAGGAAGTCGCCGATGTTCGCGCCCAGCGGGCGGGTCAGGATGTACGCCAGCCAGAACGTCAGCACCGGCCCGGCGCCGAGCCGCCAGGCGACGACCACCGCGGCCAGCAGGGCGGCCGGCAACAGGACGGCCGGGCCCGGGCCCCAGCCGGTCAGGTCGAGGCTCCAGTCACCGGCCGCGGTGCCGAGCGCGAAGGTGACCAGCACGGTCAGCCAGTAGAAGGCCTCGCGGGGCGTGGTCACGATGGAGTGGATCGACAGGGTCCGCTCGCGGGCGTACCAGACGGCGAAGACGGCGGCCAGGAGCACGGCGAAGACCGTCGTGCTGATCCACAGCGGCACGTCGAAGCCGTCGGTCAGCTGATCGGTGAGCAGCGTGCCGACGACGCTGATCAGGACGACGGCGAGCCAGTACACCGCCGGCACGTACCGTCGCAGCCGGAACTGGGCCACCATCACGATGATCAGTGCGACCGAGAACACCACGGTTGTGTTGGTCAGGCCGAAGCCGAGCGTCTCGTTGATGTAGTCGGCGAAGCTCTCGCCCACCGTCGTGCAGAGGATCTTGATGATCCAGAAGAAGATCGTCACCTCCGGCACCTTGTTCAGCATGGTGCGTGCCGGTCGGATTAAAGCCTTTTCCTCGGTTTTGGACATGCCGGCCAGGATGCTGGCGCGGCCCTGAATGTTCGCTGAGGGCGACCGCCGGATTCGGGCGTAACCACGGTCGGCGTGTCGGCCCCGGCGGGGGCGGGCCGGCTCAGAAGTGGCCCCGGGGACCGCCGAACGGCGGCGGTCCTTCGAAGCCGTGGCGCTCGATCCCCTCGCCGCCGCCCCCGAAGCCGTGCACCGCGGAGGCGACGATGAAACCGGCGAACAGCAGCACCAGCACGGCGAGCACGATCCGCCGCCGGGTCCACCCCGTCCCCCCGCGGCCGAGAAGCAGAGCCGCGTCGGCGCCGAGCTGTGCCCACACCGCACTCAGGACCGCGCGCCACCCGGCCGGTGCGGCCGGTTCCCCGTAGGGCAGGTCGGCGACCAGAGCGACGAGTTGGTGGCGATAC
The DNA here is from genome assembly GCA_964236515.1 of uncultured Actinoplanes sp. GTDB lineage: Bacteria > Actinomycetota > Actinomycetes > Mycobacteriales > Micromonosporaceae > Actinoplanes. The sequence goes on from CAXSDA010000012.1 coordinate 77,063, forward strand.
CGGGCCGCGTACGTCCCGGCGAGGCGGTCGTCGAGCTCGTCCATGGTCAGGAAACCCTCACCGGCCGCATCACGGACACGCGCGCCGGTTCGCTCCCGGTCGGCGTCCGAGCAGCGGACACCGACGGCCGGCTGTAAGACGGCGGACTGGGTCATGGGACACCTCCGGTTCGGGGCGGCAACGTCCGGCCAACCATGCCTCGCGAACACCGCGATCGGGGCGCCCGGCGGCATCCTCTTAGAGAACCTTTAGCCGCGGCCGTACGCCGGCTAGTGAGTTCGAGCCGATGTTCGCAGGGCGGCGAGCACGCCGGCGACGCGGGAGTCGTCGAGGGCGCCGGGCCGATGGAAGGCGTGGTAGGTGAGCGGCGGCAGGTCGGTGAGCCGGCGGGCGACCAGGCCCGGCGGTGGCGGGACACAGCCGTTGACCACGGCCAGGCCGACGCCGAGGGCGACGAAGTGGACGATCAGGGGCCACCCCTCGGCCTCGACCGCGACCGACCACGCGACGCCGGCGCCGCGCAGGGCGGTCTCCAGTGCGATCCGGTGCGGCCGGCGCGGCGGCGGGACGATGAGCTCGGCCCCGGCCAGGTCTCTCAGGGAGAGGGTGCGCCGGCGGGCCAGGCGATGACCGTCCGGCAGCATGAGCGTCTGGGCGTACGTGGCCAGGGGGATGGCGATCAGGTCGTCGGGCAGCACATCGAGGACGGCCACGCCGAGGTGGGCGCGCCCGGCCCGGACAGCGGCCAGGGCGCGGCCCTGGTCGGCGGTCACCAGCCGGAGCCGGCCGGGCCGCTCGTGCAGCGCGCGGTGCACCGCCTCGCCGATCACGTACTGGAACGCGCCCTGCCCGGCGGCGAGCACGATCGGCTGCTGCGGCGGTGTGCCGCGCAGGCCGGCCAGGAACACCTCGAGGCGCTCGTCGTTCTCCCGGGCGAACCGGGCCACCGCCTCACCGTCCGGGGTGAGCGCCAGGCGGCGGCCGGCCCGGACGTACAGCGGTCGGTCCAGTGCCCGGGCCAGCCGGCCCACCTTGGCGTGCAGCGACGGCTGGGACACCCGGAGCTGCGCGGCCGCCCGGGTGAAGTTCAGGTGCTCGGCGAAGACGGCGAACGCGGTCAGCGCGTCCCCGCTCACCGTCGACTCGGTCATAGCCTCAGCCTATAGCTCGACGTCCAAAGGCTAATTCCGCTTAAGACTCCGGACGCGCACGCTGAAGGCATGACAACCACAGAACCGCGACTCGGCGTGGACATCGGCCGGGTCATCATCGACGGCGCCGCGCACCCCGAGGGCGGCGACACCGCGTTTTTCACCGGCGACACCGCGCGCATGCTGCGCACCCCGGAGATGGCCGGCGCGTTCGACACCATCGCCGGTCTGGCCGGGCTGTTCGGCGGCCGGGTCTGGCTGGTGTCCAAGTGCGGCGCCCGGGTGCAGGGCCTGACCGTCCAGTGGCTCCGGCACCACCGGTTCACCGAGCGCACCGGCATCCTGCCGGACAACTGGCGCTTCTGCCGGCAGCGGCCGGAGAAGGCGGTGCACGCCGCCGAGCTCGGCCTGACCCACTTCGTCGACGACAAGCTCGACGTCCACCGGGCGTTGCGGCCCCTCGTGCCGTACCGCTACCTCTTCGGGCCGCCGCGCGACCCCGCTCCGGCCTGGGTCACCCCGACCCCGACCTGGGCCGACGCCGACGCCGCCATCCGCGCGTCGCTGGCCGGCGCCCGGCTGCGGCAGGGGTCGGGCGGACAACACACGACGGCCGGTCAGCGGCAGCGGACGTAAACCATCACCGACCGCCGGACCAGCGGCGGCAACCCGGCGTGACCTGGACGCGTTGCCCGGTCTCCACGACGTACGGCATGGGGAAGGAGCCTATTTGGCCGGCGCGACGATGCCGTACTCGTGGATCTTGCGGTAGATCGTGGCCCGGGACATGCCCAGGGCCTCGGCCGCGCGGATCTTGTTGCCGTCCCAGTCGATGAGGCTGCGCACGATCGCGTCGCGTTCCATCGCCTCGAGCGGGCTGAGCAGGCGGCGGCTCACCGTGCGGCATTCGGGCGGCAGGTCGCCGGGCTGGATCACGCCGCTGCGCCGGTGCTGCGTGATCCGGCGCAGCACCTGCCACAGCTGCTCGACGTTGCCCGGCCAGGCGGAGCGGGCCAGCATCTGCATTGCGTCCGGGGCGCACACCAGCCGGCCGTCGGTGACCAGGCGGGACAAGAAGAAGGGCACCAGGGCGTGCACGTCCTCGACGTGGTACCGCAGCGGCGGCAGCTCGACCGTACTGGGGAAGAAGCGCAGCAGGTCGTCAGCCCGATCGGTGTCGGCCCGTTCGTGCAGCGTCACCGCCACCCACGGCGGCGCCGGGCTGTTGCGCGTCTCGTCCAGCAGCTTGCCCAGCGCCCGGCGGCGGCGGGCGCTGAGCTTGTCGACGTGCCGGATCACCACCGTGCCTTCGCCGTCGAGTTCCCGGCGGACCTCGCTCAGCCAGGCCCGGTCGCCCGACGCGGCGTCCAGCACGGCGAAGTGCGTGCCGGGCCGCAGGTGCTGATGCATGGCGCGGACCAGGGCCAGCTTGCCGACGCCGGGCTCGCCCTCGAGGGCCAGCCATTCACCGGACTCGAACACCGCCTCGACCTGGTGGCAGCCGCGGACCCAGACCGCACCCGAGCCGACCAGGCCGGGCAGGAACATCCGCGGCGCCGTCAGGTCGACGGCCCGGGTGGCCGGCTCGGCCAGCTTGACGTGCACGACGCCGCCGGCCAGCCGGCCCTCAGCCAGGACCGGGCGGCAGTACATCCGGGCCTGCACGCCGCTGGGCAGCTCGACCTGCACCGAAGCGGTCGGGTTGCGCCCGGCCAAGGTCTCCGACGCCTGAGCCAGCAGCATCGCCTGCTCAGCCGGGTCGAGCGCGTGCCGGGCGGCGTCGTTCATCATCACCACGTCGCTGTTCAGGGCGAACACAATTCCGGCCGTACGGCGGCAGGTGCGCAGGTATTCGCGCAGGAGCTCGAGTTCGCGGATGCCGCTGTCGGTGAGCAGCGCCTGCTGGATCTGCCCGGCGGTGGTCTTGGCCAGCGTGAGCAGCAGCGGATCGGCGTCCCGGCGCCAGCAGGTCAGGTCGACCGCGCCCACGGTCTTGCCCGAGATCGGGTGGTGGATCGGCACGCCCGCGCAGGCCAGTTCCTCGAGGTTCTCGGCGTAGTGCTCGTGGCCGAACACCTGCATCGGGCGGCCTCCCTCGAGGGCGGTGCCGATGCCGTTGGTCCCGACGTACTCCTCGGCGTAGCTGAAGCCGGGCGCGAGATTGACCCGTTCCAGCGTCGAGTCCAGGTCGCGACCGCTGTCCATCCGGGTCAGCACCAGGCCGTCCGGGTCGGTCAGGATGATGCTGATCGGCTGGCCGTCGAGGTGCTCGCGCAGGCGCCGCAACACCGGCAGCGCGCTGCGCGACAACGGTGTCTCCAGGTTCGGGTCGCGCTTGTACGTCAGGTCGACGTGGTCCGCGGCCACGTTCCATCGCCGCGAGCGCCACCACGACGCCAGGATCGCGTCCCGGACCGAATCCGGGTCGATGGTCTCGGCGGTCAGGAAACGTTCGCGGATGGTGGCGAGGTGGTCGCCATCGATGATCTTGCGTGGCTGTATCGAACCGGGCGGCATGGGGCGGCCCCCTTGTCCGGGCTAGGGCGAGGTGCACTTGGTTACGTCCCGGTTACACGTTACGCGCTGCGTCGTTTCGCTCTGTCTCATGTTGAGACCCCACATCACTCGGATGAGGCATGGACTCAGGCCATGGACCAGGGACGCGAGTCGTTCAATCCGTGGAGCATCGTCAATCTGGTTTTTCACCAGCTGGCATCCAGCGGACTGCATCCGGTGCTCGGCGGCGACGATCCCGGCGCGCCGGCGGCGGACCTGTTGCGTGCCCTCGGCATCGAGCCCGCCGCCGAGGGCGACCGGCAGGTCAGCGAAAACATCAAGCAGCAACTGGCCGACATCCGGGCCGCGGTCTTCGGGCCTGACTCATTGTGAGACCCCCGATCAGGGATGCGTGGGGTGTAGTCGCCAGGACGCCACTGCCAACGAACAGGAGTGATCGATGAGTCGGCAAAGCGTGGCCAAGGCTCACCAGAAGATCCAGGAACTGTCCTGGGAACCGATGTACCACGAGCCGGTCAGCCAGTACGGAACGGACTACACCTTCCGTAAGGCGCAGAAGAAGGACCCGCTCAAGCAGGTGCTGCGGTCGTACTTCCCGATGCAGGAGGAGAAGGACAACCGGGTGTACGGCGCGTCCGACGGCGCGATCCGCGGGAACATGTTCCGCCAGGTGCAGGAACGGTGGCTGGAATGGCAGAAGCTGTTCCTGTCGATCATCCCGCTACCGGAGATCTCGGCCGCCCGAGCGATGCCGCTGCTGTTCCGTAACGTACCGAACCCGGAACTGCACAACGGCCAGGCCATCCAGATGATCGACGAGGTCCGGCACTCGACGATCCAGCAGAACCTCAAGCGCCTGTACATGAACAACTACATCGACCCGGCCGGCTTCAACTCGAGCCTCCGCAACTTCCAGAACGACTACTGCGGCACCATCGGCCGTCAGTTCGCGGAAGGCTTCATCACCGGCGACGCGATCACCGCGGCCAGCATCTACCTGACCATCGTGGCCGAGACCGCGTTCACCAACACCCTCTTCGTGGCGATGCCGGCCGAGGCCGCCGCGAACGGTGACTACCTGCTGCCGACCGTCTTCCACTCGGTCCAGTCGGACGAGTCCCGGCACATCAGCAACGGGTATGCGACGCTCCTCATGGCGCTGGCCGACGAGGGCAACCACCAGCTGCTCGAGCGCGACCTGCGGTACGCCTGGTGGAACAACCACCGGGTGGTCGACGCCGCGATCGGCACGTTCATCGAGTACGGCACCAAGGACCGCCGCAAGGAGCGCGAGTCGTACGCCGAGATGTGGCGCCGGTGGATCTACGACGACTACTACCGCAGCTACCTGGTCCCGCTGGAGAAGTACGGCCTGGTCATCCCGCACGACCTCATCGAGGAGGCGTGGAACCAGATCTGGAACAAGGGCTACGTGCACGAGGTCGCCCAGTTCTTCGCCACCGGCTGGCTCGCCAACTACTGGCGGATCGACCCGATGACGGACAAGGACTTCGAGTGGTTCGAGTACAAGTACCCGGGCTGGTACGACCGGTACGGCAAGTGGTGGGAGAACTACAACCGCCTGTCGACGCCGAACGGCCACCACCCGATCGTCGCCGAGGACGTGGACTACGCGTACCCGCACCGCTGCTGGACCTGCATGGTGCCCTGCCTGGTCCGTGAGGACATGGTCATGGCCGAGGTCGACGGACAGTGGCGCACGTACTGCCACGAGGCCTGCCGGTGGACCGACGTCGAGGCGTTCCGGCCGACCTACCAGGGCCGTAGCACCCCGAACATGGGCCAGCTGATCGGCGCCCGCGAGTGGGAGACGCTGTACCACGGCTGGAACTGGGCCGACGTGGTCACCGACATGGGGTTCGTCCGGGACGACGGCAAGACCCTGGTCGCCCAGCCGCACCTCAACCTCGACCCGTCGAAGATGTGGACGCTGGACCACCTGCGCCGGATGCCGAACCTGCAGAGCCCGAACGTGCTGCTCAACGAGATGTCCGAGGAGGAACGCAACAAGTTCCACGCCGACTACATCCGTGGTGGGCCGGCCGGTCGTCCGGCCCGCGCCGAAGCTCAGTCGTAGCCGGCCATGGGCGACGACAAGAAGCACCGCGTCCGGTTCGAACCGGTCGGCATCGAGATCGAGGTGGACGAGAAGCAGACGGTCCTGCGTTCGGCGTTCGAACAGGGACTCATGCTCATGCACGGGTGCAAGGAAGGACAATGCGCCGCCTGCAAGTCGTTCGTCCTCGACGGTGAGGACATCGAACTGGACCGGTACTCGACGTTCGCCCTGCCGGACTTCGAACTGGAGGAGGGCTACACCCTGCTCTGCCGGGCGCACGTCTACGAGGACGTGACGATCGAGCTGCTCAACTTCGACGAGGAGATGATCCGCTCGGGGCTGCCCATCCAGAACGTGGTGGCGGAGGTCGTGGCGATCAACCAGGTCACCCACGACCTCCGGCACCTGGTGGTGAAGCTGATCCAGCCGGCCGACATCACGTTCTTCCCGGGCCAGTACATGGACATCGCGGTGCCCGGGACGGATCTGACCCGGTCGTTCTCGATGGCCAACACGTCCACCAAGGACGGCGCCGGGCTCGAGTTCATCATCAAGGTCTACCCCGACGGCGTGTTCTCCTCGTTCCTGGAGGACCGCCTGCAGGTGGGTGACCGCCTCGAGATGACCGGCCCGTACGGCGTCTTCACGTTGCGGGACGCCCCCGACAAGGATCTGATCTTCGTCGGCGGGGGCGCCGGGATGGCGCCGATCCTTGCTCTGCTGCGGTCGATGGCGGAGCGGGGCATCCACCGCAAGGGCGTCTTCTACTACGGCGCCCGGGCCGCGTCCGACCTCTGTTTCGTCGCGGAGATCGGGGCCCTGAAGGAGAAGCTCCCGGACTTCCAGTTCGTGCCGGCCCTGTCCGAGCCCAAGGCGGGCGAGGACTGGGACGGCGAGGTCGGCTTCGTGACCGACGTGCTCAAGCGCTACGAGTCCGATCTGAAGAACGCGCACGCGTACCTCTGCGGCCCGCCCCCGATGGTCGAGGCGGCCATGCCGCTGCTCGGCCAGCTGGGTGTGCCCGAGAAGCACATCTACTACGACAAGTTCACGACGACTGGTGGGGAGGATTGATGACGACCGCTCCGGAACGCAGTGTTCCCAAGCCCGTCTTCACTGACGCCGAGGCCGGTGCGAAGGAGTTCCCGGACTCGACATCGCGCCGGTACAACTACTACACGCCGCAGAAGCGCAAGCAGACCCACTACGAGGACGTCACCGTCGAGGTGCAACCCGACCCGCGGCACTACCTCGCGCAGGGCTGGCTGTACGGCTTCTCCAACGGCCAGGGCGGCTACCCCCTCGAGTGGACCGCGCTGAAGGCCTGGGGCAGCGACCGTCCGGTGCCCGAACGGGGGCCGGGTTCCGGGGGAAAGGGCTACGACTGGCCCGCGCACGGCTGGCACGAGTTCCGCGATCCGAACGAGGAGTGGGAGCTCTCGTTCTACCGCTACAACGCCAACGTGGTCCGCCAGCTCAACCAGAACGTCGACGCGGCCCGGCAGGCGAAGGCCTTCGAGCAGTGGAACCCGAACTGGGTACGGTTCGTCGAGCGGCACGTCGGCGCCTGGATGCACGTCGACCACGGCCTCGGCCTGTACCTGTTCGCCAACGCCAATCGGCGGGCGCCGACCAACATGCACAACAACGCGATCTCGGTCAACAGCATGCACCTCATCCGGGCGGCGCAGGACCTGGCGCTGTACCAGCTGACGCTGACCGAGGAGATCGAGGGCTTCGACGGAAGCGCCCACCTCGAGGCGTGGAACTCGGACCCGGAGTGGCAGGGCGTCCGCGACACGGCCGAACGGCTCACCGCCGTCGACGACTGGGCCGAGGCGATCTTCGCCGCGAACATCGTGTTCCAGCCGCTGATCGGCGAGCTGTTCCGCAGCCAGCTGGTCCAGCAGGCCGCGGCCCGCAGCGGCGACTTCGTCACCCCGACGATCATCGGGGCCGAGGAGTACGACTTCGCCGAGCGGGACCTGCGCTACACCCGGGCGATCTTCCAGCTTCTCACCGACGACCGGGAGTTCGCCGGGCACAACAAGCGGCTCCTCAACGCGTGGCTGGTCGACTGGACGGCCAAATCGATCGCCGCGGCCCGGGCACTGCAGCCGCTGTGGTCGCAGCCGGACGACAAGCCGCTGCGCTTCGAGGATGCCCTCGACCGTGTGAAGAGCCGTTTCGCCGGCATCGTGACCGAACTCGGCCTCGAAACCCCGAAGGAGCTGGACCGGTGACACAGCAGTTCAAACTGGGCGCGGACCCCTTCAAGGCGGACAACAGCGCGTCCAACATGTGCGGCGTCACGCTGATGAACAACCAGATCGGCGTCGTCGTGGCCGAGGTCATGAAGGGCAAGCCCGGGGTCACGGTGACCCCGTTGCCCTCGATGATCCGGGTCGACGCGAGCAACCGGATGGACTTCGACTACGACGAGATCTCCGAGGCGCTGGGCGAGGAGCCGGGCTTCTACGACGCCGCCCAGTTCGAGGAGAGCATGTCGACCCACTACGGCCGGATGATCCACGAGGACGACCGGACGATCATGTTCGCCAATCCCGAGGACGCCGCCGAATACATCGGATTCGACCTCACCGCGGAATCGAGGTAACGGCTTTGTACGAAAAGGACGGCGAGAAGTACTTCATCGTCGACAGCCACATGCACTACTGGAGCGCCGGTCCGGACAACTGGGTGCCGGGCGCGGAACACTACGCCAAGGGCTGGATCGACTGTTTCCACGCCTACCAGTCGCTCGGGCCGCCGACCACCCACTGGCCGATCGAGAAGTTCCAGTCGTACACCGAGGACGACCTGATGAAGGACGTCTTCGAGGACGGTCACGTGGACGTCGCGATCTTCCAGCCGACGTACCTCACCGAGTGGTACAAGGAGGGGTTCAACACCACCGAGCGCAACGCCATCCTGGCCGACAAGCACCCGGGCAAGTTCATCGTCAACACGCGGTTCGACCCGCGGGACGGCGACGACGGCTTCAAGGTGCTGGCCGAGAACGTCGCCCGGCACGGCAGCATCGGGGTCAAGCTCTACACCGCCGAGTGGAACAACGGTTCCCGCGGGTGGAAGCTGTCCGACCCCGGGGCGTACCGGTACTTCGAGAAGTGCCAGGAGCTCGGCATCAAGAACGTCCACGTCCACAAGGGACCCACCATCTGGCCGCTGGACAAGGACGCGTTCGACGTCTCCGACGTCGACCACGCGGCCACGGACTTCCCGGAGCTGAACTTCATCGTCGAGCACGTGGGCCTGCCGCGGATCGAGGACTTCTGCTTCATGGCGACGCAGGAGCCCAACGTCTACGCCGGCCTGTCGGTCGTCATCGGCGGCCTGATGCACGCCCGCCCGCGGTTCTTCGCCAAGGTCATGGGCGAGCTGCTGTTCTGGGTCGGCGAGGACAAGATGACGTTCGGCAGCGACTACGGCATCTGGGAACCGAAGTGGCAGATCGAAGGGTTCCTCGACTGGGACTATCCCGGCGAGGAATTCGACGACTTCCCGCGGATCACCACGGCCACCCGGAAGAAGATCCTCGGCCTCAACGCCGCCAAGCTGTACGGCATCGAGGTTCCCGAGGAGTGCCGGCTCGACGACGCGGGTGAGGGCACCCCCGGAGCCCGGGACGACGCGGTCGGCGTCGACTCGAACTCGCCGGGCGCCCTCCTGGGGGGATGACCACCGCGATGATGGGATCGCGCATTCTGGCCGCTCTGGACCAGGTGCGTGATCCCGAGCTGGACGAGCCGATCACCGCCCTCGGCTTCGTCGCGTCGGCCGAGGTCGGCGACGACGGCACGGCGCAGGTCCACCTGCGGCTGCCGACGTACTTCTGCGCACCCAACTTCGCCTACCTGATGGTGGCCGACGCGTACGACGCGGTGTCCGTCCTCGACGGCGTCAGCCGGGCCGAGATCGTGCTGGACGACCACTTCGCCGCGGACGCCATCAACGGCGGGGTGGCCGCCCGGGCCGGATTCGTCCGGTCGTTCGACGGGGAGGCGGTCGCCGAGCTGGACGAGCTGCGGGCCGACTTCGTCCGCAAATCCGTGATGGCCGGCACCGACGTCGTGTGCCGGCCACTCGTCACGGCCGGAGCCACGCCCGCGGACCTGGCCTCGTCCACGCTCGGCGACATCCCGCCCACGCCCGCCCTGGACCGGCTGCGCCGCCGGCGGCGGGAACTGGGCCTGCCCGACGGCGACGACGCGCCGTTGCTCATCGAACCGGCCACCGGAGCGGCGGTGGGGCCGGACGCCGTACCTCTGCATCTGCGCAAGGCCCGTCTCACCCGGACGAGCCTGGACGCCAACACCGGGATCTGCCGCGGGATGCTGCGGCACCGCTACGTCACCGACGACCGACCGATCGATGATGATCAAGGAGACGGCTGATGGCCAAGGAACTGCGATTCGGCGCGGACGCGCGCACCCTGCTGATGAACGGCGTCGACCAGCTGGCCGAGGCGGTCAAGTCCACGCTGGGCCCCAAGGGGCGCAACGTCATCCTCGAGAAGATCACCGGCTCGCCGGTGGTCACCAACGACGGCGTGACCATCGCGCGGGAGATCCACCTCAAGGACCAGTTCGAGAACATGGGCGCGCAGCTGGTCAAGGAAGCCGCCATCAAGACCAACGACATCGCCGGCGACGGCACCACGACGGCCACCGTGCTGGCCCAGGCGATCATTCACGAAGGCATGACCGCCATCGATGCCGGAGCCAACCCGGTGCTGGTCAAGCGGGGCGTCGACCTCGCGGTGGAGCGGCTCGTCGAGCACCTGCGGGGGGTCGCCCGGCCGGTGTCCACCGAGGAGGACCTGAGCCGGGTGGCGGCCATTTCGGCCAACGACGACGACACGGTCGGCCGGATCATCGCCAAGGCGCTGCACACCGTCGGCGACGGCGGGATCGTCACCGTCGACGAGTCGCCGATCCACGGGATGGGCGTCGACTTCGTCGAGGGCTTCGAGTTCGACAACGGCTACATGTCGCCGTACATGGTCACCAACCCGGCCAGCCTGGAAGCCATCGTCGACGACCCGTACATCCTGCTGTGCGCCGAGAAGATCACCAAGGTGCAGCAGCTGATGCCGATTCTCGACAAGATCATGCGGGCGCCGCGGCCACTGATCCTGATCGCCGAGAACGTCGAGGGCTCCGCGCTGTCGATGCTGGTGCACAACCACATCAACGGCGTCTTCCAGTGCGTGGCCGTGCGCGCGCCCGGCTTCGGCGACCGGCGTCTGCGCAAGCTCGAGGACATCGCCGCGATCACCGGCGGCGAAGTGCTCAGCCGGCACTCCGGGTTCACCCTCGAGACGATGACCCTGGACCAGCTGGGCCGGGCCCGGCAGGTACGGGTCAACGCCGAGCAGACCGCCATCATCGACGGCGGCGGCCGGCCCGAGGCGATCGAGTTCCGGCTCACCCAGATGCGCGCCGAACTCGAGCGGGCCACGTTCGGGATCGACGAGGACGTGCTGACCGAGCGGATCGGTGCCCTGAGCGGGAAGGTCGCCGTGATCCGGGTCGGCGCGCCCACCAACGCCGAGCTCAAGGAACTGCAGCACCGGGTGGAGGACGCGTTGTCGGCCACCCGGGCGGCGATGGCCGAGGGCATCGTGGCCGGCGGCGGCGCGGCCCTGCTGCACGCCGAAGTCGCCCTGGACGACCTCGAGGTCAAGGACGACTACGCCACCGGCGTGGACATCGTCCGGCGGGCGCTGACCGCACCGGCGTTCCTGATCGCGGCCAACGCCGGGTACTCCGGCCAGGAGGTCATCACCCGGGTCGGGCAGCTCGGCACGGACGAGGGCTTCGACGCTCTGCAGGGCCGCTTCGGCAACATGATCGAGATGGGCATCGTCGACCCGCTGCGGGTCGCCCGGTCGGCCCTGCAGAACGGCGCCTCCGTGGCCGGCCTGCTGCTGACCACGAACACCCTGGTCGCCGAGGAACAGACCCCGTGGGGTGGCAGCGCGGCGCTGATGACCGAGTTCGGACCGCTGGACGAGGGCCTGAGGCAACCCTCGCCCGATTCCAGCACACCGCAGTCCCTGGGCCTCGGCCCGTCGGTCGGTTAGCGGTCCGGGTGGACGCCTCGGTAGATGCCGTCGACCCCTCACCGACGGCCGGCTCCGCCCTGGAGGAACTTCGGGCGCGGGGCCGGCTGCGGGGCTCCACGGCTCTGCTCGGGCCCGCCTTCGTGGCCGCCGTGGCGTACGTCGACCCGGGCAACTTCGCCACCAACATCACCGCCGGCGCCCGCTACGGCTACACCTTGATCTGGGTGATCGTGCTGGCCAACCTGATGGCCATGCTGGTGCAGTACCTGTCGGCCAAGGCCGGCGTGGCCACCGGACGCGACCTGCCCGAGCTCTGCCGCGAGTACCTGCCCCGCCGGGTGTCGCGCGGCCTGTGGGTGCAGGCCGAGGTTGTCGCGATGGCCACCGACCTGGCCGAGTTCGTCGGCGCCGCGGTCGGCCTGCACCTGTTGTTCGGCGTCCCGCTGTTCCCGGCCGGCCTGATCACCGCGGTCATCGCGTTCGCCGTGCTCGCCCTGGAACAACGCGGCTACCGCCGCTTCGAACTGGCCATCGTCGCCCTGCTCGGAATCGTCTCGCTCGGTTTCCTGTACGACCTGCTGGTGATCGGTTTCGACCCGGTGGCCGCGGCCGGTGGGCTGGTGCCGCACCTCGGCGGGGGCGACAGCCTGATCCTGATCTGCGGCATCATCGGCGCCACGGTCATGCCGCACGTCGTCTACCTGCACTCGGCGCTGACCAAGTCCCGGGTCGCCTGCCGCGACGACGCCGAACGCCGCGAACTGCTGCGATTCCAGCGCATCGACGTGATGATCGGCCTCGGTGCGGCCGGGCTGATCAACCTGTCCATGCTGCTGATCGCGGCGTCGCTCTTCCACCGCGGCGGTACGGGCGGAGTCGACTCGATCGAGGCCGCCCACGCCGGGTTCGCTCGCCTGGTCGGCGGCGGTGCGGCGCTGGCGTTCGCGGTCGCGCTGCTCGCCTCCGGGGTGTCGTCGTCCAGCGTCGGCACCTACGCCGGTCAGATCGTCATGCAAGGCTTCATCCGTCGGCAGATCCCGCTGTTCGTCCGGCGGGCGGTCACCATGGCTCCGGCGCTGCTCGTGCTCGGGCTCGGCCTGCCGGCCACCGACAGCCTGGTCATCTCCCAGGTGGTGCTGTCCTTCGGGATCCCGTTCGCGCTGGTGCCGCTGCTGCTGCTGACCCGGCGCCCGGACGTGATGGGCACCTTCGTCAACGCCCGCGGGACGACGCTGGCCGCGGCCGGGGTGGCCGGGGTGATCATCGCGCTGAACATCTACCTGCTGGCGGATCTGCTGTTCATCCGGTGACGGCCGGCTCTCTCTCATCCATCGACGGCCGGCGGTCAGCTCACCGACGGCCGGCGGTCAGCCTCACTGACGGCCGGCGGTCAGCTGGTGATGGCCACGCCGATCAGGCCCGCGATGAGGACGAGCAGGCTGCCCGCGCCGAAGGCCGGGTTGTGCGTGCTCCACCACCGGATCCGCGGCCGTACGCAGACCGGCACGTCGTCCAGCGGGACGACCCGCAGCGACAGCATGTTGACCACCGCCACCATCACCCCGAGAGCCCCCAGCGCCGCCACCGTTCCCATACCCGCATCACACCTGTCCCGGGCCCTCCCGCACGTCTCACCCTGAGACAGCTGTCGGGGGCATGAAGTGTCGGAGGCGGGCGCTAAGTTCTCAGGCATGTCCCAGAGCCCGCCCGCCGCCGAGGAACGCCACGCCACTTGGCTGGAGCTTCTCTTCGACCTCGTGATCGTGGTCGCCGTGGCCCAGCTGGCCCATCTGCTGGCCGACGGACCCGGCATCCGAGCGGCGTTCCTCTTCGGGGTCTGCTACTACGCCATGTGGAGCACGTGGACGGCGTTCACGCTGTACGCCAACGTCGCCGCCACCCGCACCCGCACCCGGTCGATGCTGCTGGCCATGTTCGGCATCGCGATCATGGCGGCCTCGGTACCGCAGGTGGTCCGGGGCGAGCCGCACATCTTCATCCTCGCGTACATCTACTGCCGCCTGCTCGGCGCGAACTCGTGGAAGCGCACCAGCTCGATCATGACCGAGTGGCCGGGCGTGCAGCAGGCCACCGCGGTGATCCCGTGGATCGCGTCGCTGGGCTTCGATCCGCCGGTCCGCTACTGGCTGTGGGTGGCGGGCATCGTGCTCGACGTGGTCGTGTCGCTCGTCCGGTCGCGCGACCCGAAGAAGCTTCTCGCCGAGGAACAGGCCGAGCTGGACGAGGACCGGCGAAACCGCCCGCTGCGCGACATGCTGCGGCAGCGGCTCGGCCGGCCGCCGCGCCCACGCCCGGAACCGGCCCCGGTGGTGCTCACCGCAGCTGCTCCCGACCGGCCCCACCTGGGCGAGCGGCTCGGCCTGTTCGTGATCATCGTGCTCGGCGAGGCGGTGGCACAACTGGTCGACGCCGCGTCCGAGGTCGAGCACTGGGGCCGGCCGCTGTTCTTCACGCTGTTCGCCGGCTTCGGCCTGCTGGTGGCGATCTGGTCGCTGACGCTCCGATACGGCGCGGGCGGCGCCCCGACGTACGGGGTGCAGGTCTTCACGTTGCGGCTGACCATGCCGTCGCACTACGTGATGACCGGGTCGGTCGTGCTGATCGCGGCCGGGTTCGGTGCGCTGGCCGGGCACAGCGGCGAGCGTGTACCCGAGGCCAACCGCTGGGTGCTGTGCGCCGGGGCGGCGCTGTACTACCTGACCGCGGCGTTCATGGGCGTCCGCGGCGGGGCCACGCGGCGGTGGCTGTACGGGTGGGCGCTGCCCGCGGTGGCCGCGTCCGTCCTGCTCGGGGTCTTCGGCGCCCCGTTGCCGGGCTGGGCGCTGTCCGCGATCGTCCTCGCCGTCGCCCTGTGGCACGTGGCCTACCGGCGCTTCGACCCGGCCGACCCGCCCAACCCGACCGGCACCGCGGCCCCGTCCGAGCCGCCGGCCGGCACCGCTGCTCCGTCGGCCGGTCCCGCTGCTCCGTCGGCCGGTCCTGCTGCTCTGTCGGGGGGTCCCGCTGCGCCATCGGCCGCCATCGTTGCGCCGCCGGCCGGTACCGCTGCGGCCCCGCCGCCGGTCGCCGAGGCGGTGGCTCCCAGCCGGCCGGGAGCGGCCGGGGTGCCGGCGACGCCGGTCGGTGAGCCCGGCGCCGCCGCCGACCCGCCGACTATCGGTGGAGTGTGACCACTGGGCTGCCGACCGGCCGGTGACCGGAGAGCTTGGCCGCCGAGTTGAGACGTGCTGGGCTGCGGAACCGCTTGGCCGTTGGGCTGGGGAGCTGCAGAGCTCCGGGGTCACGCAGTCCCTGCTCTGCGGGGATCATGGGGCCGCGAGGTCATGGCGGTGCCGGGCCGCTGAGCTGCGGAGTCTCTGAGTCGAACCGCTGCGCGATCTAAGGGCCGCTGGGCCGCTGGGCCGCGGAGTCGTCGAGCTGCCGGTATGTCCGGGGCCGCAGAGAGCAGGCGCCGGCGGCGCGGCCGCGGCGAGCCCGGGCGGGCCGGGCGGGCCGCGCCGGGCTGGCGCGGCGGGTTGGTGTGGTCAGCGCAGGGCCGAGGGGTCCACGTCGAAGCTCTCGATCACCTGGCGGCGGATGGTCTTGTCGGCCGACCACTGGGCGTCGCCGCCGATCCACTGGACGACGTAGGTGGCGCCGGTGGGGGCGAGCAGCACCTCGAGGCCGTGGCGGACGGTGCCGTCGGCGGGCTTCCAGGTGTACTCCCAGCCGTCGGCGTTCAGGCTGAGCCGGTGGTAATCGGGGAGTGCCTGTCCGCGGTTGCGCTCCTGGGTCTCCCAGTAGGCGACCGGGTTGCCGGCGCCGGACACCTTGGTGATGACGAAGCCACGGCCGCCGGCCGGGTCGCGGAAGCAGTATGCGCCGCCGCTGCGCTGCCGGATCCAGCCGTCGGGCACGTCGAAGCCGAACATCGCGAAGTCGTGATGCCAGACGAATCCGTTGGGCACCAGCCGGTTGGTCGACGTTCCGTGCATCGTCGCCGGCGTGGCCCCCATCCCGCACGCGACGAAGGTCGCCTGTGGGACCGTGACCGGCGCCGAGCTGCTCAGGGAGGGCGAGGGCGTGCTCATCACCGGAGCGCTGTGACTGGCGGCCGGTGCGTTGTTCCCCGTGGCCGGCGTGCTGTGTCCGGCAGCCGGGGTGCCGTCGCCGCCGCGGGTGGCGGCCAGCGCGATACCCCCGCCGGCCGCGGCCACCGCCAGCGTCGCCGTGGCCACGATCAGGGTCCGCGGTCGCCGGCGCCGGGTCACCTCGGCCGGAGGGGGGCCCGGGGTCACCCGGGCCACGCCGATTGCGTGCGGAGGCGCCTCGCCCAGGTTCGTGATGATCCACACCCGGCCTGGTTCCTCCACCACGTCGAGCACCCGGTTGAAGCGCGCCAGCACGCGGGCCTCCTCGAGCCCCTGCCGGCGGCGGCCGGAGATCTCCTTGGCCACCACCGCGCGGTCCAGCAGCACGTCATGGGCCTGCCAGACGCGTACGACAGAGTCACCGCCGTCGGACTCGCCCAGGCGGTAACGCCCCGCCACCAGGTCGTCGGGACCGCGCGTCGCCATCGGTTCTCACCTCGCTGGGCCGCGGGCATCCGCCGCAGCATCGATGATGATTCGAAGCCGTCGCGGTCGCGGATGGGTCGGACTCCGGCAATCTGAGTTCATCTTGCTCCTGCGGCTAGAGCACCGGGACGAATGCCACCGGCCGGAGATACCACTCTTTCAGGACATCACCGTCCATGGCAATCGCGTTGAGCTGAATGCGCTCGATCGCGCTGAGTTGACTCGCTCGATCGCGCCGAGTTGACTCGCTCGATAGCGCTGAGTTGACTCGCTCGATCTCGCGTGCGCCGCTGGAGCTGATGAGTTCGGCCCACGCCCGATGACGGCTTCGCCGGCAGCGTCCGCGGGCCGAACTCATCAGCGCGGCAACGCGCTCCTCGCGTGGTTCGCGCGGCTTCAGTGCGCTACGAAGTCCCAGAAGCCGTCGCGGTAGCGGTACTCGGCGGCGCAGCCGCAGCAGACGGCCGTGTCGGGGGTCCAGTCGAGCGAGGCCCGGCAGGCGGGGCAGCGCATCCGGGCCGGCAGTGACGCCGGGGCCGGGAGCGCGGGCCGGCCGGCGGGGCGCCGGGCGTACACGAACTGGCTCGGGCCCCACCAGCCGCGCCCGCCACGGCGTACGGCCGTCTCCATCGCCTGGACCGCCGGCCGCAGCGACCGCACCACCGCCGGCGGCAGCGCGCGGTCCCACCGGCGCAGGTTGTTCACGCTGGCCACGACCCGGGTGTCCCAGCCGGCGGCGGACAGTTCGGCGCGGACCGCGGACAGCCGGAAGTTCCAGAACGGCGAGTCGGTCCGCCCGGTCATCAGCGGCCGCGGCCCGCGCATCGCACCCAGCTCGCCCCGGACGGCCGCGCGGGCCAGGCCGAGCGCGTGGTGCTTGATCGGCACGTCGAGCAGCCACCGGTCCCGGACCGTACGGCCCATCTCGGCCAGCGCCCCGTCCACATCGGGCAGATGGTGCAGGACCCGGACGACCATCGCCGAGTCGAACGCGGCGTCGGCGAACGGCAGCCGGTTGAGGTCGGCCCGGATCAGGTGCGCCCGCCCGGCGCCGACGTCCGCGTGGAGCGTACGGGCGGCGTTGCGCAGGTTGGTGGCCGAGTAGTCGACCAGCACGTACCGCTGCGCCCGGTCCCGGTAGTGCACGGCGTTGCGCCCGAACCCGGCGCCGAAGTCCACCATCCACTCCGGCCGGCCCAGCAACGGCGCCATCCGGCGCAGCGCTTGATCCTCGGCCCAGGCCTCGTAGTCGCGGCCGTCCCAGTACGTGCGGTAGTCGTAGTCGTTGCGGTCGTAGTCGGCGAGCACCGTGGCGGTCATGAATGTCTCCCGTGACGTAGGTCGATGCGTCCTTGGTACGGGCTGGAGCCCCGCCGTGGTCCCCGAGCGGTCCGGGCGTGACACGAACCGGGGAGAAATCGGCTCGACAGGCGGCGGCCGCCCGGCTGTGCTGGCGGAGTGCGCCCGATGATCGACGAAGCCCTGGTCCGGCGGCTGGTGGACGGCCAGTTCCCGCAGTGGTCGGACCGCGCTGCGGCTGGTCGACCCGGCCGGGTCGGATCACGTGATCTACCGGCTGGGCGACGACCTGTCGGTGCGGTGCCCCGGCACGACGGCGCGATCGGGCAGGCCGAGAAGGAGGCGTGCTGGCTGCCCCGCCTGGCTCCGCACCTGCCGCCGATCCCCGAGCCGGTCGGGGTGGGCCGGCCGGAAGCGGTCGGCGGGGGGCAGCGGCTCGCCGAGCGGGACGAGCGGCCCGCCGGCGACCCCCGGCGTCGCGGCCGCGACGGCCCGCCAGATCGACCAGGCGCTGTTAGGTTGAGCGCGCCCCAACCCCGCCCCGATCGAGCGAACGTTCTCGGGACCGCGGATGTCCGGGCGAATCCCCGAATGCTGAACCCCGAGGATGGGCCATGTCGTCGTTCGTGCTGACCGGTACGCCGGGTTCCGGTAAGACCGCTATTCTCCGCGCGCTCGAACTCGACGGCTGCACCGTCGTCGAGGAGGCCGCCACCGACGTCATCGCGCTGCACCACGCGTACGGGCGGCTCGAGCCGTGGGACTCCCCGGCGTTCCTGATCGACGTGCTGGACCTGCAGCTGCGCCGGGCCGCCGCGGTGGAGGCCGGCGGACGAGCCGGACCGGTGGTCTTCGACCGGTCGCCGGTCTGCACGCTGGCCCTCGCCCGCTACGCCGGCGTGGCGCCCCCGCCGGAACTCAGCGCGGCGGCCGAGGCCTGGGCGGCGTACGGGCCGATCGTCATTTTCGTCCGCCATCTGGGGTTCGTGGAGCCGACCGCGGCCCGCCGGATCAGCTTCGCCGACGCCCTGCGGTTCGAGCGGATCCACGAGGACACGTACCGTGATCTGGGCTTTGTGCCGGTCGAGGTGCCGGCCGGAACGCTGGACGACCGGCTGGCGGTGATTCGCGCGGCCATGACACAAAGGTGAGGGCAGAATGTCGCGGCCGCCGCTACACACGAGGCACCTGGGGGACGTCATAGAAAGCGTGACCTTCGAGCAATTCGCTACAGCCCGGCTGCCCAGCCTGTTGCGGTACGCGGTCGTCCTCACCGGCGACCGCGATCTGGGACAGGACATCGTGCAGGAGGTGCTGGCGCGGGCGCAGGTGCGATGGCGGTCGATCAGCGTGGCCGACTCCCCGGAAGCGTACGTCCGGCGCATGGTGCTCAACGAGTACCTGTCCTGGCGGCGCAGCTGGGCGGTCCGCAACGTGCACGCGGCCGGCCATCGGCTGATCGAGCTCGACGACGCGCGGGGCGGGGTACGCGACCACGCCCAGACCGTCGTCGAGGCCGACGAGCTGTGGCGCCGGCTGTCCGTCCTGGGGCGTAAGCAACGGGCGGTGCTGGTGTTGCGGTACTACGAGTCGCTCGACGACGGACAGATCGGCGAGATGCTCGGCTGCACGGCCGCCACCGTGCGCAGTCAGGCGTCGAAGGCACTCAAGACGCTGCGGCTCTCGTCGGAGCACCGCACCATGATCCACGCTGAGGAGTAGTCGTGAGTGACCACGGAGAACAGCTCCGCGAAGCCTTCGAGACCCAGGAAAATCAGATTCCCGATCCGGCCGCGGTCTACGCCCGGGTGATGGAACTGTCCACCACTTACCAGCGCCGCCGCCGGGGCCTGCAGATCGCCGGGGGTTCGGTGCTCGGCGCCGGCCTGCTCGTCACCGCCTTCCAGGTGCCGAACATGCTGGCGGATTCCGGATCGGCCGGTGGCAGCGGGACCGGTGTCGTGGTGGCCGCTGCCCCGGCCCCGTCGCCCACCCTGTCCGAGGCCGAGCAGCAGAAGGCCTGGGACGCGTACTTCCAGGCGGGCTACGGCTACGACGACGCACTGAAGCTTTCCAAGCTGTGGAATGTCAAGGACATCGGCACGGTCAAGGCCGAGGCCGGCGAGAAACTGCTGGCCGGCAAGAAGCTGCCGTTCGCGCCGCTGCCGCAGCCCACTGACACATACGACCCGGGCACGGCGGTCAGCCTCAAGGAGGGCGCGATCGTCGACGCCTTCTACACCTCCGGCTACGACCTGACCGACGCCGTCACGCTGGCCAGGATCTGGAAGCTCGACAGCGCCTACAAGGCCAAGGTCAAGGGCGGCACCGAACTGCTGGACGGCAAGAAGCTGCCGGTGAAGCCGCACCACGACGACGGCCTCTCGTCCGCCGACCGGAAGAAGGCGCTCGAGGTCGACAAGTTCTTCGCCGCCGGCTACGACTACAACGACGCGGTCAAGCTGGGCAAGATCTGGCACACCTCGACGCCGTACGACGCCAAGATCCTGGGCGGCAAGAAGCTGCTCGCCGGACAGAGCCTGCCGATCAAGCCGTGACCGCGACGCTGCGCCGGCGTACCGGGTTCGAGATCGAGCTGATGGCCCCGTCCGGGCTCAGCCGGCGGACCCTGGCCGACGACCTGGCCGCTCGCTGCGGCGGCCGGGTCCGGCCGGTGTGGCATCACGACAGCGAACCGTCCCTGGTCCCCGGCCTGGGGCGGTTCCTGCATCTGACCCAGGGGTTCGAGGTCCGGCGGGCCGACGGCCGGCTGGTCTGCACCCTGGTCGACGACGTCACCCTGCTCGACGGCCTCGACCCGCGGGCGCCCGCCCCCGAGGGGTGGTTCCGGATCCTCAGCGACGACAACCGGCTGCTGCGTCTGCTGGCCGCGCACAGCGACCCCGGCGGGGTTCTGGCCGGCGCGCTCGACGACACGGCGAAGTTGTGGGGTACGGCGGTGCAGCGGATCGGTGATGTGGACCGGCTGGACGACCCCGGCGGCGTCACCATCGCGCTGGCCGCCCCGGCCGGCGGCGAACGCGAGCGGCCGTGCGAGATCGTCACGCCGCCGCTGACCGGCGACCACGGCGCCACCTTGGAGCAACTGCTCGGCCCGGCCCGCGAGCTCGGCTTCACCGTGCCGCTCGAGGCGGCCGTCCACCTGCACCTGGACGGTGCGCCGTTCCGCCGGCCGCACGCTCTGGCCAACGTGGTGCGGCTGTTCGCGTACTGGCGGGAACCGCTGCGCGCGCTGCTGCAGACCAACCCGGCCTGCCGCCGCCTGGCCCCGCTGCCGGCGCCGCTGGTGGACGCCGTCGCCGGCCGGCCGTCGTACTCCGACCTGGTCGCGGCCGCGGACGCCGGCGAGCTGAGCAAGTTCTTCGACGTCAATCTCACCCAACTGCTCACGGACACGCCGGTGCGCGACACGCTCGAGGTGCGCATCCTGCCCGGCGCGATCGAGACTGCCGACATCATGAACCGGGCCGGCCTGCTCGAGCTGCTGCTGGACGCCTGCGTGAGCCCGGAGGCGTTCCCCGCGCCGCCGGCCGACCCGGCCCTGGCCGCCGAGGCGCTGATGCACCTGGCCGCCGGATCCCTGGCCCGCCGAGCGCGCTGACCGGCCGCGACGTACGTCGCATGTCCGACGCAACGCTGAAATCCCTCAGGTCGGGCCTCGTTGTCTACTTAGGCCGGCGCTCAACGCTACTCATCCGAGGGGTTCACTCATCCGTCCACAGCGACCGGCCGACCGGTCGGTGCACACGATCGACACCTACGGCTGCCGAAACCCGCCACATAGGCTTATTGCCGGTTCCCCGCGCAGTGATTGCACTGAGGAAAGCGCCGCAATCGCGCGCTGAATTGCTGCTGGAGGAGTCGCTGATGAGCGAGCTCGCAGACCCCACCCCGTTCGACGGCGTCGACGTCGACGACCTCGTCGCGACCGACGGCGAGGCGCCGGACGGAACGGAGATCACCCCGGCGGAAGCCGCGGACATACAACAACAGGCCGCGACGCTGTCCGCGGCCCAACTGGCGGATGCGAGCTGACATGACGAAGCTTCTGCAGATCGGCCAGAGCACCGCCGGCGAGCTCCACGACCGGTTCGGGCACATCGCGTGCACCCTCGGCGGGGTCAACTACGAGTCGCGGGGCAGCAAGGGCGTCCTTCGCGGCTCGGCTGCCCGCGGTGCCAACAACCCGTTGTTCAAGATGCAGTTCTTCCTGCTGCTCCCGGACGCCGAGGCCGCGCAGGCCAAGAAGTTCGCGGACTCGTGCGTGGGGAAGCGGTACATCCTCGGCGGAGTCCCGGCGGCCGACCACGGCACCGACTGCTCCGGTCTGGTCTCGGGAATCTTCTGCGCCGCCAAGGACCGCCGGCTCGAGCGCCTGTTCTGCACGGCCACCTGGCGCGACGTCCGGAAGCACCTCGGGTTCTCCGAAGGCCTCGGCAACGGGGGCATCCCGGGCCGGCGGGCGGGCATCGGCATCCTGGACCGCCCGTACCCGGGTGCCATCTTCCAGGTGGGCAGCAAACTCAGCGACCATGTCCGCTTCATCCAGGTGCGGCTCAACTTCGCCGGCTCCGCCCGGCCGCCGCTGCAGGGGACCGGCCAGTTCGGCGCGAGGACCAAGGCCGCCGTCGAGGCCTTCCAGCACAAGCACCGCCTGTTCGTCGACGGCCAGGTCGGGCGGGACACCTGGGCGGCGCTCAACCGCGTGCGGTGAGACACCGCGGGCGGGATCTGGTGTTGACTGGGTCGATGGATCGAGAGCGGCTCAGCAGCATCGCGCACACGCACCACCCGATCGCCGCGCCGGTGTCCGGGGTGAACGTCAACCGGCTCCTGCGCCGTGCCGGGCAGGGGCCGGCGGCGCGCATCCTCGACCTCGGCTGCGGCGCGGCCGCGTGGACCCTGCAGGCGCTGGCCCATCACCCCGACGGGAACGCCGACGGCATCGACCGGAGCCGGTACGCGCTGGACCGGGCGGCCGCGACGGCGGGCGAACGGGGACTCGACGACCGGCTCACGCTGCACGAGCGGGACGCCCGCGAATACGTGCCGGACGGCGACTACGACCTGGTGCTGTGCGTCGGGTCGACGCACGCGTTCGGCGGGTTCACCCCGGCGCTGGAGCGGGCCGGGCGGCACGTCAACACGTACGGCGTCCTGATGGTGGGGGAGGGTTTCTGGGAGACCGCCCCGACTAAGGCGGCGCTGTCCGCCCTGGACGCCGACCCGGACGACTTCACCGACCTGGCCGGGCTCGTCGATGCGGCCGAACGTCAGGGCTGGACGCCGGTCTATGCGCACGTGTCGGACCCGGCCGAGTGGGACGACTACGAATGGTCGTGGGTGGGCTCGCTCACCGAGTGGGCGGTCGACAATCCGGGACACCCGGACGCCGCCGGCGCGCTCGCCGCCGCCCGCGAGCACCGGGACCAGTGGCTGCGCGGATACCGCGGCGTTCTCGGCTTCGTCACCCTGGTCCTGCGCCGTACGCAGTCGTGAACCTGACGGCGGCCTGTTGCCGGCCGCCGCGTGGGTCTACCACTGAGGGTGGAGACACCGGTACGGCCCGCTGGAGGCGCTGGATGCCGTTCCTCATTGTGCTGTCCCCGGACGCGGAGCGCGGCCGGCGGATCGACATCGGTCACAACATGGTCGTCGGCCGCGGCGACCGGTGCGACGTGCACTTCGACGACCCGTTCATCAGCCGCACCCATGCCGGGCTGCGACTGGACGGCCGGTCGGTCTTCGTGCAGGACCTCGGGTCGGCCGGCGGCACGTTCGTCAACGGCGTGCCCGCGCAGGTCGAGCGCGAGCTGCGGCCGGGCGACATCGTCTCGCTGGCCGACGTCAAGCTGCGGTACGACACCGACGGGCCGGCCCAGAATTCTGGGCCGGCTCAGAATTACGGACCGCCGGTGCAGCAGGCGGCGCCGCGGTACGACATCGGGTACCAGCGCGACGGCGTCTTCCACAACGTCGCCGGCAACCAGTACATCGTGCAGCAGCGCGAGAGCTTCATGCGGAGCGTGGCCGCCCGTAAGTCGAAGGCCCGCTGGCTGATCGTGTTCGGCTTCCTGCTGTTCATCGCCGGCACCGGGGTCGCCGTGGTCAGCGCCGCCGGCCTGCTCAGCCGGTTCGGCACCATCTTCGACAACGCGTCCCTGGAGTCCGGTCCGCCGTCGTTCGAGTCGCTCTTCGGCGGGGAGGTCTTCGGCGTGCCGGTGGTGCTCCTCGGTTCGGTGCTGGACGCGGCCGGGTTGTTCCTGATCATCGCCGGGATCGTCCTGCACGTGGTCGCGACCGCCCGGGCCCGCGACGTCGACCGCCAGTACCCCCTGCCCTCCTGAACGCTCCTTTCCTGAACGCTTCCCTGAACGGATGAGGACGCCATGACCTTCAACATCGGCAGCCAGTCCGGCGGCACGTTCAACAACGTGGCCGGCTCGCAACACATCAACGGCGGCCAGCAGACGTTCGTGCAACCGGCCGAACAGGCGATCCGTGAGCTGCACGAACTGCTGCGGCGGCTGCCGCTGGACCCGCGGACGGCCGGCCGGGCGTCGGCCGAGGTGAGCGAGATGGCCGGCGCGATCCAGGCCTCGCCTCCGGATCAGGGCCGGGTGGCGCGCGCCGCCGAGCGGCTCACCGGTCTGCTGCAGTCGGCCGGGGCGCTCGCCGGGGCCGGCTCGGCGCTGATCCGCCCGTTGCACGACCTGGCCGCCTGGCTCGGCCCGCTCGGCGTCCACCTGACCGGCATGCTCTCCT
>CAXSDA010000012.1:101660-172090 GCA_964236515.1 uncultured Actinoplanes sp.
GGCCGGCATGCTCTCCTGGCCGGCATGCTCTCCTGGCCGGCATGCTCTCCTGGCCGGCATGCTCTCCTGGCCAGCCGGGGGCCGGGCCGTCACCGGCTTCGCAGGACCGCCACGCCGTCGCCCCGCAGATCGTCGAACGCGGGGCGACGCCCGGTCATCGCCAGCACGAGCGCGACCATCGGCCCGGCGGCCTCCGGGCCGTCGCCGTGCCGCCAATCGGTGTCGGTGGCCCGCAGGGTCACCCCGGCGATCCGGTTCTTGGCGCCGATCAGCAGGTTGCTGCCGGCATAGAAGTCGGCCACCGCGATCAGATGCCCGGTCGGGTGCGGGCGGAACGGGCCGAGTGCCCCGAAAACGTCCTCGCCGTGCACGATGGTCTCGCCCAGCCACGACGCCACCGGGCCGGGCGGGGACGTCCGGGCGCCGACCGTGTCCCGTACGGCCCGGGCCAGGTCGGCGTCCGTGTTCGCGGCGGTCTGCCGGTCGATCTGGGTCCGGACCATCTTCGGGAACCGGAAACCGGAGGCGGCCATCCGGCCGAAGAACAGCGGCGGGGTCGTCGTTGCCGTGGCGACGACGTGGGCCACCACCTGCCGGATGGTCCAGCCGTCGCACAGCGACGGCTTGTCCCAGGCGTCCGCGGGCAACGCCTCGAGCCCGTCGGCCAGCGCGGCGCGCTCGCTGTCGATCATCTGCCAGGGGTCCATGTGCTCTCTCCGATCATGCGATGCCACACCTCAGCACAGCACGGATCGCCGGCGCCATCGGCGGAACACCCGATCGGCGTACGCGTGGGGTGGCTCGCCGGTCGGCCCGTCCGGAAGGGTCGGCGGCGTGGACGTTGTGGTGTGGGTGGCCGACGGCAGCTGGGCGGCGGCGGTCGATGCGGCCCGCGGACTCTTGCCGGCCGGCGCCGGGGGTGACGCTGCTGCACGTGATCGATCCGGGCACGGCCGAGGCGGTGCACGGGCCGTGGGCCGGTCTGCTTGGTCGCGGGCGCGGCCATGACCCGTCGGCGGAATTGTCCGCGCCGGCCACGCGGGCACTGCTGATCAGGTCAGCGGGAGCGCAACCGACCGTACTGCTGACGGGTGAGGATGTCGCGGATCTCCCACGTCTGGCCGTCCGGGTAGGTTTCGAGGAGCGCACCGAGGTCATCGACGTCGGCCTGCGACCGGTACCCGGCCAGCTCGGCCGCCAGCACCCGGCGCCGCCGCCGGTTCGCCCGCCGGAGCAGAACCCCGGCGCGGAAGATCATCACACGCGTACGCATATCCACGGGCGCCACCAATCGACGTTGGTTCACCGTACGCCCGATCGGCCGGGATATAACCGAAGCATGCCTGGTCTTCCGCTGCCCCGCAGCACCCCCACCGAGCAGGGCGTCGACGCCACCGGAATCGACGCGTTCATCGAGGCCGTGGCCGGAGTGCCCGGGATCGAACTGCACAGCCTGATGGTGCTGCGGCACGGTTCGGTGGTGGCCGAGCGCTGGTGGCGCCCGTACGCCCCGGAAACCCCGCACCTGCTCTACTCACTCAGCAAGAGCTTCACCTCGACCGCGCTCGGATTCGCCGTCACCGAGGGCCGGGTCGACCTGGACGCGACCGTGCTGTCCTACTTCCCGCAGTTCGACGCCCGGGTCACCGAGCCGCGGTCGCGGGCGATGCGGGTGCGCGACGTGGCCTCGATGGCCAGCGGGCATGCCGACGACACCGTCGAGGTGGCGTGGCGGGCCGGGGACGGCGACCTGGTGCTCGGTCTGTTGCTGACCCCGCCGGACCACGAGCCGGGCACGTTCTTCGCCTACAACCAGCCCTGCACGTACACGCTGTCCCGGATCATCTCCGCGGTCACCGGCGAGACGCTGACCGAGTACCTGCGGCCGCGGCTGTTCGAGCCGCTGGGCATCGGCGAGTACGGCTGGATCACCGATGCGGAGGGCCGGCCGCTCGGCTTCTCCGGGCTGCACACCACCACCGAGGCGATCGCCAAGCTGGGTCAGCTGTACCTGGACCGGGGCCGGTGGGAGGGCAAGGAGCTGCTGCCCGAGTCGTGGGTGGCCGAGGCGACCCGCTCGCACGTGGTGCCGGACCGGGAGAACCCGGACTGGAGCCAGGGGTACGGCTTCCAGTTCTGGCGCAGCCGGCACGGGTACCGCGGGGACGGCGCGTACGGCCAGTTCATGGTGATCCTGCCGGAGCCGGACGCCGTCGTGGCCGTCACCTCGCAGAGCCCGGACATGCAGGCCGTGCTGGACGCGCTGTGGGAACACCTGCTGCCCGCGCTGACCCGCGACGGCGGTCCGGCCGGTCCGTGGCCGGCCGAGACGCCGGCACTGGCCGGTCCGGCCGGGGGCACGTTCGCCGACGGCACGTTCCGGCCCGGTCCGGGCAATGCGCTCCCGGCTCTGCGGTCGGCCGGGATCCACGGCGGCGAACTGACCCTGACCAACGACGGTGAACCGCTCACGGTCACCCTCGGTGCCGCCTGGACCGGCACCGGGCCGGTCGTCGCCGGCGCGGCCACAGTGGACGGCCGGACGCACGCCGACCTGATCTTCGCCGAGACGCCCCACCGGTTGCACGTCGTGCTGGACCCGGCGACCTCGCAGTTCGAGGCGGCATGGGAGACGGAACCGCTGCACGGCCGATCCCTGGCCGAGACCCGCAGTCCAACTGTGAGGCGATGACGGTCGACCTGGCGATCCTGGTGCGACGCGGCAGGCCCGCGGTCGAGCTGGCCCAGCTGATGGTGGAACGGCTCGACTTCGACCGGCGGCGCGACCTGGGCCTCGGGCTGATCGTGCACCGCCGCTATCCGGACGGCGGGTTCACCCTGCACGTCGAGGCCGAGGCGCCCTGGTCCGGCTACGACGTCGCGCTCACCGGGGACCTCGGCGACGAGATGCTGGCCGGGGAGCTGCTGGACGAGTTCGCGGTGCTCGGCCGGCCGGTCGCGCTGCGACGTGTGGACGAACTCGGCATCGCTCGCCCGGGAGCTGGGCGAGCGATACCCCGTCCGTGGCCTGGCTGCAGCGCGGCGACCAGGACCTCGATGGTGTCGCCTACGAGGACGTCTGAGCCATCAGCCGGCCCACGTTCTCCGGCGCGAAGAACTCGACCGGCGAGGTCACCCCCGAGTTCAGCCGGATGAACGCGTCCATCGCCTCCGGGTGACCCGCGATCGCCGACACCAGCGCGATCATCTGCGGGTCCGGCGGCTGCAACGAGGCGATGCCCAGGGTCATCTCGTACACCGGCATGGCCCGGTCGTCCCGCGCCGACTGGTAGGCGGCCAGCGCCTCCTCGTACGGCGTCTTGCCGGCCAGCGTCTCGTCGAGCGCCGCGGCCAGGTTCTCCGCGTCCAGGAAGGCGTCGGTGATGCCCTGGGCGGTGATGAAGTCGCGGCTGTACCCGGCGTCGCCGACCAGCGCCCAGCCCGGCCCGTACGGCTGCCGGAAGTAGTTGGGCACCGAGGAGCCGGCGAACCGCTCCTCGCGGGTGGCGCCGGCGATCCGCTCGGCGAAGGCCGGCGCCGTCGCGAACGTGCGGGTCAGCTCGCCCTCGACGTCGTTGCGGTGCTCGGCCATCTCGGCGTGCGGCCACCCGCCGACGACCATGGTGAGGTCGTCGTTGGTGGGGCACACGGCCCAGCCCCGGCCGGGCCGGCTGTACGCCTCGAACGTGTCGGTCGGCAGGTTGCTGTAGTACGAGTAGTAGCCGACGGTGAGCGCCGGCTTGTCGTGGTAGACCGGCGCCTGCGCCGCCTTCGCCACCACCGAATTGCGGCCGTCCGCGCCGGCCACGACGCGCGCCCTCTCGGTCACGGTCGCGCCGCCCTCGCCGTGGCCGCGGATCCCGGTCACCGTGCCGTCGGAGACCAGCACCTCCTCGACCGTGAACCCTTCCCGGACCTCGGCGCCGGCCTCGGCCGCCGCGTCCAGCAGGATCTTGTCGAGCACGGTGCGGCGGGGGGCGTACGCGTACGGGGAGTCCGGCGTGCCCGGCGCCCCGGCCACGGTGAGCGGCCCGAAGTCGAACGAGTAGCGCCCGACCGGCGGGCAGTTCGTGGCGGCGATCTCGGCGAGCAGCCCCCACCGGCTGAGCGCGGCCGCGCCCGGCGGGTGGATGACGTGCGTGGACACCGTGTCACTGGGGAACGTCGCCCGGTCCACCAGCAACGTCCGGTACCCCCGCCGGGCCATCAGCATCGCCAGGGGTGACCCGGCACAGCGCGCCCCGACCACGATGACGTCGTACGTCTGATCGGTCATGTCGTCCCTTTCTTGTCTCTCAGGGCCATGATGGGGGGATCGTCCCGGCGGTGTCGATGGGCCGCTCGGCCCGGATCACCACGGAATCGGCGCCCCCAGGTGGTGCCGGGCGGCGTGGACCCGGTCCCGCAGCGCGTTGGCCGCGGCGACGCCGATGCTTCCGTGCAGATCGCGCAACACCACGCGGACCAGCATGTTCACCTCACCGGTGGCCAGACCGAGCCGTTCCGCGGCCGCGGGCGGCAGCTCCACGGCCGGCGTCACCGCCAGCACCGCGACTTCCTCGACGAGGCCGGCGTCGTCGCCGACTGCCTCCCGGACCCGGTCGCCGAGGTCTTCGGCGGTCAGGCCGGCCGCGACCGCCACCGGTCGCCGGCGCGGGCCCCGATCTCCAGACCGTCCCGGGTGTACGGGTGGTCGGCGTCACGGATCACTTCCGTACGGCCGCCGAGCCGTCGCAGCGCGCCCGGGATCAGCGCGAGGTGTGCGAGCGCAGCATGGTCCCGTGGCCGACGTAGCCCGCCAGCACCGTGTCGATCATCAGCTGGATGGCGTGCGGTCCGGTCGCGGGGTCGGTCCGGTCTTTCGCGGTCGGTCTCCTTCGAGCCCACGAAAGACGAAACGGCCGCCCTCGCGGGCGGCCGTTTCTGCGCGTGTGTCAGCGGCCCCCTACAGGTGGCCGGCGAACTCAGCGGCGCGGGACGTCATGCGTCCACCGTGACACGGGTGCGGGACCGGCTCAAACCGATTCCGGACCGACACCGAACGCCTTGCCGGCCACGACGGCGGCGTCGAGCGCCTCGGCGTGCATCGCGGCGGCCAGCTCCTTGAGCGGGTCGAGAGCCGGGTTGACCCCGGCCAGGGTCAGCTCCCGCTCGACCACGGTCAGGTCGGCGCCCCACAGGTCGGCCAGGATGCGGCGCAGGTACGGGGTGTTGTGGTCCCAGCCGTGCTTGGGGGTGCCCGGGGCGTACCCGCCGCCGCGGACCGTCGCCAGCACGACCGGCTTGCCCTGCAGCAGCGGCTTCGGCTCGCGGACCCGGGGGTCGGTGAGGATCAGGTCGAACCAGGCCTTGATGTGCTGCGAGACGCCCCAGTTGTAGAGCGGCACGGCCAGCAGCACCGCGTCCGCGTTGACCAGCTCGTCGGTGAGCGTGGTGGCCAGCTTGACCGCGGCCGCCTGCTCCTCGGTGCGGTCCTCGACCGGCACGAAGCCGGAGCTGACGGCGTGGCCCCAGGCGTCCGCGGGCAGGACGTCGACGCCGATGTGCCGCCGCTCGACCGTGTCGCCCGGGTGCACCGCCAGCCACTCCCGCTCGACGATGTCGGCGATCTCGCGGCTCGCCGAGCCCTCGGCCCGGATGCTGGCGTCCAGCCGGAACAACGTCATGGTGTTCATCCCTTGCTCGGTGTCTACTTCACGCTTGAAGTCCACGATGACCGTACTTCAACCGTGAAGTCAATCTCGAGTGACGTCCTTCACCCGCCCGTACGACCGGTAGTCTGGATCACGTGGAAGGCCGGACCGGACCGCGGTGGCTGTCGCCCGACGAGCGCGACGCCTGGCTGTCCCTGTCCTGGCTGATGTTCCGGCTACCGGGCGAGTTCGACGCCCAGCTGCAGCGCGACAGCGGCCTCTCGTTCTTCGAGTACCTGGTGTTGGCCGGGCTGTCCATGTCGCCCGGCCGGCGGATGCGGATGAGCGACCTGGCCCAGTTCGTGAACGGCTCGCTGTCCCGGCTGTCGAACGTGGTCAAGCGCCTCGAGGAACGCGACCTGATCTCCCGGGAGCCCTGCACCGCCAACGGGCGTTACATCGAGGCGACCCTCACCGATGCCGGCTGGGACGTGGTCGAGCGGGCCGCGCCCGGCCACGTCGAGGCGGTCCGGCGGTACGTGTTCGACGCGCTGGGCCCCGAACAGGTGACGGCGCTGCGCGACATCGGCCGCCAGGTCGCCGGGACGGTCGACCCGGGGCACACCTGGCCGCCCCGGCCTACCCCGTCCGGGTGACGGCTTTCAGCCTGTCCACAGCGGAGCGGTGCACCGTTGGCCGTGGCGCTCGGTCATGACAGCCCGGCGCCCCCGCCCGGCGGGGTGACTCTGCCCGGATCCCCTCGCCGGGCGGTCCCGTGCCCGCTCATACCGTGCTCGCCCAGCGGGCCGACGTCCCAGCCGCGGGCCTGGCAGAGCGCCAGGATGCCGGGCACCGCCCCCAGGGTCGCCTCCCACGAACGGGGCGTGCCGTAGCGGTCGTTGTCGTGCAGCAGAATCGTGCCGCCGCCCGTCAGCCGGGTCCGGACCGTACGGAAGATCCGGTCCGGCGTCGCCGACGGTGACCAGTCCCGGCCCCACGTCGTCCACAGCACCGGGGTCAGCCCCAGATGCCGGGCGGTACGCATCGCGGTGGCGCTGGCCACCCCGTACGGCGGCCGCCACCAGCGCGGCGCCACGCCGGTGACAGCCGTGACCGCGGCCGCCGCCCGGCCCAGGTCGGCCCGGGTCTGGCCGGGGGTGCGGCGCAGCAGCAGGCGGTGCTCGTAGCCGTGCACGCCGATCTCGTGGCCGGCGGCGACCATCGCCCGCCCGATCTCCGGGTTCTCCTCCAGGTCGCGGCCCACGACGAAGAACGTGGCCCGGACGCCGACCGAGTCGAGCAGGCGCAGCAGGTCCGGGGTGGCCTCCGGGTGTGGGCCGTCGTCGAAGGTCAGCGCCACATGCCCCGGGTCACCGACGCCGGCCAGCGCGGGACGCCACCGGCGCCGCACCGGACCGGCCGCGACCACCGCCGGCAGGCAAGCCACCGCCGGCAGGCAGTGCGCGACGGCGGCCGCGGCCAGCACCCCGGCCGCCACCGTGACGGCGGTGCCGCCGGCCCGGCTCACGCCGCCGCCGCCGGCCCGGCTCACGCCGCCACCGCCGCTGCCTCGGCGGTGCGGGCGGTCAGAGCGGCGGCGGCGATCAGATCGGCCGGGTCGGGGGAGTAGGCGAGGCGTCCGAAGGCGGCGGCCTGGCGGTTGCGCAGGTCGCCGTCGATGGCGTGGCTCAGCGCCCGGGCCAGCTCCGCCCGGTCGCGGGGCCACGGCGACAGGCCGGCCTCGGCCAGCACGGCCGCATTGGCCGCGCCGTGGCCGGGCAGGCAGCGGTACGACACCACCGGCACCCCGCAGGCCAGTGCCTCCATGCTGGACAGTCCGCCGGCGTTGTGCACCACCACGTCGGCGCCCCGCAGCAACGACGGCATGTCGTCCATCCAGCCGAGCACGATGACGTCGCCGGACGCGGTCAGCCGGCGCCGCAGCCGGTCGTTGCGCCCGCACACCACCACCGGTACGGCGGCGCCGGTGGCCAGGACGTCGCGGGCGGTCCGCTCCACGTCGCCCACGCCCCACGAACCGGCGACGATCACGGCCAGCCGTTCCATCAGGGGCAGGCCGAGCCGGATCCGGGCCTGACAGGCCTCGTTCAGCCCGGTGACCGGCCGGAACGCGGGCCGGGTGACCGGGCGCACCGCCACCGCGCCGGCGCCGCCCAGCGCCCGGATCGGCAGCAGCGCCCACGCCCCCGGCGCCAGGTGCAGGTCCACGCCCGGCGCCACGCACAGCGGATGCACCGACGGGTCGGTCAGGTAGGACGCGACCGGCACCCCCAGGTCTCCGGACCGCCGCAGCGCGCCCAGAGCCTGCCCGGCGAGGGGGTAGGTGGAGACCACGGCGGTCAGGTCCGGTCCGAGGGCGGCGGCGATCCGGGCCGAGGCCGTACGGGCGGAGAACGCCGACGCCGCCCCGCACGCCCGGGGCCCGGCGACCGCGCGCAGCAGCCAGCCCCAGGTGGCCGGCGCGTATCGCAGCTGGCGGGCGTACCCGGACCGGATCCGCTCGCCCCACCCCGGCGGCAACAAGTCGAGGAAGTCGTGGCGGCGCACGGCGAAGCCGGCGACGACGAGGCGGCGGGCGAGTTCGGCGGCGGCTCCGTCGTGCCCGGCGCCGATGCGGGCCGACACGATCGCGACGGCCGGCAGGCGGTCCGCGGGCGAGCCGGTCATCAGCCCCGCCCCCGGCACCGGCGGCGGCACCGGCGGCGGCACCGGCGGCGGCTCGGCTCCGGTTCCGGCTTCGTCGAGATCACGGGTCATGGCGGTGAGGTTCGCAACGGCGTCCTAAGAATTCCCTGAACGCCCCCGGCGGCGCGGTTGGCCCGGCGGTGAACCTACGCGATGTAGGAAATAGCGGTCATACCGTTGCCGACACTGTGGAGTTCCCGTGAAGCAAGCTCTGATCGCCGTCGTCGCCGCCGCCCTCACCGCGGCCCCCCTGCACGCCGTCCCGGCGGCGGCGCTGCCCCGTCCCGACCACGTGGTGATCGTGATGCTGGAGAACAAGCGCTACGACAAGATCGTCGGCGATCCGCACACGCCGTGGCTGACCGCGCTGTCCCGCCAGGGTGCCAACCTCACCCGGTTCTACGGCGAGACCCACCCCAGCCAGCCCAACTACCTGGCGCTGCTGTCCGGATCGACCCAGGGCGTCACCGACAACAACTGCCCGCACGACCTCGGCGCCCGCCCGAACCTGGCCCGCCAGCTCCTCGACTCCGGCCGCACCTTCACCGGGTACGCCGAGGGTCTGCCCTCGACCGGCTACACCGGCTGCACCACCGGGAAGTACGTCCGGCGGCACGTGCCGTGGGTGAACTTCAGCAACATCCCGGCGTCGCTCAGCCGGCCGTTCACCGCGTTCCCGAGCGACTACAGCAAGCTGCCGACGGTCGCGTTCGTGGTGCCGGACCTGTGCCACGACATGCACGACTGCCCCAAGGTCCAGGGCGACACCTGGCTCAGGAGCACGTTCACGCCGTACGTCGCGTGGGCCCGGAAGCACAACAGCCTGCTGATCGTCACGTTCGACGAGGACAACAAGACCGACGGCAACCACATCCCGGCGATCGTGGCCGGCGCCCACGTCAAGCCCGGCCAGTACCCGGCCACGCTGAACCACTACAACCTGCTGCGCACGCTCCAGCAGATGTACGGCCTGCCCCCGACCAGCCGCTCTGTCACCGCGCCCGCCGTGACGGGCATCTGGAACTGAGGCTCAGACCGGGAGGGCGACCGGTTGCCGGCCGTACCGCTCGGCCGCCATCCAGCAGTACCAGGCGGCCACCGTGCGGTACGGCCGGAACGGCTCGCCCCGCACCTCGAGCTGTTTCGGCGTCGGGGCGGGCACCTGCCAGCCCAGCGCGTACCCCTTGCGTACGGCCAGATCGCCGGTGGGCCAGACGTCCATCCGCCGCAGTTTCAGGATCAGGAACATCTGGGCCGACCAGCGCCCGATCCCGCGCACCTCGGACAGCCGGGTGATGATGTCCTCGTCGGTCATCCGGGCCAGCCGCCTCGGCTCGAGGATCACCGTCCCGCCGGCGGTCCGCCCGGCCAGGTCCAGCAGCGACTCGACCTTGCGGCCGGACAGCCCGGCCGCCCGCAACGTCCCGGGCGGCGTGCTCAGCACCCGATCCGGCGTGACCTCGCCACCGAGCGCGGCGACCAGCCGCCCGTGGATCGCCCGCGCCGCCGCGCCGGCCAGCTGCTGGTAGACGATCGACTGAACCAGCGCGGCGAAGTGGGTGTCCGTCGTCCGCGGGAACCGCGGGAACCCGGTCTCGGCCAGCAGCCGCGCGATCACCGGATCCCGCTCGGCCAGCTCCTGCGCCGCCACTCGCCAGCTCGTCATCCCCGAACTCTAGACATCCGTTGTCCCGCAACGCACGAGGGCGGACCAGGCCTTCCGGCCCGGCCCGCCCTCAGCCGGGGATGGGAGTTACGGCTTGGCCGGGTAGTCGGTGACGTCGCTGGGGACGCCGACCGCCGCCGTCGTGACCGGGTCGCCGACACCGTTGACCACGTGGTCGATGGTGCCCGCGCTCAGGTTGACGGTCATGATGTGGTGCAGCTGCACGCCGGGACGGTTCGGGACCTCGAAGCCGTTCGCGGTGTGGATCGCCGGGTTGTTCTGGTTGAAGACGTACGCGCCGCCGCCGTACAGGTGGTGGGTGCGGACGTTGTTGCCGACCTTGTAGGCGGCGTAGCCGAGCTTCTTGCCGTCCATCCAGTCGGCCTGCGTCGGCGGGTCGTACGGCAGCTCGTTCTGGAAGAAGATCGTGGTGCCGCCGTTGCCGTTCCACACCACGTTGTTCTTCTGGAAGTGCTCGACGAAGAGGCCGGTGGTGGTCACGTCGTCGCCGTTGACGACGACGCCGTTGTTGCCGATGTTGGTCTTCCACCGCTCGGTGTCACCGCCGGTGAAGCCCTCGACGCCGTGGTCGGCCCGCCACACCCAGGTGTGGTCGACGAGCACGTTGTTGCTGTTGATCTCGAGCGCCACGTCGGTCTTGCCGATGTGCGGGCCGCCGACGCGGAAGTACACGTCGGACAGCGTGGTCGGGTTCCGCGCCGAGCTGTTGTTCCAGCCGCGGTACTTCGATCCGACCTCGAGCAGCGCCTTCGACTGCTTCAGGCCGGCGTCGATGGTCACGCCGGCCACGATCGCGCCCTGCACGTCACCGACCTCGATCGGGGTGGCGCCGCCGACCGCGGTCAGCGTGGCCTGGCCGATGCCGAGCACGACCTGGCCCGAGCGGGTCACCTGGATGCTCCGGTCGGCGTTGTACACGCCCGGGGTGAGCAGCAGGTTCTGGCCGCGGTTGAGGGCGGCGTCGATGGTCCGGATCGAGTCGCCCGGCTTGGCCACGTAGAAGTCGCGCAGCGGGATGCTGCGGCCGTCGGTGGCGTCGGCCGGCCACGAGGTGCCGCTGGTGTCGTGGTGCGCGTTCGGCACCCGGACGTTCCAGTTGCCGCGGGCGTCCACGTACAGGAACGGCTTCTCCCGGCTGACCGGGGTCTTGTCGAGGGTGGTGTACGGCGTCTTGGGGAAGTCGGCCTCCGACGGCGCGTTGACGACACCGGAGAAGACCTGGTTCCACACCGCGTTGGACCACCCGTTCGGGGCCAGTTCGGTGTTGCGGGTCAGCCACTGCTGCTGCGAGCCGTTGGTGATCGTGCTGGCCTTCGAGTCGGCCAGGAAGCCGCCGCTGGCGTACTGCGGGCCGGCGGTGCAGTAGTCCATCAGCGACGTGTTGCCGTCGATGTCGAGCCGCCGCAGCGACACGGCCTGGGAGACCGCGAAGAAGTTGGCGGTTCCGCGGCAGCCGTCCTGGCCGGCCCCGTTGACGTGCAGTTTCAGATTGCCGATGGTCCGCCAGAAGTTGACCAGGGCCAGGCAGTTGCTGGTGCCGCCGCCGTCGAGGCAGCGGTTGTAGACCTCGATCTTGCCGTTGATGACGACGTCGTCCGGGTTGAGGCCGAGGCCGGCGATCTCGGTGTAGTAGCCGACCTTGAACTGCAGCGGGTGCTCGTCGGTGCCATACGTACCCGGCTTGAACAGGAACGCGTACCGCTGCGTGCCCATCTCGTTGTCGACCTGCTGGGTGTACGCGGCATCGAGCGCCGCCTGGATGTCCGCGACCGGCATGCTCGGGTCGAAGACGGTGACGTTCGCCCCGAGGTCCTGCCCGGAAGGACCGTGGCCGTGGCCGCCGGGCCAGGGCCACGAGGTGGAGGCGGAGGCCGTGCCGGCGACGGCACCGACCAGGCCGAGGGTGAGGCCGATGGCCAAGATGCGTCCGAGCAGGCGCCGGGAGCGGCGTGTCGTCATGGGGAGGCGTTTCCTTCCGTAACAGGGTTGCAATGAACCACGTCACAGGAAGCGATAGACCGGCGCCCATGTCAAGCCCAGAGATCGCTCTCTGGCTGCACAATCACGGCCGCATGTGGACAACTCGCCGAAGTTCCGGTACTGCTCCGCCCGAAAGGACCATCAGCGCGATTTACTCGGGCAGCCCGAACACGCCGGCCAGCCCGGTCACCTCGATCGCCTTGCGCACCGGCGGCGAGGGATCGGCCAGGACCAGGGTGACCCCACCGGCGGCGGCGCTGTTACGCGCGCTGACCAGAGCCCCCAGCGCGTACGAGTCGATGAAGCCCAGCCCGGCCACGTCCACCCGCAGGGTCCGGCAGCCCGAGCCGTGGGACACCGCCACCAGTTCGTCGCGGACCCGGTCGGCGCAGTCGAGGTCGAGCT
This sequence comes from uncultured Actinoplanes sp., assembly GCA_964236515.1. Taxonomy (GTDB): domain Bacteria; phylum Actinomycetota; class Actinomycetes; order Mycobacteriales; family Micromonosporaceae; genus Actinoplanes. The sequence goes on from CAXSDA010000012.1 coordinate 114,072, forward strand.
CGCCCTCCAGGGCAGCGTGCAGCACCCCGCCGGCGTCGGTCGGTTCGTACGAGATCAGCGTGTCCCTGGCCACCGTCCGAGGGTAGCCGGACCCGCCCGGACCGGCGGTTAGCCGCGCCCAGCCCGTCCGCCGGGCTATCAAACCTATATGTTCGATAGGCAACGCGGTATAACGGAGACATGAGTGTGGACATCGAGATCGTCGAGACGCCGGCCCTGGGCGACCGGAGCTATCTCGTACACGACGGCCGAACCGCGGTGGTGATCGACCCGCAGCGCGACATCGACCGGATCCTGGCCCTGGCCGGCCGCCTCGGGGTGCGCATCACCCACGTGGCGGAGACCCACCTGCACAACGACTACGTCTCCGGCGGCCTGGCGCTGGCCCGGGTGACCGGAGCGGAGTACCTGGTCGCGGCGGCCGAGACCGTCGCCTTCGACCGGGTGGGAGTCGCCGGCGGGGACGAGGTGGCGGTCTCCGACCAGCTGCGGCTGCGCGTGGTGGCCACCCCCGGGCACACCTTCCACCACCTGGCCTACGTGATCCTCGAGAACGGCCGGCCGGTGGGCGTGTGCACCGGCGGGTCGCTGCTGTACGGCTCGGCCGGGCGCACCGACCTGCTCGGCGCCGCGCACGCCCGGACCCTGGCCGGGCGTCAGCACGAGTCCGCCCACCGGCTGGCGTCCCAATTGCCGGATGCCACCGCGATCTGGCCCACCCACGGGTTCGGCAGCTTCTGCTCGCCGTTCGCCCCGGACGCCGACGAGTCCACCATCGGCCGGGAACGGCAGGCCAACCCGGCGCTGCGGCTGCCGGCCGGCGCGTTCGTCGAGCAGCTCCTGACCGGTCTGGGGGAGTACCCGGCGTACTACGCGCACATGGGCGCCCGCAACGCCGCCGGAGCCGGGCTGATCGACCTCACGCCGGTCCGGTACGCCGGCCCGGACGAGCTGCGCGCCCGGACGGCCGCCGGCGAGTGGGTGGTAGATCTGCGCCCGCGCAAGGCGTACGCGTACCGGCACCTGGCCGGAAGCCTGAGTTTCGGGCTCGACGGCGCGTTCGCCACGTGGCTCGGCTGGCTGCTGCCCGCCGGGGAGCCGGTCACGCTGCTGGGCGACACGCCGGAGCAGGTCGCCGAGGCCCAGCGGCAGCTGGCCCGGATCGGCGTCGACCGCCCGGCGGCGGCCGCGCTGCCCGACTTCTCCGCCGGCACGTCGCTGCGGACGGCGACCTTCGCCGACCTCGCCCGGGTCCGGCCGCCGTACGTGCTCGACGTGCGCCGCGACGACGAGTGGGCCGCCGGTCACCTCGAGGGCGTCCGGCACGTGCCGCTGCCCCACCTGGCCGAGCGGGCGGCCGGGCTGCCGTCCGGGGAGATCTGGGTGCACTGCGCCGCCGGCTACCGGGCGGCGGCCGCGGCCGGCCTGCTCACCCGGGCCGGCCACCACCGCGTCGTCCTGATCGACGACGACTGGTCCGCGGCCGGAGGTGCGGGACTGCCCATCGTGTCATGAGAGACCGAGGTGGTCGCGCAGGGTCGGGCCGGTGTAGTCGGCGCGGAAGACACCCCGTTCCTGCAGCAGCGGGACCACCGTGCCGGCGAACTCGTCCAGCCCGTCCGGCGTCACGTGCGGGACCAGGATGAAGCCGTCGGCGGCGTCCCGCTGCACCAGGTCGTCGATGGTCGCGGCGACGGTCGCGGGCGTGCCGATGAACGTCTGCCGCCCGGTGGTCTCGATGATCAGATCGCGGATGGACAGCTTCCCGGCCTCGGCCCGTTCCCGCCACTCACGGGCCGTGGCGATCGGGTCGCGCTGCATCCGGACACTCGCCCGGCCGCGGGCGATGTGACTGTCCGACACGTCCGGGTCGATCTCCGGCAGGGGGCCGTCCGGGTCGTACCCGCTGAGGTCACGGTTCCACAGCTGCTCCAGCATCTTGATCGCGGTCGCGCCGCTGACCTGCTGCCGCCGGATCACGGCCGCCTGTTCCTGCGCGTCGGCCTCCGAGTCACCGAGCGCGAACGTGGCCGCCGGCAGCACCAGCAGGTCCGCCGGGCGCCGGCCGTACGCGGGCAGCCGTCGTTTGACGTCGGCGAAGAACGCCTGGCCGGCCTCGAGCGTGCCGTGCCGGCTGAAGATCGCGTCGGCGGTGGCGGCGGCGAACTCGCGGCCGCCGTCGGAGTCGCCGGCCTGCAGGATCACCGGCCGGCCCTGCGGGCTGCGCGGCACGTTGAAGCGGCCGGCGATGTCGAAGTGCGCGTCGTGGTGGGCGAACCCGCCCGCCCGGCCGTCCGCGACGAACACGCCGTGCTCCTGGTCGGCGAGGATCGCGTCCGGCGGCCACGAGTCGAACAGCTCCCCGGCGGCGGCCAGGAACTGCCGGGCCCGGGAGTACCGGTCGCCCTCGGCCAGGAAGCCACCACGGCGGAAGTTCTCCCCGGTGAACGCGTCCCACGAGGTCACGTTCCACGCCGCCCGGCCGCCGGACAGGTGGTCGAGGGAGGCGAACTGGCGGGCCACCTCGTACGGCTCGTTGAAGGTGGAGTTGATCGTCCCGGCCAGGCCCAGGCGGTCGGTGACCGCGGCCAGCGCGGCCAGCACGGTGAAGGTGTCCGGGCGGCCGACCACGTCGAGGTCGTAGATCAGGCCGCCCTGCTCCCGCAGCCGCAGGCCCTCGGCCAGGAAGAAGAAGTCGAACTTGGCCCGCTCGGCCGTCTGCGCCAGCCGTTTGAACGACTCGAACTCGATGTGGCTGCCGGCCCGCGGATCGCTCCACACGGTGGTGTTGTTGACGCCGGGGAAGTGGGCGGCGAGGTGGATCTGCTTAGGCAACGTGGGTCCCTTCGGCGTAGCGGTTGGCGGGCCGCGGAAGGCCGAGCAATCCGCGCAGCGTGGCCGACTCGTACGCCGTCCGGAAGGCCCCGCGGGCCTGCAGTTCCGGCACCAGCTCGCGGGTGATCGCGTCGAGGTCGGCGGGCAACCGGCCCGGCCGCAGGCGGAACCCGGTCAGCCCGGCCGCCTGCCAGTCCAGGAGAAGGTCGGCGAGCTGGGCCGCGGTACCGCTGAAGATGTGCGCGTCGGAGGTGTACGCCGCCCCGTCGAGCTCGTCCAGCCGGTCCTTGGCCCCGTCGTCCAGGAACACGACGAGGTCACCGAAGACGTGCCGGACCGGCACCTGGGCCACGATCCGGCGGGCGTCGCCGGCGTCGCGCGGGGTCACATAGACGACGTCGGCGGATTTCGCGGCGAACTCGTACGGGATTGCGGCGTGGGCCAGCGCGGTCACCAGCGGCTGCCCCTGCGGCGGGCGGGGCGTGATCGACGGCCCCTTGACGCTGAACGTACGACCGGTGAAGTTGATGTAGTGCAGCTTGTCGCGGTCGATGAACCGGCCGGTGGCGGTGTCCCGGATCTCGGCGGCGTCCTCCCAGCTGTCCCACAACCGCCGGACCACCTCGACGTAGTCGGCGGCCTCGTCGAACAGCTCCCGGATGGCCGCCTGCACCTCGGGCGAGTCCAGATTCTCCGGCCGGATCCCGGGGATGGTGCGCCGGCCGAAGTGCGCAGCCTCCTCGGCGCGGCCGGACACCTGGACCCGCCAGCCGCCCCGGCCGGTGGAGACGTGGTCCAGTGTGGCGATCGCCTTGGAGACGTGGAACGGCTCGGTGTGCGTCACGGTGGCGGTCGGCACCAGCCCGACGCGGCTGGTCAGCGGCGCCACCCGGGCCGCGATCAGGACGGCGTCGAGCCGCCCGGTGACGTGGCCGGGGCCGCTGTCCGGCTGCAGGCCGAGCGCGTCCTCGATGGTGACGAAGTCCAGCAACCCCGCCTCCGCCCGCTGGACCAGGCCGGTCCAGTACCCGGCGGTGAACAGCTCGGCGGGCCGCGCGCCGGGCTCCCGCCACGCCGCCGGATGCCAGCCGGCGCCGTCGAGGGCCACGGCCAGATGCAAGGGTTCCCCGGTCGTCATCACCTCACGCTAGAGAGCTTCCCCTTTGACCTCAAGACCCATCGGCGAGGTATGTTTTGCCGAGGAGGTGACGGTCGTGACAGTTCCGCTCTCGATCCTGGATCTTTCCCCGCTGGTGTCCGGGGGGACCGCCGGCGACGCCCTGCGCCGGACGCTCGATCTGGCGCAACGGGCCGAGCAGTACGGCTACCGGCGCTACTGGGTGGCCGAGCATCACCTGACCCCCGGGGTGGCCAGTTCGCAGCCGGCGTTGCTGCTCGGGCAGATCGCGGCGGTGACCGGCCACATCCGGCTGGGCTCGGGGGCGGTCCAGACCGGATATCTCACCCCGCTCGCCGTACTGGAGCAGTTCGGCCTCCTCGACGCGTTGTACCCGGGCCGGTTCGACCTCGGTCTGGGCCGGTCGGCCCAGCGCCGGGCGTCCTCCGTGGGTGGTCCGCCCGAGCCGGAGGCCCCGGACGAGGCCCGGGTGGTGGACGGGCTGCTCATCCCGAAGTCGTTCTCGTTCGCGCCGATCCTGCGCTCGTCCCGGTCCACGCTGTTCGCGTCCCTGCTCCAGCCGCCGGGCGCCGAGCCCCGTGACCTGGAAACGGTGGTCGACGACCTGCAGACGCTGCTGGCCGGGCCGTACACCGACGACGAGGGCAACGAGGCCCGGGCGGTGCCGGGCGAGGGCGCCGATCTGCAGATCTGGATCCTGGGCAGCAGCGGCGGGGAGAGCGCCCGGGTGGCCGGCGCCCACGGGCTTCCGTTCGCCGCCAACTACCACGTCGCCCCGTCGAAGGTCCTGGAGGCGGTGGAGGCCTACCGGGCCGCGTTCCGGCCGTCAGGGATCCTCACCCGGCCGTACGTGATGGTCTCGGCCGACGTGCTCGTGGCCGAGGACGAGGCGACCGCCCGGCACCTGGCCACGCCGTTCGGCCTGTGGGTGCACAGCATCCGGACCGGGGCCGGCGCCATCCCCTACCCGAGCATCGCCGAGGCCGGGGCCCACGAGTGGACCGACGCCGAACGCGATCTGGTCGAAGACCGCCTGCAGACCCAGTTCGTGGGCACCGCGGCGACCGTGGCCGGCCGGCTCGAGACGCTGCGCCAGGTCACCGGCGCGGACGAGCTGCTGGTGACGACGATGACCTACGACCACGCCGACCGGGTCCGGTCGTTCGAGCTGCTGGCCAAGCACTGGTTCGGCTGATTCGATAGACATAAAGGTCAAGGTCCCCGATTTGCATCGACACCCTACGATCCCGGATCTGCGGTAACCGCCGCGGATGATGGATCGAAGGGACATCGATGCCACCTCTCGTCAGGCGCCTCGTCACCGCGTCGGCGGCCGGGCTGCTGCTCGCCGGGTTGGTCGCCGCCCCGGCCGCGGCCGCCCCCGCCGCGAAACCGGCCGTGACCGCCACCACCAGCGCGGCCGAGCGGGCCCGGGTCGACCGGGTCAAGACGCCGAAACTCGACTGGTACAAGTGCTACGACACCGCCGAGTGCGCGACCGTGCGGCTGCCCCTCGATTACGACCAGCCCAAAGGCGCGACCACCGAGATCGCCGTCCTCCGGGTCAAGGCCACCGACCAGAAGCACAAGATCGGCAGCCTGTTCGTCAATCCGGGCGGCCCCGGCGGCTCCGGCACGTCACTGGCGCTGGAGGCCCCGTACTTCCTCGATCCGGCACTGCTGGCCAAGTTCGACATCGTCGGCATCGACCCGCGCGGCATCGCCAGCAGCGACAACGTCAAATGCTTCAAGTCCACCAAGGACCAGACGGCCGTCCTGTCCAACCTGAACGTCGCCTTTCCCTACGGCCGGGCACAGGAGAAGACCTTCGTGGCCGCGGCCAAGAAGCTGGGCCAGGCGTGCTCGGCCACCGGCAAGCCGCTGACCGGTGCCATGTCCACCGCCGAGGTGGTGCGCGACATGGAGGTCATGCGCCGGGCGGTCGGCGACAAGAAGCTGAACTACCTCGGCTTCAGCTACGGCACCGCGATCGGACAGTACTACGCGAACATGTTCCCGGACCGGTTCCGGGCGATCGTGGTCGACGGCGTTCTCGACCCCGAGCACTGGGCCGGTACCAGGAAGACCGCGAACGAGGAGCAGGATCAGCGGCTCGGCTCGGCGGTCGGCGCGTACCGGGCGCTGCAGGAGATCCTCAAGCGCTGCGACACCGCCGGCCCGGCGTACTGCGTATTCTCCGACGGCAACCCGGTGCGGCGGTTCGCCACCATCGCCGCCGCGCTGCAGTCCAAACCGCTGGTGGTCACCGACGACAGCGGCACCTACCAGATCACGTACGCCGACTTCATCGGGGGCGTGCTCGGGTCGCTCTACGGCATCACCGCCGGCGACGATGTCACGTATCTCGCCCAGGAGGTGTGGGATCTGCTCTACCCGCCGTCCCCGGCCGTCGCCGCGGCCGCCCGGGCGAGGCTGATCAAGCGGATCTCCGACGCCCGCAAGACCACGCCGGCCCGCGACTTCCCGTACGACAACAGCTTCGAGGCGTTCTCCGGTGTGCTCTGCACCGACGCGCTGCACCCGAAGGACGCGAGCCTGTGGCCGGCGCTGATGGCGCAGGCCGACAAGCGGGCGCCGTACTTCGGCCGGGCCTGGGGCTGGGGGAGCGTCCAATGTGCCCGCAACTCCTGGACCGTACGCGACGAGGACGCGTACACCGGGCCGTGGACCACCCGGACGGCCGCGCCGGTGCTGGTGGTCGGGACCAAGTGGGACCCCGCGACCAACTACGACGACGCGGTGTCGGCGTCGAAGCGGCTGCCGAACGCGCGGCTGCTCTCCAACACCAACTGGGGACACACGTCGTACGGGTCGTCCGTGTGCGCCGACAATGCTGTCGACGCGTACCTGCTGAAGGGCACGCTGCCGGCCAAGGGAACGCTGTGTGAGGGCGAGTACCAGCCGTTCACCACGCCACTGCCCACCGACCCGGGCGCGGCGATGAAGAAGCTGGCGGTCACGTCGCTGCGTCCGGCGGTCGGCGCGGCGCTGCCGGTGTCGATCCTCAACGGCAACCGCTGACCGTACGGTCAGGCCGGGCGGGTCAGGTCGGCCAGGAGGGTGCGCAACTCGGCGGCGTCGTGGTCGTCGAGGGACGCGGCGAACTGCCGCAGCACCGCCTGCCGGTCGGCCCGCCCGGCGAGCGCGGCCCGCATCTGGGCCGCGGCCGCCGATGCGGCGTCCTGGGTGGGCCAGTACACGTGGCCGCGACCGTCCCGGCGGCGCTCGGCGTGGCCCTTCTCGTACAGCCGGATCAGGATGGTCTGGACCGTGTTGTAGGCCAGCCCACCGCCGATCTCGGCCTGCACGGTGGCCGCCGAGACGGGGTCACCGTGCGCCCACAGCACGCCCATGACCTCTGATTCCAGCGTCCCCGGCGGCCTGCGGCCCGATCGATCCACCACCTCGCCAGATTAGCCTCCAGCGTCCCGGGACCGCCGATCCAGGATCCTAGGACGCCGTACGCGGCGTGCCGGTTGCCCGTGAGCCGGGGGATGATCCGAGGATGGCCACTCTCTTCTCCCGCATCATCGCCGGCGAGCTGCCGGGACGGTTCGTCTGGTCGGATCCGCAGGTGGTGGCGTTCCTGTCGATCGCGCCGCTGCGGCCCGGGCACACGCTGGTGGTGCCGCGGGCCGAGATCGACCAGTGGACCGCCGCCGAACCGGCGCTGCTGGCGCACGCGGTCGAGGTCGCACAGCGGATCGGCCAGGCTCAGCAGAAGGCCTGGGACGCGCCGCGGATCGCCCTGGCCGTCGTCGGGTTCGAGGTGCCGCACATGCACATCCACGTCAGCCCGGCGTGGGACATGGGCGACATCGACTTCACCGGCCTGGCGCCGGAGCCGGACGCGGCGAAGCTGGACGAGGCCGCCGACCGGCTCCGGGCTGCCCTGCGGGATCTGGGCCACACATCAGAAGAGTGACATCTGCCCCGGGATCGGGTCGCGCCTGGTGGTGAGGCCGCGGCGGAACACCCAGCGGCCCAGTTCCGGGGTGAGATCCTCGGGGTCGGGCGGGGGAGCGGCGCCGGTGAGGGCCCACAGCGACGGGCCGAGGTTGATGCCGCGCTCGCGCAGGGCCCGGCGCACGGTCGCCATGTTCAGCGGCAGCCGGGCCCGGTCGAGGTCGGGCAGGTCCAGATCGGACCGCATGCGCATGAGCCGCCGGTTGCGGTCGACGACGTCGCGCATGGCCTGGATGCCGAGCTGCTCGGTGGCCAGGTCACCCACGGTCTCGCGGACGGCGGCCAGGTCGCCGTTGTCCATCGCCGCCCAGGCCGCGTCGACGGTGCCGAAGCGGCTGAGCAGCCGGGCGGCCGTGGTCGCGCCGAAGCGGCGGACCCCGTGCAGGTTGTCCGACGGGTCGCCGCGCAGGGCGGCGTAGTCGCGGTACTGCCACGGCTCGACCCCGCACACGCCGGGCAGCGCCGCCCGGTCGATCAGCACCGCCTCGTCGAAGCCGCCGTTGCGCACCCGCAGCACCGACGTGGTCTCGTCGATCAGCGCGAACGCGTCCCGGTCGCTGGTCATCAGCACCGACTGCCAGCCGTGCCGGCGGGCGTGCGCAGCCGAGCTGGCCAGCACGTCGTCGGCCTCGTAGGCGGCCGGCACGACGGTGCAGATGCCGGCCGCGCGCAGCAGCGCCGGGGCACTCCCGATCTGGTCGGCCAGGTCGGCCGCCTTTTCCGGCCGCTGCGCCTTGTAGCCGGGGTAGTCGGTCTTGCGGGCCGAGCTGACCGGGCAGTCGAACCCGACCAGGATCGCGTCGGGCCGCAGGTGGGCGGCCGCGCGGGCGATGTAGCCGACCAGCCCGCGCAGCGCCCACACCGGCCGTCCGTCGGCGTCGGAGAGACCCTCGATGCCCCCGGCGTGGTAGGCCCGGTGCAGCAGGCTGTTGCCGTCGAAGGCGAGCAGCAACGGAGCGGGCACGGGACCCAGCATAGGCACGGGTCCGACAGGTTTCGCCTGGCGGCGTAGCCGGGGTGCTTCACAGGTAGGTAACAGGCTGGACACATTGCGCGATTGCAGGATGCATTCTATGTTGTGGTGCAGGTCACGTCGCCGATCTCCGGGCCTGGGCCCGCCGGAGCCGGCACCCGGCGTGCACCGTCGACCACCGATGCCACGGACGCCCCCGCGCGTCGTTACGTCACTCCTGAACCTCTCCCCGATCCCCGCGCCGCATCCACCCTGCGGCACGGCGATGTCGTACGCCGTCAACCGCCCTGGAGGACGCTGATGTCCGAACAAGTGCAGTCCGTCGACGCCGTGATCGTCGGCGCCGGCTTCTCCGGCATGTACCTGCTGCACAAACTGCGCCAGATGAACCTGTCCGCCGTCGTCTTCGAGGCCGGCACCGACGTCGGCGGCACCTGGTACTGGAACCGGTACCCCGGCGCCCGCGTCGACGTGGAGAGCCTCGCCTACTCGTACTCCTTCGACACCGACCTCGAGCAGGACTTCGAGTGGGAGGAGCGCTACCCGACCCAGCCGGAGATCCTGAAGTACGCCCGGTACGTCGCCGACCGCTTCGACCTGCGCCGCGACATCCGGTTCCGGACCCGGGTCACGGCCGCCACCTGGCACGACGACGACCGTACGTGGCTGGTACGCGACGAGTACGGCGACGCCGTGGCCGGCCGCTTCCTGATCATGGCGACCGGATGCTTGTCGTCGTCGAAGCTGCCGGAGATCCCGGGCCTGGAGGCGTTCGCCGGCCCGTCGTACCACACCGCGCACTGGCCGCACGAGGGCGTCGACTTCACCGGGCGGCGGGTCGGCCTGATCGGCACCGGCTCGTCCGGGGTGCAGTCCATTCCCGTGATCGCCGGGCAGGCGGCCGAGCTGACCGTGTTCCAGCGCACCCCGGCGTACTCGCTGCCGGCCCGCAACCGGCCGCTGCGCCCGGACGAGATCGCCGACATGAAGGCCAACTACCGGGCGTACCGCAAGGCGCAGAAGGTATCCGGTTTCGGCGTGCCGGTGCCGATGCCGACCAAGTCGGCACTCGAGGTCGACGCCGCCGAGCGGGACGCCGCCTTCGAGGTCGCCTGGGAGAGCGGCAGCCTGGTCAACCTGCTCACGGCGTACACCGATCTGGCCGTGAACCAGGAGGCCAACGACGTGGCCAAGGCCTGGATCCATCGCAAGGTCCACTCCATCGTGCTCGATCCGCGGACGGCCGCCGACCTGTGCCCGGAGTACCCGGTCGGCACCAAGCGGCCCTGCCTGGACACGAACTACTTCGAGACCTACAACCGGCCGAACGTGCACCTGGTCAACATCAACCGGACGCCGCTGGTCGAGGTCACCGAGAAGGGCATCCGGACCGCCGAGAAGGAGTACGAGTTCGACGCCATCGTCTACGCCACCGGGTTCGACGCGATGACCGGCGCGCTGACCAGCGTGGACATCCGCGGCCGGGACAGTCGGTCGCTGAAGGAGACCTGGTCGGCCGGGCCCCGGACGTACCTGGGCATCGGCACCGCCGGATTCCCCAACCTGTTCCTGATCACCGGCCCGGGCAGCCCGTCGGTGCTGTCCAACATGGTCGTCTCGATCGAGCAGCACGTCGACTGGGTCGCCGACGCCATCGCCCACCTCGAGCGCGAGGGGCTGCGGGCGATGGAGCCGACGGTGGCGGCCCAGGACGAGTGGGTCGACCACGTCAACCTGATCGCCAGCTACACGCTCTATCCGAAGGCCAATTCCTGGTACATGGGCGCGAACGTGCCCGGCAAACCGAGGGTGTTCATGCCGTACGCCGGGGGTGTCGGCGAATACCGCAAGAAGTGTGACCAGGTGGCCGCGGACGGCTATCCCGGATTTGCGATGTCCGAATGAGTGGAGGAAACAGCATGTCCCGTCGTGCACTGATCGACTCCGAAGCCCGCGTCCCGCTCGACCAGCTCCTGGAAGCCCTGCCCGGCGGATTCAACAGCATCCCGGACATCGTGCAGCGCCGGGCCACGGTCGAGGCGATGCTGGCCGGCATCGAGGTCCCGGACAACCCGAATGTCGTCAAACAGGACCGCACCGTCCCCGGCCCGCAGGGTGACCCGGACATCTCGGTGCGGATCTACAAGCCCCGCGACGCCGGTCCCGGCCTGCCCGGCATCTACTTCATCCACGGCGGCGGCATGATCCTCGGCACCGTCGCCGGCGAGGACCCGGTGGCCACCTTGATCTGCGACCAGGTGCAGGCGGTGGTGGTGTCGGTCGAGTACCGGCTGTCGCCCGAGAACCCGCACCCGGCGCCGGTCGAGGACTGCTACGCCGGCCTGCAGTGGATGGCCGCACACGCCGGCGAGCTCGGCTTCGACGCCGACCGGCTGGCCGTCTACGGCGGCAGCGCCGGCGGCGGCCTGGCCATCGCCACCGCCCTGCTGGCCCGCGACCGTGGCGGACCGGCGCTGGCGTTCATGATGCCGATCTATCCGATGATCGACGACACCAACACCACCGACTCCAGCCAGGAGATCGTCGACATCGGCATCTGGGACCGGGAGGGCAACCTGCAGGCGTGGGCCTGGTACCTGGGCGGCAAGCCGGCCGACCAGTACGCCGCCCCCACCCGCGCCGAGGACCTGTCCGGCTTGCCGCCGGCCTTCATCGACGTCGGCACGGTCGACCTGTTCCGGGACGAGGACATCGCGTTCGCGCAGCGGCTGATGGCCGCCGGGGTGCCCACCGAGCTGCACATCCACCCGGGCAGCTACCACGCCGCGGAGACGTTCGCCGCCGACGCGGCGATGTCCCGGCGGATCTGGGCGCTGCGCCTCGACGCCCTGAAGCGGGCGCTGGCCGTCTGACCCGGCGGGGGACTCGAGCCGGTTCCGGGACACCGGGGCCGGCTCGAGCCGTGTCCGCCGAGGTAACGGGTTGGCAACATGCTTTCCCCGTACCGCGCCCGGGGGACAAGATGTCTGATGATCGGCGGGGGACGGGGGCGGTTTGTTCGGGGTCATCCTTGAGGCGGTCCGCAGCCGGACCGCCCAGGCGCTGACGGTACTGACGCTGTCCGTGCTCGCCGCCGCGGCCGCCGCGGCCGCACCCTGGTACGGCCTCGCCGTGGCGTCGCGGTCGGCCGACGCCCAGATCGCCGCCGCTCCCGGCAGCGCGCAGGTGCTCACCGTCAACCAGCCCGGGGCGGCGACGGCCGACCCCCGGGCCACCCTGGACAAGTACGCCGCCGGCGTCCGTGACCTCCTCGGCTTCTCCGACGGCACACCGATCCTGGGCCTGTCGCAGCGGATGGTCTACACCGACCGCGGCTCCGGCGGCGCGACCTCCGGCATGGCCGCCGCGTTCCGCGACGATCTCTGCACGCACGCCCGGATCACCGGCCGCTGCCCGTCCGCGTCGCACGAGGCCGTGATCAGCCGTGAGGTCGCCCAGCGCCTGCACCTGGTCACCGGCGCCACCATCGTGCTGCAGGTGTCGCCGTCCGCCCCCGAGGTGCGCTTCCACGTCGTCGGGCTATACCAGATCACCGATCCCGGTGGGGCGTACTGGGCGAACCAGCTCTTCGGCCCGGACGGCGAGCTGGACCCGCTGTTCACCCCGCTGGACACGTTCACCGATCCGCAGCTGACCACGCCCACGTCCGGATTCGACCTGCCGATGCCCCGGACGCTGCTGCGCGGCGACGGCGGCGGCGATCTCAACGGCGTGCTCAACGCCGCCCAGGACCGCTTCCACGGCGCCCAGATGGAACTGGTCAACCCGATCGGCCCGCTGCTCGACCGGATCCTCGACGACCGGACCACCATCCTCCGCGGCGTGGTCATCGCCCTGCTCCAGGTGCTGGTGCTGGCCTGGTTCACCATCGGCCTGGCCGGTCGCATCACCGGCCGGGACCGCCGCGGCGACGCCGCCCTGCTCAAGCTGCGCGGCGCCAGCCGGTTCGGCACCCTGCGCCTGACCGTCGGGCAGCACGTGTACCCGCTGATCGCCGGCGGCGTCATCGGCATCCCGATCGGCATCCTGGCCGCCCGCCCGCTGGCCGGCAGCTTCCCCGTCCGGGCCGAGCTGCTGATTGCCACCGGCGCCGCGGCCGGGGCGGCCGGCGCGATGGTGATCGGCGGGCTGCTGGTACTCCTGCTGGTCGACGCCCTGGCGCTGCGCCAGCCGGTCGTCGCCCTGCTGCGCACGGTCCCGGCCGGGCGCCGGAACTGGCGGTCCGACGCCATCGACCTGCTGCTGGTTCTCCTCGCCGCGGGCGCGGTCTACCAGGCCCGGTCCAGCCGGCCCGACTCCGGCCTCGGCCTGGTCGCGCCGGCCCTGGTCGCGCTGGCCTTCGCGTTGCTGCTGGCCCGGCTCCTCGGCGTCATCGCCGACCGGGTCGGCGGCGCCGCGCTGCGCAGCGGACACCTGCGGTCCGGTCTCACCGCGGTGCAGATGTCCCGGCAGCCCGGCACCGACCGGGTGCTGGCGCTGCTGGTGGTCGGTGTGGCCATGGCGGCCACCACGTTCGGCAGCGTGGCCGGCGGGCAGACCCAGCGGGCGGACCGGGCCGCGGTCGAGCTCGGCGCGCCCCGCGTCCTCACCGTCAACGCGGCCAACCGGACCGTCCTCGAGTACGCCGTCCGCCAGGCCGACCCGGCCGGCCGGTACGCGATGGCCGCCGTCGTCGACCGCGCCACCAACCCGCCGGTGCTCGCGGTCGACTCGTCCCGGCTGGGTGCCGTGGCCGCCTGGCGGCCCGACTACGGACCGTCCGGAGCGCTGTCCGGCGCCGTCGCCGGCGCCGAGCTGCCCGCGCCGCTGCCCCGGGTCACCGGCACCTCGCTCGCTCTGACCCTGCGCAACGACCGGACCGTACCGGCCGGGCTCGCCCTGATCGTGCAGAACGACGCCACCGGGGTCGCCGTCCGCACCGAGTTCACCGGCTTCCCGCCCGGCCGGCACACCGTCGTCCGCCCGATCGCGGGCTGCACCGCGGTTCCCGGTTGCCGCATCGTGCGGTTCCAGCTGTTCACCCCGGCCGGCGCCGACGGCGAGCCCGTGCCGGGACAGGTCACTGTGCAGGGCCTGGACCAGCAGGGCCCGGCGGCCACCGTCCTGGACACGGCGTCGCTCAGCGACGTCGACCGCTGGCGCACCGACGCTGCCGGCAACGCGCTGCAGATCACCGTTACGCCGGCCGGTCTGGCCATGTCGTCCGACGCCGGCGTGTCCGGCGCACCCGGCGACGCCGTGTACGCCGTGGACGCGCCGCTGCCGCTGCCGGTGGTCCTGGCCGGGCCGCCGCCGGTTGACTGGTACTTCCGGGACGCCACGTCGGCCCGCTTCGGGCCCGCGCAGACCCCGGTCCGGGTGGTCGCCACCGCCCGCGTGCTGCCGGTGCTCGGAGGCGAAGGCATGCTCGCCGACCTCGATGCGGTCCGCCGGCTGGCCGCGGACGCCGACCTCGGCGGCACGTACCAGGTGTGGCTGACCGCGGACGCCCCGGCGTCCGTCGTGGACGGTCTGCGCCGCGGCGGGCTCACCGTGCAGCGCGACTACACCGTCGGGGCCCGCACGGGCCAGCTCGGGGCCCAGGCCGCCGTCATCGGCGCGCGGTTCGCCGTGCTCACCGTCCTGGTCGCGCTGCTCATCGCGGCGGCCGCGCTGGGCATCACCACCGCCGTCGACCGCGACCCCCAGGCCGCCCAGCTCCGCGCGCTGCGGCAGCAGGGGCTGCCGTTGCCGATCGCCACCGGCACCGTCCACATCGGCACGTTCGCGCTGATCGTCGCCGGCCTGGTCGGCGGGCTGCTGGCCGCCGCGCTGGCCCAGCCCGTGGCCCGGGTGACGGTGCCACCGTTCCCCGACGGCTGGGAACTCATCGCCCCGCCGAGCGCGCTCGGCCGGCCCGCGGTGCTCCTCGCCGGGTTCCTGGCCCTCCTGGTCCTCGGCGCGACCGGCTGGTTCGCCGTACGGCCGCTGATCCACCGCATCCGCGGAGGCGGCCGATGATCGGGCTCGTCCTGACCATGGTGTGGGCCCGGCGGGCCCAGGCCGTCACCGTCGCGCTGCTGGCCCTGTTCGCGGTCGCCTCGGCGGTGGCCGCGCCCGCCTACCAGCGCGCCGCCGACCGGGCCATCGCCGCCGGGCAGGTCCGGACCGCCACCCCGTTCGAACGCAGCCTGCAGATCGAGACCAACCAGCCCGACCTGCGCAGCCAGCCCGGCCAGTCGGCCCAGCAGGCGCCGATCTCGCTCGGCTCCACCGGCGACGGCCTGGTCGGCATCCCCGGCTTCCAGTACGTGTACGCGGGCGAGTACTCGACCATCGGCATCGAGCCTGACGACCGTTTCCGCACCACCATGGTCACCCGGCAGAACGTCTGCCCGCACCTGACCATCGTGACCGGCCGCTGCCTGATCGGCGAGGCCGACGTGGTGGTGGGCCAGAACCTCGCCCGCCGGCGGCACCTCGTCGTCGGCTCGTCGATCGACCTCACCTACGCCGTCTACAACCCGGGCAAGGACGCCCGCCGGTACGAGGCCGCCGGCGCCCCCAAGCGCCTGGTCGTGGCCGGCATCTACCGGGTGGCCGACCCCGGCGAGGTCTACTGGGGAACGCACGGCTACTTCACCCCGTACATCGACGGGAAGCCGGACGAGCCCGCGTTCGTCAACGCCGCCACCATCGACGCGATGGACCACGGCGCGATGGAACTGACCGTGGACGGGTTCGCCGGCCGCGACGCGCTCGCCGTCGACCGGCTGCCGGGCGTACGGCTCGGACTGACGCAGGTCCAGGCCACCGTGCAGAACCTCGGCACCGAGGTCGTCCTCACCACGCGGATCCCGCAGTTGCTGGCCCGCATCGACTCCGGCCAGGAGGCCGCCGGCCTGATCGTGCCCGTGCTGGCCGTTCCGCTGGTGCTGCTCGCGTGCCTGAGCATCTTCCTGGCCGTCGGGTACGGCACCGACGCCCGCCGCCCCGAGCTGGCCGTGGTCGCACTGCGCGGCGCCCGCTGGTGGCAGCGCTCGTGGCTGGCCGTGGGGGAGAACCTGGTCGCCGTCGTCGCCGGGGCGATCCTCGGCTGCCTCGCCGGGCAGGCGCTGGTCAACCTGGTCGCCGCGGTGCGTTTCCCCGACGTCGGCACCGACCCCGGCCTCAGTTCCCTGCGGTACGCGCCGTTCGCCGCGCTCGCCGCCCTGCTGGCCGCGCTGCTGGCCGAACGCCGGCAGCTGTTCACCCCGGTGGCCGAACTGCTGCGGCGCACCCCCCGCCCGCGCAGCGGCGCCCGCGCGGTCGCCCTCGAAGCCGTGACCACGCTGCTGGCCGTGGTCGCCGCCGTCCAGCTCGCCGTCTCCGGCGGCACCCTCAACGGCGTCGGCACCTTCACGGCGGCGCTGATCGTGCTGGCCCTGGCCCTGCTGGCCGCCCGGGCGCTGCTGCCGGTGGTCACCCGATACGCCGCCCGGGCACTGCGCCGCCGCCGGCTCGGGCTGGCGCTGGCCTGCTTCCAGCTGTCCCGCCGGGCCGGCGCCGGCCGCCTGTTCACCCTGCTGGTCGCGGCCGTGGCCGTGGTCGGGTACGCGGCCACCGCGATCGACGTGGCCGCCCGCGACCGCGCCGTGCAGACCGGCCTCGGCATCGGCGCGGCCCGGGTGCTCACCGTGGACCGGACCGACCGCAGCCACCTGCTCGGCGCGGTGCGGGCGGCCGACCCGGCCGGTACCTCCGCGATGGCGGTGGCGACGCTGCCGACCGGCAAACAGGAGGCGCCGGCGCTGGCCGTGGACACCACCCGCCTGGCCGCGGTCGCGTCCTGGCCGGCCGGCGGCCCCGACGCCCGGACCGTGGCCCGCCGGCTGCACCCGGACGCCCCCGCCCCCGTGGTCTTCCCCGGCGCCGACCTCTCCTTCGACATCGGCGCCTCCGCGTTCGGCGACGGGAAGGAAGTCAGCATGGCGGCGGTACTGTCCTCCACCACCGGGCTGGGCGACACGTCGATCGTGCTCGGCGACATGCGGCCGGGGCGCAACACGTACGCGCAGAACGTGCCGGTGTGCGCACAGGGCTGCCGCCTGAACGCACTGATCTTCTCCCCGGGCGACGGCGTCGTCGACGTCTCCGGCCGGCTCGACCTGTACGCGCTGGGCAGCACCGGCCCGGACCGGCCGGCCATACCCGCGGACCAGGTCGCCGACCCCCGGCGCTGGCGGATCGCCGCGGGCGGCTCCGCGGCGGCCGCGGACGGCGCGCTACGGATCCAGGTCTCCGCACCCGGCGGACTGCCCAGCGGCCTGATCGTGCAGCCGGTGGACACCCCGTACCCGATGCCGGTCGCGGTCGCCGGGAACGCGCCGGCCCCCACGCTCACCGGCCTCGACGGCCGGGCCGTCCACGTGCAGCCGGTGGCCCAGCTGGACGCGATTCCCACCCTCGGCGGGAAGGCCACCCTCGTCGACCTGGAGTACGCCGACCGGGTGTCGACCGACGGCGGCCCCTCCGGCGACCTGGCGGTCTGGCTGTCTCCGTCGGCCCCGCCCGACATCGTGCAGCGGCTCACCGCCCACGGCCTGGTGGTGACCAACGACCTCCGTGCGTCGGCGCTGCGCGGCCAGCTCGACGTCCAGGGCCCCGCCCTCGCCGTGCTGTTCTACATCCTGGTCGCGGTACTGGCGGTGGCCCTGGCCGCCGGCGCCCTGACTCTGGCCGCCGGCGTCGACCGCACCCGCCGCGTCGAGGATCTGACGGCGTTGCGGAACCAGGGCCTCGGCCGGCGCGCGGTCCGCCAGGCAACACTGTGGACGTACCCGGCCCTGGTCGCCATCGCCACCGTGACCGGAACCGTCATCGCCCTGCTCGGCTGGCTGGTCACCGGCTGGGCCCTGCCGCTGGCCGGCCTGAGCCCGCCCAACTTCCCCTTGCCGGGCTGGCCGCGCGCGTGGTCTCTGGCCACCGCGGCCGTCGCCGTCCTGCTGGTCCTGGCCGCGGTCGCCTGGGCGGCCGGTCGCCGTACCCTCCGCGACATCCGCTGACTCGGCGTCGCCCGTCGGCGTGCCGTGCGCTGACCGGTTCGCGTCAGGCGGCTCGCCCCACCGCGTCGGTATCGGCCGCATGATCGCGGATCTTTTCGGCCGTGCGGCTCACCGGTGCCGGCCGGCCGGCCGTTTGTCGCCGCGGGGCCGAAGGATCCGGGGTTGATGCTGGCCCGAATCCCTACTGTGGCGAGCCTGCGGACGGGCGGCGCGCTGTCCAGAGGACCGGTGTCGGCGGGCTCGGAAGGCGTCTCTTCTGCCTGCCGCGACGACACTCGGCGATCCGGCCCGGGTTGCTGCTTCGGTGCCGGGGTCGCGTTGGGACCGGATGCGGATCTCCGTCCTTCGGATGGCTGCGGCGCTGTTGCTTGGACCTCTGCCTGCTTCGGAACGGCCGCGCACGGCGGAGGTACGGATGCCGCAATGCGAGTCTGAGGCCGGGGTGACGCGGCCGGTCGAGGGCGGGGCAATACGGCCGGTCGAGGCGGAGTTGGGTTGCGGCTCGGCGTTGCGGAATCGGCGGGGCGGCCCTCCAAGTGACGTAACTTCCGGGCGTGACGTCGAATCAATCCCCACTCGCGGTGGCGTTCGTGGCCGCGGCGAAATTGTTCACCCGCCGGAGAATAGTTACGGGACTTGGTGCGGTCACGCATGGCGGCCAACTCCGCCCGGGTGAACTGCTGACGCATACGTCGATTATCTCGAAGGCCTTGTGCCCCATGTCAGTAGTTGATCATGCCTTTCTTATAATTCTTTCTGGCTGTAGCGGCGCATTGCCGCGGTGCGGCGGCCACGCACCCCGGCCGTGACGACGATGCGATTCGCGCGCGACGGCAGCGTCCGTAGTGCGGTCAAGCCTCCTCGGCGGGCTTCCGCTCACTCCGCGACTCGCTCCACGGAAGACCTGCTCCGTAACGCGAATTTGCCAGCGGACTCATCGGTCGTTGGTCGAAACCGACGCCGACGTTCATCCGGGTCTGGGCAGGGGCCGGACCCCGGGGCCAGAACCGCGTCAGCGGCTGGTTCGACAAATGCCGACGATCCGCAACCTTCCAGGAGGAATGCCGGCAGCATTCATCAACGGCGGCCACCGGTGACGGAACGAGTTAACGCCAATCTGGCCGGGAGGTTCGTGGAAAACTGTCTGAATGCGTTCTTAGCCGACGCGCAAATGGCCGCTTGGACGCCACCGCCCGGCTGCTGGCCGAGTCGGTCCGCCTGTCGGCCGCCGGTGGACGCTGGCCTACGCGCTGCCCGCGGCCGCCGCCCTGGCCGCCCGGCTCGGCCGGTACGAGACCGCGGCTGAGCTGTTCGGCGCGGCCGAGGCGTTCACCGGCACCCGCGCCGGCCGGATCCCGGCCACGCGTGCGGCCGACGCCCCCGTCCTGGACACGGTCCGCGCGCAGCTGCCCGCCGATCGCTTCGACCGGGCGTACGACCGGGACGACCCGCGGCGCTGCCCGGCCTGAGCGACCGGCTCAGCGCCCTCGCACCCGGCTGAGTACCGCCGGTCCTGACAGGCCCGGCCGTACGCCGGAAGAACCGCATCAGCGCAGGCACCGCGGCCAGGAACAGGGCCCGTTCCGTGTCGTCGGCCTCCTCCAGGATGGCGCCGAAAACCAGCGGCAGCTGCTTGCGTGGAGTGTGCCGCGGCGGCCGTGCTCGCCCAGCGCCTGCCACTCGGCCACGGTGAGGTGCCGGGCGACCAGCGGGAGGATCTCCCGTTCCTCCAGGTCGAGGTGGATCGGCAGCGCCGCCCGCAGATCGCCGGGCACCGTCAGGACCGGCTCGGCGGTTGCCGGGCCGGGGCGCCGCGGCCCAGATGGCCACCCGCGGACCCGCGTGGCCGATCAGCCCGGTCGACGACCTCGTGCTGGGCCGCCACGGTGTGCACCAGCTCGGCCGACGGCGCGGCCCGCTCGGCCCGCTTCGGCCAGAGCAGCTCGTCCTCGCCGGTGTGGTGGGTGTGCAGCACGCCGAACACGAAGGCGGCGTGGGCGGCCAGGTCCCGCGCCCGACCGAGGTCACCGCGCGGGGTGGCGCGGATCAGCTCGGGGAGCAGGCGCAGCTCGCGGCGGAACAGGCGGTGGACGACCGCCATCTCGTGGACGTCGGGGTGGAGTGGGTGTGGTGGTGGCCGTGCTCATCGGAGCCTCCGCTGCGTGTGGTGGATTCATCCATTCCAGGCTGCGGAAACGTTCCGGATCAGCTCACCCCACGCCGGCCACACACCACCCACACACCTACCGGATCAGCGGCAGGGGAGATCCAGGTTCGGCAGGATCAGCCACGGCTTGTAGGCCACGCCGGAGCTGACCTTGTCGCCCCGTCCGCGGCCGTTCACGTCGGGACCGGTGAGCGCGCCCCACCAGTTGCACGTCGCGTTCGCCGGTCCGCCCGAGGCAGGGTCGTTGAACACGCCGTACTGCGAGTTGCCGGTGATGAAGTTCCGGGTCGCCGTCACGGCGTCGGTGGTCGATCCGGCCGCGACCCGCACGCCGTACTCGTTGTTGCGCAGGGTGTTCCGGGTGATGGTCACCGCCGAGTTCTTGCCGTCGGTGAAGTCGTTGGCGACCTTCACCGCCGAGCCGGCGCCGCTGATGGCGTTGTCCGCGACGGTGACGTTGCTGTCGGCGCCGCCGATGTACACCGTGGACGAGCCGGTGGCCCCGGTGACCGTGTTGCCGATGACCCGCGCCCCGGTCGTGAAGAACAGGGCGGCCAGGGTGCCGTCCCCGGTGCTCCGGTTGCCGGTGACGGTGATGTTCTTGTCGCCGTTGATGACGGTCACGTCGGCGTTGTACTGCGCCGAGGGCGGTCCGCTGAAGGTGTTGCCGGAGAAGGTGACGTCGTGGACCGCGCCGCTGTTGGTCTGGAAGCCGTCGGTCGCCGTCGCCGCGTTCCGCACCACGTTCCACCGGAACGTCGTCCGGCTGGTCGTGATCGATGCGGCCCGTCCGGGATTGTTGACGATGGTGTTCTGCACCGTCTCCCCGGAATTGTGGTTCTGCATCACCAGCGCCGCGCTGTTGGAGTCGAGCGGGCCGTTGAGGGTGAACCCGTCGATGGTGACGTTGTCCGCGGTGACGGCGATGGCCGGCGCCGATCCGCTGCCGCTGATGACGGATTCCCCGCCGGCGCGGCGCGAGCGGGCGTCCTGCCCGGCCCGCGCGCCGTTCAGCGTCACGCTGCGGGCGATCGTGACGGTCCCGGCGTAGGCGCCCGGCGCCACCGTGACGGTGTTGCACGTGGCCGCGTCGACCGCGGCTTGGATGGTCGGGTACTGCGACGGGACATTGCACGTCGCGTTTCGATTGGTCGTCGCGTTTCGATTGGTCGATGCATAGCTCACGCCGATACCGGTGGCCGACGCCGCCGCCATCGTTGCGGCGACCGCGCCGACGATCAGAATTCTTCGCATTTTCGGTGCCGTGTTTTCCACCGGCAGGACGGTAGCCGCGCCTCCGTCGCGCCCGGGTTCCCGCGCCGGGCGGGCCGGGCCTTTCCCCCGTTCGGGGTAGGCTCTCCGGCCGTGACCTCGTTCGTCCGCAACGTCTCGTTCGACTGCGCCGACCCGTACGGCCTGGCGCAGTTCTGGAGCGGCGTCGTCGGCCATCCCGTCGACCCGGAGTGCCGCCCGGGCGACGAGGAGGTGGTCGTCGCGCCGCCGGGCGGGCCCCGGTTGTACTTCCAGGCCGTCCCTGAGCCCAAGACGGTGAAGAACCGCGTGCACGTCTGCCTCCAGCCCGCCGGCGCCGACCGGGACACCGAGGTCACCCGGCTGCTGGCCGCCGGCGCCACGCTGTCCGCCGACCACCGCGGCCCGGGCGGCGACGGCTGGGCCGTCCTGCTCGACCCGGAAGGCAACGAGTTCTGCGTGACCCGGGCGCGCTGAGTGGACTTCGCCGCGGCCTACGACGACCTCAACCCGGACGATCACGACTACCGCTTCTACGCCGGACTGGCCGCCGGGTGCGGGGCCACCCGGGTGGTCGATCTCGGCTGCGGCACCGGGCGGCTGACGCGGATGCTGGCCACCGGCGGCCGTACGGCGGTGGGCATCGACCCGGACCAGGAGATGCTGCGCGTCGCCCGGCGCAAGCCCGGCGGCCAGTTCGTCGAGTGGCGCCTCGGGTCCAGTGGCCGGGTGGTCACCAACGCCGCCGACTTCGCCGTCATGTCCGGCCACGTGGCCCAGGTGTTCGGTGCGGACGAGGCGTGGGCACAGGTGCTGGCCGACCTGCACCGCGGGCTCGTCGGAGGCGGAACCCTGGCCTTCGAGTCCCGCAATCCGGCCGCCCGGGCGTGGGAACGGTGGACCCGCGCGGAGACGCTGCGCACGGTCGGGACGGCGGACGGGCCGGTCGAGGTCTGGCACTCCACGGCGGAGGTGACGCTGCCGCTGGTCGCCTACGACACCGTGACCCGCAACGTGCGCACCGGGGAGCAGACCTCGGAGCGGGACGTCCTGGCGTTCCGCGACGAGCCGGCGCTTGTCCGATCGGTTGAGGACGCGGGGTTCACGGTTTCCCGGACGTACGGCGGCTGGGATCGGACGCCGGCCGGCACCGACTCGGCCGAGATCATCATCGTGGCGCAGAAGTAGGGGCAGAAGCCGGACCGGACGTGACGCGGTAGGGCAGGTGCGTCACGCCGGTGCCCTCGACGACCGCCGTGGCCCTTCCGGCTGCACCGGCTTGCCGCCGAGGAAGGGGAAGTACGGGGTGCCCGCGCCCAGCAGCATCGCCACGAGGTCGACGCAGACCTCGTCGAGCAGTCCGGCGTTGTTCTCCTACTGCCCGGTCGGAGCCGCCTCGCCGGCCTCGACACGATCAGGCCGGGTACGGCTGGGAGAAGTCGGCGGAGCGGCTGACCGCCTCCCACGCCGTCGCCTCCTCGATCTGCCGGCGCGAGTAGTCCAGGGCCATGTCGACTGCGGTCACGCCGAGAAGCAGGTGCGCCGGCGGCTCGTCCCGTTGGGCCGCGGCCACGATGATCTCGCCCGCCCGCTCCGGGTCGCCGGCCGGTCCGGCCGGGTTGGCGCGGACGCGGCGCTGCATCACGCCGATGGTCGGGTCGTACGCGGCCGGGACGTCGTGCACCGTCATCGACGAGCCGGCCCAGTCGGTGGCGAAGCCGCTCGGCTCGACCACCATGACCTTGACCCCGAACGGCGCCGTCTCCGCGGCCAGCACCCGGCTGAACCCGTCGACGGCGAACTTGGCCGCCTGGTAGCTGGCGATGCCGGGGGAGCCCCCGACCCGCCCGCCGACCGACGACACCTGCACGAGCAGGCCGCCACCCTGGGCCCGGAGCTGCGGGATGACCGCCTTGGAGACGTGGTAGACGCCCCAGAAATTGGTCTCGAACTGCGCGCGGAAGTCGCCCTCGGCGGCGGTTTCGATCGGCGCCAGGTTGGCGTACCCGGCGTTGTTGACGACCACGTCGAGCCGGCCGAACCGATCCACGGCCGTGGTCACCGCGCGCTGCACGGCCGCCGGGTCGGTGACGTCGAGTGCGACCGGCAGCACCCGGTCGCCGTACTTGTCAACGAGGTCGTCGACCTGCGACGGGCGGCGGGCGGTGGCGACGACGCGATGGCCGGCCTCGAGGGCGGCGATGGTGATGGCACGGCCGAGGCCGCGGGACGATCCGGTGACGAACCAGGTACGAGACATGCAGCTAGCAAAACACCGTTTCGTTAATACGGCAACGCCGTTGCGCTAAACTGCACCGGTGACCTCGAATACCTTTCGGCGGGCCCGCTCGGCCGAGGCCAAGCGGCAGCGGGAGGACGCCATCCTGGCCGCCGCCGTCCGGCTGGCCGGGGCGCGCGGTGTCCGCGAGATCACCCTGACCGGCATCGCAGCCGAGGTCGGCATGCACAAGTCGGCGCTGTTGCGGTATTTCGAGACCCGCGAGCTGATCTTCCTCGAGCTCACCGCGGCCGGCTGGCGGGAGTGGGGACCCGACGTCCGGGCCCGGCTGGAGGCGGCCGGCGGCGATCCGGCCGCCGCCGCCGCCGCATTCGCCGACACCCTGGTCGCCCGCCCGATCTTCTGCGACCTGCTCGCCCAGACCCCGCTGAACCTCGAGCGCCACGTGTCGGTCGACGCCGTCCGCGACTTCAAGCTCATCACCCACGCCGAGGTCGACGCGATCGCCGAGGTCCTGGCCCGGCGGTACGGCCTGACCGGGGCGCAGGGCGTGGACGTGGTCTCGACTGCGGTCAGCCTGGCCGGCGCCCTGTGGCAGATGGCCACGCCCGGCCCCGAGGTGGCTGCCATGTACCGCAGCGATCCCCGTCTGGGCCACGCCGTCGTCGAGGTCGGTCCGCGTCTGACCCGGGTGCTGACCGCGTTGCTACAGGGCCTGGTCGGTCAGCAGCCGGCGTAGGACGCGCGTGCCGAACTCGAGTGCGTCCACCGGAACCCGCTCGTCCACGCCGTGGAACAGCGACGTGAAGTCCAGGTCGGCCGGCAGCCGCAGCGGCGCGAAGCCGAAATGGCGGATCCCGAGCCGGCCGAAGTTCTTGGCGTCGGTGCTGGCCGGGACCATGTACGGCAGCACCCGCGACCCCGGGTCCTCGCCGGCGATCGCGGCCGTCATCGCGTCCGCCAGCCGCCCGTCGAACGACGTCTCCACCCCCGGCAGGGTGCGCCAGTCCAGCGCGACCAGGGGCTCCAGCAGGGCGGTCAGCTCCTTCTTGATCGCCTCCTCGCGCCCCGGCAGCATCCGTACGTCCACCACGGCCCGCGCCGTCGACGGCACGACATTGACCCGTACGCCCGCCTCCAGCATCGTCACGTTGGCGGTGTCCCGCAGAGTCGCCCCGACCATCCGGCTCAACGGCCCGAGCCGGTCCACCACCGCCGCCGGGTCGGCGGGGTCGAAGCGGTCCCCGGACAGGGCGGCGACCCCGTTCAGGAACTCGCGCACGGGATCGGTGAGGATCAGCGGGAACTCGTGCCGGGACAGCCGGTCGACCGCCGCGGCCAGCTTCGCCACCGGGTTGTCGGAGTGCAGCATCGCGCCGTGGCCGGGCGTCCCGGTGGCGGTCAGCCGCAGGTACATGGTGGCCTTCTCGGCCGTCTCGACCAGGTACGCCCGGCGCCCGCCGACCGTCACCGAGAACCCGCCGACCTCACTGATCGCCTCGGTGGCGCCCTCGAACAGGTCCGGCCGGTGCTCGACCAGCCAGGACGCGCCGGCCACCCCGCCGGCCTCCTCGTCGGACAGGAACGCGAAGATCAGGTCGCGGGCCGGGACGACGCCGGTTCGCTTGAGGTCACAGGCGACGGCCAGCGTCATCGCGACCATGCCTTTCATGTCGACGGCGCCGCGGCCCCAGACGTAACCGTCGCGGATCTCGCCGGAGAACGGGTGGACGGTCCACTCGGCGGGATCGGCCGGCACCACGTCGAGGTGGCCGTGGATCAGCAGGGCGCCGCGGGCCGGGTCGGCGCCGGGCAGCCGGGCGACGACGTTGCCCCGGCCGGGCCAGCCGGCCTCGACGTACTCCGGGTCGTACCCGGCCTCGGCCAGCTTCGCCGCGACGTACTCGGCCGCGGGACGCTCGGTGCCGGGCCCGCCGAACTCGCCGGCGTTGGTGGTGTCGATCGCGATGAGCTCGCTCGCCAGGCGTACGGCGTCATGCATCCGCGAGCGCCTGGTGCACCGACCGGACGGCGCTGGCGCCCTCACCGACCGCCGCCGCCACCCGTTTCATCGACGACTGCCGCACGTCGCCGACCGCGAACACGCCGGGCACGCTGGTCTCGAACGGCAGCGGGTCGCGGCCCAGCTCGGCGTACCGGTCGTCCAGGTCCTCCGGGCGCAGCTGCAGATCGGTGGGGATGAACCCGGCCGGATCGAGGTGCACACTGGTGAGCCAGTCGGTGGCCGGCTCGGCCCCGATGAAGCAGAACAGGCCGTGGCAGCCGCAGGCCTGGGCCACGCCGGTGCGGTTGTCGGTGAGGCTCACCTGGGCCAGCCGCTCGTCGCCGTGCAACTCGGTGACCTCGGTCGACGTCCGGACGGCGATGCGTGGATCGGCCCGGATCCGGTCGACCAGGTACGCCGACATCTCCTTGCCGAGGTCGGTGGCCCGGATGACCACGGTGACGTCGGAGGCGTGCCGGGACAGGTACAACGCCGCCTGCCCGGCCGAGTTGGCGCCCCCCACGATGGTCACCGAATGCCCGGCCACCGCCTTGGCCTCCAGATCGGTGGCGGCGTAGAAGATGCCCGCCCCGACGAAATCGGCCCACCGGTCCAGCGGCAGCGTCCGGTACGCCGCCCCGGTCGCGATCACCACCGTCCGGGTCTGGATCTCGGTCCCGTCGACCAGCGTGACCAGGTGCCCGGTGGAGTCCCGGCGCAGGTCGGCGACGCCGCACGGGCTGCCGATGTGCGCGCCGAACTTCAGCGCCTGCACCACCGCCCGGGCGGCCAGCACCTCGCCCGACAACCCGAACGGGAAGCCCAGGTAGTTCTCGATCCGCGAACTCGTCGCCGCCTGCCCGCCGGTCGCCACCGCGTCCAGCAGGACCGTCTCCAGCCCCTCGGAGGCGCCGTAGACGGCGGCGGCCAGCCCGGCCGGTCCGGCGCCGATGATGGTCACGTCGGCGACACCCTTGGGCGTACGGCGGTAGGTGAGTCCCAGCTGGTGGCTGAGCACGCCCGGGGTGACCTTCGTCAGCGTCTGCCGCGGGGTGATCACCGCGGGCAGGTCGTCGTTCGACAGGCCGGCCTCGGCCATCCGCGACCGGCCCTCGTCGCCGCGGTCGTCCAGCCACAGGTGCGGCACGTCCTGCCGGATCAGGTACGTGGCCAGCGCCAGCCCCTCCCGGGTATCGCCGTTGGCCAGCACCTCGAGGTTGCGGCCGGCCCCGGCGCTGAGCAGCTTCCGCCGGGCCACGAACGCGCGCAGGAAGATGTCGGACAGCTCGGTGTCCTGGGCCATCAGCCGGCGGAACCCTTCCGGCCCGACCCGGTGGACGCGGCCGGACTCGGTCACCCGCGCCGACAGGATGCGCACCTGACCGGTCAGCACGTTCAGCTCGCCCACGAACTGGCCCGGCCCGGACCGCAGGAAGAACTCCTCGGGCGCGTCCTGGGTGGCCGTGCGGACCACGTCGACCGCGCCCGACTCGACCAGGATCAGGTCGGTGTCCTCGTCACCGGCGGCGAACACGAACTCGCCCGCCTCGACGTCGTCCGGTTCGCCGTAGCTGATCGCGCGGGCGAACTGCTCGTCGTCGAAGACGTACGACGCCGCCGCGCCCAGTTCCTCGTCGCGCTCACCGATCTCGGGGAAAGCCGTCACCATTCCGCGATGCTATGCGACATGACGGCTCCCGCCGAGGCCGGCGACGGTGATCTACCGGTCACCGCCGCCCTCGACCGCGGTCACTCCCGGGGCGGCGCGCGTAGTGTGGTCAGGCCTGGCTGTCGACGCGAGGGGAACGCCGCATGCCGGTGGAATCGGCGCTGACCCATCTCGAGTGCTCCCGCACCGGCGAGAGGTACGACGCCGACGTGGTCCAGGGCCTCAGCCGGTCCGGGGCGCCGCTGCTGGCCCGGTACGACATCGCCCGCGCCCGCCGCACGCTGACCCGCGAGGCGTTGCGGGACCGGCCGCCGACGCTGTGGCGCTACCGCGAGATGCTCCCGGTCCGCGACGAGACCCACGTGGTCACGCTCGGCGAGGGGTTCACGCCGCTGCTGCCGTTGCCCCGCTACGGCGCCCGGATCGGCCTGCCCGGCCTGCTGATGAAGGATGAGGGGCTGGAGCCGACCGGCACGTTCAAGGCCCGGGGCGCTGCCGTCGGGGTGTCCCGGGCGCGCGAGCTCGGCGTCCCCGGGGTGGCCATGCCGACCAACGGGAACGCCGGCGCGGCCTGGGCCGCCTACTCCGCCCGGGCCGGTCTGAGCTGCCTGATCGCGATGCCGCGGGCCGCGCCGGCGGTCACCCGGGCCGAGGTGGTCGCCGCCGGGGCCGAGCTGGCGCTGGTCGACGGCCTGATCGGGGACGCGGGGGCCTACATCGCCGCCGAACTCGGCCACCGCGCCGGGATCCAGGACGTGTCGACGCTCAAGGAGCCGTACCGCCTCGAAGGCAAGAAGACCATGGCGTACGAGATCGTCGAACAGCTCGGCTGGCGGCTGCCCGACGCGATCCTGTACCCGGCCGGGGGCGGCGTCGGGCTGATCGGGATCTACAAGGCGCTGCGCGAGATGCAGGCGCTGGGCTGGATCGGCCGGCGGCTGCCCCGGCTGGTCGCGGTGCAGGCGGCCGGGTGCGCCCCGGTGGTCCGCGCGTTCGCGTCCGGGGCCGGCGTCTGCGAGCCGTTTCCCGACCCGCACACGGTCGCGTTCGGCATCACGGTGCCCAAGCCGCTGGGCGACTTCCTGATGCTCGACGCCGTACGGGCGACCAGCGGCACCGCCCTCGCCGTCAGCGACGACGACCTGCTGGCCGAACAGCGCCGCCTGGGCGCCGACGAGGGCACGTTCATCTGCCCCGAGGGCGCCGCCTGCCTCGCCGCCGCGGCCCGCCTGCGCGAGTCCGGCTGGCTCACCGCCACCGAGACCGTGGTCGTCCTCAACACCGGCTCCGGCCTCATCTACCCGGAGGTGGTCTGACGTGTGCTGCGGCGCCGACGAGGAACTCGGCCTGCCGCCCGCCGTCATCGAGATGCTGGCCCGCTACCGGGCACTGCGCGACGAGCACGGCTGGGACTGGGGCGGCGAAGAGATCGACATGTTCCGCTGGGCGCGCTTCGGCCGGCTCGGCGACGTGTACGCGGCGTACGCGCAGCACGGCGACTGGGCCCGGGCCGTCCGTACGGTCGTCGGGCTCGACCCGCCGGCCGGTGTCGTGCTCGTCCGGGTCACCGCGGACGGCGTGGACGTGCGCTGCGGGCCGCCTCGGCCGGTGATGCCGGGCGCGACCGTCCCGCTCGACGTGGTGATCGATTCCACCGTCGACCGGGACGTCACGGTGGCCGCCGGCGGCGACACGTTCGTGGTGCCGGCCGGTGGCGCCGGTGTGGCGGCCGGGCCGGTGACGGTCGACGGCGCCCCGGTATCGGTCGACGCGGCGCTGACGGTCCGGCCGGCTGCCCGGTTGCGGCTGCGTTCGCCGCGGTGTGCCCGCTGGTCGGTCACCGACAGCACCGGCGGCGCCTGGTTCCCGGACGGTGTGCCGCACAAGTGGGACGTGAACGACCGGCCCTTCTTCCACGCCGATGACGTCGGGCTCGACGTGCCCGCCACCGGGCTGACCGTGGTCTGCGCCCGCGGCCTCGAGTTCGGCG
Organism: uncultured Actinoplanes sp.; assembly: GCA_964236515.1. Taxonomy (GTDB): domain Bacteria; phylum Actinomycetota; class Actinomycetes; order Mycobacteriales; family Micromonosporaceae; genus Actinoplanes. Next base: position 143,370 of record CAXSDA010000012.1, read on the forward strand.
AGGCGACCCGGGCGGTGACCCCGGACGCCGGCGAGGAGACCGTGGTCGAGCTCGACCCGGCCCGGCGGTTCGACCCGGCGGCCTCCGGCTGGTACGGCGGCGACCTGCACATCCACCTGAACTACAGCGGCGACCAGGTGTGCTCCCCGGCCGACGCCGCCCGCATGCAGCGCGGCGAAGGTCTGCACCTGGCCGCCCTGGTCGCCGGGAATTTCCAGACCTCCCGGGTGTACGACCGGGAACTGCTCGAGGCCTACGCCGGGCAGGACCTGCCGTGGTCGGCGGCGGACACGGTGGCCCGGATGGGCGTCGAGTACCGCAACGACCTGCTGGGCCACGTTCACGGGCTCGGCCCGGACTCGGCGCCGGACCGCTACTTCACCGGTCACGAGCGGTCCGACCACCCCGAGGACTGGCCGCCCAACCACATCGCCTGCGCCGATCTGCGGCACCGGCACGCCACCGTCGGCTACGCCCACCCGGTGTGGGCGCCGTTCGAGGGCGACTCGTTCTTCCGCAACCCGCGCTCGGTCGAGGCCCGGGAACTGGTCGTCGACGCCGCCCTCGGCCTGGTCGACTCGCTCGACGTGCTGTCGCCGTTCCACGACGAGGCCGCCATCCACCTGTACCATCGGCTGCTGTCGTGCGGGCTGCGTCTGACCGCGACGGCCGGAACCGACACGTTCCTGTCGTTCGCGCACGGCCCGGGCACGGCGTCGAACCCGCCCGGCTGGGCCCGCGTCTACGCCCACCTGGACGGGCAGCCGCTGTCGGTCGCGGCCTTCCGGGACGCGATCCGGGCCGGCCGTACGGTCGTGACCAACGGACCCTGGCTCACCTGTACGGTCGGCGGCCACCGGTCCGGCACGGTCGTCAGCGCCCGCCCCGGCGAACACCTCGAGGTGACGGCGTCGGTCGTCGGCGACTGCCGCCTCACCATCGAGGGCCCGGACGGTGTGCTGGCCTCGTCGGACGGCGGTTCGCTGACCGTGCCGATGCCGGTGAGCGGCCCGACGTGGGTGGCCGCGATCGCCCGCGGCCCGGCCGGTCCGGCCACCTTGGACGCCGCGGCGCTGGCTCACACCACGCCGGTGTACGTGGACGTGGACGGCGCGCGGGTGGCCCGGGCCGAGGCCGCCGAGTTCTGCCTGGGGCTGATCGACGGTCTGGAGAAGCTGATCGCCGAGCACGGCCGGTTCGATCCGGCCGACCGGGCTCTGCGGCTGGCGCAATATCGCGCGCTTCTGGACCGCGGCCGCCAGTACTATCGCCGGGTCCATTCTCTCGGAGGCGGTTCATGACGCAGCACGTGGCCATCGTGACCGGGGCCAACCACGGGATCGGGGCGGCGACCGCCCGGGCGCTGGCCGCCGCCGGAGCCGCCGTGGTCTGCGCGTACTACCGGGTGCAGGATGCGGCCGATCCCGGGATCCCCGACGCCTACCGCCGCAACCGGGCGGCGGATGCCTCCGACGTGGTGGCCTCGATCGAGGCGGCCGGCGGGCACGCCCACGCGGTCGAACAGGATCTGACCGATCCGGCGGCCGCCGCCGCGCTGTTCGAGTCGGCCGAGGAGCGGTTCGGGCCGATCGACATCCTGATCAACAACGCCACCGGCTGGGTCGCCGACACGTTCAAGCCGGTCACCTCCGACCGGCACGGGCGGCACCTGCGGCCGGTGAGCCCGCGGACCTGGAACCAGCAGTTCGGCGTGGACGCCATGGCGCCGGCGCTGCTGATCGGCGAGTTCGCCCGGCGGCACGCCGCCCGCGGGGCGAACTGGGGCCGGATCGTCGGCCTGACCTCCGGCGGCGACCTCGGCTTTCCGGAGGAGGTGTCGTACGGCGCGGCCAAGGCGGCCCAGACCAACTACACCCTGTCGGCCGCGGCCGAACTGGCCGACCTGGGCATCACCGCCAACATGGTGCATCCGCCGGTCACCGACACCGGCTGGGTCACCGACTCGGTCCGGGCGGGGGTGGCCGAGAGCGACCACCTCGTCCACGTCGCCACCCCCGACGAGGTGGCCGCGGTCATCGCCTACCTCTGCTCCGACGCCGCCGCGCTGATCAGCGGGAACGTCCTGACGCTGCGCTGAGGGTCACCGCCGCCACTGGTACGGCGTGGTCGTCGAGACCTTCACCAGCCCGGAACGCTCGAGGATCGGGCGGGAGTACTCGGTGGAGTCGCTGTGGATGTAGGTCTTGTCCAGCCGCAGGGCGGACCGGGCCCGGGCGGCGGTCAGCGCCCGGTAGATGCCGCGCCCCCGCCACTCCGGCCGGGTGGCGCCGCCCCAGATCCCGGCGAACCCGGTCCCGGCCACCGGTTCCAGTCGGCCGGCGCTGACCATGCGACCCTCCGCCTCGGCCACCCACAGCTCCATCGGGTCGCCCCCGGTCAGGCGGCGCAGCACGGCGTCGGCCATCTCGTCGCCGCCCGGGTCGCCGAAGACGTCGTCCTGCATCGCGATCATCGCCCGGACGTCGGCCGCCCCGGTCACCGGGCGCAGCGTCACGCCTTCCGGCAGCGGCACGTCGACGGCCAGCCGGCGGGCCCCACCGATCATGATCGATTCGGGCTCCTCGGCGGTGAATCCGTTCGCGAGCAACGCCTCGGACAGCCCCGGCGCGTGGTCGTGCCCGCGGGTCTTCCACTCCGCGCGGCTGATCTCCGGGTCGGCGCGGAAGTGCGCGAGCGCCCCGGCCACGAGCTGTGCGATCGCGGCGGCGTCGGCCCTGCCGAGGTCCCGGTAGGTCACGAACCCGCGGCCGCCGGGAAACGTCACCAGGCGCAGCGGTCCGTGCCGGGTGACGGTGGCGGCGCCTGGCGTCTCGGCGTCGGTGCGGAGCTGGTCGTCGTAGGCGGCGAGGAGATGCCGGCGGTCGGTCATGGCCGCCACGGTTCATTGCCGAGGCCGTGCCGGCAACCGGTTTTCCGGAGGAGCCCGCCCGGCCGGACGCGACCACGCGGAGCCGCGGTCACTCCCGGCCGCTACCAGCCGACCGCGATCAGCATGTACTTCGGGTTGTCCAGGGCGACGTAGCCGGACTGGTCGGCCGCGTCGTCGTACGGGAAGCCGTAGGCCTTCTGGCCGATCCGGGCGGCCGTCGTGTTCAGCTCGATGAAGTCGGAGTACCGCCTGCGGCCACTTCGGCCACGCTGCTCGTATTCCGGTTACGGATACCTCCTGCCGACCGTCCACTATATGGATGATGGTCACCGAGTGCAGTGATGACCGTCAATGCGGTGGCGTGTCGGAGTTCTGCAGATCCCGGCCCGCAGGATCTCGTCCGCACCGAGCTGCCGCGCCGGGGCCCGGGCGTCGGCGCCCCGATCCCGCCGTACGGTGTTTTCATGCCGACCGCACGACTGCACGACGACAGCGAGCTTGACGTGACGATCCTCGGCGAGGGGCCGGCGATCCTGCTCCCCGCCCGCACCACCGTGATGGAGGGCGAGGAGGCGGAGAAGATCCGGGCCTGGGGCGCCGACCCCAACCTCGGTCACGCGCTGGCCGAGGGGCTGGCCGCCGCGGGTTACCGGGTGCTCGCCGCCGACTACGAGGGCCACCTCAGCGCCCATCCGCAACCGCGGACGTTGACCGCCCGCGGCCTGGCGACCGACCTGCTGGCCATCGCCGACGCCGCCGGGGCCGATCGGTTCGCGTACTACGGCTATTCCTGGCTGGCACTGGCCGGCCTGCAACTGGCCGTCCGCACCGACCGGCTGACCGCGCTCGCGATGGGCGGCTTCCCGCCGCTCGGCGGCCCGTACGACGCGATGCTGGCGGTCACCTGGGCCACCCACGAGGCGGCGATCGCCGGCGTCGGCGCCGCGCCGGTTCCGGAGGCCGAGCCGGGAGACTGGGACTCGGCTGGGGTGGCGCTCACCCCGGAGCAGACCCAGCAGTACGTGACGCTGTACGAGTCCCTCCGCGGCTTCGACGAGCGGACACCGCTGACCGTGCCGCGGCTCGCGTTCGCCGGCGCCGCCGACGAGATCGTCTACGGCCCCCGGTGGGGTGGTGTCACCGTCCCCATCGGACCGTCTCTGGCCCGCCACCGCGACGAGCTGGTCGCGAGCGGCTGGACCGTCGAGGTCGTCCCCGGCGGCGACCACCTGTCGGCCATGCAGGCCGTGGTCGTCCTGCCGATCCTGACCGGGTGGCTGCCGTCAGCCCTGCAGGAGCACTGACGGCACGGTCACCCGTTGCGCCCGCAGCTGCTCACCCAGCCCCTTGGCCTGCGCGTCGGGCCGGGTCGTGGCCGCCACCCCGGGCGCGATGATGCCCTCGACCACGAAGTTGACCGCCCGCAGATTCGGTAGCTCGTACCGCCGGACGACCAGATCGGCCGCCTCCGGGATCAGCTCCCGGAAACGTCCGGCGGTCAGCTCCTGCCGCAGCCAGCCGTACGCGCGGTCGTCGCGCGCCCAGACGCCGACGTTGGCGTTGCCGCCCTTGTCGCCGGACCGGGCCCCGAACAGTCGCCCGAGCGACACCTCCACGCCGGGCCCAGCCGGCACCGGCCCCGCGAAATCCGCCGGCGGCGGGACAACCGGTGCCGCGCCCGGTGTGTGCGGCACGACGACCGCCGAGCCGTCCGGACGATGCACCGTCTGGGTGACGAGTTCCGGCGGGACCGTCGTCGGCCAGTAGATGCCGTACGCGCCGGCCGCGGTGGGCGGCGTCGTCGTGTGGAAGCCCGCGTAACTCGCCAGCGCCAGCGCCTGCAACCGATCCGAGAACGCCCGCCCGACCTTGGCCTCGTCCGCGTCCTTGACTACGATCCGCAGGTGGGCGACCTCGGGCGGGTCGGCGAACCGCATCAGCCGCACGTCGGCCTCGTCGTAGTCGGTGCCGTCGAACAGCAGCTCGGTCACCCACGCGGCCTTGGCGTCGAGGTCGAGCCCGGTCAGCACCATCGTCATCATGTTGCGGTAGCCGCCGAGCATGTTCAGCGCCACCTTGAGCGTGGGCGGAGGCGGGCTGCCGGTCGTCCCGGTGATCGACACGCGGTCCGGGCCGTCAGGGGCGAGGGCGATGGTGTCGAAGTGGGCGGTCACGTCGGGGTTGGCGTACGCCGGGCGGTCGATCTCGTAGAGCAGCTGGGCAGTGACCGTGCCGACCGAGACCAGCCCGCCGGTGCCCGGATGTTTGGTGATGACGCTGGAGCCGTCGGCGGCCACCTCGGCGATCGGGAAGCCGGGCGGCCGCCGGTCGGTGATCTCGGCCAGGAAGCTGTAGTTGCCACCGGTCGCCTGCGGCCCGCACTCGATGACGTGCCCGGCGGCGACCGCACCGGCCAGCGCGTCCCAGTCGTCGCGGGCCCAGCCGTGCCACCACGCGGCCGGCCCGGCGACCAGGGCAGCGTCGGTCACCCGGGGGCAGACCACTACGTCGGCGCCGGCCTGGAGCGCGGCGGCGATGCCCCAGCCGCCCAGGTACGCGTTGGCCGTGACCACCGGCAGATCCGCCTGGGCCAGCGGCACCCCGGTGTCCAGGTTGGTGAACCCGTGCCCGGCCGCCTGCAGCTCGGCGATCCGCGGGGCCAGGTCGTCGCCGTCCAGGTAGGCGATCCGGGCACCGGTGCCGAGGCCGACCAGCGCCGCCGCCAGACCGGCCGGGTTGAGGCCGCCGGCGTTGGCCACCACCTTGACGCCGCGTTCCAGGCAGGTGCCGAGTACGTCCCGCATCTGCCGAAGGAACGTCGTGGCGTAACCCAGGGAGGGGTCCTTGCGGCGGGACTTCCACAGGATGAGCATGGTCAGTTCGGCCAGGTAGTCGCCGGTGAGCACGTCGATCGGGCCGTCCAGCATCTCCCGGGCGGCGGACAGCCGGTCGCCGTAGAAGCCGGAGCAGTTGGCGATCCGGATCGGCCGCGTCATCGCGGCTCCCGTCCCCGTCCCGGCGCGCCCGCGAAGGCCTGCGCGATCGTCATCCACTCCTCGGCGGCCGCGCCGGTCACCACCAGACCGGTGTCCGTGCGGTGCCGCCGCTGCGTGACCAGGTAGGCGAAATCGGCCAGCGTGCCGGTGACCCGGTCGGCCGCCTCGGGCGGTCCCCAGGCATAGCGGCCGTCGTCCAGCTCGACCCGGACCGGCGCGAGGGGGACCGGGCGGCCGTGGGCGGTGAAGCTGAACGCCCGCGTGCCGACACCGATGTGCGCCACGTGCCGCAGCCGGTCGGTAGGGTCGCGGGTCACGCCGAGCCCGTCGGCGATGTCCTCGCCGTGCGCCCACGTCTCCATGATCCGGGCGGTCACCGACGAGGCCACGCTCATGTCCGGGCCGTACCAGGGGATCCGGGCCGACGGGTCCAGCCCGGCGAACACCTCCAGCAACCGCGATCGCGCCGCGCCGAACCACGCCCGTACGTCACTCGCGGACCGGTCGCGGTGGCGGGCGGTGATCGCGTCGGGATCGACGGCGTCCGGGCGGGTGGCGCGGAAGGCGTCCGGCTCGGTGGCCGCCCGTATCGCGTCGTCGTCGAAGTACGCCAGATGCCCGACCGTGTCGGCGATCGACCAGCCCGGCGCCGACGTCGGCCGTCCCCAGCCGGCATCCGGAAGCGGATCGATCAGCGTCCGCAGCGACGCCGTTTCCGCGGCCAGGTCGGCCAGCAGCGCCGCCAGGTCAGCCGGCATCGGACACCTCCACGACCGCCAGCACCGTGCCCGTGTCGACCTGGTCGCCGACGGCCACCCGGATCTCGGTGACCGTGCCCGCGCCGGGCGCGGCGATCGTCTGCCGCATCTTCATCGCCTCCAGCACGAGCAGCGCCTGCCCCGCCCGGACCACGTCGCCGGTCGCGGCCGGCACCTCGACCACCGTGCCCGGCATCGGGGCCAGCAGCGACCCGGCCTGGGCCGCGTTCACCGGTTCGGGGAACCGCGGCGTCTCGTCCAGCGTGGTCGACACCCCGCCGCCGTCGATATACACCCGGCCGCCGGCACGGTGCACGCGATAGGTCCGCCGCACCCCGTCGAGCGTCATGTCGACCTCGCCGGGCGTCGCCGAGTGCACCTCGCCGGTGTGGTCCGGCGGCGCGGACCGTACGTTGCGCCACCCGGCGGGCAGAGTCCGCAACACCGTCGCGGTGGCCCGATTGGCGGCCCGGCGAGCCACCGCCGCCGCCAGTTCGTGCGCCCGCCGGATGCCCGGGTCCACCTCGGACAGCGCGGCCGGATCGTGCCGGGTCAGGAACCCGGTGTCGGTGTCACCCGACCGGAATTCCGGTTCGCGGAGGATCCCGAGGAGCAGTTCCCGGTTGGTCGTCACGCCGTGCAGCTCGGCCCCGGCCAGGGCGCGCGCCAGCCGCCGGGCTGCCTCCGCGCGCGTCCGCCCGTACCCGATCACCTTGGCCAGCATCGCGTCGTAGTGCGGCGACACGACCGTGCCGTCCCGGTAACCGGCATCCACCCGTACGCCCGGCCCCCCGGGGATGCGGAAGCGGTGCAGCGTCCCGGTCGACGGCCGGAACCCGTCGGCCGGATCTTCGGCGTAGAGTCGCGCCTCGATCGCGTGCCCGGCCATCGACGCCCCGAGAACGGCCGGAGGCAACGGTTCCCCCTCCGCGACCCGCAGCTGGAGCTCGACCAGGTCGAGGCCGGTGACCAGCTCGGTCACCGGATGCTCGACCTGAAGCCGGGTGTTCATCTCGAGGAAGAAGAAGGCGCCGTCGCGGTCGACCACGAACTCGACGGTCCCCGCGCCGACGTACCCGACGGCCTGCCCGGCGGCCACGGCTGCCGCCCCCAGCGCCTCCCGCAACGCGGGCCCGACGGCGGGGGAAGGGGACTCCTCGACGATCTTCTGGTAGCGCCGCTGGATCGAGCACTCCCGCTCGAACAGGTGCACCACGGTCCCGTACGCGTCCCCGACGATCTGCACCTCGATGTGCCGGGGATCGACCACGTACCGCTCGAGGAACACCGTCCCGTCCCCGAACGCGGCCTCCGCCTCGGCCCGGGCAGCCGCGACGGCGGCGTCCAGGGACGACGCGTCGGGCACCAGCCGCATGCCCCGCCCGCCACCGCCCGCGGACGCCTTGACCAGCAGCGGGAACCCGTGGTCGGGCAGCACCGGGACCCCGGCCGACTCCATCAGCTTCTTCGCGCCGATCTTCGAGCCCATCGCCGCGATCGCGTCCGGCGGCGGCCCGACGAACGTCAGCCCGGCGTCCAGGACGGCCCGCGCGAACTCGGCGTTCTCCGACAGGAACCCGTAGCCGGGGTGAACGGCGTCGGCGCCGGTGGCCTGCGCGGCCGCCACGAGCTCGGCGGCGTTCAGGTACGACGAGACCCGGACCGCCTCGTCGCCCGCGGTGACGTGGGGGGCGCCGGCGTCCGGGTCGGTGTAGACGGCCACGGTGGCGTAGCCGAGGGCGTGCGCGGTCGCGGCGATCCGGATGGCGATCTCGGCCCGGTTGGCGATCAGCAGCTTGCGCATCCCCGTCACATCCGGAAGACGCCGTAGCCGCGGCGCCCGGCCACGGTGTTCGAATGCACCGCGGACAGGCCCATGCCGAGCACCGTCCGGGTGTCGCGCGGATCGACCACGCCGTCGTCGTACAACCGGCCGGACACGGCGAACGCGTGCGACTCGGCGTCGATCTGGGCCTCGATGGCGGCCGTCCGGGCGGCGTCGGCGTCCGCGTCGAACGGCCGCCCGGTGGCCGTGGCCGAGGCCCGCCCGACGATCGACATCACGCCGGCCAGCTGGGCCGCGCCCATCACGGCCAGCTTGGCGCCGGGCCAGGCGAACGTCAGCCGCGGGTCGAACCCGCGCCCCGACATGCCGTAGTTGCCGGCCCCGAACGACGACGCCATGTTCACGGTCAGGTGCGGCACCGCCGAGTTGGTCACCGCGTTGATCATCTTGGCGCCGTCCTTGATGATGCCCCCCTGTTCGTACGCCGTACCCACCATGTACCCGGTGGTGTTCTGCAGGAAGATCAGCGGCGTGTCGGCGTTGTTGGCCAGCATGATGAACTCGGCCGCCTTCTTCGCCTCCTCGCTGAACAGCACCCCCCGGTGGTTGGCCAGCACGCCGACCGGGTAGCCGTGGATCTGCGCCCAGCCGGTGACCAGCGACGTGCCGTACAGCGGCTTGTACTCGTCGAACGCGGAGCCGTCGACCGTGCGGGCCAGCACCTCGCGGGGGTCGAACGGTTCCTTGACGTCGGCCGAGACGATGCCGAGGATCTCGTCCGGGTCGTACCGTGGCGGGTCGGCGGTGCCCGAGGGTGCCGGGCCGAGCTTGCGCCAGTTGATCCGGGCCAGGATGGACCGGCCGATCCGGATCGCGTCCAGCTCGTCGGTGGCGAAGTAGTCGGACAGCCCGGACGTCCGCGAGTGCATGGCCGCCCCGCCCAGCGACTCGTCGTCGGCGACCTCGCCGGTGGCCATCCGGACCAGCGGCGGCCCGCCCAGGAACACCTTGGCCTGCCCGTCCACCAGCACCGCGTAATCGCACATGCCGGGCACGTAGGCGCCGCCGGCGGTGGAGTTGCCGAACACCAGAGCGACGGTCGGGACCGCGCCGGCCGACAGCGCGGTCAGCTCGTGGAAGATCCGCCCGGCCGGCACGAACAGGTCGGCCTGGGTGGGCAGATCGGCCCCGCCGGACTCGACCAGGTTCACCACCGGCAGCCGGTTGGTCCGGGCGATCTCCAGCGCCCGCAACGTCTTCCGTAGCGAGTACGGGTTCATCGACCCGCCCCGGACGGTCGGGTCGTGGGCGATGATCACACACTCGACGCCCTCGACCACCCCGATCCCGGTGACCACGGCCGCACCCACCGTGAACGGCGTGCCCCAGGCGGCCAGGGTGGACAGTTCCAGGAACGGGCTGTCCTCGTCCACCAGCAGCTCGATGCGTTCCCGGGCGAGCAGCTTCCCGCGCTCGCGGTGCCGCTGCCGGTAGCGCTCACCACCGCCGTCGAGCGCGGCCGCGATCTGCTCGTTCAGCTGATCCACCGACGCCAGCGACGCCGCGTGGTTGGCGCGGTAGACCGCACCACTGGTGTCCAGAGTGGAGTGCAGGACGGGCATGCCCTCAGCTTTCGTAGTGGGACTTGTGGTCGTCCCGCAACCGGTTCTTCTGGATCTTGCCGGTCGAGGTCTTCGGCAGCTCGCCGGCGACGATCACCGACTTCGGCACCTTGAATCCGTCCAGCCGCTGCTTCAGCTCGGCGATCAACGCGCTCTCGTCGATCGTCGCACCCGTCTTGGGGACGACCACCGCGGTGATCGCCTCGGTCCACCGTTCGTGCGGCAGACCGATGACCACCGCCTCGGCGATCTGCGGGTCGGCGGCGTACACCGCCTTCTCCACCTCGATCGAGGCCACGTTCTCGCCGCCGGTCTTGATCACGTCCTTGTAACGGTCGGCGAACCAGAGCACGCCGTCGTCACCGAACCGGCCGACGTCGCCGGAGTGGAACCAGCCGTACGCGAACGCGGCCGCCGTCGCCTCCGGGTTGTGCAGGTACTCCTGCATCGTCGACGGCCCGCGGTAGACGATCTCACCGGTCTCGCCGGTCGGCAACAGGTCGCCCTCCGGCCCCATGATGGCCACCTGCACCCCGGTCAGCGGCGTGCCGACCGCCCCGATGTGGCTCAGCTGGTGCTCGGGGCGGAACAGGGTGGTGATCGGCGACATCTCGGTCTGCCCGAACAGCAACGCGAAGTCGCATCCGAAATCGGTCAGGCAGCGGCGGATCAGGTCGTCCGGCATCGGGGCCATCGCGTACACCGCGCGTTTGAGACTGGTAATGTCGCGGCCGGTGAACGACGGATGGTCGAGCGCGCCCCGGAACATCATCGGCAGGCCGAAGATCTGGGTGATCCGTTCCCGTTCGATCAGATCCAGGAATGCCTCCGGGCTGAAGCCGCGCTGCACGTACACGGTCGCGCCGACCAGGATCGCCGGTGTGCAGAACGCGTTCAGCTGTGCGGTGTGGAACATCGGCATCATCGCCACGAACCGGTCGGCGGCGTTCCAGCCCGAGTCCAGCGCGGCCGACATCGATTCCATGTAGATGCCGAGATGGGTGCCGGACACGCCTTTGGGGAACGAGGTCGTCCCGGAGGTGTAGAGGTAGGTGATCGGGTCGCGGTCCTCGACGTAGGCGTCCGGTTCGGCGTCGCCGCCGTCGAGCTGGTCGAGCAGGCCGGGCATGGTGAACAGCTCGGGTAACCCCGGCGTCTGTCCCACCGTCGCCATCAGCTGCGTCTCGATGGCCAGGCCACGCGCACCCGAGTGGTCCAGGACGTACGCCACCTCGTCGTTGCGCCAGCCGAGGTTGATCGGCACGGCGACCACGCCGATCTTCGCGCACGCGTAGTAGACCGCCAGAAAGTCGAGGCTGTTGCCCGAGGCCAGCGCCAGCGCCTCGTGCCGGCCGTACCCGCGGGCGGCCAGGCCGTTGGCGATCCGGTTGACGTACGCGTTGAACTCGGCGTACGTCATCGACCGGTCGCCGTCGACGACCGCGACGCTGCCGGGGTGGACGGCCGCCGACCGGGTCAGCGAGTCGCCGATGTTCACGCGCTGGATGAGATTGCGGGCCAGGTCCACGGCGACCTCCGTCTAATACGAGCGGGGCAGGCCCAGGCTGTGCTGGGCCACGAAGTTGAGGATCATCTCCCGGTTCACCGGCGCGATGCGCAACAGCCGGGCCAGGCCCCAGTACGGCAGCAGCCCGTACTCGGTCGACAGCCCGTTGCCGCCGTGCGTCTGGATGGCCGCGTCGCAGGCGGCGATGGCCGCCTCGGCCGACGCGTACTTGGCCATGTTCGACGCCTCGCCCGCGGACACGCCGTGGTCGTGCTGCCACGCCGCCTGCCGGGTCATCAGCGCGGCCAGCTCGGTCTCGATCTTCGCCTTGGCCAGCGGGTGCGACACGCCCTGGTGGGTGCCGATGGGGGCGGACCAGACCGTACGGTCGCCGGCGTACCGGGCGGCCAGGCCGAGCACGTGCCGGGCCAGCCCGACGCCGAGCGCGGCGCCCATGATGCGTTCCGGGTTGAGCCCGTGGAAGACCTGCCGGAACCCGTCGCCCTCGGCCCCGATCAACGCCTCCGGCTCGAGCCGGACGTCGTCGAAGTGCAGCGTGAACTGCTGCTCGGGCAGCATCACGGCGACCGGCAGCGGCTGCCGGACGAACCCGGGCGCGTCGGTCGGCACCACGAACAGCGACAGCTTGTCGGGTGCGGTCTTGGCTACCACCAGCAGCGCCTCGGCCTCGTCGACGCCGGTGATGTAGTACTTGGTGCCGGACAGCCGCCAGCCGTCGCCGTCCCGGGTCGCGGTGGTGGTCAGCTTGTGCGTGTTCGAGCCGGCGTCGGGCTCGGTGATGGCGAAGACCATCTTGCTGGTCCCGGTGGCCAGGCCGGGCAGCCAGCGCCGCTTCTGCTCCACCGTGCCGTACGCCCCGATCACCTCGGCGCAGATCGCGGCCGATACCAGCAGCAGCACCAGCGGGGTGCCCTGAGCGGCCAGTTCCTCACCCACGACGGCCAGCTCGGTCAGCCCGCCGCCACCGCCGCCGTACTCCTCGGGCACGTTGACGCCGATGAATCCGGCCTTGGCCAGCGCGTCCCACAGCTCGGTGCACGGCGTGCGGTCGGCAGCGTGGGCCAGGTAGTAGGACGGCCCGAAGTCGGCGGCGATGGCCGCCACGGCCGCGCGGAGATCCCGGTGTTCGTCCGACTCGGCGAAATCCACAGCGACTCCCCAGCTAGTGAAATCAAATTCACTAGGAATGTAGTACGGGCGATGGCATGCTGACCAGATGCCGAAGCCGCGGATCCGGGACCCGGAGCGGAAGGGACGCATCCTCGCCGCCGCCGCCCGGCTCGGCGCGCGGCGCGGCTTCCACGCCATCTCGATGGCCGACATCGGCGCCGAGGCGGGGATCGTCGGCTCGGGCATCTACCGGCACTTCGACTCCAAGACGGCCATCCTGGTGGCCATGCTCGACCAGGTGCTGGACCGCCTGACCGAGCGTACGGCCTCGATCCTGGGTGCCGGCGGCAGCGACGGCCAGATGCTGTCCGAGCTGGTGCGTGACCACATCGAGGTCGCCCTTCGCCATCGCGACGTGCTCGCCGTGTACCACTTCGAGCTGCACACGCTGCCCGAGGCCGACCGGCGCCGGCTGCGCCGCGGGCAACGCCACTACATCGAGGAGTGGGTGCATCTGCTGGCGTCGCTGCGGCTCGATCTGGCCGACGCCGAGCTGCGCCTGGCCGTGCACGCCGCGATCAGCGCCATCCAGTCCACCCTGTTCTTCCACAGTGGTCTCCCGGCGGATCGGCTGACCGAGCTGCTGGAACAGATGGCCCACGGCTGCCTGGGCACCGTCAGTGAACGACAATTCATTAAGGTGTGAGCATGGACATCGACTTCGCCCCGCACGTCGGCGCGTCCCCGCTCGAGGTCGAGGCCGCGGCGGTACGGGCCGAGGAGGCGGGCTACGACGGCTTCGGCGCCCCCGAGACCCGGCACGACGTGTTCACCAAGCTCGCCCTGGCCGCGCGGGCGACGTCGGAGATCACGCTGCAGTCGGCCATCGCGGTCGCCTTCGCGCGCACCCCGATGACCCTGGCCGTGCCGGCCAACGACGTCCAGCTCATCTCCGAAGGCCGGTTCCAGCTCGGCCTCGGCAGCCAGGTGAAGCCGCACATCGAACGCCGGTTCGCCATGCCGTGGGGGAAGCCGGCGGCGCGGATGGAGGAGTTCATCGCCGCGATTCGGGCCATCTGGCACGCCTGGGCGACGGGGGACCGGCTGCTGTTCAAGGGTGAGTTCTACCAGCACACGCTGATGACCGACTTCTTCAACCCCGGCCCCAACCCGTACGGCAACCCGCCGATCCTGCTGGCCGCGGTCGGCGACCTGATGACCGCGGTGGCCGCCCGCGCCGCCGACGGCCTGATGATCCACCCGCTGACCACCCCGGCGTACCTGCGCGAGCGCACGATCCCGGCCGTCCGCGCGGCCCGCGGCAAGCTCGATGATTTCACGCTGGTGCTGCCGGCGCTGGTCGTGCTGGGCACGTCGGAGTCCGACCGCGCGGTGGCCGAGAAAGCGATCCGCGGCCAGATCGCCTTCTACGCCTCGACGCCGGCCTACCGCTCGGTCCTCGACATGCACGGCTGGGGCGACCTGGCGGACAAGCTCACCGTGATGTCCCGCCGCCAGGCCTGGGCCGAGATGGCGGCCGAGATCCCCGACGACGTCCTCGACGCCTTCTCCGTCGCCGGCGACGCGGCAGCGGTCGCCGCCGGCCTGAAGGCCCGCTACGGCGACGTCATCGACCGCCTCTCCCTCTACACCCCCTACGACGTCGACCCGGCCCAACTGTCCGCGGTGACGGCGGCCTTGCGGTCCTAGCGGTCGCGGCGTCGGACCCAGGCGCGCAGCTCGGTGAGGGCCGGCCCGAGCGCGGCGCCGGCCGGGTGAGGACGTACTCGTCGCGGGGCGGGTGGTCGGAGTAGCGGTGAGTTCAGGAGATGAACTGACGGGCGTCGTCATGGCATCGGTATGAGGTCAAGTGGTCGGCCGGATCGTGCTCCCGCCCATCGCCGACCTACGCCACCGCCAAGAGGGCCCTCGAGGCGCTGGTCGAAGGCCTGGCCACGCCCGGACCCCACCAACCGGCGCCGAACCCGGTCAGGTCATCGGCCACCTCGTGCGCCCGCCACCGTCGACGTCCGCAGTATTAAGTGAAACTTATAATTACCTCTAAATATGAGTCTGAGCTGCGCGAACGGCCCTGGAGAGCGCGATCTTGCTAATTGACATACGTGCGAATGGCCAGTTAATTGGCAACCGCTCTGTCAATCGGATAGATCACGCCCCCCGGAGATCCCCCATGAAACGCCGCACCACCATCGCGTCCATCGCCACCGTTGCCGTCGTCCTCGGCGGACTCGGCATCCTGGGCATCACCGACGCCAACGCCGCCACCGCCGGCCCGATCACGGGTCTCGGCGGGAAGTGCGTCGACGTCGCCGCGGCATCCAGCGCCAACGGCGCCCACGTGCAGCTGTTCGATTGCCACGGCACCGCCGCGCAGACCTGGGCCATCGGCGACGGCGGCACGGTCAAGGCGCTCGGCAAGTGCCTGGACGTGACCGCGGCCTCGACCGCCAGCGGCGCCAAGGTGCAGCTGTACGACTGCAACGGCACCGGCGCGCAGAAGTGGTCGGCGCCGAACGGGACGCTGGTCAACGCCGCGTCGGGCAAGTGCCTCGACGTCACGAACCAGAGCTCGGCCAACGGCAACCAACTGCAGATCTGGACGTGTACGGGCGGGACGAACCAGAAGTGGACGCTGCCCGGCGGTATCACCACGCCGACCACGACGCCGCCCACCACGAAACCGACGAGCGCCCCGTCGACCGCGACCCCGCCGGCCGGCGGCCAGAACCCGAACGTCGCGCCCGGCGGCAACGTCAACCTGTCGACGTGGCAGCTGCAGGAGCCGTTCGGCTCACCCGGCTCCCCGAACACCATCTCGACGTCCAAGCTGAAGGGTGCGAGCGGGTTCCAGGACGACTACTTCTACACCGACAAGACCGACGGCGCGATGACGTTCTGGGCGCCGGAGAAGGGTGTCACCACCCCCAACTCGAACTACGCCCGGTCCGAGTTGCGCGAGATGAACACCAGCGGCCGCTCCGCCGACTGGTCGCTGCCCGGCACCCACCAGCTCAGCGCCACGCTGCGGGTCGTCTCGGTCACCTCGAACGTCTGCGTCGGGCAGATCCACCTCGGCTCGGGCGGTTCGTCGACCAAACCGTTGCTGGAGCTCTACTACCGGTCGAGCGGTGACATCTACCTCGGGACCGAGAACTCGCCCGACGGCGGGCAGACCCTGCACAAGCTCGGCACCGTCAAGGTCGGCACGAAGTTCAGCTACGTGATCGCCGTCGTCGGCGGCAAGATCCAGCTGACCCTGAACGGGACGACCACCAGCTACTCCATCCCGTCGTCGTTCAACTCGTACAAGCAGTACTTCAAGGCCGGCTCCTACAACCAGTCGTCCTCGGACAGCACCACCAAGGGCGCGCGGGTCGCGTTCTACTCGCTCGCCGTGTCACACGGCTAACGAGGGGCGGTTGCTCACGCGGCCCGAGGCGCTGACCGAAGAGTTCGGAGATCCGGTGGCCCGCACGGTTCTGCGCTGAACTCCGCCCGTACGGCCCGGCTGTTCGCGATGACCATGAGCGCGACGGCGGTGACCGTCTGCAGGATCTCGACCGGCCAGAGCCAGGCCCGGTACCGCCCGGCCAGCAGCACCCACCCGCCGCTGATCAGCCCCAGGAACGAGAAGATCCGGACCCGGCGGTACGCCTGAAGATGTACAGCACCGCGATGACCGCGGTCTGCAGCGGCCGGCTCAGCAGTTCGGCCATCAGGTGGATGCGGGCCTGACCCGGGCCGCAGATCGGTCTCCGGGTCGGTCCCGGGGATGAACCGGCACGATAGCGTGTGCGGCGATGAGGAACTGGATACAGCGGCACATTCTCGGATCGGCGGCGACGGCGCTGGTCGTCATCGTCGTCGGAATCGGGTGGGGGATCGCCGCCTTCCGGTCGGCGGACGACAAGCCGGCCCCCCACGCGGCGGCGGCCACGACGCCGCCCGCATCGCCACCGCAGTCACCGGCGCCGTCGCCGGCGGCGTCCGCACCGCCGACGCCGCCGTCCACGCCCTCGTGCGGCCGGCTCGCCGTCGCCGACCAGGTCGGGCAGCTGGTGATGATCGGCACGCCGGTCGACAACGCCCGGTCGCTGGCCACCGCCGTCACCCGATACCACCTCGGCGGGGTGTTCCTGGCCGGCCGGACCGGCCGCGCCGCCACGTCGCTGCGCGCCGACATCGCCGCCCTGCAGGGCGGCGCCTCGATCCCGCTGCTGGTCGCCCTCGACCAGGAGGGCGGCAACGTGCAGACCCTGAAGGGCCCGGACTTCCCGGTCATCCCGTCGGCGCAGACGCTCGGCGCCGGTCCCGCCGCGACGCTGCGCACCACGCTCGCCGACTCTGCCACCCGGCTGCACGGCATCGGCGTCAACCTCGACCTGGCTCCGGTGGCCGACACCGTCCCGGCGGCGCTGGGGGAGCAGAACCCACCGATCGGCTACTGGCACCGGCAGTTCGGCAGCGACCCGGTCGAGGTGGCCGCCGACGTCCGGACCGCGGTCGACGCCTCGCAGAAGGCGGGCGTGCTGACCACCATCAAGCACTTCCCCGGCCTCGGCCGGACGCTGGTGAACACCGACACCTCGACCGGGGCGCAGGACAGCGCGGTCACGCCGGCCGACCCGTACCTCAAGCCGTTCGCCGTCGGCATCGCGGCCGGCACCGCGGCGGTCATGGTGTCCTCGGCGTCGTACCCGAAGCTGGACGCCAAGGCCATCGCGTCGTTCTCCGAGCCGATCGTCACCGGGCTGCTGCGGCACAAGATGGGCTTCCACGGCCTGGTCATCTCCGACGACCTCGGCGCGGCCACAGCGGTGAAGGCGGTGGCGCCGGGGGACCGCGCGGTGCGGTTCGTCCGGGCCGGCGGTGACGTGGTGCTGTCCATCCGCCCCGAGGACGCGGCCCCGATGACCACGGCCCTGCGTGCCGAGGCCCAGGCGTCCCCGGCCTTCGCCCAGCGCGTCGCCGACGCCGTCACCCACGTCCTGGCGGCGAAGAAACGGGCCGGGCTCAAGACCTGCGGCTGACGCCGATTCCGGCCGTACGCTGGCGGTCATGAAGGTCGTGATCACCGGTGGCGCCGGGTTCGTCGGCGCGCGCCTCGCCCGTACGCTGCTGGACGCCGGAACCGTCGCCGTCGACGGGGCCGCACCCGTCCCGATCGACCGGCTGGTTCTTATGGACCGGGTCGCCCCGCCGGCCGACCTGGTCGCCCACCCGCGGGTCGAGGCGGTCACCGGTGAGCTCGCGGCGACCGTCTCCGCGATCACCGGCGCCGACCTGATCTACCACCTGGCCGCCGCGGTCAGCGGCGAGTGCGAGGCCGACTTCGACCTCGGCATCGACGCCAACCTCCGAGCCGGGTTCGCCCTGTTCGAGGCCGCCCGGGCCCTCGAAGACCCGCCGCTGCTGGTGTTCGCCAGCTCGCTCGCGGTCTACGGCGGCTGGGCCGGCCAGCCCATGCCGGACGTGGTCACCGATGCGACGCTGCCGATGCCGCGCAGCAGTTACGGCACCCAGAAGTTCATCCTCGAACAACTGCTCACCGACTACACGCGAAAGGGATTCGTCCGGGGCCGGCCGGTGCGCCTGATGACCGTGTCGGTCCGGCCCGGGCGTCCCAACAAGGCCGCGTCCGGGTTCTTCAGCGGTATCGTCCGCGAACCCCTCAACGGACAGCGCGCGGTCTGCCCGGTGCCGCCGGACACCGCCGTCGCCCTGTCGTCGCCCGCGCGGACGATCGAAGGCCTGGTCCGGGTGGCCGCCGCCGGGCCGGAGGAGTACGGGCCGCCGGTCGCCCTCAACTTCCCGGCGCTGCAGACCACCGTGGCCGACATGGTGCGGGCCCTGTCCGAGGTGGCCGGCCCCGAAGTCACCGAGCTCATCGACTGGCAGCCCGACCCGGCGATCGAGGAGCTGGTGCTGAGCTGGGCCACGCGGGTCGAGGCGGCCCGGGCCAACGCGCTCGGCCTCTACGCCGACCCGGACTTCGCCACGATCATCCGGGCGTACCGGGCGGAGTTGCGGCCCGGATCTGACTGAGCCACTCCGCGGCGAGCCGGCGCCCGTCCGGGAGCTGATCGCCGGAATCCCAGCGCCACATGGTGATCATCGCCAGGACCAGGATCCGGCAGTCGCGGAGCAGATCCTGGTCGACGTGCGGATAGAAGTCGGCGACCTCGTCCGGGGCGTGCGCGAGGTCGAACTCGACCGGGCCCCGGCAGCACGTCTCGAAGTCGATGAACCGCGGGCCGCCGGCCGTGGCGAGCAGGTTGCCCGGGTGTGGCTCGCCGTGCAGCAGCTGCTCGGGGGCGCCGTGCTCGCCGGTCGACCGCCGCAGGCGCCGCAACGTGCCGCCCAGCAGTTCCCGGTCCGGAGCGGCGAGATCCGGGGTGCGGCCGGGGTCGGCCGCGAGTTGCTGCGCCTCGGCGACCCGGTCCGTCCAGTGCGGCGCCGGGACGTCGATCGCGCGCATGCCGGCGTGCAGCCGCCCGAGCGCCCGGGCGTAACCGGCGGGGGAGATCTCCCCCGCCGGGGAGTAGTACGTCCACAGCGTCACCACGAAGCCGTCACGCTCGTGGACGTGCGGGTCCGGAACGGCCACCGGACTCCCCGATTCGGCCAGCCGCTGGGCGATCTCGATCTCGAACCGGGCGTTCTGATGCGCCGCCGGCGCCACCCGGGCCACGACATCGCACGGCAACAGCCGCACGGTGACCTTGTTCGACTCGTGCAGCACGACCGCCTCGTCGGCGGCCAGGCCGAGCGACGACGCGACGGACAGGGCCGCGGCCACCGCCGGGGAGGCGCTCACCGGCTGAGGATCGCCGACAAAGCGTCGTGCAGAGCCCGTTGCGGGTCGGCCGGCAGCGTCGCCGACCGCCAGCCGATGTGCTTGTCCGGGCGGACCAGCAGGGCGCCGTCCTCCTCGACCTCCCGCATCCGCGCCCAGTCGTAGTAGAGGTCGGTGACCGTACGGCCGGGTCCGATGACCACCATCTCCAGCGGCACCCCCAGGTCGTGGGCCACCTTGGCCGCGGCGTCCGCCCACGCCTCGCCGGCGATGCCGGTGAGCAGCGTGAACCGGTTCAACGGAGCCAGATCCAGAGTGGACAACCGCTGCCGGGCGTCACCGACCCAGACGTGCGGCAGGCGGGACCCCGGCACGGTCGACGGCTGGTGGTACAGCTCCGGATCACGTTCCGGCGCCGGGCGGCGGCTGCCGTCCCCGGCTACCGCCGACGACTCGTAGAACTGGCCCATCTCGACGCCGTGCGCGTTGAACTCGTAGTGCTTGAGCTCCATGGCCGCCACCAGCGCGGCCCGTTTGGCCGCCCCGGCCGGCGTGTTCGCCTTGCGCTCCTCGATCCGCGCCGCCATCTCGGCCTCGTCCTTCGCGTCGAGCAGGCCGAGCACCTCGAAGAACTGCACGAACTCGCGGCTCGACTTGTTGGCCCGCTGCACGATCTGCCGCGCCACCGGCGCCCGTTCGGCCGAGTACGTCTCCAGCAGCGCCGGCCCGGCCTGCCCGCGCAGCACCGCGGCCAGCTTCCAGGCCAGGTTGTACGAATCCTGGATCGACGTGTTGGACCCGAGCCCGTTGCTCGGCGGGTGCCGGTGCACGGCGTCCCCGGCGGCGAACACCCGGCCGTTCTGGAGGTGGGTCGCGTACAGCTCGTTGTTGCCCCACAGCGACGTGCCGGTGATCTCGACCTCGATGTCCGGCAGCCCGAGCAGGTTGCGGACGATCTGGACGGCGGCGGCCTCGTCGACCACCGGCGGCGGCTGACTGATGTCGTAACCCCAGACGATCAGCCACTCGTTCCACGGGCGGATCATCCGGACCAGGCCGGCGCCGATCCCGCCGACGTTCGAGCCCGGCTGGATGACCCAGTACAGCACGGACGGACGGTGCCCCACGTACGTGGAGATGTCGGCCTTGAAGGTGATGTTCATCGACCCGGCGATGTCCATCTCACCTTCCATCGGCAAACCCGCGTCCGCCGCCACCGCCGACCGGGCGCCGTCCGCGCCGATCAGGTACTTCGCCCGGATGACGTACTCCTCGCCGGTAAGCCGGTCGCGCACGTCCACATCGACGCCGTCCGCGTCCTGCCGGTGGCTCAGGTACTCGGTGGAGAACCTCGCCTGGGCGCCCCGGGCGGCGGCGTTGCGGACCAGGATCGGCTCCAGGTACGTCTGCGGGATGTCCACCGGCAGGCACGGCGACGCCAGCCGGTAGTCGCCCTCCCGGGCCGGATGGGTGCCCCAGGTGAGGATCCGGCCGATCTCCTCGCCGGCGATGGACGTGCAGAACACCGTGTCGCCCATCAGCTCGTGCGGCGTGGCGTCGGCCTGCACCTGGTCCTCGACGCCGAGGTCGCGGAAGATCTCCATGGCCCGCTGGTTGGTGATGTGCGCCCGGGGCGTGTTCGCCGTCCAGCGGTACTTGGTGATCATCACCGTGTCGATGCCCAGGGTGGCCAGGAACAGGGCCGCACTCGCCCCGGCCGGTCCGGAGCCGACCACCACCACGTCGGTCGTGACCATCGCCGCCATGGCCGCCACCCTACGCGGCGGAGGCCGTTTGGCAGAGTGACGGCCATGGACACACGGGGACCGGCGCGATTTCTGTGGTGGCTGGGCCGGGCGAACCGGGGGAAGGTGGCCGTCGGGGCCGCGTACGCCTCGGCCTGGTATCTGAGCCTGGCCTTCACCCCGTACCTGATCTCCCAGGCCATCGACCGGGGCCTGCACCCGCGCCGCCCGGCTGCGCTGTTCGCCTGGGCCGCGGCCGTGCTGGTGGTCGGGGTGGCTGGCGCCGCCCTCGGCATCATGCGCCACCGCAGCATGACCCGGCTGCGGATGGCGGCCGCGCTGCAGACCGCCGACCTGGTGATGACGCACGCCACCCGGCTCGGCGCGGCGCTGCCCCGCCGGGTCACCACCGGTGAGGTGGTCACCATCGGCCTCTCCGACGTGTGGACCGTCGGGCGGTCGATGAACGTGGGCGGCATCGGGCTGGCCTCGATCATGGCGTACGTCGTGGTCGCCGTCCTGTTGTCGCGGATCTCGCCCGCCCTGGCCGTGGTCGTCCTGGCCGGCGTGCCGATCATGGCCGGGGCGGTGGCGCCGTTGCTGAACCGGACGCAACGGGCCGCGCAGCGGTACCGGGAGCTGCAGGGCGAGCTCAGCGCCCGGCTGGTCGACGTCGTCGGCGGCCTGCGCATCCTCAACGGGCTCGGCGGCAAACAGACCCACCTGCAGCGGTACGGGCGGCAGAGCGCGGAACTCCGCGACCAGGGCTACCGGGTGGGCCGGCCGACCAGCTGGATCGGCGCGCTCGGTGACGGGCTGCCGGTCGTGTTCCTGGCCGTGGTCGTCGCGCTGGCCTCCCGGAAGGCCGCCGCCGGAGACCTCACCGTGGGCCAGCTGGTGGCCGTGTACGGCTACACCGCGATGCTGACCGTGCCGGTGAACCTGCTCATCTACAACGGGTTCGACCTCACCCGCGCACTCGTCGCCGCCCGCCGGATCGCCGACTTCCTCCGGCTGCCGGAGGACGACCCGTCCGGCGATCCGGCGCCGTCCGGCCCGGCCCGGCTGCACGACCCCGAGTCCGGGGTGACGGCCGATCCGGGCCGGCTGACCGCGCTGGCCGGCTCCCGCCCGGCCGACGCGGCCGTGATCATCGACCGGCTCGGCCGGTACGGCGACACCGGCGCCACCTGGGGCGGCCGCCCCCTGGCCGGCATCGCCCGGTCCGAGGTGCGGTCCCGGATCCTGGTCGCCGACCACGAGGCCGACCTGTTCGCCGGGCCGCTGCGGGAGGTGGTGGCCGGCCGGGACGAGCCGTCGGACGCGGCCGTGGGCGCCGCGATCGCCACCGCCGTCGCTCATGACGTGGCCGACGACCTCGGCCGCCCGGTCACGTGGGCCGGGCGCAACCTCTCCGGCGGCCAGCGGCAGCGGGTCCGGCTGGCCCGCGCGGTCCACGCCGATCCGGAGATGCTCCTCGCCGTCGAACCGACGTCGGCGGTGGACGCGCACACCGAGGCCGCGATCGCCGCCCGGCTGGCCGAGGCCCGGGCCGGGCGGGCCACCGTGGTCGCCACCACGTCGCCGGTGCTGCTGGACCGGGCCGACGTCGTGCACTACCTGGTCGGCGGCCGGGTCGCCGCCTCCGGTACGCACCGCGAGCTGCTCGTTTCCGAACCGGGCTACCGGGATCTGGTGGCGCGGGTGTTCGGGGAGGATGCGTGACGCTGCTTCCGGTGGCGGACCAACGGGCGGTCGCGCGGGCCGCGGCCCGGCTGATCGGCGCCGACCGGCGTGCGGTCGCCGTGATCCTCGGGCTGAACGCGGTGACCGCGCTGGCCGGCCTGGGCGGGCCGTACCTGCTCGGCCGGATCATCGACGCGGTCGCGTCCGGCCAGGGCGTCGCGGCGGTGGATCGGCTGGTGGTGGCCGTGCTGATCTGCGCGGTGGCCCAGCTGCTGCTGTCGAGGTCCGCGCTGGCCGTCGCGTACCGGTTCGGCGAGCGCACCGCCGCTCGCGTCCGGGAGGGCTTCCTACGGCGGACACTCGCCCTGCCGGCGGCCGTGGTCGAACGGGTACCGGCCGGTGACCTGGCCGCCCGTGGCACGACGGACGTGGACGAGGTCGCGACCACGCTCCGGGACATCGTCCCGACGCTGATGCTGGGCGTCGTCCAGATCGTGTTCATCGCGGTCGCGGTGGTGGTCCTCGACCCGCTGCTCGGCGTCGCCGGGGTGCTCGGCCTGTCCGGCATCTGGTTCGTCACCCGCTGGTACCTGCGCCGGGCCCGGGACGCGTACCTGACCGAGGGCGCGGCCAACTCCGGGCTGGCCGACGAGCTGACCGCGACCACGGCCGGCGCCCGCACGATCGAGGCGTTCGACCTGCGCGCCCGGCGGCTGGCGGCCGGCCACGCGGCGATCGCCGAGACCCGCCGCACCCGGTTGTTCACGCTGTCCCTGCGTACCGTCTTCTTCCCGGTGGTGGAGATCTCGTACGCCGTCCCGAGCGTGCTCGTGCTGGTGCTCGGCGGCCTGCTCTACTTCGACGGCCGGGTCAGCCTGGGCACGGTCGGCGCGGCCGTGCTCTACCTGCGGCAACTGATCGGGCCGCTGGACAGCATCATGATCTGGATCGAGCAGTTGCAGAGCAGCAGCGCGTCCTTCGCCCGGATCGAGGGCCTGGCGGCCATCCCGGCGGCGCGCCCGGAGCGGTCCCGGTCACCGGCCGGGAACCGGATCGAGATCACCGACGTGCGGTACGCGTACGACCGGGGCCGCGACGTCCTGCACGACGTGACCCTGACCGTACGGCCGGGGGAGCGCCTGGCCGTCGTCGGCCTGTCCGGCGCGGGCAAGTCGACGCTGGGCCGGCTGATCGCGGGCGTGGACCGTCCCCGTTCCGGCACGGTCACCGTCGGCGGCGCCGAGGTGGCCGACCTGCCGCCGGACGAGCTGCCCCGGCACGTCGTGCTGGTCACCCAGGAGCACCACGTGTTCCGCGAGTCGCTGCGGGACAACCTGATGGTGTCCGCCCCCGACGACGAGTTGCGCGCGGCGCTGGCCACGGTCGGCGCCGACTGGGCCGGCGACCTCGACCGCGACCTGGGTTCGCACCCGCTGGACGGCGCCCAGGCCCAGCAGCTGGCGCTGGCCCGGGTAGTGCTGGCCGACCCGCACACGGTGATCCTGGACGAGGCCACGGCGCTGCTCGACCCGACCGCCGCCCGTACGGCCGAACGGGCCTTGGCCGCCGTCCTGCACGAGCGCACGGTCATCGCCATCGCCCACCGCCTGCAGACCGCCCACGACGCCGACCGGGTGGTCGTCATGGACGACGGCCGCATCATCGAGTCCGGCACCCACGACGACCTGGTCGCGGCGGGCGGCCCGTACGCCGCCCTGTGGCGCTCCTGGCACGGATCGCCCGCGTGAGCCGTCAGGCGCGGGCGATGCCGGCGTGAGCCGTCAGGCGCGGGCGATGCCGGCGTGTGCCGTCAGGCGCGGGCGATGCCGGCGTGTGCCGTCAGGCGCGGGCGATGCGGACCGTCGCGATCTGGAACGGCCGCAGCGCGACCTCGGGGCCGTCGGGTCCGTCCGTCGGGCGTTCGAGCAGGTCGGTGCGGGTGAAGCCGGCCGCCGGGAACGTCGTGTGCAGGCTGGCCGTGCCCGGTACGCCGTGCGCCTCGTACAACCGCACGATCACGTCGCCCGACCGGTCGTCGGCCAGCTTGACCGCCTCGACCAGCACGTTCGGGTCGCCCTCGAGCCGGACCAGCGGCTCCACCGGCCCGCCCCCGGCCCGCCGGACCAGCGGCAGGTTGACGGTGTAGCCGGCTTCGACCGCGTCCGCCGGGGTCGCCGCCGGCAGCAGCCGGAACCGGAACTCGTGCTCGCCCTGGTCGGTCTCCGGGTCCGGGAACTGCGGCCCGCGCAGCAACGTGGCCCGCAGGCTGGTGGCCATCCCGCCGCCCGGCCGGGCCACCCGGCGGACCTCGTGGGCGTACGTGGCGTCGTTGGCCAGTGCCACCCCGACCGGTTCGCCGACGTGCACCCAGCGGTGCGCGGCGACCTCGAACCGGGCCGCGTCCCACGACGTGTTCTCGTGCGTCGGCCGGGACAGGTGCCCGAACTGCGTCTCGAACCGGGCCCGGTCGGCGTGCACGTCCACGTCGAAGGCCAGCTTGAGCAGCCGCTGCTTCTCGTGCCAGTCCACCTCGACGAGCAGGTCGACGCCGGGCGTGCCGGCCCGTACGGTCACCGTCTGCCGGACCGTGGACGCGCCGAACGCCCGCTCGACCACCGCCGACGCCGTACCGTCCTCATCGGAATCGGCTGTCGTCGACGTGACGCCGGTGATGTCGACGTGACTGGCGCGATAGAAACTGTCCACGTCCCACGCGTCCCAGTGGGCGGGATAGTCGGGGTGCAGCTGCAACAGCCCGGCCCGGCCGCCCGGCGTGACCGCCTCGGTGCCGGTGGCAACGTCCACGATGGACGTGATGGTGCCGTCGGCGGCCAGCGTGACCACCGTACGATCGGATTCCAGCACGACCGTGCCGTCCTCGGCCCGGGTCGCGGTCGCCTTGCCCAGCGCGGCCGGCTCCACGTGCCGGGCGGCCCCGGCGGGCACCCCGTCGACCTCGATCGGCGCGGCGTTGAAGGTCAGCTCGGTCCCGCCGTCGCCGGCCAGCGTCCGCTGCGACCGCGCGATGATCTCGTCGAGCTGGGCCTCCACCTGGATGTAGCTCTCCCGGGCCTCGCGGTAGACCCAGCTGATCGCCGACCCGGGCAGGATGTCGTGGAACTGGTTGAGCAGAACCGTCCGCCAGATCCCGCGCAGTTCGTCGTACGGGTATTCGGCGCCGGCACTCACCGCGGCCGCCGTGGCCCACAGCTCCGCCGACCGCAGCCGGTGCTCGCTCGTCCGGTTGCCGCGCTTGATCGCCGCCTGCGACGTCAGCGTTCCCCGGTGCAGTTCCAGGTAGAGCTCGCCGAACCACTGCGGCGGGTCGGGCAGCTCGGCCGCGGCGGCGGCGAAGAACACCTCGGGGCTCTCCACCGTGACCCGCGGCAGCCCCTCGGTGTCGCGCGCGCGGGCGGCCCGGGCCAGCATCTCCCGGGTCGGGCCGCCACCGCCGTCGCCGAACCCGAACGGCGTCAGCGACCGGGTCGCCTCGCCCTTCTCCTTGAAGTTGTTCGCGGTGAAGGTCAGCTCTTTCGGGGTCAGCTCCCCGTTGTACGTGTCGGCCGGCGGGAAGTGGGTGAACACCCCGGTTCCGTCGATGCCGATCCACTCCAGGGTGTGGTGCGGGAACCGGTTGACCCGGTTCCACGAGATCTTCTGCGTCAAGAAGTAGTCCACCCCGGCCTGCCGGACGATCTGTGGCAGCGCACCGGAGTAGCCGAACGAGTCCGGCAACCACGCGACCGGCGAGATCCGTCCGAAGTGTTCCTGGTAGAACCGCTGGCCCTCGGTGAACTGGCGGACCATGGCCTCGCCGCCGGGCAGGACGGTGTCCGACTCGACCCACATGCCGCCGATCGGCACGAACCGGCCCTCACGGACGCGCTCCACCGCCCGTTCGAACAGCGCCGGGTGGTCCTCGCGCAGCCAGTCCCAGTGCTGGGCGGCGGACATGACGTACACCAGCTCGGGGTGTTCGTCCATGAGCTGCAGGACGTTCGCGACCGTACGGGCGACCTTGCGCCGCGTCTCCCGCAGCGGCCACAGCCAGGCCGAGTCGATGTGCGCGTGCCCGGCGGCCGAGATGCGCTGGGCGCTGGCCGTCGCCGGGGAGCTGAGCACGGGGGCGAGCAGTTCACGGATGGGCTCGGGCCCGTGGTCGAGGCCGTCGGCGTCGAACCGGTCGAGAGCCCGGTCGAGCGCCCGCGTGGCCAGCGCCCGTACGGTCGCGTCGATGGTCTCCTCGCCGATGATCCCGGCCACCGTCTCCAGGTCGGCGACCAGATCGGCCACGGCCTCGTCCCGGATCACCAGGGACGCACTCGCCAGTGAATACCGCGGTTCCGGGGGAGCGGTCAGCACATCGCCCAGGTCGGTCGGCCGGAACTGGGCGATGTTCTGCCCGAAGAACTGCGGATTGGCCGCGGCCTCGAGGTAGATGTCAACGTTGTCACCGGCCACGGGCAGCCAGTTGTTCAGCGGTTCCAGACCCTTGACGACCGTGCCGTCCGGCAGGTAGGCCATGCCCTCGGCCTGGAAACCGGGCAGGGTGTCCTCCCACCCGAAGTCCACCACCAGCTCGATGCGGCGTTCCCGGGCCCCGGGCGGCACCTCACCGCGGAACCGGAACCAGGTGGTGTCCCACGGGGTGCCCCACTTCTCGCCGATACCGAACGGCTGGTAGTCCGCGCAGTAGGCCGAGTCGTCGAGCCCGGGGATGGCGGCCGCGGCCGGCACCGGCTCGCCGCCGACCGTCCAGGCGGTGATGTCGAGGTCTCCGACGGGCACGGCCATGGCGGGGCGCAGCCGGTCGCGGAGAGCACGGTCGAGACGCTGGAGTGTGATGCCTTCGGAGTGCACGTACTCATCTAAACCCGCATCCGATTCACTGTCGACTATGCCGCCGGACCGGTCTGGTCCTTACACCCGCGGGTCCTGCCCGTGTCGTGGATGGCGAAGGCCATGTCGCTGAAGGCGGCCCGGAGCTAGAGCGCCGTGGCGTGGAACGCCAGCGGTCCACGCTCCCGGGTGGCCGGCGGCTCGTGGGCCGACTCCCGGTTGACCGCCTCGGGGTGGATGGTGCGCTGAAACTCGGTCAGGTCGGCGGCCGGCATGATCTGCCGGCCGGCCGGCCAGGGCTGGTTGAAGCGGGACCTGGACGAGACCACGGCCCGGGACATCTTGTGGGCCCTCAACTCCACGTACACCCACCTTCAGCTCACCGACCGCGGCTGGACGGACGACGTGTACGTGGAGTGGCTGGCGACGACCCTGACAGCGACCTTGCTGACTTGGAGATTCGGCTGCGCCCGCTTGCTGTACGCGTCCCCCGGCTCCCTGTCCGCCGTGCCACCGGAGAGCTGTCCGGCCATCCAGCTATGGCCGTCTCGCCCCGCCGCCCCGCCGCCGTGTCGCCCGTCGCCCCGCGCCCCGTCGCCGTCCCCGGGCTTCCTTCCGCTGTCGTCCCCGGCCCGCTTTCCTCGGTCCGCCTTTCCTCGATCCGCCACCCCCGTGCCTGCCGCCCCGGCTGTCCCGCTCAGCCGTCCCCCGGGCGGCCACCCGCCAGCTGACAGAAACTCGCCGCGGCGTCCCGAGCCGCCGCATATCCGCGGCAGCCTGGCGCGCCGCCGCCACGTCGGGCGATTCCGCGGTCGCCACCGTGGCGTGCCACTGGTACGGCAGGAGCCCAAATCGGGGAGCGTTACCTCCGTGCCGTGCGACTGGTACGGCGAGTGACCGATGGCTCCCGCGGTGTGCCACTGGTCGGCGCGTGAGTGGCGGCC
>CAXSDA010000013.1:0-30691 GCA_964236515.1 uncultured Actinoplanes sp.
CCGCCGCTTCACCTCAGTGGTACCTCACGGTGCCGGCCACTCACCTGGCGTACCAGTGGAGCGCGCCAGTGGTACGCCAGGGTGGTTTCGCCCGGCGTGTCGGGCTGCTGGCGTACCAGTGGTACAGCACGTTGGTTTGGCGGCCTCGATGGAATACCTGGCGTACCAGTGGAGCGCGCCAGTGGTACGCCAGGGTGGTTTCGGCGGGCGGGCGGGCGGGCGGGCGGGCGGGCGGCGCGGCGTCGAGGCGGCGCGGCGGCGACCACGCCGTCTGCGAAGGGACTGCGGCCGAAAGGGCTCGCCGTCCGCCGCGAGAGCCAGCTGAAGAGGCCGCTCGCGTCGAATGGGAACCGGCCGAGGCCCACCGCGCCGGACACCCCGGGGACCGGCCCGCGATGGTCGCCGCCAAACCCGCACGGACAGCCCAGCCGACCAGGTTCGATGCGGAATGTTTACCTGGTCCACAGTGGATCCGTAAAGGCGGCTTACGTCTTGCTTAAATGGCGGCGCATCGATGGCCGTCTAGCTAGCGTATGCCCGTTCCGCCCCCACCGAAGATCGCGGAACACCCCGAACCATCCACCCACCGGAAGGTCACACCCAGCGTGTCCCCCTCACGCCGTCGCCGCCCGGCGCGCCGCGTCGCCTTGGTCGCGACCGTTGCCGCCGCTCTGGCCCTGGTCGGCATCCCCTCCGCCCTCGGCAGCTCCTGGCTGCCCTGGAGCCCCGCCCACGACATCGGCACCGCAGCCGCGGCCGACGTGCAGCCGCTCACCTCGGTTCCGGCCGACCAGCCGGGCAAGGGCCTGATCCACCGGGGTCTGCGCCCGGCCAAGAAGGGCTCGGCGTGTGTCGGCGAGTTCGAGATCGTCGGCACCAGCCGGTGCACGCACGGCCCGGACGAGGTCCCGGCCGGCCTGGCCGTGAAGAGCCGGACGGCGCCGATCGCTCCGGCGGCGCCCGAACCGCAGTTGCCGAAGCAGTCGCAGCCGCTCGTTCTGAAGGACGCGGTCGGGCTGGCCGACGGCGCCGCCGCCGCGACCGGGCCGAACGGCGTGGTCTGCGACGGTGACGGCACCACCGGCAAGCGGGTGCAGGTCCTGTACGTGCGGGCCACCGGCACCGCCAGCCGCTTCGCGGCGTACCAGGCGTCGTTCCGCAGCTGGGCCGCCGCCGTCGACACGATCTACGACGCCAGCGCCCAGGAGACCGGCGGCGACCGCCACTTGCGGTACGTCACCACGTCCGACTGCCAGGTCGACGTGCGCGAGGTCGAGGTGCCGGCCGGGTCGCTGGACGATTTCGGCAAGAGCATCACGGCGCTGCAGACGCTGGGCTGGAACCGCACCGACCGTAAGTACATGATCTTCGCCGAGTCGAATGTGTACTGCGGGATCGGCACCTTCGCCGGGGACGACCAGCCGACGGCCAAGAACCGCAGCAACGCCGGCCCGTCCTACGGCCGCAGTGACACCGGCTGCTGGGCCGCCAGCGTGGCCGCCCACGAGCTCGGCCACAACCTGGGCGCGGTCGCCAACAGCGCGCCCAACTCGAGCAAGGCCGGGCACTGCGTCGATGACTACGACGTGATGTGCTACAAGGACACCGACACCACCGTGGTCAAGATCGTGTGCACGAACAAGGCGGAGGAAAACCGCCTCGACTGCAACCACGACGACTATTACAACACCAACCCGGCGGCCGGCAGCTACCTCGCCTCGCACTGGAACGTCGCCAGCAACGAGTTCCTCATCCAGGGAGACACCGGCAGTGGAACCGGACCAACCCCCACCCCCTCGAACAGTCCCTCGCCGTCCACCTCACCGACACGGACCAGCTCGCCCACTCCGGTCCCGCCCACTGCCGGTCCGACCCCCACGACACCAGCGCCGACGCCGGTGAAGCCGACGCCGACCACGGTGGCCCCTCCGAGCCCGACCGTGACACCGTCGCCGTCCGGTGACGCCGAAGCGCTGACGGTGACCGCAGTGACGTCCACGTCGGTCCGGCTGAGCTGGCCGCCGGCGGCGTCCGGGAGCCGGTACGGCGTGGTCGTCGACGGCCGTACGCTCGGTACGGTCGCGTCGACCGGGGTGGCGATCGTCGGCCTGACCCCGGGGCGCAGGTACCAGATCGGGATCACGCTGAGCGGCAAGGCGTACACCGGCACGGCCGCGGTCACGACTCCGTCGGCCGCGGCACCGGCCGCCGGCGCCTGGTTCTCGCTGACCAACGCGCTGACCGGGGACGCCGCCGACCTGTACGGCAACCGCAGCGCCGACCGCACTCCGCTGATCACCTTCGCCGGCACCGGCGCCGCGAACCAGCAGTGGACGCTCAAGGACGGGAAGCTGACGTCCAAGGCGACCGGTAAGTGTGTCGGCCCGCTGAGCGGCCGGCCCGCCGACGGGGTTCCGCTGGTGCAGATGGACTGTGCCGCCGCGCCGCCGTGGCAGCTGACCGAGACCGCGGCGGGGCTGTCGCTGACCACCGGCGGACTGGTGGCCGGGCTGGGCCGCCGTACGTACGGCGGTCGTCCGCTGCTGACTCTGCAGCGCCCGACCGGGGCGAGGCAGCAGGCGTGGTCGGCGTCGGCCTGAGAGGCATTGCCGCAGCGCTGGCCACGGTGTTCGGCACCGTGGCCAGCCTGCTGTTCACCGCCGCGCCGGCCGCCGCCCACGGCACCCTCGTGCTGACCGTGAACGACGACGGCCGGGGCAGCGTGTCGGTGGACGTGCTGTGGGCCGACGGGCACCCGGTGACCGACCCGCTCGCGGGCACCCTGACCGCGGTGTCCGCGGCCGGGGCACAGGTCGGCCCGGCGCCGCTGACCCGGCTGCCGGACCAGTCGGCGGTCGTCTACAGCGGGACTCTGAAGCCGGGACAGTGGACGGTGACCGTCGACCTGGCGCTGCCGGGCATCGGGCACTGCGCCGCCCCGGTGACCGTGGCGGCCACGGCACAGCCGCACTCGACGCGGTGCGGAGACACGTCACCGCCGTCCGCGGCGCCCGTGGCGGCGCCGCGATCCGGCGGTGATGACGGTGGTGGGCCGCCCTGGTTGCTGTTCGGGGCGGCCGGGGTGATCGTGCTGGGAACCGCGGCGGCGATCGTCATCGGCCGCCGCCGCGGCGCATGACTATTTGCTGGGCTTCGGGATGGAGCACTTGATCTTCGGGTTGACGCCGACGTAGTTCAACGGGCCGGCCACGATGGTGACCGCGATGGTGCTGGTCTTGGCGCAGCTGGTGTCGCTGTCGCTCTTGAAATAACCGCGTTGTCCGGCGGCGATGGCGCCGATGATGAGCCAGATGACGACGATGACGCCGCCGATCGATCCAAAGCGCATCGGAACTCCTAAGTCGTGGGGAATGACCCGGCGAATACCCGCTTCGCGGTGATCTCTAAACGGCAGCCCGGACGGCCTGCAGCGTGTACGTGTGGGGCAGCCGCTCGGGCCGGTCGGTGAGCTGCCACTCGTCGCCCCGCGGGGACGACATCCGGCCGGGCAGCGCGTCCCACGGCACGGTCTGGTGCTCGGCCAGCCCGGTGATCGCCATCCCGGCGTCCAGCACCGCGGTCACGATCTCGCCGAGACCGTGGTTCCACTCCATCGTCCGGGTCTGGGTGAAGACGTGATCGGTCGAGACGTACGTGCCGGGCTCGTCGTAGATCTGCGGCTGCGTCTGCTCGAAGTACGGCTCGGCCAGCACCAGCAGCCCGTCGGCCCGGTCGTAGTCGAGCGACCACAGCACCGGGTGCCCCTCCCGGATGAACAGCCGCCCACCCGGGCGTAACAGCGCCGCCACCGTCTGTGCCCAGCGCCGGATGTCGGGGAGCCAGCACAGCGCCCCGACCCCGGTGTAGACCAGGTCGAAGGTGGCGCCGCCGAGGGCGGCCGGGGCTTCGTACACGTCCGACTGCACGTACGTCACGGCGGCGCCGGCCGCGTCGGCGAGTGTGCGCGCGGCGGCCAGCGACTCGCCGGAGAAGTCGACCCCGGTCACGGTCGCCCCGAGCCGGGCCAGTGACACCGAGTCGGTGCCGATGTGGCACTGCAGATGGACGACGTCCAGGTCGCTGACGTCGCCGAGCCGCGACCGGTCGAACCGCACCACGTCGCTCAGGAAGGCCGGGTCGTCGGCGAACCGGGCGAAGCCGTAATCCGGTGAGGCGGCGTGCGCAGCCGCCCGCTCGTCCCAATTGGCCCGGTTGACGGTCTGGTAGTCGCTCATTGGCACGACCTTAGCCGTTGGAGAACCCCAGGCCGCGCGACAAGATGGGCGCACATGGCGTTAGATGTCAGGTCGATGACAACCGATGTTCGAGGCGGTGCGTAGGTGGAGACCAGGCGGACGACGGTGCGGGATGTGCGCCGGGCCAACCGGGCCAGCCTGCTCACCGACCTCTTCCACGGCGGGCGGCAGAGCCGTCAGCAACTGGGCGAGACGACCGCGCTGAGCCAGGCGAGCGTGAGCAACCTGATCGGCGAGATGATCGACGAGGGGCTGGTCGAGGAGGCCGGGCTGGTCGGCTCGGACGGCGGCCGCCCGCGGGCGCTGCTGCGCGTCGCCCCCGGCTACGGGTACGTGGTGGGCGCCGACGTGGGCGAGAAGCGGGTGCTGGTCGAGCTGTACGACCTGGCCATGTCCCGGCTGGGCGTGGCGCAGTACGCGCTCGGCACCGACGGCACCGCCACCGACAAGGTCGCCGCCCGCCTGCTCGACGGTCTGGACGCGGTGATCGCCGAGGCCGGCGTCCAGGAGTCCGAGGTGCTCGGTTTCGGGGTGGGCGTGGCCGGCGTGGTCGACCAGACCGGCGACGCCGTCGTCTGGTCGCAGACCACCGGCTGGGACGGCGTGCCGCTGGGGCGGATGCTGCGCGACCACACCGACGTGCCGGTCTTCGTGGAGAACGGCGCCAAGTCGCTGGGCCAGGCCGAGATGTGGTTCGGTGCCGGCCGCGGGGCCCGGCACGCCGTCATCGTCATGGTCGGTACGGGCGTGGGCGCGGCCGTGGTGATGGACGGGCACAGCTACCGCGGCGCCAACAGCAACGCCGGCGAGTGGGGGCACACCACGCTGGTGTACGACGGCGACGTGTGCCGCTGCGGGGCCCGCGGGTGCCTGGAGGCGTACATCGGGCAGGACACGGTCAACCGGAAGCTGGCCGAAGCCGCCGGCGAACCGTACGACCCGGATCGGATGTCGCGGACGCTGGCCGCCGGCGGCACGGTCGACGCGGCCGCGGCCGAGGTGTTCGCGCAGACCGTCGGCTATCTCGGGGCCGGGATCGCCGGGCTGGTCAACCTGTTCAGCCCGGAACGCATCGTGCTCGGCGGCCCGGCCGGGCTGGCCCTGGGCGAGCGCTTCCTGCCCGACATCCGGACCGCCGCCGCCCGGCACGCCCTGCGCCAGCCGTACGCCAAGACCCGCATCGACCTGTGCCAGCTCGGCCCGGACGCGGTGGCGATGGGCGCGGCGACGCTGCCCATCGCGCGGCTGCTGGCCGACGGCGGCCTGCCCGCCTTCGGCACCGAGACCACCCCGACGGTCTCCCGCGCGGTGCTGCGCCGCCAGACCGGCCGCCGCGGCTAGGGCCGCGTCTCTGAAGTCTTTGGACGGCTGGCCTTCCTGAGGATCTCGTTTGCGGTTTTCGTCCAGACGAAGGGATGGGCCCGGTCGGCGTTCCAGGCGTCGATAAAGGCGCGGATCTTGGCGTTGAGGTCATTGACGGAGCGGAAGGTGCCGCGTCGGATGGCTTGCCGGTCGATGATCCCGAAGAAGACCTCGACCAGGTTCAGCCACGACCCGGAGATCGGCGTGAAGTGCACCGAGATCCGCGGGTTGGCAACAAGCCAGTCCTTCACTTCGGGCCGCTTGTGGGTGGCGTAGTTGTCCATGATCAGGTGCAGGGTCCCGGTCGGATAGGCGGCGGCGACCTGCTTGAGGAACCGGAGGAACTCCTGATGCCGGTGCCGCGCCGGCACGCCGCGGTCACCTTGCCGGTCGCGACCTCCAGCTCCGCGAACAGGGTGCTGGTGCCGTGCCGGACGTAGTCGTGGGTCCGCTTCTCGGGCAGCCCGGGCTGGAGCCGGAGGATCGGCGCGGCCCGGTCCAGCGCCTGGATCTGCGACTTCTCGTCGATCGAGAGCACGATTGCGTCCTCCGGCGGCGCCAGGTAGAGCCCGACGTCGTCGTGGACCTTGGCGACCAGTTCGGATCGGTGGAGAACTTGAAGGTATGTGACCGCCACGGCTGCACGCCATGGTCCTTCCACGCCCGCGCGACGGTGGCGTGGTCGATCTTCGACTTGGCGGCCAGCAGCCGGCTTGACCAGTGAGTCACTCCCAGCCGCTTCGGCGGCGGCGTCAGGGTCGCCGTGATGATCCGGTCGTGGTCGATCGTCCGCGGCCGGCCTGAGCGCGGCCCGTCTTGCAGACCAGCAAGGCCGCGGACCTCGTAGCGCTGCCGCCACGTGATCACCGTCTGCCGGCTCACGTCCAGCCGCTCCGCTAATGTCCCGCACCGCAAGGCCCAAGACTCCAGCGACACGACACTAGCTTTGCCGGTGTGTCGCCTCGCTCTTGGGTTCGCCGCTGGCTGCGGGCAGGTAGGTGACGAGGAGTACCCCGTCGGGGCCGAGCTGTCTCGATTCTGCAAGCTGGAGGCGCTTGCTCTCGCGCGTCGGCCCGAACAGCCGCTTGCCGTCGCCGAGCACGACCGGAAACACCATCAGGCGCAGCTCGTCGACGAGGTCGTTGTCGATCAGTGTCTGTGCGAGCTGGAAGCTGCCGTGGACGACGATGTCGCCCTGCACCTCGCGCGTGAGTTCCGCGATCCGCTCGACCGGGTCGCCGTCGAGCACGTGTGTATTCCACCCGGGGTTCTCAAGCGTCGACGAGACGACGTATTTGGGTAGGGCGTTGAGCAGGTCGGCGAGCTCGCCCTGCGCCGACGGCCAATGCCGCGCGAATAAGTCGTAGGTAACCCGGCCGAGGAGAAGCGCTGTCGAGTTGCGCATCTCCTGCAGCTTGAATGCCCCGCCGTCCTCGCCGGAGTCGAACTGGAATTGCCAGCCGCCGCGCTCAAAGCCCTCGACACCACCGTTGTCCTCGACCACGCCGTCGAGCGTCATGTGCTCTGTCACGATGATCCTGCCCATCTGCTGCCTCCCTGTTCGTCGCCGATTGATGATGTGACCGCCACGGCTGTAGCCGTAGTCCTTCCACGCCCGCGACGGTGGCGTCCACACCGTCAGCCGCTCACGACCCCCTCGCGCAATCCCAGAGGAGCAGCTCACATACCACGTTGTCCCGCACCACAACGCCCAGAGACTTCAGCGACACGACACTGGGACGGCCCGAGTCCGCACGTCAGGAGTTGCGGACCCGCTCGATGGTTTCGCGGAACCACTCGGCGCTCTGCTTCGGGGTGCGCTTCTGCGTCGCGTAGTCGACGTGCACGATGCCGAAACGCTTGTCGTACCCGTACGCCCATTCGAAGTTGTCCAGCAGCGACCAGGCGAAGTAGCCGCGGATGTCGGCGCCCTGGGCCCGGGCGTCGGCCACCGCGGCCAGGTGCTCGGCCAGGTACGCGGTCCGGTCGTCGTCGCGCACGTAGAAGTCGGAGTCGGCCTGGTCGTCGAACGCGGCGCCGTTCTCGGTGATCACCAGCGGCACGCCGGGGTAGTCGCGGTGCAGGCGGACCAGCAGCCGGGTGAACCGCTCGGGCGTGATCGGCCAGTCCATCGCGGTCCGCGGCGTGTCCGGGAACACCGACCGGACCACCGGGTGGCCCTCGCCGTCGACCGTGCGGCCGTCCTTGCCGACGCCGCTGAAGTCCTGTCCGAAGTAGAAGTTCACGCCCAGCACGTCGAACGGCTCCGAGATGATCTCCAGGTCGCCGTCCTGGACCGGGAAGGCCGTCCCGCGCGCCTCGACGTCGCGCACCATGTCGTCCGGGTACCGGCCGTACCGCAGCGGGTCGAGGTAGATGCGCACGCCCATCCCGTCGGCGCGGCGGGCCGCGTCGGAGTCGGCCGCGCTGTCGGTGACCGGGTCGGCGGTGCCCATGTTGAGCGTGATGCCGTACGTGTGGGGCCGGCTCTCCGCCGCCCGCATCCGCTGGATCGCCAGCCCGTGCCCGAGCAGCAGGTGGTGCACGGCGCCGATGGCGGCGCCGTAGTCGCGGCGGCCGGGGGCGTGCACGCCGTCGTGGTAGCCGAGCCAGGCCGAGCACCAGGGCTCGTTCAGCGTGGTGAACGTGTCGACCCGGTCGGCCAGCTTCTCGAACACCAGCGCCGAGTAGTCGGCGAACCGGTACGCGGTGTCCCGGGCGGGCCAGCCGCCGGCGTCCTCGAGTTCCTGCGGCAGGTCCCAATGGTAGAGCGTGACCCACGGCGTGACCCCGGCGGCCAGCAGCTCGTCGGTCAGCCGGTCGTAGAAGGCGAGTCCGGCCGGGTTCGCCGGGCCTCGGCCGTGCGGCTGGACGCGGCTCCAGGACACCGAGAAGCGGTACGTGTCCACGCCCAGGCTCTTGATCAGCGCCACGTCCTGCGGCATCCGGTGGTAGTGGTCGCACGCGACGTCGCCGGTGTCGCCGTTGTGCACGGCCCCGGGCGTACGGCTGAAGGTGTCCCAGATGGACGGGGTCCGGCCGTCCTCGGCGACGGCGCCCTCGATCTGGTAGGCGGAGGTCGCGACGCCCCACTGGAACGAGGACGGCAGGTCGGCCGTGGGCAGCAGCAGACCGGGGGAGGAACTGGCGGTGGGGTTCATGGTTCTCCGTTTGAGAAGGCACGTGTGGGGATGTGAAGGAGGCCCCGGCGCAGATGTGCCGGGGCCTCGTCCGCCGGGCCTCAGCCGACGGGTTGCCTGACCGGGTGCAGCCAGCAGGCCACCGAGCGGGTGGCGCCGTCCGGCGTGTCCGGCTGGCCCAGCACCGGGATGTTGCCGGCGCACGGGTCGAACTTCTTCGGGCAGCGCGGGTGGAACGAGCATCCGGTCGGCATGCCCTTGAGGTCGGGCGGCGACCCGGGGATGCCGGCCAGTTCGCGGCGGGGGCCGCGCAGCGCCGGGAACGACGACAGCAGACCCTCGCTGTACGGGTGCAGGGAATCGCGGTACAGCGCGGTGGCGGGCGCCTCCTCCACGATCCGGCCGCCGTACATGATGGCGATCCGGTTGGAGAACTCCACCAGCAGCGACAGGTCGTGCGTGATGAAGATGACCGAGAAGCCGAGCCGCTCCCGCAACTCGATCAGCTGGCCCAGGATCTGCCGCTGCATCACCACGTCGAGCGCGGTGGTGGGCTCGTCCATGATGACCACCTGCGGCTGCAGGATCAGCGCCATGCCGATCATCACGCGCTGCCGCATACCACCCGAGAGCTGATGGGGGTACGCGTCCATCCGGTCGGCGCTGATCCCGACCAGCTTCAGCATGTCCCGGGCCCGGACGTGGCGGCTGTGCGCCGACATGCCCGGCTCGTGCGCCTTCAGGACGTCGGTCAGCTGGGTGGAGATCTTGTGCACCGGGTTGAGCGAGTTCATGGCGCCCTGGAACACGATCGCCGTCTCGGCCCAGCGGAATTCGCGCAGCCGCCGGTCGGACAGGCCGAGGACGTCGTACGGCTCGCCCTTCTCCGGGTGGTAGACGACCTGGCCACCGGTGACCACGCCGGGCGGCGCCAGCAACCGGGTCAGGCCGTACGCCAGGGTCGACTTGCCGGAGCCGGACTCGCCGGCCAGGCCGAGCACCTCGCCCCGGTGCAGCGTCAGGTTCACGTCCCGGACGGCCTGCACCGCCTGGTCGCCCAGGCCGTAGTCGACGTTCAGGTTGCGGATCTCGAGCACTGGTTCATTGCTCACGACGTCACCTCCGTACGCGTCACCGGCGTCGCGCCGTTCGGGTTGATGGTCGGGAACGGGGTGGCGTGGGTGTGCGGCTCGGCCGAGTTGCTGAGCACCGGGGTGAAACCGACCCGCATCCGGACCGTGTGGCCGCGGGCGGTCTTCACCTTGGTCTTGCCGGCACTGCGCAGACGCGGGCTGACGAACTCGTCGATGCCGAAGTTGATCAGAGACAACGAGGTGCCGAGGAAGGCGATGGCCAGACCGGCCGGGACGAACCACCACCAGGCGTTCTGGGCCAGCGCCTGCTGGCTCTGCGCCCAGAACAGGATCTCGCCCCAGTTCCAGGAGTCGCCGGAGGAGCCGATGCCGATGAACGCCAGCGTGATCTCCGACGTGACGGCGAAGATGACCGTGCCGACGAAGCTGGAGGCGATGATGGCGGTCAGGTTCGGCATGATCTCGAAGCCGATGATCCGCCACGTCTTCTCCCCGTTGGCCCGGGACGCCTCGACGAAGTCCCGGCGTCTCAGCGACAGGGTCTGGGCTCTCAGCACGCGGGCACCCCACGACCACGACGTGAAGCCGATGACCAGCGCCACCGTCATGTCGCCGGCGTTCAGCGTGGACGCCACGATGATGATCAGGGCCAGCGCCGGGATGACCAGGAACACGTTGGACAGCGCCGAGAGCACCTCGTCCCAGGTGCCGCCGAGATACCCGGCGGTCACTCCGATCAGCACCGACAGCACGGTGGCGAGGACGCCGGCCAGCAGGCCGACGATCATCACCGTGCGGGTGCCGACCAGGATCTGGCTGAAGATGTCCTGACCCAGGTGGGTGGTGCCGAACCAGTGCGCCGCCGACGGCCCCTTGATCAGCTCCTCGGACTGCGCGCTCGGGTCGTACGGAGCCACCCAGGGCCCGATGATCGCGAACAGCACGTAGATGCCCAGGATGACCAGACCGGCGAGGGCTTTGGCGTTGGCCACGAAGCGGAACCGCTTACGTTTGGCCTTGCCCGCCGGGGTCGGTTCCGGCTGGGCCATCGCACCCTGACCGGGGATGACCTGCTCGACACTCGAGGTGGGAATGGTCATCGCTCAGCCCTCCTTGCGCGTACGGGGATCGAGGAGCAGGTACACCATGTCGGCCAGCAGGTTGGCCACCAGCACGGTGATCGTGACGATCAGGAAGATGCCCTGCATCAGCGGGTAGTCCTTGTACTGCACCGCCCGGAACAACAGGAAGCCCAGCCCGGGGTAGGAGAACACGATCTCCACCAGCAGCGTGCCGCCGACAATGAAGCCCAGCGCCAGCGCGAAGCCGGAGACGTTGGGCAGCAGGGCGTTGCGGGCGGCGTAGCTCAGCGCCACCCGGCGGTCGGACAGGCCCTTGGCGTGCGCCACCGTGATGTAGTCCTCCGCCGCCACCGTCACCATCATGTTGCGCATGGAGAGGATCCAGCCGCTGACCGACGACACCAGGATGGTCGCGGCCGGCAACAGGCTGTGCTGGATGGCGCTGGGGATGAAGTACTGGTCCCAGGCGGGCACCAGACCCGGGGTGTATCCACCGGAGGCGGGGAAGAAGCTGCCCGGTCCGGCCAGCAGGTACACCGCCAGCAGACCCAGCCAGAAGTACGGGATGGAGGACAGGAACGTGGTGGCCGGCAGCAGGCCGTCCATCCACGAGCCGCGCCGCCAGCCGGCCAGCACGCCCAGCCCGGTGCCGAGCAGGAAGCTGATGACGGTGGTGATCCCGACCAGCGCCACCGTCCACGGCAGGGCCGACCGGATCACCTCGGACACCGGCGACGGGAACACCGAGAAGGACAGGCCGAGGTCGCCGTGCGCCAGCTGATTCCAGTACCTGAGGTATTCGCTCCACATGCTCTCGTTCGGGTTGATGCCGAAGAGGGTGTACAGCGACTGCATCGCGTCCGCGTTCATCTGGCCCTGGAACCGGGCCAGCATCGACTTCACCGGGTCGCCGGGGATCAGCCGGGGGATGAAGAAGTTGATGGTCAGCGCGGCCCACGCGGTGAAGATGTAGAAACCGATCCGCTGCAGCAGATATCTCATCGGGCGTCTCCTCCCATCGATGTCGCGGCGCGGGCGGCCGAGCCGGGCGTCTGCGCCGCGACCGTCGCCTCGTCGTACAGCCAGCAGGCGGCCCAGTGACCGGGACGGTCGCCGATGTCGATGCGCACCGGCAGATCGCTGACGCACCGTGGCATCGCCTGGGGACAGCGCGGGTGGAACCGGCACCCGGACGGCGGCCGGATCAGGCTCGGCGGTTCGCCGTCACCGCGGTCGTCCCTGTCACCGACCATGTTCTGGATGCGGTCGGGGTCGGGCGCCGAGTCGATCAGCAACTGGGTGTACGGGTGGGACGGCGACTGGGTCACCGTCTCGCTGTCGCCGCCCTCGACCATCCGCCCGGCGTACATGACCAGGGTCTCGTCGGCGAAGTAGCGGGCCGAGGCGATGTCGTGGGTGATGTAGAGGATGGCCAGGTTGAGCCGTTCCTTGAGGTCCCGCAACAGGTTCAGCACGCCCAGCCGGATCGATACGTCCAGCATGGACACCGGCTCGTCGGCCAGCAACACCTCGGGGTCGGCGCCGAGGGCGCGGGCGATGGCGACGCGCTGGCGCTGGCCGCCGGACAGCTCGTGCGGGAATTTGTCCAGGTACCGCTCCGGCGGCGTCATGCTGACCCGGTTGAGCACGTCCTTCAGCGCGGACTCGAGCTCCGCCTCGGTGCTTCCGGCGTTGTGGTGGATCGTCAGCGAGCGGGTCAGGTGGTACCGGACCGTGTGCACCGGGTTCAGCGAGGCGAACGGGTCCTGGAAGATCATCTGGACCTGCCGGGCGTACGCGCGGAACTGCCGCCCGCCGCGGACCCGGGTGGACCGGCCGTGCAGCCGGATGTCGCCGCCGGTCCGGGGGTAGAGCTGGGCGAGCAGACGGGCCACCGTGGACTTGCCCGAGCCGGACTCGCCGACCAGTGCGGTCACCCGGCCGCGCCGTAAGGTGATGGTCACGTCGTCGACCGCGTGCACCGCGGCCTTGTCCTTGCGGAACACATCGCGCAGGCCGCGCCGTACGGGGAAGTGCTTGGTCAGGCCGTCGGCCTCCAGCACCACCTCGCTGACCGGCGCCTGGGCGTCTTGGCTCAACGTCATGCCGAGTTCCTTGTCCGAGGATTCAACCATCGCGGTGCCGCTCCCGCGGACGGCGCGAACCGTCCGCGGGAGCGCCGGGGCGATCAGGAGTTGGCGGGCTTGAGGTGCAGGACGACGTCGAGCGAGTTCGCCTGGGTGGGCTGCCCCGCTCCGTACGGGTTGCTGTCGTCGGGCCAGCCGGTCCAGTTCTTGGTGCTGTAGGCCATTCCGATGTTGTCGGAGCCCACCGGGATCATCGGGACCTGCTCGACGAACACCTTCTGCAGAGTGGCCAGCGCCGTCTTGCGGGTCGCGTCGTCCGTGGCGTTCTGGTAGTCCTTCAGCGCCTTGGTGGCGTCGGCGTTGTTGAACCGGCCGAAGTTGCCGGCCGAGGACGCGGTGCCGATCGGCTTGAGGATCGAGCCGTCCATCACCGTGCGATAGATGTCGAACGGCGTCGAGCCGCTGTCGGTCCAGTGGAAGGTGGCGTCGAACTTGCCCTCGTCGACGTTCTTGAACCAGGCGTCCTGGTTCGCCTTGTCCACAGTGGCCTTGATGCCGATCTGCGCGAGGTTGTCCTTGACGATCTCGAGCGAGGTCTGGTAGTCGGACCACGGCGCGGGGTCGGTCAGGGTGATCGTCACCGGCTTGCCGCTCGGGTCGGTCAGCGTGGTGCCGTTGAGTTTGAAGCCGGCCGCGGTGAGCTTCGCCTTGGCTCCGGCGACGTCGATCGCCTGGTTCTGGCCCTTGTAGGCGTCGGAGACGTAGGCGTCACCGGCGGGCGACGGGAGACCCGTCACGCTGGTCACCAGCGGGTGGAAGTAGCCCGACTCGGCCTTGTTGAAGATGTCCTCGCGGTTCACGACCATGTTCATGGCCTGGCGCAGGGCGACGTTGTCGAACGGCTTCTTCGCGGTGTTGATGTAGAGACCGTGGATGCCGAGGACCGGGGGCGCCCACACCTTGTAGTGCGCCGGGTCCTTGGCCTCGTAGACCTCCTTGACGTTCGGGATGAAGACGAAGCTCCACTCGGTCTCACCGGTGGACAGCGCGGTCGACTCCGCGTTGTTGTCGGTGTACGAGGTGTACCGCAGTTCCTTGACCTTCGGCAGGTCCTGCCAGTAGCCGCTCGTGCGCAGGTCCAGCACCGTGGTCTGCGGGGTGAACGACTTGATGGCGTACGGGCCGGTGCCGACCGGGCTCTCGTTGGTGTCCTTGTCCGGCGCGGCGATGGTCGACCAGATGTGCTTGGGCACGATCGGGGTCTGGCCCAGCCACTTGTCCTTCTTGACGAACATCGACGTGGTGAACGTGACCGTGACGGTGTTGCCGCTCGCCGTGGCGTCGCCGTACGGCGTGGCGCCGGTGTCGAGCGCGGGGAACTTCTTCAGCATCTGGAACGTGAAGGCGACGTCGTCACCGGTCAGCGCCTGGCCGTCCGACCACTTCACGCCGTCCCGTACGGTGATGGTGACGGTCTTGAACGCCGCGTCCCACTTGGCGTCGGTGGCCAGCCACGGCTTGCCCGGGTCGGCCGGCTTGACCGGGTTCCACATCTGCAGGGGCTCGTAGAGCATCCATCGGAAGCCGAGCGCGCTGGCCGCCGCGTTCGGGGTGAACGGGTTGAAGTTCTTGGTCTGCGGCCCGTTCGGCATGCTGACCGCCAGGAAGGTGGCCCCGGCGTTCGCGGAGTTGCCGTTGTTCTTGTTCGGGGAATCCCCGCAAGCGGCCATGCCGCCCGCGGCGAGGACGCCGGCGAGGGCGGCCGCGAACAACTTCCTTCTCTGCATCAATTTTCTCCTCGGATAATGCGGTTCGGACGAAAGGCTGCCCGAATCAGGGCGTGCGGTACCGCGGAGTGGGCCGTACGTGGTCCGCTCCCCGTCGGTGCTTCTGGCGGTGTTTGTTTATGCGGTGCTCGAGGACCCGATGGTGGATCCGCGGGCCGTGAACGTGGCGGGTATGACGGTGGGACGGATGGGCAGGGGTGAGCCCTCGAAGTGGGCCAGCAGCGTACGAGCCGCGGCTTCGCCCATCTCGCGCAACGGTTGGTGCACGGTGGTGAGTGGTGGCTGGGTGTGCGCCGCCATGGGAATGTCGTCGAAGCCCACGACCGCCACGTCCTGCGGGATGCGGCGGCCGCTGTCGAGCACCGCCTGCA
Source organism: uncultured Actinoplanes sp. (assembly GCA_964236515.1). Classification (GTDB taxonomy): domain Bacteria; phylum Actinomycetota; class Actinomycetes; order Mycobacteriales; family Micromonosporaceae; genus Actinoplanes. The sequence continues at coordinate 15,180 of CAXSDA010000013.1, forward strand.
TGGCACCCGTGGCCGAGAGATCGTTGTGGGCGAAGACCGCGTCGAACTCCACCCCGGACTCGAGGGCCTGCTGCACGCCCTCGAATCCGCAGGCGATGGTGAAGTCGCCGGGCAGCACCCGGTCGGCGGTCATCGGGTGGCCGGCCTCGGCGAAGGCCGCGGCGAAACCGTCCAGGCGCTGCTGGGTGCAGCCGAACCGCTGCGGCCCGGCGATCACCAGCGGCTGGTGCCGGCCGATTGAGAGCAGGTGCCGGGCAGCCGCCCCGGCGCCGGTGTAGTTGGTCGTGCCGACGCTCGGGATCTGGCCCGGCCGGACCTGGTCACGATCGTCGATGAGCACCACCGGCAGGCCCCGGGCGTGCAGCGTGATGATGTAGTCCAGCGTGCCTTCGGGTTCGATGACGAGCAGGCCGTCGAACGACTTGGCCGACACCTGGGCCCCGAACTGGCGCATCGATTCGTCACCGCGGTTGCAGGTGAACAGGAGCAGGCCGTACCGCTCGGTCTCGAGCACGTCGACCGCGCCCTGCAGCACCTCGCCGATCCATGGCCAGGTGAGCGACGGGACCAGCATGCCGACCACCCGGGTGCGCCCCCGGGCCAGGCCGACCGCGCGCGAACTGGGCACGTAACCCAGTTCGTCGATGACCTTCCGCACCCGGGCGGCGGTGGACTCGTCCAGCTCACCCTTGCCGTTGAGCACCCGGGACACGGTCGTCTTGCTGACCTTCGCCCGGGCCGCCACGTCGGCGATGGTGATGGGCACGGGTCCTCCGCGGATGTCTCGGATGGGTTAACCGGCCGTTTCGGAACCGGTTTCGGGAGCGGTTCCGGCAGTTAACAGCAGTGAGCGCCGTCACGTCAACGCATCAATGCCTTTATTTAGGTTTCGAGAAGGTATCGATGGGAGACATCCATGGATCCCGAGGCGGGCAAGCCTACTGTAAGGGTTACTTACCGATCAATTCGGTCGCGCTGTCGACCCGCCGGACGAGCTCCGGAAGCACCGACCCCAGGGGAGCGTCGACGGTCAGACCGGCGTACGGCTCGCCGCGGGTGAGGCCCTGGTTGACGATCGCGACCCGGATGCCGTCCTTGGCCGCCCGCAGCACGAAGCGCCGCCCCGACATCACCGTCAGGCTCGACCCGAGGACCAGAAGCGTGCGGGCCCGGCCGACGAGCGCGAAGCTGCGGCTCACGCGGTCCGGCGGGACGGTCTCCCCGAAGTAGACGACGTCCGGCTTGAGCAGGCCGCCGCAACCGGTGCAGTCGACGGTCCGGAAACCGTCCAGCTCCGCATCGTCGAGCTCGGCGTCGCCGTCCGGGTTGATCTGCGCCGCGGTGGCGGCGAACTCCGGGTTGGCCTCGGTCAGGCGCTGGGCGTGCGCTGTGCGGGAGGTGGCGGCGCCGCACTCCAGACAGACGATGCGGGCCAGGTTGCCGTGCAGCTCGATGACGCCGTGGGCGCCGCCGGACTGGTGCAGGCCGTCCACGTTCTGGGTGATGATGCCGTCGATCACGGCCAGTTGCTGCAGGCGGGCGACGGCCCGGTGACCGTCGTTCGGCACGGCGTCGCCGATGGTCCGCCAGCCGAGGTGGCTGCGGGCCCAGTAGCGGCGGCGGGCGACCGGGTCGCGGGTGAACGCCTGGTAGGTCATCGGCGTGGTGCGCCGCGCGGACCCGGACGGCCCGCGGTAGTCCGGGATGCCCGACTCGGTGGACAGGCCGGCACCGCTCAGCACGACGACGCCCCGGTCGGCCACCCATTCGGCCAGCAGCGCGATCCGGTCCTCGTTGTCCACCGATCCATCGTCCCTCGCCGCGGCGGTTGCGGCGAACAGGTGAATTCCACCGGGTCGCCCCGAGTGGGACGAACGTCGCACCTTGTTCGATCTGTGCAGGTAGGGGCGCAGACCGGTAAGTTGTTCATCGTGGTTGATCTGGCGCGCCTTCTTCCCCGTCACTGGGACGGGCAGCGCCTGATGCGGTTCCTCGCCGGCCTGGCGGTGCTGGCGCTCGGCTGCCTGTCTCCGGCTGCTCCGGTGGTCGAAGCCGCCGCCGCCCCGACTCCGGTGACTGTGGCCATGGACGCCCCGGCCGCGGCCACCGCCCCGGCCGCCGCCGTCCCGGCCGCGGCCACCGCCCCGGCCGCCGCTGCTTCGGCCGCAGCCGGCAGCCACGAGGTTCGGGCCGCCGACCGGGTCGAGCCCTGCTGGAACGGCGCGCACACGGTCGTCCCGGCTGCCCCGGCCGACGTTCCGGCCGGAGTCGTCCCGGGCGCGTACGGATCGCGCGGGCCCCCCGTCGCCCGCGTCTGACACCTTCCGCATCCCACCCGCGCCGCGGACCACGAACCCCGTGGCGGCCTTCATCCGGGCGAGCCCTGCCCGCGCTGCCCCTGCACCGAAGCCTTCCCCCGAGGTGTCGCCGTGGAATCAGTCCTGCAAGCCCTCGCCATCTGGATGACTCTCGTCGCCGTGGTCGCCATGATCAGCGTCGCCCTGTTGCTGCCGTCGACCTGGCGCCGCCTGGCCACCGAGCCGTCCTTCACCCTGCGGTCCGCCGAGCGTCCTCTCGCCACGGCGCCCGGCGGGACCGCCGGGACACACACCGTCGGACTGCGTCTCGTCGAGAACCCGGCCGTCCCCGACGACGCCGCCCGGTTCGCCGCCGAGGTCGCCGTCGCCGCCCAGCGGGCCGCCGCCACCGCCGCCCGGCGCCGCGGCGAGTGGGAGATCGCGAGCGACGCCGTCGACGACACGTGGGCCGCCTACGAGGAGGCCGATCGGGCCGCCCGGCGGCTGGAGTCGGCGGCCGTCTACCCGATGATCACGAAGGGCCGCCCGCGGACCGAGAACGCCGACCGCCGGCGCTACCTGCACCGCGCCGCGACCGCGGCCTGCCGGCGGCACGAGATCTCGATCGCCCAGCTCAACGAGATCCTCGCGCACCGGGGCTGGAACCCGCGGCTGCACCCGGTGGCCCAGGAGGCCGCACTCGGCCACGCGATCCATGCGTACCGCTTCGAGGCCTGGCAGCGGGCCTGCGACCGGGAACGCACGGCCTGGCGCACGGCCGACACCGCGGCCGACGCGTTGCGCTGCCTGCGCGCCGAGGCCCTCGCCGCGCAGGTTGCGAAACCTGTCCCGGCCAGCGAGGAGACCTGGTGGTCGGAACAGTGGGACAGCACCGTGCCGATCCGGTCGACAGTGGACAGCCGTCACCCGATAGCGGCCTGACCGGCATTGTTCGGCCGCACTCCGGGCGCCTTCCGAGTACCGTCACCAGGGATACCGACGTCGGACGGCAGGAGACGAGCGTGGCGACCAGCCCCGGCAGCCTGCCCGCGGTCCGCCTGCATCGGGCCGCGCGGATCGAGGACGCGCTGCACGAGGTGGTCGAACGCCGGCTGCGGCAGCGCGGCTGGCACCCGGTCATCACCGCCTACACCGGGTACGGCTCACCGAGCTGGGCCCGGGTGATGGCCCGGGTCGTGCTGACCCGCGGCGGCCGTACCCGCCGGCAGCTGGAGAAGATCCGGGGCTGGCGCAGCTTCACCTCGTCCCCGGTCAACGGCGCGATCGTCCGGATCCAGATCGGCGACCGGGTCCACGAGACCCGCACCGACCGCAGCGGCTACGTCGACGTCCGGGTGGAGGGCGAGCTGCAGCCCGGCTGGGCCCGGGTGCAGCTGTTCACCGACGGCGCCGATCCGGCCGACGCGCCGATCCGGGTGGTCGACCCGGGCGTCAAGTTCGGCATCATCTCCGACGTCGACGACACGGTGATGGTGACCGCACTGCCCCGCCCGCTGCTGGCCGCGTGGAACACGTTCGTCCTCGACGAGCACGCCCGGATCGCCGTTCCCGGTATGGCCGTGCTCTACGAGCGGCTGGTCACCGCGAACCCCGGCGCGCCGGTGTTCTACCTGTCCACCGGCGCGTGGAACGTGGCCCCGACGCTGAGCCGGTTCCTGTCCCGGAACCTTTATCCGGCCGGGCCGCTGCTGCTCACCGACTGGGGACCGACGCCGGACCGGTGGTTCCGCAGCGGGCAGGAACACAAACGCAGCACCCTGCGCGGACTGGCGGCCGAGTTCCCCGACATCCGGTGGCTGCTCATCGGCGACGACGGCCAGCACGACCAGGAGATCTACTCCGAGTTCGCGCACGCCCACCCGGACAACGTGGCCGCGGTCGCGATCCGCCGGCTGTCGCCGACCCAGTCGGTGCTGGCCGGCGCCGTGCCCGGTCCGGCGAGCAAGCCCGAAGCGGTCGGGTCGGGTGGCAAGACCTGGTTCGCGGCCCCGGACGGCGCCGGGCTGTGGTCGCTGCTGCGGGACACCGATGTGGTGTGAGCTACTTTTCCGGCTCCGCCGCCTCAGCCACCCGCGCGTGCAACCGGTCCCGGATCTCCTCCGGGGTGTACGCCCGCCGCCGCCGTTCCGCCCGCGCCAGCACCACACCCGTGGCCGCGACGCCCGCGAGTCCTGCCAGTCCCACTACCTTCCACCAACGCATCAGCTGAGGATAGACACGTGGACGCCGACATCAACCTGGACGAGGCCATCGACCTGACGCGTACGGGTGACATCTGGATCTTCCGGGGCCGGTCGCGGCCCGACCGGGCCATCCAGACGCTCACCAACAGCCCCGTCAACCACGTCGGCATGTCCCTGGTCATCGAAGACATGCCGCCGCTGATGTGGCACGCCGAGCTGGGCAAGTCGCTGCCCGACATGTGGTCCGGCACCTTCCAGCGCGGGGTGCAGCTGCACGACCTGCGCGACGCGGTCACGGTGTGGGCCCACCGGTACGGGCAGCGGGGCTGGCTGCGGCAGCTGGCTCCGCCGGTCACCAAGGAGATGGAGGACCAGGCGCTGCGCACGGTGGCCCGGCTCGACGGCACCCCGTTCCCGTCGTCGGCGCAGCTGGCCTGGCGCTGGGCCCGGGGGCGCGTGCCCCAGGTCCGGTCGCCCTGGCGTCCCAAGGAGTCGGCCGAGTCGGCTCTGGAGACCGCGTACTGCGCCGAGGTGGTCGCCGTGACCTACGAGGCGATGGGCCTGCTGCCGCCGGGCCGCAACCCCAGCTGGTACGACCCGGGCCGGTTCTGGAGCGGCGACGACCTGACGCTCGGCGACGGGTTCGGGCTGGGCGACGAGATCGCCGTCGACATCCCGCTGACGTGAGCTGATGTCCGCGTCCCGGCTGGTCGGACGGGTGACCGAAGTGGTCGCCCTGGATCGGCTGCGCGCCGCCGGGGGCGCCGCGGTGTTCCTCACCGGCGAGGCCGGCATCGGTAAGACCGCCCTGGTCGAGGAGGCGGTGGCCCGGGCCGCCGGATCGGTCGTACGGACCGGCCGGGCCGAACCGGACGAGGGTGCGCCCGCGTACTGGCCGTGGCTCAGCGCCGGTCTGCCGGCGGAGCTGTTCGCCGCCGGCGACCTCGGGCCGCGGCCGCCGCCCGGTTCCAGATCGGCGTCCGGGTCCGGGAATGGCTGGCCGGCGCCGGGCCGCTGATGCTGGTGCTGGAGGACCTGCACTGGGCCGACGCCGCGTCGGTGGCCCTGCTGCGGACGGTGTGCGCCGCCGTCACCGGCACCCCCGCCCTGGTGGTCGGCACGCTCCGGACCCCGGCCGAGGCCTTCCCGCTGGCCGACTTCGCCGGGCTGCCGGGCGTCGAGGTGCTCCCGCTGGGGCCGCTGGAACCGGCCGCGGTCGGCGCGTTCCTCACCGGGGTGTCCGACGCGCCGGTGCACCCGTCCTGGGGCCCGGTGGTGCATCGGCTCGGCGGCGGCAACCCGTTGTACGTCCGGGAACTGGGCCGCCTGCTGGCCCGCGACCACCGCCTGGGCCGGCCCGCCACCGGGGTCGACCTGCCGGACAGCCTGCGCCGCCTGGTCGCCACCCGGACCGCCCAGCTCAGCCCGGCCAGCCGCGAACTGCTCGGCGGAGCGGCCGCACTCGGCGCCGAGATCGACGTGCCCGTGCTGCGCGCGGCCGCCCCGCCCGGCACCCCGGTCGACGCGCTGCTGACCGAGGCCGTCGGTGCCGGGGTGCTCGCCGACGACCCGTGGCGGCCGGCCGTGCTGCGGTTCGCCCACGACCTGGTCCGGCAGGCCCGGTACGCCGACCTCAGCCGCGACGACCGCATCGCCTGGCACGCCCGGATCGCCACCGCCCTGACCGGAGCCGCGCCGACCGGAGCCGCGCCGACCGGAGCCGCGCCGACCGGAGCCGCCCTGACCGGCGCCGCTCCGGCCGAGGTGGCCCGGCACCGGATCCGCGCCGCCGTCGACCCCGGCTCCCGGGCCGCCGCCGCCCGGGCATGCCGGGCCGCCGCCGAGGCCGCGACCCGCGCGCTCGACCACGGCGAGGCCGTCCACTGGTACGGCCGGGCCCTCGAGGTCGATCCGGGCGATCCGGAGCTGTGGCTGGCCCGGGCCGAGGCCGCGTACCGGGACGGGCAACTCGACGTGGCGCTCGCCGGCAGCACCGCGGTGCTCGACCGGGCCGAGGCGTCCGCCGATCCGGAACTGGCCGCCCGGGCGGCGCTGGTGGTGCGCGGACTCGCCGGTGACCTGGCGCCGGCTCTGCGGGCCGTCTGCGTACGGGCCCTGGCCCTGCTCGACGGGCAGGACACCGCGGCTCACGCCCAGGTGCTGGCGCAGTACTCGTTCCTGCTGCAGGACGCCGACCCCGACCGGGCCGAGGCGATCAGCCGCGACGCGATGGCCATGGCCGAACGCTCGGGCCGGCCGGAGGCGCTGGTCGCCGCCATCCACGCCCGGCACGAGGTGCTCGAGCCGGCCGAGCACCTGGACGAGATCCTCGCGCTGGCCGACCGGATCTGCGAGCTGGCCGGGCCCAGCGGCCGCCCGGACGCCGAACTCTGGGGGCGGGTGTGGCGCCTGGACGGCCTGCTGATGCGCGGCGACCGGCCCGGGTTCGCCGCCGAGTTCAGCCGGCTGGAGGCGTTGAGCGAGCGGCTCGGCTGGCCGCTGGCGCGCTGGCACCTGCTCCGCTTCCGGACGGCACGGCTACTGCTGTCCGGCGACTTCGCCGAAGCCGACGCCGTCGCCCGGGAGGCCCGGGATCTGGGTCTGTCCTGTCAGGATCCGTCGGCGCGCCCGCTGTACTGGGCGATCGCCGGCTCGATGAGCGCCCACACCGGACAGGTCGACTTCTGGGACGAGGCGTTCGGCGCCGACCAGGAGGCGTTCCGGACCGTGCCCATCGCCGTGGCGCAACTGGGCCAGACCGCGCGCGTGGCCGAGCAGCGGGACCGCGGCGCGGACGCCCTGCGCACGTTGCGGGTGATGGTGCCCGCGCTGCCGTCCGACGGGCGCCGGACCTTCATCGTGCTGATCACCGGCGAGCTGGCGGCCTGGCTCGGCGACCTCGCCACGGCGGCCGAGTGCTCCGCCCGCTCCCGCGGTGCGGCGGCCGGTCTCTACCTGAACAGCTCCACCGCCTGTCACGGCGCGGTGGACCGGGCGCTCGGCGTGATCGCGGCCGCGCTCGGCGACGTCGAGGCGGCGCGGGACCATCTTGCCCGGGCGGTGACGATGGAGGAGCGGATCGGTGCGGCGCCGTTCCTGGCCCAGGCCCAACTGGCGTACGCCCGGGTCCTGCTCTCCGCCGGCGACCGCCGCCGGGCTCAGGACCAGGCGGACCGGGCGGCCGGCACCGCCCGGCGGCTCGGGATGCCGCTCGTGGCGGCGTCGGCGGCCGCCCTGGCCGGGGAAGCCGCGGGCGTCCGCGGGGCCGGTGCGCTGACCGTGCGGGAACGGGAGATCGCGCTCTTCGTCGCCGACGGGATGGCCAACCGGGCGGTCGCGGCGAAGCTGGTGCTGTCCGAACGTACGGTCGAGACGCACGTCCGCAACGTTCTGGCCAAGCTCGGCCTGAGCAACCGCACCCAGGTCGCCGCCTGGGCCGCCCGGTTACGTGCCCCGTCTGCGTAGTTCCACTGAGGCGTCGGACCGGCTCCCGCGACGACCATCGTGGGCATGACACAGACGCGTACCGACATCCGCCCCGGCACCTACTCCATCGACGCCGCCCGCTCCACCTGCGACTTCACCGCCACCCACGCGTTCGGCCGGAAACCGGTGCATGGGACCATGGCCGTCCGCCAAGGCACGGTGACGGTGGCGACCGAGCCCCGCCGCTCCACCGTCTCGGCCGAACTGGACGCGGCCACCTTCACCACCGACGACGAGCGCCGCAACCGCGACGTCCGGGGCAAGCGGTTCCTCGACGTGGCCCGGTTCCCGGTGCTGTCGTTCCGCAGCGCCCGTCTGGCCCGTACGGCCGACGGAGGCTGGCAGGTCATCGGCGAACTGGCCGTACGCGGCGGCTCGGCCGAGGTCGTGCTGGACCTGACCGGCCTGGAAGCGGCCGGGGACGGCTACCGGGTCATCGCCACGACCACGGTCGACCGGATTGCCTGCGGGGTCGCCACCGGACGGGCGATCATCGGCCGGCTGGTGACGATCCGTCTCACGGTTCTGCTGACGGCGACCTCCTGAATGACCACCGGCCGCCGCGGACTGAACGTCCACGGCGGCCGGGTTGATCAACGGCCGTATCGGCCGGCAGGTTGGTGCCCCGGATCAGCGGCCGCGCCGGCCACCGGCACGGGTGCTCGACGAGAAGGCGGCCACGCCGCCGGTCTGCCGGGCCTGGCCGCCCGCGGAGGTCCCGCCGGACCGGGCGCCACCCGACGCACCGGAGCGGGTGCCGCCGGACGTCCCCGAGCGGGTGCCGCCGGACGAGCCGGACCGCGAGGCGCCGGACGAGCCGGACCGCGAGGCGCCGGACGAGCCCGACCGAACGCCGCCGGCGGCCGAACCGGCGCCGGAACGGGCGACCGAGGAGCTGGAGCGGGCGGCCGGGGCGGCGCTGGGCCGTCCACCGTGACGCCGGCCGGAACCCGCGGCGCGCCGGCCGTCGCCCGACGTCTGGGCCGGGGCCACCGGCGAGGACGTCGGGGCGGCCAGCACCCGCTCGCCCGGGGCGAGCTCGGCCAGCAGCGCGTCCCCGGGACGGGTCCGCGTGGTGGTCGGGCGGACGCCCGCCTTGCGAGTGAGATCGCGCACATCCCGCTGCTGGTCGTCGGTCATCAGCGTGATCACGGTGCCCACCGCGCCCGCCCGCGCGGTGCGGCCGGACCGGTGCAGGTAGGCCTTGTGCTCCATCGGCGGGTCGGCGTGGATCACCAGCGCGATGTCGTCGACGTGGATGCCTCGGGCGGCGATGTCGGTCGCCACCAGCGTCTGGGCGGTGCCACCGGAGAAGGCTGACAGGTTGCGGTCGCGGGCGTTCTGGGCCAGGTTGCCGTGCAGCTCCACGGCCGGCACGCCGGACTCGTTGAGCTGCCGGGTGAGGATCTTGGCCCGGCGCTTGGTCCGGGTGAAGACGATCGACCGGCCCGGGGCCGACAGCAGGTCGAGCAGCACGTCGAAACGATCGTCCGCCCGTACGTGCAGGACGTGGTGGCTCATCTCGACCGGGGCCTCGTCGACCGCGTCGACGTGGTGCGTGACCGGCCGGCGCAGGTAGCGCTGGACCAGCACGTCGACGCCGGCGTCGAGAGTGGCCGAGAACAGCAGCCGCTGCCCGTCGCGGGGAGTGCCGTCGAGCAGCCGCCGGACGACCGGCAGGAAGCCGAGGTCGGCCATGTGGTCGGCCTCGTCCAGCACGGTGATCTCGACCGAGCCGAGCGAGGCGTGCCCGCTGCGGATGTGGTCGTCGAGCCGGCCGGGGCAGGCGATCAGGATGTCGACGCCGGCCTTGAGGCCGCGGATCTGCGGGCCGGCCCCGACGCCGCCGAAGACGACGAGCGTGTTGAGCCCGGCCGCCGCGGCCAGCGGTGCGACCGCCGCTTCGATCTGGGTGGCCAGTTCCCGGGTGGGCGCCAGGATCAGCGCGCGCGGGCGCCCGGGCTGCCGCCGGGTGCCGGAGGCGGCCAGGCGGGCCACCACGGGGATGGCGAACGCGTACGTCTTGCCGGACCCGGTCCGGCCGCGGCCAAGCACGTCCCGGCCGCTCAGCGAGTCGGGCAGGGTGGCCGACTGGATCGGGAACGGGCTGGTGATGTCCTTGGCGGCGAGTGCCCGGACGAGGACCGCGGGCACGCCGAGGTCAATGAATGAAGCCATGAACTGAGGAACTCCGAACGTCTGAAGGGTCGTCCCGCCCGGCGCAGGCCGTTACGGTCGCGGCGCGTGGCGGTCGATCAACTGGGTGACCCGCCGGCGCCGCCGGCGCGAGTCACTGCGATCAAGTGTACGCGATTCCGGACGCAACCTGCTTGCACCCGGGATCGACCCGTTCTGCACTCAGCGCGCCCCACCGTTCTCCTCAAGCCCGGGAACCGCCCCCACCCCGGCCTGGTACACGAGGAGTTCCCCCATGAGCGCCCTGGAGTCGGTCGACCGCCGCCGTGACGATGTCGTCCGGTCGCACATGCCCCTCGTCGGTCACCTGGTCCGCGAGATGCTGGCCCGGGTCCCGTCGCACGTCAACCGCGACGATCTGATGTCGGCCGGGTACGGCGCCCTGGTGGCCGCCGCCCGTGGTTTCGACGCCGATCGCGGCGTGCCGTTCCCGCGGTTCGCCGCCACCCGGATCCGCGGTGCGCTGCTGGACGAGCTCCGTGGCCTGGACTGGGCCAGCCGATCGGTGCGGCAGCGCGCCCGCCGGACCGACACCGCCCGCCAGGAACTCACTGCCGAGCTGGGCCGGACGCCGGATGTGACCGAGGTCGCCGACCGTCTGGGTTGCTCGGTCGAGGACATCGAGTCGGCCGACGACGACGTGCAACGGGCCGTGGTGTTCAGCCTGCAGGGCTTCGCCACCACCGCGGCCGACGACATGGTCACCGAGCCCAGCGCCGGCCCCGAGGAGATGCTGATCCGCCGGGAGCGCCTGGGCTACCTCAAGCACGCCATCGAGGTGCTGCCCGAGCGCCTGCGCGCGGTGGTCGTCGGCTACTTCTTCGAGGAGCGGTCGATGGCGCAGATCGCGGTCGAGCTGTGCGTCACCGAGTCCCGGGTGTCGCAGCTGCGGGCCGAGGCGCTGCAGCTGCTCCGGGACGGCCTGAACACCCACCTGGAGCCGTCCCCGGCCGCCGGGAAGCCGGCCAGGGAGGGCTGCGTGGCCCGGCGCCGGGCCGCCTACTACGACCAGATCGCCTCCCGCGGCACCCTCCACAGCCGCCTGGCCCTCACCGGCCTCGACGGCCTACCGGTCGCCGCCTGAGTTACTCAGCCTGCCCGAGCCGCTCAAGCTTCAGCAGCGCACGGGATCGAGCGCAGTCAGCTCAGCTCAGTTGTTGGCGCAGGTGCCGGCCTTCTTCTGGGCGGCGATCGCCTTCGCCGCGCCCTGGGCGTACAGCGCCAGGCCTTCCCTGGCCGGTTCCAGCTTCCACGCGTTGTTCTCGTACACCATGGTGTACGACTGCGCCGCCACGAGCTGCTTGGCGATCACGATGGCCCGGTCGGTGCCGTCCATCCGGGCGCTGGTCAGCTGGATGGCCAGGCCCTTACGCGAGCAGACCTGGTTCAGCTTGACGTAGTCGGCCTGGCTGATCGCCTTCTTGCCGGCTGCGTCGTACATGTCCCAGGCGCCGGCGAAGTCGCCGCCGGCGAACCGGTCGAACACGGTCTGGGCGGCCGTCTTGGCCGCGTCGATGGTCTTCGCCTCCGGGCCACCGGTGGCGGCCGCGGCGGCGTTCCCCGCGGGCGTCTTGTCCGAGTCGTCGGTGCAGGCGGCGGCGAGAGTGAGGGCGGCACCGACGAGGGCCAGCGCGCCGAGACGTCGAAACGGGGGGATGTGGGTCATGCCGGGGTAATCGCGCTGGGCCGTTCGACGTAACGGCCACGAGCGATGGATGACGGAATCCTGACACGTCCGGGTGAGAGGGTGACCCGGACGACAGACATGCCGGACCGGCGCGCCATCGGCTATTCTGAGCGTTTGCGAACGCCAATAGAAAAAGCGACCAAATAATGGTCGCCTACGGTGCGAAATGGTACCACGACAGGGAGCGGCATTGTCAACGCCTTCGGACGCCGAAATCCGCACCGAGACGCAAGCCGAGCAGCGTTACCTCGACGGTCTGTACGCCCGGCTCGATGAGCTGCGCATCCAGGCGGACGAGCGACTCCGGGCCATCCTGCTGGAGGGCGGCGGCACCCCGCAGGGCCGCACCCAGCGGGAGGCGACGCGCGCGCATTACACCGAGCAACTCGCGCAGATGAACTCGGTGGAGAACGGGCTGTGTTTCGGCCGGCTCGATTTCGACGCCGGCAACCCGCGCTACATCGGCCGGATCGGGCTGTTCCCCTCCGACCGCGACGACGACCCGCTGCTGATCGACTGGCGTGCGCCCGCGGCCCGGCCGTTCTACCTCGCCACCGCGGTGTCGCCCGAGGGGGTGACCCGGCGCCGCCACCTGCGTACCCGGGGCCGGGAACTGACCGGCATCGACGACGAGGTGCTCGATCTGGCGTCCCCGGCCGGCGCCGGGCGGGAGGACGTCACCGGCGAGGCGGCGCTGCTGTCCGCGTTGTCGGCCGAGCGGTCCGGCCGGATGCGCGACATCGTCGAGACCATCCAGGCCGAACAGGACGAGGTGATCCGGTCCGGCCTGCCCGGCGTGCTGGTGGTGCAGGGCGGTCCCGGTACCGGCAAGACCGCGGTGGCGCTACACCGGGCGGCGTACCTGCTCTACACCTACCGGGAGCAGCTGACCCGGCAGGGCGTGCTGATCCTCGGTCCGAACGCGACCTTCCTGCGCTACATCTCACAGGTGCTGCCGTCGCTGGCCGAGACCGGCGTGCTGCTGGCCACAATGGGCGAGATGTTCCCCGGTGTCCGGGCCCGGCACGAGGAACGCCCGGAGACGGCCGAGTTCAAGGGCCGGCTGTCCATGCTGGAGGTGCTCAAGGCGGCGGTTCTCGACCGGCAGACCGTACCCGGCGAGTTCATCGAGGTCGACCACGACGGCTACCCGCTGCGGATCGAGCGGGCGGTGTGCGAGGACGCCCGGGCGGTGGCCCGTCGGTCCGGCCGCCCGCACAACGTGGCCCGCCAGCTGTTCGTCACCGAGGCGATCCACGCACTCAGCCTGCAGATCGCCGAGCGGATCGGCGCCGACCCGCTGGGCGGGGAGAACCTGCTGGAGGAGGCCGACCTGGCCGAGACCCGCCGGGAACTGCGCGAGGACGAGGATGTGCAGCGCGCGCTGTACGAGTTGTGGCCGGTGCTGAGCCCGCGCCGGGTGCTGCGTGAGCTGCTCGGCTCGGTCGGGCGGCTGGACGCCGTGGGGGTGTCGGCCGAGGACCGGGAGCTGCTCTGGCGGCCGGTCGGACACGCCTGGACCGCGGCCGACGTGCCGCTGCTGGACGAGCTGGCCGACCTGCTGGGCGCGGACGAGAGTGTGGCCCGCCGGCTCGCCGCGGACGAACGGCGGCAGGCCGTCGAGTACGCCGAGGGTGTGCTCGAGATCGTCCAGGGTTCCCGCTCGCTGGACTTCGAGGACGACGCCGAGGAGGAGGTGCTGTCCGCGATCGACGTGGTCGACGCCAGCAGTTTCGTCGAGCGGCACGAGGTCACCGACACCCGCACCGCGGCCGAGCGGGCGGCCGTCGACCGGACCTGGGTCTTCGGTCACGTGATCGTGGACGAGGCGCAGGAGCTGTCGCCGATGGCCTGGCGGCTGCTGATGCGCCGGGACCCGAGCCGGTCGATGACCGTGGTCGGCGACGTCGCGCAGACCGGCGAGCTGGGCGGCACCACCGGCTGGGACCAGGTCTTCGAGCCGTACGTGGCGCAGCGCTGGCGGCTGACCGAGCTGAGCGTCAACTACCGGACCCCGGCCGAGGTGATGGCGGTGGCGGCCGACGTGCTGTCCGCGATCGACCCGTCGCTGCAGCCGCCGCGGTCGGTGCGCGAGGCCGGCGTCGCGCCGTGGGCCCGCCGGGTGCCGCCGGCCGCGCTCGCCGGGGCTCTTCTCGACGCCGTACGGGCGGAGTCGGCCGAGGTCGGCGACGGCCGGGTCGGGGTGCTGGTCCCGGCCGGGCGCGCGTCCGAACTGGGCGCCGCGCTGCTGGCGGCGATCCCGTCGGCGGCCGTGGGGGAGCAGCCCGATCTGCTCAACCGGGTCGCGCTGATGACGGTGAAGCAGGCCAAGGGGCTCGAGTTCGACTCGGTCCTGGTCGTCCAGCCGCACGAGATCCTGGCCCAGAGCCCGCGCGGGTTGAGTGACCTCTACGTCGCGGTCACCCGGGCCACCCGCCGGCTCGGCGTGCTGCACACCGAGGACCTCCCCAAGGAGCTGAACGCGCTGGCCTGAGTTCCGTCATCCCGCGGGGTCAGTCGAGGCAGAACTCGTTGCCCTCGACGTCCTGCATCACCTGGCACGACTCGTTCTCCTCGTCGGCGAGCAGGAGCGTCCCGCGGACCGCGCCGAGCGGGACCAGCCGACCGCACTCGGCCTCGAGCGCGGCCAGACGTTCGGCGCCTGCGAGGCCGGTGCCGACCCGCACGTCCAGGTGCACCCGGTTCTTGACGACCTTGCCCTCGGGGACCTTCTGGAAGTACAGCCGCGGGCCCACGCCGTGGGGGTCGGACGCCGAGCCCTCGTCCTGGACGTAGCCGAGCACCTCGCACCAGAAGCGCGCCATCCGATCCGGATCCGCGCAGTCGAACGTGACCTGAACCTGCCTGACCGTCGCCATCGGCCCACCATAGAGGCGACGACGCGGTCGCACAGAGGCGACGTCGCGGTCGCGCCGGGCCAAGATGGCGGTGGGGGGTGACGCCGACGTGGTCGACCGGGTGAAGCAGCTGCTGGATCTTCCGCCGGAACGGGTGGCGGTCGTGCTGGTCGACTTCCAGCGGGATTTCTGCACGCCGGCCGGCACGGAGGCGAATGCGCGTACGGCGTTGCGGGCGAATGCCTTCGCGGCCGGCGCGGCGCAGCTCGGGGTCCGGGTGATCTGTTCGCAGCAGATCCTCCGCGCGCTCCCGCAAGCGCAGCAACCCCGCGCGCTCCCCCAGACCAGCCCCGCGCGCTCATGCGGCCGCAGCCCACGCGCTCACGCGGGAGGCGCGTCCTCGGCCTCTCGCCGCTGGTGGCTCGCGCCGGCCGATCGGGGACCTTGGGTCGGCCGTATCGAGATGGATTGTTGTGGACGAAGACGGGCCCGGACCGATGGACGGTCCGGGCCCGGATGCGATGCCGATCAGGCGGCCGACGCCACCATGTGGCCGTGGGGGTTGGTGAGGGAGAGACGGCTGCGGACGCTGGTGTTGCCGGCGATGTTGGCGTAGTACGACGCGCGGCGGCGGGCGGTGATGCTCTCCGGGTTCTCCGGGGCCGGGGCCAGCTCGGGGTCGAGGTGGGTGTTCATGCCGTCCTTGAGCAGGGACAGCGCCTCGGCGCGGAGCTGGCTGATGCGCGACTCGGTGACGCCGAGGTCGGCGGCGATGTCGGCCATC
>CAXSDA010000013.1:30701-45661 GCA_964236515.1 uncultured Actinoplanes sp.
CTCGTTCAGGAAGTATTCGGTGACGACCAGCTGCAGGCGCTCGGGCAGCGACTCGATCGCGTGGTGCAGGTAGCCGATCTGCTCGCGGCGCAGCAGCATCTCCTCCGGGCCCGGGTTGCGCTCGGTGACCAGGTCGTCAGCGCTGGACGTGGTGAAGCCCTGCAGGCTCAGCACCGTCGCCCGCTGCACGTCGTTGTCGGTCTGGTTCAGGTCGGTCGTGGTGGTGCCGAGCGCCTGGGCCAGCTCCTCGCTGGTCGGCGTACGGCCGAGCGTGGTGGTCAGGCTGGCGCGGGTGGTGTCGGTGGCCCGGGCCTTGGTCCGCACCGACCGGGTCGCCCAGTCCAGCGCGCGCAGCTCGTCCAGGATGGCGCCGCGGATGCGGGTGGTGGCGAACCGGTGGAACGGGATGCCCCGGTCCGGGTCCCAGCTGCGGGCGGCGGTGACCAGCGCGTGCAGGCCGGCGCTGGTGAGGTCGTCGCGGTGGATGTGGTTCGGGATGCGGGTGAGCATGTCGCGGACCAGGTGGCCGACCAGCGGCATGTGACCGCGGATCAACTCTTCCTGCTCAGAGGCGGAGAGCACCGTCGTCGCGGCAGCGGTGTCGGCGGCGAGGTCGGCAGAGTGCGTGGCGATGGTGGTCATGTGTTCCCCCGTTTGTTCGTCGGCGTGTACCGGCTGACAAGGGAGAACTTTGGTGGGCGGAGAGTGCAGCCATCGGTTACGGAGGGTTGCGTACCGGTTGCTTGGAAAGTCAGACGTCCCAGACGAAGCGGGTGGGGGCGAAGGCCTCGGCGTAGCGGACCCGGGCGAGCGCGCCGAAGTGCCGGGCCGAGGCGGTCTCGGTGACCGGGTCGCTCACGTTGGCGTTCTTGCGATCCAGGTACGGCGTGATGTCGACGAAGACGGACGGCTCGAAGCGCAGCGTGGTCGTCCCGCGGTAGTGCAGCACCCGGCGGCCGTGGCGGGCCGCGGACAGCGTGGCCGCCGCCGCCGCGCGGTGCTCCTCCTGGGAGTCGTCGGGGGCGTGCACGTAGATGACGTCGGCGTCCACGCCGGTGAGCACCGTTTCGATCGCCGCCACGGTCTCCATTCCGCCGGCCAGGGACTCCAGCTTGCCCTGGACGAGCAGGCAGTCCAGCGAGCGCGCGGCCGGTTCGGCCGACGTGCCGGAGAGCACCAGCATGGCCACCGAGTCACCGGCGGCCCGGTGTGCGGCCAGCGTGCCGCCGCAGCCGGCGGCCAGGTCGCCCGGGTGGGCGGCGACGGCGAGTACGCTGCGCATCAGGCGGCCGGGCGCTTGCGCAGGGCGAATCCGCCGGCCGCGACGATCATGCTGAGAACGAGCGCGGCCACCGGACCGGGCCGGCCGCCGCCGGCGAGGGCGGCGATCGCGCAACCGGCGACGATCAGGCCGGCCACCACGGGCGGGACGATTCGACGCATGGGGAGACTCCTTTCGCTGTCGCTGTGGTGTCCATCGGTTGCGGCGCGTCCGGGTTGAGGGTTGTCCTTCCCGGGCGCATGGTGATCGGTGTGAACCTGACCGACACAGCGGGCTCCATCACGCTGATCAGTGGCATCGCCGTCCTGGCCGGGCTCCTCGGAGTGGTGCTGCCGATCGTGCCCGGCCTGGTGCTGTGCTGGGCCGGCGTCCTGTTCTGGACGCTGTTCGCGCACGCCGGCCCGATCCGGTGGGCCGTGTTGGCGGTGGCCACGGTGTTCGCCGCCGGTGGGACGGTGGTCAAGTACCGGTGGCCGGGCCGGCGGCTCAAGACCACCGGGGTGCCGACGTCGTCGCTGCTGGCCGGTGGGGTGCTCGGGGTGATCGGGTTCTTCGTGATCCCGGTGGTCGGCCTGATCCTCGGGTTCGTGCTGGGCGTGTGGCTGGCCGAGCGGGCCCGGCTGGGTGCGGGCCGGGCGTGGCCGTCGACCCGGGCCGCACTCGGCGCGGTTGGACTGTCGATGCTGGTCGAGTTCGTAGCCGCCCTCGCCGTGGCCGCCGTCTGGCTGCTCGGCCTGGCGATCACCTGAGCGCGAGCCGCCTGGTCAGTAGCGGTCGGCCTTCGCCGCCGCGGGGGTGGCGTGGTCGGGCGGCGGCTCGGTGCGGGGGCGGCGGCGGACCCGGCGGCGGCGCTGCGTGGTCAGGACCACCAGCGGAGTGCCGGCCAGGACCACCGCGACGGCGGCCGCCGCGCCCAGGGACAACAGCTCCGGGGAGCCGGAGGCCGGGCGGGCGGCGGCCGGGGCGAGTGCCTTCTTCGGGATCGAGGGCGGGACGCCCGCGCCCGCGTCGGCGCCCTTCGGGCCGGGGCTGCCGGGGGCGACCAGCTGGCCCACGGTAGCGTCCTTGGGCAGCGAGAAACCCCAGTCGAGCAGCGCCGCGCCCTGATCGTAACCGCGCAGCGGATTGGCTTCGGCGCCGAGCAGGGTGACGACCAGGCGGCGGCCGTTGCGCTGGGCCGCGCCGACGTAGCTGTGCCGGGCGAGCGTGGTGAAGCCGGTCTTGCCGCCGAGCGCGCCCGGGTACTTGAAGATCAGCTTGTTCTCGTTCTGGATCTGGAAGCCGCCCTTCTTCAGCTTCTTCTGCGCCGGCATCTCCGTCGATCTGGTCAGCGCGTACTTGACGAAGTCGGGCCGGTCGAAGTCGACCCGGGCGATCAGGGCCAGGTCGTACGCGCTGGTGAACTGGCCGGGGCCGTCGAGCCCGCTGGGGGTCGCGGCGTGGGTCTCGTACGCCCCGAGCCGTTGCGCCTCGGCGTTCATGTTCGCGACCGTACGGGCGACCCCGCCGGTGCCGCCGGCCAGCCGGGCCAGGGTGTTGGCGGCGTCGTTACCGGACTCCAGCAGCAGGCCCAGCCACAGCGTGGACACCGGGTACTGGCCGCCCCGGACCAGGCCGACGGCCGAGCTGCCGGGCTCGATGTTCACGTCGTCCTGGGTGATGGTGGTGACCGACTTCGGGTCGAGCGCGGGCATGACGGTGGCCGCCAGCAGCAGTTTCTGCACGCTGGCGGGGGTGCCGTAGACGTGCGGCCCGCAGCCGCCGAGGACCTCGCCGGTGTCCAGGTCGGCTACCAGCCAGCTGGTGGCGGTCAGCGCCGGGGGAGCGGGGGCGCCGGCCGGGACGACCAGGCCGTCGGTGGCCAGGTCGTCGCCGCCGACCGCGCGCAGCACCGGGTCGTCCTCGGGCGGGACCGGTCGCGGGGGACGGCCGGCGGGCGGCTTGACGTTCGGCTTGGGACAGGGGATCTCGGCCTTCGCGGCCGCCTTGTTCGCAGCCTGCGCCGGGCCGGTGCTGACCGCGGCGGCCGGGGCCAGCGTGGCCAGGGCGACCGCGGCGACCGCGGACACGAAGCGGCGATGTCCGGTACGGGTGGGGGGCGCCATCACGGCCAGGTGACTCCCGCATCTAGGCGGCGCTGCAGCAACTGCGCCAGGGGCATGGTCTCGCCGTCGCCGCCGCCCGCACCGATGATCAGTCGCGGGGTGCTCGGCTCGACGTCGGCGCCGGTGAACCGGGCGCGCAACGACGACGGCACGGTCAGGGGGTAGAACTTACCGTCCTCACCGACTGCGACGGACCGGTTCGACTTGAGGTACCAGCCGCGCAGCTTCGTGCGGTAGGTGGCGTGGCCGTCGTACGAGGTCGCGGCCAGCACGCCCGGCGCCAGTCCCCGCTCGGCCGCCCGGGCGACGAAGTCGGTGAGCAGCGCCCCGGCCTCGGCCGCCTCGCGGGCCCGGGCGGCGTCGAGAGCCGCGCCGTGGCCGGCGACCGCCTGCCGGCGTTGCTCGTCCCACGCCGTCTGCCCGTCGTCCATGCCGACGACCCTAACGCCCTCCTCCCGCGGGCAGCCACCCCGGCCAATCCGTGAATAGCCCTTCGCCATTCTGCGAATAGAAGAGGCATCCCGATCCGGTTGCGAATCGCGGCTCATTGGGGTCACACTGAAGCCGCTTCTTCTAAAACCCTCGGGGAGTCGTCATGGCACGGCAGGTAATCACTACTCTCATCGACGATCTGGACGGAAAGAAGGCGGACCGCACCGTCGAGTTCGCTCTGGACGGCACGACTTACACGATTGACCTTTCCGAAGCCAATGCGGGAAAGCTGCGAAAGGCCCTGGATCCGTTCATCGTGGCCGGCGCCCGCGTCGGTCGGGGCGGCGTCCGTCCGGCCCGGACGGTGGCGACCGCCCGGCGCACTGCGTCGAGCCGGGACGAGAACAAGGCGATCCGCGACTGGGCCGTGGAAAACGGCTACGAGATCTCCGAGCGCGGCCGCATTCCGCAGAGCGTCAGCGACGCGTACCGGGCTGGGCATAGCTGAGCTCGGTCGCGCGTGCGCCGCTGAAGCGAATGAGTTCGGCCCGCGCGCCCGTTGTCGGCTTCGCCGTCAGCGTTGTGGGCCGAACTCATTCGCGCGGCAACGCGCTCCTCGCTTGAATCAGTCCCGCGACTCGAGCCCGGCGCCTTCCCACCTGCGTTTTCCACAGCGGCGGCTGGACCCTGCCCATTCGGTGCGACGCCCGTCAGCTCAGCTTCTTCAGCTCGGTGAGCTGGTCGGCGACCGTTTCCAGCACCTTTTCGTCGCCCGCGTACCAGCTCGAGCCGCGCGGCCAATGCGATACGACGTCGGTGAAACCCAGGGCCGCGGCCCGGCCGACGGCGTCCGCGAATGCGCCCGCGCTGGACATCGAGTAGACCGGGGAGGAATCCAGGTCGAGATAGCGGTGGACCGTTTCCGGCGTCCGGCCGGCCGCGGCCAGGGCGGCGTCGAATCGGGCCGACAGCGTGGCCACCGAGCCCCACCACGCGTCCGGGCCGGCGTCGGCGTCCTTGCCGGTGGTGATCCAGCCGTCGCCGTACTGCGCGGCCAGCGCCAGCGTGCGCGGGCCGTTCGCGGCGACCAGCAGCGGCGGCCGCGGCGTCTGCACCGGGCCGGGTACGGTGCGGGCGTCGACCGCGGTGTAGTAGGTCCCCGAGTAGTCGACCCGGTCGGTCCGCAGCAGGCGGTCGAGCAGGTCGAGGAACTCGGCGAACCGGTCCACCCGTTCCCGCGGCGGCAACTGCGGGCCGCCGAGCACCACCGAGTCGAATCCCGTGCCGCCGGCGCCGGCGCCGATCCGCAGCCGGCCCCCGGAGATGTCGTCGATCGAGATCAGCTCGCGGACGAAATGCACCGGGTGGCGGAAGTTGGGCGACGCCACCCAGGTGCCGAGCCCGATCCGGCCGGTGACCGTGGCCGCGGCGGTGAGCGTCGTGGCGGCGTCGAACCACGGTCCGTCGGCGAGGTCACGCCAACTCAGGTGGTCGTACGTCCAGGCGTGGTCGAAGCCGTACTCCTCGGCCTGCCGCCACCGCCGGGCGGACGCCGACCACCGCTGGTCGGGCAGGATCACGATGCCGATACGCATCCGCGCACGCTATCTCAGGCGGTCTGCTGCCGGGCGGTGTGCTCGTCCTGGGTGCCGGCGGCGTAGGCGGAGTCGAACGCGGTCAGCGCACGCACCAGATCCTGCCGGGCCGAAACGCTCATCCGCTCGAGCACCGCGCTCAGCGCTGCCCGACGGCGATCCCGCAGGTCGGTCAGCAGCTGACGGGCGGGTGCGGTGAGCAGCAACCGGACCTCGCGGCGGTCCCTCGGGTCCGGGACCCGGCGCAACAGCCCGGTGGCCTCCAGCCGGTCGCACAGGCGGCTCGCCGACGACGGCACCACCTCGAGCATCTCGGCCAGGCGGCTCATGTTGGTGGTGCGGTTACGGGCCACGATCGCCAGGACCCGCAACTGCGCCGGCGGCACATGCGGGCCGTCGGTCTGCTGGGAACAGTCCAGCACGGCCAGCAGGGACTCGGCGACCGACTCGATCGCCACGGCCAAGTCCGGGACGGGCTCCATGCGGTTCCTCCGCGTGAGGTGGCGGGCGGGTGACCGATGCCCTACCCGCTGGGCGTCGGTTCAAGCCTTCAATGTCGCCAGTCGAGGCACACCGCGACCGCGTCGTCGGCCAGGTCGGAGCCGCTGTGATAGTCCCGCAGGCTGCGGATGACCGTGCCGACGGCCTCCGTCGCCGGCTGCAGCCGGGTGCGGCGCAGAGCGTTGAGCAGACCCAGTTCGCCGTACGCGGCCCGGCCCTCCGGCGCGGCGGCGTGCACGCCGTCGCTGACCACGAGCAGCCGGTCGCCCGGTTGCAAAAGGAAGTGCTGGGTCTCGTACCGGATCTCGCCGAACATGCCCAGCGGCAGCTGCTGCTCCAGCGACACCGGCCGGACCTCGCCGTCCCGCGCGATCATCGCCTTGGGCGAGCCGGCGTCGACGGCCTCGACGTCGCCGTGCACGAGGTCGATCTCCAGCAGCAGGGTTTCGGCGTGGGCCACGCCGCCGTTGGACGACCAGATGGCGTCCGAGGCCAGTTCGGCCTGCTCGACGATGCCGGCGCCGGACCGGCGGGCGTTGCGCATGGCGTTGACCGCCGCGGTGGTGAGCAGGGCCGCCTGGAGACCGTCCCCGAATCCGTTGAGCACCGTGACGGTCAGCCGGTCGCCCGTGACGGACCAGTCGAAATGATCCCCGTTGACCGAGTACGCCGGCTCGAGCTGCCCGGCGACCAGGAACCGCTCGTCGCCCAGCGACCGCCCAGGCAGCAGGTCCCACTGCAGCTCGGCGGCCATGGTCAGGCGGGCCCGGCGGCGGGCGGCGTGGTACCGGTCGGTGTCACGTTCGGAGGCGCGCAGCGCGATGGCGAAATCGTCCGCCACCAGGGCGAGCTGTTCGACGAGTTCCCCGTCCGACAGCAGGGTGGTCTCCAGCAGCAGGACGCCCAGCCGCTCGCCCCACACACTCACCGGCAGGTGTACGCGCAGCGTGCCCGCGACCGAGTCGACGACCGGCTGCTGGCTGCCGAAACACCGCTGGACCAGCGGGCCGCCGGCGGCCCCGTCGGCGTCGATCAGCGGCCAGAGGCCGGTCAGGGTGAGGTCGGCCAGCAGGATCTCGACCCGGCCGGCGGCGAACGACCGGCGCAGATGGTCGGCCACCACCTCGGGCAACCGGTCCGGCGACGCCGCCCGCAGCAGCGCGCCGACGGGGGTCGGACGATCGGACACGACGGGCGACTCCTCACCAGCGGCCGACAATATTTGCTCTGCGGCAAGAATGATAGAGGTGGCACGGCCCCGGTCAGCACTATGGGTGCACGCCGGCGACGAGTCTTAGGCGTACGACTTCTCGAAGTGGATCCGGCAGCCCCGCCGAGGAACGGAATGCATTCGGACGTTCTCCGCCAGCGCCCGGATCAGGAACAGGCCGCGACCCCGCTCGCTCTGCGCCGCCGGCGACTCCGAACCCGCGGCGTCGGCGTCGAACCCGGCCCCGGAGTCCAGCACGTCGACGGCGCAGCGGCCTTCACCGACGTCCAGCCGGACCTCGAAATTGTCGGCGCCGGTGGCGTAGGTGACCGCATTCGAGCAGGCCTCGGTCAGCGCGATCTCCAGATCGGCGCCGGACTGGCGATCGACTCCCAGCAGAGTGAGTGCGCAGCGCAGCAGCCGGCGCACCGTGGGCACGCTGTCCGCCTCACGGGGAAGACTCAACCGGACCGACATACGCATGGTCCTACGGTGCCCGGAAGGCCGGGGCCTTAACCTCCGAACTTTTACCGGCGCGGTTTCGTGTTATCCGGTGGCCCCTCCCGCATCTCCCTTCTCGTTGGTGTGTGATGGGGCTCCAGGAGAGGCAGGGATATGCCGGACCAACCCGACACCAGGACCGTGATCGCCGCGCGGGACGGCGACCCGGCCGCGGTCGATCGCCTGGTCGCGGGCTACCTACCGCTGGTCTACACGATCGTCGGGCGGGCGCTGGACGGGCACGCCGACGTCGACGACGTGGTCCAGGACGTCATGCTGCGGGTGCTGCGGAACCTGGGCGACCTGCGCGACCCCGAGGCGTTCCGGTCCTGGCTGGTGGCGATCACGGTCCGGCAGGTGCGGGAACGCTACCGGGCCCGCCGCGGCGCCCCCGACGCGCTCGTGCCCGAGGACGTCCGCGACCCCGGCGCCGACTTCACCGACCTCGCCATCACCCGGCTCGAGCTGTCCGGCCAGCGCCGCGAGACCGCCGAGGCGACCCGGTGGCTGGACGAGGACAACCGCGAACTGCTGTCGCTGTGGTGGCTGGAGGCCTCCGGCGAGCTGACCCGGGACGAGATCGTCGCCGCCATCGACGTGACCCGGCAGCACGCCGCGGTTCGCATCCAGCGGATGAAAGGCCAGCTGGAGACGGCGCGGGTGGTGGTACGGGCACTGGAAGCCTCGCCCCCCTGCCCCGACCTTCAGCTGGTCACGGCGGAGTGGGACGGGCGGCCGGGCGCGCTGTGGCGCAAGCGGATCGCCCGGCACACCCGGGACTGCCGGTACTGCTCGCCGGCCTGGTCCGGACTGGTCGCGGCGGAGCGCCTCCTGGCCGGCATGGCGCTCGTGCCCGTCCCGCACGCGCTGTCGAACAGCGCCCTGTGGGGCGGCGGCGCCGCACACGCCGCCGGCCATTCGGCGCACGCCGTAGCCGGCAAGATCGTCGCGAAGGGGCTCTTCGGGGTGGGCCGGCGCGCCCTGACCGCGGCGCTGACCACGACCGCGGTGGCCGGCGGTGGCGCCGCGGTCGTGGTCTACCAGAACTCGGCCGACAAACCGGCGGCGCAGGCGGCCGTCGTCACCACCCAGGCGCCCCGGCCGCGGCTCGTCCTGCCGCCCGCGCCCCCGACCCCGTCACCGTCGCCCTCGGCCACGCCGGCGCGTACACGCACCACGAAGGCCGCGCCCGTGGTGGTGACCGCGTCGAAGAAGAAGGGCGTCAGCGTCTGGCAGTTCAACGGCCTGACGCAGGCGCTCGGCCACGTCGGCGCCGGCTGGTACTACAACTGGGCCACGACCAACGACTCCATGCCCGGCCCGTCCGGCGTCGAGTTCGTGCCGATGATCCGGGCCGGCGGCGACGTCACCCCGGCCAACCTGGCCACGGCCAGGCGCGAGGGGAAGGTGCTGCTCGGGTTCAACGAGCCCGACATGTCCGGCCAGGCGAACATGAGCGTGGACGACGCGCTCGCCGCCTGGCCCAAGCTGCAGGCCACCGGCATGCGCCTGGGCAGCCCGTCGGTGGCGTACGGCGGAGACACCCCCGGCGGATGGCTCGACCGGTTCATGACCGGCGCCCGGCAGAAGGGCGACCGCGTCGACTTCATCACCCTGCACTGGTACGGGTCGGATTTTTCCGGCGCCGCGGTCAACCAGTTCCTGGGGTACGTCGATGCCGTGCACAACCGCTACGGCCTGCCGATCTGGGTCACCGAGTACGGGCTGATGAACTTCAACGGCACTCCCCGATACCCGACCGGCGCGCAGGAGGCGGCCTTCATCACCGGCACGACCAGGGGCATGCAGTCCCGGTCGTACGTCGAGCGGTACGCCTGGTTCGCGCTGCCCGCAGTCGGTGACAGCACCGGCTACGGACTGTATTCCGACGGGGATACTCCGACGGACGCCGGGAAGGCCTACACCGCCGCGGGATAGTGTCGGAGTCATGATTCGGTTCGGCTACAAGGCGTCGGCGGAACAGTTCCCGCCGACCGAACTGCTCAACTTCTCGGTGCAGGCCGAGCAGGCCGGCTTCGACTCCGTCTTCGTCAGCGACCATCTCCAGCCGTGGCGGCACGACGGTGGCCACGCGCCCGCCGCACTGCCCTGGCTGGGGGCGCTGGCCGCCCGTACGGACCGGGTGCTCATCGGCACCAGCGTGCTCACGCCGACGTTCCGGTACCACCCGGCCGTGGTCGCGCAGGCCTTCGCCACCCTGGGCTGCCTCGCCCCCGGCCGGGTCGTGCTCGGCGTCGGCTCGGGCGAGTCGCTGAACGAGGTGCCGCTGGGCCTCGAGTGGCCGGACGGCAAGGAGCGGTTCGCGCGGCTCAAGGAGGCGGTGACGCTGATCCAGGAGCTGTGGCGGGAGGACCGCGTGACGTTCGACGGCACGTACTACTCGACCGACAAGGCCACTATCTACGACAAGCCGTCGACTCCCGTGCCCATCTACATCGGCGCGTCCGGTCCGGCGGCCACCCGGCTGGCCGGTCGCATCGCCGACGGCTTCATCACCACCAGCGGCAAGGGCGCGTCGCTCTACACCGACACGCTGCTGCCTGCGGTCCGCGAGGGCGCCGAGAAGGCCGGCCGCAAGATCGACGACCTCGACCTGATGATCGAGGTCAAGGTGTCCTTCCACCCCGACGCCGAGAAGGCCCGCTCGGACACCTACTACTGGGGTGCGCTGGCGCTGACGCCCGAGGAGAAGAGCGGCATCGAGGACCCGATCGAGATGCAGCGGCGGGCCGACGCGCTACCGGTCGAGCGGACGGCGAGCCGCTGGATCTGCTCCGACGACCCGGACGAGCACTGCGATCGGATCGCCGAGTACCTGGACATGGGCTTCAAGCACCTGGTGTTCCACGCGCCCGGCCCGGAACAGGACGAGTTCATCCGCCGGTATTCCTCGGACATCCTCCCGCAGCTCCGCTCCCGGTCCTAGGCCCTTCGTGACGGCTCGGTGCCGGCGTCGCACCGAGCCGTGACGTCAGACGAGCCTTCACGGCAGGACGAGCCTTCACGTCAGATCGTCGACCGCTCGCCCGGGATGCGGCGCCGGCCGGCCGGGCGGCGTTCTCCCGTGTCCAGCCGGCGGCGGCGCTCGCCGATCTCCCGGTCCTTCGACGCCGCCCACTCCTGGGGGTCGATCCGGTGGTGCTGCCCGGTGTCCGACGGCGAACCCGTCCACGGCGTGGCCGGCGGGAAACCCGTACGCCGGTCACCGGACTCGGCCACCGCGTGCCGGCCCGAGGACGTCTCCGTCCACGCCGGATCCGGCTCCGGATACATCGGCAGACTCCGCCGGGCCGCGGGGTCGAGATCGTGCTGGGCGTCGGCGGCGGGGTCGTACATCTGCCCCTCCGGCCGGACCGGCCGAGCGGCGCTGGTCAGGTCCCGCCATTGCCCGGTGTCGGTGGTCTCCCGCCAGTCCGGCCGCGTCGGCGGCGGGGCGGGGGTGGCTGCGATCTCGGGCGCACGCCCGCGTGACCGCCGGCCGCCCCCGGTGTCCTCGGTACGGCGTCCGTCACCCCGACGCCGGCCGCTGTCGGTGTCCTCGCCGCGCTTGCCTCGCCGGCTGCCGCCGGTGTCCTCGCCGCGCTTGCCCCGCCGGCTGCCGCCCGTGTCCTCGGCGCGCCGGCCGCCGTCCGTGTTGTCGCCGCGGGCGGCTCGTGCACTGTCCTCTTTGCCGGCCTTGACGTCCTTGCGGCTGCCCAGGCGCCATCCGCCGCCCGTACGGCGACCACCCTCTGTGGACGGTGCGGGAAAAGTGTCGTACCCGGGGGTTAACATCGGCCCACCCAGTTCAGGGGCGGGGCGGGTGGCCGGGTCTGCGGCGGTTGCGCGCCGAGGGCTGCTGCCGCTCCCGGCCGGGCGGCGGTGGCCGCCGCTGGGGCTGTCCAGCGGGCGGCGGCGTCCGCTGCCGGGGTCCTCGAGAGCGTGGTTGCCGCTGTTTTCCGAACCGGGGCTGCGACTGCGGCTGTCTTCGAGGGCGTGGCTGCCGCTGCCGGTCCCAGCAACGGCGTGGCTGCCGGCCGCGGCGTGGCTTCCGCTGTCGGCCGCGGCGTGGCTTCCGCTGTCGGCGACGGCGACGGCGTGGCTTCCGCTGCCGGCGTCGGCCAGGGAGCGGGGCCTGCGCACGTCGTCGTCGAGGGAACGCGGCCGTCGCGCGCCCGGATCGTCGAGAGCATGGGGTGGTTCGGCCGCGTCGTAGGGGCCTCGGGGTGGTTGTGCGGCCGGGTCGTTGAGCGCTCGGAGCGGTCGCGCGGCCGGGTCATCGAGGGAGCGGGGACGCGGAGTCACGCGGTCGTCAAGGGCGCGGGGCCGTCGCGGGGCCGGGTCGACGAACGGCCGGGGTCCGGGGACGGCAGGTTCTTCGGGGCCTCGGGGGCGTGCGCCGGCGGCATCCCCCAGGAAGTGGGGGCGGCGGGCGTCATCGAGAGCGCGGGGCCGAGAAACGGCCAGGTCTTCAGGGGCAGGGCCGTCGGGGGCGTGGTCTTCGAGGGCGCGGCGGCCGGGGTCGCCCAGTGCCCGGCGGACACCGGTGACGGTGAGGTCGTGGCCGGCGCCGGTACTGCTGCCGGTACTGGTGAGACCGATGCGCGTGCCGGTGTCGGTCAGGATGCGGCGCCGGCCGGTGCCGGTGTCTACGACGGGGCGGCGGACGCCGGTGTCGAGCGGGCCGGACGGCAGGACCGCGATTTCACGGCGGCGCGGCCGCGGTTCGGGGTAACCCTGCGGCCCCAGGTAGCTCTGGGATTCAGGGTGGCCCTGAGGTTCAGGATGAAGCTGGGGGTCAGAGTAGGGCGGAGGTTCCGGGTAGGGCTGGGAGTCGGGGTAGCCCTGACCCAGAGCCAGGTCTCGGACGTGCAGGGAACCGGTGTCGATGCGCCCGCCGACGGACGACACGCCCCGGGGTCGGGACGACGCCACCACCGGCATCGGCCGGCGGCCCTGGCGCCAGCGGCGCAGGTACTCGCCGAAGGCCACCCGCATCGCGCGCAGCGCCCGCACCCACCCTTCGTGGTGGCGCACGCCGTTGATCGGCGGGTAGCCGATGCTCGACACCTCGACCACCCGCATGCCCAGCGCCGCCACCCGGATGTTGAGCAGCGGCTCGATCTCCGGGCCGTCGCCCCAGACGTGGCCGCCGCGGCGCAGGCCCGGGATATCGGCGCCGGGCAGCGTCAGAGCCGGCAGCAGAGCCCGCCAGTACGCGTTGTAGCCGTACCCGAGATCGGTGAACCGGGTGCCGAACAAGGCGTTCACGAATCGGCTGAGAATGGCGTTGCCGAGCCGGTCGAGGCGCTGGCCGCCGAGGTCGCCGCCACCGTTGCGGAAGCGGGAGCCGTGCGCGACCTCGGCTCCGGAGATCAGCGCGTCGACGAACCGGGGGAGCTCACCCGGGTCGGTTGAGCCGTCGGCGTTGAGGGTCACCACGATGTCGCCCGAGGCCGCGGCGAAACCGCAGGCCAGGGCATTTCCCTTGCCTCTGCGCGTCTGCCGGACGACCCGGGCGTCGGGCCGGACCTCGCGGGCGACCGCCACCGTGTCGTCGGCGGATCCGCCGTCCACGATGATGACCTCGTCCACGGGCGGAAGCCCTTCCAGGACGAGGGGAAGGTTGGTCTCCTCGTTCAGGGCCGGGATGATCACGCTGACCGTCGGTGAAGGACGGTTGTCACGTGTCGTCGCTCGGCGCTGGTGCGAAGGAGGCATGGCGGTGGCTCCTCGGCGGGTCTGGACCGACGGACCGGTGGCGGCCGACCCGTACGGGTGGTGCGTCGTCGGCACCGGTGACCAATTTACCAACTGATTACCCACAGTCAACTCATCAAATCGGTGACCGCCGACGTCTACTTGGTCTACTCATTAAATCCCTGATGAATCGACTGTTAATTGAATTCGTACACGCTCCCATGCCAGTCGTCATAGTTACGGAATGTAGCTTTTCTCATTTTGGACTCGGTGCAGAGAGGGCAATTCGGACTCGAGCCGATTCCTAACTGTCCGAAACGTGAGCATGTTTCGTTACGCGCTGACAGACGCGAAGCCCGACTGACGCTTCGGTACTCAGAGTGATTGCGAGAATGCGTGCCGTAACCCGGGTGGCGCGCGGCGGCAGACCGGGCACGGCGATAGGGTGCTCAGGAGGGTTGCCTCCGAAAGGATGTCGAGCGTGAAACTCGGCCTGCACATCTCCAACTTCACCTGGCCCGACGGCGCGCCGCGGCTCGGCCCGGTCCTCGCCGACATCGCGTCGGCCGCGGACGAGGCCGGCTTCGACCGGATCAGCGTCATGGACCACGTCTGGCAGATCAGCGTCAACGGGCCGCCGGAATGGGACATGCTCGAGGCCTACACGGCGCTCGGGTTCATCGCCGCCCACACCACCCGGGCCAAGCTGTTCACCATGGTCACCGGTGTGACCTACCGGGATCCGGGCCTGCTGGCGAAGGCGGTGACCACACTGGACGTCCTCTCCGGCGGCCGGGCCATGCTCGGCATCGGCGCCGCCTGGAACGAGGAGGAGTCGCGCGGGCTGGGCTTGTTCTTCCCGCCGACCAAGGAGCGGTTCGAGCGTCTCGAGGAGACGCTGCAGATCTGCCGGCAGATGTTCGCCGGGGACGAGACGCCGTACGACGGCACGCACTACCAGCTCGGGCGCCTGCTCAACCACCCGCTGCCGCTGAGCCGGCCGTCCGTCCCGATCCTGATCGGCGGGGGCGGCGAGAAGAAGACTTTGCGGTTCGTCGCGCAGTACGGCGACGCGTGCAACCTGTTCGCCGGCCCGGAGATCCAGCACAAGCTCGACGTCCTGAAGAAGCACTGCGACGACGTCGGCCGGAACTACGACGAGATCGAGAAGACGACGATGTACCGGTTCGACCTCGGCGACCGCAACGAGCGCGTCGGCGAGACCATCGACGAGCTCAGGCATCTGCACGAGCTGGGCTTCTCGGTCGGCCACGGCGGTGTGCGCAACGCCTGGGACACGGCCAAGTTCGACGTGTTCGCCAAAGAGATCATCCCGGCCGTCGAAGCCCTGTGAGGATCGAGACCCGGTGAGGACAGAGGCGGTCGTCTTCGACCTGGACGGCGTCATCATCGACACCGAAGAGGTCTGGGAGGACGTCCGGCGGGGGTACGTCGCCGGGTACGGCAAGCAGTTCCGGCCGGACAGCCAGACCCGGATGATGGGCATGAGCACCGGCGAGTGGTCCCGCCACCTCAGCGACGAGGTGGGCGTGCCCCGGACGCCGGAACAGGTCGCGGCGGATGTGCTGAGCCGGATGGCTCAGCGCTACCGTGACGCGCTGCCGCTGGTCCCC
>CAXSDA010000013.1:45671-120740 GCA_964236515.1 uncultured Actinoplanes sp.
CGTCGACTGTGTCCGGCGGCTCGGCGCGGCGTTCCCGCTCGCGCTGGCCAGCTCGTCCGCGCGCGTCCTGATCGACCAGGTGCTCGAGACCGCCGGCCTGGCGGACGCCTTCGCCGTGACGCTGTCCACCGAGGAGGTTCCGCGGGGCAAGCCGGCGCCGGACGTGTACCTCGAGGCCGCCCGCCGGCTCGGGGTGAAACCGGAGGCGTGTGCGGCGGTCGAGGACTCGAGCAACGGCCTGCGGTCGGCGGCCGCGGCGGGCTGCGCCGTGATCGCCGTCCCGCACGGCGTCTACCCGCCGGCCGCGGACGCGCTGGCCGCCTCGTCGCTGGTCGTTCACGACCTGAGCGAGCTCACGGTGGCCGCCGTACGGAAGCTGGGTCAGGCGTAGTCCGGCAGGTCGAGGTTCGTACTGCGGTCTCCGGCGATCTTGAACGTCAGGTCCAGGAACCACTTCTGGTTGTTGACGGCGTTGCGGAACCGGATGCCGAACGCCGTCTTCGGCGCCAGGAACCGGCCCGCGGTGTTGCCGCCTTTCTGCGTGCCGCGCGCGAACGCGGCCAGCCGCTGCTGATACCGCGGGAAGGCCACGGTGTGGTCGCCGCCGGCCCGGGCCAGTTCACCCGCCAGGACGTACGCCGCGACGGTGGCGGTGCCGTTGCCCTGGCCGCCGATGGTCGCGCCGCAGGCGGCGTCGCCGACCAGCGCGACCCGCCCGGAGTACCACCGGTCGAGGTCGACCCGGCAGATCTGGTCCAGCCACAGATCGGGTCCGGACGCCAGCGCGTCCAGCAGCCGCGGCGTCTCCCAGCCCATCCCGGCGAAGCGGCCGGCGACCAGGCGCCGCCGGGCCGCGTCGTCGTGCCGGTCGTACGTCAGCCGGAGTGACGCGAACGCCATGAACGCGTGGGCCAACGCCAGGTCGTGGCGGTCCCCGGCGACGGCCGCCATCCGTCCCGGCGTGTTGTAGATCCGCTGGTGGTGGTCCCAGCCCCACTCGTTCGGCACGTCCCAGCCGGCCACGTAGTAGCCGAGGTGCCGGACGTACCGCTCCTCCGGCCCGAACGCCAGCCGGCGCACCCGCGAGTGCACGCCGTCGGCGCCGATCACCAGGTCGAACGTCCGCTCCAGGCCACTGGCGAAGGTGACGTCGACCCCGCTCGGGGTCTCGGTCATCGCGGTGATGCTGTCGCCGAACAGGTGCTCGGTCTTCTCGCCGGCCGCGCACAGGATCCGGGCCAGGTCGCCCCGCTGCAGCTCGATGTCGCCGCCGGCCAGGTCGCTCGGCCAGGCCATCAGCGTCCGGCCGCGCTCGTCGACGAACGTCATCGCGGTTCCCCCGGTCTGCTCGCGTCGCATCCCGGCCAGCACCGGACCCATCTTGGCCAGTACGCCTAGGTGCAGCGGCCCGCGGAAATCCACCGAATTGCCGCCGGTGCGCAGGGCCGGCGCGATTTCGACGACGGTCGGGGAGAACCCGTACCGCCCGAGCCAGTAGGCCAGCGCCGGCCCCGCGATGCTGGCCCCGGAGATGAGAACGTCCATGGCAACCCCAAACTGTGTCTGCCGGACTCGGTTATTTGTGTGTACGGTAGACACAGTTGTTCAGAGTTGGCAAGAGGCGACGGGTGGAATGAACGTGGATCTGCTCTGGGACGGCCCGCCGGCCCGCACCCGCGGCCCCAAGGCGGCGCTCACGCTGGACCGGATCGCCGACGCCGCGATCGCCGTGGCCGACGCCGAAGGCCTCGACGCCGTCTCCATGCAGCGGGTCGCGGCCGAGCTCGGTTACACCAAGATGTCGCTGTACCGGTACCTGCCGGGCAAGGCCGAGCTGATCGCGGTGATGCTCGAGCGCGGCCTGGGCGGGCCGCCGTCCGTCGAGCCCGCGGGGGACTGGCGGGACGAGCTCGCCACGTGGTGCCGGGCGCTGTTCGGGAAGTATGCGGCCCACCCGTGGGCGGCGGAGGCGACCCTGCGCGCGCGGCCGATCGGCCCGCAGGAGATGGCGTGGCTGGAGCAGGCGGTGGCCGTACTGCCGCCCGGTCTGACCGGGGCCGAACGCCTGGACACGGTGGCCGTCCTGGCGCTGCACACGCGCACGCTGGCCGCCCAGTCGGCGCACGCCCCCCAGGAGGCCGAGTTCGCCGCGGCCATCGGCGCGGTGCTCGCGAAGCACCCGAGCCGATTCCCCGCGGTGACCGCGGCGGTGGCCGACGCGTCCGACGGCGAAGGCCGGGACCAGGCGTTCGAGTACGGCGTCGGCCGCATCCTGGACGGCGTTGAAGCGCTGCTGCGCCGCCGTGTTTCCGGGAGGTAAATTCGCAGGTGTGAAAGATATTCAGCCCGGGTAGTGCCACGCGTGAATCCCCCCACGGAGGTGGTCCATGCAGGTGCTGGCGGCGAGCGGGCTGAAGCTCGACCTCGATGTCTTCGACTATCTGATTGTCGCGCTGTACTTCATCACGGTTCTCGGCATCGGGTTCGCCGCGCGACGGGCGATCAGCAGCAGTGCCGACTTCTTCCTGTCCGGCCGATCGATGCCCGCCTGGGTCACCGGCCTCGCTTTCGTCTCGGCCAACCTGGGTGCGCTGGAGATCATCGGCATGGCCGCCAACGGCGCCCAATACGGCCTGATGACGCTGCACTACTACTGGATCGGCGCGGTCCCGGCGATGGTGTTCCTAGGGATCGTGATGATGCCGTTCTACTACGGCTCCAAGGTCCGCAGCGTCCCGGAGTTCCTGCGGCTGCGGTTCAACCGCTCGACCCACCTGCTCAACGCGGTGACCTTCGCGATCGCCCAGGTGCTGATCGCCGGCGTCAACCTCTACGCGCTGGCCCTGATACTGGACGCGCTGCTCGGCTGGCCGCTGTGGATCTCGATCGTGATCGGCGCGGCGATCGTGCTGACCTACATCAGCATCGGCGGCCTGTCCTCGGCCATCTACAACGAGGTGCTGCAGTTCTTCGTGATCATCGCCGGCCTGGTGCCGATCACCATCATCGGCCTGGTCAAGGTGGGCGGCATCCACGGCCTGACCACCGCGGTGAAGAGCAGCAAACTCGGCGACGCCGCACTGCACACCTGGCAGAACACCGCGAATTCGCACAACCCGCTGGGCGCCAACTGGATCGGCATCGTCTTCGGCCTCGGTTTCGTGCTCTCCTTCGGGTACTGGACCACCAACTTCGCCGAGGTGCAGCGGGCCCTGTCGGCCAAGGACATGAGCGCGGCCCGGCGCACGCCGATCATCGGCGCGTTCCCGAAGATTGCCATCCCGCTCGTCACCGTCATCCCCGGCCTGGTCGCGCTGGTCACCATCAAGGGCCTCGGCGCCGACAAGGGCGATCTGGTCTACAACAACGCGATCCCGCTGCTCATGCGCGACCTGCTGCCGAACGGCGTGCTCGGCGTCGCGGTCACCGGCCTGCTGGCGTCGTTCATGGCCGGCATGGCGGCCAACGTGAGTGGCTTCAACACCGTCTTCACGTACGACATCTGGCAGTCGTACATCAAGAAGCACGAGTCGGACGACCACTACCTGCGGGTGGGCCGGATCGCCACGGTCATCGGCGTCATCGTCGGGATCGGCACCGCGTTCATCGCGGCCGGCTACAGCAACATCATGAACTACATCCAGGCGCTCTTCTCGCTGATCAACGCGCCGCTGTTCGCGACCTTCATCATCGGCATGTTCTGGAAGCGGATGTCCGCCTGGGCCGGCTTCTGGTCACTGCTGCTCGGCACGCTCAGCTCGCTGACGTTGTACCTGCTCTATCTGGGCGACGTGGTCAAGTTCAACTCCGACCTGGAGGAGAGCTTCTGGGGCGCCGGACTGGCGTTCGTCACCGCCAGCGTGTTCGCCGTGCTGATCACGCTGGTCACCCGGCCGAAGCCGGACAACGACCTGCGCGGCCTGGTCTACGGGCTGGCCGGCTCGTCCACGTCCGGCGACGCGGTGCTGGTGGCGGACAAGGTCTGGTGGCGCAACCCGGCGCTGCTCGGTGGCATCGCGGTGCTCATCGCGTTCCTGCTCTACATCCCGGTCTGGTAAGCGGAGGTCGTCATGACGGAAAGCAACGCGCATCCCGAGGACGAGATGCTGGCCCAGGACGAGGACCTGAAGAAGGTGTCGTCGGCCGCTCGGCTGTTCGACGTGCGCCGGGTGATCGGCGGCCTGTTCCTGGTGTACGGCGTGATCGTCACGCTGATGGGCATCTTCGAGAGCAAGTCCGAGCTGGACAAGGCCCAGGGCGTACGGATCAATCTGTGGATGGGTCTGGGCATGCTCGCGCTCGGCGTGCTGATGCTCGTCTGGCTGCGGCTGAACCCGGCCAAGGCGCCGGACATCTCCGAGGTCAGAGGTTCGGACATCGGACCGGACGCCTCCGCGGAGAACTGATCCGGAATGTTTGATTGTGGGGACGGTGCGACCCGGGTGCAGTCGGGTTGCAGCGTCCCCCCAATTGTTCCGGTCGGGGGCCGGCCTTCCGATACTTCAGGGCATGGAACCCCTCGCCGCAGTAACCCTCGCCCCCTCCGGTGGCAGCCGTACCGCCGGCTGGCAGGTTCAGCTACGCGTTGACTACGCCGTCAACAAGGTCATGCAAACCCATCGCGGGCAGTCCCCGGATGCGGTCGCGCAGGCGATCCAGGATCAGCTCCGCAGCGTCGGCGTCGTGCCCAACAGCCGCCAGATCGCGCAGTACGCGGCGGCCATCTCCCGTCTCCAGCCGCTCCCGCCCGCCGACCTGAAGTAGCGCCCGGCCGCCTCTCACGGGGCGGGCAAGCGCAGGACACGGTCGTCGCCGGCCTCCCACCGGCGCTCGCCACTGAGCGGCGGCCGCGGCGGCCAGGCCCGGCCGGTCCTCACCTTCATGATCCCCACCGTGGCACCTTTTGACGGGCTAGCTGCGTTTTCGGCGGGTTATGACCGGTGCGATGGCGGAAGATGGGGCGCTCAGTCCTTTCACCCGTCGGGCGGGAGGCGGCTCAGAGGCGGAGTGACGACGCGGTGCGAGTGACGACCCGGCCGATCCTGGCCGCGTTCCTGGCCATGCTCATCGGCCTGATCGGCGCGACCGTCCCCGCCGCCGGGCCGGCCGCGGCCCGGCCGGCCGAGGGCCTGAGGTGGCAGTCGTGCGCCGACGACCGCACCGCGCGCTGCACCACGCTGTCCGTGCCGGTGGACTGGGCCGACCCCTACTCGCCGAAGATGACCCTGGCGGTGGCGATGCGGCCGGCCACCGATCCGGCGCACCGGATCGGCGCGCTGATCGTTCACCCCGGCGGTCCCGGCGTGTCCGGCTACGACTTCGCGCTCGCCGCGGCGTCGTTCTTCAGCCCGGCCCTGCGCGCGCGGTTCGACATCGTCGGCTACGACCCGCGCGGGGTCGACCGGAGCAACCCGGTCCACTGCGACAGTGCGCTGCTCGCCACGGCGCCGCCGTCGCTGATCAGTTCCCCGGCCGAGTACGACGCCGCCGTCGCCTACAACCGCAGGCGGGACGCGGACTGCCGCCGCCACAGCGGGCCGGTGTTCGACCACGCCGACACGACCAGCGGCGTCCGCGACCTCGACGCGCTCCGGGCCGCGCTGGGCGAGGCCAAGCTCAGCTTCTACGGCGCCTCGTACGGCACGGTGCTCGGCGCCCAGTACGCCGACACGTACCCGGACCGGGTTCGGGTGCTCGCGCTGGACAGCGTGATGGACCACAGCGCCGGCGTGGCCGACTTCCTGGGCGCCGAGACGGACGCCGTGCAGGACCTGTTCGACCAGTTCGTGGTCTGGTGCGCGACGGACCCCACGTGCGTGCTGCGAGGTCAGGACGTCCGAGCGGTCTGGGCGCGGCTGATGGCCCGGGCGGCGGCGGGCACCCTCACCGACCCGTTCCACCCGGGGCAGCGCGTCGACGCGCCCGGGCTGGTCGACGTCGCGTACAGCTCGTTCTACACGCCTCAGTGGTACTCGCTGGCGACGTACATGAAGGCCGCCTCGGCCCCCGTCGGCCGATCCGCCGCCCCGGCCCCGGCCACCACCACCGACGACACCTTCGCCGCGGTGTTCTGCAACGACTGGGCGTTCCCGATCGCCGGGTACGCCGACCTGCGCGAGAAGCTGGCGGCGTTGCGCGTCCGGGCGCCGCAGATGCTGGCGTCGCCGCTGGCGCTGTCGGCGGTGACCGGCTGCCTCGGCCGGACGGCGCCTCCGGCCGACCCGCAGACCCGGCTGCGCCCGGCCCGGACGCCGACGCTGCTGATCGGCACGCGGCACGACCCGGCCACCGCGTACGCCTGGGCCCGGAACGTCGCCGACCAGCTCGGCCCCGCGGCCACGCTGCTCACCTACGACGGGTGGGGGCACGTCGCGTACGGCCGGACGGCGTGTGTCACCGACCTGGTCGACGCGTATCTGATCGCCGGCACCCGGCCGGCCGCCGGTTCGCACTGCCCGGGCGTGGTGCCGCCGCCGTTCGGTGTGGGGAAGCGCACCCCTCCCGGCAAGCGGGCGACCTGGGGTGCGGGGTATCGTTAGCCAAGCTAACTACCTGGGCTTCGCCACCAGAGGAGCCGCCCGTTGTCTCGCCGTGCCCCCAAGGCGTCGATCCACCCCGACGTCGAGAAGTCCTGGCTCCGCCGCGCCCTGCCGCTCGTCAAGGCCCACCGCGCGCTGCTCATCTCGTCGCTGGCCCTCTCCTTCGCCGGGCTGATCGTGCAGGTGCAGATCCCCAACCTGGTCCGCATCGGCATCGACAGGGCGGTCACCACGCAGGTCGACCCGCTGGCCCGGTACGTCTGGTGGATCATCGCGCTGGCGCTGCTGCAGGGCGTGATCAACTTCGCCGCCCGGTTCCTGCTGCTGCGTATGGCCTACGAGATCGAGTACGACCTGCGCAACATCATGTACACGCACCTGAACCGGATGGCCTTCGGCTTCTACGACCGGGTGCAGACCGGCGAGCTGATGTCGCGGGCCAACTCCGACATCCGGTCGATCCAGATGTACCTGACGTTCGGCCCGTCGATCATCGTGCAGTGCCTGATCGCCGTGGTGGCCTTCGTCCTGATGCTGACGATCAACGTCCCGCTGGCCATCGTCGCCATGATCACGATGCCGGTGATCGGGGTGCTCGGCGTGGTCATGCGCAAGAAGACCTTTCCGATCTCCTGGCTCATCCAGTCCCGCCTGGCCGAGGTGGCCACCGTCGTCGACGAGAACATCCAGGGCGTACGGATCGTCAAGGCCTTTGCCGCCGAGGGCCGCCAGTTGCGCACCCTGGCCGAGGCGGCCGACCGGCTCCGCTGGGCCTACGTCACCGACACGAAGATCAGCAGCCGGTGGAGCCCGGTGATGGACAACCTGCCGCGGATCGGGCTGGCCCTGGTGCTGCTGTTCGGCGGGATCATGGCCATCGACGGCCACACCACGGTCGGCACCATCGTCGCCTTCAACTCGTACGTGCTGATGCTGCAGCCGCCGTTCCGCCTCCTCGGCATGATCATCATGATGGGCCAGCGGGCCGCCGCCTCGGCCCAGCGGATCTACCAGATCCTGGACACGAAGAGCGACGTCGCCGAACCCGCGACCCCGGTCGAACCCGAGCTGCGTGGCGCTCTCGCCTTCTCCGACGTCCGGTTCGCGTACCCCAACGGCACGGTCGCCCTGAACGGTCTCGACCTGCGCGTCCAGCCGGGCGAAACGGTGGCCGTGGTCGGCGGCACCGGCTCCGGCAAGTCGACGCTGGGCCGGCTGGCCGCCCGCTACTACGACGCCGGCTCCGGCCGGATCACCCTCGACTCCCACGACGTCCGCGACCTGGGCCTGACCACGTTGCGGGACCAGGTCGGCATCGTGCCCGACGAGCCGTTCCTGTTCTCCGTGTCGATCCACGACAACATCGCCTACGGCCGGCCGTCCGCGACCCGGGCGCAGGTCGAGGCGGCGGCCGGTGCGGCGGGCGCCGACCAGTTCATCCGCGAGCTGCCCGAGTCCTACGACACGGTGGTCGGCGAGCGCGGCTACACGCTGTCGGGCGGTCAGCGGCAGCGCATCGCCATCGCCCGCGCGCTGGTGATGAACCCGCCGGTGCTGATCCTGGACGACGCCACCAGCGCCATCGACGTCACCGTGGAGCAGCGCATCCACCGGTCGCTGCGGAACCAGATGCGCGGCCGGACCACGCTGATCGTGGCGCACCGGCTGTCCACCATCAGCCTGGCCGACCGGGTCGTGCTGATGGAACAGGGCCGGGTCGTCGCCGACGGCACCCACGAGTCGCTGCTGGCCACCGAACCCCGGTACGGCCGGGTGCTGGCCAGTCTCGAGACGCCGGACGAATCGGAGGTCCTGGCATGAGCATGTTCGGTGGGGGCTTCGGCGGCTTCCAGGCCGGTGGCCGGTCCGCGGTCGGCGGCGGCGCCCGGCGCGGCAGCACCAACGGGATGCCGTTCGCCGGCATCCCGCCCGAGCTGGCGGCGGGCGTGGCCAAACTGGAGGCGGGCGAACCCGACCACGGCGACCCGCACGTCACGTACGACCCGCAGAGCGACACCGGCGGCAAGATCACGTTCAGCCGGCTGCTGCGCGGCCATCCCGGTTACCTGGTCACCTCGGTGTTGGCCGTGCTGGTCGAGACCACGCTGCTGCAGGCCGGTCCGGCGCTGGTGCAGATCGGCATCGACCACGGCATCGCCAAGCACAACATGACCGTGCTGGTGGTCGCCACCGCAGTCTTCGTGGCCGCGGTCGTGGCCACCGGCTTCGCCACCGCGATCCGGATGCGGCAGACCGCCCGGCTGGCCGCCTCGGCCACCCGTGACCTGCGCGTCCGCATCTTCGCCCACCTGCAGCGGATGTCGCTGGACTTCTACACGCGGGAGAAGGGCGGGGTCATCCTGACCCGGATGACCTCCGACGTGGAGTCGCTGCAGAACCTCCTGCAGGACGGCTTCGCCCAGTTCGGCATCCAGGCGCTGACCATGGTCGTGGTCACCGCCGTGCTGATCCACTACAACCTCACCCTGGCCCTGATCACGCTGGCCCTGGTCATCCCGCCGCTGGCGATCATGTCGCTGTGGTTCCGGCACGCCGCCGACCGCGGCTACGACCGGCAGCGCGACGCGATCGCGTTCATGCTGGCCGACCTGGCCGAAAGCCTGAACGGCATCCGCGTGGTGATCGCCCACAACCGGGGCGAGCGGAACATCGTGGCGCACCGCGAGGTCGTCGGCGACTACAAGGACACCAACAACTACACCGGGAAGATCAACGCGATCTACGGTCCCGGGACGTCGGTCGTCGGGCTCGTCGCGATGGCGGTGATGCTGCTCATCGGTGGGCGGATGGTGCTGCGGCACGAACTGACGATCGGCGAGCTGACCGCGTTCGTGCTCTACATCAACGCGTTCTTCCAGCCCGTGCAGCAGCTCGTCCAGCTGTACACGCAGTACCAGCAGGCGCGGGCCGCGGTCGGCAAGATCCGTGGGCTGCTGACCACCGAACCGACCGTTCGGCCGGCGCCGTCGGCGATCGCGCTGCCGCCGGTCCGGGGCGAGATCGTCTTCGACGACGTGAGCTTCGGGTACCTGCCGAGCGTACCGGTGCTCTCGCACGTGGAGTTGCGGATCGCGCCGGGCGAGACCGTCGCCTGCGTCGGCCCCACCGGCGCCGGCAAGTCGACGATGGCCAAGCTGGTCACCCGGTTCTACGACCCGACCGCCGGGCAGGTGCTGATCGACGGGTACGACCTGCGCGACGTCACGCTCGATTCGCTGCGGCGGCAGATCGGCGTGGTCCCGCAGGAGCCGTTCCTGTTCGTCGGCACGTTCCGCGACAACATCGCCTTCGGCCGGCCGGACGCCACCGACGAGCAGGTGTGGGCGGCGGTCGACCAGGTCGGCCTGCGGGACCTGGTCGAGCGGACGCCGGAAGGTCTGGACACGCTGCTGCACGAGCGGGGCCAGTCGGTGTCGTCGGGGGAGCGGCAGTTGCTGGCACTGGCCCGGGCGTTCCTGGCCGAGCCGCGGGTGGTGGTGCTGGACGAGGCCACGTCCAACCTCGACCTGCACTCCGAGCTGCGGGTCGAGGCGGCGCTGGACGTGCTGCTCGAGGGGCGTACGGCCATCCTGGTCGCGCACCGGCTGTCCACCGCGATGCGCGCCGACCGGATCGTGGTCGTCGACGACCACCGGATCGTCGAGTCCGGCTCGCACGACGAGCTGGTGGCCGCCGGTGGGGCGTACGCCGCCATGTACGCCACCTGGGCCGAGCACACCGCGGCCTGAGCCCGTTCGCCCCCTCCGGTTGTGCCGACCCGCGATCACGGGTAGGCAGAGATAGACGACCGACTGTCTCTCCTGCTGTCTCGCTCACTCGCGGAGGATCGATGCGGATTCGACGTACGACGGCCCTGCTCGGCGTGGCCGCGCTCGGCCTTGTGGTGGCGCCCGCCCCGGCGTACGCGGCCGCTCCGCCGCGCAACCCGACCGCCACCGGCTACGGCGGAGCCGTCGCCACCGTCGACCCGACCGCCACCGCGGCCGGGCTCGACGTGCTCAAACACGGCGGCAACGCGGTCGACGCCGCGCTGGCCGCCGCGGCCACCCTCGGCGTGACCGAACCGTTCTCGTCCGGCATCGGCGGCGGCGGCTTCTTCGTCTACTACGACGCTCGCCACCACCAGGTGCACACCATCGACGGGCGCGAGTCGGGGCCGGCCGACATGACCACCGACTACTTCGTCGACTCCGCCACCGGCCAGCCGTACGCCTTCCAGGAGGCTCGGATCAGTGGCAAGTCGGTCGGTGCGCCCGGTTCACTGGCCACCTGGCAGGCCGCCGCGTCGAACTGGGGGAGCCGCCCGCTGAGCGCGGCGTTGAGGATCGGTGCCGGAGTCGCCGACCGGGGCTTCGAGGTCGACCCGACGTTCCGCCAGCAGGTCGCCGACAACCTCGCCGCGTTCTCGCAGTTCCCGGCGACCAGCCGGATCTACCTGCCCGGCGGTCAGCCCCCCGCGGTCGGGTCGACGCTGCGCAACC
The DNA here is from genome assembly GCA_964236515.1 of uncultured Actinoplanes sp. GTDB lineage: Bacteria > Actinomycetota > Actinomycetes > Mycobacteriales > Micromonosporaceae > Actinoplanes. The sequence continues at coordinate 56,713 of CAXSDA010000013.1, forward strand.
CGGACCTGGCCGACACGTACCGGCTGATCGCCCAGCGCGGGACCGGCGTCTTCTACCGGGGACCGATCGGCGCCGAGATCGCGCGGACCGTGCAGCACCCGCCGGTGGCCACGACGCCGGCGCAGCCCTGGGCGTACCCGATCCGCCCGGGCACGCTGACCGCCCGGGACATCGCCCGCTACCACGTGAACCTCAAGGCGCCGGTCCGGTCCAGCTATCGCGGGCTGGACGTCTACGGCATGTCCACCCCGTCCAGCGGCGGCACCGCGGTGGCCGAGGCGCTCAACATCCTCGAGCGGTCCGACCTCGGTGCGCTGCCGCTGATCCAGGCCGAGCACCGCTACCTCGAGGCGTCGGCGCTGGCCTTCGCCGACCGGAACCGCTACGTCGGCAACTACACGTCCCCGTCAGTGCTCCGGACGCTGGCCGGTGACCGGTTCGCCCGGTCGCGGTCCTGTCTGATCAACCCGGCGCAGGCGCTGCCCAAGCCGGTCGGCCCGGGTTCGCTCTCCGCGAGCGGCTGCGCCACGGCCGCGGCCGGCGGCCCGACCGAGCAGGGTCAGAGCACCACCAACCTGACCGTCACCGACCGGTGGGGCAACGTGGTCGAGTACACGCTGACCATCGAGCAGACCGGCGGCAACGCGATGGTCGTCCCCGGTCGCGGGTTCCTGCTCAACAACGAGATGACCGACTTCAACTTCACCCCGACCCAGGGCACCGCCCCCGACCCGAACCTGCCCGGCCCGACCAAGCGGCCGCGCAGCTCGATCTCGCCGACGCTCGTGTTCCGGAACGGCCGGCCGTACCTGGCGGTCGGCTCACCCGGCGGCGCCACCATCATCACGACCGTGCTGCAGATCCTGGTCAACCGGCTGGACCTGGGCATGACGCTGCCGGAGGCGGTAGCCGCACCCCGGGCGTCGCAGCGCAACGCCGCGGTGACCGATGCCGAGCCGGCCTACGTCGCGCAGTTCGGGCCGGCGTTGACCGCGCTGGGCCACCAGCTCAAGCCGCCGACTCCACCCGAGATCGGCGCGGCCACGGCGATCGAGTTCACCCGCCACGGCGGCCTGATCGCCGCCGCCGAACCGGTCCGCCGGGGCGGTGGTGCGGCGTCGGTGGTCCGTCCGGCGAGCTGACGCTCGGGGGCCGAGCCGGTTCGTTCCGGTTCGGCCCCCGGCCGTTCGGGCCGGTTCAGGCCGGTTCAGGCCCGTTCGGGCCGGTTCGGGCACGTTCGGGTCTGTTCGGCGCGCTGGTCCGGCTGTTGTCTGCTGCACCGGGTCCGGCCGAACGGTTCGGATCGTCGTGCTCCGGCATCTCCACGGGATGTTTGTCCGGCTCGGCGGATCCGCTCGCGGAACACACTCGCGTGGCGTACCACTGGTACGCCAGTAGCCTGATCCGGCCCGGAAAAGCACCGTGCTGTACCACTGGAGCGCTCCACTGGTACAGCAGGTGAGTGGTCGCCACCGTGAGGTACCACTGGTACGTCAGGGGCCTGATCCGGCCCGGGAAGCACCTTGGTGTACCAGTGGAGCGCTCCACTGGTACACCAAGTGGGTGGTCGCCACCGTGAGGTACCACCGACGAATGCTCAGGTGGATGGCAAGGCCGCCGCGAGCGAGTTCGGCTGAGACGAGCAGGCTGGCCTGCCGGCGGTCTGGTTCGGCGGTGTGGGCCGGCGGTGTGGCCCTAGCGGATCGCCGTCATGCCTCTTGCGGGGCGACCTCGGGCCGGCCGATCTCGAGGCCGGCGGTCTCGGGGCGGCGGGCGGTGATGCGGTGGCGCGGCTGGCGGAGAAGGACCAGGCCGAACCCGGCCAGGAACCACACGGCCAGCACCACCAGGGACGACACGGCGTGGGCCCCGCCGAAGTAGCCGAACTCGTTGACCGCCCGTACGGCCGCGCCGGGCGGCAGGATCGCCGACACCGCCTGCGCCCACCGGGGCAGCAGGTCGTATCCGATGGTCGCGCCGCTGGTCGCGTTGCCGATGGTGGTCAGCGTCAGGACGGCCAGGCCGATGCCGGCCGGTCCGAGCCACGCCCCCAGAGCCTTGGTGCTGAAGGCGCTGGCCGCCGACAGGAGGGTGAGCGACAGCGCCAGCAGCGGGAACGGCGCCGCCAGCGAGCCGTAGACCGGACCGGCGACGAAGGCCGCGCCGAGACCGATCGCGACCGCGAACCCGGCCATCGCGTACAGGCGGTGCCGGAGCCGGACCTTCGACGCGGCCGCGGTGAGACCCTGCGCCAGGACGAACGAGGCGAGGGTGACGCCGAAGACGACGTAGAAGGCCGAGAGACCGCGGCTGTCGTAGTCCGCGAGCGGCACGATGTCGGTCTCCTCCACGGTGAGGCCGGCCTTCGCGGCCAGCCCGGCGGCCAGCTGCCGGGCGGCGCCGCTCTCGCTGAGGCCGGCGGCTCCGGCGTACTCGAAGCGCAGTGACGCCGGTGACGTGGCGCCGAGAACGCCGATGGCGTCCCCGCGGCGGGTCAGGGCCGCGCCGTCCGGGAGGCCGGCGACCTCGGTCACCTCGACCGCATCGCCGAGACCGGCGCGGACGGCCGCCGCGAGCGGAGCGCCGGCCACGGCTATCGGCACGCGGCGCGGTGTCGGATCCCGCTGGAGTCCGACGTAGACGGCGATGAACGCCAGGCCGATGATCAGTCCGGTGACGACGAGGGCCACCCAGGCCGCGTGGTCGGTACGGTCCGGACCGGCCGGGCCGGGATCGCGTGATGACATGCGGACCTCTCAGGCGCCGGTGAGCACGGCGGCGACGGCGGCGGGCTGGTCCCACTGCGGCCAATGGGCGGCATCCGCGACCGTGTGCCGGTCCGTCCGGGAGAACAAGGACTGGAGATGGTCGGCGATGCCGGGGGTGAAGTAGGGATCGTCCGCGCCGAAGGCCACCGTCACCGGGAGATCGAGCTCGGCCAGGTCGCCCGACGTGGTTCGCGCGTCCTGCAGGCCGACGTCGGTGAACAGTTCGCCGGTCCAGGCCCGGACGGAGGCGACGGCGTCGGGCTGCTCCGCGCTGCCGTAGAACTGGGGCAGGATCACCGTCGCCCCGACACCGGCGGGGTCGGCCGGTCCGGGGTTGAGGCGCCGGTCGGTGAAGGTCAGCATCCAGCCGAGGACCTGCGGGTCGGCGACGATCGCGTCGGTCAGGGCACTCAACTGCGGATCCGCGAGCAGGCGGATGAACTCGGGGAAGCGGAGGCCGGGCAACTGTCCGTAGTAGGTGTTGAGAAGCACGAGCCGGCTCACCCGTCCGGGATTGTCCAGGGCGTAGTTCGTGACGACGGGGCCACCGGAGTCGTGTCCGACCAGAACGACCCGGTCGAGGCCGAGACCGTCGATGACGGCGGCCAGCTCGTTCTCCCGCTGCCCGGGCTCGAAGGGCCGGATCTCCGCCCGCTCGGAACGGCCGTATCCGAGGAAGTCGAACGTGACCATGTGCCGCCCGGCGAGCTCCGGCAGCAGGCGCCGGTAGATCCGGGAATCGTCGGGGTATCCGTGCGTCATCACGATGGCGGGGCCCGTGCCGGGGTACTCGTCGGCGTGCACCCGGCCCTTGGCGGTGGCTATGCGGTGTTCGATCCCTGAGCTCATGGCTCGAGCCAAGCGGGTGGCGCGCGCCGGCGGATCACCTGAACTGGTCAGAGCGGAAGATCCGGCCTCGGCGCCGGCGCCCGGGAAGGTCACCCGTTTGCGTGCCGGCCCGCCGGCGGTCCCCAGCCCACGGATCAGCCCGGAAGCCGGAAACGGCCCGGACCATCTACCGTCCGGGCCGGAAGGGCGGTTCTGCTCGCCGCCCGTACGTCCAGGGTCATGCGGTGAGGGCGATGGTCAGAGCGCCCGCCCCCACCATGACCCCCGCCCAGACCTTGTCCATGTTGAGCCAGGCCTTGCGCAGGATCGTGACGCCGACGAATTCGTAGACGATGATCCCGCAGAACGCCATCACGGTGAACATGGCCAGGGTGTGCAGCCCGGCCGCGGCCAGGCCGGACAGAGCCGCGCCCGGGGTGCCCGAGGCCGCGGCGGGCATGCCCGGCATGGCGTGTCCGGTGTGGACCGTGGCCACCGTCAGGACCGGCAGCAGCATCAGGCCGGCGCCGTGGGCGGACGACATCAGGAAGGACCAGCCGGCCAGCTGGGCGTGTGACAGGCGCATGCCGGCCCAGCGGAAGTGGCGCTCGGACAGCAGGCGCCACAGGCCGAAGCCGACCAGCGCGAGGCCGCCGGCGATGCCGACCACCTTCGCGGCCACCACCGACTCGGTGGCCGAGACGATCGCGGCCACGATCGCGACCGACGCCAGGTGGCCGGCCGCGATCGGCGGGAGGGAACGCAGCAGGACGCCGCGGCTGCGTTCCTGCATTCCGCGGGCGACCGCGAAGAGCCAGCCCATCGCCGGGTTGAGGCCGTGGAAGGCGCCCAGGGCGATCAGCGCCGCGACCTCACCCCAGGTGAAGGTCACGGGGACGGGAAGCAGTACGAGTCGGACGACGCGTCGCCGCCCTGGAGCCGGACCTGGTGGACGCGCAGCCCCCGGAACTCGTCACCGTGCGGGAAGAAGCGCTCGTCCAGCGCGATGCCGCCGCTCTCGGCGACGTCGATCTTGGCCAGCCAGGCACCGACGCCGTCGGGGTAGAACTGGTCGTCCCACGAGCCGTAGAGCGAGTTGGTCACGTACACGCGGGAGCCGTCGCGGGAGATCTCCACCATCTGCGGGCCGCCGGCCAGCCGCTCCTCGGGGGACGACGGGTGCGCGACCCGGCCGACGATGCCGCCGAGACGGATCGAGCCGGTCTCCACCGGGTGGAACGGGTCGCTGACGTCGTACTGCTTCAGCTCGCCGGTACCCCAGCAGGACACGTACAGATATTTGTCGTCGACCGACAGGTCGATGTCGGTGACCAGCGGCGGCACCGCGCCGAAGGGCTTGAGCGCGGGCGGCAGGTCGTCGGCGTCGGCGGGCTCGGCCGGGATGTCGATGACCTTGGTGACGGCGAACTGCCCGTTCTCCTTGTGCCACACCCAGATCGACGCGGACAGATCCTCGACGCTGACCACCACGCCGACGAAGCCGTACTCCCTTGTCGGGTCGTGGGCCGGGCGCAGCTCCAGCGTCATCTGGTACTGGTCGCCGAGGTCGACGGTCTGGGTCAGGCTGCGCTTGGCCAGGTCCCAGAAGTGCAGGCGGTGGCCGTACCTGCGGCCCAGCAACAGCTCCGGGTTGATGCCGTCCTCGATCATCGACGGCGTGCCCCACTCGGAGCTGACCAGCACGTCGCGGGTGAGATGCCACCAGAAGTCGTACGCCAGGTACTGGTCGCCGCGGTCGTTCTCCCACTGCCCGCGGACGTCGAACGTGGTGTGGTCGAGCACCGCGATGCCGCCGGGGCCCTCGTCCGTACCGCCGCCGAGCATCGAGATGTAGATGCCGTCCGGCCCGCAGTGGATGGTGTGTGGCCGCGAGTAGTTCGCCTTCGACGCGAGCTCCTCGGCGGAGATCTCCTTCACCAGCGTCGGGTTGCGGGGGTCGTCCTTGGTGTCGAGCACGTACAGCCGCGACGAGCGCAGCCCGGGCACGATCAGGTAGCGGCGCTCCACGTGCGGGTGCGGGGCGGTCGGGCACAGCGCGCTGCTGCACGCGTTCCACCCGAAGTGGTGCAGCTCGTCGCCGGTGTGCGGCATGTCGGTCCAACCCACGACCCGGCCGTACGTGTCGGAGCCGGGGTCCGTGTCGATGACGGTCATCGCGTCGGGCTTCTCCGCGGACCGGTCGAACGCGACGACGTAGGCGAGCTGCTCGGCCGGCGCGGCGGCGGCGTCACTCGGCGACGGATAGAACGTGGGGTCTGGCGTCCACCTGGTCATGGGGGACATCTTCGCCTGCTTCACCCCTCGGAGGACAGGGTTGGCTGTGCCTCTACCCAAGCCTGGACTATCAGTCGGCGGAGCTCACCGCGCGTCCATCGGCAGCCGGACTCTCACGGTGGTGCCCGAACCGCCGGCATCGGTGAGCTCGATCGTGCCGTGATGCCGCTGCACCACGGCCCGGCTCAGCGTCAGTCCCAGCCCCGAACCGGGCAGCGCCTTGTCCCGCGGCCGGCTGGTCCGGTAGTGGCCGGCGAACATCTTCTCCCGTTCCTCCGGCGCCACCCCGACGGCCGAGTCGGTGACGGTCAGCTCGGCCGCCCGGCCCTGACAGCTCAGCCGGACCGTGACCGTGCCGTCGTCCGAGCTGTACTTGACCGCGTTGCCGACCAGGTTGTCGACGATCTGCCGCAGCCGCCGGCGGTCGCCCGGCAGCACCAACTCCGGCGGCAGGTCGGCGGTGATGGTCAGCGGCTCGCCGTCCACCGCCGCCCGGATCGAGGCCACCGACTCGCGGACCACGTCGGCCAGATCGGTCGGGGTCAGCTGGACGGCGGCGTGGCCGGTGTCCAGGGCGGAGAGTTCCAGCAGCTCGTTGATGATGTGCCGGAGCTGGTTGGCGTTGCGGTCGATGACCTCGAGCAGGGCCGGGCCGTCCGACGCGAGCGTCGCCGGGTCGGCCTCTCGCAACAGTTCCGTGTACGCGCTGATCGAGGTCAGCGGCGTGCGCAACTCGTGGCCGATGAGCGCCAGGTACTCGTTCTTGCTGCGGGCCAGCTGACGCTGCAGGTCCTCGACGATCCGCCGCTCGACGAACTGCCCGATGTGCGCGGCGATGCCGGACATCAGCGCCATCACCTCGTCGTCGGGTTCCTCCACGACGTCGGAGAACAGCGCCAGCACGCCCAGCGGCTCCAGGCCGTGCCGCACCGGGATGGCCAGCGCCGCGTGCAGCATCGACTCGGCCGCGGTCCCGGGCGAGATCAGGCTCTGCGGGCTGCCCACGTCGCGGATCCACAGTGGCTTGCTCACCTGCCAGGTGCGTCCGGCCAGGCCCTGCCCGTACGGGAGGTCCTCGGGCACCGTGATCTGCCCGTGCCAGGCCGGCGCGCTCCACGACGCGGCCGACCGCACCACCCCGGCGGCGTCGTCGACCAGCCACAGCTCGGCGTGCGCCCAGTCCAGCGCCTCACCGACCGCGGCCAGTACCTGCGGGCCGGCCGCGGCCACCGTCGGCGCGGCCGCCAGCGCCGTCGTCACCGCCAGCTCGCAGGTCCGGAACCGTTCCGCCCGTTTGCGCCGGGTGACGTCCTGGACGGCCTGCACCGCGCCCAGCGCCGTGCCCTCGGGGCCGACGATCGGCTGTGCGTCCACCAGGTAGTAGCGGGTCCGCCGGGTCCGTCCGCCGATCGTCAGCTCCTCGTCGCGCAGGTGCTCGCCGCGTAGCGCCCGGGCCAGCGCCACGTCGGCCATCCGCATCGGCTCGCCGGCCGCGTCCCGCAGGCCGGCCACGATCGCCGGGTCGTTCAGGTCGTCCGGTACCGGGGCCGCGCCCCAGAGCCTGCGCATCCGGGCGTTGACGAAGACGATCCGGCCGTCGGCGTCGCACGCGGTCACGCCGTCGTGCAGGCTGTCCAGCACCGCGTCGAGGAAGCGGCGCTGCCGGTCGACCTCGTGCCGGGCCTGCTGCTCGGTGATCAGCAACGTGCTGACCTGCGCCGCCTCGGCCACCGCGGCGATGTCGTCGGCCGTCCAGGGGCGCGGATCCGGGTCGTACGCGCAGCAGATCCCGACGATGGCTCCGGCGCCGTCCCGGATGGGGTGACCGAGGTACGCGCCGACCTTGATGTGTTTCGGCCGGCCGGGCGGCACGCGCGGATCGGTGCGGACGTCGGAGACGGCCAGAGTCTCGCCGGTGGCGAGGATGACGCCGGCCAGGGTGTCGCGAACCGGGGTGTCGGCCACGGCGGCCCAGGGGACGTCCAGGCCCCACCCGCCGTAGAGCCGCAGCCGGTCGCCCTCGACGAAATGGATGCTGCCGCTGCCGGCGCGGGCCGCCCGGGCCACCAGCGCGGCCAGCTGGTCGGCGGCGCCGCTGGTCAGCACGCCGCGGTGGGAGGCCGGCTCGGCGCCGCCCAGCACAGCAACCGGCATGGTCGCCGTCGACGTGCTGTCCGAACTCCGCATGCCGACCTCCGCCGTCCAGCGTACGGGTGGAAGGTCGGTAAGATCAGCAAATGTATCGAAGGCGCGCTAAACCGGTTCGCACCGTTCGTAGACGAGGTCGGTGATGGGTCGGCCGGCGACGGTTCCGCGGCGTTCGAACTTCGTCTCCGGCCGGGGCGCCGGCAATCCGCGGCGGGTCAGACCGGGGTCGGCGTCCAGCGTCGCCGTCATCGCCTCGGCGTAGTCCGGCCAGTCGGTCGCGGTGTGCAACACCCCGCCCGGGCGCAACAGCCGCCGCAGATGCACCAGGTTTCCCGGGCTGATCAGGCGGCGCTTGTGGTGGCGGGTCTTCGGCCACGGGTCGGGGAAGAACACGTGGATCGCGTCCAGCGACTCCGCCGGCAGCTGGTGCGCGAGCTCCATGGCGTCGCCGCGGGCCACCCGGACGTTGGTCAGCCCGCGGTCCTCGATCAGCGCCAGCAGGTTCCCGATGCCCGGCGTGTGCACCTCGACGGCGAGGTAGTCGCGGTCCGGGTCGGCGGCGGCCATCTCGGCGGTGACGTCGCCCATCCCGAAGCCGATCTCGAGGACGCGGGGGGCGTCCCGGCCGAACAGGTCGGTCAGATTCCGTACGGTCCGGTCGCCGTCGTCGACGGTCAGGCCGAACACCGGCCACAGGCGGTCGTACGCGTCGGCGCCCCGGTTGCTCATCCGGCCGCGGCGGGGATGGAAGGTCCGGATCGGCCGGCTCTCGGTGCTGTTCATGTCGGGGGTCAACAATAAAGGCAGCGGCCGCGTCGTTCGCGGTCGCTGCCTCGGGGTCTGTTCCCGGCGGAGTTACTTGACCGGCTGGACGCTCGGCTGGGATCCGGTGTGGAAGGCGGTCCGGGTGCCGCTGGCCAGGTTCTCCACCAGGACCCAGGAGCCGCCCTGGTACTGGCCGGTGACCACGCCGCGGATGCCGTCGACATAGGCCAGCTCGCGGTCCAGGCTCGCGCCGACGGTCCGCTTGGCGCCGGAGATCGTGTCGTACTCGACGACGTGCACCGGCTGGTCGTCGGCGGTGGTCTCACCGGTCTGGGCGGCGGTCCAGGACAGCTTCGCGCCGTCGGAGCGCCAGCTCGGCACTACAGCGAAGCCCGAGTTCTCCAGGCTGCCGCCGCCGTACGCGGCCACCGTCTGCTCGCTGCCGGTGGCGACGGTGCCGATGCTCAGGCAGGAGTCGTAGACGTCCTCGCAGGCGCCGCCGCGGAACGCGACCTTGGTGCCGTCGGGGGACCAGGCCACCGCGTCGTCGTTCTTCAGCTGGTCGGTCAGCGCGCTCCCGGTGGCGCCGGTGGTGCTGGCGGCGGTCTCGGCCGGGACGGCCTCGGTGCGGCACTCCTGCGGGAACAGCGGGGTGGCCTTGCCGTCGGTGACGCCGGCCGAGATCCGGAACACGCCCGGGCCGCCGGTGCAGGCCGTCGAGGCGAAGGCGATCGACTTGCTGTCCGGCGACCACGACGGGCCGGACGCCGGGCGGGTGGTCAGGCGGCGCTTGGTGCTGCCGTCGGCCTTCATGGTCCACAGCTGACCGCCCTTGAGGTACGCCAGCTGCTTGCCGTCGGGCGACCAGCGCGGCCGGGAGTAGCCGCCGTCGGTGGTGAGCCGGGTCTCGGTCGCGCCCTTGCTGACGTACAGGTTGCCGGTGCGGACGTACGCCACCAGGCTCGGCAGCGCCGGCGTGGCCGTCGCGGCCTGCGCCGCCGCCGGCTGGAAGAGCGCCGACCCGGCCACTCCCAGCACCGCCAGCACGATGTTTCCCGCGATCTTCGCTGCTGCCTTCATGCCCAACGCCCCCCGACGTTCAGTGCCCCCGCTTACACCGGAGGACATCGTCGCAACCTGGCGGCTCCTAAGCGGTTCCCGCGCCGAAACCCGAGAAAATCCAGGTGATTCGGTCACATCGGTCAGCGTGCGGCCGTTCTCGGCCCGAGATCCGGCGCCATCCCTGAGCCGGCGAGCCTCAGTGGTACCTCACCGTGCCGGCCACTCACCTGGTGTACCACTGGAGCGCTCCACTGGTACATCAGGAAGCGAACGGTGCCCGTTTCGGCTCGCGGCGTACCAGTGGCACACGACGGTGCCGGCCCCTCACCTGCTGTACCAGTGGCGCGCTCCACTGGGACAGCAGCGGGGTAACGGCGCCCGAATTGGGCTACTGGCGTACCAGTGGCACACCACGGTGCCGGCCCCTCACCTGCCGTACCACTGGAGCGCTCCAGTGGTACGGCAGGTGGGTTATCGGGGTGTGTAGAGGCACATGGTGTACCACTGACGTCCCCGGAAGACGGGTGTCGGCGGTCCGCTGCCGACCCGGGCAACTCTGCGGCACGCCCGGCCCGGCGGCCTTCCCCGGCTCGGTTCTCCTGGCCGAGCCACCGCCGGGCTGGGGTGTGCGTGTCGCACTGCGGTTCACGGAGACTGCGATCCGCAATTTGCACGTTGCGGTAGCAGTCAAGCCGGATGACGCACAATGTCGCACTAATCGGCGTCGCTACCGGATACTCCGGCGTCGCCGACCGCATGCTTGGCGGCTTCGCGCGCGCCCGCGCGCGCAGGGGCCACCGCGCGCAGGGGCAGCGCGCGCAGGGGCAGCGCGCGCAGGGGCCGCGGGCCGCGCGCCGAGGGCCGAGCGCCATGGCCGGCCGGCCCGGAGGGGTGGTTCCGGGCCGGCCGGGGATCAGGCGGCAGCGGTGGCGGACCACATGGCCGTGAAGGCGGCGGCTTCGCCGGTGAGCCAGCTCTCGACGTCGGCCGGCTTGGTCGACGGGTCGAAGCGGTGGGTCGTGCCCCGGCGGAGGTCGACCAGGACCGGCTCGGCGTTGGGCAGGATCTGGTCCATGTGCCGGGCCATCAGGTGCAGCGTCGCCGTGACCGCTTCGGGGGTGGGCGGTTCCTCGTCGAAGTGCAGCCGGACCGCCTCGCGTCGGCCGTCGGAGTACCGCAGGCCGAAGTGCGGGTTGATCTTCACCGCGAGCGGCCCGACCGAGGCGATCGCGTCGCGGGTCTGGGCCAGGGACACCTCGGCCGGGTCGCCGAGCGAGCGCAGGTACGTCAGCGCGCCGGCGCTGACCGCTTCGTACAGCGGGCGCCAACGGTCCTTGACCTGAGCCGGAACCCCGGTCAGGTAGCTGCCGCCGGTGCGGAACGCGACGTCGGCCTTCAGCGCCTTCACCAGCTGGCCGTGCGGGTTGAAGCCGGACCGGCGCTCGCGCTGACGGCGCAACCCGCCGACGAAGGTGGCCTTGGCCGGCCCGCGGCGGGCCACGTAGCGGGTGAAGCCGAGCATGGTGGCGTACGGCGGGATCACCGGTACAGAATTGGTCAGAACGGCCATGAGAATTTGATCTCCTCCGCAGGTCAGAGGCCATCTTTCGTACACACATTCTAATCGATGGGTACGACAATTCCCACCCCGTGTGACCGGTCGGGCACGTTGCGTCCGAGTATCGCGGCGAGTCGCCTACCGGATCCGGGTCTGGGCACGCATCTGTTCGGCGACCCGCTCGAGTTCGGCTGCCTCCGTCGCCGGCGAGGCGTTGTCGAGCCCGCTGTATGCGGCCGTCCGGCTCCGCAGGAAGCGCCGCAGCAGGGCCGCGAGCAGCCCTTCGGGCAGGGTACGCACCGCGACGAACCCGGACGGGACGGTCGGTGTCGGCAGAGCGGCCAGGTTCTGTCGCATGACGCGGATCATGACGCGGACCGCGCCCGGGTCGTCGGCCAGCGCTCCCGGGCCGCCCGCGGCGAGCACCGCCTGCCCGAGGGGAACCACGAACGCCGCGTGCGTCTTGAGCCAGGCATCCATCCGCGGCTCGGCCTTGGCATTGATCCCGGCGGTGCGGAACGTGCGGATGATCCGCTCCAGTCGCGGGGTGGTACGGCCGCCGGGCTCGCCGATCGGCATCGGGACCCGGCGGGTCAGGAAGGTGGGCGCGCGGTACCGGACCACGTCGCCGTCCATGATGCCGCCGGCCGGCGGGTAGCCGAACAGGACCCGCTCGGGGCCGATCACCGCGCCCAGCGGCTCCGCCCCGGCCGCCCAGTTGAGCAGGAACAGCACGTCACCGCCGACGTCGGCGAGCGACGGCAGCAGCGCGTCCACCTGATGGGTACGGACGACGACGGCGATCAGGTCGTACCCGCCGGCCGGGTGCTCGACCACCGGCACCGGCACCCGCCGGACGTCCGGGCTGTCCCCTTCGGCGAGCTGCACGCCGTGCCGGCGCAGGACCGCCAGGCGCTCGCCCCGGGCCAGGAGCGACACGTCGTGCCCGGCCTGGTGCAGGCGGGCGGAGAGCAGGCTGCCGCACACGCCGGCACCGCTGACGAGCAACTTCACGAGGACGCTCCTGAGTCATACGTTCGTTTTAATCAAACGTATGTAGAGTACGCACCCGTGGCGCCGTCCGACACCCGCACGCAGCTCCTCGACGCGGCCGAACGCCTCTTCGCCGAGCGGGGATTCCCCGGCACCTCGGTCCGCGCGATCGCCGACCTCGCCGGAGCGAACCTGGCCGCCGTCGGGTACCACTTCGGTTCGAAGGCGGACCTCCTGGCCGCAGTCGTCCGCCGGGTGATCGAGCCGATCACCGCCGCCCAGACCGCCGGGCTCGACCGGCTGCTCGCCCGGACCCCCGACCCGCAGGTCACCGACCTGGTGGAGGCCTTCGCGGGACCACTGTTCGACGAGATGCCGGCCGGCGACGAGGGTGGCGCCCGGACCTCCCGGCTGATCGTGCGGATCATCGGCGACCCGTCCGAGGAGATGCGCACCTGGACCGGCTCGGCCGAGGACGCGGTCCGGGATCGCTACCTGGCGGCCTTCGGGCGCGCGCTGCCCGGCCTGTCGGAGGAGGAGCTGTGGTTCCGGATCCGTGGAATGCTGGCGGTGACGGCCGTGGACCGGGTCGAAGTCCACAGCCGGCCCCGGACCGGCCTGTCCCCGGTGGCGGGCGAGCCGGCCCGGCATTGGGCGATCACGTTTCTGGCGGCTGCGATGAGCGCGCCGCCGACCGGGACCTGACGGCCCGGTGCGCGCCGCGGCCGGACGTGCGAAGGACGCCGGATCGGGAAGACTGCGCCCATGGCGTTGATCCAGTGCTCGTTCTTCTCCGAGGCCCTCGAGCTCGGCACCCACCTGACCGTCCTGCTCCCGCAGACCGCGGCCGGCCAGGTCGGCGTCAGCGGCGCCGGGACCGGGGCGGATCCACCCGTGCTCTATCTGCTCCACGGCCTCACCGACGACGACACCGCCTGGACCCGGTTCACCTCGATCGAGCGGTACGCCGAAGCCCGCGGGCTGGCCGTCGTCATGCCCCAGGTGCACCGCAGTTTCTACGCCGACGAGACGTACGGCCTGAAGTTCTGGACCTTCCTGTCCGAGGAGCTGCCGCGGGTGGTCCGGAGCTTCTTCCGCGTCACCGACGATCCCCGGGAGACGTTCGTCGCGGGGTTGTCGATGGGTGGGTACGGCGCGATGAAGTGGGCGCTGCGGCAGCCGGATCGGTTCGCCGCCGCGGCCAGCTTCTCGGGGGCGCTCGATCTCGCGTACATCCAGGAGTTCGACCTGCGCCCGCACATCCGTACGCTGACCGCCCGGGTCTTCGCCGGCCGGACCGTCCAGCACTCCGCCGAGGACCTGTTCCACCTGATCCGGACGGCGGACAAGGGCACGCTGCCGGCGCTGACCGTGCGCTGCGGCACCGAGGACGCGCTGATGGCGCAGAACGAGCGCTTCGTGGCCACCTGTGGGCAGGCCGGCGTGCCGGTGGACGCCGCGTTCGGGCCCGGCGCCCACGAGTGGGGCTACTGGGACGCCCGGATCAGCGAGTGGATCAACGGGCTAGAACTGCAGAGCTGAGGCCATCCGGGCCTGCTCCTCCAGAACCTCGTTCATCTGCGCCTGGACCGCGTCCATCTGCCCGATGGTCTCGCTGGTGGTCAGAATCCCCGACGAGACCGTACGGGCGGAGTTCTGGATCCCGGTGATCTGCTCCGACACCCGTTGGGTGGCCTCGGCCGTCTCCCGGGCCAGGTCCTTGACCTCGCCGGCGACGACGGCGAATCCGCGCCCGACCTCGCCCGCCCGGGCCGCCTCGATGGTGGCGTTCAGGGCGAGCAGGTTGGTCTGGTCGGCGATCGACGAGATGATCTTGATGACGTCCCCGACCGCGGCCGACGCCTGGGTCAGGGCCTCGACCTCCTGGGTCATCGCCGAGGCGCGGTTGACCGCCTCCTCGGCCACCCGGGTGGCGTCGTCGCTGGCCGCCCGCAGCCGGGACACCGTGTCCAGCAGCGCCCGCGAGTTCCCCGACGACGTCTCGGCCGCCCGCACCACGTCCAGCCGCTGCGAGACCAGCTGCTGCACGTTACGCAGCGCGGATCCCCGCGAGTCGGAGAGCTGGATGAACTCGGTGGTGAAGAAGTCCATCGTGCCGATGGTCCGGCCGTGCGACAGGATCGGGAAGCAGACGCCGGACCGGACGCCCGCCCGGGTCGCCGCCGGGGCCCGTACGCAGTCGGTGAGCTCGCCGATGTCGCGGACGAAGACCAGGTCCTTGGCCCGCCAGGCGCGGCCCGACAAGCCGACCCCCTCGGCGAACGTGGCCGCCAGGGTGACCTTGCGGAACTCCTCGCCGGCCGTACCGGACTCGGTCTTGAACTTCAGCACGTTGTCCCGCTCGTCGATCTCCCAGTACGAGCCGTACGCCCACCCGAAGGCGGTCCGCACCGAGTCCAGCGCGAGCTGCAGTGCCGACGCCGGGTCCTCGGCCCCGCCCAGCGCAGTCACCACGGTCGTCACGGCGAGGCGGTCGTCGGCGACCTGGCGGAGTTCGGCCGCGGCGAGCGCGGTGAACCGGGCCTGCTCGGCGATCCGGGCGATGGACGACCATTTCTCGGTCCGCGGGCCGTCGATGTACAGCGGTTCGGGCGAGTAGTACTCGAACACCGCGATGACGTGACCCTCGCGGACCACCGGGGTGATGACCGACGCCTGCATGCCCGCCCGGGCCGCGGCCTGGCAGCGCCGGCAGTCGCCGCACTGGTCCATCTGCCCGACGTACAGCGGCTGCTTGGTCCGGAAGGCGCGGCCGACCAGGCCGGCGTCGGCGGGGACGGCCTTGCCGTTGACCACTGCCTGCATCTCGCGGGTGATCGTGCCCTTCTCGTACCCGACGGTCACGTTGCCCTTGCCGTCGGGGAGCCACACCGCGCCGTAGGCGAAGTCGTTCGACTCGACGGTGCTCTCGACCGTGATCCGCCAGGCGGCGGCCTCGTCCGCGGCGCTGCCCAGATCCGTGATCAGCCGTTCCAGGGCCTCGACGTCGCGCGGAACACCCGTCGGCTGTGCGGTCGCCGCCGCCCGGTTGCGAAATAGGGCCACGCCCGTGCTCCCATCGCCGTTGCCTCACCTGAATCCCTCTCATCATCGGACAGGGCGGGCATTCCGGGTCGGTTTTCGCCGAAGCGGCCGGAATCGGCCACCGCGCTGAGGTGACCGACCGCTCCCGTCGAGGTCCCCGGGTGACGCTGGGTGGCCTGGGCATCAGGTTCACCCAGGTGTCGGCCACCCGGCTCACGGTCACGCTCCCGGGTCAGGCCGCCGCAACGTACGACCTGGTCGGGACCACCGCGGCCGGCAGCAGCGCGCGGACCGCGGCGACGAAGTTCACCGTCGGATAGGCGTCAGCCGGCCAGGACGAGGTTGTCGGCCTCGGTCTCGGGCAGGGCGCCGCGCCGCATCACCAGCGCCGTGACCACGGCGCCGAGGCCGAAGATGACCGCGGCCGCGGTGAAGGCGGTGGTGTACGAGTGCATCGCGGCCTCGGCCAGCACCGCCGGGGTGGGCGTACGACCGGTCAGGTAGCGGCGGGAGGCGTCCACCGCCAGCGTGCTGAGCAGCGCCGTGCCGATCGAGCCGCCGACCTGCTGGCCCACGTTGACCAGGGCGGACGCGACGCCGGCATCCTCGGCGTCGACGCCCGCGGTGGACGCGTTCATGGCCGGGGCGAACACGAACGCCAGCCCGGCGCCGATCACCAGCAGGCCCGGAAGCACTCCGGCGGCGTACCCGCGGCCTACCTCCAGCCGGGACAGCAGCAGCATGCCGGCGGCGGTGACGGCCATGCCCGACGCCATCATCAGCCGCGGGCCGATCCGGGGGAGCAGCCGCGTGCCGGCCGCCGTGGTGGTCACCAGCATCGCCGCGATCAACGGCAGGAAGCCGGCGCCCGTACGGACCGGGCTGAAGCCCAGGGACTGGCTCATGAAGTAGGTCAGGAACAGGAAGATCGCGAACAGGCCGGCGCCGACCACGCCCAGGCCGAGGTAGGCGCCGCCGCGGGTGCGGTCGAGGAGCACCCGGAACGGCAGCAGCGGGGCCGGCGCCCGCAACTCGATCAGCACGAACGCGATCAGCGCGAGCCCGCCGAGCACGAGCGAACCGAGCGTCACCCCGTCGGTCCAGCCCGCCGTCGCGGCGTGGCCCAGGCCGTAGACGATCCCGACCAGCCCGGTGACCACGGCGAGCGCGCCGGGCACGTCCAGCCGGGGCCGTACGGCCGACTGGTGGCGCGGCACGAACAGCAGGGTGCCGATCACGCCGACGGCCGCGATGATCAGGTTGACGTAGAGCGACCAGCGCCACGACAGGTACTCGGTCAGGTAGCCGCCGATCAGCAGCCCGGCCGCACCGCCGGTCCCGGCCACCGCCCCGAACACGGCGAACGCCCGGGCCCGCTCGTGCGAGTCGGTGAACGTGGTGGACAGCAGGGCCAGCGAGGCCGGGGCCAGCAGCGCGCCGAAGACGCCCTGCCCGGCCCGCGCCGCGACCAGCGTGCCGAAGTTCGGGGCGGCGCCGCCGGCCGCCGAGGCCAGGGCGAAGCCGACCAGCCCGATGATCAGCGTGCTCCGCCGCCCGAACAGGTCGGACAGCTTGCCGCCGAGCAGCAGCAGGCTGCCGAAGGCGAGCGAGTACGCGGTCACCACCCACTGCCGGTCGCCGGTGCTGAAGCCGAGGTCGCGCTGGGCCGACGGCAGCGCGATGTTCACCACAGTGGTGTCCAGGATGATCATCAACTGCGCCACCACCAGCACTGCCAGGATCACCCAGGGCCGGTTCGTTCTGGTCATGCGAGGCCTCCCCGAATAAGCGGACACCGAGTGTCCGTTCTCTCCGAGGACCATAGCAGCAAGCGGACGCCCGGTGTCCAGATACCGTGTTAGGGTGATCCGGTGACGCCCGTTACACGGCTGAGAGCCGACGCGGAACGCAACCTCGCGCGGATCCTCGACGCGGCCGGCGAGGTCTTCGCCACGCGCGGCTTCGACGCGACGCTGCACGACGTGGCCGCCCACGCCGGGCTCGGGGTGGGCACCGTCTACCGCCGCTTCCCGGACAAGCAGGCGCTGATCGAGACGTTGTTCGAGGCCAAGCTGGACCAGATCATGACCGAGGCCGAGCGGCGGGCGGCCGGCGATGATCCGTGGGCGGCCCTGGTCGCGGTGCTGTCGCTGGTCACCGACGCGCTGGCCGACGACCACGGCCTGCACCAGATGCTGAACAGCGGGATCTACGCCGACAGATGTGGGGTGGCCGCGGCCGACCGTCTCGGCGTCCTGCTCGGCGATCTGCTTCCGCGGGCGAAGGCGGCCGGCGCGCTGCGGGCGGACGTCACCGCGGGCGACATCCCGGTGATCATGATGATGGTCGGCACGGTGGCGCAGAAGCTGCGCGACGTCGACCCCGCGGCCGGCCGGCGCTACCTCGACCTGGTCGTGGACGGGCTGCGCGCCCGCCCCGGCCTGCGCCCCCTGCACGGAACCGCCCCCGGCATGGATCAGCTGGGGGCGGTTCGGCCGGGCTTCTAGTTCTCGTCCTTGGACTGCTCGGCCAGGAAGCGCTCGAGCTCCGCGCCCAGCTCCTCGGCCGTGGGCAGCGGGCCGGGGTCGTCGGCCAGCAGGTTGCCGGCGCGGCCGCGGACGAAGGCGTCGTACTGCTCCTCCAGCGAGACGACCAGGCGGCCGGCCTGTTCGTCGTCGGCGACCTGCTTGTCGACCTCGTCGCGGACCAGCTTGGCGGCCTCCCGGAGCGGGCCGGTCGGCAGCGCCAGCCCGGTGCTGGACGACACCGAGTCGAGCAGCGTCTCGGACGCCTGGGGGTAGGTGGTCTGGGCCAGGTAGTGCGGCACGTGCGCGGCGAAACCGAGCGCGTCGTGGCCGGACTCGCCCAGGCGGAACTCGAGCAGGTTGCCGACACTGGCCGGCACCTGCACCCGCTGCAGCCACGACTCGCGGTCGCCGAGCAGGCGCTGGTCGGTGGCGTGCGCGGTGACCCCGACCGGGCGGGTGTGCGGGACGGCCATCGGGATCGCGTTGAGCCCGACGGTCAGCTTCACCCCGAACCGCTCGAGCAGGCCGGTGACGGCCACGATGAACCGCTCCCACTGCAGGTCGGGCTCGGGGCCGGCGAGCAGCAGAAACGGCTGGCCGAGCTGGTCGTGGAGCAGGTGCAGGGCGAGCGACGGCTGCTCGTAGCTGTCCCAGTGGTCCTCGACGAAGATCATCGGGGGGCGCCGGGAGCGGTAGTCGAGCAGCTGATCGAGGTCGAACGTGGCCAGCACGTGGCCGTCCAGATGTTCCAGCAGGGTGTCCCGGGACAACTGGATCGCGCTGCCCGCGTCGACGAAACCGGTCAGCGCCTGGACGAGCACCGGGCCGTCCAGTTCCGGCAGGTCATCGGACAGTTCGTAGAGCCCCTGAGGGTCGAGCACGCTGGCGGACCTCCTTCGAACACCCACACCGCGGGTATGCCGGGACAACACCGTTCCCGACCGGTTCATTCCATCCGCTGCATGATCTTTCCGTACGCGCGATCAGACGCGGAACCGGCCCACCAGCATCTGCAGCTCGCCGGAGACCCGGGCCAGGTCCTCCGACGCACGGCGCGAGTCGCTGACGCCGCCGTTGGTGTCCTGCGCCGCCTGGGCCACGCCGCTGATCGTGTCGGCGATGTCGTTCGAGCCGGTGGCCGCCTCGGACACGTTGCGGCCGATCTCGCTGGTGGTCGCCGTCTGCTCCTCGACCGCTGAGGCGATGGTGTCCGAGTAGGCGTTGATCCGCTCGATGACGTCGGCGATCTGCGCGATCGCGTCGACCGCGTCCGACGTGTCCGCCTGGATCGCGCTGATCCGGCTGGAGATCTCCTCGGTCGCCTTGGCCGTCTCCTGGGCCAGATCCTTGACCTCGCTGGCGACCACGGCGAATCCCTTGCCGGCCTCGCCCGCGCGGGCCGCCTCGATGGTGGCGTTCAGGGCCAGCAGGTTGGTCTGCGCGGCGATCGCGGTGATCACCTTGACGATGGTGCCGACCTCCGCCGAGGACACGCCCAGCTTGGCCACCGTGGTGTTGGCCGACCCGGCCAGATCGACGGCGCCCCGGGCGATGCCGGCGGCGTCGGTGGCGCTGGTCGCGATCTCCCGGATCGACGCGGTCATCTCCTCGGACGCGGCGGCCACGGTGGCCACGTTGGCCGAGACCAGTTCGGCCGCCGAGGCCACCTGCCCGGCCTGCCGGCTGGTCTGCTCGGAGTTGGCGGCGATGCCCACGTTGACCGCCGACATCTCGTGGGCCGAGGTGGCGAGCGTACGGCTGCTGCCGGAGATCTGGCTGACCGTGTCGCGCAGCGTGGTGGCCGCCCGGTCGAGCTGCTGGGCCATCACACCGATCTCGTCCCGGGAGTTCAGGGCCGCCCGCCTGGTCAGATCGCCGCCGGCGATCGCGTCGATCACCCCGGACACCACCCGGACCCGGCGGACCAGGCCGCGGGCGATCAGCAGGCCGATCCCGGCGGCGAGCAGCAGGCCGGCGATCAACACGCTGAGCGTGACGGTCCGGGCCGACACGTACCGGTCGCGGGCGCGCGCCGAGTCGACTCGGGCCCCGGCGTTCTCCGCCACGGACAAGCGGTTCAGCGCGGCCATCGCCTTTTGCGCGGCCGGCGTGAGCGAGGTGTCCCGGATCTGCTCCACCACTTCGGTGTCGCCGCGGCGGCTGGCCGGGATGACCTCCCGGTCGCGAACCGCACGGAAAGTCGACCACTCGGCCACCAGCGCGTTCAGCAGCTCGGGGGAGGCGGTGTCCGCCCGGTACGCGGCCACGTCGGCGTCGAACCGGGTGTCGCCGGTCTTCATGTCCTGCTCGTACTTCGTCATTGCCGGCCGCGATTCGGTGAGCGCGTGGTCGAGTACGGTGGCGCGCATCGCGCCGATGTCGACGGCCATTTGCTCGAGCTGCTGACCGGGGACCACGCTGCCGGTGTAGAGCCGGGTCGCCACGGCGCTGAGCTGCGACATCTGCTGCACCGCGAACACGCCGGCACCCAGCCCGACCAGGGCCAGGAGTGTCACGATGAGCAGGATCTTGGTGTTCAGCGACCGGTCGGCGATCCATTGGCCGAGCGGGTTCGAAGCAGACATCGGCGGCACCTCGGGACGGGCGGACGAAGCGGGAGCGGAGGCCCCTTTTCCTGTTCGGTCCGCCCCCGGGTTGGCTGAGCCGTTAAACGGCGACCGTGGCCCGGATGGCGTCGAGCTTCTCCGCCACCTGATCCGGGCGCAGCGGCCGGGAGAAGTGGTAGCCCTGGGCGTACCGGTAGCCGAGCCGGTGCAGCGTCTCGGCCTGCGCCGCCGTCTCGACGCCCTCGGCGATCGCCTTGAGGTGCAGCCCGTCGGTGATCTGGATCATCGCGGTGGCGATCACCGCCTCCTCGGACGAGCCGCCGATGCCGTCGACGAACGACTTGTCGACCTTCAGCGTGTCGGCCGGGCAGGTCCGCAGCAGGCCGAGCGAGGAGTGCCCGGTGCCGAAGTCGTCCAGCGCCACCTTCACGCCCAGCCCGACCAGGCTCTGCAGCGTGTCCACGGCGGTGCCGCCGTCGAACACGGCGGTCTCGGTGACCTCGACGACCAGCCGTTCCGGGTCGAGCCCGGTGTCGGCCAGTGCCCGCCGGACGTCGTCGGCGAAGCCGGGCTCGCGCAGCTGGCGGGCCGACACGTTGACGCCCATCTCCCGGGGCGCGGCGTCGCCGTATTCCCGGTCCCACTCGATGGCCTGGTTCAGCGCGGTCCGCAGGATCCAGTCGCCCAGCGGCACGATCAGGCCGGTGCGCTCGGTGATCGGGATGAACGTGTCCGGGCCGACGAAGCCGCGTTCCGTGCTCTGCCAGCGGATCAGGGTCTCCATGCCGGTCCAGGCGCCGTCCGGCAGCCGCACGATCGGCTGGTAGACCAGCGAGAACTCGTGGTTGTCGAGAGCCTGGCGGAGTTCCGCGCCGAGCTGGGCGTCGGCCGCCTGGTGCTGCTCGAGCTGGGCGTCGTACACCGCGTGCCGGCCCTTGCCCAGTTCCTTGGCCGAGTACATGGCCAGGTCGGCCCGGCGCAGCAGCTCCTGCGGGCTGGCGTCGCGCCACACCTCGGCCAGTCCGGCGCTGGCCCGGACCAGCAGGTCGTAGCCGAGCGCGTGCACCGGCCGGATCAGCGCCTCGGTGATCCGGGCCAGCACCTCGGCCGCCTCGGCACTGCCCAGGCCCCGCAGCAGCAGGCCGAACTCGTCGCCCCCGAGTCGGGCGACCACGTCGTCCGTACGGACGCAGTCGCGCAGCCGCTGGGCCACCACCACCAGCAGCGCGTCGCCGACCGCGTGACCCAGCCGGTCGTTGATCGACTTGAAGTCGTCCAGGTCGATGAGCGCCACGCTCAGCGGTTCACCGGTGTGCTCGGCCGCGGCCAGCGAATCCCGGGTGGACTGCTCGAACAGCGCCCGGTTGGCCAGATCGGTGAGATCGTCGTGGGTCGCCCGGTGGGTCAGCTGGTCCTGGTAGCGGCCCAGCTGCAGCAGCTGGGCGTCGTTGCGGCGCAGCAGCTTGCCGTTCTCGTTGAGCGCGTTGATCTGGCGGGCCACCACCAGCGCGGTCAGGCTGACCGCGGCCACCGCGACGGCCAGCGCCAGCTGACCGGCCCGGCGGCTGACCACCAGCAGCAGGATGTCGGTGGCGGCCACCGCGACGTACGGCAGGAGACTCGACGACCGTCGGCGGGTCTCCGGCGGCGGCAGCACGGCGGCGCGACGCTGCCGGTCGGCGGCGAACGCCACGAACAGCATCGTGGCCGGCACGGTGATGTGCGAGCCGCTCAGCCCGTTGTGCAGGTCGACCAGCAGCGGGAGGAGGCCGCCGCCGGCCGCGCCGACCCCGGCCGCGGCGGCCAGCAGCCGGATCGTCACCCGGTCCAGGCCACCGAGCCCGCTCATCGCGATCTTGACGAAGGCCAGCGAGCCGATCAGGCCGAGGAAGGCCAGGACCATCATCGGCCCGGCGTTCTCGCCGGCCCCGCTCCAGCTGCCGTACGCCCGCATGGTCAGGTACCAGGCGAAGATCCCGGTGGTGATGCCGACCGTGGCCGCGTCCAGCAGGAACCGGCCGACCCGCTCCTTCTCCCCGCGCCGGCCCACCGGCAGGCTCAGCAGCGCGTACAACAGCACCACCATCGACAGCACGTACAACACGGTGGACAACACGTCGTGGTCGGCGCCGCTGTCCTGCGGATCGAGGTACGCATGGTGCGCGTCGCCGCCCAGCGCGACCATCACCAGGCCCGCCACCACCGACACCTGCCGCCACAGCCGCCGCGCCACCGGGCTCAGTCCCGGGGTCGACGCCGTCTGCCAGCAGGCCACCGCGGCTACGCCGGTGCTGGCCATGGCGAACAGCCAGCCGAGGAACGGCGGGATGTTCTGGGCGGGGGTGTTGATCAGGAAGACAGCCGTGCCGGCGAGCTGCACGATCGACGCCGTCACCAGGATCGCAGTGGCGCGCAGCCGCTCGATCGGTGGTGCCTCGGCCGTCATGCGTCCGCCTTCGGTGGGTGTCCGTACCTACGCGTCGCCTATCGGTCACGCGGCGCGAAATCTGAACGGAAGGCCTCCCACGGTTGCCGTGCACGTGCATCCGCACGGCACAATGGGAGTGTGAGCGATTCGCCGACCGGCATCTACGCCCCGCCCGAGGAGGCCTCCGGGCCACCCGGCACGCTCTGGACACGGATGAAGGCCGACCCCGAGTACGCGCCGGAGCACCTGGCCCTGGAAGCCGTGCGGCGGCTCGGCCCCGAAGCGCGGCGCTGGGCCGAGCGCACCCGGGCCGAGCAGCCCCGCCTCTCCCCGGACGCCGTGGCCGACCTGGCCGTGCGCCGGTTCACCAACCTCGCGCGCCTCTCCGGGGCGGTGTCCGGCGCCACCGGACTGCCCGGGGCGGTGATCGACGTCGGCGTGCTGGCGTGGACCCAGGCCCGGATGGTGCTGCATATCGCGGCGGCGTACGGCCTGGACCCCACCGCCCAGGAGAGGGCGACCGACCTGCTGGTGTTGCAGCGGGTGCACAAGATCGCGGAGACCGCCCGGCTGGCGCTCGGGGTGGCCGCCGGCCGGGAACGGGCGGCGCGGCTGTTCGACGCGGCAGCCGTACGCCCGCTGTCCGGCGTGATGATGAAGCTCGGCCTGAAGCTGGCGCAGATGGCCGGCATCCGGGCCGCCAAGCGGATGTTCGCCAAGGTGGTGCCGGGCGCGTCGGTCATTCTCGGCACCTGGGTCAACTCGGCCGCGACCAAGGATCTGGCCCGGCGGGCGCGGGAACACTTCCGGCACTCCTAAAGTCGGCTGCCCGCCGTCCGATCACTCTCCCGTGACGAGAATCAAGCAGATGGCGGTGCTTCTGGCGGTGCCCGTGCTGCTGTCCGGGTGCGGCGCCGTCGGCCTGTCCTCCTCGACGCCCTCCGGCTCGTCCTCGTCGTCGGCTTCGTCGTCCGGCACGGCCGGCGGCAAGTCGTGGCTGGTCGTCGACCAGGGCACGCCGGCCCCGTCCGCCGCCCCCGTTCACGGCGCGAGCGGCGACAGCCTTCCGTGGACCCCGCTCGGCACCAGCGGCAACGGCGGCCCGGCGGCCACCGCCACGCCCACCCCGACCTGTGGGTCGTACGCGTTCGACTTCTCCCGGATCTCCGGCGCGACCGCGGTCACCTCAGCCACCAGCGCGGTCGTGACCTGGAACAATAGGGACGGCGACGACCTGCAGCAGTTCCGGGTGACCGCGGTCAGCCAGGACCTGGTGGGCGGCAAACAACGCGACGTCGGATGGGTCACGGTCACCCCGAAGGTCTGCGGGCAGACGAGCGCGACGATCACCGGACTCGACCGCAGGACGGGGTACGTCTTCTCGGTCGACGCCGTGGTGCCGCGCCACAGCGGCGACGGCACGTATGCGGCGACGATCGCCCGGTCAGGTGTGGTCCGCACCCAGTAGTCCGGTCCGCGGGTCCCAGCCGGTCGTCCGGGCCTTGGCGATGTCCAGGACCATGCCGTCGGTGAGCTGGTCGAGCGCGTACTGCGACAGGGCCGGCGTCCAGGTCAGGGCCCTCGCGACGGCGATCGGCAGGTGGGCCACCGGCGTGTGCAGGACCGTCTGGACGGCCGCGTCGCGCCGGTACGGCTCGGCGTCGGCGATGTTGTAGGCGCCCACCGGCCAGGCTTTCTCCAGCGCGTCCAGGCAGGCGGTGGCCAGGTTCGGCGCCGCGGTCAGGCTCAGCGGCACGTCCGGCCCGGGAAGCCAGGCGCGGCCGCCCCGTACGACGCGGCGCAGGCGGGGAAGCAGGTGCGGGTCACCCGGACCGTAGACCGCGCGCGGACGCAGAATGACGGCCTCGCCGGCCGCGTCCTCGGCCTGCGCCTTCGTTCTTCCGTAGGCGTTGCGCTGGCGGTCGGCCGGGTGGTCCTCGGTCAGCGGCCGGTCGTACGGGCCGGGGCGGTAGACGCTGGCGCTGCTGACGTGCACGATCGGCCGGCCGCCCGCCGCCTCCCGCAGGCGGGCGGTGCCGTCCACGTTGACCAGCCGGTAACGGGCGGCGGCGGCCGGGCCGGGTTCCGGGTCGCCGACCGCGGCCGCCAGGTGGATCACCGCGTCGGTGCCGGCCAGGTCGGGTCGCTCCGGGCGTTCGGCGTCCCAGCGGCGGTCACTGCCCGGGCCGCGGCCCATCGTGATGACCGTGTGGCCGCGGGCCCGGGCCTCGGCGGTGACCGCGCGGCCGCAGAAGCCGGACGCGCCGGTGATCGCGACGATCACGGGGTGATCACGGGGTGATCACTGCACGATCGCCGCTCGATCGCCGCTCGATCACCAGGGAACGCCAGCTCGGGAGGGCCGCGCGGCGGTCGGCGCGGGCGGCCCGGACGTGCGGGCGGTACGGGGCGAGCGCCGTCAGAAGGTCGGCGAGCTGCCGGCGGGCCAGGCGGGCGCCGGGGCAGGCGTGCGGGCCGGTGCCGAAGACGAGCTGGGCGATGTCCGCCGGCGCGGGGTCGGCCGGGTCGGGGTCGCGGCGGTGGGCGTCGGCGGCGTGGCGGGCGACGAGCAGGAGGCGGTCGCCGGCGCGTACCGGGCAGCCTGTGGACGACGGCGGAAAAGTGTCGGACCCGGGTGGCACGCTCGGCCCACCCATTCGAGGGTGGGGGAGGAGGCGGCGGTGACCAAGACGCGGCTTTTGTCCGAAGCTGAGGACAGCGGCCGCGGCGGCGACCCGAGGGAGCAGGGGCGTCGGGGCGACCACCCGCAGCAGCTCGCCGGTCAGCGCGTCGACGTGCGACGGCACCGCGTCCCACAGGGCGGCGTCAGCGGCCCAGGCCACCGCCCGGGGCAGCGCCGCCACCGTCGTCGACACCGCCGCCGCGGCGAGGGTGGTGGCCAGACCGGTCGGCAGTGGGCCGCCGGCCACGAGCGCGCTCAGCCGGGCGGCCGCGGCCGGCGCCCGCCGCGCGGCCCGTCCCCGGCCCGGGCCGGGCAGATGGGCCCGGGCCGCCAGGTCGCTGGCCGCCCGCGCGGCCAGCGCCAACTCCATCGGGTCGACCCGGCCGCCGAGGCTGAGCAGTTCGGCCGCGGTCGCGCCGGACATCTCGAGCGCCAGGGGCACGAGGTCGACCGGTGCGCCGAGGGCCAGCGGGGCCAGCCGCCGGCGCAGGACCGCCATCCACACCGGACGCAGCCGCGCCATCGAGGCCGAGCCGAGCAGCGGCGCCACCCCGCGCCGGGACTGCCGGTGGGACGCGCCCTGCTCGTCGAACAGCACGGCCTCGCCGGCCAGCCGGCCGGCCTCGCCGCCGGTGGTGCCGGGCGCGGTCCGGTCCAGCGGGACCGTCGTCAGCGCGGACACATACGCGGCCCGGTCGTGCACCAGCAGGGTTCGGCCGAGGCGCACCACCGGCCGGCGGCGGGTCGCGCCGAGCAGCGCGAACAGCACCGGGTGGCCGGCTTGGTAGACCCGCCGGTCGCGGGTCCGGGCCCGGCTCACGGGGTGGCCGCGAGGCGGGCGGCGGCGGCCCGGTCCGGTTTCTTCGACCGGCCGGCCAGCGGGATGCGGGTGAGGCGGACCTCGTCCGGGCGGGCGGAGCCCATCCGGTCCAGCGGGCCGGCCAGCGCATCCCGGACGGCCGCCTCGGACGTCCCGGCCGCGGGCTGGACCAGGGCGACCACCCGCTCGTCGCCGTCGCCGGCGGGCACGCCCACGATGATCGCCAGCTCGACGCCCGGTACGTGCAGCGCCGGCTCGTACAGGCCCGGGTAGATGTTCTCGGCGTGCCGCAGGATCATGTCCTTGAGCCGCCCGCCGAGCACCACCGTCCGGCCCCGCACCCGCCCGATGTCCCCGGTCGGCACCCAGGTCATCGGTTCCTCGCCGAGATACCGGTCGGCCGCGTTCGGCCCGGCCAGCAGCAACTGCCCGCCGGTGTCGACCGACGCCGACACCCCGGGCAGCAGGTCGCCGACGAGGTCGCCGTCGTCGGGGAACGCGTTCTTCGCCGTCGACTCGACCGCCGCCGCCGGGAACACCTCGGTCATCGCGTAGACCCCCCACGCCGTGTCCGCCCCGGCCGCCCGGACCGCGGCCAGCAGCCGGCCGCTGACCGGGGCCGAACCGCTGTAGACGGCGCCGGTGAACCGGGTGCCGGCGGCCAGGGCGGCCCGCAGCTGCGGCGGCGTGAGGTAGGTGGCCTGCGGCCGCAGCCGGGTGAGGTTCCGGCGGGTCGGCGGGCCGGCGGGCGCGCCCGCGGCGAGGGCCGGCAGCAGCACGAAGAACGTGCCGCCCAGCACCGGCTCGCCCGGCCGGGGCCGCACCAGGTCGGAGACCGCCCGCAGGCCGGCGTTCAGGCCGGCCCGGGTGTGCACCACCGCGCGCGGCCGGCTGGTCGTGCCCGAGGTGAACACGATCACCGCGTCGCCGTCGCCGTCGAAGGCGGGCGGCATCGGCCCGGACCGCCGGCGCAGCACCGGCGCCGCGCCCGGCAGCCACCGGCCGACCGTCACCACCGGGGCGAGCGCGGTCAACTCGGGCAGGGCCAGGTGAGCCCGCCGGGCCAGCGGCGCGGCCCAGCCGGCGACCGCCTGGGCGGCGGTGTCGGCCAGCACCAGTTTCGGCGCGGCCAGCCGCAGCCGGGCCAGCAGCACGTCCGGGCCGGCGGTGGGGTCGAGCACGGCGACCCGCAGACCCAGGTGGTACGCCGCCAGCAGGACGGCCAGCGAGCGCGGCCCCGGGCGTACGGCCAGTCCGACGGTGTCCCCGGCGATCAGCCCGTGAGTGCGCAGCGCCACCGCGTAGCCGCGGATCAGATCGGACAAGTCGGCTCGAGAGAGGGAGCCGGAAAGGAGAGCCGGCCGGTCGTCGGCCGAGCCGAGCGAAGCGATCAACTGAGTCAGCATCAGCGCGGATCCGCCGTCAGCGCGCCACTGCCTTGATCCAGGTACCAGCGCGCCGTGCCGACCACGCCGTACGCGGCCAGCCGCCGGGTCGAGTTCTCCACCACCATGTCCCGCCGGTGGACGATCGCGTCCGTGGTCGCCCGGACCCGGTTGAGGAACAGCCGGTCGGTCGGCGACGGCCGCCGCGGCATCCCGCCGCAGGCGAGGTACAGCGACGCGGTCACCGCCATGTTGTTGCCGGCGTGCATGCGGTACGGCGCCCGGAACCCGGCCGCCGACCGGTGCGCCGGCCGCCACCGCCCGAAGGTGGCCGCCAGCCCGACCAGCCCGCGGAAGACCGCCCGCCCGACCGGCCCGTGCTCGTCGCGCCGGGCGGTGATCCGGCCGCAGACCAGCTCACCCCCGGCGGCGAAACCGGCCCGTACGCCGGTGATCCAGCCCGGCCGCGGCAGGCAGTCGGCGTCCGTCCGCGCGATGTGGGTGGCCCCGTGCGCGACGGCGTGCCGGAACCCGGTGTCGACGGCACACCCCACGCCCTTCTCCGGCTCGACCAGCACCGGCACGCCGGCGTCTCCGGCCAGCGAAGCCGTGCCGTCGGTCGAGCCGTTGTCCACCACCAGCAGCGTGAAATCGGTGTCCGTCTGCGCCCGCAACGCGGCCAGCGTGCCCGGGATCAGGGCGGCCTCGTTGTACGCGGGCACCACCACCCAGAGGTTCACGACACCTCCCAGACGATGGTCATCAAGCTGACCCCGCCGCCCAGCCCGACCAGCATCACCCGGTCACCCGGCACGAGCGACGGACGGATCCGGGCCAGCTGCACCCCGAGCGTGGCGCTGGCCATGTTGCCGAGTTCGGGCACGGTCACCTCGACCTTGTCGGCAGGCAGCCCGGCCACCTCCACGAACCGTTCCAGGTAGGGCACGGTCACCTGGTGGACCAGCACCCGGGCGTAGTCGTCCCAGGTCAGACGCAGCCGGTGGTTGACCCGTTCCAGCAGACTGAGCCCGATCTTCTCGAACACGCCACGCAGCTTGTGCCCGTCGCCGGTGAAGTACGTCTGCTCGACGTCGCGCGGGTGCCGCGAGCCGCCGCCGAAGATCCCGCCGACCGCCCAGTGCTCGGAGTGCGTCTCGCCGTCCACGTCGACGATCCCGCCGGCGGCCACCGGCTCGACCAGCACCGCCGCGCCGGCGTCGCCGAACGTGTAGCCGGCGAACGCCTTCCGCGCCTGGGCCATCCCGGACAGCGCCGGGCGCATCGACCGGGTCGGCGTCTCGCCGGTCACCACCAGCGCCCGCCGCGCCCGCCCGGCCAGGATCATCGACCGGGCCAGGTCGATCCCGTTGAGGAAGCTGTTGCAGGCGTTGGTGACGTCCAGCGCGTGCGCCCGCCCGCCGAGCGCCGCCTGGACCACGTGCGCGGTCGCCGGTTCGGTCATGTCCCGGGTGGCCGACGCGTACAGCAGCAGGTCGACGTCGAGCGCGTCCAGGCCGGCGTCGTGAAGCACCTGGCGGGCGGCGCGGACGGCCAGGTCCGACGCGTACTCGTCGTCGGCCGCGACCCGCCGCGTCCGGATGCCGGTGGCGGAGGCGAACAGCCCGGCCGGCAACGTCAGGTCACTGGCGGCGGCCACCCGGTCCTGCAGGTCGGCCGTCCGCACCTCGGCGGCGGGCAGGCTGGCGGCCACCGCGGTGATCCCGGCCCGGAGCGTGGTCGTGGTCATGTCCATCAATATCCACGACGGGCGTGACGCGAGCGTGAGTAGGGCGACTCATTCTTGTTGCGTCCGCGAGCGGCCACCCCCATAAGCTCTCCGGCATGGAGAGCATCATCGACACGGTCGTCCTGGTGGCGATCTCGGTGCTCGGGGCGGCGCTGGCCCGCCGGCTGGGGTTCATCGCGCCGCTGGTGCTGCTGGTGGCCGGCCTCGGGCTGTCGTTCGTACCGGGGCTGCCGGAGATCCACCTCAAGCCCGAGCTGGTGCTGATCGGCATCCTGCCGCCGCTGCTGTACGTGGCCGCGCTGCAGACGTCGGTCCCGGCGTTCCGGCACGCCCTGCGCCCGATCCTGCTGCTCGCGGTCGGGCTGGTGATCGTCACCGCGTTCGTGATCGGCTTCGTGGTCCACGCCCTGCTGCCGGCGGTGCCGCTGTCGGCCTGCGTGGCGCTGGGCGCGATCGTCGCCCCGCCGGACGCGGTCAGCGCCACCGCCATCGCCCGCCGCATCCACCTGCCCCGCCGGGTGGTCACCATCCTCGAGGGCGAGAGCCTGCTCAACGACGCGACCGCGCTGGTGCTGGTCCGGGTGGCCTCGGCGGCGCTGGCCGGCACCGCCGCCGGGTTCTGGGACATCGGCGGTCAGGTGCTGCTCAAGGCGGGCGGTGGCGTCGTGCTCGGGCTGGCCTTCGCGGTCGGCGCGGCCAAGCTGCACCGCAAGATCGAGGACCCGCTGCTGGACGACGCCGTGTCGTTGCTGACCCCGTTCGTGGTGGTGATCGTGGCCGAGGAGGCGCGGACGTCGAGCGTGGTGGCGGTGGTGGTGTGCGGCCTGTACCTGGGTCACCGGATCCCGTACCTGCTGTCGGCGACCTCCCGCCTGCAGATGGAGGCGGTCTGGCGGCTGATCACCTTCCTCCTCGAAGGAGTGGTCTTCCTGCTGGTCGGGCTGCAGCTGCGGGGTGTGATCGAGGGCCTGGAGACGGGCGTCGGGACCACCGTCAAGGTGACCCTGGCCGTGTTCGGCGCGCTGGTGCTGGTCCGATTCGTGTGGCTCTACCCGGCCACCTACCTGGCCCGGCTGGTGCCCAAGATCCGGGAGCGCGAGCCCCGTCCGCCGGTGACCGTGCCGACCGTGATCGCCTGGGCCGGGATGCGCGGCGTGGTCACCCTGGCGGCGGC
The DNA here is from genome assembly GCA_964236515.1 of uncultured Actinoplanes sp. GTDB lineage: Bacteria > Actinomycetota > Actinomycetes > Mycobacteriales > Micromonosporaceae > Actinoplanes. The sequence goes on from CAXSDA010000013.1 coordinate 87,507, forward strand.
GCTCACCCTGCCCACCCCGGGCGCTGACGGCGTGCCCCACTACCCGAACGACCTGTTCGTCTTCGTGGCGTTCGCGATCATCGTGCTGACCCTGCTCATCCAGGGGACCACGCTGCCCGGGGTGGCCCGCCGGCTCGGCGTCTACGAGGACAACACCAGCCAGGACGCGCTGGCCGAGGCGGGCGTGCAGCAGCGGGCCAGCCGGGCCGCTCTGCAGGCGCTGGAGGAGGCGGCCGACGGTGCACCCGACTCGGTGGTCGACCGGCTGCGCGGGCTGACCGAGAGCCGGTCCAACCGGGCCTGGGAGCAACTGGGCAGCCAGGAGCAGGAGACCCCGTCCGCCGCGTACGGCCGATTGCGGCGCGAGATGATTACCGCCGAGCGCCACGTCTTCAAGATCGCCCGCAACGAGGGGCGGATCCCGGAAGAGGTGCTCACCCGCGCTCAGCGCGATCTCGACCTGGAAGAATCCCAGCTATCCCGGAGTGACGATTGACCTGCCAGCACCTCAAGGACGCCGCCGACCCCGAGCCGCGGACGCCGTACGACGACGGTTGCCCGGAATGCGTCGCCGGGGGCTTCACCGACTGGGTCCACCTGCGCGTCTGCCTGTCCTGCGGCCTGGTCGCCTGCTGCGACTCGTCGCCGCGGCGGCACATGTCCGTCCACTACGACGCCGAGGACCACCCGGTGATGCGTTCCTACGAACCGGGGGAGGCCTGGCGCTGGTGCTTCATCGACGACGTGCTCGGATAAACGCCGGTCTGTATCACACGCGGGGCTGATGAGACGTTGTTCACCGGTCCGGTCGGTGAGAATGACCGCAGGATTGGGGTACCCCCGGGCGGGTGAACGATCTTGCGCCGCCGTGGGGCGATCGAGGGGCAGGGAGCACGCACATGCAGGTTTGGCCTGGTCACCGGTACCCGCTGGGGGCCACCTACGACGGCACGGGCACGAACTTCGCGATCTTCTCCGAGGTGGCCGAGGCGGTCGAGCTGTGCCTGTTCGACCCGGCCGGCAACGAGCGGAAGGTCCAGCTGCACGAGCAGGACGCGTTCGTCTGGCACGCCTACCTGCCGGGGGTCGAGCCGGGCCAGCGCTACGGCTACCGGGTCTACGGGCCGTACGAGCCGGGCCGCGGCCTGCGCTGCAACCCGCACAAACTGCTGCTCGACCCGTACGCCCGGGCCATCGACGCCGACATCCAGTGGCACCCCTCGCTGTACGCGTACGACATGGACGCCCCCGACCAGATGTCCGACCTCGACTCCGCCCCGTACATGGCCAAGGGCGTGGTGGTGAACCCGTACTTCGACTGGGGGAACGACCGCCGCCCGGACATCCCGTACCACCATTCGGTGATCTACGAGACGCACGTCAAGGGCCTGACCGAGCGCCACCCCGAAGTGCCCAAGGACATGCGCGGCACGTACGCGGCCCTGGGTCACCCGGCGATCATCGAGCACCTCAAGGGCCTGGGCGTGACCGCCGTCGAGCTGATGCCGGTGCACCAGTTCGTGCACGACAACCGCCTGGTCGACCTGGGCCTGCGCAACTACTGGGGCTACAACACGCTGGGCTTCTTCGCGCCGTACCACGGGTACTCGGCGATGGGCTCGCTCGGCCAGCAGACCCAGGAGTTCCGCGGCATGGTCAAGGCCCTGCACGCCGCGGGCATGGAGGTCGTCCTCGACGTCGTCTACAACCACACGGCCGAGGGCAACCACCTGGGCCCGACGATGAGCCTCAAGGGGATCGACAACCGGACGTACTACCGCCTGGTGGACGATCAGCCGCAGTTCTACATGGATTACACCGGCACGGGTAACAGCCTGAACGTGCGCAGTCCGCAGAGCCTCCAGCTGATCATGGACTCGCTGCGGTACTGGGTGACCGAGATGCACGTGGACGGTTTCCGGTTCGATCTGGCGTCCACGCTGGCCCGGGAGTTCTACGACGTCGACCGGCTGTCCACGTTCTTCGAGGTGGTGCAGCAGGACCCGGTGGTCGGTCAGGTGAAGCTGATCGCCGAGCCGTGGGACGTCGGGCCGGGCGGGTACCAGGTCGGCAACTTCCCGCCGAACTGGACCGAGTGGAACGGCAAGTACCGGGACACGGTCCGCGACTTCTGGCGCGGCGAGCCGGCCACCCTGGCCGAGTTCGCGTCCCGGATCACCGGCTCCGCCGACCTGTACCAGGACGACGGCCGCAAGCCCTTCCACTCGATCAACTTCGTCACCGCGCACGACGGGTTCACGCTCAACGACCTGGTGTCCTACAACGACAAGCACAACGAGGCCAACGGCGAGGAGAACCGGGACGGCGAGAGCCACAACCGGTCCTGGAACTCCGGCGTCGAGGGTCCGACCAGGGACAAGCAGGTGCTGGCGCTGCGGGCCAAGCAGCGCCGCAACTTCCTGGCCACGCTGATGCTCAGCCAGGGCGTGCCGATGATCTCGCACGGCGACGAGCTCGGCCGGACCCAGGGCGGCAACAACAACGCGTACTGCCAGGACGACGAGATCTCCTGGGTGGACTGGGACTCCGCCGACGAGTCGCTGCTGGAATTCACCCGCAAGCTGACCGCGTTCCGGCACCGCCACCAGGTGTTCCAGCGCCGCCGCTTCTTCACCGGCCTGCCGGTGACCGCGCGCGGCGGCGGCGACCCGCTGCAGGACCTGGCCTGGTTCACCCCGGACGGCCGGGAGATGACCGGCGACGACTGGGGCAACGACTTCGGCCGGGCGGTCGCGCTGTTCGTCAACGGGGAGGGCATCCGCGAACGCGGCCAGTACGGGCAGCGGCACGTCGACTCGTCGTTCCTGCTGTTCTTCAACGCGCACGACGCGCTCATCGAGTTCACCACTCCGCCGGCCGAGTACGGCGAGAAGTGGGAGAAGGTCATCGAGACCGCGGAACCCTCGCCCCGCAGCCCGTCGGTGGTCGAGGCGGTCTCGAAGATCATCGTTCCGGACCGCTCACTCATCGTCTTGGACAGGACGGTCTGAAAGTTGAATGAATCCGGCTCTGCAAACTCCTTGTCTCCTACCTCGACGTACCGCGTCCAGGTACACCGCGAATTCCCCCTGAAGTCCGCCGCCGAACTCGCCGACTACCTGGCCGACCTCGGGGTCAGCCACCTGTACACGTCCCCCCTGCTGACGGCCACGCCCGGCTCGACGCACGGGTACGACGTGGTCGACCACCGGAAGGTGAACCCGGAGCTGGGCGGCGAGGACGGGCGCCGGGAGCTGAAGGCGGCCCTGGACGCGGCCGGGCTCGGCCTGGTCGTGGACATCGTGCCCAACCACGCCGGGATCGCCGTGGCCGCGGCCAACCCGACCTGGTGGGACGTGCTGAAGTACGGGCCGGAGTCGCAGTACGCCAAGTTCTACGACATCGACTGGTCCCGGGCCCGGATCCTGCTGCCGGTCCTCGGCTCCGGCCCGGACGAGCTCGACCATCTGGAGATCCACGGCGACGAGCTGGGCTACTACGACAAGCGGTACCCGATCGCCGACGGCACCGGCGAGGGCAGCCCGCGGGAGGTGCACGACCGGCAGCACTACGAGCTGGTCGACTGGACCCGCGGCGACCGCGAGCTGAACTACCGCCGGTTCTTCACCATCACCGACCTGGCCGGGCTGCGGGTCGAGGACCCGGAGGTCTTCGACGCCACGCACGCCGAGATCCTGCGGTGGTACGCCGAGGGTGCGGTGCAGGGCATCCGGGTCGACCATCCGGACGGGCTGCGCGACCCCGGCGGCTACCTGCAGCGGCTGCACGACGCGGCGCCGGACGCCTGGCTGGTGGTGGAGAAGATCCTCGAGCCGGGCGAGCACATGCCCGCGTGGCCGGTGGCCGGCACCACCGGCTACGACGCGCTGGCCGAGGTCGGCGGCGTGATCGTGGACACCGGCACCGAGTCCTTCTTCGACACCCTCGGCCGCTATCTGACCGGCCAGGCGCAGACCTGGCCGGACCTGGTGCACCAGACCAAGCTTCACGTGGCCACCACGTCGCTGGCGGCCGAACTGGCCCGGATGACGGCGCTGATCCCGGAGGTCGACGCGGCGGACAAGGCGCTGGCCGAGCTCGCGGCGTGCTTCCCGGTGTACCGCTCCTACCTGCCGTACGGCTCCCGGCACCTGGCCAAGGCCCGCTCCGAGGCCGGGCGCCGCCGGCCGTCCCTGGTCCCGGCCCTGGACGCGGTCACCGGCCGCCTCCGCAACCCGGCCGACGAGCTGGCGTATCGGTTCCAGCAGTTCACCGGCGCGGTGATGGCCAAAGGCGTGGAGGACACCGCGTTCTACCGCTGGACCCGGTTCACCGCCCGCAACGAGGTCGGCAACGACCCGGAGAAGTTCGGCGTCCCCGTCGACGAGTTCCACGAGTGCGCGGAACGGCGGCAGCAGCACTGGCCCGAGGGCATGACCACGCTGTCCACCCACGACACCAAACGCAGCGAGGACGTCCGGGCCCGGCTCTCCGTGCTGTCCGAGTTGCCCGGCGACTGGACCGAAGTGGTCCGCCGCTGGGTCCGCGCGGCGCCGCTGCCGGACCCGTCGCTGGCCCATCTCATCTGGCAGGCCGCGGTGGGTGCATGGCCGATCTCCCGGGAGCGACTGCAGGCGTACGCCGTGAAAGCCGCCCGCGAGGCCGCCGTCTCGACCAGCTGGTACCAGCCGGACGAGCGGTTCGAGAACACCCTGGCGGCGATGGTCGACCGGATCTACGACGACGAGGCCCTGTCGGCCGAGGTCGCCGGGTTCGCCGCCTCGATCACCCCGCCCGGCTGGTCCAACGCGCTGACCCAGAAACTGGTGCAGCTGACCATGCCCGGCGTTCCGGACGTCTACCAGGGCAGCGAGTTGTGGGACCTGTCCCTGGTCGACCCGGACAACCGCCGGCCGGTCGACTTCCCGGGCCGCCGGGAACTGCTGGCCCGCATCGACGACGGCTGGGTGCCGCCGGTCGACGACACCGGCGCGGCCAAGCTGCTGGTGACCGCGCGGGCGCTGCGGCTGCGGCGGCAGCGCCCGGAGCTGTTCAGCTCCTACCGGCCGGTCTTCGGCGACGGGCGGGTGGCTGACCACGTGCTCGCCTTCGACCGCGGCGGCGTGGTCACCGTGGCCACCCGGCTCCCGGTCGGACTGTCCCGCCACGGCGGCTGGCACGACACCACGGTGTCCCTCGACGGGCACAGCTGGACGGAGGTCCTGACCGGCGCCGGCTACGGCGGGAACCGGTTGTCGGTGGCCGAGTTGCTGCACACGTACCCGGTCGCGTTGCTGGTGAAGGAACAATGACGGTCTTCGAGATCTGGGCGCCGGAGAAGACGGTCCGGCTGCTGGCCGGCGGGACCGAGCGGGACATGGAACGCGGGCCCGGCGGCTGGTGGCGCCGGGACGTGCCCGGGGCCGGGCCGGGCGACGACTACGGCTACCTCCTGCCGGATCACGACGGCCCGCTGCCCGATCCGCGGTCGCGGTGGCAGCCCGGCGGGGTGCACGGCCTCAGCCGGGTGTACGACCACGGCGCGTTCGAGTGGACGGACCGGAACTGGACCGGCCGTCAGCTGCCGGGCTCGGTCCTCTACGAGATGCACGTCGGCACGTTCACCGCCGAGGGCACCTTCGACGCCGCCGCCGGGCGTCTGGACCACCTCGTCGACCTGGGCGTCGACCTGGTCGAGCTGCTGCCCGTGGCCGCGTTCAACGGGGAGTACAACTGGGGGTACGACGGGGTCTGCTGGTACGCGCCGCACGAGCCGTACGGCGGGCCCGACGGACTGAAACGCTTCGTCGACGCCTGCCACGCCCGGGGCCTCGGCGTGGTGCTGGACGTGGTGTACAACCACTTCGGCCCCAGCGGCGCGTACGCCCCGATGTTCGCGCCCTACCTCAGCGCGGTCAGCAACCCGTGGGGCGCCTCGATCAATCTGGACGGTCCGGAGTCGACCGGGGTCCGCCGCTACATCATCGACAGCATGCTGGCCTGGCTGCGGGACTACCACGTGGACGCGCTGCGGCTGGACGCCGTGCACGCCTTCTCCGACCACAGCGCGATCACCCTGCTCGAGCAGATGGCGGTCGAGGTCGAGAGCCTGTCCGCGCACCTGGGCCGGCCGCTGTCGCTGATCGCCGAGTCCGACCTCAACGACGCCCGGCTGATCACCCCGCGCGAGGCCGGCGGGGACGGCCTGACCGCGCAGTGGGACGACGACGTCCACCACGCGCTGCACGCCCTGCTCACCGGCGAACGACAGGGCTACTACGGCGACTTCGGCTCGCTGGAGTCCGTGGAGACCGTCCTGACCAGCGCGTTCTTCCACGCCGGGACCTGGTCGAGCTTCCGCGGGCGGGTGCACGGCCGGCCGGTCGACCGGCACACCGTCCCCGGTCACCGGTTCGTCGCGTTCCTGCAGGACCACGACCAGATCGGCAACCGCGCGCTCGGCGACCGGCTGTCCGCCCTGGTGTCGCCGGGGCTGCTCAAGGTCGGCGTCACGCTGCTGCTGACCGCGCCCTACACGCCGATGCTGTTCATGGGCGAGGAGTGGGCGGCGGACAGCCCGTGGCAGTACTTCACCAGCCACCCCGAGCCCGAACTGGCGGCGGCGGTCAAGAACGGGCGGCGGCGCGAGTTCGGCTCGCACGGCTGGGCCGAGACCGACGTGCCCGACCCGCAGGACCCGGCCACCTTCGAACGGTCCAAGCTGGACTGGGCCGAGCGGGACAAGCCGGGGCACTCCGAGGTTCTGGACTTCTACCGGCGCCTGATCGCGCTGCGCCGGGACCGGCCGGAACTCACCGATCCGCGGCTCGACCAGGTCGAGGTCTGGCACGGCGACCAGTTCGTGGTGATGCGGCGCGGGCACGTCACCGTCGCCGCCAACCTCGCGCCCATGCCGCAGGCGGTCAGCGTCCGGGCGGTGCCGACCAAGGTGCTGCTGGCCACCGAACCGGGCGTGGTCCTGCACCGCGACCGGGTGACCCTGCCCTCCGAGTCGGCCGTGGTGGTCGCCACCCGCTGACCCGGCTTCGCATCCGTCGGGCACGATGGACGGCATGACCGAACCGAACGGCCGCGGCCGCGTCACGCCGCTGAGCCGCCTGCCCTGGCGGCGCAGCGCCCCGCGGCAGAGCACGGTGGAGGACATCGCCGCCCGCGACATCGCGGCCGAGGAGATCGCCGCGGTGGCCGCGGTCGCGCCGGACGAGCTCACCCCGGTCGTCGAGGAGCCGCCGCCGTCGCGCTGGACGCTGGCGCCGTTGCGGCTGGCCGCGCTCGGTCTGGCGCTGGTGCTGACGCTCGGCGTCGGGATGGCCAAGTTGCTGGTCAGCGGGCCGCCGTCGGTCGACCAGCTGCGGGTCGCGGCCGGTGTGGACACCTGGACCGAGCTGCCCATCGGGGTCAAGGCCGACCAGCCCGGGGTGGCGTACTACGACCCGGCGACCAAGATCTGGTCCGGTTTCGACATCGACATCGCATACATGATCGCCGAGGACCTCGGATTCCGGCAGGACGAGGTGCGGTTCTACGCCATCGAGAGCGAGGACCGCGCCCGGATGCAGGCCTTCCAGCTGGTCAAGGGCGTCCAGCGCCGAGTGCCGGTGAAGATGGTGATCGCCAGCTACAGCATCACCGCGCTCCGCGAGGAGGAGCCCGGGGTGACGTTCTCCGACCCGTACCTCTACACCGAGCAGTCCGCGATCACCCGGGTCGGCCACGCCCCGGTGACGACCGTCCCGGACCTCAACCGGCTGAAGGCCTGCAGCATCTCCGCCTCGACCAGCGAGACCGGGCCGACCGCGATCCGCCGCAATCAGATCGGCGACTGCTTCAAACTGCTTCGCGCGGGCCAGGTGGAGGCCGTCACCACGGACGCCGCCATCCTGGCCGGCTACGAGGCGAAGTATTCGAAGAAGTTCACGCACTGGGATCTCGGCCTGGACAAGACCGAGGCGTGGGGCGTCAACGTCGGCGACAACCCGGCCCTGAAGACCCTTGTGGATCTCACGCTCTATCGGTCCTGGAAGGACCCGCACGACGAGCGCTGGGAGCGGGCCTACAAGACCAACCTGCAGACCGAGGTGGCCGCGCAGGCCGGCACCCCGATCGCGGCCGCCGAGCAGCCCGCGGTGCCCCGGCCGGACGTACGGCAGCTGCCCTGGGAGGACGTCCTGAAATGAGTGACGTCTTCGTCAAGGTCGCCGGCGTCGCCCCGCGGCGCCGGCGGGCCCAGCTCAACTGGGTCTTCACTGTCCTGCCGGCGTTCCCGCTGGTGCTGCTGGTCCTGCGGCTGTGGTACCTGAGCCGCCAGGACCTGCCCACGATGCTGCTGCTGGTGCAGTACATCAGCCCGCTCGGCATGATCAGCGCCCTGTTCATCACGCTGATCTGGACGGTGCCCGCGGTGATCCTGGTGATGCGGGTGCTCGGCGGGATCCTGCTGGTCAGCGCGCCCAACCAGGCCGGCCGGTCGCAACTGGCGGTGAACGCGCTGCGGATGCCCGACTGGGTGGTGCTGCTGGCCGTGGTGCTGGCCTCGTTCAGCTGGCAGCTGCGGCTGCTGCCGGTGCTGCTGATGATGGTGGTGTCGATCCTCGGGCTGACCGCGGTGCAGCGCTACCGGGGCGAGAAGTGGCTGATGGCGTGGATCACGCTGGGCGTGCCGATCCTCGTCGGCGTGCTCGTTCTGATCTTCGTCGGGCCGGGCGTGGCCGACGCCGTACGGGCCGGGGAGGTCAGCACCGCGCTGCTGCTGGGGGTGCCGCCGCTGCTCGGGCCGCTGCTCACCGGGCCGGTGCCGGAACGGTTCGCCCGGATCGCCACGCACTGGCCGGCGGTCGCGGCGGCCGTGGTCGCGCCGTTCGTGATCGGGGTGGTGTTCCTGCGGGCGCCGGTGTTGCCGAACAGCGCCATCGAGGTGACCGACGCGACCGGCCACGGCGTGCTCGTGGTCCGCGGGCAGCTGATCACCGTCGACGACACGTCGACCACGATGCTCAATCCGGACGGCCACGTGGACATCGTCCCCGACGGCCGGGTGCGGTCGCGGACGCTGTGCGCGAACCCGGCGGCGGCCCCGGATACCCGAGTGGTCGTCCGAGGATGGCCGGCCGACGAGTCCGCGCTGGAGTGGGTGGCGCCTACGATGCAGGAGCCCGAGGCCGACTCGCGCTGCCTCGGCCGGGCATCGAAAAACGGGCCCTTGAGTACGGGGTGACTCTCATGCTGACCGATTGTTGCGACGATTCCTACGGCGCGCCGCCCACCGCGTGCAGACACGGTGGAGCCGACCTGGCAGGCTGCACGCCATGACCTTGCACCTTCGGTGGGCGGCCGTCACCGACCGGGGACTCGTCCGGGCCAACAACCAGGACGCCTACTACGCCGGCGACCGGTTGCTCGTGGTGGCCGACGGGATGGGCGGCATGGCCGCCGGCGACGTGGCCAGTCGCCTGACCGTCGAGGCCATGACGTCGCTGGACGTGCCGATCGACAACGCGCACCAGATGGACGCGTTGCACAAGGCGCTCGAGGTGGCCAACGGCAAGATCGCCGCGCACGTCTCCGGCGACCTGACCCTCGCCGGCATGGGCACCACGCTGACCGCCGTGATCTTCTCCGGCGACCGGGCCGCGCTGGCCCACGTCGGCGACTCCCGGGCGTACCTGCTGCGCGACGGCCGGCTGAACCAGCTGACCAAGGACGACACGTACGTGCAGATGCTGGTCGACCAGGGGCTGATCCGGCCGGAGGAGGCGGGCAGCCACCCGCGCCGCGCCGTGGTCACCCAGGCCCTGCAGGGCGAACCGGTCAGCCCGTCCTACATCATCGTCGAGCCCGAGCCGGGCGACCGCTGGCTGCTGTGCAGCGACGGGCTGACCACGGTGGTGCCGACCGAGCGGATCGAGGCGGAGATGCTCGCGCAGGGCGATCCGCAGTCGTGCGCACAGTCACTGGTCGACCTCGCGCTGAAGGGCGGCGGCCCCGACAACGTGACCGTGATTGTCGCGGACCTGACGCTCGACGACTGATGTTTCGAACATCGTCCCTGGCTGCGGTACGTTACAGCGGTCGCGGCGGGGCGGGCCGCGTCCGAAGGATGCGGGTGGTGATCACGACGGCACGGCTATCGACGCGGCTCATCGGCGCCCTGGTTCTCGTCGCCGCCACCGTCGCCGCCGGTCAGTTCCTGGTGCCGGCGGGAGGTGATCGCCGGACGTTCGCGGACGCCGCCGCCTTCGTGGCCGCCGTGGCCGCGGCGGCCGCCTGCCTCTCCGGGGCGCTGCGCGACGGGCGCCTCCCGATCGGCCGGCACTGGCGGCTGCTGCTCGGCTCCGGGCTGGCCGTGTTCGCCCTGATCCGGATCTCGTGGGTCGTCCGGGACATCCTCGACCCGGGGCGCCCCGCGGCGGCGTCGGTGGGCGACGTCGGCGTGCTGATTCTTCCGGCGTGCACCCTCCTGGCCCTGCTGACCGCCGCCCGGGCGATGGGCCGCCCCAGTCCGGCGTCCTCCGTCCGCGACCGGATCGTGCTGGTGATCGACAGCGTGCTGCTCGCCGGCTCGGTGGCGGCGCTGGTCTGGACGGCCGTTCCGGCGAGCGTGCGCCGCGAGCTGAACGCGCATCCGTGGCTGTCGCGGATGGCCGTCGCGTACGTGGCCGCCGACCTCATCCTGCTCATGATGGTGATCCTGCTGCTGGTGACCCGGCCGGCGCCGGTCTCCGGCCGGATGCCGCTGCGGCTGGCCGGGCTCGGCATCGCCGCGTTCGGCGTCTCCGACGCGTTCCGGCTGCTCCACCTGACGGATGAGGTGCTGCCGCCGGTCCAGGCGGCCGGTTACCTGCTCGGGCCGGCGCTGTTCGCGCTGGCCGCGCTGTACCTGCCCGACCGGGAGACCGGCACACCGCCGGCCGGCCGGCGGGCGGAATGGCTCCACCTGGCCCTGCCGTACGTCCCGGTGGTGGCGACCGGCGTGGTCATCCTGCTCCGCACCGGCGCGGGCGGGCAGATCAGCGCCATCGAGGTGTATCTCGGCTGGCTCGCCCTCGGTCTGGTGGTGGCCCGGCAGATGGTCACCATCGTGGACAACACCGTGCTGCTCGACCGGGTCTCCGAGGGGCAGCGCCGGCTGCGGCACCAGGCGTACCACGACCCGCTCACCGGCCTGGCCAACCGGGCGCTGTTCCACGAGCGGGTGGCCGTCGCCCTGGCCGCACACCGCGACGCCGGGCAGCCGATCGCGTTGTTGTTCGCCGACCTGGACGACTTCAAGCTGATCAACGACAGCTTCGGCCACGCCATGGGCGACCGGCTGCTGCACGAGATCGCCGCCCGGATGCGCGGGTCGGTGCCGCCGGACGGGGTGATCGCCCGGCTCGGCGGCGACGAGTTCGCGGTGCTGCTCCCCCTGGAGGCGGCGGCGGCCGAGGCGATCGGCCACCAGATCCTGCGGGCGTTGCGCGACCCGTTCGTGATCGACGGCCAGACGGTCGGCGTCGGCGCCAGCATCGGCCTGGTCGTGCCCGAGCCCGGCGACGAGGCGCTGTCCGCCGACAGCCTGGTGCGGCGGGCCGACGCGGCCATGTACGTCAGCAAACGTCGCGGCAAGGGCAACGTCGCCCGGTACGCCGGCGGATCCGACGGCGGGCCGCACGCCGACCTGCCGTACCTGCTGGCCCGGGCGCTGACCGGGTCGCCCGCCGACTCCGGATTCGAGGTGTACTACCAGCCGATCGTGCGGTTCACCGACGGCGTCACGGTGTCGGTGGAGGCGCTGGCCCGCTGGACCGATCCGGTGCACGGCCCGGTCGACCCGGATGTGTTCGTCACCGTGGCCGAGCGCACCGGCCTGGTCGCGTCGATCGACGACTTCGTGCTCGACCAGGCCTGCGCGGATGCCGCCGGGCTGGCCAACACGTACGGCCGGCCGATCGACGTGCACGTCAACGTCTCCGCCGCCCGGCTCGGTCAGCCCGGGCTGGAGGAGTCGGTGGTGCGGTCGCTGGAGCGGCACGCCGTACGGCCGTCGCGTCTGGTCCTGGAGATCACCGAGACCCGCCGCATCCCCGACCTCGGCCGGGCGGCGCTGGTGACGGCCCGGCTGCGGTCGTACGGGGTGCGGATCGCCCTGGACGACTTCGGCAGTGGTTACAACGCGCTGGCCCAGCTGCACTCGCTGCCGGTCGACATCGTCAAGCTGGACTCGTCACTGACCGATGTGGACATCTCGCCGGACCGGGCGGGCACCCTCTGCCGGTCGGTCCTGGCCATCTGCGCCGACCTGCGGATCACGGTGGTGGCCGAGGGCATCGAGACGCCGGCGCGGGCGCACGCCCTGGCCGCGCTGGGGTGCCCGCTGGGCCAGGGCTATCTCTTCGGCCAGCCGCGCCCGCTGAGCCGCCTGACGCCGCCGGTCACGGGAAGTCAGCGGGCCGCCCACCTCGGCCACGTCTACCAGTCCAACGAGCGGTAGCCGGGCACTCAGGCGTGGGCACCGACGGTGATCGGGCCGATCGTGAGCGCCGGTCTCGCCTCGGTGATGGCGCCGATCCGATCCACCTGCTCGTCGAGCTCGCGGCGCTGCCGGGCGGTCAGTGGGCGTAGCGGCTCGACGGTGATCGCGACCCGGGCGCCGGTCTTCTTCTGGTGCCAGACGCCGGCGACCGCGTCGTCGACGAGCAGGACCGGGAAGTTGCCGGCCTGACTTCCGGCGAGCGCGCGGCCCCGGGCGGCGCCGGGGAAGAGCAACTCGCGCGGCTGTGACCCGACGGCGAACGCGTCGAAGTGCGGCAGGAGCCGGACGCCGGTGGCCGGTTCACCCGGGTCGGTGTCACCGGCGGCCGCCCAGGCGCGGTCTCCGCCGAGAGTCACCTCGGTGAGCTCGTGCGCGTCGAACCGGCTGCGGGACCACGCCGGGGTGGTGGCCAGCCAGCGGGCGAAGTGGGCCGGCGTCGCCGGGCCGTAGGCGTACAGGTAGCGGTCCAGCAGCCAGCCGGTCGCCTCGGCGGCCGGTGCGGGCGCGAAGCCCGGCATCCACCGGGCCGGGTTGGTGTAGGTGATCAGGCGTCCCCGGTTCGGGCCGAAACACAGCACGCCGCGGTGCGCGGCGGTCTCGGTCATCTGCCGCCACCGGGGCCACATCGTCTGGAAGGCCGGCATGACGGGTTCGACGGCCCACGCGCCGACCCGGTCGGCCAGTGCCTCCGTCATCTCGTCCACCGTCAGCTCGGCGTCCGCGAGGATCGCGCCGACCGCCGCGACGAGTTCGGCCGTCTGCTCCTCGGTCAGGCGCATCGCGGGGGGACGCGGCCGGGCGGGAATGGTGCTCAGCGCGCCGCACCAGAGCGCCAGGTCGGCCGCGGCCAGCAGATGGATCGTCCCGCGCGGGCCGAACGTCTTGATCAGACTGTGGTCGGACCACAACGCCGCCTTGATGTCGGTACGGGTCGAGCCCGGAGTCCGCAGGCCGATCGACACCTCGGCGGCCGGCAGGACCTGGGCGTGCGCCCCGCACATCGCCGCCGCGGCGGCCGCCGCGCTCGCGAGGGACGCCGCCGCGGTCAGGCCGTGCCGCGCCAGCCGCCGCCCGCAGACGCTCGTCCAGTCCGTGCCCGTCACCGGACGAACGTGAACAGCCGCCGGTCCGCCGGCAGCGGCTGGGGCTCGGCGGTGAGACGGTGCACGCCCACGCCGTACGGGAGCTCCGGGGCGGACAGGAACTCGCGCGCGAAGCCCGCCCCGGCGAACCAGCCGTCGATCGCCGGCACCAGGTCGGGTTCGCGCCGGGCGCGGGTCCAGATCACCCGGCCACCGCGGGCCAGGAACGACGGCATGGCCCGTACGGTCGTGGCCACGTCGTCGTCGCCGATGTTGCCGAACACGCCGCAGACCAGCACGAGATCGGCCGGAACCGCCCGGACGTAAAGATCGGTGCCGGCCGAATCGCCGACCCGGTAGTCGAGGCCCGGCCAGAGCGCCGCCCGCCCGGCCTCGGCCAGGTCCGGGTCGATCTCGGTCAGCAGGCCGGTCACGTCGGAACGGCGCGGATGGCTCCCGAGGGCGCCGGTGAGGTCGCGGCCGTCGCCGGCGCAGAGGCTCACCACACGGATCGGGCCGGGCGGCGCGGTCTCCACCGCGATCCGGATGCGGTCCTGGACCACGGCCAGCCGGCGCGAGGTGGCCGACCCCGGGTCGTCGTACCGCCGATGCCATCTGTGCCAGAACTCGGACGTCACGATCGGCTCCTCGGGTTCAGGCGGCGGGTGGGTTCGGCGGTGGCCGGGTCCTCCGGCCACGGGTGGCGAGGGTAGCGGCCGCGGAGTTCGGCCCGGACCTGGCGGTAGCCCGTCGCCCAGAACGAGGCCAGGTCGCGCGTCACCGCGACCGGGCGCCCGGCCGGCGACAGCAGGTGCAGCAGGACCGGCACCCGCCCGTCGGCCAGCCGCGGCGCGTCCCGCCAGCCGAACGCCTCCTGCACCTTCACCGCCAGCACCGGCGCGGCCGGGTCGGCGTAGTCGACCCGCACCTTCGACCCGCTGGGCACCGGCAGGCGTTCCGGCGCGACCTCGTCCAGGCGCCCGGCCACCGACCACGGCAGCAACCGGCGCAGGGCCGACACCACGTCGACCTTGGCCAGGTCGGCCCGGCGGCGGGCGTTCCCGAGGCCGGGCCAGTCCGCGGCCAGCAGGGACTCGTCGTCGACGGCGGGCCACGGGTCGCCGAGGGCCAGGTGGGCGAACGCCAGCCGGTCCCGCAGTTCCGTGGCGGCGCGGCTCCACGTCAGCAGGCTGAGACCGTCGGCTCGCAGGCCGTCGCGGAGAGCTTGCGCCACCAGGCGCGGGTCGGGGCGGTCGAGGCGCCGCTCGGTCAGCGTGATCGCGCCGAGCCGTTCGACGGTACGGGCCACCACGTCGCCGTCCCGCCAGGCGATCTCGGTCGTCTGCGTCAGGAGTGCGGCGGCGGACTCGCGGGCCGTGGCCTCGTCCAGCGGCGCGGCGGAACGGATCCGGGCCGTACGGGCGCCGGGGGTGCGGTCGGCGCCGGCGACGGCGAGCCAGGGGAGACCGGCCAGCGGGCTGCCACCGGCCAGGTCGGCGGCGGTCCCGCCGGCCATCAGGTACGCCCGGCCGCCCGGCTCCCGGACCCGCGCGACCCGCTCCGGATAGGCCAGCGCCACCACCAGCCCGGCGGCGAGGTCGTCGGGTACCGCCGTCCGCGGGTGGGCCGCCGCGGCGGACTCGAGGCGGCGGGTCTCGCTGCGCAGGGTGCCGTCGGCGCGCGCCCGGCGCCAGGCCCCGGTCAGATCGTCGCCGGCGCCGCGGTCGTCGTCGAGCAGCGCGATGATCTCGGCGGCCCGGCGGGTGCCGACCAGGGGTGCGCCGTCGAGCAGGGCGCGGGCCAGCCGCGGGTGCAGACCGGCGCCGGCCAGTTCCCGGCCGCGGGCGGTGATGCGGCCGTCGTGGTCGGTGGCGCCCAGGTCGTACAGCGTGGACCGGGCCGTCTGCAGCGCCCCGGCCGGCGGCGGGTCGGGCAGGGCCAGCCCGGTGCCGTCGGGATGGCCCCACAGCGCCAGATCGAGCGCGAACCCGGCCAGGTCGGCCGCCCCGATCTCCGGTTCGGGTTGTGCCGGCAGCCGGTCGTGCTGCGCTGGCGACCAGCAGCGGTACACGCGGCCCGGCCCCTCCCGCCCGGCCCGGCCGGCCCGCTGGATCGCGGCGGCGCGGGAGACCGGCACGGTGACCAGCGCGCCGAGCCCCCGGGCGTGGTCCATCCGCGGGACCCGGCTCAGGCCGGAATCGACCACCGCCCGTACGCCCGGCACGGTCAGGCTGCTCTCCGCGATCGACGTGGCCAGCACCACCCGGGGCCGCACGCCGGGCCGCAGGGCGTCGTCCTGGGTGGACGCGTCCTGCCGGCCGTGCAGGGTCACCACATCCGCGTCCAGTCCGCGCAGCTTCCCCGCGACCGTGCCGATCTCCCGCGCGCCGGGCAGGAACGCCAGCACGTCGCCGTCGGAATCGGCCAGCGCCCGCCGGATCGTCGCCGCCACGTGGTCGAGCAGTGCCGGGTCGACGCGCAGGCCGAGCGGGGGAGCGATCCGGCCCGGCGGCGGCGTCCAGCGGATGTCCACCGGGTATGCCCGGCTGTGCGCCTCCACCACCGGCACGCCGCCGAGGATGTCGGCGAGCCGGTCGGACTCGGCGGTGGCCGACGTGGCCAGCAGCCTCAGGTCGGGGCGCAGCGTCTCCCGGACCTCGATCAGGAAGGCCAGGGCGAGGTCGGTGTCCAGGTGGCGTTCGTGGCACTCGTCGAGGATCACCACGGCGGTGCCGGTGAGTTCCGGGTCGCGCTGCAGCCGCCGGACCAGCACGCCGGTGGTCACCACCTCGACGACGGTGTCCCGGGAAACCCGGCGGTCGCCGCGGACGGTGTATCCGACCCGGTCGCCCACCTTCTCGCCGAGCAGCTCGGCCATCCGCCGGGCGGCGGCCCGCGCGGCCACCCGCCGCGGCTCGGCCACGATCACCCGCCCGCCGCCGGGCTCGGCCACGACCAGCGGGACGACCGTCGTCTTCCCGGTGCCCGGCGGCGCCACCAGGACGGCCGCGCCCGGGCCGGCCAGCGCCGCCGCGAGCTCGGCCAGCGCGCTGCGGACCGGCAGGTCGGGCAGCTCGTCCTCGGCGATCAGCACCCGCCCAGTCTGGCGTACGCCCGGAATTGAGTAATGAGCGCGCGGTCGTCACGGACGCCGGGCGGGTAACGCGCGGGGTGCGGATGTTAAATCGGCTCGAAAGATCTGCACACGGAGCCGGACGACTGTTTGGATGACGGAGGGGGTGGGCGTGGACGCGGTGAGCGCATTCAACGAGCGGCCGGCCGGGCAGCTGGTGGGTGACCTGCTGGCGTGTCTGGCGGCGCCGGACTGGGGGCAGCGGATCCTGGCCGGCCGGCCGTACGGCGACCGGGCCGAGATCGAGGCCGCCGCCGACGCCGCCTCCACGGGGCTGAGCCCGGCCGACGTCGCGCTCGCCCTGGCCGCGCACCCGCGGATCGGCGAGCACAAAGCGGGCGACGGCGCCGACGCGGCCTGGTCGCGCCGGGAACAGTCGACCGCCGCCGAGACGGCCGACGACGAGACCCGTACGGCCCTGGCCGCCGTCAACGGGGCGTACGAGGAACGGTTCGGGCACGTCTTCCTGATCTTCGCCACCGGGAAGTCACAGGCCGAGATCCTGGCCGCGGCGACCGAACGCCTGGCCAACGACGACGCGACCGAACGGGCGGTGGTGGCCGGCGAGCTCGGCCGGATCGCCCGGCTGCGGCTGGAGAGGCTGCTCGATGCCCTCGGATGACGGAACGCAGCCCGAATACCACGCCAAGATCTCCACCCACATCCTCGACACGGTGACCGGCGAGCCCGCCCGCGGGGTGTACGTCCGGCTGGAGCGCCGCGACTCGGAGGGCTGGCGCACCGCGGCCGAGGGCACCACCGACGAGGACGGGCGGCTGCGCTACCGGGTGGCCACCCACGACTGGCAGGCCGGCGGCTACCGGCTGCTCTTCTACGTCGAGCCCTACCTGGGCGGCGGCGCGTTCTTCCCGGAGATCGCGGTCGCCTTCCACGTCAACGACCCGGACCGTCACTACCACGTGCCGCTGCTGCTCAGCCGGTACGGCTACACCACCTACCGAGGGAGTTGACGCGTGGCGATCGTGCTCGGAGCCAACCGTTACGGCAAGGCGGAGACCCGCCTGGTCCGCGTGACCCGCGACGGCGACAGCCATCGGCTGGCCGACCTCAACGTCAGCATCGCGCTGGCCGGAGACCTCGAGGTCACCCACCTCACCGGCGACAACCGCGGCGTGCTGCCCACCGACACGATGAAGAACACGGTGTACGCGTTCGCCAAGGAGCACGGCGTGGGCGAGCCGGAGGAGTTCGGCCTGCGCCTCGGACACCACTTCGTCCGTACGCAGGGCCAGGTGCACCGGGCCACGGTCACGATCGAGGCGTACGGCTGGGAACGGCTCGGCCCGCACTCGTTCCGGCGGCTGGGCGACCACGTGCGGACGTGCGTGGTGACCGTGGACTCCGGCTGGGCGCAGGTGGTCTCCGGGATCAGCGGGCTGGTGCTGATGAACACCACCGCCTCGGAGTTCCACGGGTTCCCGCGCGACGGGTACACCACGCTGCCCGAGACGAACGACCGGATCCTGGCCACCGCCGTCGACGCGAGGTGGCGGCACGCGAGTGTGGACACCGACTGGGCCGGTTCCTACGACGGTGCCACCGGCGCGCTGATCGGCGCGTTCGTCGACACGTACAGCTATTCGCTGCAGCAGACCCTGATGTCGATGGGCAGCCACGTGCTGGGACAGCGCCCGGAGATCGCCGAGATCCGGCTGACGCTGCCCAACAAGCATCACTACCTGGTCGACCTCACGCCCTTCGACCTGGCCAACAACAACGAGGTGTTCATCGCCGGAGACCGCCCGTACGGCCTGATCGAGGGAACCGTGTCCCGCGACGACGCCACACCGGCCCGGGCGGAGTGGTATTCGTGATCCTGATCGAGAACGTCGCGGTGGCCACGGTCGACGCGGCCGGCACCGAGTACGCCGACGGGCACGTGGTGGTCGGTGACGACGGCCGGATCGCCGCCGTCGGCCAGGGGCACGCCGGGCGCTTCCAGGGGCCGGTCCGGGTCGTCGACGGCGCCGGCTGCCTGGTCACGCCGGGCCTGGTCAACACCCACCACCATCTCTACCAGTGGGTGACCCGGGGGCTGGCCCTGGACGAGACGCTGTTCGGCTGGCTGAGGTCGCTCTACCCGATCTGGGGCCACCTGGACGCCGAGATCGTCGGCGCCGCCGCCGGGGCCGGTCTCGGCTGGCTGGCGCTGTCCGGCTGCACCACCAGCATGGACCACCACTACGTCTTCCCCCGCGCCGGCGGCGACGTGCTGGCCGCCGAGATCGAGGCCGCGCAACGGATCGGGCTGCGCTTCCACCCGACCCGCGGCTCGATGGACCTCAGTCGCAAGGACGGCGGGCTGCCGCCGGACCACGTCGTCGAGGAGACCGACGAGGCTCTCGCAGCGAGCGAGGCCGCCATCGATCGCTGGCACGACCCGTCGCCGGAGTCGATGCTGCAGATCGCGGTCGCGCCCTGCTCGCCGTTCTCGGTCACCACCCGGCTGATGGAGGAGGCGGCCGTGCTGGCCCGGCGCAAGGGCGTCCGGCTGCACACCCACCTGGCCGAGACCGACGACGAGGAGGCCTTCTGCCAGGAGCGCTTCGGCTGTACGCCCGTGGAGTACGCCGAGCGCGTCGGCTGGCTCGGGGACGACGTCTGGCTCGCCCACGGCGTGCACCTCGACGACACCGCGATCGCCAGGCTCGGCGACACCGGCACCGGCGTCGCCCACTGCCCGTCGTCCAACGCCCGGCTGGGCACCGGCGCCGCCCGGGTCCGCGAGCTGCTCGACCACGCAGTACCGGTTGGTCTCGGGGTGGACGGCGCCGCCTCGCAGGAGGCCTCCCACCTGGGGTCGGAGCTACGGCAGGCGCTGTTCACGGCCCGCACCCGCGGCGGCCCGAACGCGATGGACGCCCGCGAGGCCCTGCTGCTCGGCACCATGGGCGGCGCGCGCTGTCTCGGCCGGCAGGCCGACCTCGGATCGGTGGAAGTGGGTAAGCTCGGCGACCTGGTGATGTGGCGGCTCGACGGGCTCGGCCACGACGGCATCGACGACAAGGTGGCGGCGCTGGTCTTCGGCCCGCCCGCGCCGGTCGAGCTGGCGCTGGTCGGCGGGAAGCCGGTGGTCGAGCGGGGCGAGCTGGTGCATGCCGACGCCGGGTCGCTGACCCGCGACGCCCGGCGTGCGCACCGGCGGCTGATGCGCGCGGCACGGTGAGTGACCTCAGCCAAATTTAAGGAAAAGACTTCCGAAAACAGTTATCCGGACGCGATTTTCCGGCGACCAGCGGCATTGCCGGACGCCTTTCATAATTCTTCTTTCACGGCTTGAAGTATCCCGATCCCGATATGCATAATCCGTCCTGTCCATTGGCGGATTCGAAAGGGATCGGCATGTCTCGTCGCACGACAGGATTGGTGCTGGCCGCTTCGCTGGCGATCGCGGTCGCCGCCAGCGGTGTGTACCTCGCGAACGCCGACGCCGCCGAGACCGCCGTCCCTGGCCGGGTGCAGGCCGAGGCGTACGCCGCCGAATCCGGCGCGCAGACCGAGAACACCGCCGACGCCGGCGGCGGAAAGGATGTCGGCTGGCTCGCGAACGGCGACTGGCTGCGCTACGACAACATCTCCGTGGGCGCGACCGTGACCGCCCGGGTGGCGTCGAACACGAGCGCCGGCGGCACGGTCGAGTTGCACACCGGCACCCCGGCCGGCCCGCTGCTGGCCACCTTCGGAATCGCGAGGACCGGCGGATGGCAGAGCTGGGTCACGCTGTCAGCGGCCGCCGCCACCCATCCGGCGGGCGTGCAGACGGTGGTCGCGGTGATGAGGAGCGCGTCGCGGGAGGACTTCGTGAACCTCAACTGGTTCACCTTCGGCGCTACCCCGGCCCCGGCCCCGGCCCCGACCCCCACCGCGACCCCGGCCCCGACCCCCCCCGCGACCGGCGGCCCTCCGACCGGCGACGGCTGGGTCTCGGTGGACCCGGCCGCCCGCCGCAATCAGCTGGCCGCGTTCGACGCGATGACGCCGCGGCCGATCACCGGCAACCCGGTGCGGGTGTCCGAGTTCAACGCGTCCTGCACGGTCAGCCACGATAAGCCCGACGACCCGATCGTCTTCCCCGGTCTGGCCGGCGCCTCGCATCGGCACTCGTTCCTGGGCAACGACAGCACGGACGCGTCCACCACCACCGAGTCGCTGCTGGCGAACACCGGGTCGACCTGCAAGCCGCTCGAGGACCTGTCGGCGTACTGGATCCCCACCCTGCTCGGCCCCGGCGGCGCGGCCATCGAGCCGCACGGTGTGACCGTCTACTACGGCTCCCGGCTGAAGGATCCGACGAAGACGGTGCCCTTCCCGCAGGGCTTCCGGATGATCGCCGGTGACGCCAAGCGGCAGGTGGCCACGCCCGACGGCGCGCCCGGCCAGTTCTGGTGCGCGGGCGCCGGCGGCCAGACCGGTCGCAGCACCGACGGCAACTGGCCGGTCTGCGCGAAGACCGCCGAGCTGACCTTCCAGCTGACCTTCCCCGACTGCTGGGACGGGGTCCACCTGGACAGCCCCGACCACAAGTCGCACGTCGGCGGAACCGGCCCCGACGGCACGTGCGCCTCCGGAAAGTTCCCGGTCGCGATCCCGTCGATCTCGTTCGTGATCGGCTACCCGACCCCGGGCAGCGCCGCCGGCTTCACCCTCAGCTCCGGCATGGCGTCGTCGATGCACGGCGACGTGTTCCTGGCCTGGAACGACGACGCCCTCGGCCACCGCGTGAAGGACTGCGTGGTGCAGAAGGCCAAATGCACCACGGCCGGCACGTTCTGATTCTTTCCCCCGTCCCCAGGTAAGTGCGGTGGCCCCCGTTTCCCCGCGGGGGCCACTGCGGCGTCCGCCCGCGTCACACTGACGGGGACGGCCGGACGCACTACGGTACGAAGGAGAGGTACGAAGGAGAAACGTATCGAGGGGAGCCGCCGACCGTGACCGAGATCCTGTCCGCCGAGGCCGTGGCGTTCGTGACCGATCTGAACCGCCGGTTCCGCCCGCGCCGCGACGAACTGCTCGCTGCCCGGGGCCGCCGGCGCGCCGAGATCGCCGCCGGGGGCACGCTCGGGTTCCTGCCCGAGACCGCCGAGATCCGGGCCGCCGAGTGGTCGGCGCCACCCGCTCCGGCCGACCTGACCGACCGCCGCGTCGAGATCACCGGCCCGACCGAGCGCAAGATGACCATCAACGCGCTCAACTCCGGCGCCAAGGTGTGGCTGGCCGACATGGAGGACGCGAACACCCCGCACTGGGCCAACGTGATCGACGGCCAGCAGAACCTGTACGACGCCATCCGGCGCACGATCACGCTGACGACCGAGGCGAAGACGTACGAGCTGGCCGGCGGGCCGTACCCGACGATCGTGATGCGCCCGCGCGGCTGGCACCTCGACGAGCGGCACCTGCCGGTGGACGGCACGCCCGCGGTCGGCGCGCTGGTCGACTTCGGCCTGTACTTCTTCCACAACGCCGCCGAGCTGATCGAGCGGGGCAGCGGCCCGTACCTCTATCTGCCCAAGATGGAGTCGTACCACGAGGCCGAGCTGTGGAACGCCGTGTTCACCCACGCCCAGGAAGCGCTGGGCATACCGGTCGGCACCATCCGCGCGACCGTGCTGATCGAGACCATCCCGGCCGCGTTCGAGATGGAGGAGATCCTGTACGCGCTGCGGCCGCACATCTCCGGGCTGAACGCGGGCCGGTGGGACTACCTGTTCAGCATCATCAAGTACTTCCGTGACAACCCGGCCATGGTGCTGCCCGACCGGGCCGCGGTGAGCATGACGGCGCCGTTCATGCGGGCATACACCGAGCTGCTGGTGTCCACCTGCCACAAGCGGGGGGCGTTCGCGATGGGCGGGATGGCCGCGTTCATCCCCAGCCGGCGGGACCCGGCGGTCAACGAGGTGGCCCTGGCCAAGGTCCGCGAGGACAAGGAACGCGAGGCCGGCGACGGCTTCGACGGCTCCTGGGTGGCCCACCCCGACCTCGTTCCGGTGTGCCGGGAGATCTTCGACCGGGTGCTCGGCGACAAGCCCAACCAGCTCGACCGCAAGCGCGACGACGTGTCGGTGGACGCGGCCGACCTGCTCGACGTGGCCGCCACCCCGGGCGAGGTCACCGAGGACGGGGTGCGCAACGACGTGTCGGTCGGCCTGCAGTACCTGGAGGCGTGGCTGCGCGGCAACGGCGCGGTCGGCATCAACAACCTGATGGAGGACGCGGCCACCGCCGAGATCTCCCGGTCGCAGATCTGGCAGTGGATCCACAACGGCGTCACCCTGCCCGACGGCACCCCGGTCACCGCCGAGCTGGTGGCCCGGCTGGAGGACGAGGAGCTGGCCAAACTGGAGCCGTTCCCGGCCGGCAGCCGGTTCGACGACGCCCGCAAGCTGTTCGAGCGGGTCGCGCTGGCCGACGACTTCGCCGACTTCCTCACCACCGCGGCGTACGACTCGATCGACTGATGAAGCTGTCCGGGGCCGACTACGCGGCACTCGACTACCGCCTGGCCAAGCACGACG
Source organism: uncultured Actinoplanes sp. (assembly GCA_964236515.1). Taxonomy (GTDB): domain Bacteria; phylum Actinomycetota; class Actinomycetes; order Mycobacteriales; family Micromonosporaceae; genus Actinoplanes. Next base: position 110,793 of record CAXSDA010000013.1, read on the forward strand.
CGTTCCTGGCCGCGCGCTTCCCGGGCGACCGGGGCGGCCGCCAGCCGGTGCACACCGTGTACGTGCCGGCCGACAAGGTCGCCGGGTTCCGCGACTGGGGCGCCTCCGCGCTCGAGGCGATGGACGCGCACGGGTTCCCGTTCGGCTTCTCCGAGCGGGTGCGGGACAAGCTGGCGCGCGAGCCGATCGAGGACCTGCGGGTCGACTTCGAGGACGGGTACGGCGTCCGCGACGACGACGAGGAGGACAAGGCCGTCGCGGTCGCCGCGGCGGTGCTGGCCGACGGGCCGCGGCCGCCGTTCGTCGGCATCCGGATCAAGTCGCTGGAAAAGGCCACCCGGCATCGGGCGATGCGGACGCTGGACCTGTTCCTGGACGCGTACCCGGATCCGTTCGTGATCACCCTGCCGAAGGTGAGCGGACCCGATCAGGTCGCCGCCATGGTCGTGCTGTGCTCGCGGCTGGAGGCGGCGTACGGGCGGTCCGGCCTGCGCTTCGAGATCCAGATCGAGCTGCCGGCGGCGGTGCTCGGCGCGAACGGGCGGGCCACGGTCGCCCGGCTGATCACCGCGGCCGACGGGCGGTGCGCCGGGCTGCACTACGGGACCTACGACTACAGCGCCGCCGCCGGGATCGCCGCCGCGTACCAGTCGCTCGACCACCCGGCGGCCGACTACGCCAAGTCGGTGATGCAGGCGGCCGCCGCCCAGACCGGGGTGCGCCTGTCCGACGGGTCGACCAACGTGCTGCCGGTCGGCGGCACCGCGGCCGTGCACGCCGCCTGGGAGCTGCACCACCGGCTGGTCCGCCGGTCCCTGGAACGCGGTTTCTACCAGGGCTGGGACATGCATCCCGGGCACCTGCCGACCCGGTACGCGGCCACCTACGGCTTCTTCACCGACGGGCGGGACACGGCGGTCGAGCGGTTGCGGCGCTACCTCGACCGGCGGGCCGGCGGCGTCGCCGACGAGCCGGCCACCGCCCGCGCCCTGGCCGGCTACCTGCTGCGCGGCCTCGACTGCGGCGCCCTGGACGACGCCGGTTTCCCCCGGGAGGAGCTGACCGCGCTCGCCGCCGGCTGAGCCGCGGCTGTCGATCATCGGACGACGCCCGAAAATGACCTCCCCCGGCGGGGAGGATGGGCGGGTGCGGATCCGGCTGCTCGGCGGCTTCGGCGTGGATCGGGACGGGACGCCTGTCCCGCCGCGGGAGTGGCGGCTGCGCAAGGCCCGCACGCTGGTCAAACTGCTGGCGCTGGCGCCGGCCCAGCGGCTGCACCGGGACGCGGTGCTGGAGATCCTGTGGCCGGACCGGGACTTGGCGTCCGCGGTCAACAACCTCCACCAGGCCGCGCACATCGCCCGGCGGGTGCTGGCCGGCGACGGCCCGTACGCCGGCTGGCTGGAGCTGCGCGACGACGTGGTGATGCTGTGCGCCGGGGGCCCGGTGGACGTCGACGTCGGTGAGTTCGAGCGGCTGGCCGTCCGGGCCCGGGCCGGCGGCGCCCTGCCCGCCCTGCGCGCCGCGATCGCCGCGTACGCCGGTGATCTGCTGCCCGAGGACCGGTTCGAGGACTGGGCCGTCCGGCGCCGCGAGGAGCTGCGCGAAAGCGTGTGCGACCTGCTCGTCGACGCGGCCGAGCAGAGCGCCGAGGAGGCCGACTGGCAGCGCGCGCTCGCCCTCGACCCGCTGCACGAGCGGGCCGTCCGGGGGCTGATGCGCGGCCTTGCGGCGGCCGGCCGCCGGTCGGAGGCGCTCACCCGGTACGAGCGGCTGCGTGACGACCTGCGGGCGGCGTACGGCACCGACCCGGACCCGGAGACCCGGCGGCTGTACCGCGACCTGCTGACCGGGAACCGGGGCCCCGAACCGCCGCCGCCGGACGTGCCCCGCAGCAACCTCGCCCCGGCGCTCACGAGTTTCGTCGGCCGGGAACGGGAGATCGCCGACCTCCACCGCCTGCTCGCCCCGGGCGGCCTGCTGACGCTCACCGGGGTCGGCGGCGCCGGCAAGACCCGGCTCGCCGAAGAGGCCGCCCGCCGGCTGCTCCCGGACATCCCCGGCGGGGTCTGGATCGCCGAACTGGCCCGGGTGCACGACCCGCGTCTGGTCCCCGACGCGGTGACCGAGGCGCTCGACCTCGAGCCGTCGGCCGGGTCCGACCCGCTGCGCACGCTGACCGGCCGGTTGTCGTCGCGCACCCTGCTGCTCGTCCTGGACAACTGCGAGCACCTGATCACCGCGTGCGCCGAGCTCGCGGGCGCGCTGCGCCGCTCCTGCCCCGGCGTCACGCTTCTGGCCACCAGCCGGGAGCCGCTGCACGTGCCGGGCGAGGTGACGTTCCGGGTGCCGTCGCTGGAACTGCCGGAATCGGCGGACGCGCGGGACCCGGACCACCTGGCGGGCCTCGCCTCGGTGCGGCTGTTCCTGGATCGGGCCCGCGACGTACGCCCCGGCTTCGCCCTCGACGCCGGCAACGCCGCGTCCGTCGTGGAGATCTGCCGCCGCCTGGACGGGATTCCCCTCGCGCTGGAACTGGCCGCCGCCCGGATGTCCCACCTCGAGGCCGTGGAGATCGCCGAACGGCTGAGCGAGGCCCTGTCGCTGCTCGGCCGGCGCGGCGCCCTGACCCGGCACGCGACGTTGCGGGCCGCCCTCGAGTGGAGTCACGCGCTACTCTCCGACGACGAGCAGATCCTGCTGCGCCGGCTCGCCGTCTTCGCCGGAACCTTCCCGCTGACCTCGGCCGAGCAGGTCTGCGCGGACGAGCACCTGCCCCGGGCGGAGATCCTGGACTGCCTCGGCCGCCTCGCCGACAAGTCGCTGATCCAGATCGAGCGGACCGGTGACCGGTCGCGGTACCGGCTGCTGGAGACGATCCGGCAGCTCGCCCGGGAACGGCTCGTCGCCGCCGGCGAGGCCGAGGCGTTCGAGTCGGCGCACTGCCGCCACTTCCTCGACGTCGCCCGCCACCACGACCCGGACCGTACGACCGGGCTCGTGCTCGAACGACCGCAGCTCCTGGACATCGACCACGACAACCTGCGCGCCGCCCTCGGCTGGGCGATCGGCCACGACCCGGCCCGGGCGCTGCTGCTGGCGGTCAGCCTGTGGCGCTACTGGCTGGCCCGCGGTCACTTCGTCGAAGGCGCCGGCTGGCTCGAGCGCATCCTCGCGGTGCCGGCGGCACCGTCGCCGGAACGGTCGCGGGCGCTGTTCGGGCTGGCCGTGCTGGAGGCGCGCCGCGGCGTCGGCGGACGCCTGCTGATCCTGGGTGACGCCGCCGTCGCCGCCGCCGAGGACTGCGGCGCCCCGACGGAGGTCGCCTACGCCCGGCTGATGCGGGGCACGCTACTGGTCGGGCTCGGCCGTTTCGACGAGGCCGAACGGGCCGCCACGACGATCCTGACCGCCCCCGGCACGGCCGGCTCGGCCCCGGTCGAGGCCGCCGCGAGCTGGCTGGCGGCGCAGACGGCGCTGTCCCTCGAGGACGTGGACACCGCCCGGGAACGGTTCGCCGACTGCATCCGGCGGCTGGAGCGGATCGAGCCGGACACGGCTCCGTTCCTGCCGGCCATGACGATGTGCGTCCCCCTGGTCCCGGTCGCCGGGACCCGGGTGCCCATGTTCGAGGAATCGTGGCTGCTCGGCCGCCGCGTCGGCGCGGCGCAGGGGCAGGGCTACGCGTTGTCCGGGCTCGGCTACGCCCACCGGCTGGCCGGCGACCTGGACGCCGCCCGGGACACCACCCGGCAGGCGGTCGCGGAGTTCGCCCGGATCGGCGACGACGCCGGCCGGGCCCACGCCCTCAACCACCTCGGCTGCGTCGAGCGCGACGCCGGCCGGTTCGACGCCGCCGACCGGCACCTGTACGAGGGACTGCACCTGCGCGGGCAGCTCGGGGACCGGCGGGGGGAGAACCTCAGCCGGGCCAACATCGGCCTGCTGCGCGCCGCCGCCGGGGAGGTGGCCGAGGGCCGCCGTCTCGGCCGCCTCGCGCTCGACCGCGGCGAGGCGGCCGAGGATCGACCGGCGGTCGGCGGTGCGTTGATGAGTCTCGCCGTGGTCGAGCTGTTCGCCGGGGAGCGGCACGACGCGCGGATCTTCGCCGAACAGGCGGTGGAGGCGTTCGAACCCCAGGGCTATCTGCGGTTGAGCGCCTGGGTCCGGCTGCTCGCCGCCGAACTGGCCCGCGACGACGGTGACGCGGACGCGCTGGAACGCCACGGTCGCGTCGCCGTGGCCGAGTTCGCCCGGCTCGGCTGCCGGATCGGGGGCGCCCGGGCCGCCGCCCTGCCGCTGACCCGCCGGCGCCGCTCAGGGCCGGCAAAGCCACGCTAAGCCGGTGCGAAGGTCGCTCTCCTAGCGTCGGATCCGGCAACCGGGAACGACTCTCAAGGAGCACGCACATGACCACCACGAAACCCCTCTCCTCGGACGCTCTGGGCGACGCCACGCTGGGCGAACTGGCCCAGGCACTGCGCGGGGAGCTGATCCGGCCGGGTGATCCGGGTTACGACGAGTCCAGATCGATCTGGAACGGCGCCCACGACAAGAAGCCGGCCCTCATCATCCGCTGCCACGGCGTGGCCGACGTCGTCAAGGCGGTCGAGTTCGCCCGCAGCGAAGGGCTGCCGCTGGCCGTCCGGGGCGGCGGCCACAGCATTCCCGGCTTCTCCACTGTCGACAACGGCGTCGTGCTCGACCTGTCGCTGATGAACGCCGTACGCGTCGACCCCGACCGGCGGACCCTCACGGCGCAGGGTGGAGCTCTGTGGAGCGACGTCGACGCCGAGGCCCAGGCGTTCGGCCTGGCCGTCACCGGCGGCCTCATCTCGACCACCGGCATCGCCGGCTTCACCCTCGGCGGCGGCATCGGCTTCCTGGTCCGCAAGTGCGGCCTGACCTGCGACAACCTCGTCGGCGCGGACATCGTCACGGCGGACGGCCGGTACCTGCACGTGAGCGAGCAGGAGCACCCGGAGCTGCTCTGGGCGCTACGCGGCGGCGGCGGCAACTTCGGCGTCGTCACCTCCTTCGAGTTCCGGATGCACGAGGTCGGCCCGACCGTCTTCGCCGGCCTGGTCTTCTACCGTGGCGAGGAGGCCGCGAACGTGCTGCGCGGATTCCGTGCGGCCACCATCGACGCCCCGGACGAGCTGTCCATGGTGGTCAACCTGACCACCGCCCCGCCGGCGGAGTTCCTGCCCGAGGAGGTGCACGGCAAGCCGATCATCGCCGTACTCGGCATGTGGTCGGGCCGGCCCGAGGACGGTGACGCCGCAACCCGGCCGTTCCGGCAGCTGGCGCCGGTGGTGGTCGACCTGTTCGGCCCGATGCCGTACGTCGGGATGCAGTCGATGCTGGACGCGCTCTACCCGCGCGGCCTGTGGAACTACTTCCGGTCGGCCTTCTTCGCCGACCTCGACGAGAAGACCGTGGGCGCGATCGGCGACGCGTACTCGCGCGTCCCCAACGGCCTGTCCGAACTGCACGTCCACCACCTCGGCGGGGCGATGGGCCGGGTCCCGGCGGACGCGACCGCGTTCGGCACCCGGGACAAGGAGTTCATCGTGAACGTGGTGGCCCGCACCGGGGACGCGGCCGGGTACGACACCGTCGTCGACTGGGCCCGCGCCGCCACCGACTCGCTCGGGCCGGACGCCGCGTCGTACGTCAACTTCACCGGCGAGGGCGGCGAGGACCGCGTACGGGCGTCCTACCCGCCGGCCACGTACGAGCGTCTGGTGGCGGTCAAGGACCGCTAAGACCCGACGAACCTGTTCCAGCTGAACCAGAACATCAAGCCCTCCTAAACCCCGAACCGGCCGTACAGGCCCGAGAGGTGGAAGCGGGTGACCGCGGCGATCCGGTCGCCGCGGAGGGTGAGCACGATCAGGCCGGCCGGCACCGCTTCGGTGCCGGCCGGTCCGCTCGCGTAGGCGGCGAACCCGGGCTGGGCGTTGGCCCGGATCGGGAGCAGCGTGATCCGCCGGCCGGGGCGGAACGTCCAGCTCGCCCGGAGGAAGCCGGCGATGGCCGCGCCGCCCCGGTACCGGTGCGGGGCCGGCGGCATGCTGAGCCAGGCGTCGTCGGTGAGCAGGCCGACCAGCCGGTCGATGTCGCCGGCGGTGAACGCGTCGGCGAACCGCCGCGGGACGTCGCCCGCCCCGCCGGCCGGCTTCGGCGGGGCGGGCGCCCGCCCGGCCGCCGGCGTCGCGCGCTCGGAGCCGATCGCCGCCCGGGCCCGTTGCAACGTGCCCTTGACCGCGGTCTCGCTGGTGCCGAGCATCCCGGCGACCTCGGCCGGGCCGAAGCCGAGCACGTCGCGCAGCACCAGCGTGGCCGCCTGGCGGGGTGGCATCCGCTGGAGCGCCACCACGAAGGCCAGCTCCACCGCCTCGCGGGTCTCGTAGCGCGCCTCCGGACCGGGCGCCGGATCCGCGGGCAGGAGCGCGTCCGGGTACGGCTGGAGCCAGGTGACCTCGTCCCGGGCGGTCGGCGGCGGAACAGTGAACGGCGGCCGCGGCTCGGCCGGGACGCGGCGGGCGGCGTCACGGCGGGCGTTCAGGCAGCGGTTGGTGGCGATCCGGTACAGCCAGGTGCGGATCGACGCGCGGCCCTCGTACCCGGGCAGCCCGCGCCAGGCGGCGAGCAGCGTCTCCTGCACCGCGTCCTCGGCCTCGGTGAGCGAGCCCAGCATCCGGTAGCAGTGCAGCTGCAGCTCCCGCCGGTACGGCTCGACGAGCGCCCGGAACGGATCCTCATCCACCCGGAGATCCTGCCACGGCGACGTTCCGATTCCGCCGGCCCCGGTGTCGGTACCGGTAACCGAATCGAACCGAGGAGACACCATGACACCGCTCGACGTCGCGCTGGCGTACCACCGGGCGTGGACGGCCCAGGACCTGGACACCGCGATGACGTACATCGCCGAGGACGTCGTCTGCGACGCCCCGGCCGGACGGATCGACGGCGCGGAGGCCTACCGCGCCTTCCTGACGGGTTTCGTCGATATGCTGCGCGGCGCGGTGATCATCGCCGCGTTCGGCGACGACGAGAAGGCGGTGGTCATGTATGACACCGAGACCGCCCTGGTACCGAGCGCCCCCGGCGCCGAGTGCGTCACCGTTTCCGGCGACCGGATCTCCTACAGCCGCTTCCTGTTCGACCGTGCACCCTTCATCGCGGCCCGGCGCGGCTGACATCCGTAGCACGCCTACCCATGACGTCTGTCATAGGTAGGCGTGAAACAAAACTGTTAAGAAACCTTGTATATAGCTGTTCTCCGATGTCCCCCCGCTAGGAGAAACATGAGACGCAGATCCCTCATCACGCTCGCGGCCGCGAGCGCCGCGCTGCTCGGCGCCAGCGCGATGGTCGCGATGCACGCCGACGCGGCCACCCTCACCACCAACTGGTACGCGTCCGCCCCGTACCTGATGCCCTTCGACAACAGTCCGCCCGACGCGGTCGAGGTCATGAACGCCACCGGACAGAAGGCGTTCCAGCTCGCGTTCATCCTGGCTCCCAACGGCGGTGGCTGTTCGCCCACCTGGGACGGCACCCGCGCGGTCTCGTCCGATTCAGACGCCGCCGCTCTGATCAGCCGGATCCGCGCCGCCGGTGGTGACGTGAGCGTCAGCATCGGTGGTTACGGCGGCACCAAGCTCGGCCAGACCTGCGGCTCCCCGGAGGCCACCGCGGCCGCGTACCAGCAGGTCATCAGCAAGTACGCGCTCAAGGCGATCGACTTCGACCTGGAGGAGCCGGAGTACGAGAACACCGCGGCCGTGCACAACGAGGTCGGCGCGGCCCGCATCCTGCAGGCCAACAACTCCGGCCTGTACGTGTCGATCACCACCGCCGGCACCGCGGCCGGCACCGGCTGGTTCGGCACCCAGATGCTGCTCGAGGCGAAGGCGCAGGGCTTCACCCCGGCCAACTACTCGATCATGCCGTTCGACGGCGGGTTCAACGGCGGCAGCTCGCAGACCGCGGCGCTGGACGCCTTCCACACGCTGCTGATGACCACGTTCGGCTGGGACAGCGCCACCGCCTTCGCCCATGAGGGCATCTCTCAGATGAACGGCCGCAGCGACGCCGGCGAGTACTTCCGGCAGGCCGACTTCCAGACCACCTTGGACTACGCCACCAGCCACCACCTGGCCCGCTACACCAACTGGTCGGTGAACCGGGACCGGCAGTGCGCCGACCCGAACCAGAGCACCACCTCCGGCACCTGCAGCAGCGTGCCGCAGTCGCTGTACGAGTTCACCAAGTACTCGGCCCGGTTCGCCGGCGCCACCCCGCCCACCACCATCCCGACCACGTCGCCGACCGGCGGCACCCCCACGACCCCGCCGCCCACCGGTAGCTGCACCGCGGCCGCCTGGTCGGCGAGCGCCGTCTACACCGGCGGCAACCTGGTCTCGTACAACGGCCACAGCTGGAAGGCCCAGTGGTGGACGCAGAACGAGACGCCCGGCCAGGCTCAGGTCTGGCTCGACCAGGGCGCCTGCTCGGGCACCGGCAGCACGACCCCGCCGACCGGCGGGTGCCCGGCGGCGTGGAGCGCGTCCGCGGTCTACACCGGCGGCATGACCGTCTCCTACAACGGCCACAAGTACACGGCCCAGTGGTGGACGCAGAACGAGACGCCCGGCAACCACGACGTGTGGACCGACAACGGCGCCTGCTGACCCACGGTCTCCGGCACTGCGGTGACCTACGCCGAGCCGAGCCGTCCGGACTCACCGGGCGGCTAGGCTCGGCGTCATGGTCGATCTGGTCGTACGGTCCCGGCGCACGGTCACCCCGGAGGGCGAACGGCCGGCCGCGATCGTCGTCACCGGCGGGCGGATCACCGGCGTCGAGCCGTACGACGCCCGGGTGCCGGACGCGGGCGAGGACGCCGACCTGGGCGACCTCGCACTGCTGCCCGGGCTGGTCGACACCCACGTGCACGTCAACGAACCCGGCCGTACGGAATGGGAAGGGTTCGCCACCGCCACCCGGGCCGCCGCCGCCGGCGGGGTGACCGCGATCGTCGACATGCCGCTCAACTGCCTGCCGCCGACCGTGACCGCGGACGCCCTCGCGGTCAAGCAGCAGGCAGCCGCCGGCCAGTGCCACGTCGACGTCGGCTTCTGGGGCGGCGCCATCCCCGGCAACGCGGGTGAGCTGCCCGGACTGCACGCGGCCGGGGTGTTCGGGTTCAAGGCGTTCCTGGCCGACTCCGGCGTGCCCGAGTTCCCGCCGGTCGACCCGCAGCAGCTGGCCGCCGCCCTGGCCGCCGTCGACGCGCTGTTCGTGGTGCACGCCGAGGATCCGGATCACCTGCACCCGGCGTCGTCGTCGCCCGACTACGCCGACTTCCTGGCCTCGCGGCCGCCGGACGCCGAGCACGCCGCCGTGGCCACCGCCATCGCCGCCGCCCGCGCGTCCGGGCGCCGCCTGCACATCCTGCACCTGTCGGCGGCCACCGCCCTGCCGCTGATCGCCGCGGCCCGGGCGGACGGGGTCCGGGTCACCGCCGAGACCTGCCCGCACTACCTGACGCTGGACGCAGGCCACATCCCGGACGGCGCCACGGAGTTCAAATGCTGCCCGCCGATCCGGGACGCGGCCAACGCCGATGAGTTGTGGGCGGCGCTGGCCGAGGGGCTGATCACCGCCGTGGTCAGCGACCACTCGCCCTGCACGCCCGACCTGAAACGGCAGGACACCGGCGACTTCGCCGCGGCCTGGGGCGGGATCGCGTCGGTCCAGCTGGGCCTGCCGGTGATCTGGACGGCCGCCCGGGCGCGGGGGTTCACCCTGTCCGACGTGGTGGGCTGGATGGCGCGGCGGCCGGCCACCGAGCCGGTCAGGAGCAGGTGGCCCTTGGTCTCCTTCAGCGGCTCCATCGTGGCGCGGATGGTCAGCGCGGCGCCGTAGACGTTGGTC
>CAXSDA010000013.1:120750-168821 GCA_964236515.1 uncultured Actinoplanes sp.
GGCTGAGCGGCAAGGGCCGGCTGGCGGCGGGCGCGGACGCCGACCTGGTGGCGTTCGACCCGGACGCGGAGTGGGTGGTGCATCCGGGCGAACTGCACCACCGGAACCCGGTCACGCCGTACGCGGGCAAGTCCCTGACGGGGGCGGTGACCACGACCTGGCTGCGCGGGCAGCGGGTGACCGGCGACCGGCCGGCGGGTCGGTTCCTGACACGGGAGGCGTTGTGACGCACGAGTTCGAGTCGATGCCGGACCTGGCGTCCCGGACCCTCGGTGGCGGGATCGTCGGCACCAACGACGAGTTCTTCGCGGCCGCCGACCACCTGCTCGCGCCGCACCCGCCGACGTTCACCAAACACGTCTTCGACCACCGCGGCCAGGTCTACGACGGGTGGGAGACCAGACGGCGACGCGAACCCGGCCACGACCACGTGATCGTGCGGCTGGGCGCGCCCGGCGTGGTCACCGGCATCGACGTGGACACCGCCTTCTTCACCGGCAACTTCCCGCCGTACGCGTCGGTGGACGCCTGCGCCGCCGACGGTTACCCGTCCGCTTTCCCGGAGGCGAACTGGACGCCCCTGGTGGCCCGCTCGGCGCTGGCCGGGGACTCCCGCAACCTGTTCCCGGTCGACCACCCCCGGCGGTTCACGCACGTACGGCTGACCATCTACCCCGACGGGGGCGTGGCCCGGCTGCGGGTGCACGGCCGGGTGGTGCCCGACCCGGCGCTGCTGCCGGCCGTCTTCGACGTCGCCGCCGCTCAGTACGGCGGCCGGATCACCGGATGCAGCAACATGTTCTACGGCAGCCCGCTGAACATGCTCATGCCCGGGCTGGCGCAGACCATGGGGGAGGGCTGGGAGACCGCCCGCCGCCGCGACGACGGCAACGACTGGGTGATCGTCGAACTGGCCGCGCCGGCCGTGCTCGAGCTGGCCGACCTCGACACCAGCCACTTCAAGGGCAACGCGCCCGGGCGGGCGTCGCTGCGCGGGGTGGACGCCCGCAAGGGCTCCCCGGACGAGCCCTCCGACTGGTTCGACCTGCTGCCGGTCACGCCGCTGGCCGCGGACACCCCGCACCGCTTCCGGGTCGCCGACGCGCCGGCCGCGACCCATGTACGGCTGGACATCTTCCCGGACGGTGGGGTGGCCCGCCTGCGCCTGCACGGCCGCCCCGACGCCGACGCCGCGGCGGCGCTGCAGGCCCGCTTCGAGACGCTCGGCGGATGAGACGGTGAGAGACACGCCGGCGGGTCAGGCACCCACACTGTTTCTGATGGTGGGCCTTCCCGCGTCCGGCAAGACCGGGCGGGCACGGGAGCTGGCGGCGGAACGCGGAGCCCTGCAGCTGACTCCCGACGACTGGGCACTCTCCCTCTTCGGCCAGGAAGACCGTCACCAGGCGCGGCCCGACGGCAAGCGGTGGCTGCTGGAGGGCCGGCTCGTCGCCCTGGCCGTCGACGCCCTGCGCCTGCGGCTCAGCGTCGTCCTCGACTTCGGATTCTGGTCGCGCGATGAGCGCTCCGCCCTGCGCTGGATGGCCGCCTCCGTGGGAGCGTCCGGTGAGGTCGTGTACCTGCCGGTGGACCGCGAGGAGCAATGGCGCCGCATTCAGAACCGCTGGAAACACACGCCGGAGCGGACCTTCCCCATGGCCGAGGCGGAGCTCGACCCCTGGAGAGAGCAGTTCGAGGTCCCCGACGCCGACGAGCTCTCCGGTTCGTCTCCGCCCTCCCCGCCGCCCGGGGATGAGAGCTGGTTCGACTGGGCTCAGCGATTTTGGCCCTCTCTCGGCCAGAGTTTGAACGGGCGACTCCCTGAGGAGTGGACAGTCCGCGGCGTGGGCGCCGCGTAGGCGAGTGGTCGCACGTCGTCGGCACGACCGCCGCGTCCTCCCGGCCGGGTGTCTCAGCGCAGCGTCACCAGGGACTCGTGGTCGTCGGCGGGCAGATCGCCGGGGGCGACGGCGAGGATCTGCATGTCGGTGACCAGCAGCGACCCCGACAGCGTGGTGGCGAACGCGGTGTCGGCCGCGTCCCGGCCGGTGGCGATCCGGATCAGGGTCGGCCGGGGGGCGAGGCGGGTCGAGTCCCAGACCCGCCAGACGCCGTCCACCGCGGTCTCGGTGACCAGGTGGAAGTCCATCGGGGACAGTCCGGGGGCGTAGACCGCAGCTACGCGCGCGGGAATGTTCAGGGCTCGGCAGAGCGTCGCCGTCAGGTGGGCGTAGTCGCGGCACACCCCGGCCCCGCCGAGGAGGGTGTCGGCGGCGTCGGTGATGCCGGTGCTGCTGCCGGCCACGTACACCAGATGCCGGTTCACCCACGCGGCGATCGACGCCGGATCGGGCGCCGGGCCGAACTCCTGCAGGGCGAAACCAGCCAGCCGGTCGGACGGGCAGTACCGGCTCGGCCGCAGGGCCTCGACCCGCTCGATCCCGGTCACCGCGTGGCCGGCGAGTCCGGACGCGACCTGGGCGGAGTAGCTGACCAGCAAGGGCCCGGCCGGGGCGCGCAGATAATGCTGCCGCCCGGGCAGTTCGATCACCTCGACCCGGACGCCGCCCGCGGTCACTGTGAGCGTCTCGGACGAAGGCTGGGCGGCGGCCACACACAGCACGATCTCGGCCGGCTCGAGGACGTCGAAACCGAGCGAGCAGCCGACCTCAGACATCTCCACACGATGATCGTAGACAGCCGATGTTTCGCGTGCGTCGACCCGCTAAGTTCGTCGCCGTGGGTCGTATCGTGAATCTTGTTCTCCTCGACGGGACCGGCGCGCCGCTCGGGCGGCTGCCACCCCTCGCCGTCGACAGCCCGTGGTGGCAGGAGGTCGCCGACGTCGTGGCGGCCGTCCGGACCCGGGACGGCATCGACGTCCAGGTGCTCCGCCTCCTGGACGGCGCGGGGGGAGAGGGGCCGACCAACGGGGGTGAGGCGACCTACTCGGCTCAGGCCGCCGGCCATCCCGAGCTCGCCCTGTCGCCGATCGGCGACACCCTGGCGGCCACGCTCGGCCCGGATCCCCAGCGGTTGCCGTGGGCCGTCCCGGGCGGACCGGCCGCGTCGGTCGCCTGGGGCGTCGGCGCGCTGGCCGCGCTGGGCACCCCGGGAACGACCGCGGTGCAGCAGCGCACCTGGAACCTGTCCGCGATCTGGCGGCTGGACGCCGGTCGCCGCCCGGTGGCCTGGCTCAAGCAGGTGCCGGCGTTCTTCGCCCACGAACCGGACGTGATCGGCCTGGTCGGCGGCGTCGCTCCGGGGCTCGTACCGCCGCTGCTGGCCGCCGGCTCGCTCGGGCGCATGCTGCTGGCCGACGTGCCGGGCCGGGACGGGTACGACGCCGGCGCGGCTGACTGCGCCGCCATCGCCATCGGCATCCACCCGGTGCAGGCCCACTTCGCCGGCCGGATCGACGACCTGCTCGCCGCCGGGGTACCCGACCGGCGGCTGGACGCGAACGCGCTGGCCGCGGTGGCCGAGCCGTGGTGCGACCGGATCGACGGGCTGCGGGCGCTGCTCGACCGGCTGCCGCGGCGGCTCGACGACATCCGGGCCTGTGGGGTGCCGGACACGCTGGTGCACGGCGACCTGCACCCGGGCAACACCCGGCTCGGTTCCGGCACGCCGGTGATCATGGACTGGGGCGACTCCACCCTCTCCCATCCGGCGCTGGACATCCTGCTGCTCACCGACCGGCTGGAACCCGGCGAGGGGGAGGCGTTGCAGGCGGCGTGGGCGCTGCGCTGGCGGCTGGCCGTGCCCGGCAGCGACCCGGCCCGGGCGATCGAGCTGATGCGGCCGGTGGCGCCCCTGCGGAGCGCGGTGATCTACCACGACTTCCTGGCCGCGATCGAACCGTCCGAGCACGTGTACCACGCGGCCGACGTTCCGCGGGCGCTGAAAGAAGCGGTGGCGATACCGTGACGAGGTGACTGACCGGCGCGAACTGTTCGTCGAGCAGATCCGGCGCCACAACCCGGGTCTGTCCGCCGAGGTCGCCGGAGCTCTGGCCGCGGTGCCCCGCGAGGCGTTCGTCACCGGCGGCTTCCACCGGCGCGACGGTTCGTGGAGCAGGCCGGGCGACGTCGACTTCCTCGACCTCGTCCACCGCGACGACGTGCTGGTCACCAAGCTGACCCACGGGGTGCCGGTGAGCTCGTCCAGCCAGCCGTCGCTGATGGCCATCATGATCGAGGCCCTGGCCGTACGCCCGGGACTGCGCGTCCTCGAGATCGGCGCCGGCACCGGCTACAACGCCGCCCTGCTGTCCGCCCTGGGCGCGTCCGTGACCAGCGTCGAGGTCCAGCCCGACGTGGCCGCCAAGGCCCGGGCGGCGCTGGCCCGCGCCGGGGTCGAGCGGGTCACCGTCCGCCTTGGCGACGGTTACGACGGCGCCCCGGGCGAGACCGCCGACCGGGTCGTGGTCACGGTCGGGGTGGCCGGGATCTCGCCGCGCTGGCTGGAGCAGCTGGCCGGCGACGGGCCGGTCGTGGCGCCGGTCGAGCACGCCGGCACCCACCCGGTGCTGGCCGTGCGGTCCGACCTGACCGCGCGGGTGGTCTGCTCGTCCGGGTTCATGAGCGCGTCCGGGCAGCTGACCGAACGCGGGCCGGACACGCACCCGGGCCCGGTGCCGTCGAAGGTGCTGACCGAGTTGGCCGAGGTGGTCCCGCCGCGCTGGGACGGGCCGCTGGACGTGCTGCGCTACCGCGATCTGGAGTACGCCGCCGGGGTGTGGCACCGCCGGGCCACGCACGCCGCGCTGCCCGGCCGGGAGCAGAGCGCGGTGCTGCTGCTCGACGGGTCCGGCACCGGCGGGGCGGCGATCCTGCCGGACGGGTCGGTCCGGGCCGGTGGCGACGAGGCCGGCCGATACGCGGCCGAAGCGGTGGAACTGCTGGACCGGTGGGTGGCGGCCGGCCACCCGCCGATGGAGGCGTGGACGGTGACGCTGGCCCCGGCCGGCCCGCTCTACGTACCGGCGCGGTGGAGCCTGTGAGCGGTCACCAGTTGCCCTTCACCCGGGCCCGCCACGGGCGGCCGTCGGGGTCGTAGATCAGCCGGTACGCCGGGACCGCCCACATCCGCTGGTGCCAGGGCAGGCGCCTGGTCTCGTGCGGAACGAGCCGGCCCGGCGGCCGGGGTCCGGCCCGCCCGGCCCGGTGCCAGTCCCGCAACGCGTCGGCGCGCGCGTTCACCATGCGTACGGCCGTCTCGGGGTCGACCGGAGCGCTCTGGTCGTCGCCCAGATCGAGATGCTCCCGCATCAGGGCCAGGCGCAGCTCACGCGGGAAGTGGCGGGCGCCGTCGCCGAGGCCGCCGGGATCGGCCGGCGCCCGCTCGTCCCGCTCCTCGTCGAGGATCGCGCAGGACAGCTCGCTGTCGTGGGTCCAGCTGCGCCGGTTGAAGTTGTCGCTGCCCACGCTGCACCAGGTGTCGTCGACGACGCAGACCTTGGCGTGCACGTACACCGGGGTGCCCTGATGATTCTCCACGTCGAAGACGTGCACCCGGTCCGGCGCGGCCCGCCGGCACAGGCTGATCGCCGCCTCGCGGCCGACGTTGTTGGGCGGCAGCGAGAACCGGCCGTCCACATCCGGGTGCCGGGGCACGACCGCGATCAGGTGCAGTTCCGGGTTGGTCCGCAGCGCCTCGGCGAACAACTTGGCCACCTCGGTCGACCACAGGTACTGGTCCTCGAGGTAGATCAGGCGCCGGGCCCGCTTGATCGCTTTGGTGTAGCCGCGGGCGATGCTCTGCTCGCCGGTCCGCGCGAACGGGTACGGCGGTCTCATCGCCGGGTAGGTCCGCAGCACCTGGACGTTCAGCGTGCCGCACTCCGGCGGGTCGGGCGGTTGCGGGGGCAGCCGGTCGGGGCTGGTGTCGGCGCCCCGGAGCTTGTCCGCCACGGTGGAGATCGGGCCGTGCTGGTCGAGGTCGTCGGGGTCACGCCAGCGCTCCCGGAAGGTCAGTTCGAGCGCGCCCACCACCGGCCCCCGCAGCGCCAGCTGGATGTCGTGCCAGGGCGGATTCGGGCCGTACGCCTTCGACATCGCGATCGGCTGGGGGTCGCCGTGGTGCTCGGCGTCGTCGCGGCGGCTGTGGCACAGGTCGATGCCGCCGGCGAACGCGACATCCCGCTCCGGCTCGCCCGCATGCCGGATCACGACCAGCTTCTGGTGGTGCGAGCCGCCCCGCCGGACCCGCTGGTCCAGCAGCACCTCGCCGCCGGCCGCGAGGATGCCGTCGCTCATGTCGCGGTTCTCGTACTCGCTGTAGGCCAGCTTGTCGGTGTGCGAGCGCCAGAGCAGTCCCTTGACCAGGACGCCCCGCTTGGCCGCGGCCGCGAACAGTTCGACCACGGTCGGGCCGTCGTCGCGCATCTTCTCGTCCGGGTCGCCTCGCCAGTCGGTGAAGAAGAGTGAGTCACCGTCGCGGAGGGTTTCCACTTCGGCCACCAACCGGTCGAAATACGTTCTACCGTGGATAAGCGGTTCGGCGGTGTTTCCCGAGCACCATGTGGGTATCGAGGTGTCTGGGTTGTCGCGCTCCCGCTCGGTGAGAAACCAGTCCGACAGTGGCACGACCAGCCCTTTCCTGAGGTCGACGACGCCCTCACGGTAAGCTCCGTCCGCAGCGTCCGCACCCCGGACGGCGTCCCCGAGGATCATTATGACCAGCGAATCGCTGACCACGACCACCCCGGAAACCCCCGAGTTCGTCGCCGCGTCGGAACGCGGCCTGCTGATCGCGGTCCTGATCATGGTGCTGCTCGGCGCCGGAGCGATGCTGCTGATGCTGTGACCGTCCCCGCCTCGTGACGAGGTGGCTCAGGGCGCTTCGATGCCGCCGTCGGGCCGGCGGACCCTGGACGTCCACTGCTCGTGCATCCCGAAGACCGGCGGAAAGCCGGCCGCGCGCTTCTCGTCGAGCTCGATGCCCCAGCCGGGCGCGTCCGACGCGTGGGCGTACCCGGCCGTGATCACCGGCGCGCCCGGGAAGATCTCGTGGACCACGTCCGGGTAGACGTGCCCCTCCTGGATGCCGAAGGCCGGGCTGGTCAGGTCGAGCGCCAGGTTCGCGGCCGCGCCCACCGGGGACACGTCGGCCGGCGCGTGCCAGGCGGTCCGCACCCCGGTCAGCTCGCACAGGTCGGCCAGTTTGCGGCCGGGGGTCAGGCCCCCGATGGCCGAGATGTGGCAGCGCAGCAGGTCGACCGCGCCGGACGAGACCAGCCGGGCCGCCTCCGTCACCGACGTGGTCAGCTCGCCGACGGCGATCGGCACCGGAGACGCGTCGCGGACCCAGGGCAGCCGGTCGTAGTGCTCGGGCGCGACCACGTCCTCAAGGAAGAACAGCCGGTACGGCTCGAGCGCGCGGGCCAGCGTCACCGCCTGCTTCGGGGTGAGCCGGCTGTGCACGTCGTGCAGCAGTTCGACGTCGTCGCCGAACCGGTCCCGGGCGGCCGCGAACAGGGCCGGCGTGGTCGCCAGGTACTGGTTGACGTCCCAGCCGTCCGGGTAGGGCGCTCCCGGGTACGCCCCGGCCGTCCCCGGAGCGCCGTACGTCCCCAGGCCCGGCTGCCCGGTCTGCAGCCGGACGTAGGAGTACCCGGCCCCGACCAGCGCGGCGGCCGAGTCCAGGGTCTCCTCGACGGTGGCCCCGGAGGCGTGCCGGTACACCGCCGCCGCCCCGCGCAGCCGGCCGCCGAGCAGTTCGTACACCGGCATCCCGGCCCGTTTCCCGGCGACGTCCCAGAGCGCCATGTCCACTCCGGACAGCGCACTGTTCAGGACCGGTCCGTCGCGCCAGTACGAGGAGAAGTGCACCATCCGGGTCAGGTCGCCGATGTCGGCCGGGTGCCGCCCGATCAGCAGCGGAGCAACGTGCTCGGTGAGCGTGGCGACCACGGCGGCGAACCGCTGGTGAAAGGTCGCGCAGCCCAGCCCGTACAGGCCGGGATCGCTGGTGTCGACGCGGACCACGACCAGGTTGACGCCCTCGGGCGCGGTGACCACGGCCCGGACGCCGGTGATCCGCAGCCCGTCCCGGGACGGCCAGGGCGCCGTCATCCGACCGGCCAGACGTGTGCGGCGCGGAAGCCGATCAGCGCGCGGGCCGGCTCGAGGTCGATCGGCACCGACCGGCCGGCGAACGGCGGGTGCGGCACATCGGGGTGGTACATGGTCACCAGTTCCTCCGTCGGGTGGGGGACGATCGTCTCGGGTGCGGCCGCGTACAGCACGTGGGCCCCGGGCGTGGCCGGCGTGAGCGCGGCCACCAGCGCCCGGGCGGCGTCCCGGACGTCGAGGTAGCTCCACACGTCGGGGGCGCCGGCGGCCGGGTCGGCGGCGTACGCGGCGGCGGCCCAGGACAGCCGGTCGTGGTCGCCGACGAACGGGAACCGCAGCGCGACCGTGGTCATCGCGTACTGCCGGGCCATCATCGCCGCGGTGGCCTCGTCGGCCTGCTTGCTCAGCGCGTACGGGTCGGTGATCTGCAACGGCAGCGCGGTGTCGATCGGCAGGTAGGGCATCCGCAGCGGGCGCCGCGCGAACGGCAGCCCGCAGATCGCGTAGCTGCTGGCCAGCGCCACCCGCCGGATCCCGGCCCGACCGGCCCGGTCGAGCACGGTGAACGTGGCCCGGGTGTTGCCGGCGAACAGCTCGGCGTCCGGATCGCGGTCGGGCGCCGGGATCGCGGCCAGGTGGATGACCGCGTCGGCGTCCCGCAGCGCCTCGTCCACCCGTTCCGGGTCTCCGGCGTTCCCGGTCACCACGCGGTCGGCCCCGGCGCCACCGTCGAGATTCAGCGCGGTCGCGGCGATCCCGCGGGCGTCCAGCAGGTCGAGCACCGCCCGCCCGATGAGCCCGCCACCGCCGGTGACCAGCACCCGGCCCGGTTCCGGCCCCGGCAACGTCTTCACCATCTCCAGGTAGCCGCTGCCGTCCCACGCCGTCGCCCGCTCCACCACCCGGTAGCCGTTGGCGGCGTAGAACCCCTCCGCGTGCAGCGACACCCCGGCCGGGACGTCGCGGTCGAAGTGCTCCTCGACCCGCCGCAGCAGCCGGCTGCCGATGCCGCGGCGGGTGAACGCCGGGTCGACGTACACGTGCCGCACCCGTCCCCGCCGCCACCCGGCCAGCCCGGCGATGCGCCCGTCGGCGACCGCGACGTACAGCTGCCCGGCGGTGACCATGGCGCGCAGCTCGTCCGGGTCGACGTCGTCCAGCAAGGTCCGCACCTCGGCCGGGGTGTACACGGCCGGCGCCTGGTCGGCGAACGCCGCCGCCCGGATCTCCAGCAGCCGCGGGACGTCGTCAAGGGTGGCCCGGTCGATGCGCATGCCCCGATCCTGCCCCAGAAGATCGCGGTCCGACGAGCCGATTCCACGGCTCCGGCGCCCCGGACGCGAAGAACGGCACGCGGTTGGCGACTCCCGTCAGTGCTCCTTCTTGATCACGAAGTACGAGCCGCGGATGGTGCCGGCCAGTTTCGACTTCTGCCGGGCGAACTTGAACGACCCCAGTTCCGCCGGCACGTCCATCCCGTCGGACAGCTTGAAGCCGACGGCCCGTTTCCCGCCGTCGTCGACGGTGTACATCACGTTGATCGACAGGCCGTTCTCGTAGAAGACGTAGGCCATCCGGATGTTCTCGACCTGGAACGCGGTCGCCTCCAGCGGGCGGGCGGCGATGACGAGGCCGCGTTCGTCCTCGAGGATGCCGCTCACCCAGGCGACGACCGGCTTGGCGTCGTCGGCGGGCTCGACCGTGAAGACGTGGTCGTACTTGTTCTTGAAGTACCGCGCCTCGTTCGCCCGGAGACCGGCGAGCGCGTCCGCGTTGGGCGACGACTCCAGGCCGGCGGTCGATACGTCGACGAAATCCACGGCGTACGGCATGAGGTTCCTCCGCGTGTCTGTCCGGCGAGCATTCTCGCAGGCCGGCTCATGATGATGACGGCGTTCCCAGGAGAAGTGTGACGGACCACTGGTGTTTAAGATTTGAAGAAGTATCGTGGTGGACGTGACCGCACCGCTGAGCGCCGCCGAGCAGAAGGCCTGGCGCACGTTCGTGGAGAGCAGCTGGGCGCTGCACACCCGCCTCGAGGACGATCTGCGGGCGATGACCGGTCTCAGCATGTCCGACTACCACGTCCTGGTGACGCTGTCCGAAGCGCCGGACCGTCGCCTGCGGATGGGCGAGCTGGCCGACCGGCTGGTGTTCTCGCCCAGCCGCGTCACCTACCAGATCAACCAGATGGTGAAACGGGGACTGGTCCGCAAGCAGGCCTGCTCGTCCGACGGCCGCGGCCAGGAGGCCGTGCTGACCGACGCCGGGATGGCCGCGCTGGTCGACGCCGCACCCAAGCACCTGGCCACCGTCCGGGACAGCTTCATCGACCAGCTCGAACCCGACGAGCTCGACGTGATCGAACGCGTGTTCACCAAACTGAGCTTCCACAAGATGGGAAAGAAGGCCTGACATGCCCGCCGTCACCGTCGACAACATCCTGGTCCTGCCGCGGCTGGCGCAGATCGACCCGGCCGCCGCCTACCGCCCGGTCCGCCGCCTGACCACCGCGCCCACCGGCTACGAGGGCGAGGGCTTCCCGGTGCGCCGGGCCTTCGCCGGGGTGCCGCTGACCGAGCTCGACCCGTTCATCCACCTCGACCAGATGGGCGAGGTCGACTACGCGCCGGGTGAACCCAAGGGCACCCCGTGGCACCCGCACCGCGGCTTCGAGACGGTGACGTACATGATCGACGGGATCATGGACCACCAGGACTCGAACGGCGGCGGGGGGACCATCACCAACGGCGACACCCAGTGGATGACAGCCGGGAACGGCATCCTGCACATCGAGACGCCGCCCGAGCACCTGGTCACCAGCGGCGGCCTGTTCCACGGCCTGCAGCTCTGGGTGAACCTGCCCCAGGCGGCCAAGATGATCGCCCCGAAGTACCAGGACATCCGCGGCCCGTCGGCGGCGCTGCTGACCACGCCCGACGGCGGCAGCCTGATCCGGGTCATCGCGGGCGAGGTCGCCGGGCACGCCGGTCCGGGCTCCACGCACACGCCGATCACCCTCGCCCACGTCACCCTGCAGCCCGGGGCGCAGCTCGACCTGCCCTGGCCGGCCGGCTACAACGCGCTGGTCTACGTGCTGGCCGGCCACGGCACGGTCGGTGCCGAGGCCCGCCCGTTCCACATGGGACAGCTGGCCACCCACGGCCCCGGCGACGTCGTCCGGGTCACCGCCGACGCCGGCGAGGCACCGCTGGATCTGTTCGTCATGGGCGGGCAGCCGATCCGCGAGCCGGTGGCGATGTACGGGCCGTTCGTCATGAACACCCGCGAGGAAGTGGCGCAGGCCTTCGAGGACTTCCGGAAGGGCCGGCTCGGGGTGATCCCGGCCGGGCGCCTCCCGCACACGGACTGATGATCCAATCGGTATGACCGTCCGGCCCGCGCGCCTGTGACAGCATCGGTGCCCATGGACACCATCGAGCGTTTCGCTGACCTGGTCGTACGGGCGGGGGTGAACGTCCAGCCCGGGCAGGGCGTCATCCTGCGGGCCGACACCGCCCACCTGGTGATCGCCCGCGCGGTCACCCGCCGGGCGTACGAGGTGGGCGCGGCCTGGGTGGAGACGCTCTGGACCGACGGCCCGATGCGCCGGGCCGCGGTCGACCACGTGCCGGCCGAGCAGTTGTCGCGGTCCCGGGACTGGGCCCTGGCCCGGACCCGGGAGTGGTCCGACCGGAACGCCTGCTCGATCTCGCTGCTCGGTGACCCCGACCCGCACCTGTTCGACGGCGCCGACCCGGCCCGGGTCGCCGCCTTCCCGGTCGAGGAACAGGTCGCCTGGCGAGGCTTTCTGCTCGGCGGCAACCGGCGGTGGACCGCGGTCGGCGCGCCCAACCCGGGCTGGGCCACCCAGGTCTTCGGGGAGCCCGACATCGACCGGCTGTGGGCCGCCGTCTCGGTGGCGATGCGGCTGGACGAACCCGACCCGGCCGCGGCCTGGCGGGAACGGGCGGCCACGCTCGCGCAGCGGGCGGCGGCGCTGGACGCGCTGGAGCTGACCGAGATCCGGTACACCGGCGACGGCACCGACCTCACCTGCGGTCTGCCGGCCGGTGTGCGCTGGACCGGCGGCGGGATGATCGCCGCCGACGGCCTGCCCTACCTGGCGAACATCCCCACCGAGGAGGTGTTCACCAGCCCGGACCGGCGGCGCGTGAACGGCCGGTTCCGGGTCACCAAGCCCGTCGTGATCGTCGGGCAGTTGGTCACCGGTCTGCGGGTCACCGTCCGGGACGGGCGGATCACCGAGGCCACCGCGGACTCCGGCGGCGACGTCCTCCGGCCGCACCTGGACAGCGACGCCGGCAGCCGCTGGTTCGGCGAGGTGTCGCTGGTCGACAAGGACAGCCGGATCGCCCGGGCCGGCATCGTCTTCCACAACACGCTGTTCGACGAGAACGCCGGCTGCCACGTGGCCTGGGGCCAGAGCTTCCCGTTCGCGGTGGCCGGCGGCCCGGCGATGTCCGAGCCGGAGCGGTCCGCGCTCGGGCTGAACTCGTCCGGCGTGCACACCGACGTGGTCGTCGGCGGCGAGGGCATCACCGTCACCGGCAGCGGCGCCAAGGGTGAGGTCACCATCATCCGCGACGACGACTGGGTTCTCTAGATCCTCTCTAGATCTGGACGAGTGCCCGGCGGGCGTCCTCGAGGCCCCGGACGTTGCCGGCGTCGCCGGTGATGCCGGTGAGGTCGCGGGCGGCGATGCGGTGGGCGAAGTAGTCGGCCCGGACGGCCCACCGGAACCGCAGCTTGGGGAGCAGCCCGGCGACCGTCATGCGGCCTCGTCCAGCGCCTTGGTCAACTCCGCCCGCAACGTGGCCTGATCCACCCGCGCCTCGGTCAGGATCAGCGCGCCCAGGCCTTCGCCCTCGCGCATCAGGCCGAGCAGGAGGTGCTCCGGTCCGATGAAGTTGTGCCGCAGGTGGACCGCTTCGCGGAGCGACAGTTCGAGGACCTTCTTCGACCGCGGGGAGAACGGGATGTGCCCGCCGGTCGACGACCCGCGGATGCGGCCGAACAGGCCCCGCTTGGTCTGCTCGCGGTGCGGCAGGCGCAGCGCGTCCGGGCCGAAGTTCTGCTCGATGGCCCGCCGGACCTGCTCGATGTCGATGCCGATGGCCTTGAGGGCGGCCGCGTCCTCGTCGTCGGCGTCGGGCAGCGGGTCGGTGGGGGCGGGGCGGCCGCCGAGCCGGCCGATGATCGCCTCCCGGACGGACACCTCGTCCACGCCTTGCTCACGGAGCGCCCGGGCGACGCTCCCGCCGGTGTCGGCGACCAGGGCCAGCAGCAGATGCTGGGTCCCGATCGGGGAGTGGCCCATCTCCCGGGCCTCGAACTGGGATTGCACCACGACCTCACGGGCCGCTTGCGTGAATCGTTCGAACATCTCCGGTCAGTCCTCCTGGGAATCCTGCGTCGGCACGCGGCCCGAGTGTTTCTTGTGGACGCCCTGGCGGGTGATCTCCAGGGCGTCGGCGATCTCCTGCCAGGACCAGCCCCGCCGCCGGGCGTTGGCGACCTGGAGATGCTCCAGGCCCTCCAGCAGGCGGCGCAGCGCCACCACGGCGCGCAGGCCGACCCGGGGATCGGCGCTGCTCGCGGCGGCGGCCAGATCGATTGCTTCGGTCATGGGTGTCAACCTACGTTGACAAGACGATGGTGTCAACCCCAGTTGACACAGAGAAGAGGGCCACCGCATCGCTGCGATGGCCCTCCGGGAATTCCCGATCTATCGGCCGCGGCCGGTCTTCTCCTGCAGTTCGTCGATCTTTCGCGAGGCGTCGGCCTTGCTCAGATCCTCCGGGACGTCCTCGTGCGCCTCCGACGCCAGCGTGTGCAGGTACGACTCCTGCGCGCCGGTGGCCGGTTCCTCACCGGTGGTCCAGTCGTCCGGATCCTTGATGGTGTTCGAGCCCGGGTCGGTCATCGAGCTCCCCTTCGGTAGTTGGACAAGTGTTCGAACACCTGCTGTCTACCCCAGATTGGTCATGCTCATGCCGACCAGGGCGTCGAACGAAAGAGTGAGTTCCGCCGTACGGTCGGCCGGCGCGCAGACGGCGAAGACCGCGCCGTACGGGTCGGCCAGCTCGGCGTACGTCCCGAGGCCCTGACGCTCGGGCTCGGCCCGCACCTCGCCGCCCAGCGTCCGGCACCGCTGAACCACCTGGGCGCAGTCGGCCACCTGGAATCCGGCCCGCCAGCGCGCCGGCCCGGCGCCCGGGGCCAGTCCGGCCATCGCGTCGTGGGCCTGGTTGAGCCAGTCCCCGCGCTGGCCGGTGCCGTCGAACTCGTCCCGCAACAGCCACCCGAACGCCTGCCCGTAGAACACGGCGGCGGCAGTGGCGTCGCCGGTGAGCAGCTCGGGCCACGCCATGGTGTTGGGCTCGCCGCCGGCCTGGGCGCCGGCGAAGCCGTCGGCCGCCCACAGGCCCAGGGCCGCCCCGCCGCGATCGGTCACGACCGCGAACCGGCCGCCGTGCCCGGGCGTCGGGCCGGTCCGGCGCTGACCCCCGGCGGCCGCCACCCGCTTCAGCGCTTCGTTCAGGTCGGGCGCGGCCAGATAGGTCAGCCAGCCGGCGGGCCGGTCGGCGCCGGACCGGATGAGCCCGGCCACCGCGCGACCGTCCAGCCGGAACCGGTCACCGGCCGGTTCCCACCCGAACAGGCCCGCGTAAAAATCCTGGGCCCGGGCCGGGTCGGTGCTCGCCAGCTCGACCCAGCAGGGGGTCGAGGGTGCGAAGCCTCTGATCCGCATGTGCCGCTCCATGGTGGACGTCGCTGATGCGATCACTTTACGGGAGGCAATACGCTCCGCCACCGTTCCGAGGTGCAATGTCGGGAATCCAACGGTGTTTTCCGGATTTCAGTGACTTAGAGTGACCCCTGTGTGCGCAGGCAGGCATGGCTGGAACGCGTGCCGACGGGCTGTGCCCGGCCCCTGACTTTGCGGCGTCGGGCCGCCGGACGATTGTCGGCCCGGCCCGACGGGTAGTGCATGAAGATGATCGGCAGGAGCCATCCCCGGATCGCGGTGGTGACCGGTTCGGAATCGGGCATCGGCCGGGCGGTGGCGGTGGCCCTGGCGGAGGCCGGGTTCGACATCGGCATCACGCGCTACCGCGACGTCGGTGAAGCGCAGCGGACCGCCGACGAGGTCCGCAAGACCGGCCGCCGGGCCGAGATCCGCCAC
The DNA here is from genome assembly GCA_964236515.1 of uncultured Actinoplanes sp. Taxonomy (GTDB): domain Bacteria; phylum Actinomycetota; class Actinomycetes; order Mycobacteriales; family Micromonosporaceae; genus Actinoplanes. The sequence continues at coordinate 136,039 of CAXSDA010000013.1, forward strand.
CTCGACCTGACCCGGCTGCCCGAGGCCGCGGACGTGATCGACGACCTGGCCGACACGCTCGGCGGCATCGGGGTGCTGGTCAACTGCGCCGGCGTCGCCCACTCGGCGACCGCTCTGGACACCACCTTCGCCGACTGGCGGCGGGTGCTCGCCGTCGACCTGGACGGGCCTTTCCTCTGCGCCCAGCGGGCCGCCCGGCGGATGGTCGCGGCCGGGGGATCCCCGGGAGGTCGCGGCGGTGGTCACGTTCCTGGCCGGCGACGAGGCGTCGTACGTGACCGGCGCGTCCTGGCCGGTCGACGGCGGCATGCTGCTGATGGGCCCGCAGGCCGGTTCCCACCTCGGGAACGACGACTGGCGCCGCGCCGCCGGTTAGACAACACAGTCAGGCCGCCGGGATCAGCATCTCGAACCACACCGTCGAGCCGCGGACGCTCGGATCGGTGCCCCAGGAGTCGCTGAGCTCCTCGATCAGCCCGAGACCACGGCCGCGGCTGCTCAATGTGTCCGTGTTCGCTTTCACCACGCTGCCCCGGGTACCGGTGTCGGCCACCGAGACCAGCAGGCGCTCGGCGGTGAGGTCGACCCGGACCTGCGCCGGCGTGCCCGCGTGCAGCAGGGCGTTCGTGGTCAGCTCGCTGGTGCACAGGATGGCCGCGCCGATCACCGGTTCCGGCACCGACCACTCGCGCAGCCGGGCCGACATCCACTGCCGTACGCGACTCGGCCCGGTCGGCTCGGCCGGCACCAGCATGGTGGCCGACCGGCTGGTGGCCACCGCGTGCTCCACGGCGAGCACGGCCACGTCGTCGTCGGTCGGCTCGGCCACTGCGGCCGTGGCCAGCGAGCACAGGTTGCGCGGGTCGCCGCTGGGCGAACCGGCGGCCGCCGCGACCAGCGCGTCCAGGCCGTCGCTGAGCGGATGCCCGCGGCGCTCGACCACGCCGTCGGAGAACATCAGGATGGTGTCGCCCGGTTCCAGGATGATGACGCCGGTCTGCCAGCGGCCGCCCAGCCCGAGCGGCGCCCCCGGCGGAACCTTGACCAGTTCGGCCGTGGCCGGTTCGCCGCCGTGCCCGGCCCGCCGCAGCACCGGCGGCGGATGACCGGCGCTGGCCAGCGTGATCGTGCCGTCCGCCGGGTCGAGCAACCCGAACACGACGGTCACGAAGATCTCCTCGTTGCGCGACTCGGCGCCGAGTGACCCGACCAGGCGGTCCAGCCCGGCGAGCACGTTCGGCGGGTTCGGATCGGTCAGCGCCAGCGCCCGCAGCGCCGCCCGGACCTGACCCATCACCGCCGCCGCCCGCACGTCGTGCCCGGCGACGTCGCCCAGGACCATGGCCAGGCGGCCGTCGGCCAGCTCGAACGCGTCGTAGAAGTCGCCCCCGGCGGCGTTCCCGTCGACGCCCACGTCGTACCGGGCGGCGATGCGGAAGCGGTCCAACTCGGGCAGGTGCTCCGGCAGCATGCTGCGCTGCAGCAGCTGGGCGGTGCCGTGCTGGGCCTCGAACCGGCGGGCCCGCTCCGCCGCCTGGGCGACCAGTTCGGCCGCGGCCACCAGTAGCGCCCGCTCGGCCGGTAGCCAGGCGTGCGGCTCGCGGTAGCCGACGGTCAGCGCCCCGCGCAGCGACGGCGTCTGCAGCGGCACCGCGGCCAGCGCCCGGATCCGCCGCTCGTGCCGGTCGGTGGCCACCCGGCTCAGCGGTTCGCCGTCGGCGACGAAACTCGCCCGGCCGGACTCGGCCGCCGTGGTCAGCGGCGACTCGGCGGCGGCGTCGATGTGCTTCCACAGCGGGGGCAGGCGCTCGTCGGCCTCGTCCAGCATCTCGCCGCGGATCCGCCGGACGTACCGGTAGGCCGCGCCGTCGTCGACCGCCAGCACGCAGTGGTCGACGTCGAGCGCGCTCAGCGCGAACTTGAGCACCACCCGGGCCAGATCGTCGATGGTCAGCGCGCCGGCCAGCCGGGCGGTCAGCTCGCCCAGGCTCTCCAGGCGCTGGGTGACCTGGGTCGTCTCGGCGGCCACGGTCAGCACGCCGACCACGGTGCCGGCGGAATCGCGGACGGCCGAGTGACCGCGGGTGAAGAACGCCGGTCCGAGCCGGCCGGGGAGGGTCACCTGCGTCTCCGGCTCGAGGTGCGGCCGGCCGGTGCGGTAGACCCCTTCGATCACGCCGCCGACGCCGGCCTCACCCACGGGACGGCCGAAGGCGGCCGGGTGCTGCGGGCCGATGACCTCGGCGTACGCGTCGTTGTAGAGCAGCGTGTACGCGTCCCCGTAGGCCAGCGCCATCGGAACCGGCGACGCCAGCATCACTTCGACGGTGGCCCGGACCAGCGGGTCCCAGCGGTCCAGCGGGCCGAGCGGTGTCTGCTCCCAGGGGTACGCCCGGACGCGCTCGGCACAGCCCCGGACGGGCGCGACCGCCACGTCTGCCTTATCAGGCACCATGGGGATCGCGGACGGGCCGTTCCCGGGCAAGCCGGCCATGCCGAAAGCCTAGCCCGACTCAGCCGTTCGGACGATCGTGCACTACCCGACCGTCCGATATTTGACGGTCTTTCCCGTACGACCGGACGGCGGGCCGCCGCGACCTCCGCACAATCTCACGCTGTGTCGCCGGACGGCGACGTTACGGGCTTGGTCGCTCTGTTTCTGGTTTACTCATAGTGCCCCGAGTGACCGACAAGCGGCAGCTCAGGCCCCATGCGGGTGGTCGGTCGCGGGCGCTCGAGCCGGAACGGGCGGCGCGGGCTCGCCCAGCCGTGGGGTGTTCCGCGTTCGCCCGCCCCGAGTCCGGCGCCGCCGCGGCGACGGTGGTCTGGGCGCCTCGCGGCCCCGTCGGTTCCGGGCCAGCCGCCGGTCGTGGTGCGGACGACGATCGCGTCGCCCGAACCACCAGCGGCCGCGCCGCTCGGCGGTCGCGGGCCGGGACTTCGACGCGCCCGGCCGGGGTACGATCAACGGCAACCCCTGCCCGTAAGACCTCTTCCCCCTGCGGACCTGGCGATCTCCCCCTATCGTCGGTGAGAGTCGATGCCCGTGAGCCGCAAGGGAGCGCCGATGAACCTGAGTTCTGGCCTGAGCGACATGTGGCGGTCGGTGCTGCTGTTCCTGCCCAAGGCGCTGGCGTTCGTCGTCATCCTGGTGGTCGGCTACATCGTCGCCCGGCTGCTGCGCGCCGGCGTGGCCAAGCTGCTGCACCGGGTCGGCTTCGACCGGGCGGTCGACCGGGGCGCCCTCGGCCGTACGCTCCGGCGCGCCTCGATCGACGCCGGTGACATGTGCGCGCGGATCGTGTTCTACGCCGTGCTGCTGTTCGCGCTGCAGCTGGCCTTCGGCATCTGGGGCCCGAACGCGGTCAGCGACCTGCTCACCGAGCTCATCAGCTGGCTGCCGCGGCTGTTCGTGGCCATCGTCATCGTGGTGGTGGCCGCGGCCGTCGCCGGGTGGGTGCACGACCTGATCGCGGCTGCGCTGGGCGGGCTGACGTACGGCCGGTTGCTGGCCCGGCTGGCGTCGGTGCTGATCGTGGCGCTGGGCGTGATCGCCGCGCTGAACCAGATCCAGATCGCCACCTCGGTCACGCAACCGCTGCTGATCGCGGTGCTGGCCACCGTGGCCGGGGTGGTCGTCGTGGGCGTCGGCGGTGGCTTGGTCCGCCCGATGCAGGGCCGCTGGGAGGGCTGGCTGGACCGCGCCGGCACCGAGTCCGCGGCGATCCGCGAGCATGCCCGGGCGTACGCGGAGGAGAAGGAGATCCGCCGCGCGGCCGAAGAGGCGCGGCAGGCCGAGGAGGCCCGTCTGGCGGAGGAAGCTCGCCGGGCCGAGGAGGCGCGCCGGGCCGAGGAGGCGCGCAAGGCCGAAGAGGCGCGCAAGGCCGAAGAGGCGCGCAAGGCCGAAGAGGCGCGGCTCGCGGAGGTAGCCCGCCAAGCCGAGCAGGCCCGCCGGGCCGAGGAAGCGCGCCGCGCCGAGGAAGCGCGCCGGGTCGAAGAGGCGCGCCGCGCCGAGGAAGAGCGCCAAGCGGACGAGGCTCGCCGGGCCGAAGAAGCGCGCCAAGCAGAAGAGGTTCGCCGGGCCGAAGAGGCGCGCCGAGCCGAGGCGGAGGCCGCCCGCGCGGCTGAGGAGGCTCGCCGCGCTGAGGAAGCCCGGCAGGCGGAGGAAGCCCGCCAAGCGGAGGAAGCCCGCCAGGCGGAAGCCGCCCGCCAGGCCGAACAAGCCCGCGAGGCGGACGAGGCTCGCCGGTCCGAGGCCGCGCGCCAGGCCGAAGAAGCCCGCCGGCTCCAGGAAACCCGCCGCACCGAGGAAGGCCGGGTCGAGGCTCGTCGCGTTCAGGAGGACCCGACGGCGGAGGTCGCCGGCGCCGGGCCGGGTCGCGGGGCCGAAGCCGGCGAGGGAGAACGCCGCGGCGCGGGAGCCACTGCGGCTGGTTCGGCTGGGGCGACGGCGGCGGGCACTGGTCCGGCCGGGGCGACAGCGGCCGGAACCGGTCAGACTGACGCTGGTGCGGCCAGGGCCGGCCGGGCTGCGGGCGGGTCGGCCGGAGCGCGTGTGGCCGGGAGCGGGCCGGCGGAGGATGCGATCGGGGCCGAGGAGCCGACCGTGCCTTCGCTCGCGGACGCGGAACTCACCCAGACCATCCCGGTCATGGAGCCGCCGCGGCCCCGCCGGGTCACCGACACCGCCTTCGACCTGCCGGTGGTGGACGACCGGCCGCACATGATCCCGGGCTTCGACCGCGACGAGGACGACGCCGACCGTACCCAGGTGATTTCCGCCGACGAGACGCAGCGGATCCCGCCGCCCGACGACTCGCCACCCCCGGCCGGCCGCCGCGGCCGGCGCCGCTGAACGAAGGCGGAAAGACGGCGGGCCGGCACCAGGAAGATCCTGGTACCGGCCCGAAACGGTCAGATGGCCTGTCCGAAGAAGCGTGGGTCAGGTCAGCGTGCGCGCCAGCGCACATACCGCCAGCAGCCGGAAGAGCACCCAGTCGCGGATCTCCCAGTCGATCGGCCCGGCCGGCGGCTGCCAGCCGTGCTTGTAGGCGGCGTCGCGGACACCTTCGGCGTACGCGGCCAGGATCACCGGGGTGAGCGGGCGGACGTCCGCCGACAGGCTGTCCCGGATCCCGGCGGCGTGCTGGTCGACGACCGCCAGCATGCCGGGACTCTGGACGGCGACCTCGAGGCCGGTGGTGCCGACGGCAATCGTCAGCTCCTCCAGCGAGGCGTGGGCGGAACGCAGGGCAGCACGGGCGGCAGCGCCGCTGAACAGGCCATTCATAAGGAGAAACGTTAGGTACGCCGGGGTGTCGCACGGTTGGTGAGTACGGTGCAGGTCGGTTGGACTCACCGTCTGCAGGCCGGGCACTTGAAGGAGCGCCGCCGCACCCACGGCCGGGCCGGGCACGCCCGGTAGCTACTCGGCCGGCTCGGGTATGCGGCGCCGGGAGGCGTCGTCGGCGATGATCACGATGGCTACGAGACCGGCCACGACGACGGCGAAGAGCCAGGAGGCGTCGTGGATGAGCCTGGCCGCGAGCGGGGCCTGGAAGGCGGCGAGCAGAAAGGCCACCCACGCGACGCGGCGCTGACGCTCGGACAGGAAACCCAGGGATCGCATTCGGACATTCTTGCCGGATCGCGACGGAACGCCGTCACCCGTTCGGCCGATCTTCCGTTGTCCGATGGTGCCCCATGCGCTGAGCCAACGTCGCTCCAGCTCCCGTCCCGTCGCTGTCTTCGGACTGATCACGGCCCTGTTGACGGGCGGTTGCGGCCACCGTCCGGCGGTCTATGACGAGTCGGCCTACGCGTTCTCGCCGGACCACGTCGCGGAAGGGGCCCTGCACGGGCGTACGCGAGCGGTCTTCACCGTGGCCGACGCCGCCTCGCGGATCCAGATGCGGATGGGCGACCTTCCGGGACTGCTCTACCGGGTGAGCACACCGGGTGGGTCCGGCCTGGCACCGCAGGTCTCGGGGCCGTCCGGGCGGCCGCGCCTGATGCTGCGCCCGACCGGCGACGGGGGCCCGGACGTGGTGACGGTGGTGCTTAACCGGACCGTGCGGTGGACGCTGGCGACCCCGAAAGGTGGTGGGGAACAGCTCTTCGACCTGCGGTCGGGCCGGCTCACCGGGGCCGTGCTGGGAGCGGCGGGGCGGGTGGACCTGATGCTGCCGCCGCCGCACGGACGGGTGCCGATCACGCTGGCCGGTCCGGTGGGCAGCCTGACCATCATCGCTCCGAAGGGAACTCTGAATGCGAAGAAGGGGTGGAAACGGTACGTGGTGACCGCCCGGAAGGGGATCACCACGTACTCGGTCCGGCATTAGGCGCCGGGCCGGTCCACCTGTCCACGCCAGGCTCCGGTCTCCCGGCCGCCGTGCTCCTCGATGTATTGCTTGAACCGCTTCATGTCGCCCTTGACCCGCCGGTCGAGGATTCCGAGCATGTCGCCGGCCTTCTCGACCACGCCGTCCGGCTCGAAGTCCATCTGGCAGGTGACCCGGGTCTGGTTGTCGCCGAGCCGGTGGAACGTGACGACGCCGGACTGCTTGCTGCCCTCCACCGACGTCCAGGCCACCCGCTCGTCAGGCAGCTGCTCGGTGATCTTCGCGTCGAACTCGCGCTTCACCCCGTCGATGCTGGTCTTCCAGTGCGTGGTGGTGGCGTCGAGCTGGTGGATCTCGGTGACGCCCTCCATGAACTGCGGAAACTCCTCGAACTGGGTCCACTGGTTGTACGCGGTGCGCACGGGTACGTCGACGTCGACGAACTCGGTCACAGTGCTCACGGTGTTGCCCTCCTCGCGTTGTCTCCCCGCCTTGCTCCTTGCCGGTTACCCAGCGGTGGCGTTCCACACATCGACGACGGTGTCGTATGTGCCACTCACGGGGAGCCGGCTCAGCCGCTCCAGCACATCGTCCGGGGCGTCCAGGTCGCGGGCGCTCTTCTCCAGTGCCGCCCGGTCACCCGGCAGCGCCGACCGCCCGATGTACGTGCCGAACCGGCTCAGCTGTTCGGCCTGCGCGTTGCCGACCCCGGCCGGTTCACCCCGGCCGTAGTCGTCGTCCGGCACGAGCGTCACCTCGGGCTGGTCCTCGCCCGACGGTTCCGCCGTCTTCCACTCCTCGGCCCGGCCGCCGGCCACACCGGACACGGTGCCGCGCACCTCGTCGGCCATCTCGTCGTCGACCCGGGGGCTGTGTTTGCTGCTTCCGCGATCCATGGTCTCCGGCTTCCCCGCGGCCGAACCGGCTAAACGGTCCGGACCGGGGTACGGTGCGGCCGTGGACGCCGTGGACGCGATCGTCATCGGGGCCGGGCACAACGGCCTGGTGGCCGCCAACCTGCTCGCCGACGCCGGCTGGACGGTACGGGTGCTGGAGGCGACCGGGCAGCCGGGCGGCGCCGTCAAGTCCGGGTACGTCACCGCGCCCGGCTACCTCAGCGACCTGTTCAGTTCCTTCTACCCCCTGGGGTTCGCGTCCCCGGTGCTCGCCGGGCTGAACCTGGACCTGACGTGGCGGCACGCCCCGGCCGTACTGACCCATCTGCTCCCGGACGGCCGGGCCGTACGCCTGGAACGGGACGTGGACGCCACCGCCGAGTCCATGGAGCAGTTCGCCCCCGGGGACGGGGATCGCTGGCGGGACACCTACCACGACTGGCACCGCATCTCGCCCGACCTGCTGGACGCCGTGTTGCGGCCGTTCCCGCCGGTGAAAGCCGGCATGCGGCTGCTGCGCTCGCTGCGCACCGCCGGGGCGCTGCGGCTGGCCCGCCGGGCCGTGCTCAGCGTCCGGGAGCTCGGCGACGAGCTGTTCCGGGGCGAGGGTGCCACCCTGGCGATGGCCGGGTGCGCGCTGCACACCGACCTGTCGCCGGAACAGGCCGGCGGCGGCATCTACGGCTGGCTGCTGGCCATGCTCGGTCAGGAGGTCGGCTGGCCGGTGCCCGAGGGTGGCGCCCAGCGGATCACCGAGGCGCTGGTCGACCGGTTGCGCGAGCGCGGCGGCGAGATCGAGTACGACGCCTCCGCGTCCCGCATCCTGGTGGCCCGCGGCCGGGCGATGGGTGTCCGGACCGCCGACGGCCGGGACTGGCCGGCCCGCCGCGCGGTGCTCGCCGACGTGCCCGCGCCGGCGCTCTACCTGGATCTGGTGGGGGAGCGGTGGCTGCCGCCACGGATGGTCGAGGACCTGGCCCACTTCCGCTGGGACGGGGCCACGCTCAAGGTCGACTGGGCGGTCGCCGGGCCGATGCCGTGGACCAATCCGGCCGCCACCGGGGCCGGGACGGTGCACCTGGGCGCCGACCTCGACGGCCTCACCCGGTACGGCGCCGACCTGGCCACGAACACCATCCCGGAGCACCCGTTCATGCTGCTCGGCCAGATGACTACGGCCGACCCGGCGCACTCGCCGCCGGGCACCGAGAGTCTCTGGGCGTACACCCACCTGCCGCACCGGCAGTCCTGGACCGCCGACGAGATCGCCACCCAGGTCGAGCGCATGGAGAGCGCGATCGACGCGCACGCCCCCGGGTGGAAGGAGCTGGTCGCCGGCCGGCACGTGCTCTCCCCGGGCGGTCTCGAGGAGGCGGACCCGGCTCTGGTCGGGGGTGCGCTCGGCGGCGGCACCGCGGCCGTGTCCCAGCAACTGTTCCTGCGCCCGGTGCCGGGGCTGGGCCGGGCCGACACCCCGGTCGACCGCCTGTATCTGGCCGGATCCTCGGCTCACCCGGGCGGCGGCGTGCACGGCGCGCCCGGCGCCAACGCCGCCCGCGCCGCGCTGGCCCGCGACCGCGGCCTGACCGGGGACCTCTACCACGCGGTGATCGGCGCGACCGGTCGTGTGCTCTACCGCTCCGCCGAACGGAAGTGATGTTTTACGCTTCGGAACGGCGGGCATCCAGCTCGCGTCATCCGACCCGGGGAGAAGAGGCCACGTGCGTATTGCCATGATCTCCGAGCACGCCGACCTGATGAGCCTTTCGCCGGGCCTGGGCCGGCCACTGCACCACGTCGCCGATCTGTCCGCCGCGCTCGCCGAGCTCGGCCACGAGGTCCGCGTGTACGCCCGCCGTGACGGCAAGACCCAACCGGCGCGGGCGAGCCTGCCCGGCGGGGTGGCCGTCTTCCGCATCGCCGCCGGCCCGGCCGAACCGCTGAGCCCCGAGAAACTGCTGCCGCACCTGAGCGACTTCGCCCGGGGTCTGGTCGACGCCTGGCGCGAACAGGACTGGCGGCCGACCGTCGTGCACGCCCACTTCTGGACCAGCGGACTGGCCGCCGTCACCGCCGCCCGTCAGCTCGACATCCCGGTCGTACAGTCCTTCCACGCCCTGGCCGAGCTCGGGGTGGAAGCCGCCGGCACGTCCCGGGCCGGCTACGAACGGGCCCTCGGCCGAGCCGTCGACCGGGTGGTCGCGCAGAGCCAGGACGAGCTGCTCGGCCTGGTCCGGATCGGAGTGCCGCGGGCCAACCTGAGTGTCGTCCCGGCCGGGGTGGACAGCGACCACTTCACCCCCGAGGGGCCGGTCGCGGCCCGCGACCCAGAACGGCCGCGGATCCTGTCGGTCGGCCGGCTGGTCGAGCGCAAGGGCTTCGGCGACGTCATCCAGGCCATGCGGTACGTGCCCGGCGCCGAGTACGTCGTCGTCGGCGGCCCCCCGGCGGACCAGCTGCCCGCCGACCCGTGGGCCAGGCGGCTGCGCGCCCTGGCCGAGCAGCTGCACGTGGCCGACCGGTTCAAGCTGATCGGCGGGGTCTCCGCGGCCGACATGCCGAGCTGGTACCGCTCCGCCGACCTGCTGGTCTCGCCGGGCTGGCAGGAGGACTTCGAGCTGGCCCCGCTGGAGGCGATGGCCTGCGGCGTGCCGGTGATCGGCACCACCGCCGGCGGCCTGACCGAGACCGTGGTCGACGGGCTGACCGGCGACCTCGTGCCGGCCCGGGACCCGCGGGCACTCGGCGGGGCGCTGCGGCGGCTGGTCAACGATAAGGTGCGGCGGTTCGCGTACGCGACCGCGGCGCTCGACCGGGCCCGCCAGGCGTACTCCTGGAAGCGGGTCGCGGCCCAGGTCGGCTCGGTCTACCAGGGTCTGCGACGGTCCACTTCGGAAGCCGAGGCGACAACCTAGGCGTACGGCGGCATCCACCAACCGGTTGACCGCCGGTCCCGCTCGCCGGTCGATTCGCCGGGCCTCGTTTCCGGCGAGGCTCGACGTATGGCAGTCATCGAGGTCAACCACCTGCAGAAGCGGTACGGCGATCTGGTCGCCGTCCGCGACGTGTCGTTCGCCGTCGAGGCCGGCGAGATCTTCGGCATCCTCGGTCCCAACGGCGCCGGCAAGACCACCACCGTCGAGTGCCTCTCCGGCCTGCGCACCCCCGACGGCGGCAACGTCACCGTGCTGGGTCTCGCCCCGCGCACGCAGGAGCTGCGCCGCCGGGTCGGCGTCCAGCTCCAGGAGTCGCAGCTGCCGGAGAAGATGACCGTACGGGAAGCGCTGGAGCTCTACAGCGCGTTCTACCCGGACCCGGCCGACTGGCGGGCGCTGGCGCACGAGCTGGGTCTGAACGACAAGCTCGGCGCCAGGTTCGGGAAGCTCTCCGGCGGTCAGAAGCAACGCCTGTCGATCGCGCTGGCGCTGATCGGCAATCCGGAGATCGCGATCCTGGACGAGCTCACCACCGGCCTCGACCCGCAGGCCCGCCGGGACACCTGGGACCTGATCGAGTCGATCCGCGACCGCGGCGTCACCGTGCTGCTGGTCACCCACTTCATGGAGGAGGCCGAGCGGCTCTGCGACCGCCTCGCGGTCATCGACGCCGGCACGGTCATCGCCCTGGACACCCCGGCCGGTCTGATCGCCGGCGTCTCGGCGGAGCAGCGGCTGCGGTTCCGGCCGTCCCGGATGCTCGACGACCGCGCGTACCTCGACCTCCCCGAGGTCCGCGAGGTCCGCCACCACGGCCCGCACCAGGTCGAGGTGATCGGCGACGGCAACGTCGTGCACGCCGTCACCGCCCTGCTCGCCGCCCACCAGATCATCGCCGCCGACCTGCGCGTCGAGCAGACCAGCCTGGACGACGCGTTCGTCCGGCTCCTGGACAAGTAGGGGACCACCATGTCGATCTTCGTCAAACTGACCCGTTCCGAGCTGCGGCTGTTCCTGCGCGAGCCGCTGATGGTGTTCTTCACCGTGCTGTTCCCGTCGGTCCTGGTAGCCATCCTGGGGAGCATCCCGGCGTTCCGGAAACCGAACGACGCGCTCGGCGGCCGTACGGTCATCGGGGTCTACGTCGCCGTGGCGGTGATCCTGCTGCTGGCCATGCTGGCCTTCCAGGCGGCGCCGCTGGCCCTGGCCACCTACCGGGAACGCGGCGTCCTGCGCCGGATGGCGACCACGCCGGTCCGCCCGGTCTCGCTGCTGGGCGCGCAACTGGCCACCGACACCCTGGTCGCCGTCGTCGCCGGTGTGCTGGTGCTGGCCGTCGGCCGGATCGCCTTCCACGTCGGCCTTCCGGGCAATCCGATCGCGTACGTGCTGGCCTTTCTGCTCACCGCGGGTGCGGCCTTCGCCATCGGGCTGTTCGTGGCCGCGATCGCGCCGAGCGGCAAGGCGGCCAACTCGATCGGCACGTTCCTGTTCTTCCCGGCCATGTTCTTCGCCGGGCTGTGGACACCGCGCGAGGTGTTCCCCGGTGTGCTCAAGCGGATCGCGGACTTCACCCCGCTGGGTGCGGCCGAGCGGGCGCTGTACGAGGCCGCGAACGGTCACTGGATCAACGGGCTCTCGCTAACCGTGCTGATTGCGTACATCCTGGTGTTCGGGGTGGCCGCGGCCCGCCTGTTCCGTTGGGAGTGAGTGACCATGCAGTGGCGGTTCGTCTTCGAGGGCCGGCTGCGCTGGCTGCCGTACGTGGCCCTGGCCTGCGTGACCCTGCTGGCCCTGGTCGCCTCGGTGCCGCACCGGTCCTGGGCGATCACCCTCCCGGTGGTCCTGCTCACCGCCGCCTGGCTGTACGTGTTCACCACCTCCCGCCCGGAGTGGGAGAACCGAACCCGCGTGATGGGCGCGTTCTTCACCGGCCTGACCGCGCTGGACGCCGTGCTGGTCTGGTGCAACCCGCTGTACGCCTTCTTCACCTGGACCGGGTACCTGTACGTGTTGTTCGCCCTGCGCGGCCGGTGGCGGCTGGTGGGGGCGGCGTCGGTCGGCACGATCACCGCGATCTCCCAGGTGGGCGGCTTCCCGGTGCTCAGCCACCGGAGCGCGTGGGCCTCGCTGGTGCTGGTGTGGCTGATCAACGTGAGCATCGGCACCGCCCTGACGTTCCTGTCCGTCCGGACGAACGCCGAGGCCGCTCGGCGCGAGCAGTTGCTGGTCGAGGTGGCCGAGGCCAACGCCAAGCTGGGCGACGCGATGGCCGAGAACGCCGGCCTGCACGCCCAGTTGCTCGTCCAGGCCCGGGAGGCCGGCGTGCTGGACGAACGGCAGCGGATGGCCGGGGAGATCCACGACGTGCTGGCCCAGGGCCTGACCGGCATCGTCACCCAGCTGGAGGCGGCCGGTCAGGCCGCCGGCCGGCCGGCCGACTGGCACCGGCACCTGGGCACGGCCAAGCAGCTGGCCCGGGACAGCCTGACCGAGGCCCGCCGGTCGGTGCAGGCGTTGCGGCCGCAGCCGCTGGTCGCCGCGGCGCTGCCGGACGCGCTGGCCGAGGTGGTCGACGGCTGGTCGGCCCGGAACCGGGTGACGGCCGAGCTGATCACCACCGGCACCGCCCAGCCGCTGCTGCCGGAGATCGAGGCCACACTGCTGCGGACCGCGCAGGAGGCGCTGGCCAACGTCGAGAAGCACGCCCGGGCCAGCCGGGTGGCGCTCACGCTGTCCTATCTGGAGGATCTGGTGACCCTGGACGTCCGGGACGACGGCACGGGCTTCGACCCGTCGACCCCGCCCGCGCGGCGGATCGAGGGCGGCGGCTTCGGGCTGGCCGCCATGCGGGAACGGGTGCTGCGCATCGCCGGCACGCTCGAGGTCGAGTCCGAACCGGGCAACGGCACCGCGATCTCGGCGTGTGTTCCGGCGATCACCATTCCGGCGGCAGCATGATCAAGCTTTTGATCGTGGATGACCACCCGGTCGTACGGGACGGCCTGCGCGGCATGTTCGCCGGCGACGACCGGTTCACCGTGGTCGGTGAGGCCGGCGACGGGTACGAGGCACTGGCGGTGGCGCGGGCGGCCGCCCCCGACGTGGTGCTGATGGATCTGCGGATGCCGCGGATGGACGGCGTCGCCACGATCAGGGCCCTGGCCGCCCAGGGCTCGGCAGCCCGGGTGCTGGTGCTCACCACGTACGACACGGACAGCGACGTGCTGCCCGCGATCAAGGCTGGCGCCACCGGCTACCTGCTCAAGGACACGCCCCGGGAGGAGCTGTTCCGGGCCGTGGCGGCGGCCCACCGGGGCGAGTCGGTGCTGTCGCCGGCGGTGGCCGGGCGGTTGATGGGACGGCTGCGGTCACCGGCCCGGGAACCGCTGAGCCAGCGGGAACTCGAGGTGCTGACACTGATCTCGCAGGGGCGCTCCAACCGGGAAGCGGCCGGCGACCTCTTCATCTCCGAGGCCACGGTCAAGACCCACCTGCTGCACGCGTACGCGAAACTGGGCGTCCGCGACCGGGCGGCGGCAGTGGCCACGGCCTTCGAGCAGGGACTGATCACCGGTCGCGGATGAGCGTCGCCGCCACGTCCGCCGCCGGCCGGGCGTTGCGTCGCGCGGCGTCCACGGTGTCCGGGGCCGGTCTCACCTGACCGGTTCACGCTTTCCGCGGCTCGCCCCGGTACGTGCCGAACGACCAGATGTTGCCCTCGGGATCCTTCACGGTGAACTCGTGCGAGCCGTAATCGGTGTGCTGCGGCTCGCGCAGCACCTCGGCGCCGGCCGCGACGGCCCGCCGGAACAACGCCTCCGGGTCGTCGGTGACCGCGTACACCCCGGCGCTGCCCGGCTCGCGGCGGAACGGGTCGTCCGGCTGGTCGCGGGTCGAGCCCAGCATCACGCCCCCGCCCGGCGGCCAGCTCAGCTGGGCGTGGTCGACACGGTCACCCTCGCCGTAGACGGCGGTCTCGGAGAACCCGAAGGCGTCGACGAGGAAGGTGATCAGACCGCGAGCGTTCCGGGCGCGGATCCCGGGCCACACGGTGGGTGGCGGGGTCAGATCGGTCATGGATCAATCATCGCCCAGCTCGACCGTGGTGGCTTGGACGATTCCGAACTCCTCGGCCAGCCAGCGCGTGGGGGAGACGCCGGCGAACTCGCGGAAGTCGCGGGTCAGGTGGGCCTGGTCGAAATACCCGCCATCGGCGGCGACCTCGGCCAGCCGTACGCCCGGCGCGATCCGCCGCCGCACCCGGTCGAACCGGACCACCCGGGCCGCCTCCTTGGGCCGCAGCCCGACCTCGGCGGCGAACCGGGTGGTCAGGTGGCGGGCGCTCCACCCGATCTCGCCGGCCAGCGCCGCGATCGGCACGTCGCCGCCGGTCGCGACCAGGCGGCGGAACGCCCGGGCCACGTCCGGGTGCACCCGGACCTCGCGCGCCGCCATCATGCCGACCAGCCACCGGTCGACCACGGCGAACCGTTCGGCCCAGCCGCCGGCCGCCCGCATCCGCTCGCGCACCTCGTCCACAGCGCTCCGGTCCAGCACCGACGACAGGTCGGTGTCGATGTTGCGCAGCTCGGCCGCGGGCAGCCCGAACAACGCCCGGCAGCCGAGCGGATTCACCGACACCTGGATCCCCGACGAGGCGCCGTCGCTGGTGATGATCGCCGGGGCCAGGTGCAGGCCGCCGATCAGCGCGTCGTACGCCCCGGGCGCCTGCCGCACGTCCGGGTGCGCCGCGATCACCAGCGGCTCGTCCAGCGTGAGGATCATCGTCAGGTACGGCGAGGGCAGCCCCCGGTGCACGGTCGGCGGCAGCCCCCGCTGCCGGTAGCCGGAGTAGAAGCCCACGTAGGGCCGCAGCGCCGCCGACGGCCGCGCCGAGGTGTGCTCGTTGACCTCCACCCGCCCAGGGTCTCAGTCCGCCAGCGCGCTGGCCAGACCGTCGCGGAACGCGCGCTCGGCGTCGGTGACCGTCTCGCCGCCGATGCCGAAGATCCCGCCGGTCGTGGCTGCGCCGACCACCGTGTCGGCGATCGCCACCAGCCAGTGCTTGTACGTCTCGGCGTCGGCCGTGGTCGCCTTGGCCGCCAGCAGCGCTGCCACCTCGGCCGCGCGGTCGAGCACGTCCCTGGCGTACCCGATCGGGTCGGCGGGCTCGATCACCAGCGGCTCCTCACCGAGCTCGGGGTCGCCGGCCTCATCGACCGCGGCGGCGGCGATGGCCGCCACCAGCGGACTGGCCGAGGCGCGGGCGTCGGAGATCTCGGTCAGCCCGGCCTCCCCCTCGGCCCGCGTCTTCCGGCTGCCGTCCGGCGTCGCCGCGCTGGCCGCGGTCACCACGGCGGCCGGCAGCCCGGCCAGCAGCCCCCACTCGGCGTCGGAAAAACCCCACTGGGCGTACAGCGGTTCGTCCGTCACGGGCGAGCCCCTCTCACATCGTCGTCGGTCATCAGCAGCGCATTCTCCCGCACGCCACTCCGGTCCCCGCCGGTACCCGGCCACCCCGACCGGAACCGTGCCCGCGGTCGATCGTCACGGTCGGGCCGGCCAGCCGGGAGCTGCCCTGCGCGATCACCCGGCAAACTCCGGCAGCACCTGCTTGCTGTACAGGTCGAACAGGCCCTGGAAGTTCGGGCCGGTGTTGGCCACGTACACCTCGTCGAAGCCGGCCGCGGCGTACTTGCGGAGCATGTCCAGGTGGGCCTGCGGGTCGTTGCCGCAGACGAAGCTCTCCTTGACCATGTCCGGCGTGACGAGCTGCGACGCCTGCTCGAAGTGCTTCGGCGTGGGCAGCACCTGGGACAGCTCCCCGGGCACGGCCGCGTTCGGCCACTTGGAGTACGCGATCTGCACGCCCGACTCCTCGGTGGCGGCGAAGGCGGCCTTGAATCCGGCCTGGCACACCCGGTCCCCGCCGCCGGACGTACGGAACTGCTTGACCGCGTCGCCGTCCGGCACGGTGGTGACGAAGCCGTCGCCGATCCGCGCCGCGACCTCGATCGCCTTCGGCCCGAATCCGGATACCAGGATCTCCACCGGCTTCTCGGGCAGCGTGTAGATCCGCGCGTTCTCCACCGTGTAGTGCTTGCCGCGGTAGGAGACGTTGCCGCCCTTCCACAGCGCGCGCATGATCTCGACCGCCTCTTCGAGCATTTCCAGCCGTACGTCCGCCTCCGGCCAGGCGTCGCCGAAGATGTGCTCGTTGAGGGCCTCGCCGGTGCCCACCCCGAGCCGGAACGTGCCGCCGGTGTAGACCGCGCTGGTCGCCGCCGCCTGGGCGATCACCGCCGGATGGATCCGGACGGTCGGACAGGTGACCGCGGTCGTGATCGGCAGGCCGCAGACCTGGCTCAGGGCACCGATGCTGGACCACACGAACGCGCTCTGCCCCTGGGCGTCGACCCACGGGTGATAGTGGTCGGAGATCCACAGGGCCGAGAAGCCGGCCCGCTCGGCGCCGCGGGCCTGTTCGAGCAGTTCGGCCGGGCCGTACTCCTCGCTGGAGAGGAAATATCCGATTCGCATGGGCGGCCGGATACCCCTATTTGCGACGGCCGAACATTCGCCGGATCGCCCACAGCAGGAACAACGCGGCCAGCGCGACTCCCACGAACCGGACCGCGTGGATCTGGGACCAGTCGATGCCGGAGGTGCTCACGCGGTCACTCTACCGACGGGTACTTTCGCCACGTAAATAGAAAGGTTTGTTGACTGTAGGGCGGAAGGGGTGTGACCATAGTCCGGCACCCGCGCCAACGACGGCCGTCGGTTGTCACTCACGTCGAAGTCTTCGGAGGTACGGGGGGCCCATGCCGAATCATGGCGAGTTGCCGGAACTGGCCGCCACGGTCCTGCAGCCCGGATTCGTCGGTACCACCGCGCCCGACTGGGTGCGCCGCTGGCTCGGCGACGGTCTCGGCGGGGTGGCGCTGTTCGCCCGCAACGTCGAGTCGCCGGCTCAGGTGGCCGCACTCACCGCGCAGCTGCGGGCCGAGCGTCCGGACGTCATCGTGGCGATCGACGAGGAGGCCGGGGACGTCACCCGGTTCGAGTCCCGCCAGGGCAGTTCCCGCCCGGGCAACCTCGGCCTCGGCGCGATCGACGACCCCGAGCTGACCTGCGCCGTCGCGTACGACCTGGGGTCCGATCTGGCCCGGGCGGGCATCACCCTGGACTACGCGCCGGACACCGACGTGAACAGCAACCCGGACAACCCGATCATCGGCGTCCGCGCGTTCGGCGCCGAACCCGAGCTGGTCGCCCGGCACTCCGAGGCGTTCGTCCGGGGGCTGCAGCAGGCCGGTGTGGCCGCGTGCGCCAAGCACTTCCCCGGACACGGCGACACCAGCGTCGACTCGCACCATGCCGTGCCGGTCATCGACCGCCGCCGCGACCTGCTCGAGCAGATCGAGCTGGTGCCGTTCCGGGCCGCCATCGCGGCCGGGGTCCAGGCCGTGATGACCGGGCACCTGCTGGTCCCCGCGTACGACGACCAGCTGCCGGCCACGTTGAGCCGCCGCATCCTCACCGACCTGTTGCGCGGCGAGCTCGGCTTCGACGGTCTGGTGGTCACCGACGCCATCGAGATGCAGGGCGTCCGCCGCCAGTACGGGCTGGAGGGTGCGGCCGTCCGCGCGCTGGCCGCCGGCGCCGACGCCCTGTGCGTCGGTGGCGACCACGCCGACGAGCTCACCGCGATCCGGCTGCGGGACGCGATCGTGGCCGCCGTCCGGTCCGGTGAGCTGCCCCTGGAACGGCTGTGCGAAGCGGTCGAGCGGGTCCGCCGGCTGGGCGCCTGGACCACCCGGGTGCAGACCGAGACCGGCGCCCGCCGGGCATCGATCACAGTGGACGGTCCGACCCCCCGGGGCAGCCTGATCGGCCTGTCCGCGGCCCGGCGCGCTGTTCGGGTGACGGCCGGCGACCAAACCTCGCTGCCGGTGAGCGCGCCGCCGCACGTGGTCGAGTTCGCGCCGCCGCGCAACATCGCGATGGGCGCCGAGACGCCGTGGGGGGTGGGCGCGCCGCTGAACGTCCTGATGCCGGGCAGCACCGCCGTCCGGCTCTCCGCCGACGACCTGGCCGGTGTGCCCGACCCGGCCGCGCCGGTCCTCGCCGGGGCCGCCGGTCGCGCGCTGGTGCTGGTGGTCCGGGACGCGCACCGGCACCGGTGGGTGGCCGACGCGCTGGACGCCGTGCTGGCGGTCCGGCCGGACGCGATCGTGGTCGAGATGGGCGTGCCGGTGCTGATCGTCGGCGGCGCGCACGTGGCCACGTACGGCGCGACGCGGGCCTGCGGTCAGGCCGCGGCCGAGATCATCGCCGGCATCTCGGTGCCGGCGCCGTCCCCGCAGCCGCTGGCGGCCTGACGCCGCCGCCGCTACGCCGGCGTCGGGCCGCTTGCTTCACCCGCTCACTCGGCAAACTCAGTTGTCGAGGATCGCGTCCCAGTCGTGGTGCTCGGACACAAACTCGGCGAAGAACGGGCACATCGTCACCACGGTCGCGCTCCGGTCGCGCAACTGGTCCAACGTGCCCGAGGCGAGCTGCCCGCCCAGGCCCTCACCGCGATGTGCCCGGTCCACCTCGCTGTGGGTGATGACCACCCGGCCGTCGCGGACACGGTAGGCGGCGAACCCGCTCACCGTGCCGTCCACGAGGATTTCGAACCGGTTCTGCCCGGGGTTGTCCCGTACCTCGACGTCTGCCACGTCACCCACCCTAGGCCGTCAGGTTTGCCGATCACCGCCACCGGTCAATGAAGCCCCATGCCATCGGCCACCCAGCATGTCCGGTCCACCGCCTCCCGTGCCGAGAACAGCAAGCCGCTGGAGTACCTGGCCCGGGGCGGCTTCCTCTGTTACGGCGTGATCCACCTCATCTTCGCCTGGCTGGCCCTGCAGGTGGCTTTCGGCGGCTCGTCCAACGAGACCGACCAGTCGGGCGCGCTGCAACTGGTGGCCCAGCAGCCGTTCGGCAAGGTCCTGCTCGTCGTCGTGGTGATCGGCATGGTCGCGCTCGCCGTGTGGCAACTGTTCGAAGCCGTGGTGGGGCAGAGTGGACCGCAGAACAAGCAAGCCATTGCCGAACGGGTCATGTCCGGCTGCCGATTCATCCTGTACGGCTACTTCGCGTTCCTCACCATCAAGGTGCTCGTGGGGGCCAACGCCTCGCAGGCGCAGAGCCAGAAGAAGACCACCTCGACCGTGATGAGCCACGCCGGCGGCCGCTGGCTGATCGGTATCGCCGGCATCGTGGTCATCGGGGTCGGTATCGGGCTGGCCGTCAACGGATTGACCAAGAAGTTCGAGGAACATCTGAACACCGGCCAGATGCGCCCATCGGTCCGTAAGACCGTCCGGCGGCTCGGCACGGCGGGCTTCACGGCCAAGGGCGTGGCCTACGCGATCGTCGGCACCCTGCTGGTGAGTGCGGCCGTGACGTACGACCCGAACAAAGCCACCGGCCTCGACGGCGCCCTCAAGACGCTCGCCGCCCACGGCTGGGGTGTCTGGCTGCTCGTTCTGATCGGCCTGGGTATCGCGGCCTTCGGTGTGTACTGCTTCTTCCAGGCCCGTTACCGCAAGGTGTAGTGGTTAGCTGAGCGCGTGAACGATGTTCTCACCGCCGTGCTCGTCGTCGTGGTGGCGGCGGGCGCGGCGATCGTCTTCGCCGAGGCGGTCCATCTCACGGTGGTCCGGCTCGGCCGCCGTTTTCCGGTCCTGGCCGATCTGGCCCGCAAGGTGCACCGGTCGTTCCGCACGGTGGTCGTCGTCTATGCCGTGGAACAGGCGCTGCGGTCCGGCATCCGTGATTTCACCGGGCGCGAGACCGTCCTGCACGCGCTGCTCATTCTGATCATCGCCGCGTCCGCCTGGTTGGTCGCCGACCTGTTGCTGGTCATCGAGGACGCCGCCCTGGAGCGGTGGCGCACCGACGTGCCGGACAACCTGCGAGCGCGCCGGCTGCGGACGCAGGTCGTCATCCTGCGCCGGGTCACGGTGGCCGCGGTCGTGGTGGTGGCATTCGGCGCGGCGCTGATGACCTTCCGCGAGGTGCGCCTCATCGGCACCAGCGTGGTCGCCTCGGCCGGACTGGTCAGTGTGGTCGCCGCCCTGGCCGCGCAGAGCACGCTCGGCAACCTGTTCGCCGGGCTCCAGTTGGCGTTCAGCGACGCCATCCGGATCGATGACGTGGTGGTGGTCGAACAGGAGTGGGGCAAGGTCGAGGAGCTCACCCTGACGTACGTCGCGGTGCAGATCTGGGACGACCGGCGGCTGATCCTGCCGACGTCGTATTTCACCACCAAGCCCTTCCAGAACTGGACCCGCAGCGGGTCGGCGGTCCTGGGCACCGCCGAGATCGATGTGGACTTCTCGGCCCCGGTCGAGGACCTGCGGGCCGAGCTGCGCCGGGTCTGCGAAGGCAGCGAGCTGTGGGACGAACGGGTGTGCGTGCTCCAGGTGACCGACGCGACCGGCGGCAACGTCCGGCTGCGGGCGCTGGTCAGCGCGGCCGACGCGGCGGCCGTCTGGGATCTGCGCTGCCTGGTCCGCGAGCGTCTGGTCACCTACCTCTGGGAGAACGAGCCGGCCGCGATGCCCCGCCTGCGGGCCGAGCTCGACGGCGAAGGACGGCCCCATCCGGCGCGGACGCCGCACGCGCCGCCGCGCCCGGAGGACTCGCGGGTGTTCAGCGGCGGGGTCGACGGGGAACAACGAGGCGCGACGTTCGGCCCGGACACGACGGAGTTCCCGCGCTGAGTGTCCGGATCCGCGGTGCCCGAATGATTGACTTCGGAGGGCACAGGGCATACAGCCGACATTAGGAAGGGGGACTCGATGGCCGATGTCTTGAACGGTGGCCCGACGCGTCCGGTCACCGAGCAGTCCACGGGCGAGCTGGTGCAGCGCGCGAGTGAACAGCTCTCCCGGCTCGTCCGCGACGAGATCGCGCTGGCGAAGGCGGAGCTGACGGAGAAAGGCAAGCACGCAGGGATCGGTGTCGGTCTGTTCGGCGGCGGCGGTGTGTTGGCGCTGTACGGCGTGGGGGCGGGTGTCACCACTGTGATCCTGGTGCTGAACATCTGGCTCTGGGCGTGGCTGGCGGCACTGATCGTGACCGTGGCGTTGTTACTGATCGCTGGAGTTCTCGCGCTTCTCGGGAAGAATCAGGTGACCAAGGCCGTGCCGCCGGAGCCGAAGGAAGCGGTGGCCGGCATCAAGGCCGACGTCGACGAAGTCAAGACCGCGGTGAAGGGGCGGAGCCGCACGTGAGCGAGAAGAACGGGTCCAACGGATCCGGAGAGAAGAAGGACCTGGACGCGTTGCGCGCCGAGATCCGGGTGACCCGGGCCGAGCTGGGCGAGACCGTCCAGGCGCTGGCGGCCAAGGCGGACGTCAAGGCCCGGGCCAAGGAACAGGTCGAGCTGACCAAGCAGCGGGTGAAGATCCAGGCGGCGGACGCCACCGGCAAGGTGCGCGAGGCGGCGCTCCAGGCCACCGAGCGCGTCCGCAACGCCGCTGCGCTCAATCAGCACGACCCGGACGCCGAGCCGTCGCCCGGGCTGCGGCCGAACCCGGTGACCGTCGGCGCGGTGCTCGCCGGTCTGGCCGCCGTGGTCGGAGTGATCCTGATCGTCCGCGGGAGGCGTCGTTGAGCAAGGCGGGCCGGATCGCCTACAAGCCGGTCGGGCTGGTGCTCGGCATCGGCGCCGGCGCGGTCGCCGGGTTCATCTTCAAGGAGGTCTGGAAACTGGCCTCCGGCGACGACGACGCGCCCAACGCCACCGACGAGGACCGCGGCTGGGGCGAGATCCTGATCGCGGCGGCTCTGCAGGGCGCCATATTCGCGGTGGTCAGGGCGTTGGTGGACCGCGGCGGCGCGACCGGCGTCCGCAAGATCACCGGGGAGTGGCCCGACTGAGCAGCGACGACGGCCGAAGGCCCACCGTGTCGGACACCGATGCGGGGGGCCTTTTCCGTTTCCCCCCGGGGCAGCTTTGCGAGTAGTTTTTCAGGTACAGTATGACCAGTTTTTGCGTACGTGGTGTGCTGCTTTCGCCCGTCGCGTGGCCGGCCAGGTCTCGCGCTCGGGACGGGGGCCCTCCTGAAGGGAACGGTCACCGCCGGGGCGCCGCTGCTCAGAAACTGCCAGCGGTCCCGCGATCGAGGGCCGGCATTTTCGTCAAGGAGAGATCAGCATGGCGCAAGGTACCGTGAAGTGGTTCAACGCAGACAAGGGCTTCGGCTTCATCACTGTTGATGGCGGGGGTTCCGACGTGTTCGTCCACTTCTCGGCCATCCAGTCGAGCGGCTACCGCAGTCTGGAAGAGAACCAGCGAGTCGAATTCGAGATCGCCCAGGGCCAGAAGGGCCCGCAGGCGGAGCAGGTTCGCCCGCTCTGAGACCACAACGCCGGTGGTGACACCGGCAGTCGACCGCCTGGCCGGGGGTCGGCCTGAGCAGCCCCGCATCCATCACCGGGATGCGGGGCTTCTACTTGTCGTCGACCGGCGCGTCGGTCGATGGCGCCGCCGACGCCGCCCTCTCACCGGCGAGCGGACCCGCGGCGGCGAGGTCGGCGCGCTTGGCGCGGTTGCGGGTCCGCAGCCCGGTGACGATCAGGACCAGGCCGATCACGGCGACCACCGGACCGATGATCGACCAGATCTGGACGCCGCTCATCACGCTGTCGTCGAGCACGTTCAGGCCCTGCAGTGTCCACACCGCACCCAGTACGAGCGCGAGGAACCCCAGGACCATCGGCAGCCAGCCCTTCATCGCGGGCTCACCACTTGCCGTGGATCTGCGGCCGGATCAGCTCGTCGTAGATCCCGCGCACGCTGTCCAGAGTGGCCGGTGGCAGCGGCGGTAATCCGGCGGCGGCCGCGTTCGCCCCGGCCTGCGTGGGGTTGCGGGCGCCCGGGATGACCACGGTGACGCCAGGCTGGTCGAGTACCCACCGCAGCGCGAACTGGGCCATGCTCGCCCCGGCCGGAACGAGCGGTCGCAGCCGCCGCACTGCTTCCAGGCCGGTCTCGTAGTCCACACCGGAGAACGTCTCGCCGACGTCGAACGCCTCGCCGTGCCGGTTGTACGTCCGGTGGTCGTTCTCGCCGAAGGTGGTGTTCTCGTCGTACCGGCCGGAGAGCAGCCCACTGGCCAGCGGCACCCGGGCGATGATGCCGACCCCGGCCGCGGCCGCCGCCGGCAGGACCTGCTCGAGCGGCTTGAGCCGGAGCGCGTTCAGGATGATCTGGACGCTCACCACGTTCGGGCGCTCGATCGCGGCCAGCGCCTCGTCGACCCGCTCCACGCTGACGCCGTACGCGCCGATCCGCTTCTCCTGCACCATCAGGTCGAGTGCGTCGTAGACCGCGGCGGACGAGAACACCGGGGTCGGCGGGCAGTGCAGCTGGACCAGGTCGAGCGTCTCGACGCCGAGGTTGGCGCGGGAGCGGTCGTTCCACGCCCGGAAGTTGTCGAGCGAGTAGTTGGCCGGTTCCTGCGGCATCCGCCGGCCCATCTTGGTGGCGATGGTGATGTCCGGGTGTGACGCGCGGAAGGAGCCGAGGAACTGCTCACTGCGCCCGTCGCCGTACACGTCGGCGGTGTCGAAGAAGGTGACCCCGGAGTCGTACGCCGCCTGCAGCGTCGCGTGCGCCTCGTCCTCGCTGACCGCGCCCCAGTCGGCGCCGAGCTGCCAGGTACCCAGGCCGATCACTGACGCGTCGCGTCCCCATCGGCGAAAGCTGCGAATTTCCACGTGAGCGACCTTACCGCGCCCTGCTATCGTCTGAACAAGACGTACGTACGGTTTGGAAGGAGCACCGCATGTGGGATCCCACTGTGTACGGGCGGTACGCCGGCGAACGCGGCCGCCCGTTCTTCGACCTCACCGCCCGGATCGGCGCGGAGAACCCCCGGGCGGTCGCCGACCTCGGCTGCGGCCCCGGCGACCTGACCGCCTCGCTCGCCGCCCGCTGGCCCGCGGCCCGGATCGACGGCGTCGACTCCTCGCCCGAGATGATCGAGCGGTCGGCCGGCCTCGGCTCCGCGGTGACGTTCCGGGTCGGCGACGTCCGCACCTGGTCGCCCGGCCCGGACACCGACGTGCTGATCACCAACGCCACCCTGCAGTGGGTGCCGGAGCACCGGGAGCTGCTCGACCGCTGGGCGACCGGGCTGCCGGCCGGGGCGTGGCTGGCGATGCAGGTGCCGGGCAACTTCGACGCGCCCTCGCACCGGCTGTTGCGCGAGGTCGCCCGCGACTATCCGGAGGCGGCGGCGCAGCTGCGGGAGGCGCCGGTCGACGACGCGCCCGCGTACGCGGAACGGCTGACCGCTCACGGGTGCGCCGTGGACGCCTGGGAGACTACGTACGTGCATCTGCTGCCGGTCGACCCGCGCGAGCACCCGGTGCTGCGCTGGATCGAGGGGACGGCGCTGCGGCCGGTCCGGGCGGTGCTGGACGACCCGTCGTGGGACGCGTTCCGGGCCACCTTGCGGGCACGTCTGACGGCCGCCTACCCGGCCGCGCACGGCGTGGTCGCGTTCCCCTTCCGGCGGATCTTCGTGGTCGCCCGCACCCCGTCGCCCGCACCCCCGTCGCCCACATCCGTCGCCCGCACCCCCGTCGCCCACATCCGTCGCCCAGGAGTAAGGAACCGATGACCGACCTGACCGCCTTCATCGCCGGCCTGCCGAAAGCCGAGCTGCACGTCCACCACGTCGGCTCGGCGTCCCCGCGGATCGTGGCCGAGCTGGCCGCCCGGCACGAGGGCAGCAGCCCGGTGCCGGCCGACCCGGCGGCGCTCGCCGACTACTTCGCGTTCCGCGACTTCGGCCACTTCATCCAGGTGTACCTGAGCGTGGTCGACCTGATCCGGGACGCCGAGGACGTCCGGATGCTGACCCACGAGATCGCCCGCGAGCTGGGCCGGCAGCAGGTGCGGTACGCCGAGCTGACGATCACGCCGTACTCCAGTGTGAAGCGGGGGATCCCGGCGGCCGAGTTCTGCGCGGCCATCGAGGACGCCCGGATCGCCGCGGCCAGCGATTTCGGGGTGGGCCTGCGCTGGTGCTTCGACATCCCGGGGGAGGCCGGGCGGCCGGCCGCCGAGGAGACGCTGCGGATCGCGCTCGAGGAGCAGCCGGCCGGGCTGGTCAGCTTCGGTCTCGGCGGACCCGAGGCCGGCGTGTCCCGGGCTCAGTTCAAGCCGTACTTCGAGAAGGCCCGGGCGGCCGGGCTGCACAGCGTGCCGCACGCGGGCGAGACGACCGGTCCGGAGACCGTCTGGGAGGCGGTGCGGGAGCTGGGCGCGGAACGGATCGGGCACGGCATCGCGGCGGCGCAGGACCCGGAGCTGATGACCTACCTGGCCGAGCACGGCATCACGCTCGAGGTGTGCCCGACGTCGAACATCCGGACCCGGGCCGTGGCCTCGCTGGACGAGCACCCGCTGCCCCGGCTGGTGGCGGCCGGCGTGCCGGTGACCATCAACTCCGACGACCCGCCGATGTTCGGCACCACCCTCGAGGCGGAGTACGCGGTGGCGGCGCGCCTGCTGAACCTGGACCAGGCCGGGGTCGCCGGCCTCGCCCGGGCTGCCGTCTCGGCGTCCTTCCTGCCTCCCGGCGGCAAATCCGCTCTGCTGACCGAGATCGACGACTACCTCGCCGGCTGATCAGCTGCCGGCATACAACGGGTCCTGCCAGACGGCCAGTACGGCCAGGATGCCGAGCGTCAGGATCATCGCCCAGCGGATCATGCGCCGCCGATTGAAACGGGCCGGGGGCTCGTCCGCCTCCGTCTCCGCCGGCGTCAGCACATCGGTGTCGATCACTTCGGTGTTCCTTTCCCGAGCCCGGCCGGCCGCCGGGCGAGTCTTTCCGGACATCAGCCCGGCACGGCGGTCCAGCTCTGGTGGCGGTCCTGGGTGTCGGTCTGCAGAGTCAGCACCCGGTGCGGCCCGAACCGCTGCTCGCCGACCCCGGCCACCAGGTCACCGCCGGCGATCCGGAGCGTGAAGCCCTGCCCCTGCGGCGACAGCTGAAGCTGCCACTGCTGGGCGGCGTCGGGCCCGCAGTCGCCCTCGACGAGCGGCGTGCCGGTCACCGGGTTCCCGCCGGTCGGCACCACGCACCGCAGCGTCGCCTTGGACTGCAGTACGAACGTGTTCTTCCCGGCCGGCACCAGCCGCCACTGTTCCTGCGCGTCGCCGTCGGACTCGCCCAGCGTCAGCGGGGTGCCGCTGGCGGTCCGGGCCGCGTACAGGTCGGCCGTACCGCCGGTCAGCATGTTGGTCAGCACGAACCACGAGTTCTGCGCCGGCCGGGCCGCGGGTGCGGTCTGGGCCGGCGACGTGGCCCGGTACTTGTCCTTGGTGTCGGTGACCGTGACGGTGTACCCGGTGTCCGGCCGCAACCCGATCAACTGGCCCCGGGTGGCCATCGTGTCGGCCACCGGCACGCCGTTCACGGCGACCTGGTAGGTGGCCTGCGCCGCCGCGGCGCTCCAGGTCAGGTGCACGGCGGTGCTGGTCGCGTCGCGGACCTCGAGCACCGCCTGCACCGGGGCGAGCCGGGCCGCGGCCCGGTCGACGACCACGCCGCCGAGAGTGTCCGGCGAGTCGTCCGCCGGCGTCGCGGACGGCGTCGGGGACACGCTGGGCGAGGGCGTGGCCGGGTCGGCCGGGGGAGTGGTCGCGTGCTCGACCGGCGCCTTGTCGGCGGCCGGCGGGACGGTCGGGGTGGGCACGACCGCGCCGGGGGTGTCCGGGATGTCGTCGCCGCCGTCGCTGCGCAGCAGGAAGTCGCTGTTGGCGACGTTCCAGTTCTTCGCCAGCCAGCTGCCCGGCTTCGGGTTGGTGCTGAAGTAGTCGTCGTGGCCGCAGTCCAACCGCACCTCGTGCGCCCGCGGGCACACGCTCCGGATCGCGGCACCGGAGTGGTCCGGGCCGCAGAGCAGGTCGTAGTCGTCGGTGCAGCTGCCACCGCCGCTGGAGTTGGGCGAGCCGTGCAGGATGGCGCCGAGCGTGTGGGTCAGTTCGTGGGCCGCCGTCTGGGTGCCCCAGCAGCCGGCGTCGATCCGCCCGTACGACGGCCCGCCGTTGTTGCGGTTACCGAGTCCGGGACGCTGGTCGGCGATGTACGTGCCGATCCCGCAGTACACGTTGGCATCGGCGAAGATCAGGTACTTGCGGTCGAACCGGTTGTACCCCAGCGTCTGCAGCGCCTGGATGCTGCGGCTGAACGAACCGAGCGAACCCGGTGGCACCTGCACCTCGGTCACGTCGACCCGGCAGCCGGTGGTGGTCACGAACCGGACGTGCCGGGAGCCGCCGGTCTCACCGGCGCTGGCGTCGAAGATCTGGTCCACGCCCCCGGCCCAGGTCCGCATCGACCCCAGGTAGTCGGAATAGCGGCTGGGCGTGCCGAACTCGTGCAGATACAACACCTGGACCCGGTTGCCCGTACGGCCGTCGCCCTCGCAGGCCACCCCGTGGCTGCCCATCACGAAGTCGGCGTCCCCCGGCGCCGCGTCCGGGAGGAAGGCCGCCGCCTTCGCGGTCAGCGCGAGGCCGCCCTCGTCCCGGACGATCTCGCCGTCCGACGGCACCTTCGACGATTCGCGGACCGGCACCACCGGCTCGGCCACCTTGGCCGTCACCGCGGCTACGTCGCGGCCCACCTTCATCCCCGCGGGGGCCAGGTCGGGGCCGTGCGTGCAGGTGGTGTCGTCCAGCTGGTACGAGCCCGCGCAGAGCGAGTCCGGACCGGCCAACTTGAGCCCGTCGTACACCAGGCCCTGGTCCGGCGCGTCCTTGGGCAGCGCGGCGAAGCTGATCTGCTCGTGGCCGGAACCGCCGCCGCCCGGACTCCATCCGCTGCCGATCACAGCGGGGCCGGTGATCGCGGCGATGCCCAGCACGCCGACCCCGAGCGCCACCGGCAGCAGCCGGAACGGTTTGCACGAGGATGCCCGCCGCTTGCCGCGCAGCCCGGTCGCCCGGATCGCGGTCGCTGCCTCCGCCCGTAACGAGGGCCGGCGATGGGCGGACACGAATTCTCCTCGGGGGGCGGGGACGCGGTGGGAGGAGGTTATGGGGTGACCGCCTCCCACCGCGCGTTGGCTCCGCCGGTCCGAATTGTGGGGACGTGCTTGGGGCTCGGAACCGGGAAGCCGGATGGGATCGGAACGAACAGTGCCAGGGCGGACGGCCGAACGGAACGCCTTTAATACAGATCTAAGCAAGAGATGTACCGTCCGGAGTAATTCGGTCAAGGCGGAAATAATCGGCCATTCAGTCGGCCTCGCCGGGTCGCTGGATCGGCCATCCCCCGGACCGGTCCTTCTCCCGGGCCAGCCGCCCGACCAACCCGAACCGGCTCGCCTGCTTGGGGGGCGCCTCCGCGTCGGCGAGCAGCATCACCACGCTGGCCCCGCCCATCGCCGCCCGGTCGAGGCTGACCGAGCCGCCGGCGGACTGGGCCGCGCGGCGAGCGATGTCCAGGCCCAGTCCGGTCGAGCCCTGGTTGCTCTGGCCGCGCCGCATGGCCTGTTCCGGGTCGCCGATCCCGGGCCCGGCATCGTCCACCCGGACCGCCACCCAGCCGTCACGCCGGGTGATCCCGACCTCCAGCGCGGTGCCCTGCGGGGTGTAGCGGAAGACGTTGCCGAGCACCGCGTCGAGGGCGGCCGCGAGCTCCGCCCGGGCCACCGGGACGGGCGTGCGCATGTTCGCCCCGACGACCTGGAACGCCCGGTTCTGGTCGCCGGCCAGCGCCGACCAGAACACCATCCGGTCCCGGACCACCTCGCTGGCGTCGCAGAGCCCGTCCTCGGGCGCCGCCACCTGGGCCGCGACTGCCTTACGGGTGGTGTTGATCAGCTGGTCGACCTCGCCCTCGAGGGTGACGATGGCCTGCCGGATACGCCGGATGCCACGCCGCCGGTCCAGCTCGGGCGCGGGCAGCCCGATCATCGTGTCGTCCGGGTCGAGCGCCTCGGCGTCCAGGCGCAGCACGGTCAGCGGCGTGCGCAGCCGGTGCGACAGGTCGGCGACCATCTCGCGCTCGCTCGTCCGTGAGGTCACCAGCCGGTCGGCCATCCGGTTGAACGCGTAGCCGGCCTCGGCCAGCTCGCGCGGCCCGGACGGCTGGACGCGCACCCCGAGGTCGCCGCCGCCGACCGCCATCGCCGCCTGGACCAGCGTCTTGACCGACGCCACGGCGCCGCGGGCGAGCCGGTCGACCACGATCACCGAGCCGACCACCAGCACCAGGGCGATGCCCAGCAGGATGTACCAGTCCCGCATGGTGCCGTTGTCGAGCATGGCATCGGGAATGAAGACCTCCACCACGGACGTACGCCCGGCGACCGCGACCGGCTGCAACCGGACCACGCCGCCGGACACACCGACCACGACCGGCGCCGTCCCGGATGCGGCCCGGGTCACGTCTCCGGCGGTGGCCCGGGTGCCGTCGGCGGTTCCGGGCGCGTGGATCACCGGGCCGCCGCCGGCCGCCTGCACGGCCGCGGCCACCCCCCGGGAACTCGCGCCGGCGGTCAGGGCCCCGGCCACGGTTGCGGTCTGCCGTTCCGCCGTGGACAAGGCGTCACTGCGGTGGTCGGCCCGCAACTCCCAGCCCAGCGGAATGAGAAAGGCCAGGGCGGCGATGGCGGTGGTGGCGGCACTGATCCAGGCCAGCCGCAGCCTCAGTCCGGCGCCACCAACCGGAATCCGACTCCCCGCACGGTGCGCAGGTAGCGCGGCTTCGCCGCGGATTCGCCCAGTTTCCGACGCAGCCAGTACAGATGGACGTCGATCGTCTGATCCTCGCCCACTGACGGTTGCCGCCATACCTCCTCCAACAGCTCACGGCGCGAGACCACCCGGCCCGGACGGGCGGCGAGGTACGCCAGCAGGTCGAACTCCTTGCGGGTCAGGGCCAGCGGGGCGTCGCCCAGGCTGGCGCTGCGCTCACCGACGTCCACCCGCAGGTCGCCGACCTCGTGCACGGCCGGCTGGGCGGTGCGGCTGGCCCGGCCGACCCGACGCAGCACGGTGGTGATCCGCGCGTCCAGGTGCGCCCCGGTGAACGGCTTGACCATGTAGTCGTCCGCCCCCGCCCGGAGCAACCGCACGACGGTCTGCTCGTCGTCGCGGGCGGTGGCGATGATGATCGGGACGTCGGTGATGCCACGCAACATCCGCAGCGCGTCCGAGCCGTCCAGATCGGGCAGGCCGAGATCGAGGACCACCAGGTCGGGCGTCTCGGCGGCGACCCGGCGGAGCGCATCGAGGGCGGTACCCACCGCGTGCACGGCGTGCCCCCGGTCGGACAGGGAACGCAGCATCGCACCGCGCACGACGTGATCGTCCTCGACGAGCAACACCGTGGCCATGCAGGGACCCTACTGCCGATGGCAAGCAACGCCTAAACCGTGATCCACCGCCATGAATCAACGACACAGCGTGACTGATTGCGGGGCTCTCACCGGTCGCCGCACACGCCCGACTAGCATCAGAGCCGACTTTCCGTACGTCGTTTTCCGTCGCCAGAGGAGATTTACTGTGCCCGCACCCGTGGTCGTCCCGGCCGGCACTCCGGCGGCCGACGCGGTGGCCGCCGCCGGCCTCCCGTCGTCCGGTCCGAAGGCGATCGTGGTCGTCCGTGACCCCGGCGGCCGGCTGCGTGACCTGGACTGGGTGCCGGAGCTGGACACCGACGTCACGCCGGTGTCGCTCGACGAGCCGGACGGCCTCAACGTGCTGCGCCACTCCGCCGCGCACGTGCTGGCCCAGGCCGTGCAGGACGTCTTCCCCGAGGCCAAGCTGGGCATCGGACCGCCGATCACCGAC
Organism: uncultured Actinoplanes sp.; assembly: GCA_964236515.1. Lineage (GTDB taxonomy): Bacteria > Actinomycetota > Actinomycetes > Mycobacteriales > Micromonosporaceae > Actinoplanes. The sequence goes on from CAXSDA010000013.1 coordinate 167,099, forward strand.
GGCTTCTACTACGACTTCGACGTGGCCAAGCCGTTCCAGCCCGAGGACCTGTCGACGCTCGAGAAGCGGATGCAGGAAATCGTCAAGGCCGGGCAGCGGTTCCGCCGCCGGGAGTACCCGTCGCTGAACGAGGCCAAGGTCGAGCTGGCCGCCGAGCCGTACAAGCTCGAGCTGGTCGACCTCAAGGGTGACGTCGACGCGAACGAGGTCATGGAGGTCGGCCACGGCGAGCTGACCCACTACGACAACCTCGATTCCGACGGGAAGCGGATCTGGGGCGACCTCTGCCGCGGGCCGCACCTGCCGTCGACCCGGTTCATCCCGGCGTTCAAGCTGATGCGCGTCGCCGCCGCGTACTGGCGCGGGAGTGAGAAGAACCCGCAGCTGCAGCGTATCTACGGCACCGCGTGGCCGTCCCGGGACGAGCTCAAGGCGTACCTCAACCGCCTCGCCGAGGCCGAGCGCCGCGACCACCGCAAGCTCGGCGCCGAGCTCGACCTGTTCTCCTTCCCCGACGAGATCGGCTCCGGCCTGGCCGTCTTCCACCCCAAGGGCGGTGTGATCAAGCGGGAGATGGAGGACTACGTCCGGCGGCGGCACATCGAGGAGGGCTTCCAGTACGTCGGCACCCCGCACATCAGCAAGGAAGGTCTCTTCCACACCTCGGGGCACCTGCCGTACTACAAGGACACGATGTTCCCGCCGATGCACTTCGAGGGCGCGGACTACTACCTCAAGGCCATGAACTGCCCGATGCACAACCTGATCTACCAGGCGCGGGGGCGGTCCTACCGCGAGCTGCCGCTGCGGCTGTTCGAGTTCGGCTCGGTCTACCGGTACGAGAAGTCGGGCGTCGTGCACGGGCTGACCCGGGTCCGCGGCCTGACCCAGGACGACTCGCACTCGTACGTCACCGCCGACCAGGCCGCGGGCGAGATCAAGCACCTGCTCGACTTCGTGCTGTCGCTGCTGCGCGACTTCGGGATGGACGACTTCTACCTCGAGCTGTCGACCCGGGACCCGAAGAGCGACAAGTTCATCGGCAGCGACGAGCAGTGGGCCGTGGCCACCAAGGTGCTCGAGGACGTGTGCGTCGCCTCCGGGCTGGAACTGGTGCCCGACCCGGGCGGCGCGGCGTTCTACGGCCCGAAGGTTTCGGTGCAGACCCGCGACGCGATCGGCCGCACCTGGCAGATGTCGACCATCCAGTACGACTTCAACCAGCCGCGTGGGTTCGAGCTGGAGTACCAGGCCGCCGACGGCACCCGTCAGCAGCCGGTGATGATCCACTCCGCGAAGTTCGGGTCCATCGAGCGGTTCATCGGGGTGCTGGTCGAGCACTACGCCGGAGCGTTCCCGCCCTGGCTGGCGCCGGTGCAGGTGCAGGTGATCCCGATCGCCGAGCGGCACCACGACTACCTCCACAAGGTGGCCGCACGGCTGCGGGAGCGCGGCATCCGAGTCGAGATCGACGACTCCGACGACCGGATGCAGAAGAAGATCCGCAACGCCCAGCTCCAGAAGGTGCCGTTCATGGTGATCGCCGGCGACCGCGACGTCGAGGAGGGCGCGGTGTCCTTCCGCTACCGCAACGGCGACCAGGACAACGGTGTCTCGGTGGACGAGGCGGTCGAGCGGGTCGCCGAGGCCGTGCGCACCCGGGTCCAGGTATGACGCAGCCCGACCCGACGCACGACCGGGCACCCGAGCTGCACGTCCAGGA
>CAXSDA010000014.1:0-75053 GCA_964236515.1 uncultured Actinoplanes sp.
CCGGCTGAGGACGCGCACCGGTGTGCCTGCCCGCCACGCCGTGATGTCCTCGACCGCCTGCTCGTACATCGTGCGGTACCCGCGTTCGGTGACGTAGCCCAGATGGGGCAGCAGCACCGTGTTCGGCGCGCCCCGCAGCGGATGGCCGGCCGGCAGCGGCTCGGTGTCGTACACGTCCAGTCCGGCCCCGGCGATGGTGCCCGCGGTCAGGGCGGCGACCAGCGCGTCCGGGTCGACGATGGGCCCGCGAGAGGTGTTGACCAGGACCGCGGACGGTTTCATGGCGGCCAGTTCGGCCGCGCCGACCAGCCCGGTCGTACGGTCGCTGAGCTTGAGGTGCACGGTGAGCACGTCGCTGCCGGCGAACAGCTCGTCGCGGGTGACCAGCGTCACGCCGGCCTCCGCGGCCCGCTCCGAGGTCAGGTTCTGGCTCCACGCGACGACCCGCATGTCGAAGGCCTGGCCGATCCGGGCCACCTGGGTGCCGAGCCGGCCCAGCCCGAGAACGCCCAGCGTGCTCCCGGCCAGGTCGGTGCCGACGGTGGTCTGCCAGCGACCCGCCCGTACGGCCTGGTCCTCGGTCACGACATGGCGCCGGACGGCCAGGATCAGCGCCCAGGTCAGCTCGGTGGTGTTCGAACTTCTGGCCGAACCGGACATGCCGGTGCCGCAGACCGTCACGCCGTGCCGGGCGGCCGCGTCCAGGTCGATCGCCGCGTTGGCCATCCCGGTGGTCACCAGCAGGCGCAGGTCGGGCAGCCGGTCGAACGTCCCGGCCCGGAACGGCGTCCGCTCGCGCATCGCCACCACGACCTCGGCGCCGGCCAGCGCCGCGGCCAGGTCGTCCGGATCGGCGACGTGCTCGTGGAGGACCTCGACCCCGGCGTCCGCCATCGAGTCGAACGGCCCGAGGGCCCGCGCCACGCGCTGGTAGTCGTCCAGCACGACGATCTTCATGGCTCTCACGGTACGCGGGGGGTGAGGGACAATCGTGATCATGGACAGTACGTTCCGGCTGCGGTCGGTGGCCGTCGCGGCGTACGGTCCGGCTCTGCTCTACGGGTTCTCCGCCGGGGTGATCGCGCCGGTCATCGCGCTCAGTGCGATCGACCGCGGCGCCACCGTGGCCGTGGCCGGTCTGGTCGTCTCGCTGATGGGCATCGGCGCGCTGCTCTCGAACATCCCGTCGGGCGCGCTGACCACCCGGTTCGGTGAGCGCCGGTGCATGGTCGCGGGCGCCGCCATCAACGCCGGCGGCATCGTGCTGTGCCTGTTCAACTCCGGGCTCTGGTTGTTCGCGGCCGGGGTGCTCGCGATGGGTGTCGCCGGCGCGGTGTTCCAGCTGGCCCGGCAGTCGTATCTGACCGAGATCGTGCCGCTGGACAAGAGGGCGCGGGCGATGTCCACGCTCGGCGGCGTGGTGCGGATCGGGGCGTTCGCCGGGCCGTTCGCCGGGGCGGCCGCGATCAAGCTGTACGGCCTGGACAGCGCGTACGTGGTGTCCCTGGTCGCGATCGTCGGGGCCGGGGCGATCGCGTACTCGGTGCCCGACCTCGAGGAGCGGGCGGCCGTCCCGGACGGGACGAAGGTCGCCACCACCTGGTCGATCACCCGCGACCACTGGCGGACCCTGGTGACCCTAGGCACCGGCGTGCTGCTGCTGTCCGCGATCCGGCAGACCCGGCAGGTGGTGCTGCCGCTGTGGGCGCAACACCTGCATCTGGACCCGAGCACCTCGTCTGTCCTGTTCGGCATCTCCGGCCTGATCGAGACGCTGGTGTTCTACCCGGGCGGGGTGATCATGGACCGGTGGGGGCGGCGGGCGGTGGCCGTCCCCTGCACGCTGATCATGGGTGTGGCGTTCATCGTCATGCCGCTCACCCACACCGCGGTCACCCTCGGGCTGGTCGCGGTGGTGATCGGCCTCGGCAACGGGTTCGGCTCGGGCATCGTGAACACGCTCGGCGCCGACGCGGCCCCGGTGCTGGGCCGGCCGACGTTCCTGGGCGTGTGGCGCGAGCTGTCCGACGGCGGATCCGCGATCGGCCCGGTGATCCTGTCGGTCATCACCGGCCTGGCCGGGCTGGCCGCCGGCATCGTCGTCTCGGGCGTGGTCGGCCTGGCCGCGGCGGCGGTTCTGCTGCGTTACGCGCCGGCGGTCCGGCGATCCGCGAAGGTCAGCCCCGCAACAGAGTGATGGCGGCGGAGTCGTCGGAGTCGCCCAGACCGGCCATCTCACCCAGGCGGAACAGCTGCTCGGCGGCCGCCGCGACGGGGGTGGGGACGTGCCGGGCGCGGGCCGCCTCGGCCACGATGCCCAGGTCCTTGACGAAGATGTCGAGGCGGCTGAGCACCTCCGGCTCGGCACCGTCCAGGATGGACACCATCCGGGCGCCGCGGTCGGCCAGCATGAACGAGGCGGCGGCGCCGGCGTTCAGCGCCTCCAGGCAGCGCGCCGGGTCGAGGCCGAGCGCGGCCGCCAGGGCCAGCGCCTCGGCCGCGGCCGCGATGTGCACGCCGCACAGCAGCTGGTTGACCGTCTTCAGCGCCTGCCCGTCGCCGGGCGCCGGACCGACCACGCTGACCGTGGTGGCGAGCTGGTCGAGCACCGGCCGGACCTGTGCGATCCGGTCGTCCGGGCCGCCGACCACGATCAGCAGGTCACCGCGCCCGGCCCGGACCGGCCCACCGCTGAGCGGGGTGTCCAGGACCGCGATCCCCTGCTCCGCCAGCCGCCGGGCGGCGTCGCGGACCGGCTCGACGCCGATCGTGCTGGCCAGCAGCACCACGCTGCCGTTCCGGGCGCCGGCCAGCCCGTCCAGCACCGCCTCGCACTGTGCCTGGTCGCGCACGACGACCAGGATCACGTCGGCGCCGGTCACCGCCTCGGCCACGGAGTCACAGGCGGTGACGTCCGATTCGGCCGCCAGCTGCCGGCGCGCCGGGGCGACGTCGGTGCCGCGGACTCCGAACCGTTCCGCCAGCCGTACGGCCATCGGGAGTCCCATCGCCCCCAGGCCGATCACCGCGACCACCGGGTCGTTCATGACGGACCTCCTGCGCTCAGAACGGACACCACGTCGGCCAGCGCGTCGTCGCCGCCGACGTTGCCGGGGAAGACCACGTACGGCAGCCCGGCCGGCGTTTCCCAGAGGGAGACGATGCCGGGCAGCAACGTCCCCCGCACCTCGGCCCGCGCGATGCCGAGCGCGTGCGCGGCCAGGTCGTGCGCGGTGATGCCGCCCTTGGCCACGACGAACCGCGGACGCTGCCGCGCGGTGACGTCCCGGGTCAACTCGACCAGCGCGCGCGACACCCCGCGGGCGAAGTCCAACCCGGGACGGACCGTCCGGCTGGTGGCCACGACGACGTCCCGGTCGGGTAACTCGGCGAGTACGGCGCCGGCCGTCAACGCCGACAAGTCGTCAACATCGACCTCAAGGTAGTACGCGTCGGGGCGCCGCTCCCGGAGCCGGGCAAGCTGACGGGTCGTCAGTGCGGTGTGCGAGCCGACCACGATCAGTCCCCCACGCCGGTCAGCGTCAGGTCGTCCACGGTGAGCGGGGGCTGCGGCGTCTGCCCGATCATCGCCCGGACGAACGTCGGGCCGACCCGGCACACGTACGTCCCGCCGCGTTCCTCGGCGAGCAGCAGACCACGGGCGACCAGCCGCAGATCCTCCTCGCGGACTGCGTCGACCGCGATCGCCTGCCCGCCGGACACGGTCCGCAGCGTCTCCGCGACCGCCTCCGGCCCCCGCCGGATGGTCGCCAGCGGCAGCGGGACGACCTGGGAGCGCGGGATCCGGCCGCCCGACTTCTCCTCGGCCCAGCCCGCCAGGTCGGACCGGGTGTAGCCGAATGTGGAGTCCCGGGCGAACTCGGTCTCGGCCACCGGCACCAGAACCCCGTCCGGCCCGGCCAGGTAGTGCACGCCGCCGGCGGTGACCCGGCCGGCGTCGGGGAAGGCCGGCACGAGCAGCACCCCGTCCACCGGCCGGCCGCCGTCCCGGGCGACGGCCGCGGCGATCGTGTCGGGCTCGAGCGGGAAGTGCCCGCGCAACGTCGAGTCGCTGCGGCTGACGAAGGTGAGCGGCACGCCCAGGCGGAGGGCGGCGTCGATCACCTCGCGGGTCACCGCCTCGGCCGCCGCCGGGTCGAGGCTGCGGGAGTTGGTCAGCACGTACACCGCCGGGGCGTGCTGGTCGAAGGCCCAGCGGAAGTCGGCGGAGGTCCAGCGGGTGAGCACCGGAAGCCCGGACACCGACTGGGTGCCGGTGGGATCGTCGTCGAGCACCACGATCCGCCGGCCCGAGGCGCGGACGGCCGCGGCGATCTCCTCCGGGCGCACGTGCTCGCCGAACGGCACCGACCGGTCGATCTCCTCCAGCGTGGTCACGACGCGGTCACGCGGTAGATCGCGCCGGCCTGGTCGTCGCTGACGTAGAGCGCGCCGTCCGGACCCTGCACGGCCATCACGGGACGGCCCCAGCGCGACCCGTCAGCGTTCTGGAACCCGGTCAGCAGCGTCTGCTGCGGGCCGAGCGTGCCGTTGCGCCAGGCGAAGAACGAGACCTCCGGCGCCCGTGGCGGGTTGCGGTTCCAGGAGCCGTGGATGCCGACCAGGGCCCCGGCGCCGTACGACCCGGGCAACCCGGCCGCGAAGCTCAGCCCCAGCGGTGCCGAGTGCGCGCCCATGCCCTGCTCGACCGGGGGCAACGACGCGCAGTCGAGCTTGGTGCCGTCCGGGTTGAGCTGGACGTCCTTGACGAACGGCCGCTGCGTGTAGGCCTGGCCGCCCGCGGTCAGGTCCGGATCGGGATTGCAGTACGGCCACCCGAGGTCGCGCCCCGCCGTCAACCGCGCCAGCGGTTCCAGGGGATGGTCGTTGACGTACGCCGTGTCGACGTCGCCGTCCGGACCGGCGACGTTGTCCCGGTTGTTGACCGCGGTCCAGACACCACCGTCCGGGTCGACGGCCAGCCCGGTGCCGTTGCGCACGCCCCGCGCGAAGACCGCCGCCGGCCCGCCGCCCGGTGGCACCCGGAGGATGGCAGCCCGTTGCGGGTTCGCATCGCGGTCCTGGGGCGACACGTTGCCGGTCGAGCCGACCGAGAGGTAGAGCGCGCCGTCCGGGCCCGCGGCCACGCTCTTCAGGGCGTGCGCGTACGCCCCGCCCAGTTCGGGGCTCTTGGCGTCGGGAAGGCCGGCCACCACGACCCGCTTGCCGGACACCGTCCCGTTCGCGTACGTGAAGCTGTCCACCTGATCGCTCTCGGCCACGTAGAGCGTGGTGCCGGCGAACGCCAGCCCGTGCGGTTGGTCCAGCCCGGCGACCAGGGTGTACTGCGCCGGCGGCCCGTCACCGGACCCGGGCACGAGCTCCAGGACGTCGCCGGACTTGGGCCGGGACACCAGCAGCCGCTTGTCCGGTGTCCAGGCCAGCAGCCGGGCGCCGGGCACCCGCGACCAGACGGTGACCGTCCAGCCCGCGGGCGCCCGCAGCCGCCGCGTCTCGTCGAACGGCGCCGCGCCGGCGCCGGCCACGAACTTCACCGTGGTCGCGGCCAGCCCGGTCGCCGGCGCGCCCCGAGTCGACGCGGCCGTAGTCGACGCGCCCGTAGTCGACGTGGGCGCGGGACCGTCGGACGAGCACGCCGCCACGGAGAGCACCAGGGTGACGGCCAGGACCGCGCCAAGGATCGCCTTCATCGGAGAATCATGACCGGCGGCGGCCACCGCCGCTCGCCGGCCCCGGCTTACCGCGGGACGGGCGTCAATCGCTCACGTGGGCGGCAGCGGCCAGGATGGTGTCGATCGAGACCTGCGGGTTCGACACCATCGACACGTGCGAGCCGGCCACGTCGGTGGTCTTGGCGCCCGCCCGCTCGGCCATCGTGCGCTGCAGGTCCGGCGGGATGACGCGGTCCTCGGTGCCGATCACGGTCCAGCTCGGCAGCGTCCGCCAGGCCTCGGTCACCGACGGCGTGGTGTTGGCGCCGAGCGTGATCGGACGCTGGCCGGCCACGATCAGCCAACGGTCCGCCTCCGGCAGGTCCTGGGCGAACGAATGATGCACGGTGTCGGCCTTGAGGAACGCTTCGGCGTCGCCCTCCGGGCCGCCCGGGTAGCCGGCGATGTCGAACACGACGGTCGGGTCGGGGATGTCGAAGGCCGAGCCGGAGCCGCCCAGCAGCTGGAAGACCGTCTCCCCCGCGGCCGGGGCGAACGCGTCCACGTAGACCAAGGCGCGTACGTCCCCACCACCGGTGCCGGCGTTGGTGATGACGAAGCCGCCGTACGAGTGGCCGACCAGCACCACCGGCCCGCTCGTGCGCTGGGCGATGAACGACGAGACGTACGCGGCATCGGTGGTGGGGTTACGCAACAGGTTCGTCGGGGCGAGCACGGTGAATCCCTGGCCTTGCAACCCGGTGGCGACGGCGTTCCAGCTGGACGCGTCGGCCCAGGCGCCGTGGACGAGAACGATGGTCGGCTTCGGCATGTCTGCTCCCCTGCTTCGGCGGCAACTCCTGCGACCGTACGCCCGGCCGGAGGCGATCTCCAGGGGCTCCGGTCCGGCGGCGGCATCGGCAAACTCACGTCCACCAGGACGTCACGACCTGGTAGTCCGCGCGCCTGTCCGGTAAGGCCGTCAGCGGTCGTCGCCGCGGCTGAAAATCTGCAGGAAGAACAGGAACACGTTCAGGATGTCGAGAAAGATCGACGCCGCCAGCAACGGCGCCGAGTCGGCGTCGGACGAGCGCCGCAGCCGCTGGAAGTCGATCGCGATGAGGGCGGCGAAGATCACCAGCCCGAGTACGGAGTAGATCAGGTCACCGTTCGGGATGTGCACGAAGATCAGCACGATGCCGAACACGACGAGCGCCAGCAGCGCCCAGAACGCGATCCGGGCCAGCGCCGACAGATCCCGCCGGGTGGCGTAGCCGGCCGCCCCGAAGCCACCCACGAACAACGCCGTGGCCCCGCCCGACTGCCACAGCGCCTGCGGGTCGGACCCGGCGTAGTAGGCCAGCGTCGAGGCCACCGCCACCCCGATCAGCAGCCCGAACACGGCCAGCAGCCCGACGGTGAGCGGCTTGGACCGGCGGCTCGCGAACTGCATGCCGAACAGGCAGCCGAAGGAGCCGATGTACGCGATGATGCTGATCCCGCCGGTGGAGTGGCGTCCCAGGTAGGCACCCAGCGCGAACAGGGCGGCGGTGCCGGCGACGTACCCCATCGTCCGGGCGAACAACGTCCGGCTCCAGTCGGCGGAGGCGAGCCCGGCCCGCCCGTAGCCCAGCGAGTTGTCCATCAGGTGCTTCCTCCGCGGCGCGACATCCCGGCCGTCCGGGCCTGGAGGCAAGTATGTCGCGGACGGCCGCCCGGCGGGACCACGCCGCCGGCGCTGATCTGTCATCGTCGACACATGCGACGGGGGATCTCATCGGGCGCGGTCGCCGCGCTGGCCCTGGTGCTGGTGTCCGGCTGCGGCGGTACCCACCAGCAGACCGCTCCCACCGGCGCCCTGGCTGATCAGCTCGACCAGCGGGTCGCCGCGGCCACCAGCCGGCACGAGACGCCGATGGTCTGCACGGCCTGGACCTTCGGCCGCGACCCGGCCACGGCCGCCGACGTCACCCAGGTCCGGACCGCCTACGCCTGGGTCTACTGCCACGACCTGACCGACGACTCCGGCGAGGTCGTCCCGGCCGCCGTAACGCTCACCGATCCGGCCACGGTCCGGATCCCGGGCGACGCCGACCTCGCCGGCGACATCAGGCGGATCTTCCCGGCCGACGTCCAGGACGCCGCCGCCGACGAGCCGCAGCAGGCGCAGGACCTCACGCGCTGACCCGCGTGCGCCGCCCGGCCAGAACCAGCGCCGCGGCGCTCCCGGCCAGCAGCGGGCTGGCGGCGACGAGCAGCAACTGCGCGGGCACCGGGATACCGGCGACGAGCCCGATCAGTCCGGCGCCGAGGGCGGAGGCGCTGACCTTGAGCCCGGCCCCGATGGTGAACACCTGGGTCCGTACGGCTTCTGTGGCGTACCGCGTCCGCGCGGTGAACAACGCCGAGCCGAACGGCCCCGCGAACACGCCGGACAGTCCGAACAGGACGGCCGTGACGACCAGGGACGACGACGTCGCGGCGGCGGCGATCGGGACACCGATGCCGATCATCGATACCGCGACGACCATCGGCGACCGCTCGGGCGCGAGGGGATGCCAGGTCCACAGCAGAGATCCGGCGAACGCGCCGGCGGCGACCGCGGTCAGCAGCAGTCCGCCGGCCGCCGGCCGGTGCCGGGCGGTCGCCAGGACGGCGGCGACGACGGCCAGGGCGCCCGGCCCGAGCTGACCGGCGGCGCTGGCCGCCGTGATCAGCCGGAGGGTCGGCTCGCGCAGGATGGCACGCGTACCGCCGAGCAGGTTCGGGCGGCGCGCTCCCCTGGCCGGGGCGTGCGGCCGGATCGGCAGGGTCGCGACACACACTGCGCCGAGTGCGGCCGATCCGGCCAGCAGCGACTGGGCGGCCCGCACGCCGACGGCCGCCGTGGCCACGCCGGCCAGCGCCGGTCCGGCGACGTTGTAGAACAGCGAGTCGAGTCCGAACGCCCGGGGCGCCCGATCCATACCCACCAGCCCGGGCAACTGGCCGGTCAGGCCGCCGGTGATCGCCGGGCCGGCGCATCCGCCCAGTACCAGCACTCCGAGGACCGCGCCGATCGGCGCGTGCCCGATCAGGTGGGCGGTCGCGAAGAGGCTCGCGGCGAAAACGAGGACCGCGGCGGCGATCACCCGCCGCGGGTGCCGGGAGCGATCGATCATCAGGCCGATCAGCGGCGCCGCCACCACATGCGGGACCAGCAGAGCGGCGATCATTGCCCCGCCCAGCGCCGCCCGGCCGGTCACGGACAGGGCGAGCAGGACGAGGGAGACCCGGGCGCCTTCGTCGGCGATGCGGGCCGCTGTCGCTCCGAGGAGATAACGCACCATCGTTCCCACCTCCGTCACCGGTTCAACTGGTGACTCGAGCTTGCACCCCTGTCCGTCACCTGTCAAAGTGGTGACGTGCAATTCGAGTTCGTCGCCGGTCGGCCGGTCCTGGACTTCGTGGCCACCGTCGCCTCCCGGGACACCGATCGGGTGGAGAGGCTTCAGGCCCCGACCGATCTGGCCGCCTGGGTCGTGCAGGCCGGCCTGGTGGACCGGGCGCCCCAGGTCGGGGCGGACGATCTGGCGCGCGCGACGACGGTGCGTGAGGCGATGTTCCGCCTGGTCACCGCGCTCACCGACGGGCGGCCGGCGGACCCCGCCGACCGCGCCCGGGTCAACGCCGTCGCCGCCGGGGCGCCCCCGGTGCCCCGCCTCACCGATGAGGGGCTGCACCGCACCGGTGACGTCGACGCTGCCCTGGCAGCGCTGGCCCGCGACTGTCTCGACCTCTACGGCAGCGAAGACCGGGCGTCGCTGCGCTGGTGTGCCGACGAGACCTGCACCCGGCCGTTCATCGACCGGTCGCGCGGGCAACGGCGGCGCTGGTGCGGGATGAAAAGCTGTGGTGACCGGGCCAAGGCCGCCGCTTACCGGCAACGCCGACGCGCCACCCCGCCCTGAGGCGTCAGTACGGCACGACCTCCGACGGCCACGCCTGGGTGCTGGTGTCGAGCATCACCTCGTACCGCACGAAGTACGTCAGAACTCTCAACAGGATGTGACAGCGCGCAGTCACTGGCGGACGGCTCGCCGATCCCGCCGGGCCGTCCGGCCTTTTCCGATAAGCATCCGTGATCGGTTCGATCGCGGATCAGAGTTGGACAGCGATCCCGAAGTCCTACAAGCTCGGTAGAAGTTATAGGAATGGCGAGTTCGCCTTTTCCCACCCAGCTTGCGCTGTTCCAGCCGGAAAGGCACGCCCATGACACTCGCGCACGAGGAAGAGATCCTCTCCTGGCACGAGCCCGACCCGGTGCCGCTGCGGGCGACCCTGATCGTCCTGCCCGGCCGGGGCGAGTCGGCTTCGGTGTACGAGCGGCTCGGCCGCCGGCTGTCCGCGGACGCCTACCGGGTGCACGTCGTCCCGGCGCCCAGCGACGACGCCGAACGGGCCCGCGACCGGCTGTCCGGGCTGCTGGCCGACGCCGACCCGGAGGCTCCGCGGGTCGTGGTCGGCTCCGACGGCGGGGCTGCGTACGCCGCCCACCTGGCCACCGGCCCGGACCTGGCCGGGGTCGGCGCGCTCATCCTGGCCGGCCTGCCGACTTCGGCCGGCGGGGCGCCGGACCGGGACTGGGACGACGAACTGGCCGCCCGGACCACCTGCCCGGCCCACCGAGGCCGGATCACCCGGGCCGGGGTCCGCCGCGGCGCGCTGTTCACCGACCTCCCGGTGGACTGGTTCGACCCGGCGGCGCCCGGCCGGATAGCGATGCCGGTGCTCGGCCTGCACGGCCGGGACGACACCGTCAGCCCGTTCGCTGCCGCCCGTGCGTGGTACGCCGCCGTACCCCGGGCCGAGCTGGTCGGCATCGACGGCGGACCGCACGACACGCTCAACGACCAGACCCACCGGAGCGTGGCCGCGACGATCGTGCTCTTCCTCGAGCGGCTGCGCCGCGGTGGCGGCCTCGCGCCGATCGCCGTCCCCGAGCCGCTGCGGAGCGGTGACCTCCGATGACCGTCGAGTTCATCAGCGCCGTCAACGTCAACCCCGGCAACGAACTCAACCGGCTCGGCCGGGCCGACATCGACCTGCCGTTCTTCTCCCGCTACGTGAACGCGCTGGAGGACGCCGGCTTCGACTACACCCTCTGCGCGTACGCGTCGTCGTTCCAGGACCAGTTCGCCATCGCCAATCAGATCGTGGCCCGCAGCGAGCGGGTCGCACCGATCATCGCGCTGCGACCGAACACGATGTACCCGACCGTCGCCGCCAAGGCCCTGGCCACCCTGGACCAGTTCGGGCAGGGCCGCGCGGTCGTGCACTTCATCACCGGTGGCAACGACGCCGAGCAGGCGCGCGAAGGCGACTACCTGACCAAGGACCAGCGGTACGCCCGGACGGCCGAGTACATCGACATCGTCCGGCAGGTCTGGACCGCCACCGAGCCGTTCGACCACGAGGGCGAGTTCTACAAGTTCGACAACTTCGTCAGCTACGTACGCCCGACGAACGGCACCATCGGAGTCTCGGTGGGCGGCTCGTCGGCGGCGGCGTACCGGGTCGGCGGCTCCCGCGGCGACATCTTCGGCCTCTGGGGCGAGCCGCTGGCCGACACCCAGAACCAGATCGACACGGTCAACGCCGAGGCGGCCAAGGCCGGTCGAACCGACCGCCCGCGGATCTGGGTCACCTTCCGCCCGATCATCGCCGCGACCGAGGAACTGGCCTGGGAGAAGGCGCACCGCATCCTGGACGTGCTGTCCGACACCGCCGGCCGGGCCGCCTGGTTCCGGTCCAGCCTCGGCGGCGCCTCCCCGCAGAACGTCGGCTCGCAGCGCCTCCTCGAGATCGCCCGCCGCCAGGACGTGCACGACCGGGCACTGTGGACGCCCACGGCCAGCGCGAACGGGGCCGCCGGCGCGTCGACGGCGCTGGTCGGCACGCCCGAGACGGTGGCCGCGGCGATCCTCGACTACGTCGATCTGGGCGCCGACCTGATCTCCATCCGGGGCTACGACAACCTCAACGACCTCATCGACTACGGCCGCCACATCCTCCCGCTGGTGCGCCAGGAACTCGCCCATCGGGAGGCCTCGGGACAGCGCGGTTCCCTGCAGCAGGACCACCCCGGAGCGTACGCCGAAAGGACCCCCGCATGAGCGCCTTCGATCAGGCCGTCCCGCCGACCGCCGCCGGGGAGGTCGAGTTCATCAGCCTCTCGCACCTCAACCCGTCGACCGAGCTGAACCCGATCCCCAGCCGGGGCATCGACCTGAAGTACTTCCGCCGGTACGTGCGGTCGCTCGAGGAGGGCGGCTACGACTACACGCTGCTGCCGTACGGCTCGGGCACCGCCGACTCGTTCGTCGTCGCCAGCGCCGTCGGGCAGCTGACCGACCGGATCAAACCGATCGTCGCACTGCGGCCGAACACCACGTTCCCCACCGTCGGGGCGCAGAAGCTGGCCACTCTGGACCAGCTCACCGAGGGCCGCGCGGTCGTCCACCTGATCTCCGGCGGCAGTGACGCCGAGCAGGCCCGGCAGGGCGACTACCTGCCCAAGGAGAAGCGGTACGCCCGGACGTCGGAGTACGTCGACGTCATGCGGCGGTCCTGGACCGAGCCGGCGCCGTTCAGTCACGAGGGCGAGTTCTACAAGTTCGACGGCTTCGGCCCGGGCTTCGCGCCGTACGAGAGCCCGATCCCGATCTCCATCGGCGGCTCGTCCGACGAGGCGTTCGCGGTCGGCGGGGCCAAGGCCGACATCTTCAGCTTCTGGGGCGAGCCGCTGGCCGACCTGCGCAGCGAGATCGACCGCGTCAACCGGATCGCCCGCGAGGCCGGCCGCATCACGCTGCCGCGCATCTGGGTGACGTTCCGCCCGATCATCGCCCAGACCGACGAGCTGGCCTGGAGGAAGGCCCACGAGTACGTCGGCCGGATCGCGGCCTCGTTCGAGAAGGTGGCGCCGTCGTACCGCAAGGGCACTCCGCAGAACGTCGGCTCGCAGCGGGCCCTGGCCTTCGCCGACGCGTCCGAGCTCTACGACCGGGCACTGTGGACGCGGACGGCCGCGGTGACCAACGCCGCCGGCGCCTCGACCGCGCTGGTCGGCTCGCCCGAGACCGTCGCCGCCGCCATCCTCGACTACGTCGACCAAGGCGCGTCGCTGGTGTCGATCCGCGGCTACGACACGCTGGCCGACGCCGTCGACTACGGCCGGTACGTTCTCCCGCTGGTCCGGCAGGAGATCGCCCACCGCAAGTCGACCGGCCGGCGCAGCACCTTCCAGGACGAGCACCCGGGCAACTACAGCGCCGAGTACGGCCGGTTCGCGGCGGCGGACCGGTCGTGACCACCGCGCTGAGGTTCGCGTCGCCCGACCTGTCCGAGGCCGCGCTGGCCGCCGTCACCACGGAGATCGCCGCCACCGCGGCCGAGTTCGACCGGACCGGCGACCTGCCCTGGGCCGGACTCGAGGCCGCGCACCGGGCCGGGTGGCTGACCGCGACGGTCGCCACCCGGTACGGCGGGCCCGAGCTCGGGCCGCGGGAGACCGCCCGGATCCTCACCGCCATCGGCGAGGGTGACGCCTCGGTCGGCCTGCTCGCCTCCAACCTGCTGATGACGCACGCCGGTCAGGCCGCGTTCCCGTCCTGGCCCGAGCCGTACTACGACGACCTGCTGGAGCGCTCACGCCGCGGGCCGGCGCTGGCCAACGCGATCCGGGCCGAACCCGAGCTGGGCGCGCCCGCCCGGGGCGGCCTGCCCAAGACGACGGTCACGCACACCGCCGACGGCTGGGTGCTGAACGGCGACAAGGCGTACGCCACCGGGGGCACCGGCCTGGCGTACCACGTCGTGTGGGCGAAGGCCGAGGAGCCCGGCGGCGACCCGGAGAAGCCGCGCGTCGGCCACGTGATCGTGCCCGGCGACCTGCCCGGGATCACGTGGATCGACACCTGGGACCACCTGGGCCTGCGCGCGTCGAATACCCACGACGTCAGCTACCGGGACGTCCGGCTCCCGGCGGACGCGTTCAGTGAGATCCCGCGCGGCGCCGACGGCGTCTACCGGGACCCGGCGGCCGCGGCCGGCCCGCGCAGCTTCGGCCACCCTGCCCTCTACATCGGGGTGGCCCGGGCCGCCCGGTCGGCGTTCGCCGCCTTCGCCCGGTCGCGGGTGCCGGCGGCGCTGGGCCGCCCGATCGCGACGACCGAACGCATCCAGTCCGTGGCCGGCGAGGTCGACCTGCAGATCGTGACGGCGGAGACGCTGCTGCACGGCGCGTTGCTGCGGCTCGAAGCCGGTGACGCGTCGGTGCTGCCCGAACTGTCCGCGGTCAAGGTGGCGATCGCGCGATCGGTCATCGCGGCGACCCAGACCGCCGTGGCCGCTCTCGGGAACCCCGGTCTCTCCCGGCACAACCCGCTGGAGCGGCACCTGCGGGACGCCCTCTGCATCCGTGTCCATCCGCCCCAGGAGGACACCGTCCTGATCTCCGGTGGACGCCGGGTTCTCGGCGTCTGACGTCCCACCGATCACGAAAGAATGATGATGCGAAAGTATTTACGAAGTACCGCCGTGACCGCCGCCGCCCTGATCGCCCTCACCGCATGCAGCAACGGCGGTGGCGACGCCACGGACAGCAGCGGCACGCCGGTCAACGGCGGCACCCTCAAAGTCTCCTACTGGCCGGACAACCCCATCTTCGCCTGCATCGACCCGTTCCAGGTGTACTGGATCGAGAGCCGGTCGATCATCCGCAACTTCGCCGACTCGCTCACCGACCAGGACCCGACGACCGGCAAGATCGTCCCGTGGCTGGCCAGCAGCTGGGAGATCAGCCCGGACGGCAAGACGTACACGTTCCACCTGCGCGACGGCGTGACCTTCGCCAACGGCAAGAAGCTGGACGCGCAGGCGGTGGCGGACGACGCGGCCGGGTGGGTCGCCACAGTCAAGGCGACCAACGGCGCAGCCTTCGGCGCCTCCTACATCCAGGGGCTGACCTCGGCCAAGGCCGTCGACGCGAGCACCGTCCAGTTCACGCTGAGCAAGCCGAACTCCTCCTTCCTGCAGGCCACGTCGACCACCAACCTGGCGATCACCGACCCGGCCGAGTTTCTCCAGACCCCGCCGCAGCGCTGCACCGGGCAGGGCGTCGTCGGTTCCGGCCTGTTCAACCTGGACCATTACACCGCTAAGGTGGAGACGGTCCTGACCAAGCGGACCGGCTATGCGTGGGGTTCCGGCCTGTCCACCAACACCGGCGAGGCGCACCTCAACAAAGTCGTCTACAACTACATCGCCGAGGACAGCGTCCGTACCGGCAACCTGATCAGCGGCGCCACCGACATCGCATGGCCCCGGAACCCGTTCTCTCCGCAGGACGAGAAGCTGATCGCGAAGTCGGGTGACACCGTCGAGAAGCGGGCGCTGCCCGGCGTGTCGTACACGCTGTTCGCCAACACCTCGGCGGGCCGCCCGCTGAGCGACCCGAAGATCCGGCAGGCGCTCCACAAGTCGATCGACCTGAAGACATACTCGGCGACCATCTTCGGGCCGGACTACCCGGTCGTCCAAGGTGGATTTGATTCGACTACGCCGTACTTCAAGTCCGAGTCGGCCAAGCTCGCCTACGACCCCGCCGGGGCGCAGCAGATCCTCGAATCGGACGGCTGGGTCGCCGGCGCCGACGGGATCCGGACGAAGAACGGCGCCAAGCTGACCCTTGACTACCCGATCACCGCGTTCAGCGCAGGCGCGGTACTCCTGCAGGCGCAGCTGAAGAAGGTCGGCATCAACTTGAACCTGCGCACGCTCACCACCGCTCAGCAGGCGACCTACACCGCCGAGGGCAGCTACGACCTGGCCCAGACATACTTCACCCGGGCCGACCCGGGAGCGCTGCAGTTCATCATCAACCCGGACGTGGCGAACTCCAAGTCGCTGGCTCTGCGGTCCGCGTCACCCGAGGGCATCAAGCAGATCCAGGCGCTGTTCGCCAAGGCGATTCAGAGCACCGACGCCAAGGTGACCGCGCAGGCGTACGCCGACCTGCAGGACTACCTGATCGACCAGGGCATCACGTTCCCGCTGTTCGAGCGGGTGCAGAAGGCCGGTGTCGCCAAGCACGTGCACGGGTTCGCGTTCACCTCGGAGAGCTTCCTCAAGCTGAACGACGTCTGGAAGGACTGATCCCGGTGTACCGGTACATCGCGGGTCGCATCACGCAGGCGGTGGCCGTCCTCTGGGCGGCGTACACGCTGACGTTCGCCATCCTATACCTGCTGCCGAGCGACCCGATGCAGTTGCAACTGGCCGCAGCCGGCGTTCAGGAGGACAGTCTGACACCCGCTCAGCTGGCCGCGATGAAGCACCGGTTCGGCCTGGACCAGTCGATCTGGACCCAGTACGGGCACCACCTCGCCGGCGCCGTGCACGGCGACTTCGGCACCTCGCTGAGTCAGCAGGTGGCGGTCAGCCACCTGCTGTCTCAGCGGCTGGGTCAGACCCTGCTGCTCAGCGCGACCGCGGCCGTCGTGTCGCTGATCGCCGGCTCGGCGCTGGCCTACGTCGCGACCTTCGTCCGATGGAACCCACTGCGGGTCTTCCTGACCCGGTTGCCCGCTCTCGGCGCGTCGTTCCCGCAGTTCTTCATCGCGTTGTTCCTCATCCAGTTCTTCTCGTTCCAGCTCGGCTGGTTCCCGGCCAACGGGAGCCAGGGCGTCAAATCGCTGGTGATGCCGGTGATCACGATTTCCGTGCTCGCCTCGTCGGTGCTGGCCCAGGTGCTCATCAAGAGTTTCGACGAGACTCTGCGGCTGCCCTACATCCAGACCGCCCGGGCCAAGGGGCTGTCCCGATCGGCGGTGCACCTGCGGCACGCCTTCCGCAATGCCGCCCTGCCCGCGATGACCATCCTGGGTGTCCTCGTCGGACTGACGGTGACCAGTTCCATCGTCGTGGAGACGGTGTTCACCCGGGAGGGTGTGGGCCAGCTCGCCCAGCAGTCGGTGCTGTCCCAGGACGTGCCGGTGGTGCTCGCCGTGGTGACCATCGCGGCGACCGTCTTCGTTCTGGTCAACCTGGTCGTCGACCTGTTGTATCCGCTGCTCGATCCGCGGATTTCGCACACCCGCGGCCGGGTCCGGGCGCCCGCACCCGCCGCCCTCGAGGGAGGCACGACGCTATGACCCTGGACTTCGCGGCCGAAGTGGCCGACGTGGACGCGCCGGTTCCGGCCGACGAGGTGGGCGGGCGCCGGGCCAACGTGCTGGCCGGGCTGAGCCAGCTGGTCCGCAAGCCGGGATTCCTGGTCGCGGCCGTCTACGTGCTGTTCGTCCTGGTGTCCGCGTTCCGGCCGCGGCTGTTCACCTCCCGGGGGCCGTACGATACCCACCCCGAGTCGGCCGCGGCCGCGCCCGGCCTGCACCACCTGTTCGGCACCGACATCTACGGCCGGGACCTCTGGACCCGGGTGCTCTACGGTTCGCCGCTGACCATCAAGGCGACGCTGGTCGCCCTGATCATCGCGCTGGTGGCTGGTCTGGGCCTGGGCATCGTCTCCGGTTTCTTCGGCGGCGTGCTCGACGCCGTGCTGATGCGCATCGTCGACGTCCTGCTGGCCATCCCCGGCCTGCTGCTCGCCCTGTCGATCGTCACGGCGCTGGGTTACGGCACGATCCCGGTCGCGGTGGCGGTCGGGGTCGGCATCGTCCCGGGATTCGCGAGAACGACCCGGGCCGAGGTGCTGCGGGTCAAGACGTTGCCGTACGTCGAGGCGGCCCGGGCCGGTGGGGCATCGTGGGGCCGCGTGCTGATCCGGCACATCCTGCCGAACTCGTGGGGCCCGGTCGCCGTGCTCGCCGTTCTCGACGCCGGGGTGGCCATCATCGCCATCGCGTCGCTGAGCTTCCTCGGCTTCGGCGCCGCCCCGCCGGCGGCGGAGTGGGGCACCCTGATCGCCGACGGCCGCAACTACCTGATCACCGCCTGGTGGCTCAGCCTGCTGCCCGGGTTGTTCGTGGCGCTCCTGGTGCTCAGCCTCAACCACATCTCCAAGACCCTCCAGGAGCTCACCCGATGAGTGTGGTCAGCATCCAGGGCCTCGACGTCGGTTACGTCCGCCACCGTAGGGTGCACCCGGCGGTGATCGGGCTCGACCTGACCGTCGAACCGTCCGAGGTCGTCGCCATCGTGGGCGAGTCCGGCTCGGGCAAGACGACGACCGCCAACGCCGTCATCGGGCTACTGCCGGCGAACGGCCGGATCACGGCCGGATCCGTTGTCGTGGACGGGGTCGAGACGGCCGGGGCGAGCGAGCGGACCTTGCGCCGCCTGCGCGGAGCCGTCGTCGGCCTGATCCCGCAGGACCCCATGGTCGGGCTCAATCCGACCAAGCGCATCGGCGCTCAGATCGCCGAGGGGGTCCGGCTCCGCGGCGTCGCCGGCCCGGCCGCGCAGGCCGAGGTGATCGAGTTGCTCGGGCAGGCCGGGGTGCCCGATCCCGAGCTGCGGGCCCGGCAGTACCCGCACGAGCTGTCCGGCGGCCTGCGGCAGCGGGCGCTCATCGCCATCGCGCTGGCCGGCAAGCCCAAGCTGATCGTCGCGGACGAGCCGACCAGCGCGCTGGACGTGACGGTGCAGAAGCGGATCCTCGACCACCTGAGCGGACTCGTCCGGGACCAGGGCATCTCACTGCTGATCATCACCCACGACCTGGCCGTGGCCGCCGACCGGGCCGACCGGGTGCTGGTGATGCAGAACGGCCGCAAGGTCGAGGAGGGCGGTCCGCGGACGATCCTGGCCCGGCCGCGGGAGGCGTACACCCGGCGGCTCATCGCCGCCGCCCCGCGCCTGGCCCACGGCGGCCGGGTGGTGCCCCGCTTCGACGTCCGGGACCAGCCGGAGCCGGAGCCGATCCTCACCCTGACCGGGGTCAGCAAGACGTTCCCGGTCAATGATCTGCGCCGCGGCCGCCGCGGCTTCAACGCGCTGGAAAACATCAACGTCACCGTCCCCCGGGGTCAGACGCACGCGCTGGTCGGCGAGTCGGGTTGCGGCAAGACGACCACGCTGCGCATCGCGCTCGGCCTCGAACCGGCCACCAGCGGCTCGGTCCGGCTGGACGGCACCGAGATCAGCGGACTGTCCTGGGGCAGGATGCGCCCGCTGCGCCGCAAGGCCCAACTGGTCCACCAGGACCCGTTCGCCACCCTCGACCCGAAGTTCACCATCGGCCAGTCGATCACCGAGCCGCTGGTGTCTTTCCGGATCGGCGACCGCCGCAGCCGCCAGGCCCGGGCCCGCGAGCTGCTGGACCAGGTCGCGCTGCCGGCGAGTTACCTCGACCGGCTTCCGGCCGAGCTGTCCGGCGGGCAGCGGCAGCGCGTCGCCATCGCCCGCGCCCTGGCGCTGCGGCCCGACCTGATCATGCTGGACGAACCGGTGTCGGCGCTGGACGTGCTGGTCCAGGAACAGATCCTCCAGCTACTGGTCGACCTGCAGCAGGCGCTGGGCCTGTCGTACCTGTTCGTGTCGCACGACCTGGCCGTGGTCTCGGAGATCTCGCACACGGTCTCGGTGATGAGCGAGGGCAAGGTGGTCGAACAAGGACCGGTGACGCAGGTCTTCACCGACCCGCAGAGCCCCTACACCCGTAGCCTCATCGACGCGATCCCGGGCCAGAGCACCGCCGATGTCGCTTGAGTCCGGGCGCCGCTCCGCCGTGGCGGCGCAGTTCGCGGGCGCCCGCGCCCATCCCGGGCCGGCCCTGGTGGCCACGGTCGCCGGTCTGCTCAACGGGGCCACGATGGTGGTCGGCGCGGGCGCGATCGGCTGGTCCACCGACCATCTGGTGATCCCGGCGCTGTCCGGCCGCCCGGTGCCGGCGAGCGCCTGGTGGATCAGCGGGCTGCTCGTCTCGGGCATCTCGGCCGTCCGCTGGATCACCATCTTCGTCCGGGGCGTCGCCACCGGACGGGTCCAGTACCGGGCGCAGGCCGAGACCCGGCGGGCGGTCGTCCGGCGCTATCTCGACCTGAGCGTCGGCTGGCACCGGCGGCGGTCGCCGGGTCGGCTGCTGGCGCACGCGATCGCCGACGTGGACGCGCTCTGGTCACCCATGCAGTACGCGTACTTCGCCGCCGGCATGGTTTTCATGCTCCTGCTCGCGCTGACCGATCTGTTCCTGCGCGACGCCGTCCTCGGGCTGGTCGGGCTGGTGCTGGTGGCCCTCGTGCTCACGCTGAACGTGGCCTACCAGCGCCTGCTGGCGCCGCGCGCCCGGGCGGCACAGGCAGCCCGCGGGGTCGTCGGCAGCGTCGCCCACGAGTCGATCGAAGGCGATCCGGTCGTGCGCAGCCTCGACCTGGCCGGCGCCGAGGACGCCCGGTTCGCCCCCGCCGTCGAGGACCTGCAGCGCGCCGACCTGCGGATGGCCGCGGTGAGCTCGGTCTTCGATCCGCTGCTGGAGCTGCTGCCGACCGGCGCCGTACTCGCCGTGCTGGGCGCGGGCGCGACCCGGGTGGCCGACGGCGCCCTCAGCGTCGGCGACCTGGTCGGCGTGGTCTACCTCCTGATCACCATCTCGATCCCGCTCAACGTGATCAGCCGGTTCCTGTCGATGCTGCCGATGTCCGACGCCGGGCGGGAACGGGTGCAGGCCGTGCTGGAGGATCCGGACACCCAGCGGTTCGGCGAGCAGCGGCCGACCTACGCCGGTCCGGTCCGGGTGGAACTGCGCCGGGCCGGCGTCCCCCGGCAGATGGAGGACGCCAGCCTGATCCTCGAGGCGGGCACGATCACCGTTGTGGTCGGCGCGGTCGGCTCCGGGAAGACCACGCTGCTGGATCTGGCCGGTGGACAGGCCGCGCCGTCGTCCGGGACTGTGCTCTTCGACGGTGTGGACGTCCGCGACCTGGCCCGGGGCATGGTGCCGGAGAGCGTGGCGGTGGTGTCGCAGAACCCGTTCCTGTTCGCCGAGTCCATCCGGGACAACCTGGCGCTGGGCCGGCCGTACGACGACCTCCAGCTGTGGGAGGCACTGCGTCTGGCCGCGGCCGACGACATCGTCCGTGGCCTGCCCGGTGGGCTCGACACGGTCGTCGGCGAGCGTGGCGCCACGCTGTCCGGGGGCCAGCGCCAGCGGATCTGCTTGGCCCGTGCGATCGTCCGGTCGCCGCGGCTGCTGGTGCTCGACGACGCCACCTCCGCCCTGGACCCGCGGGTCGAGCAACAGGTCCTGGACGGGATCGCCGAGCTGGTCGCCAACGGTGGCCCGACAGTGCTGCTGTCGACCAACCGGCCGGGAGTGATCGCCTACGCCGGCCGGGTGATCCTGCTGCGGGCCGGCCGGATCGCCGCCGGCGGCACGCCCCGGGAGCTGGCCTCGGTGCCGGAGTACCGGCGCATCGTGACCGCGTACGACCGGGAGGTGGCCGGCGATGAGTCTTCTGCCGCCGCTTGACCGGCGGGGCGTACGCACCGCCCTGCGCGTCTCGCCCGAACTCCGGTCGGGCGTGGCCGTCACGGCGACGCTGGCGCTGCTGGCCGGCGCCGGGCGAATCGTCGCCCCGCTGACCGTCCAGCACACCATCGACGCCGGGCTGACCCCGGCCACGGCCGGTCCGGCCATCGCCATCGGCACGGCGGCCGTCGTCGTCGCCGGGACCTCGTCGGTGCTGCTCAACCGCCGCCTGCAGAGCCGCGTCGAGCACGCCCTGGCCGGACTGCGCCGCACGGGACTGCGCCGGGTGCACGACATGGCGGCGAGTACGGCCGACCGTACGCCCAGCGCCGACCTGGTCGCCCGGATGACCAGCGACGTCGACCAGATCACGACGTTCCTGCAGGGCGGCGGGATCCAGTTTCTGACCAACGCCGCCCAGCTGGTGATCGCCACGGTCATCCTGTGCGTCTACAGCTGGGTGTTGGCCCTGCCCGTGCTCGTCCTGGCGGCGGTGCTGCTGGCGGTCATGCGGGTGACCCAGCGTCTCATCGGCCGCCGCTACGGCCAGGCTCGGAACGACCTGTCCGGGCTGCAGACGGCGGTGGCCGAGGCGGTCATCGGCGCGCCCGTCATCCGCTCGACCGGCACCGAGGCCCGAGCCCGGGCAAAACTCGACGAGGCCGTCGACCGCAGCCGCGACAGCCTGGTCCGGACGCTGGCCCCGTTGCACGCCAACACTTCGCTGGGCGAGCTCGCCATCTCCACCATGACGGTGGCGGTGCTGGTCGGCGGGGTCTGGTGGGCGCTGGCCGGCGATCCGGCGCACCCGCGGCTGTCCGCCGGGCAGATCGTGGCGATGGTCTTCCTGGTCACCTTCTTCGTCCGGCCGCTGCAGTTCCTGGTGCAGAGCTTGGGCGAGGCGCAGAACGCGCTGACCGGCTGGCGTCGCGCCCTGGAACTGGCGACCACCCCGATCGCCGAGGCGCCGGACGGCGTACCGCTGCCACCCGGGGCGATCGGCGTCCGCCTCGAGCACGTGTCCGCCCGGTACGGCGACGGGCCGCTGGTGCTGCACGACCTGACCGTCGCCATCGAGCCGGGCGAGCACGTCGCCGTCGTCGGCCGTACGGGCTCGGGCAAGTCGACCTTCGCCAAGCTGCTGACCCGGCGCCTCGACCCGGCCGGGGGCGGGATCCGGCTCAACGGCGTCCCGATCCACCGGCTGGCCGGCCCGACCCGGGTGGTGATCGTGCCCCAGGACCCGTTCCTGTTCGACGGCACGCTGGCCCACAACGTCGCCCTGGGCCGCCCTGGCGCGACCGGCGACGACGTCCTCCGCGTGCTCGACCAGCTCGGCCTGCACGACTGGTTCGGCACCCTGCCGGGCGGCCTGGACACCCCGGTCGGCCTGCGCGGCGAGCGCCTCTCGGCCGGGGAACGGCAGCTGGTCGCGCTCGCCCGGACCGCGCTGGCCGAGCCCGACCTGGTCGTGCTGGACGAGGCCACCTCGGGCGTCGACCCGGCCACCGACGTCGCCATCCAGCGCGCACTGACCGAGCTGACCCGCGACCGCACCCTGGTCTCGATCGCCCACCGCATGATCACCGCAGCGTCGGCCGACCGGGTCCTGGTCTTCGACGCCGGGCGGCTGGTGCAGGCGGGGCCGCACCGGACCCTCATCCGCGAGGCCGGCCCGTACGCCGGCCAGGTCGCAGTATGGAACCGACCCCTGGAGGAATTCGCATGAAGCGCCTGGGATTCAACACCCGCGTCTCCTTCCCGACCGACGAGGCGGCCCGCGGGCTGCGCGACGGCATCGAACTGTTCCGGGCGGCCGAGGCGCTCGGCTACCAGTCCGGGTGGGCCTACCAGCGGCACTTCGACAACTACCTGTCGTCGCCGCTGCCGTTCTTCGCCGCCGCCGGCCAGCACACCAGCCGGATCACCCTGGGCAGCGCGGTCATCCCGGCCCGCTACCAGGAGCCGATCCTGCTGGCGGAGGCGGCCGGGACCACCGACCTGCTGGTCGGCGGGCGGCTGCAGCTCGCGTTCTCCAGCGGCACCGACATCTGGGACGGTGTGTTCGGCGGCGTGGCCACCGACGCCCGGGCCGAGGGTCAGCGGCGCCTGGCCCGGTTCCTGGCCGGGGTGGCCGGCGAGACCATCCACACGGTCACCGAACGTAAGGGCGTCGCCGGGCCGCCGGTCGGCACCGAGCTCAAGGTCACGCCGCACAGCCCGGGCCTGCGCGGCCGGATCTGGTACGGCTCGGGCAGCATCGCCTCCGCGGTCGCCGCCGCCCGGCAGGGCCTGCGCCTGATCACCGGCACGATCCTGCACGACGTCCCCGTCGGGGAGACGTTCCCGGAACACCAGGCGCACCTGATCGCCGCCTACCGGGACGCCTGGGCCGCCGCGCATCCGGAACCGGCCCCGCCGGTCGCCGTGGCCGCGTCGATCCTGCCCGCGACGACCCCGGAACTGCGGGAGACGTACGCCGCGTACGACCTCGAACGCCGGACCCAGGGCCCGGCCGCGTCCCGCCCCGAAGGGGCCCTGGCCCCGACGCTCACCGCCACGCTGCCGCCCGGGATGCTGATGAGCCCGGTCCACCACGGCGAGCCGTCGGCGGTGACCGACTCGGTGCTGGCCGACCCCGGGCTGACCGCCGCGGACGAGCTGGTGCTGTTCCTGCCGCCCGCCTTCGGCCTGGCCGAGAACGTCCGCCTGCTGACCGACCTGATCGAGCGGATCGGCCCGAAGCTCGGTTAGATCGCCTTGCCGGGGTTGAGGATGTTCTGCGGGTCGAACACCGTCTTGATCTGGTTCTGCAGTCCCAGGCCGGTGTCGCCGAGCTCGCGGCGCAGCCACTGTCGCTTGAGGACGCCTACGCCGTGCTCGCCGGTGACCGTGCCACCGAGGTCGAGCGCGGTCCGGAAGATCTCGTCCGCCGCCGCCTCCACCGCCGGGGACGGCTCGTCGCCGGCGACGATGATCGGGTGCAGGTTGCCGTCGCCGGCATGGGCCAGCGTGCAGATCGTCACGCCGTGCCGGTCGGCGATGGCTTCCACCGCCCGTACGGCGTCGGCCAGGCGGGACAACGGCACCGCGATGTCCTCGATCAGCGGGCGGCCGAACCGCTCGATCGACGGCAGCGCCAGGCGCCGGGCCGCAAGCAGGGTGTCCGGGTCGCCGGTGGTGCGCACCGACGCGGCCGTACGGCGGAGAGCCTCGACCGCCGCATCGGCCTCCTCGACCGGCCCGTCGGTCTGCACGATCAGCAGCGCCCCGCCCGCGGCGGCCAGCCGGGTGCCCTGAGCCGCGTCGACGGCCCGCAGGGTGGCCACGTCCATCAGTTCGGCCAGCGACAGCTGCATCGGCAGGCCGGCCGCCGCGGCCGCGGCGCCGGCCACGTCGGCGAAGGACGCGGCGATCGTCACCGTCGGCGGCGGGAGCGGCCGCAGTCGCAGGGTCGCCCGGACGATCACGCCCAGGGTGCCCTCGGAGCCGACGAAGAGCCCGGTCAGGTCGTAGCCGGCGACGCCCTTGAGCGTGTTGCGGCCGGTGCTGATCAGCCGCCCGTCGGCGAGCACCACGTCCAGCCCGAGCACCGCGTCGCGGGTCACGCCGTACTTGGCGCAGCGCAGGCCGCCGGCGTTGGTGGCGATGTTCCCGCCGATGGTGGAGATGGCCAGGCTGGCCGGGTCGGGCACGTACCGCAGGCCGTGGGCGGTGGCGGCGGAGTCCAGGTCGGCGGTGATGACGCCCGGTTCGGCGGAGGCGGTCCGGTCGGCCGGGTGGACCGACAGGCCGGTCATCCGGCTGAGGTCCAGCACGATCGTGCCCGTCCCGGCGGAGGCGCCGCCGGCCAGGCCGGTCCCGGCGCCGCGCGGCACCACCGGCGTGCCCGTCGCCGAGGCGTCCCGCAGCACTTCGGAAACCTCCTCGGCCGTACGCGGAAACACCACCGCCTTGGGAATGCCCTCGGGTACGAACCCGGAGCGGTCGGTGCGCCAGGAGGCGAGGTCGAGCCCGCCGACCGTCACCGGCTACCTTCCGGTTCGGTGGCCAGCGGCCGGTCCGGATCCTGCGACCAGGCCGACCACGAGCCCGGGTACAGAGCGGCGTCGATGCCGGCCACGGTCAGCGCCACGATCTCGTGGGCGGCGGTCACACCCGATCCACAGTAGACGCCGATCGGGCCGGGCAGGTCGGTGAACCGGTCGCGCAGCTCGGCCGCGGACCGGAAGACCGGCACCCCGGCGGCGAGGTTGTCGCCGGTCGGCGCGCTGATCGCGCCGGGGATGTGCCCGGCCCGGGGGTCGACCGGTTCCACCTCGCCCCGGTACCGCTCCCCCGCGCGGGCGTCCAGCAGGGTCCCGGTCCGGGCCAGAGCGGCCGCCTCATCCGCGGTCAGCGTGGGCAGGTGGCCGCCGTCGAGCACGATGTCGCTCGGCGGCTGCCGGCGGGCGTCCCCGGTGGCCTGGTCGTAGCCGGCCGCGGCCCAGGCGGCCAGGCCACCGTCGAGCAGACGGACGTCGGGCACTCCGGCCCAGCGCAGCAGCCACCACGCCCGGGCGGCGGCGAGCCCGCCGCTGTTGTCGTAGACGACCACGCCGCGGCGCCGGGTGATGCCCCAGCGGCGGGCGGCGGCCTGCAGGGCTTCGAGGCTCGGCAGCGGGTGGCGGCCGGCGGCCGGGTCGTGCGGGCCGGCCAGCTCGGTGTCCAGGTCGGCGTAGACCGCACCGGAGATGTGACCTTCCCGGTAGTGGTCGGCGCCGCGCGGGTCGCCGAGGGCCCAGCGGACGTCGAGCAGCACCGGCGGATCGGGCTGGGCGAGCCGGGCGTACAGGTCGGCGGCGCCGGTCAGTACGGGCGGGCCGGCCAGCTCGGGGAGCGTCTCGAGCAGGTCGTCGAGCTCGAGGGTGCCGGGCGCGGTGCGGTCGGCGACCGCTCGCAGCACCCGGTTCTGCACCGCCTCGTTGGCCGGGACGTCGAGACCGTGCAGGCGGGCCAGCAGGACGATCTCCCCGTTGAGGAAGTCGGTCTCCGGCGGCGCCGAGCGGGCCAGGCTCTGCCAGGTGGAGCTTCCGCCGCGTTCTTGCCCGGCAATCGGCGCGATCGACATGCTGCCCAGATCGATGGTCGACTCGGTGCGTAGGTCCGTTGGGTGCAGTCCGGCGGCGGCCAGCACCCGGGCACCTTCGGCCCGCAACGCGCCGGCCGCCTTGTCCCGCAGCGGGCCCGGCCGGTAGAGGGCGTCCAGCGCGTTGCCCAGGTTGCCGAGCAGCTTCCCGGCCTTCCAGCGCTCGATGTCGGCGACCTCCTGCACGGTGATCCCGGCCCGGCGCAGGTCGGCGGCGACGGGCCCGGCGCCCTCGCCGGACGGGTAGCGGCCGATCCAGAAGATGGCCGGGGCAGGCGTGCCGGGCGAGACGACCTCACCCGGGACCAGGTGGCTGGCCGGGATCCAGACGACCGCGCCGAGCACCCGCCGGAAGTGGCGCAGCGCCGACCGTTCGTTGTCCAGGCCGTTCTGGGCGGTGACCACGGTCAGGTCGGTGGCGGCCAGGCCGGTGCTGCCGTCGGCCCGCTTGACCGGGCGGCCGGCCCAGTCGCGGACGGCGGCCGCGGTGTCCTGCGTCTTCGTGGCGAAGATCAGCACGTCGCCCTCCTGCAGGTCGGCCTCGGCCGGGCCGCCGGCCACCGGGAGCCGGAGCTGCGTCACGCCGTCCGGGCGTACGTACCGCAGGCCGTTCTCCCGGATCGCCTGGAGGTGAGCGCCCCGCGCGACCAGCAGCGTCTCGATCCCGGCCCGGTGCAACTCGGCGGCGAGCGAGCCGCCGACCGCCCCCGCGCCGACGATCACGTATCTGGTCATGCCGCACTCCTCATCCCGAAGCGATCACAGGTTCTTATCAATTGGCGGTTAGCGTCCCGGGCATGGGACAGGTCTTCTTGGACATCGTGGCGCTGCGCAGCCTGGTCGGGGTGGCCGACTGCGGCGGTTTCCACCGGGCCGCGGCCGCGCTGCAGGTGAGCCAGTCGGCGATCAGCCAGCACATGCGCCGGCTGGAGAAGGTCGTCGGCCGGCCGCTGGTGGAACGGCAGGGCCGGCAGGCGGTGTTCACCACGGACGGGCAGGCGTTGCTGGAGCAGGCCCGGCGCATCCTCGAGGTGCATGACGACGCGCTCCGCCGGCTGGGCAGCGGCGAACGCCCGATCGTGGTCGTCGGCACCACCGAGCACGGCGCCGACCTGATCCTGCCGCTGGTCACCGAGGCGCTGACCGCGTCGCACCCCGGCCACCAGGTGCGGTTCCGGATCGACCGGACGATGCGGCTGACCGACGCGATCGAGAGCGGGGCGATCGACCTCGCCATCGGTATGGCCGAGGCGGCGAACGTGCCCGGGGTGCCGATCGGCGTGCTCGGGCTGAGCTGGTACGCGTCTCCGGGCTGGACGCCGCCCGCGTCCGGCGGCTGGCCGGTGGTCGCCATTCAGGAACCGTGCCTGCTCCGCCGCCGCGCGCTCGAGGCGTTGTCCGCCATCGGCGCCGAGCCGTACGTCGCCTGTGATTCCGGATACGTCTCCGGGGTCGTCAACGCCGCCCGGGCCGGCCTCGGAGTGGCCCTGCTGGCCGACAGCGGGCCACGGCCGGACGGGCTGGTTCCCCGGGCGGACCTGCCGCCGGTGGCTCCGGCGGCCCTGAGCCTCAACGTCCGCTCGGGCGCCGATCCGCAGCTCGCCGTCTCCGTCGTCACGGCGTTGCGGGCCGCGCTCCGCCCGGTCCGGCGGGCGGCTGCCTGAGATCCGCACCCAACCCTCCTTCATCTATCGGTTGAATAGGAAATTAAGCCGAACCGGGCCGGTCCGTCCAACGGCGATCGGTCATCGCACCGATCACGAATCCGCATCGGTAAAAATCCCGTCGGAAATATAGGATATGGGGAGTCGCTTACTGGAGGGCCCCGTGACTGTCACCCCGATCCGACAGGACCCCACCGTGGACGCCGACCTGTTCCGTGCCCTGCTCCGCCGGCACGCCGCCGCCGTGGCCGTGGTCACCGCGCCGGGCAACCCGCCGGCCGGCTTCACGGCGACGTCGTTCACATCGGTGTCGCTCGATCCGCCGCTGGTGTCGTTCTGCCTGTCCAACCATTCGTCCGTCTGGCCGGCCATCGTGGGCAGCGACGTCGTCGCCGTGCACGTGCTGGGTCGCGGGCAGGAGCAGGTCGCCCGGACGTTCGCCGCCCGCGGGATCGACCGGTTCGCGGCCCACCGTGACTGGACGCCCGGCCCCGGCGGGGTGCCGCTGCTGGGCGGTGTGCTGGCCCGCATGGTCTGCCGGGTCGCCCAGCGGGTCCAGGCCGGCGACCACACCATCGTCCTGGCCACCCCGGTGTCCGGCGAGCACGTGGTCGACGAGACGGAGACGCCGCTGGTCTACCACGCCGGCGCGTACGCCCAACTCGGTCACCGCGCCGCCTGACCATTCGCCGCGCTCACCTCGCTCGAATTGGTCAGCAGTGTCGTCATCGTCCCGCAGCAGCAGACCGCGCTGGTGGCCAAGCAGGCGGCCGAGGTCGACCGGCTGACGGTGGCCGTTTCCGCCTCGGCATCGGTGTCGGCTGGAACGCGGTCGAGTTCGAGGTCCTGAGCCTGGACTTCGACAACCGCGGCCGCCGCTACGACGAACAGATCGAACTGCTCCGTCGGTGCTCGCCCTGACCGCACCGCCGAGGACTCAGTCGTCGCCGTTGAGCAGTCGCCGGTAGCGGCTCCCGTGGAAGACCAGGGGCGCGACCTCCGGGTCGGCGTCCACGTCGTACACCCGCAGCAGCACGATGTCGTGGTCACCGGCCGGGATCTCCCGCTCGACGCCACAGTCGAGCCACGCACTCGAGCCGTCGAGCATGACCGCGCCGTCCGGGCTGGTCCGCCACCGCAGGGCGGCGAACCGGTCGATGTTGCGGGCGCTCAATTGGCGGCCGATGTGCTCCTGGTGGGCGCCCAGAACGCTGACGCCGAGACGATCGGCCCGGCGCAGCACCGGCCACGTGGTCGAGCTGTGGGCGACGCAGATGGACACCATCGGCGGGTCGAGTGACACCGACACGAACGAGTTGGCCGCCAGACCGGCCGGGACGCCGTCGACCTCGGCGGCGACCACCGTGACCCCGGTGGGGAAGGAACCGAAGACGCGGCGCAGGCGTAACGGTTCCAGAGCCGATTGCATGGTCATCGGATCCAGAACCCTTCCGTTCGCTCGCCGGACCGTTCATCCGAGGTTAGGCGCGCATCCCATTGAGTGCAATCCCTATAGGCAAAACAGGGAATGGGTCACCAGCGCCCGCGGTGCACGACCTCGTCGAACGGGCGGCGGGCGGGCGTCCGGATGGGTCGCAGCGGCCGGTCCGCGGGATAACCGACACCGAGGAGGTACGCCACCTCGTGCGTGTCCGGCACGTCCAGGATGGCGCGGGCCTTGTCCTGCTCGCCCACCGACGAGTGGCCGGTGCCGATGCCGAGGTCGATCGCCGCCAGCATGATCGCGTACGTGGCCTGGCCCAGGTCGTACTGGTCGACGACCTTCGTCCGCTCGTCTTCGGGGACCGGCAGGACCAGCGCGATGGCCGCGGCCGCGCCGGCGATGTGACCCGCCGCCGCCAGACCGTGGCCAGTTCGCCGAGCTGCGTGGGATCGGTCACGATGACGAAGTCCCAATGCTGCCGGTTCGATGCCGACGGGGCGCGCCAGCCGGCCTCCACGATGCGGGTCAGGTCATCGTCGGACACCGCGTGGCCGGTGTACGCGCGAACATTGCGCCGCGCCCGGATCGCGTCCCAGGTCTCCATCGAGCTCTCCCTCTTCCGACGGCGTACTCCATGGCCACCAACCGGCTCGCCACCGTATCCATTCCCTATGGCGGCGGAAGGACTTAGATGAGCGCCGAGGCGTACTGCTCCGCGACGGCGTGGAGATCGGCGAGCTCAGGCCCGGTAGCGGTCAGGCCGAAGTCGACGACATCGGCGCCGAGTTCGCGCAGCAGCCGGGCCAGGAACGCCTCGGCCACATCGGCCTCAGGCTGGTCGTCGGCGGTCACCACCGGGACGGCCACGACACCGGCCAGCGCGTTCGGCGGCAACTGGTCCAGAAACACCTTGAGCGCCCCCGTATACGAACCCTTGTGGGCCGGCGTCGCCACGATCAGCAGCGTGGCGTCCTGGACGTTCAGGAGCGCCGCGCCCGTCCGGCCGTCACCCGGCACGAGCAGACCCGCACCGAGCCGGGCCATGTCGACGAGGATCGGGGCGGACCCGTCCCGCCCGGCGAATCGCTCGCCCACGACCGTCGCGAGCTGCAAACTCGCCGATCCGGGATGAGGATCTCCGGAAATCACCACGATGTCAGCCACTGAGAGGTTCCCCTTCCCTTCGATGCCAATTCATCATGCCGCCGGACACGGTGGATTCGCTATCGGTGGAGGGACGGCTACTTTCAGTTATCGGAAATAAATCCACTCAGGGCCGCAGCGCGCGGGCCGCGCGGATGATCGATCCCGGCGCGGTGAGCGACGACCAGTCGGCGTGCACGTCGGCGTACCGGACGACGCCGGTCCGGTCGGCGAGCACGACGGCGGCGAACGGAAGAACCGAGCGGCCGGTGCCGAGCAGAAGGTCGGCGCCCGGCCTGCGGTAGCCGATGTTGAGCGCGTCGATCAGCGCGTGCCGGGGATCGGAGGCCACCAGGAACCGCAGGTCATGGCGTCGCTTGACCGCCTCGAGCCGGGCCGGCGTCTGCGGGCTGACCGCGACCACATGCACGTTGAGGTCGGCCAGCGCCGGGGCCAGCGTGTACTGGTAGTTGCGCAGGGCGGCACCGCACTCCGGCGACTCGGCGTACCGGACGAAGAGGAGCGCCAGCGGCCCGGTGTCCCGCAGCCGATCCAGGTGGATCGGGCCGAGGTCGACCTCGATCAGCGGGATGTCCGGGAGCCGGTCGCCCGGGGCGATCATCCAGTTCCAGATCGCGTCACATTCTAACTGCAGCCGGAAGGCCGCGGTGTCATCGCTGGGGCGCACGGAGACGGTCATCGTGTGATCTCCTCACCTAATGCATACATTACAGATAGAAATACTAGTCGACGAGCCAGGCACAGGGAAGCCGCGTACGTCCGAAATGGACGGCACGCGACTGGGGGCGGCGCGGTCTAGCGGGCGCGCTGCGGGGCCACGCCGGCGAAGGGGATGCTCGTGGTGGTGTCGACCGACGCTCCCGCCGGGTGCTGCCACAGGCCGCGGCGGCGCAGTTCGGGCAGAACTCCCTCGCCGAACCAGTACGCCTCCTCGAGGTGCGGGTACCCCGACAGGATGAACTCGGTGAGGCCCAGCTCGGCGTACTCGCTGATCCGGTCGGCCACCTCGACGTGGCTGCCGACCAGGGCGGTCCCGGCGCCGCCGCGGACCAGGCCGACCCCAGCCCACAGGTTGGGACTCACCAGCAGGCCGTCGCGGGAGCCGCCGTGCAGGTCGAGCATCCGCCGCTGCCCCTCCGACTCGCTGCTCCGCAGGCCCGCCTGAACCGTCGCGATGGCCTCCGGGGAGATCCCGGCCAGCAGGCGGTCGGCCTCGGCCCAGGCCTGCTCCGCGGTATCCCGGCTGATCACGTGCAGCCGGATGCCGAACCGCAGGTGGCCGCCGCCGAGGCCGCGGATCCAGTCGAGCTTCTGCGCCACCTGCGCCGGCGGTTCGCCCCAGGTCAGGTAGACGTCGGAGTTGCGGACGGCGACCGGCCCGGCGGCAGCCGACGATCCCCCGAAGTACACCTCCGGCACCGGGTCGGGCAGGCGGGTCAGCCGGGCGCCCTCGACGTGCAGGTGGGCGCCCACGTGGTCGACGGTCTCGCCCCGCCACAGCGCCCGGGTGATGCTGAGGAACTCGTCGGTCCGGGCGTACCGGGCGTCCTTGTCCAGGAAGTCGCCGTAGGACCGCTGCTCGGCCGACTCCCCGCCGGTGACCACGTTGAGCAGCAGGCGGCCGCCGGACAACCGCTGGAAGGTGGATGCCATCTGAGCGGCCAGGGTCGGCGAGATCAAGCCGGGGCGGAACGCGACCAAGAACTTCAGCCGCTCGGTCACCTCGGCCAGCATGGCCGTGGCCAGCCACGCGTCCTCGCACCAGGCGCCGGTCGGGGTGAGCGCCCCGGCGAAGCCGAGCTGCTCAGCGCTGCGGGCGATCTGGCCGAGGTAGCCGATGGTCAGCGGGCGCACCCCGCCGGCCGAGCCCACCGGGACGCCGTGGCCGCCGCCGACGATGTCCCGGCTGTCGCCGTTGGTGGGCAGGAACCAATGGAAGGTCAGCGCGCTCATGGGATGACCCTATCCGCAAATCCTATAGGTGCGGTAGATTGCAGGCTCGACCACGCCAGGAGTGACCCGTGACTTCACTGACCGAGGCGACAGCCGAATGGTACCTGGCGGCCCACGCCTTCACGCCGGCCTGGCCCGGGCTGATCGGCCTGTCGGTCGACCTGCCCTCCGGGACCGCGGCGTCGGACGTACGGCAACGTCTGCGGCACGGTTTCCTGGCGACGCGCGCGACCGGCGTGATCACCGTGAGCGGACCGCCCTCGCCCGGACTGGAGGTGGCCGCGGCGCGGATGGCCGAGGACCTGGCCGCCGTCGGCCGGCCCGGCGGCGTGGGCAACGGCCCGGCGGGCGTACGGGTGAGCCTGGAGGCCGGCACCGACGACGACCGCCCCACCGGGATCGGGCACCGCTGGGCCGTGGCCCACGCGGTCGCGCCGGTGCTGGCGGCCGCGTTCGCGAACTCGCCCGGGCGGAACGGGGGACTTGCCGGTTGGCGCAGCACCCGGCAGGCCGCCCGGGCGCACCTCCGTCCCGCGGGCGCCGACTCTCCCGCGGGCGCCGGCGGCGACTCCCGGGCCGCCTGGGCGCGCACGGTGCTGGACTCGGCCACGGGGTCGCCGCGGACCTTCCGCCAGTGGATCCGCTCGGGCGACGGGCCGCCGCCGGCGCTCGGCGACCTGGACCGGCACGTACGGCTGATCCGCCCGCCGGTGGCCGCCCGCGGGCATCTGGTGATCGACGTGGCCGACCACCGGGCCGACGGCTGGCTCGTCCCGGCGGCCGTCATCTCGGCGCTGATCGAGGACCCGGCGGCCGGCGCGGAGGCGCTCGCCGCCACCGCGGCCCTGCGCACCGAACCCGACCTCTGGGAGCGCGCCGCGCGCGACGCCCTGACCGACCCCGGCCTGGCCGCGGCCGCCCGGTCCGTGTTCCCGGCGGCCTACGCGGCGTTAGCCCGGCGGGCGGCTCCCCGCGGCGTCCGGGACGCCGTCGCCGTCTTCTGCGAACGGTACGTGTTCCGGGGCCGTTGCCCGGCCGACGACGCTCTGACGACCGGTCCGGCAGGAGGGCCGGCCTGACATCCGGGCCGGGCGGTACGGTGAGGACGTGCTCGACGAGGCCACGATCCGGGCCCTGCACCGGCGGTACGCCCCCACTTCGGAGGCCTCGACCTGGTCTTCACCCACTGCGAGATCGTGGCCGGGATCGCCGCGCAGCTGATCGAACAGAACGCGCTGCCGGTGGACGCCGGTCTGGTCCGGGCGGGCAGCCTGCTCCACGACATCGGCGTCTACTCGCTCGGCGCGGCTCCGTACATCCGCCACGGCGTGCTGGGCGAGGAACTGTTGCGCCGGCGAGGGCTGCCCGAGGCGCTGAGCCGGTTCTGCTCCCACCACACCGGTGTCGGCCTGACCCGCGACGACATCGAGCGGCAGGGTCTGCCGCTGCCGCCCGCGGACTACCTGGCCGAGACGGCGGAGGAGGAACTCGTCATGTACGCGGACAAGTTCCACAGCAAGACCACCCCGCCGGTGTTCCTGACCGCGGCCGCCTACGCGGACCAGGTCCGCCGGTTCGGGGCGGACCAGGAGGCCCGCTTCGCGGGGATGGTCGAGCAGTTCGGCGAGCCGGACCTCGCCGGTCTGTCCGAACGGTACGGTCACCCGATCCGGGTCAGTCCTCGGGAATGACCATGTCGAACCGCTCCGGGCGCGGCACGTCCGGGTCGGGTCCACTGCGGACGCCGGTGTCCAGGGCGTCGAGGGCGGCCATCTGCCCGGTCGTCAGCTCGAAGTCGAAGACATCGAAGTTCTCGGCGATCCGGCCGGCGTTGGTGGACTTCGGGATCGCCGACCGGCCGTGCTGCAGCTGCCACCGCAGCATCACCTGGGCCGGGGACTTCCCCGTCTCCTTGGCGATGCCGGCGATCGTGGCGTCCTCCAGCACGTTCCTCCGCTCGTCGCCGAAGCCCGGGTAGAAGGTGATGCCGCCGATCGGCGACCAGGCCTGGGTCAGGATCCCGTGTTCGGCGTCGGCGGACTGCACGTCCGGCTGGGCGAAGTACGGGTGCAGCTCGATCTGGTTCACCGCGGGCACGACGGCCGTACGGGCGAGCAGATCGTCGAGGTGGTGGCGCATGAAGTTGCTGACCCCGATCGCCCGGACCTGCCCGTCGGCGAGCAGCTTCTCCAGCGCCTGGTAGGCGGCGACCGTACGGTCGAACCGGTCGGTGGCCGGCTGGTGCAGGATCAGCAGGTCCAGCCGGTCGACGCCGAGCTTGCGGGTGGCCTTCTCGAAGGCGTGCCGGGTCTCGTCGTAGCCGTAGTCGCTGACCCACACCTTGGTCTCGATGAACACCTCGTCGCGGCTCCGGCCGGACCGGCGGATGCCCTCGCCGACCTGACGTTCGTTGCCGTACGCGGCCGCGGTGTCGATCAGCCGGTATCCGCCCCGGAGGGCCGTTTCGACCGCTTCGGCGGTCTCCTCGGGCGGGCTTTGGAAAACACCCAGCCCGAGTGCGGGCATGGTGACACCGTTGTTGAGAACGAGATCTTCGGTCATGCGTCCGACGGTAACCGCCCCGCCGGATGGGAGAGAGGTACCAGCGTTACTCCCATTGACATGCGTACCGCTCGATCCTACGGTCTGACTGTCAGCCAGCCTTACTATTACGAAGGTCGGCCCCATGCCTGTCACCCGTCCTCTCGCGCGCGGCCTGCTCGCCGCCGCCACCGCTGTCGCCGCGATCGTCGCCGGCGGCGTTCCCGCGTACGCCGGAGCAAGCCACCGCACGCTGCCCGAGCACGTCTTCGCGCCGTACTTCCAGGCCTACACCGACGCCAACCCGGCCGATGTCGGCAAGGCCTCGGGCGCGCGGTACCTGACCATGGCCTTCCTGCAGACGCAGAAGACCGGTTCGTGCGACATCCTGTGGAACGGCGACCCGGCCAAGCCGATCGCCAAGGCCAGTTTCGGCAAGGAGATCGCCCGGATCCGGGCCACCGGCGGGGACGTGGTGCCGTCGTTCGGCGGGTACAGCGCCGACAGCACCGCCACCGAGATCGCCGACAGCTGCACCGACGTCGGCAGGATCGCGGCCGCGTACGAGAAGGTCGTCACGACGTACGGCGTCACCCGGCTCGACATGGACATCGAGGACGTGTCGCTGGACAACACCGCCGCCATCGACCGGCGCAACCAGGCGATCCACCTGGCCCAGAGGTGGGCGGACCGGCACCACCGGCCGCTGCAGATCGTCTACACGCTGCCGTCCGCGCCGGCCGGGCTCGAGGACAACGCGATCAACGTGCTCAAGAGCGCGATCCGGTACGGCGCCAAGGTCGACATCGTCAACATCATGACCTTCGACTACTACGACGACCAGGCGCACGAGATGGCCACCGACACCCGGACCGCGGCCGACGGCCTGCTCGCCACCCTGCGGACGCTGTACCCGCACCGGTCCACCGCGCAGCTGTGGCGGATGGTCGGGATCACCGAGATGGCCGGCATCGACGACTACGGCTCGGGCGGCGAGACCGGGCCGCTGGAGATCTTCACCCTGGCCGACGCGCGCTCGGTCGTCCGGTGGGCGGCCGCGCACGACATCGGCGAACTGTCGTTCTGGGCGCTGGGCCGGGACAACGGCGGCTGCCCGGGCACAGCCGGCTCCGACGACTGCTCCGGCGTGGTCCAGAAGCCCTACGAGTTCACCCACATCATGGCGCCGTTCACCCACCGTCACTGAGCCGCGATCGGGACCACGGTCAGGCGCGACTTGTCCGGGACGTCGATGACCGTGGCGGCGACGGAGGTCTCGAAGACCGTACAGCCGGCCTTGCCCGCCGCCGGCGCCCGGCGGGGTACTTGGTGGTGCCGAGCGAGCCGCCGCTTCACGAATGGCCAGGTCACGGCTGGTGTACGGCCGGCCCGGTCATGGATCCGGCTCGTCCACGGTCTGAACGGAGATCAGGGTCAGGCCGAGGTCGCGGACCTTGGCGAGCAGGCCGTGCAGATCCGCCTGGTCGGCGACGCCCCCCGCGCAGGGTGGTGATCCCGCCGTCATCGCGGGTGAGGGACAGGGCGCCGGATCAGCCATTCGGCGGCCAGCACATTGATGACCCAGCCCGAACTGACGGAGATACCCGCTGGTGGCGGGCCGCAAGAAGGTGTGACCGTTCGTGTACTCACAGCAGCAAAGGCGGCTCGCCGCGGAAGCGCGTACCGTAGGTGACGATCGGTGACTCCGTCATCGGTGCCGGCCCCGGCCGGCGAGCATGGTCCGGTCAGCCGGGCGCCTTGCTCCGCACCGGCCTCGGTGGACCTTGTTCCGGCCTCGTCACAGGGCAGGACCCGCGCCTGCGATTGGTCCCCGACGACGGGAACGTTCATGGCACCACGGGTGCAGATCACGCCGGTTCCGTTCAACCACATGCTGCTGGACGGCAGCTGGCGCCCGGACTCGGCCGATCTCAGCGCGGACCACGTCATCGCGGGCGGCCGTACGGTCAGCGTGGGTTATCTGGCCGGTCGGTCCCCTCGATCATGACCGCGCTCTGCGCCGACGGCGGCGTGCTCACGATGCGCGTCACCACACCGGAAGATCTGTGAGATCCCGACTTTCGAAAGGCCGGTCCGACCATCAAATACGGCTTCCTGAGCACCAGTTTCCCGACCCGCTGCGGCCTCGCCACGTTCAACTCGGCGCTGGCGGCCCACCTCGACGACGGCGACGGGGGCAACGGCATCGTCCGGGTCACCGTCGGCCGTGACGACCAGCGCCCCGGGCCGGGCGTCGTGCACACCTGGATGGGCGGCACACCCGACGGCCGGCGCGACGCCGCGAACGCCCTCAACGCCTTCGACGTGGCGATCGTGCAGCACGAGTACGGCATCTACCCCGGCCGGGACGGCAGCGAGGTCCTGCCGCTGCTGCGCCGGCTGACCGTGCCCAGCATCGTCGTGCTGCACACCGTGCTCAGCCAGCCGTCGCCCGCGCAGAAGTCGCTGCTGGAGGAGATCGTGGCCACGGCCTCCGCGGTG
The DNA here is from genome assembly GCA_964236515.1 of uncultured Actinoplanes sp. Classification (GTDB taxonomy): domain Bacteria; phylum Actinomycetota; class Actinomycetes; order Mycobacteriales; family Micromonosporaceae; genus Actinoplanes. The sequence goes on from CAXSDA010000014.1 coordinate 37,538, forward strand.
GTCACGATGACCGGCACGGCCCGGGACCGGCTCGCCATCGGGTACGCCGTCGACCCGGCCAAGGTCCAGGTGATCCCGCACGGCGCCGATGACCACGCCGGCGAGATCGGCGCCCGCACCAGCCGGCCGCAGCTGCTCACCTGGGGCCTGCTCGGCCCGGGCAAGGGCATCGAGTGGGCGTTGCGGGCTCTCGCCCAGCTGCAGGACCTCGACCCGGCGCCGGCCTACACGGTCGCCGGTCGTACGCACCCCAAGGTCGTCGAGCGCGACGGCGAGGCCTACCGGGCCACGCTGTACCGGCTCGGCGCGTCACTCGGGGTCGGGCACGCGGTGACGTACCGCTCGGAATTCCTCGACGCCCGTACGCTCGGCGGCCTGATCCGCTCGGCCGACGTGGTGATCCTGCCGTACGACTCCCGCGAGCAGGTCACCTCCGGCGTCCTCACCGAGGCCGTAGCGGCCGGCGTTCCGGTCGTCGCGACCCCGTTCCCGCATGCGGTCGAACTGCTCACCGACGGCCCGGGCCTGCTCGTCCCGCACCGCGACCCGAAGAAGCTGGCCACGGCCGTCCGCCGGATCCTGACCCAGCCGGCTCTCGCCGCGACCCTGGCCGGCCGGGGAGGTCCGCTCGCCTCTCAGCTCAGCTGGTCGTCCGTGGCGGCGCGGTATGAGGCGCTGGCGGGCCGGCTCGTCCAGGACACCGTGGCATCGACGGCGCGATGACGGTCGCGGCGCGGACCGCGCCGAGCCCGGACTTCACCCATCTGCTCCGGCTGAGCGACGACACCGGGCTGTTCGAGCACGCCCGCCACGCCATCGTGCGCCGGGAGCACGGCTACTGCACCGACGACGTGGCCCGCGGGCTGGTGGTCACCAGCCGGGCGGTCGAGCCGCCGGCCGCGGTGCTGCGTGTAGCCGAGTGCTACCTGGCGTTCCTGACCCACGCCCAGGGCCCGTCCGGGGCCTTTCACAACCGGATGAGCCACGATCGCCGCTGGACCGATGAGCCGTCGCTCGGCGACTGGTGGGGTCGTGCCCTGTGGGGCCTCGGCACCGCCGCCGCCCGCAGCCCGGTGCCGTGGATCCGGGAAGAGGCCCGGATGGCATTCGACAACGGCGCCCACTGCCGGTCGTCGGCGCCGCACGCGATGGCCTTCGCGGGCCTGGGCGCGGCCGAGATCCTGCGCACCGACCCCGGCGACGACACCGCCGCGGCGTTGCTCAGCGCCGCCGCCGCAGCCGTCGGCACGCCCCCGGCAGGCCCCGGCTGGATCTGGCCGCAGGACCATCTCACGTACGCCAACGCCGCGCTGGCCGAGGTCGTCATCGCGGCCGGCCATCTGCTCGAGAACGACCGGCTCCGCGACGACGGCCTGCGGATGCTCACCTGGCTGCGCGAGATCCAGGTCGTGGACGGCCGGCTGTCCGTACTGCCCGCGGTCGGCTGGCAGCGGGGCGCAGCCCGAATCCGGCACGATCAGCAGCCGATCGAGGTCGCGGCGCTGGCCGAGGCGGCCGCGACCGCACACGCGGTCACCGGGAATCCGATGTGGACCGATCTGGTGGATCAAGCCGCGAGCTGGTTCCTCGGCGACAACGACATCGGCGTCGCGATGTGGGATCCGGACACCGGCGGCGCGTACGACGGGCTGACCCGGCACGGCCCGAACCTCAATCAGGGCGCGGAGTCGACCCTCGCCCTGATCTCCACCTTTCAGCAGTACGCCTCGTGCCCGGTGCGCCGGGTGTTAGACCTTGGTTAGCACTCGCCGCTTGCGAGTGCTAACCGGATGAGATGGGGGCCCGCGTCCGCGTGGGCCGAGGTCATCGCAGGTGAAGGTGACGCTCGGCCCCAAGGGCCGCAACGTCGTGCTGGACGCCAGGTGGGGTACGGTGGCGGCGTGGCCCTGGCCAACGCCGCGGCCACCGCCTTCGGCGACCTCCACCCGACCGGGGACGAGGCCACCGGCGTGAACATCGTGCGGGTCGCGCTCACCACACCGCTGCGGCGAATTGCGGTCAACGCCGGACTGGAGGATGGCGTGGTCGTCGAGACGGGCCGTATGCTTCCCGCGGGGCACGGTCTGGACGCCGAGACCGGCGAGTACGTCGACATGATCAACGCCGGCATCGTCGAGCCGGCCAGGATCACCCGGTCCGCTCTGCAGAACGCCGCGTCGATCGCCGCCCTGTTCCTGACCACCGAGGTACTCGTCGCCGAGAAGGCGCAGGGAAGGATCGCGATGTCGAGCAAGTCGCCGCAGAAGAGCAACGTGAAGAAGGAAGCGGGAAAGACGTTGAAGGAGAAGCGCGCGGACAAGAAGGCCAAGCACGCCGACAAGCCGTCGCTGATCCCGCCGACCGGCCACTGAAGCCCCTCGCCGAAGCGGGCACGGTGCGTCCATGACGGGCGTGCCGCGCCCGTGTGCCGTCTACTCGGAGGCGGTTCGGGGTATACAGGGGCGCCAGATCACTACGACCCGGCCCAGCTGGCTCTGGTCGCCGAGTGGCGGCGGGCCATCGGGGGGACGGGCTGGTCCTGCACTACCAGCCCAAGGCCGAGCTGCGGACCGGGCGGGTGTGCGAGCCTGGCCGTCAACGTCTCGGCGCGGAACCTGGTCCGCCCCGACTCCGCCGGCCAGCCGCCTGCCGTCCTGGCTCGCCGGCCATCGCGGGCCCTCGCCGCGGACCGTTGACGCGTCGATTGTGCGTACAGTTGTTCTTGCGCCCACCGAGCGCACTGACCGGAACCCCGGCAGTCCCCTGTGGACCATCGACGAGGTTGGGGCGCAGCGTTGAAGGTCGTGCGGCAGAGTTTGACCTTGAGCCCCGATCCGCGGCGGGTGATCGTCAAGCTGTTCGTGCCCGGCGAGGACGCGGCGGTGGTGCGCACCCGCGCGCACGCGCTCATCGACCGCATCGCCGAGCTCCCGGCCGACGAGGTCGAGCGCCTGCTGGACGAGACCCTCCAGCGGTTCGATCGGCGGCACCGGGACCTGCCGGCCACGTTCCGGCACCACTTCGACCTCGTCCGGCACCGGGCGGACAACGCCGAACAGCTCTCCCCCGAACGCCGCCTGCTCGTCGGTGCCTACTTCACCCACGAGTACGCCGTCGAGGCGGCCGCCTTGTGCAATCCGTCGGTCGTGGCCCATCCGGACCAGTCCGGGCTCGCCGCCGGTCAGCTGCGCGCGGCGGTCAGCCTCCGCCAGATCGGCGAGGGACACCTCTCGTCCATCGGCTTCGCCACCGCCGTCCTCGGCCCTGGTACCGAGCTCGATGTCATGCACCGATCCGGTCCTCTGGTCACCGGCTGGCGGGCGGAAGCCCGGCACCGACGGGACCTGCTCGCCGCCGGGCTGGCCGACGACGGCTGGGACAACGAGGTGTCCGGCACGCTGCTCGACGCGCTGCCGGCCCAGTTCGACGACGCCACCTTCGAACAGGTTCTCGGTAATCTGCCGGCCGACCTGCTGCGCCGGGAGAACTCCCAGCGCACCCTCGAACAGATGCGGCGCACCAACGTCGCCAGCTATGCCGCCGAATTCCCGGCGGACTCCCAGCTCCACCAGCGGGTGCTGTGGCCGGCCACGCCGATGGAGAGCAACGGCATGGAGGACGCCCGCTTCGTACGCTTCGTCGGCGACGACGGCACGGCGGACTACCGCGCCACGTACACCGCCTACGACGGCCGCAACATCGCCGCCCGCACGCTCAGCAGTCCTGATCTGCGGCACTTCCAGGTCGCCCCGATGCGCGGCCCGGGCGTGCGCAACAAAGGCATCGCGTTGTTCCCACGGCCCGTCGGCGGCCGCCATCTCGCTCTGTGCCGCACCGACGGCGAGACCACCGGCCTGACCGTCCTCGACGACCAGGGCCGGTGGCAGCCGCCGGTTCCGCTGCACGGCCCGCAGAAGGGCTGGGAACTGATCCAGACCGGCAACTGCGGATCACCCCTGGAGACCGGCGCCGGCTGGCTGGTCATCACGCACGGGGTCGGACCGATGCGCCGGTACGTGATCAGCGCGCTCCTGCTGGACCTGGACCACCCGGAACATGTGATCGCCCAGCTGCCCGGGGTCCTGCTCGCCCCGGACGAGGCCGAACGCGAGGGCTACGTCCCCAACGTCGTGTACTCCTGCGGTTCTCTCATCCACGCCGGTCTCCTGTGGCTGCCGTACGGCGCCAGCGACGCTCGCGTCGGATTCGCCACCACGGAGGTCGGCGCCCTGCTCGCGGCCATGACGCCGGTCCCGCGTCGGCAACCGCCGGCGAGCCCGCCGCACCCGCGCGTTGGACAACCGGAGCTGGCCCCGGCCGACGGTACCCCCGGCCCCGGACTCGTCCGGTAGCGAATGACCGGCCGGCGGCCGGAACACCCGCCCGATTCACGGTGAACCCCGTCCTGAGATGAGTGTCGACTCTTTTGGAAAACAAACTTTAGTGATAGATATCTATGGCACAACTGTCTGAGGCACCGGAAGAGGGTAGGGCATGGGCAGTAGACGAAAACTCGGTTTACTCGCCGCGGTCGTGATCGGAGTCGCGGGCACTCTTGCTGCCGTCGTGACGTCCGGAACCGCCAGCGCGTCGACCTCCGGTGGCGTGAAGTTCGCGTACTACGACCAGTGGAGCATCTACGGCAACGCGTTCTATCCGAAGAACCTCGAGACGTCGGGGATCGCCGGCAAACTCGACTACCTGATCTACGACTTCGAGAACATCGACCCGGCGAACCTCACCTGCTTCGAGGCGACCAAGGCGTCGGACTCGACCAACGAGTCGAACCCCAACGCCGGCGACGGCGCGGGTGACGCGTACGCCGATTACCAGAAGACCTTCGATGCCTCGACCAGCGTCGACGGCGTGGCCGACACCTGGAACCAGCCCCTGGTGGGCACGTTCAACCAGCTCAAGAAGCTCAAGGCCAAGCACCCGAACCTGAAGATCCAGCTCTCGCTGGGCGGCTGGACGTACTCCAAGTACTTCTCCGATGTGGCCGCGACGGCCGCCAGCCGGCAGAAGTTCGTATCGTCCTGCATCGACATGTTCATCAAGGGAAACCTGCCGGTCCAGGGCGGCTTCGGCGGCACCGGCGCCGCGGCCGGCATCTTCGACGGCTTCGACATCGACTGGGAGTACCCGGGTACCGCCGGCCACACCGGCAACCACGTCAGCGCGAACGACAAGGCGAACTACACCGCCCTGCTGGCCGAGTTCCGCAAGGAGCTGGACGCGTACGGGTCGGCCAACGGTGGCCGCAAGATGTATGTCACCTCCGCCGTCCCGGCCGGTCAGGACAAGATCGCCCAGATCGAGACGAACAAGGTCGGGCAGTACCTCGACTTCGCCAACGTCATGACGTACGACATGCACGGCGCGTTCGAGCCCAGCCAGACCAACAACCAGAGCCCGATCTATCAGAACCCGAGCGACCCGTCGGCGAACATCCCGCCGGGTAGCAAGAAGTACTCGATCGACACCGCGATCACCGCCTGGACCACGGGGTTGCCCGAGTACGGGATACCCGGCGGCTTCCCGGCGAACAAGCTGACCATGGGCATCCCGTTCTACTACCGGGGCTGGAGCGGCGTACCGGCCGGCAGCACCCACGGGCTGTACCAGTCGGCGTCTGGACCGTCGTCGGCCCGGGGCATCAGTGCGGTGCCCGGGGTCGCGTACTACAAGGAACTGACCGGGCTCGTCGACAACGCGTCCACGACGTACTGGGATTCCGCTTCGCAGAGCGCGTACTTCTACAACGGTTCCGAGTTCTTCACCGGCGAGAACGCGCAGTCGATCAAGGCCAAGGTCGACTACCTGCACTGCAAGGGCATGGGCGGGGCGATGATGTTCTCCCTGCTCGACCTGGATCCGGCGGCGACGCTGTTCAACGCCACCGTCAACGACGTGAACGGCGCGGCCCCGGGATCGTGCGCCGGCGGAACCACCACCCCGCCGACCACGCCCCCGACGACCACGCCGACCAAGCCGCCGACGACACCTCCGACGACACCTCCGACCACCCCGCCCACCACGCCGCCGACCGGCTGCTCGGTGCCGGCGTGGAGCGCCTCGGCGGTCTACGTGGGCGGTAACCAGGCCTCGTACAACGGCCACACCTGGCAGGCCCAGTGGTGGACGCAGAACGAGATTCCGGGCCAGGCCCAGGTCTGGGTGGACAAGGGCGCCTGCTCCGGCGGCACCACCACACCACCGGGTGGATGCCCGGCGGCGTGGAGCGCTTCGGCGGTCTACGTGAGCGGCAACACCGTCTCCTACAACGGCCACAAGTACACGGCCCAGTGGTGGACGCAGAACGAGACGCCGGGCAACCACGACGTCTGGACCGACAACGGCACCTGCGCCTGACCGGTTTCCGCCTCACCGGCCCGTCCCGCAATATGCGGGGCGGGCCGGTCGGCGTTTCAGGTGGACTCGTCCCGCCGGGGGCGGCCGGGGCGGCGCATCCGCTCGGTGTCGGAGGGTAGACGCCCCTCGGCGTGCAGGGCCTTCCGGAGGAGGTACTCGATCTGCGCGTTGGTGCTGCGGAGTTCGTCGGCGGCCCACCGGGACAACGCGTCGTGCACGGCGGGATCGAGGCGCAGGAGGATGCTTTTGCGTTCTGCCATCGGCCGGTCAGTGGTAGAGGGTGCCGGTGTTGACGACCGGCTGCGTGTCCCGGTCGGCGCACAGCACGACCAGCAGGTTGGACACCATGGCCGCCTTGCGCTCCTCGTCCAGCTCGACGATCGCCTTCTCGGACAACAGGGTCAGCGCCATGTCGACCATGCCGACAGCGCCCTCGACGATGCGCTGCCGGGCGGCGACCACGGCGTTGGCCTGCTGACGGCGCAGCATCGCCTGGGCGATCTCGGGCGCATAGGCGAGATGGGACAGCCGGGCCTCGACGACCGTGACGCCGGCCGACGCGACCCGCGCGCCGATCTCGTCGGCCAGTTTCCGGGTGACCTCCTCCGCGCTGTCGCGCAACGACATCTGCCCGGTGAGGTGCGCGTCATACGGGTAGGAGTTGGCGATGTGCCGGACGGCCGTCTCCGCCTGGATGGCGACGAACTGCGCGAAGTCGTCGACCTCGAACAGGGCGCGGGCGGTGTCGCTGACCTGCCAGACGACCACCGCGGCGATCTCGATGGGGTTGCCGTCGGCGTCGTTGACCTTGGTCACCTCGGTCTGGTGGTTGCGGATCCGGGTGGACACCTGCCGCCGGGTGGTGAACGGGTTGACCCACCGCAGGCCGGTCCGCCGGATGCTGCCGGTGTAGCGCCCGAGCAGCTGGACGACGCGCGCCTGGCCGGGCGCGACCGGGGTCAGCCCGCGGAGCACGAGCGTGGCGATCACCAGGAGCAGCACGCCGAGCAGGACCGTGACGCCGGTGGCCACGGTGAGGAGGTACACGCCGGCCGCGATGGCGACCATCCCGGCGAGAAGGATCGGGAGGCCCGGAGCCCCGTCGGTGCGGCGCTCGCTGTAGGCGGTGTCGGTCTGGATCATCGTCGTAATCCTTACTTCCGCGGAAGGCTTGGCCAACGTTCTATCAAAGTGATATCACATTTTGGGGAGGGTGCACCATGACACCTCAGTTGGAGATCGACCGGGTCGGCCGGCGGTACGGCGACGTCGTCGCTCTGCGCGACATGACCTTCGAGGTCCGGGCCGGCGAGATCTTCGGGCTCGTCGGCAGCAACGGCGCCGGCAAGACCACACCGTCATGCGCATCATCCTGGGCGTTCTGGCCGCGGATTCCGGGGCCGTCCGGGCTGGCTGATCGTCTGGTTCCTGCTCGGCTATACGGCCTATTGGCTCGCCTTCGCCGGGGTCGCGGCCCTGGTCTCCCGGCAGGAGGACGTCGCCGCGGTCACCACGCCGGTGCTGATGCTGGTCGTCATCGGGTACGTGATCGGCGTCTCAGTTCTCCCGTCCCACCCCGATTCCGTGTTCGTCGCGACCCTCTCGCTCATCCCGATCTTCGCCCCCAGGGTGATGCCGGTCCGGCCGGCGCTCGGCGTCGTCCCGGCCTGGTAGGCCGCCGTTTCCCTGGCCGGCATGATCGTCGTCATCCCGCTGCTGCTCCGGGTGTCGGCGCGGATCTACCGCAACGCGGTCCTCCGGAGCGGCGCCCGGGTGCGGCTCCGGGACGTCTGGCACGCCCGCTGACGAGGTGATCCGGCGGGACGACGGACAACGCGGGATCGACCAGATTGCGATCGATCTCTACACTGCGGCAGTCGAGGTTCCCCTCCATCGACGTCGGTCCGGCTGCAAAGCCCGTCACAACGGTTGAGTGAGTAATGCTTCAGCGACGCAACGTCATCATCGGCGCGCTCGGCGTGGCCGGTGGCCTCACGGTCGCCGGTTGTTCCACGCGGGGTGGCGGCAAGACCGCGCTCACTGCGGGCACGTGGCAGGCCCCGTCCTCGGGCGGGCCGTCGACCGAGTCCGCCGCGGCGATCACGCTCACCGTGAGCCCCGAGGCGGGCGCGAGCAAGGTCTCACCGACCGAACCGGTCCTGGTCAGCGTCGCCGGCGGCAAGCTGCAGTCCGTCACCGTCAAGGCCGGCAAGAACAGCCTGCACGGCGACGTGCAGGACGACGGGGTGTCGTGGAAGGCGACGGGGACACTCGCGTACGGCCAGACGTACAAGGTGACCGCCTCGGTCCTGGACAGCACGGGCGCGGCCGTCGAGAAGACCTCTGACTTCACCACCCTCAAGCCGAAGGCCACGACGGGAGTCACCTTCCAGGCCAACGGGATGAACGCGCTGCACACCGGCGGGACGTACGGGATCGGCCAGCCGGTCATCGTCGCGTTCAGCCGGTCGGTGAGTGACAAGTCGGCGGCCGAGAAGGCGATCGAGATCGAGACGTCGCCGTCGGTCGAGGGCAAGTTCTACTGGGCCAGCAGCTCGATCGTGCACTGGCGGCCGGCCAAATACTGGGCCAAGGGCACGACGGTCAAGGTCAGCGTCAAGGGCCTGGGCACGAATTTCGGCAGCGGTGTGTACGGCTCGAAGGACGCGTCCACCCACTTCACCATCGGCCGGTCGCTCCTTGCGATCAGCGACAACAACGCGCACCGCACCCGCGTCTACGTCGACGGCAAGATGGTGCGCGACATGGCGTGCAGCAACGGCCGTGGCGGCTACACCACGACCAAGGACGGCAGCAAGGTCAACTTCTGGACGGCGAACGGCCCGCACGTGGTGCTGTCCAAAGAGGCGACGCACTCGATGAGTTCGGCCAGCTACGGCGTCACCAACCCGAAGGACCCGTTCTACTACGCCCCCGAAGTCGTGAAGCTGTGCACCCGGATCTCCTACTCGGGCGAGTTCCTGCACGCGGCGCCGTGGAACCACGCCCTCGGCCGGGCCAACCTGTCGCACGGCTGCATCAACCTCAGCGAGTCCGACGCCAAATGGGTGTACGACAACTTCCTGATCGGCGACGTGGTCGAGGTGCGGAACAGCCCGAAGGAACTGCCCATCTGGAACGGCCTGGGCGACTGGACCGTCTCGTACGACAAGTACGGCCACTGACCCACCCCGGAGCGCCATGGGCCTGTTGCTGGCCCTGCCGGCGGCGGGGTCGGGTACGCGGGCGCCTCCACGTTGCGGTCGTGGTGGCCCTCACGGCGGCCCTCGCCACCGCCCCGGAGCCGGACTGATCAGCTGGCCGCCACCCAGTCCGGATTGGCGGTCACGAATGTCGCGACGTCGTCGTCCCGGACCGCGCGCAGCAGTTGCAGGCTGGTGTCGTTGAGGATCTCGACGCTGCCGATACCCGCCACCGACCGGCTGTTGAACTTGCCGTCGTTGGTCTTGATCGTCACCAGGGTGCTGGGGTTGATGCCCTTCATGGCGAACGCCCAGTCCTCCAGCGAGACCCCGCCGTCGTCCACGGTCATCGTCTTGCCGAACGCCGTGAGCAGACCGGGAAGCTTCGTCGGCGAGCTCAGCCCGTCGTGCACGGCCTGCACCAGGATGGCCTTGAGCAGCTGCTGCTGGTGGCGCTGGCGGCCGTAGTCGTAGTCGCGGTTGGCCAGCAGGTCGCGCTGCCGGGCGAAGTCCAGCGCCTGACTGGGCGTGAAGCAATGGTTGCCCTTGGCGTAGAAGTTCGGGGTCACCCCGGCCACCTTGTACGCGATCGTGCCGTCGGAGTGCGTCACGTACGGCACCGCGGCCTTACCCGACGCGGTGTGGCCGATGTGGATCGAGGTGGTGTCCTCGTCGACGTTCATGCAGACCCGGCCGAGCACCTCGACCACCTTCTCGAAGCCCGAGAAGTCGATGATCGCCCCGGCGTCCGGGGTGACCCCGGTCAGCTCCTTGACCGTCCGGGCCAGCAGCTCGAACCCGTGCGACTCGGCGGGGGCGCCGGTCAGGCCCTCGCTGCCGAACGCATACGCGGCGTTGATCTTGTTCTTGCCGCCCGGATAGGAGTATTTGCCGTTGCTGTACGCCGGGATGCTCACGTAGCTGTCACGCGGCAGCGACACCAGGTAGGCCTGGGTGTGGTCGGCCGGGACGTGCATCAGGATGATCGTGTCCGAGCGGCTGAGCGCGTTCGGGTCACTCGCCCGGGTGTCCAGGCCGATCAGCAGGATGTTCTTGGCGCCGGTGACCGATGCGTGGGCACGGGCGGTCCCGGCGCGCAGGTCGCCGAGCAGGTTCTGCTGGTTGACCGCGCCGGTCGCCTTGCCGACCAGGTACTGGGTGGTGACCACCGCGCCGCCGGACGCGATCACCAGGACCGAGCCCAGCGCGAGGCACCAACGCGCCCACAGGGGCGTACGGCGTCTGTATCCCATCCGACCCAGTGTGCCTCGGCGAATTGAGGTTCCGATGGGAGTCACGTGTCAGGAGGCTGGGAAGCCGCCCTTTTCATAGCTGATCCTTAAGGTGGAAAGCTCGCTTTCCGCCCGCGGCCGACCGACTCTTGATCCGTGACCCTGACCTCCGCCCGCCCGCAGACCGCCGTGGCCGCGCCCGCCCGGCCGGTCACGCCCCGGTGGTGGTCGGACGCCGCAGCCACGGGCGCCGGCACCAGCGTGGTCGTCGTGACCGCGCTGTGGCTGAGCAACCGGGGCCTGCAGGGACTCGCCGCGGGCGGCCCGGACGCGCTGAACGCGCTGGGCCGGCTGACCGGGCTGTGGGCGGCGGACCTGCTGCTCATCCAGGTCCTGCTGATGGCCCGCATCCCGCTGGTCGAGCGCGCGTTCGGCCAGGACCGTCTGGCGCACTGGCACCGGTGGACCGGGTTCACCTCGTTCTGGCTGATGGTGGCCCACGTCGTGCTGATCGTGCTCGGGTACGCCGGCGCCGCCCGGACCGGGATCTGGGCCGAGCTGTGGGACATGGTCGTCACCTTCCCGGGCATGCTGCTCGCCACCGCCGGGACGGTCGCGCTGGTGATGGTCGTGGTCACCTCGGTCCGGGCGGCCCGCCGACGGCTGCGGTACGAGTCCTGGCACCTCTTGCACCTGTACGCCTACGCCGGGGTCGGGCTGGCGCTGCCCCACCAGCTGTGGACCGGCACGGATTTCCTGTCGTCACCGGTCGCGACGACCTACTGGTGGACGTTGTACGCGGTGGCGGCCGGCGCCGTCCTGGTCTGGCGGGTGGGGGTGCCGGTCTGGCGCAACGCGCGGCACCGGCTGGTCGTCAGCCACGTACAAGCCGAGGGGCCGGGCATCACGTCGGTGTACCTCACCGGGCGGCGGCTGGACCGGTTGCCGGTCCGGGCCGGGCAGTTCTTCCAGTGGCGGTTCCGGGACGGTCCGGGCTGGTCGCGGGCCCATCCGTACTCGCTGTCGGCCACCCCGTACGGCCAGATGCTCCGGATCACGGTCAAGGATCTCGGCGACGGCAGCGCCCGGGCCACGACCCTGCAGCCGGGCACCCGGGCGCTGATCGAGGGGCCGTACGGCAGTCTGACCGGCCAGACCTACACGGGCGGGCCGGTCACCATGCTGGCCTGCGGCATCGGCATCACGCCGTTGCTGGCTCTGCTGGGCGAGCTGCCGTACGGGCCGGGCGAGGTCACCGTCCTCTACCGGGCCCGCAGTACGGAAGAGGTGGCGTTCGCCGAGGAGCTCGACTGGTTCGCCGGCCACCGTGGCGTCCGGGTGGTCCGCCTGCTGGGGCCGCGCGCCGACCGGCCGTCCTGGCTGCCGGCACAGTTCGCGGACCACGCCGACGCCGACGCTCTGCGGCAGATCATTCCGGGCGTCGCCGCGTCCACGGTCTACGTGTGCGGCCCGGACGGCTGGACCCGGGCGGCGCGGGCCGCCGCCGTGGCCGCGGGCGTCGACCGGCAGCGCCTGCACACCGAACAGTTCGCCTGGTGAGGACGAGGATCGACGATGCGACGGATCACCCTGTGGATCTTCTCCACGATCGCCGCCCTGGTGCTGTTGTTCAGCTACCGGACCAGCACGAATTCGACCCCGGCGCCGCCGGCGGTGGCGGCGGCCCCCGTACCCACCACCGAACCCACCCCGACGCCGTCCTCGACGTCGTCCTCGAACGGGACCGCCGCGCCGCGCCCGTCCGCATCGACCTCGACCGCCACCGCTCCCCGGACGTACAACGGCTCGGTCGCCTCGACCCGCTGGGGTGACGTCCAGGTCACCATCACCGTCTCCGGTGGCAAGATCACCGACGTGGCCGTCCCCATCTATCCGGCCAACAACGGCCGCGATCAGGAGATCAACGCGTACGCGCTGCCCACGCTCCGGCAGGAGACGCTGGCCGCGCAGAACGCGAACATCGACACCGTCTCCGGCGCTACCGTGACCAGCGACGGTTACCTCCAGTCGCTGCAGGCCGCTCTCGACGCCGCCCACCTGTCCTGACGACCCACCTGTCCCGTCCATATTGGGCCGATGCCAATCGGACGCCTGCACCACGTCATCCTCGACTGCCCCGACCCGCTGGCCCTGGCCACGTTCTGGAGCCGGCTGCTGGGCGATCCGATCACTTACTCCGACGACGACTTCGTGGTCGTGTCGGCGAGCCCGCAGGCATCCGGGCTGGCCTTCCAGCACTCCCCCGACCAGCGGCCGGCCACCTGGCCCGACCCGGCCGTACCGCAGCAGATCCATCTCGACGTGATGGTCGACGACCTGCCGCAGGCGCACGCGGCGGTGCTGGCGCTGGGCGCGGCGAAGCTCGACGGGGACGACGTGTTCGCCGATCCGGCCGGTCACCCGTTCTGCCTGATCCGCCGGCCGGGATGGGCCCCGCCGGTCACCGTCAGCGCAGAATGAGCCACGCCAGGGCGGCGAGGCCGGCGACGACGCAGTAGACCGCGAACGGCGTCAGCGTCCGGCTCTCGAACCACCGGGTCAGGAACCGCACCGACAGGTACGCGCAGACGCCGGACACGACGCTGCCGGCCAACACCTGCCCGTGGATCCCGGTGCCCAGCGGCCCGAGGTCCGGGACCTTCAGCCCGCCGGCGGCCAGGATCACCGGCGTGGCCAGCAGGAACGAGAACCTCGCGGCGTCCTCGTGCGACTGCCCGCGGACCAGCCCGGCCGCCATCGTCGCGCCCGACCGGCTGATCCCGGGCAGCAGCGCCAGGATCTGCGCCGACCCGACGGCGACCGCGCCACCGAAGCTCCGGGCGGCCAGCCGCCGATCCGGCTCGGTCCCGTCCGGCGAGCCCGCAGCCGCCGGCAACTCCGGCAACTCCGGCGACCGGGCGCGACGCCGCAGCCGTTCCGCTCCGTACAGCAGCAGGCCGTTGAGGGTGAGGAAGATCGCCGCCGGGATCGGCCGTCCGAGCACGGTCCGGAAGGTGTGTTCGAGCAGCAGCCCGGTGATGCCGACGGGGATGGTGGCGAGCACGATCATCCAGGCCAGCCGCTCGTCCGCGGTCCGCACCCGCCGCCACCGGATCGAGCTGATCAGCCCGCCGGCGATCCGGACCCAGTCGCGCCAGAAGTACGCGATCAGGGCGAGCGCCGTGGCCACGTGCAGCCCGACGACGAAGGCCAGGTACGGCGACTCGGGCGACGACACGTCGAGGTCGGCCGCCCACCGCCCGCCGAGCACCGCGGGCAACAGGATGCTGTGCCCCAGGCTGGAGACGGGGAACAGTTCGGTGACACCTTGCAGGGCGCCGACGACGATCGCCTCGGGATAGGTCAGCATGACCGGCAGCTAACAAGATCGAAGCTGAGAGAACGGTGAATCGGGTCGGACATCACCTTGCTCATGAACACCACGATGTGCCGGTTTCGTGAGACGGTCCGAGCCGGACGTTAAAGGTTCCCTACTAACGTCAGGCGATGTCGCGGCGTCTCAGGACCGACGTGCCGACCAGGCCGGCGACGATGCCGTACCCGATGAGGACGGCGGCGCCGACCCACTCGGCCGGACTCTGGTCGAACGTCTTGGTCGGCGAGATCATCACCGCCGATGCCACCTGGGGCACGATGACCTGCAGGGTGAGTATCCAGTCCTTGTTGATCACATAGGTGTGGAGCAGGTCGAACACGCTGGAGGCGGCCGAGGCGCCGACCAGGTAGAGCGCGGTCGCGGCCACCGTCGCGCCGAGCTGGCTGCGGACCAGAGCCCCGAACCCGACGCCGAAGACGGCCCAGATCGCGTACGCGGCCAGGTTCAGCAGGATCGCCCGGTCCACGCCCCAGTGCCCGAGCTGGGTGCCGTACCCCTCGCTGTGCAGGAAGATCGCGCCGGCGACGACGCTGAGCACCGTGGACACCAGCCAGGCCGCCGCGGCCATCAGGACGGCGGTGCCGAGTTTCGCGGTCACCACCCGGGTCCGCCGCGGCGTCTGCAGGAACGTGGTGGTGGCGGTCTGCTGGTGGTATTCGCTGGTGATCAGCACGATGCCGAGCAGGCAGGCCAGGAGCACGCCGATCAGCTGCCCGGAGGTGTAGAGGGTGGCCGCCTGGGTGACCGCGGAGTGGCCGAGCTGCCAGTCGCTCCTCAGGTGGGCCAGGAAGTCGGGCGGGATCCGGTCGCCGTGGCCGTGCGTCTCCAGGGCCACGAACTGGGCGAACGGTTTGAGCAGGGAGTGGGCGTTCACCGCGGAGACGACGAACATGACGATGGTGCTGAGCACGGTGGCCCCGGCGAACAGCCAGCCCATGCTCGTGGTGCGCAGCTTGAAGATCTCGGCGTGGATCAGTCTGGTCATCGGATGGCGGCCTTCTCGGTCGTGAGGGTCAGGAACACGTCTTCGAGGTCGGGCTGGTCGGTGCTGAGGTGGTGCACGGCCACGCCCGCGGACAGCGCGGTGTCGCCGACCTCGGCGGCGGTGCTGCCGGTGACCAGCAGGGTGCCGGGGCTGCCGGGGCGTACGGTCGCGCCGGCCGCTGTCAGGGCGAGCGCGAGCTTCTCCGTCTCGGGCGTACCCACCTGGATCTGGGTGTCGCCGGCCATCGAGGCCAGCACGTCGCGGACCGCGCCCTGGCGGACCAACCGGCCGGCGGCGACGATGACGACGTCGTCGGCGAGCGCCTGCATCTCCGACAGCAGGTGGCTGGAGACCAGCACCGTGCGGCCCTCGGCGGCCAGCCTCTGCAGGAGCTCGCGCATCCAGCGGATGCCTTCCGGGTCGAGGCCGTTGGCCGGCTCGTCCAGGATCAGCACCCGCGGGTCGCCGAGCATGGCCGCAGCGATGCCGAGGCGCTGCTTTATGCCCAGCGAGTAGCCCTTGAACTTGCGGTCGGCGGCCGGCTCCAGGCCGACCGTCTCGAGCATCTCGTCGGCCCGCGAGAACGGCAGGCCGGTGGTGATGCAGCAGGCGCGCAGGTGGTTGCGTCCGGTCCGGCCCTTGTGCGCGGAGGACGCCTCCAGGACAGCGCCGACGACCCGGTCGGGCTCGGCCAGGTCGACATACCGCCGGCCGCCGATCGTGGCCGTGCCCGCGGTGGGCATCACCAGGTTGAGCGCCATCCGCAGGGTGGTCGTCTTGCCGGCGCCGTTGGGACCGAGGAATCCGGTCACCCGGCCCGGCTCGACCGTGAACGACAGGTCGTCGACCGCGGTCACGCCCTTGTACTGCTTGGTCAAGCCGGACACGGCGATGCGCCCGTCATTCATGGTCGTCCTCCATCAGTGGGTTCGATTGTCAGTTCGCCCGCCGCCGGCTCGCCGTGAGTGCGGCGCGGGTGAGAGATCACCAAGAAAGGGGCCTGCTTCACGATCGGCGACGAGGCTGAGAACATCGGCCGGGCCGATTAAGAAGCGCGTGAGAAAGTCGCGATGCCCAGGGCCGGGCGGTCGATCCGGGACCGGGTCAGATACACCACCACGCCGACCATGATGATCAGGAAGATCACGCTGGTGACCCCGGCGCCGAGTCCGAGGCCGCCCCGGGCGGCGGGCTGCGCGAGCAGGTCACCGAGCGCGGCGCCCAACGGCCGGGTCAGGACGTACGCGGGCCAGAACGCGAGCACGGCGCCCAGTCCGAGCCGGCGGGCCACCGCGACGACGGCGATCGGGGCGGCGAACACCACGATGGCCGCGGCCCAGCCCAGCCCGAAGGCCTCCGCCACCAGGTCGCCGGCGGCGGTGCCGAGCGCGAACGTGAACAGGATGGCCAGCCAGTAGAAGGCCTCCCGGCGCGGCGTGTCCACGGTATGGATGGACAGCGTCCGCTCGGTGGCGTACCAGGCGGCGAAGGTGCCGGCCAGGGCGAGCGCGAAGACGATCGTGGTCAGCCCGAGGGGCACGCCGAAGTCGTCGGTGAGGTTGCCGGCGAGCAGCGTGCCGACGATGCCGGCCAGGACGACGGCGAGCCAGTAGACGGCCGGCACGTAGCGGTGCGTACGGAACTGAACGGTCAGCGCCACGGCCAGCAGGGCGCTGGTGACGACCGTGGTCAGCGTCGGGCCGAGTCCGAGGGTGTCACTCAGGAAGTCCGCGAACGTCTCGCCCACCGTGGTCGACAGCACCTTGACGATCCAGAAGAACACCGTGATCTCCGGCACCGTGCTCAACAGGCGCCGGAACGGCCGGTCGATGTCGACCCGCCGGCTGTGATCGTTCATACCGCTCAGAGTGGCGGCGGAACCCTAAGAGTCCGCTGAAGGTCCGCCGAGCGGGTTCAATCGATACCCCGCCCCGCGTACGGTCTCGATCGAGGATCGGCCGAACGGGTGGTCGATCTTCTTCCGCAGATAGCCGACGTACACCTCGACGATGTTGGGGTCGCCGTCGAAATGGGCGTCCCAGACATTCTGGATGATCGCCGTCTTGGTCACCGCGTGGCCCTTGTTGCGCAGCAGGAACTCGAGCAGGGCGAACTCACGGGGGGTGACCGGGATCGGCTGGTCGCCGCGGGACACCCGGTGCTCGGACGGGTCCAGCGTGAGGTCTCCGGCGACGAGGGTGGCCGGGCGTTCCGGGGCGCCGCGCCGGACGAGCGCGCGCAGCCGGGCGATCAGCACCACGAACGAGAACGGCTTGACGATGTAGTCGTCGGCGCCCAGGTCGAGCGCATCGGCCTGGTCGTACTCCCCGTCCTTGGCGGTGAGCATGACCACCGGCGTCCACACCTTGCGCTGACGCAGCTGCCGGCAGATCTCGTACCCGCTGAGCTTGGGCAGCATGATGTCCAGGACCACGACGTCGTACGGGCCGTACGGCGCCTCGGAAGCGAGCCAGAGGCCGTCGATCCCGTCATGGGCCAGGTCGACGGCGAAGCCTTCCCGGGACAGACCGTCCCGGATCGTCTCGGCCAGCCCGACCTCGTCCTCCACCACGAGAACCCGCATGTCCCCCAGCCTGCCCGACCGCGCCTGAGAACGCGCTGAACTCCCCGTTCAGCGCGTGTTCAGCGCATGGCGGATAGCGTCGGTCCCATGCGACCCGCCACCTGGCTGCCCCGGCTGCGACGACGGATGGGCGTCCGCCTGCGCTCCGCCCTGGCCGCCGGGGTCGTGGTCGCCGTCGCCTCGGTGCTGGCCGGCGGCGTCCTAATGGTCACCGCGCGCGGCATCCTGATCGACAATGTCACCGCCTCGGCCACCGACCGGGCGGGCCAGATCACCAGCGCGCTGGCCGCCAGCGACGCCGACGCCGTGGCTTCGGCGGTCCGCCCGGCCGCGCCGGAACGGACCGTGGTCCAGGTGCTCGACGCGTCCGGTACGGTGATCGCCGCCTCCGACGCCGTGTCCGGGGCGCCCCCCGTCTCCGCGCTGCGGCCGGCGCCCGGGGAGCGCCTGCACGAGACGCAGCGGCTCGATCTCGGGCAGGATCCGCACTTCCGCGTCGTCGCCGCCGGGGTGGCCACCGCCGCCGGCAACCGGACGGTGCTGGTGGCGGAGTCGATGGACATCGTCGACGACGGCACCGAGGCGATCGTGGCGGCGCTGCTCGTCGGCCTGCCGCTGCTGGCGATCATCGTCGGGGTGGCGACGTTCCTGTTCGTCGGGCGGACCCTGCGCCCGGTCGAGGCGATGCGTCGCCAGGCCGCCACCATCACCGCCCGGAACCTGCACGCCCGGCTGCCGGTCCCGGCCGCCGACGACGAGGTCGCCGCGCTGGCGGCCACGATGAACACCATGCTGGACCGGATCGAGACGGCCAGCGCGACCCAGCGCCGGTTCGTCGCGGACGCCAGCCACGAGCTGCGCAGCCCGCTCGCCACCATCCACGCCAACGCCGACCTGCTCGCCCAGGCCGGATTGGACACCGACCCGGCCCGGTCGGTCGGGCGCATCCACGCCGAGAGCCGGCGGATGACCCGCCTGGTCGAGGACATGCTCCTGCTGGCCCGCGCCGACGACCATAATCTGCCGCTCCGGCTGACCGACGTCGACCTGGACGACCTGGTGTACGCCGCCCGCGAGCGCATCACGGTGGAGCGGCCCGAACTGACCGTCGCCGGCGCCGTACGGCCGGTCCGGGTGACCGGCGACCCGGACCAGTTGCACCGGGCCGTCCGCAACCTGGTCGACAACGCCGTCCGGCACGCGCGGCGGACGGTCACCCTCACCCTCGCCGACCACGGCGGGGACGCCGAGATCGTGGTCGGCAACGACGGCCCCGAGATCCCCCGGGCCGACCGGGAACGCATCTTCGACCGGTTCGTCCGGCTGGACGACAGCCGGTCCCGGGACGGCGGCGGATCGGGCCTCGGACTGGCCATCGCCCGCGACATCGTGACCGCGCACGGCGGCACCCTGACCGTCGACGACGTCCCGGGCGGGGCGGCCGTGCGGATCTGGATCCCGGCTCCGGCACCGCACTCTTCAGCGGATTCTTAGGCCTCGTCCCGCAGCCTGGATCGATGAACAGTCTGATCGCCGATCCTACCGATTGTAGGTCTATGGCTGCCGGGAATGGAGATGCACCCCGGACGCCCGTCGTCGGGCCGTACGAGCCGGGAGGAACGCGTTGATGTCCACCACCGTGGCCCTCGGACCGTCACTCCTGGACCCGAAATGGCTCATCTCGACGTTCGGCCTGGTCGGCATCCTGGCCGTCGTGTTCGCCGAGTCGGGTCTGCTGATCGGCTTCTTCCTGCCCGGTGACTCGCTGCTGTTCACCGCCGGGCTGCTCATCGCCGGCGGCACCCTGCTGCACCAGCCGCTGTGGCTGATGTGCCTGCTGGTGTCGGTCGCGGCCGCGCTCGGCGACCAGTTCGGTTTCTACTTCGGCCACCGGTTCGGCCCGTCGTTGTTCCGGCGTCCCGACTCGCGGCTGTTCAAGCAGGAGAACCTGACCCGGGCCCGGGGCTTCTTCGACAAGTACGGCGCACGGTCCATCATCCTGGCGCGCTTCGTCCCGATCGTGCGGACGTTCACCCCGATCGTGGCCGGCGCGAGCCGCATGCACTACCGCACGTTCCTGATCAACAACGTCGTCGGCGCCACGCTGTGGGGCTGCGGGGTGACGATCCTCGGCTACTTCCTCGGCCAGATCGCGTTCGTCCGGTCCAACATCGAGTTCATCCTCGTCGGCATCGTGCTCGTGTCGGTGGTCCCGATCGCCATCGAGCTGCTGCGGTCGCGCCGCCGGGCGTCCGCCGCCGCTACCACCAGGCCCGGGCCAGAGCAATGAACTCGGCCGTCGCCGCCACCGTCGTGACCAGGCATCCGGCGCCGAGCAGGACGGCCGGGAGCAGGCGCCGCCGCCGGGGCACCGGTGCCGGTTCGCCCAGTGCCCGGACGCGCCGCACGGCCGGGCCGCCGTGTAGAGCCAGCGCCGCCGGCCCCGGATCGACCCGGGCCAGGGCGGCCCGGGCCACCGCCCGCGCGGTGAGCCCGCGGTCCCCTACCTCGGCCGCCGCGACCTCGTCGGCCCACCGCTCGACCAGGTAGGCGACCCCGTCGCGGACCGGTGCCAGCAGCGGGTTCACGGCCGCCGCGGCGGCGGCCACCGCAACCAGCCGATGATGACGATGGGCGAGGTGCGCACGTTCATGAGCGAAGAGCACACGACGCTCGGCGGCGTCGAGCAGCTCGAGGAGCTCGGTGGTGACCAGCACGTGGCCGGGTCGTCCGGGCACCGCGACGGCCATCGGGTCGGCCCAGTCGGCGACGACCAGACCGTCCCGCGGCCGGCCCGCGGCCCGCAACCGCCGATGCGTCCCGGACCGGCGCCGCAGGTCGGCCACCAGCCGGGCCAGGCCCCAGCCCAGCATCAGCGCCGCGGCCCGAGCGACCGGCCCCGGCACCGGCTCGGGCAGCTCCAGGCCCGGTTGATCGTCCAGGATGGACAGCGGCGGCACGTCGTCGAACAGGGTCAGCGCCAGCAGGACCAGCGACCAGGTGGACGCGACGGCGACGGCCGCGGCCACCGCGGCGACGGTCCGCGCGGCCGGTCCGGGCGCTCCCCGGCCACCGGCCCACCGCATCCCGGCGGCCAGCGCGGCCGCGAGGACGAAGGGCAGATAGGCGACAAGAGTCATGATCTGCTGGACACCTACAACTGGTCGGAACTGGAGTCGGCATGGTGACCCGGTTGCACCCGGCCGGCCCCAATCGTAGGACGGCCGGCCTCGTCGCCGGGGCCGCAGTGGCCTTTCTCGCGCTCGCCGCCGCCGTGATCGGGCACGCCGGGCCGCTGCTGAGCGCGGACGCGGCGATCAGCGCCGGCGCCCGGTCGCTGGCGCTGGCCCACCCGGCGTGGCGGGCCACGATGGCGGCGGTGACGGTGACCGGCACCTGGGTCGTGGTCGTCCCGCTCCTCGCCGGGGGCGCCGCGGCGTTGCTGGCCACCGGCCGGGGGCGGGCGGCGTTGTTCGTCGTGGTGGCGTTTCCGCTCACGTACGGCGTACGGCTGCTTCTGGTCGATGCGATCGCCCGGCCGCGGCCGGCCGACCGCCTGGCCGCGGCGGCCGGCTGGTCGTTCCCGTCCGGGCACAGCACCTCGGCCGCGGCCGCCGGCCTGATCGTGATCATCGCCGGATGGCCGCTGCTGCACCGCCGATGGAGCCGGGCCGCGCTGGTCACGGTGGCCGCGGGCTGGGCGGTGGCGGTCGGGGTGAGCCGGGTGGCGCTGGTGGTGCACTGGCCCAGCGACGTCCTCGGCGCCTGGCTGCTGACCCTCACCGTCGTGCCCGCGGTCGCGATGGCGGTCAAGGCCACCGCCGGGACGCCGTAGTGCGGGCCGCCATCACCGTCGGGCCGGCCTTCGCCGTCGTGCTCGCCGTACTGGTGGCGGTGGCGGCGGCGGTCGCCGTCGCCGGGCGGCTGGGGATCGGTCGCGCGGTGGTGACCGCGTCGGTGCGGGCGGTGGCCCAGCTCGGCCTCGTGTCCCTGCTGATCACCGCCGTGCTCCGGTCCTGGTGGGCGACGGCCGCGTTCATCACCGTGATGATCGCGGTCGCGACCGCCACCTCCGCCCGCCGGGTCAGCACCCTGCGGCTCGGCTGGGCGGTGCTGGCCCCGATCGCGGCCGGTGCGGTGCCGATCGGCGCCCCCATCGTCGCCGCCCGGACGATGCCGCTGACCACGGTGTCGGTGCTGCCGGTGGCGGGCATCCTGATCGGCGGGGCGATGACCGCGACGTCGCTGACCGGCCGGCGGGCCCTGGACGAGCTGCGCTCCCGGCAGGGCGAGTACGAGGCCGCGCTGGCGCTGGGCTTCCTGCCCCGCGACGCCGCCCTGCTGGTCTGCCGGCCGACCGCCGGCCAGGCGCTCATGCCGGCCCTTGACCAGACCCGGACGGTCGGGCTGGTCACGCTGCCCGGCGCGTACGTCGGGGTGCTCCTCGGCGGCGGCTCGGCCGTCCAGGCGGGCGCGACCCAGGTGCTGGTGCTCGTTGCCCTGCTCGCGGTGGAGGCGATCGCCGCCGCGGTGACCGTCGAGCTGGTCGCCGGCGGCGTCCTGCGCCGGGAACGGCGGACGCGGTTCTTACCGAACGCTTAGCGTCGGCCGGCCGGGATTCTCATCCGCCCCGCCGGGCGTCCGCGACCACGGCGTCGCCCTCGCGGTGGAACTCCAGCCGGCCGCCCGTGGTGAGGGTGACCACCCCGCCCGAGTTCTGGGCGGCGTCGCCGTAACCGCAGCCGCCACCCCGGGCGATGAGGCCACGCCGCCCGGCGAAGGCGATCCGGTCCGGCCACTCGGCGTCGTCCTGCGGGCGAACGGCCAGGCGGCGGCCGGCGGCGGCCCGGCTGACCCGATCCGGGACCTCGTACGGCAACGCGGTCACGCCGTTCCCGTCCGACTCGTTCCCGGGCATGCTGGCCCCGGTCACCGGCGGCGATCCGCGGACCACCGGCGTGTACTACGACGACACGTGGAACCCGGCGCTGCTGCCGGCCGGGACCACCTCCTGCGTCGGCGTGAAGCCCGGCGCCGAGGTCGACTACGCCGAGCCCGCGGACAAGGACTTCTCCCGGCTCGACGCCGGTCAGGGTCTGGCCGGGTTGCCGGGTTCCATCCTGTCGCTGACCGGCTCGCCCGAGCAGCTGCTGGACCCGGCCCAGTTGCCGGTCGACCCGCGCACCTGCACGCCGGTGTATCCGCACCAGTACCTGAAGGTGAACACCGTCTTCGAGGTCGCCCGCCGGCACGGCCTGGTCACCGCCGGATCGACGACGGCCCGATCGTGGACGGGCTGAACGCGTCCTGGACGGCCGCCGGTCACACCGGCAAGCTTGTCGCGTTCGCCATCGACGACGACGCGATGCTGATATGGCTGACCGACCGGTCGCAGGCCGCGGCCGCGTTCGCCCGCGACTTCCTGCTGCACCACGACGGCACCGGCAACGACATCACCGGCGCGTCCAAGCCGTACGCCGCATCCGGGCTGGCCTGCGTGTCCGCCGGCGCCGCGGCGGCCGCGTTCATCGGTGTCCCGCCCGGCGACATCCGGGTGCCGGACCTGCTCGGGATCGCCCGGCCCGGGGTCGTGTACACCGGCAAGAAGTCGAAGATCGCCGAGCACGGCGGGGACACCCCGGCTGACCGGCACGTGCCCATCGTGGTCTCGGGAGCGGGCGCCGGCGGCGGACGTACGGTGGCCGAGCCGGTCGAGACCACGCAGATCGCGCCGACGATCCTGCGGCTGCTCGGCCTCGACCCGGACGAGCTGGCGGCGGTCCGCCTCCAGCACACGGCAGTTCTGCCCTGAGAACACGCTGAAGACGGGATCGGCGCTCCTCAGCCGGTTCTGAGGGTCGACGGTCCAGAGTCGTTCGCCGTGGCCATCACCGACGAGGTACGAGCGACCGCAACCAAGGTTCCGGCGGTCACCGCGCTGTTCTGGATCATCAAGGTGCTCACCACCGGCATGGGCGAGACCGCGTCCGACTGGCTGGCCCACCGCCTCCCTCCCCCGGTGGCGGTGGGCCTGGGCGCGATCGCCTTCACCGCGGCGCTGGTCGTCCAGCTCGTGGTCCGGCGGTACATCGCCTGGGTCTACTGGACGGCGGTGGTGATGGTCAGCGTGTTCGGCACGATGGCGGCCGACGTGCTGCACGTCGGGCTGGGCGTGCCGTACATCGTGTCGGCGCCGTTCTTCCTGGCCGTACTGCTGGCGATCTTCGTGATCTGGGCCCGGGTGGAGGGCACGCTGTCGGTGCACAGCATCACCACCCGCCGCCGGGAGCTCTTCTACTGGGCGACCGTGCTGGCGACGTTCGCGCTCGGCACCGCCGCCGGCGACCTGACCGCGAGCACCTTCGGCTGGGGCTACCTGGCCTCCGGCGTCGTCTTCGCGGTCGCCATCGCGATCCCGGCGGTCGCGCACCGGCAACGGCGGCTGGGCGCGGTGGCCGCGTTCTGGACCGCGTACGTCATCACCCGCCCGCTCGGCGCCTCACTGGCCGACTGGATGGGTCTGCCGCCCGTCCGCGGCGGCCTCGGGCTCGGCACCGGACCCACGACGCTGATCTGGCTGGCCGCGATCGTGGTCCTCGTCGCGGTCACGGCGGTTGCCCCGGCGTCCGCCTAAGCCTTACCAAATACCTACACGTTGTAGTTGTTTGGAGGGCGACGGAATGCTGGCGAACTACCTGATCCGCCTGCGCGAAGGCCTCGAGGCGGCGCTGGTGGTGAGCATCCTCGTCGCGTACCTGGTCAAGGTGGAGCGGCGGGACCGGCTGCCGATGGTGGCCGGCGGGGTGTGCCTGGCCGTCGTGGTCAGTGTCTCCTTCGGCGCGCTGCTGACCTACACCTCGACCACGCTGCTGTCCGGCTTCCGCAGCCAGGAGGTCTTCGGCGGCACGATGTCCGCGCTGGCCGTGGTGTTCGTGACGTGGATGGTCTTCTGGATGCGCCGGGCCGCCCGGGGCATGCGGGCGGAACTGGACGGGCGCCTGTCCTCGGCGCTGCGGGTCGGCGCGTTCGCCGTCGGGCTGACCGCCTTCCTCGCGGTCGCCCGCGAAGGCCTCGAGACGGCCCTGTTCTTCTGGTCGGCGGTCCAGGCCGCGGGCACCGCGCTGACCCCGATCCTGGGGTTCTCGCTGGGCATCGCAACGGCGGTGGTCCTGGCGTGGCTGCTGTACCGCCGGTCGGTGAAGCTGAACATGGCCCGGTTCTTCACGTGGACCAGCGCCGGACTGATCGTGATCGCGGCCGGGGTCCTGGCGTACGCCGTGCACGACCTCCAGGAGGGCGGCGTGATCAGCGGTCTGACCACGCTGGCCTTCGACGTCCGCGCGCAGATCCCGCCGAACTCCTGGTACGGCGCGCTGCTCAAGGGCATCTTCAACCTCAGCCCGCAGACCACGGTGGCGCAGGCGGTCGCCTGGGTGGCCTACCTCGTACCGGTGATAGCGCTGTTCTTCCTCGGTGGACGCACCCGGACCGGCAGGCGGTCCCGGCATGACCGGGCGCGTTGTCACCACGACCGGTCTGGTCGCGGTGCTCCTGTCGGCCGCGGCCTGCTCCGACGCACCTGCCGATCGGCCCGGTCCGATCGCGGTGACGGCAAGCGAGACCACGTGCGAGGTCGCCACCACCAGCCTCCCGGCCGGGCGGCACACCTTCGAGATCACCAACACCGCCGGCCAGGTCACCGAGGTCTACGTGTACGGGACCGGCGACCGGATCGTGGGTGAGCAGGAGAACATCGGTCCCGCGACGAAGCGGACCATGATCGTCGACCTGCCGGCCGGCGCATACCAGGTCGCCTGCAAGCCCGGCATGGTCGGCAACGGCAACCGGACCGCCCTGACCATCACCGGAGCCGCCGCGGCCACGGCTGCCCTCGATCCGAACCTCTCCGGCGCCGTCGATTCCTACCGCCGGTACGTCGAGACCGAGACCCGGGCGCTGGTGGACGCCACCGCCGCGATCACGGCCGGCGACCTGGTCCGCGCCCGGCAGGCCTATCCGGTCGCCCGGTTGCATTAGGAACGGATCGAGCCGATCGCCGAGTCGTTCGGCGACCTCGACCCGCTGATCGACATGCGCGTCGACGACGCCACCGGCGGCACCGCGTTCACCGGCTTCCACGCGATCGAGCAGCAGCTCTTCCGGACGGGGACACTGACGGGGACGGCCGCGCTCGCGGATGCACTGACCTCCGACGTCGCCAAGCTGAACGCCCTGGTGAAGACGGTGCCGATCACCCCGCTGGTGATGGGCAACGGCGCCAAGTCACTTCTGGACGAGGTGGCCAAGTCGAAGGTCACCGGCGAGGAGGAACGCTACTCCCGCATCGACCTGGTCGACTTCGCGGGAAACGTGGACGGCGCCCGGTACGTCTACACCGCGCTGCGCCCGGCCCTGCTGGCCCGGACGCCGTCGCTGGTGTCCACACTCGACAACCGGTTCGTCGCGCTGATCGACCTGCTCGACACCCACCGGTCCAAGCCCGGGCGGCCGGCTACATCCCCGGGAGCCCGTACGTGTCGTACGACGACCTGTCGCCGGCCGCCGTCAGGGCGCTCGCGGTCGAGGTCGACGCGATCTCCGAACCCCTCGGCCGGATCAGCGCGAACGTGACCGCACGATGACGGGTGGCCTCAGCCGGCGCCGGCTCGGAGCGTTGCTCGGCGGGGCGGCCGCGCTGGGTGTCGCCGGGGGGGCCGGCGGTGCGGCGGTCTCCCGTCAGACGACCCCGGCCGTGCCCTTCTTCGGCCCGAACCAGGCCGGCATCACCACCCCGGCGCAGGACCGCCTGCACTTCGCCGCCTTCGACCTCGGCCCGGCGACCACCCGGCAGGACCTGATCGACGTGCTGATCGCGTGGACCGCGGCCGCGGCCCGGATGACCGCCGGCCACGACGTCGGCGGCGGCGCGGTCACCGGGTCGGCGGCGGCACCGCCCGACGACACCGGTGAGGCCCTCGACCTCTCCCCGGCCCGCCTCACCCTCACCGTCGGCTTCGGCGCCGGCCTGTTCGACCACCGCTTCGGGCTCGCCGCGGCCCGGCCGGGACGCGCTGATCAGCGTGGGGCTCGGCCTGAACAACGCGGCGATCCCTGCGGGGCTCGGGTTGCCTCGCAGGGCCTCCGGCGGCCTCCAGCCCGGCCGCAGGCCACGGCGACTTGCCGGCGGCCTCAGGCCCGGCCGACGGCCTCGACGGCTGACGCGGCGGCCCGGATCTCCGGGGTCAGGGCGGCGCTGATCACGGCGTAGCCGGCACTGGAGGGGTGGAAGTGGTCGGCGCTGAACATCGCCGGGTCGGCGGCGAAGGCGGCGGTCGACGCTCCGCTGATGTCGGCGATCCGGGCGCCGGCCGCGGCAGCCGCGCGGGTCTGCTCCCGGCGCAGCAGCTCGCTGCCGGCCCGGACCATCATCCGCATCTGCGGCGGCACCCAGGGCACAACGCTGAGGTCGGGCGCGGGCGCCACGACCACTTCGACGCCGGCGGTGCGCAACCTGCGGACGGCGTCGCCGAGCAGCACGGCCGCCTGGGCCGGCGGGACGAAGTGGGTGAGGTCGTTCGCGCCGATGATGACCAGCGCCAGGTCCGGCGCCCAGGCGGTCACCCGCTGGACCTGCGCGGCCAGGCTCCGGCTGTCGGCGCCGGGCACGGCGAAGACGCGGACCTCGGTGGGCCGGCCCGTACCGGTCAGATCCGCGGCCAGGCGCGCGCCGACCGTGTCGGCCGGCGCCGACGCACCCTGCCCGTACGCGATGGAGTCCCCGAGGACGGCGAAGGTCAGTGTCACGACAGGGGTCAACGCCCCCGGCGCCGTTTTCGTTCCGCACCGTTTCCGCTCGTACGCGCCGGGGTATCCGACCTGCATGGGACTCATCGTGGGGCTGCTCGTCGTGTGGTTGGTGATCGCCGTCCTCGGACTGGCGATCAAGGGGATCTTCTGGCTGTTCGTCGTCGGCCTGATCCTGTTCATCGTCACCGGCATCTTCGGCTGGATCCGCCGACGCGCGTAGCGGGACTTGTGGTCCAGGCGATGTGTCGCGTCTGTGAGCGGGTCGGCGCAGCATCGCCGGAGATCTCGTCGATCCCGACCGGCCCGCTCCGCCGAATTCCCGAACGTCATCGGCGCACGTGGGCCGGGTCCAGGTCGGGTTTCACTGCAACGTGAGCGGCACGTCGTACGCGGGCTCGACCGGGCGGATCACCGTGTCGTGTGG
The DNA here is from genome assembly GCA_964236515.1 of uncultured Actinoplanes sp. Classification (GTDB taxonomy): domain Bacteria; phylum Actinomycetota; class Actinomycetes; order Mycobacteriales; family Micromonosporaceae; genus Actinoplanes. The sequence continues at coordinate 65,542 of CAXSDA010000014.1, forward strand.
CCGCTGGGGAGCGAGTCGATCAGCAGGGTCCAGTCTTCTTGCTGGTGCTCGCCCAGGTGCGGCTGCTGCCCACGTTCGGGAGCTTCATGCCGAGCACCCGGGCGTTCACGTTCAACTGGTCGGCGGTCGCCACCGTGGCGCTGATCTAGCTGTAGGACGGCCAGGTCGCCGGCTATCGGCTCTGGCAGTACGTGATTCTCGCCGCCATCACGCTCCTCGTCGGCGGAATCGCCGCCCGCACGGTGCTCGCCCTCACCCGCCGGCAACTGCTGCCCCGCCCGACCGCGGCCGTACGCGCCGAGACTCCGCCGGCCGAGCGCGTTCCCGCTCGATGACGGCCGCCTAGGTACTCGCCTCCCTGATGCCCCGTGATCGGCACTGTCTTCTAGGTAGCGATGCCGAGTCGCCCGCAAGCCGGCGCAGCTAGCTTTCGAGTGAACCGGACGGGCTTCCATCACGTGTGTGAGTCACCGGCTCATCCACCCAGGAGGCATCAATGACGTTCCCGACAGCCCTACGGACAGCGCTCAGGACCGGTCGCCCGCTGCGACGGCCATCCACCGGACGTACCGTCCACACTCGGCACAGACCCTTCGCGTCGCGACTGGCCCGCGCGGGCGTGGCGATGCTCGGTGTCGTCGCGGCGTTGACGCTGGCGACCCCGGCGGCCGCACTCGCCTCCGCGCCCAACCCCGGTAGCGTCGCCGCCTTTTCGGTGGACCGGTCGAATCCGGACTTCGTGACCTTCACCCTCACCGCGGACGCCAAGGCCGGGGACTGCGTCGCGATGCGCGGCGGCACTCTCCGGGTATTCCGGCCGGATGAGTCGGGCATGATCTACCTGCAGTGGCACCAGTTGTCCTACACCAACCACACCAAGCACGGCGACTCGTGGCACACCGACATCAACCTCCTCGGGACCGGCGGCAGCAGCTATCTGGTCCCGACGAGTATCAACAGCCCGACGATGTCGAACGTGCGGCAGGTCTACGAGTGGACCGCCTATTCGATCATCTTCCCCGTCCCCGACGGGTTCTGGGACAAGATCAACAGCGTGTGGTGGACCATCTACTGCTGAGCGGCGGCGGGCCGAGACGGAGCACGCCTGCCGGCTCGGCCCACCCCACCACGAAACGAGTCTACAGTGATCAGACAGGCAATCTCCACCGACCGGGCGCCCGAGGCGATCGGCCCTTACAGCCAGGCGATCGTCGCCAACGGCTTCGTCTTCTGCTCCGGCACCGCCGGCATCGATCCGGCCACCGGAGTCGCGCCGGACGGAATCGTGGAACAGACCGACCAGGCGCTGCGCAACCTCCGCGAGATCCTCACCGAGGCGGGCGCATCCCTGGAGACGCTGGTCAAGATCACGATCTTCTACGCGGACGTCGACGACTTCGCCCGCATCAACGAGACGTACGCCCGGTGGATGCCCGACCCGCCACCGGCCCGCTCCGCGCCGGCGAACGTCAAGCTGCCGCGCAACCTGCTCATCTCCATCGACGCGATCGCGATCGCCGCCACCTGAGATCAGCCGCCACCTGAGATCAGCCGCCGGCGGGGGGTCAGTCGCCGGCGGCGGGTCAGTCGCCGGCGGCGCCGAAACCGGGGCGGCCGGCCGCCCAGTGCGGCTGGAGGTGGACCGACCGGCGCGGCCAGCCCCGCTGCTCCACAAGGTGACGCTGCACGAGGCGGCAGGTGTCGCTCTCGCCGGCCACGTACGCGGCCCCCACCCCGGCGGGGAGCTCGAGCTCCTGCGTCGCCCGCAGCAGCGTCCGCGACGAGACCGCCGTGGCCGTCCCCCGGTGCACCCACGGCAGCGGCGGAACACCCGCGACACCGGGCACCTCGTCGCCGGGACCGGCCGACTCGAAGACTCCGAACGCGGGCCGGCGGACGGCCGCCCGCATCGTCAGCAGCGGGACAGCGGCCGTCTCGTCCCCGACGAAGATGTGGTACGCCGCCGATTCGTCGATAGTGATCTTGCTCCGGGGCGGCTCGACGGTGACGCGGTCGCCGGGTGCGACGCCCCGGGCCCAGACGCAGCCGGGCCCGCCCGCCGGGTGCAACGCCACCCGGATAACGAGCGAGGCCGCCCCGGGAGCGGGGTGCCAGATCGAGTAGACCCGCCGGACGTGCCCGCCGGCCGAGGGCACCCGAACGACCAGGTGGGCGCCGGGGCGGACGCGGAGGCGCGCGAAGTCCGGGCCGACCAGGTCGATCTGGCGCATGTGATCGGTGACGTCGGTGACCGAGCGGACCCGGGCCGGCATCGGGGGCCGGGTCGTTCGCGTCGGAAACGGCACGCGGGGCAGACTAGCGTGCGGCAGACCGACGAAAGGGCGAAGCGCGATGCGGGTCCTACTGATCGCACCTCCCGGAGCAGGCAAGGGCACGCAGGGCGCCCTCATCGCCAACCACTTCGGCATTCCGCACATCGCCACCGGCGACCTCCTGCGCGACCACGTGGCGCGGCGTACCGAACTCGGCCGCGCCGTCCAGGATCACCTGTCCCGGGGCGAACTGGTCCCGGACGAGGTCGTGCTGGACATGGTCCGCGCGGCACTGGTCGAGTCGAAGGGCAAGGGCGGCGGATACGTCCTGGACGGCATGCCGCGCAACATGACCCAGGCGCGGGCGCTGTACGAGATCGCGGCCGCCCTCGGGATGACCGCCAACGTGGCCCTGCACCTCAAGGCGGGCGACGAGGAACTCACCCGCCGGCTGCTCGCCCGGGCGGCGCTGGAGGGCCGGTCGGACGACACCGAGGAGGTCATCCGCCGGCGGCTGGCCATCTATTACGAGGTGACGTATCCGATCGTCGAGTGGTACGGCTCCCGGGGCATCCTGGTCTCGGTCGACGCCGTACGGCCGATCGATCGGGTGGCCCGGCAGATCCTCACCGCGCTCGAGGCCATGCGGCCCCTGGTCGACCTGGTCCCGGAGCACGCGCGCCGATCGGTCGACCTCACCGGCCTGGGCGTCGCCTTCGGGAAGAGCCTCCGCGAAGAGCTGAGCGGGTGATGCGGGCGTTCCTGATCACCGGCAACCCGGGTTCGGGCAAGTCGACCCTGGCCGCGGAGCTGTCCCGCCGCGGCCAGGTCGCCATCGACGCCGACGACCTGGCCTCCTGGGAGGACAGCGCCGGGGCACCGGTCGAACCGCCGCCCGAGGCCGGCGAGGCCTGGCAGATCGCTCACCGCTGGGTCTGGAATCGAGCCCACCTCGAGGCGGCCATCGCCGCGGCCGGTGACCCGGCCGGGGTGATGTTCGTCTGCGGGATCGCCCGGAACCAGGACGAGATGCTGGACCTCTTCGAGCGCGTGTTCCTGCTGACGATCGAGGCGGACGCGCAGGACGCCCGCCTCGCCCGCGCGACGTCCCCGCAGCGGACCGACGGGGTCAAGCAACAGATCCGCGACGGCCGCCCGGTCTTCCAGGCCCAGATGCTGGCCGCCGGGGCGGTACCCATGGACGCGACCGCGTCGCCGGAACTCCTCGCCGACACGGTGCTGGCCGCCGTCCGATGATCACGCCGCCCGTCCCGCGGGCGAGGCGGCCGGCGGTTCCTTCCCGGCGACCGCGGGCGGCAGGTTACCCACGGTGTAGGCGGCGCCGAACATGGCCAGGAACAGCCGGACGTAGCTGTTCAGGTCACCTGCGAACTCGTCGTCCGACAGGCCCTGGGTCTGCAGCGCCACCCATGCCGCGGCCGCCGCCACCGCCAGGATGAAGATCAGGTTGACGTTGCTCCACGCCTTCAGCGCGGCCTTGGCGCGCCGGCCGAAGATCGGCTGACCGGCCGCCCGCCGCAACGTGACCCACACGCCCAGGACGGCCAGCGCGACCGCCAGGAACCATCCGAGGCCGCCGAGCCAGTTGAGCCGGGAGTCCTGCAGATTGACGTTGATCGGCACGTCCGCGCCGGTCAGCCGCGAGTCCCGGACGACGATCGAGCCCGTGTACGCCCCCGGGCGCACCGTTGACACGTTGCGGTCGACGCAGACGTTGACGACCACCTCGCGGGCGTTCCGCCGGTCGACCGTGACGGTGATCGTCCTCGGGTCCAGACGCTGGCTGCCGCGGCTGAAACGGCCCGGCTCGAACCGCAGGTTCCCGGCCGGCAGGTCGGCTTCGCTGCGGAACCTGATCTCGACGTCGCCCGACCGGTTGTCCCGGCCGATGACGATGGTCGGGGTCGTCCCCACGTCGGGCGAGACCCGCACCGGGACGGATCCTCCGCCGGCGACCAGTTCGTCGGCGGGTGACGAGGTGCCGCAGACCGACTCGACCGGAGAGGCGGCGGCCGGCCGGGCCGAGAGGGTGAGCACAGCCACCGCGACGAGGACGGCGGTCAGAAGGCGCAGGGGCATGTCGACTCCTCACCCCCGCTGCGGATATCCGTCGAGCCTGTCCCCCGAGCCTGTTCCCCCGAGCCGCGCAGCGCAGCCCGCAATCCGACAGCGGCTGCCGGTCGACGACGAGGTGCCGGACCGGCATCCACCGATCGGACGAGGTGCCACCGTCCACAAGGAACACCGTCCATCGGTCGTACGGTCGATCAAGGGTGTATCAGCCAGACAAAAGGTATCGAGCATCTTCCCTTTCCCGCAGTGGTGGCATGAGGTGAATCAGTTACCCGCCTACCACAAGGAGTGTCGGTTGAAGGTCCACTCAATCGCAGCCGCGGCGATCGCGGTCACCACGGCCGCGGCCCTGGTGCCGGGGGCGAGTCCGGCGTCCGCCGCATCGGTGAAAGTCATTCCGGCGATCACGGGTCACGTCGCCGCCAAGGCGGCCACGGCGCCCCTTCCCACCTCGCAGTGCGTCACGCTGATCGGCATCCACTGCTACAGCCCGCTGCAGTACCGCGTCGCGTACAACCTGAACCCGTTGTACAAGCACGGCATCACGGGCAAGGGTCGCACGATCGTCATCGTCGACTCGTTCGGTCCGCCGACGATCCAGAGCGACCTGAACGTCTTCGACCAGCAGTGGGGTCTTCCGGACACCCAGGTCCAGGTGGTCAAGTACGGCCACGTGCCCGCTTGGGACCCGTCCGACCCCGACCAGATCGGCTGGTCCCAGGAGGCCACGCTCGACGTCCAGTACGCCCACGCGATCGCTCCCGGCGCGCACATCGTCCTCGTCGAGACCGGGGTCGCCGAGACCGAGGGCGTCACCGGCCTCCCCGAGATGATGAACGCCGAGAAGTACCTGATCGACCACGGCATCGGCGACGTCATCACGCAGAGCTTCGGCGCGACGGAGAACACCTTCCCCGGCTTCGACCAGGGCAACTTCTCCAGCCTCCTCAACCTGCGGTACGCGTTCAAGGACGCCGAGAAGCACAAGGTCACCGTGCTCGGCAGCTCCGGTGACGACGGCGCGACCGACGCCGAGTCCGACGGCGAGACCCTGTACCCCTACCCGGTGCAGTCCTGGCCTTCGGCCGACCCGCTGGTCACCTCGGTCGGCGGCACCCAGCTCAACCTCGACGACCAGGGCAACAAGGTGTCCCCGGACGTCGTCTGGAACGACGGGTACGGCGCCGGTGGCGGCGGCGACTCGCACGTCTTCGCCCGTCCGTCGTGGCAGGCCGGGGTGCGCAACGTGGTGGGCAACCACCGCGGCACGCCCGACATCTCGATGAGCGCGGCGGTCGACGGCGGGGCCTGGGTGTACTACACCTTCGACCCGGCGAACACTGCGACCAAGAGCTACTGGCACATCTTCGGAGGCACCTCCGAGGCCAGCCCGATCTTCTCCGGCATCGTGGCCATGGCCGACCAGCTCGCCGGCCGGCGGCTGGGCAACATCAACCCCGCGCTCTACCTGCTGGGCGCGGCCAGCCAGCACACCCACCTGCCGACCGGTCTGGTCGACGTGACTTCGGGCGACATCAGCTTCGAGGGCGTCACCGGTCCGGCGGCGGCGAAGGGCTACGACATGGCCAGCGGCTGGGGCACGATCGACGCCACGAAGTTCATTCCGGCGCTCGCTCTGCTGTAACGTCCCGCGGTATCCGTTCCGCCGTCCTTGCCGCCTCTCCGGGCAGTTTGCCGGAAAGGCGGCAAGGGCGGCGCCGCACCTGCCGGATCCTCTGACCGGACTGCGAACCCGGTCCGTACGATCGCCGTGGCCCGTGCGGTTGCACACCGACCTCGATCCGGGCTCGCAGTTCTCCGGTCGCCGTGTCGATGGCGTACACCTCGTTACCTACCGGGTCGGCGTGCGCCGCTGCACCGATGGAGCCGGTGTGCACGCCACCCTGCGGGTAATCGTCCAAGCCACCCATTTCACTCCCGGCAGACCGCGATCCGGGAATCAGGGCTCATGCCGGGCCGCGAATGCCGCCCCATGGTGGGTGATTGCAGGAGTCCTGGTTATGGGCGTGTCCGCCTTTCTCGGCGTTGCCCATTGGCAGCCGAAGCGACGCCAAAACCGCCCAGCAGAATGTCATGGATTCGTGCGGAGTGCGGCATCAACGTTTTCAGCTGAGCGGACATCCCGAACGCTACAACGGCTCCGTGGGCCGACGCGGCACCCCCGCCGCCCCCTTACGAGCGGTCACCGGTTGTACGGGTCCGCGAGGAGTCACTCAGCTGGCGTACCCACAATTACTCACTTTCCGTCGTCGTGGTGCAAGCGCATAGTGATGGGACGTGGTCAGCGAAAGATCGGCAGGTCCGACATGGCGGACGATTCCAAATCTCGTAAACAACTGTGCACCCGTGTCAGAGAGCGCCGAGCCGACATCGAAGAGTTCCTCACCCACGCCAAGCCTCGCCGCAACGTGCTCATCAACATCAGCATCGTCTGCAGTGCCCTGGCTGCGGTGTTCACGGCTGCGCCGGCTGCCGGCGGTCCCAAACTGGTGCAGGCCATCGCCGGGAACCTGAACCTCGACAGTCCGCCACAGGTCTGGCGACCGCTGTGCATCGCGGCCTTCATCGTCGCCGTGGCCGCCGCGGTCACGGCCAACCTGAATCGTTCGTACGATCTGCCGGCGCAGGTCGCCGCGGCCGAGGCGTGCAACGCCGAGCTGGAATCGTTGCTCGCCCAGCTCGACTTCGACGACCTGCCTCTGCACAACGCCGTTGAGCACTATCAACAGTCGATCCAGAAGATCCCGTTCGTCAAAGAACGGCAACGGCAACCTGAACCCGCCCCCGCCCGGCGGTAGACCTCACATGCGGGGGCGTGCAGGTGCTGAGGCGGATCCTGGCCGCCGGCCGCCCGGTAAGTTGCGAGACCGTGGCACTCGGTGCCGTTCCAGTCGTAGACCTCGTGGCCGGCCGGGACCCGACCGGCGTACCGGTTATGGTTCAGGACGAGGCGGGCCTTCTGTGCCGCGCTGCCGGCCGGCCCGAGGACGAGGTGGTCCAGCTCGTTGCGATCGATCCGGACATCCGCGAGGGAGGCGGCCGCGTCGGTGCCGTAGACGGCGATGCCGTGCGCGTTGATCTCCACCATTCCGCCCGGCCCGTCCCGCACTGTCAAACCCCGTCCCGTCCGATACGGGCGTCGCTCCGGCGGCGGCCCGCGCGGTGACGTGGGAACGGCGGGTCAGCACGATGCGCCGCTGCCCGTACCGGCCGCCGGCCGACGCGGCGATCGAAACCGTACGGCGAACACGCATGGCCGGCTTCCGGGCTCGTCATTAAGACGAGCTATCGCCCTCATTCGGAACGCGCAATACGCGCAATATCACTTGCGCGAATCAGATTCCGTACGGGCAATAGCCGCCGCCGGGGCGCAGCTTTCGGTCAAGCTGCGGGTGGATGCTCCGGAACCCCGGCCTCGTCGGGCGCCACCGGGCCCAAGGTCACCGGAAGCGACTCCAGGCCGAACACGATCGACGCCCGGCGCATCGGCAGGCTCGCCAGATCGACCGCCGGGCGCATCGCCGGGAAGCGCCGCACCAGCGCCGGGTACGCGATGCGGAGCTCCATCCGGGCCAGCTCGGCCCCGACGCACCGGTGCAGGCCGTGGCCGAAGGCCATGTGCGACCGGCTGGGGTCCCGGCCGGCGTCGATCCGGTCCATCCCGGGACCGAGCACGCCGTCCCGGTCGGCCCCGCTCAGCGAGCACATCACCACGTCGCCGGCCTTGATCGAGACGCCACCGACCTCGAGGTCGCGGACGGCGAACCGCGGGAACGCCACCTGCACCACCGTCAGGTACCGCAACAGCTCTTCGACCAGCGCGTCGGCCGGCTCGCCGGCCCTCAGTGGATCGGCCAGTTCCGGCTGGGTCATCAGCACCAGGGAGCCCAGCGCCAGCATGCTGACACTGGTCTCCAGCCCGCCGGTGAGCACGCCGTCGGCCAGCCCGGCCAGCTCGCGGTCCTCGAGCTCGTCGCCGTGCGCCTGGATCAGTGATCCGATCAGCCCGTCGCCGGGGTTCCGGCGCTGATCGGCGACCAGCTGGCGCAGATAGGTGAGCGACTCGCCGATCGCGTCGAGCGGTGCGTAGGCTCCGCCGTCGAGGTCGAACCGGGCGGCGCTGAACCGCTGGACGAACCCCCGGTCGGCGTAGGGGACACCGAGCAGTTCGCAGATGGTCAGCGTGGGCACCGGCAGAGCGAACTCCTGAAGCAGATCAACCGGGCCGTCGATCCGGGCCACCGCGTCGAGCCGCTCGTTGACGATGGCCTCGATCCGCGGCTGCAACCGGGCCAGCCGGCGCATCGTGAACTCCGGCGTGACCAGCCGCCGGAGCCGGGTGTGCATCGGCGGGTCGGCCATGCCGAGGCCACCGGGCTCCTGGCCGGCCGTCAACCCGACCCGGGCGGCGAACCGGCCGAAGTCGTTGCTGAAACCGTCCGAGCTGCCCAGCACCGCACGGACCGGTTCATAGCCGGTCACCAGCCAGGCCCGGATGCCCAGTGGGAGCGGCAGCCGGCTGACGGGCGTCTCCTCGCGGCGGCGGCCCAGTTCCGCCACCGGGTCGAGGCCGTCGCGGAACAGCGGGAACAATGAGCTGTCCGGCAGCATCGACAGGGCGCCACCGAAGGACACCGCACCGGCTGTTCCGGGGAACCGCCGGGCGAACCATCCGAGCAGGCGCAGGCGAACCGCCGAGAACGCATTTTCCGTCTGCAAGTCGCTCTCCCAACAGCCGCTGTTCTTCCGGTGCCGACGGGCCTGTCTGATAGTGGCCGCAGGATCCGGCAACCGCAGTGAGGCCGATCACGGCCCCAAGACTGACAGGTGTGGACCACCTGGAGGGGGATGCGCGCACGGTGTTGATCATCGCCCGATGCGATGATCGGGTATGCGCACGCCAGGACGGCTCCTTCCGGGTCTGCAGGTGTTGCGCGCGTACGACCGCTCCTGGGTCCGGGGTGACGTCCTTGCCGGGCTGACCGTGGCGGCGTACCTCGTCCCGCAGGTGATGGCCTACGCCACCCTGGCCGGCCTCCCACCGGTGGCCGGGCTGTGGGCGATCCTCGTGCCCCTGCTGGCGTACGCGTTCCTCGGATCGTCCCGGCGGATGTCGGTCGGCCC
>CAXSDA010000014.1:75063-151679 GCA_964236515.1 uncultured Actinoplanes sp.
ATGACCGCCACGGTGGTCGCGCCGCTGGCCGCCGGCGACGCGGGCCGGTACGCCGCCCTGGCCGCCGCGCTCGCCGTGACCGTCGGGATCCTGTGCCTGGTCGCCTTCGTCGCGCGGCTCGGATTCGTCGCCGACCTGCTGTCCCGGCCGATCCTGGTCGGATATCTGGCCGGGGTCGCGGTCATCATGATCATCGGTCAGGTCGGGAAAGTCACCGGCGTACGGGTCACCGGCGACGGCGTGCTCGCCGAACTCCGCTCGTTCCTGACCCGGCTCGAGGAGATGCAGGCCGGCACCGTGCTCCTGGCCGTCGTCGTGCTGGCGCTGCTGTTCCTCGGCCGGCGACTGTTCCCGCGCCTGCCGGTCCCGTTGATCGTGGTCGCACTGGCCGCCGTCGCGGTGGTCGTGTTCCATCTGCGGGACCACGGCGTCGCGGTGGTCGGGGCGGTGCCCGACGGGCTCCCGGCTCCGGTGCTGCCGACCCTCCGGGACATGCGGGATCTCCTGCTGCCCGCGGTCGGCGTGCTGGTGGTCGGGTACACCGACACCGTGCTGACGGCGCGAGCCTTCGCGGTCCGCGGCGGCGACCCGGTCGACGCCAATCAGGAACTGCTCGCTCTCGGCGTGTCCAACGTCGGCGCCGGGCTGCTGCGCGGCTTCCCGATTAGCAGCAGCGGAAGCCGGACCGCTCTGGGCGTCGCGGCCGGCTCCCGGACCCAGGTGTTCTCGCTGGTCGCCCTGGTCGCCGTCGTCGCGGTGCTACTCTTCGCCGGTCCGGCCCTGGCCGGCTTCCCGACCGCGGCACTCGGAGCACTCGTCATCTACGCCGCCACCCGGCTGGTCGACGTCGACGGATTCCGCCGGCTGTTCACCTTCCGGCGCAGCGAGTTCTTCCTGGCCCTGGCCGCGCTCACCGGTGTTCTGGTCTTCGACATCCTGTACGGCGTCCTGCTGGCCGTCGGGTTGTCCGTCGCCGACATGCTCCACCGCGTCGCCCGGCCCCACGACGCGGTCCAGGGCTTCGTCCCGGGACTGGCCGGGATGCACGACGTCGACGACTACCCGCAGGCCACCACCGAACCCGGCCTGGTCGTGTACCGGTACGACTCGCCGCTGTTCTTCGCGAACGCCGAGAACTTCCGCCGCCGGGCGCTGGCCGCGCTCGAGAGTCAGCCCGGGCCGATCCGCTGGTTCGTGCTCAACACCGAGGCGAACGTCGAGGTGGACAGCACCGGCCTGGGCGCGGTGGAGAGCCTGCGTGCCGAGCTGGCCGACCGGGGAATCGTGTTCGCGCTCGCCCGGGTCAAGCAGGACCTCCGCGACGCGCTCGACGCGTACGGCCTGACCACCGCCATCGGCGTCGAGCACCTCTATCCGACACTCCCCACCGCGGTCACCGCCTTCCGCGAGTCCGGCTGACTTACGGGCGGGCCGGCTTCGACGGCGTGTAAAGCCACGCGGCGAACAGGGGGCCGAGGTTCCGGCCGGAGACGCGTTCGGCGTGGGCGATGAACTCCTTCGTCGTCACGTTGCCGTTGCGGTGGAGCTGGGCCCACGAGCGCAGGATGCGGAAGAACGTCCGGTCGCCCACGGTCAGCCGCAGCGCGTGCAACGTCATGGCGCCACGGTTGTACACCGCGCCGATGAACAGGTTCGGCGGGCCGGGGTCGGCGACCTTCGCCGTCCACAGCGATGCCGTGGCCGGGGTCGCGTACAGCTTGTCGAAGGCCTGTTGCGCCGTCCCCAGGCCTTCGTGCTCGCTCCACAGCCACTCGGCGTAGGTGGCGAAGCCCTCGTTCAGCCAGATGTCCGCCCACCGGTAGACCGCGGCGCTGTCGCCGTACCACTGGTGGGCCAGCTCGTGCACCACGACGCTGTCGCCGTCCAGCTGTGTGTCGAAGTCCTGCGGCGTGTAGATCGGGCGGCCCTGATTCTCGAGCGCGTAGTCCCACTCGCCGTCCGCGTCCACGATGCCCCCGGCCGCGCGGAACGGGTACGGCCCGAAGTAGCCGGACAGGAACCGCAGGATCTCCGGCTCGCGCGCGAACGACTTCGCCACCCGGTCGTACGTCGCCTTGGGTAACGCCGGATCGATCGCGTCCAGGAACCGGATCCCGTCCTGGCGGTAGGACTTCACGTCGAACGTGCCGATCGCCGCCATGGCCAGATACGTCGCCATCGGCTCGGCCTGCTCCCAGCGCCACGTCGTCCAGCCGTGGACGGTGGAGCGTCCGGCCGGGGCGCCGTTGGAGATCGCCTGGAGGTCTTTCGGCACGGTCAGCGCGATCGAGAAGGAGGCCTTGTCGCTCGGGTGGTCGTTGGACGGGAACCAGGCCTGCGCGACGTCCGGCTCACCCAGGATGACCACGCCGTCCGCGGTGGTGAAGGCACCGCCGTCGCCCAGGTCCGGATCGTGGATCACCTTGGGGACGCCGTCGTAGACGATCCGGGTGTCGAAGATGTGTCCCTTGCTCAGCGCCCGTCGGGGCGTCACGGTCAGCTCGGTGCCGCGGCGCGACCACGCCGCCGCGCGGCCATCCACCACGATCGCCCGGATCGTCAGGCCGTCGAGGTCGAGGTTGAACGCCGACAGCCGCTGCGTCGCCTCGGCCCGGATCGTCACCGTCCCGGCCAGCGCATCCGTGGCCGGCGAGTATCTGATCGTGAGGTCGTAGTGCTGAACGTCGTAACCGCCGTTGCCGTCGAGCGGGTAGTACGGGTCGCCGATGCCGGGCGCGCCCGGGGCCGCCGGTGGTGAGACGGCGCCGGCGGGCGTGCCCACCAGCACGAGCGGCGTCGACACCGCGAGGGCCAGGGCCAGAGCCAGCTTCCGCACCATGGGACCAAGCTATCGGTGCCGGAGGATGAACACAGTCCCGTCGCCTTGATCGAGACCAGCCCGTGCTCAACTATCTATAAAGATAGTACTTGTGATCTTTATAGATCGGCGCTACAACTGAAGCATGGCATCTGTGACGATCACTTTCGACCCTGACCTCGAGGGGGACATCGAGGAAGCCCGTTCCGTCCTGGACCGGCTCAGCCGGCCCGCCGCCGAAACCTCCGTCGATCCCGAGGTCCTGCGGGAGAAGATCATCGCGCTGCTCCGGGGATACGGGGAGAAGCGGACGGAGTACATCCGTCAGGTGGCGCTGGCCGCTCCGGGCCGCGCGGCGTTCGCCGATCTCATCGCCGCCATCGGCTCGGCCAAGGCCATCGGCGGGACCCACTCGGCCATCGAACGGGCGTGGCGGGCCAAGGGCATGTCCACGATGTTCATCTCGACGGACGCGATCGGCGACGCGAGCATGGAGCCGCACCTGGCCGAGATCGTGCTCGAGGTGCTGCACGATCAGGTGGACGAGCCCGATCCACTGCTCAGCGCCCGCTTCTGAGCGAACAAGGGTCCGCCTTCAGGACGAAGGCGGACCCTTGATCACATCGGCGGACGATCAGGCGGAGGCCTCCTCGGCGAGAGCCCCGCAGCAGGTTTCGATGATCATGCCGGCCACCACGTACGGGTCCATGTTGGCGTTCGGGCGACGGTCCTCGAGCCAGCCCTTCTTCGCCTTCTCCACGGCCCACGGGATGCGCACCGAAGCTCCGCGGTCGGACGCCCCCCAGCTGAACTTGTCCCAGCTCGCCGTCTCGTGCGCACCGGTCAGCCGGTCCTTGATGCCGTCGCCGTAGGCCTCCACGTGCGCCAGCGCGTTGCGCCCGAGCGCCTCGCACGCCGTCACGATGGCGTCATAGCCCTGCATCGTGGCCTTGGTGGAGAAGTTCGTGTGCGCGCCGGCGCCGTTCCAGTCACCCGGCATCGGCTTGGCGTCGAACGAGACGACCACGCCGAAGTCTTCGGCGATGCGGTGCAACAGCCACCGGGCGACCCACATCTGGTCGCCGATCATCGGAGCGGGCAGCACGCCGATCTGGAACTCCCACTGCCCCATCATTACCTCGGCGTTCGTGCCCTCGATGGACAGGCCGGCCTTGAGGCAGGCCGTCGTGTGGGCCTCGATGATCTCGCGGCCGACCATCTTCTCGCCGCCGACACCGCAGTAGTACGGACCCTGGGGCGCGGGGTACCCGTTCTCCGGCCAGCCCAGCGGACGGCCGTTCTGGAAGAACGTGTACTCCTGCTCGATACCGAACATCGGTTCCTGGTCGGCGTACTTCTCCGCCGCCGCGACACAGAACGCACGGGTGTTCGTCGGGTGCGGGGTGAAGTCGGTCAGCTCGACGTCGCACAGCACGAGGATGTCGCCCTCGCTGCGCAGCGGGTCGGGGCAGGTGTAGACCGGCCGCAGGACGCAGTCCGACTGGGCGCCGGGCGCCTGGTTCGTGCTCGAGCCGTCGAAGCCCCAGATCTCGGGTTCCTTGCCGTCCGCCACGATGCGGGTCTTGTTCCTGAGCAACGGCGACGGCTTGGTGCCGTCGATCCAGATGTACTCGGCCTGATATGGCATACCGCAGCTCCCTTGCCGTTTCTCGCTTGCCGTGAGTCCGCTTGCCGCCCCGCGCCTGCCGTTCCTCCGCCGGCTCGGCCAATGCTTGCCGGGCAAACGCTTCCGGACTCGTTGTCGTCACGCGTTGCCGACGTGTGTCGGACCGGTAAACGGATGGCGGCGCCCGTCCCGCTCCGGCGAGAAGAATCGCTCCGCAGCAACAGTTAACAAACCTTGACATTCGCCCATACTTCGACTGTCATCGATGTATGGGTAGATGGAAGGCTCCGGCGATCGGCGCCGGATTCGTGGCGGCGGCCGTGGTGGCGATTTTCGCGGTGGTGCTGCCGGCCAGCGCCGGGACGAACCCGATCGGCGATCCCGGCTTCGAGTCCGGCCTGTCCGGGTGGACGTGCAGCGGCACGGCGGGCGCCGCGACGGGAACGGCTCATTCCGGCGCGTACGCGCTGAAGGCGACGCCCAGCGCCAGTGACGCGGCCCAGTGCACCCAGTCCGTGCCGGTGGCGCCGAACACGGCGTACACGCTGACGGCGTGGGTGAACGGCAGCTACGTGTACCTGGGCGCAGCCGGGGCGATCATCTGGACGCCGTCCACCGGCGGGGCCTTCCAGCAGCTGACGACGTCCTTCACCACGTCGGCGTCGGCCACCAGCGTGACGGTGTTCGTGCACGGGTGGTACGGGCAGCCCACGTACTACGCCGACGACTTCGTCCTGACCGGCGGCTCGGGTGGCGGGGGAACCATGCCCACGACGGCTCCCGCGACCACCGCTCCGGCGAGCCCGACGCCGACTGCCGGCCCGACCGCGACCGCGACCGCCAGCCCGACGCCGACCGCCGGCCCGACGCCGACGACAACGCCGCCGACCGGTGGCGGCGGACCCGGTGCGAATCTGGGCGCCTGCCCGTTCTGGTCGACCGTGACCCCGCCGGCCCGGGTCGTCGGACCGAGCCACAACGCGACGAGCCAGGGGCCGATGCTCAACCTGAGCGGCCGGCTGCCCGCACCTTCCACTGTGACCGGTTCGCTGAGCGGCTCGACGATGACCATCACGTTCAGCCGGGTGACGGGCGCCGCGGCGTACCGGGTGTGGCGCAACAGCCAGTCGGTCGGCTGGGTCGACGACTGGGGCCAGGCGACGCTGTCCGTGACCGACACCGCACCGTGCCGCAACGCGCACTACACGGTCGCGGCCCTGCGCTCCGACGGCAGTGACGCCTCCACCGGCGCCCTGTCCCAGCCGTACATCCTGGCCGACAGCGGCGTGGTGCAGCCGTACGCGCTCGCGGCCGGAACCCAATTCCAGTACGAGGTCACGTCGTACAACGATCCCGGCCAGACGGCGAGCGGCTACAGCACCGCCCTGGGCGTCTGCGCGGTCGACACCCGGTACATCCCGTGGGGAACCCGCTTCAAGGTCGACGGGTACGGATACTGCTACGCGGCCGACATCGGCACCTGGATCCAGGGCCACATCGTCGACGTGTGGCTGCCGGGCACCGAGGCCGACAACTGGGGCGTGCAGATGAGAACGATCACCATCCAGTAGCACCCACGACCGCCGGCGGGTGATCCGGCCGGCTGACCGCGAGCGTCAGGCCGTGGCGGCCCGGATGGCGGCGACGGCGGCCGGGATGCCGCCGGACCACGGCGCGCCGTGACCGGGGAGCACCCACGTCGCCTCGATGCCCTGCAGGCGGTCCAGCGACGCCAGCGCTTCCGCCGGGTCGTCGGTGAAGGGCGCAGGCTGCGGGCCGCTCCTCCCGGTGAGCACGTTGCGGGTGGTCAGCGCGTCACCGGGGAAGACGGCGTCGGCGACCGGCACGTACACGGCGATGCTGCCCGGCGAGTGGCCCGGCATGGCGATGATCTGCGGGGCGCCGGGAAGGTCGAGAACCTGGCCGTCGTGGACCGGCACGACGTCGGTGAGGTACGTGGTACGCAGGCCGCCCTTGCGCGCCGTGTACCACAGGAAGCCGGTGACGGCGCCGACCTTGACGTGGCCGAAGGACGACTTGGCCTTCTCGAGCCCGCGGGCCCGCGCGGCGTCGGCCTCGTGCACGTAGATCGGTACGCCGTGGTCGCGGCGGAGGCGCTCGGCGAAGCCGAGGTGGTCGGTGTCGCCGTGGGTCAGCACGACGCCGCGAATGTCGGCCACCGACCGGCCCATGTCCGCCAACTCGGCCTGCAGGTCGTGCCAGTGACCGGCCAGTCCCGCGTCGATGACGGTCACCCCTTCGTCGGTGTCGACCAGATAGGCGGCCACGATGTCGTTGCCGATCCGGTGCAGGTGCGGGCCGAGTTTCACTGCGTACTCCCCAGGGTTGCTATTGTCGACGTCATGGCTAATGTACGTAGCCATGATGGCTACGGTCAATAGCTATCGGAGGAGTGAGCGTGCCCACCCCTGATCGGACGTCGCTCGAGGAGATCGTCCGGGCCGGACGGGACATCCTGGAGTCGGACGGGCCGGCCCGGCTGACCATGCAGGCCGTCGCGGCGCGGGTCGGCGTACGGCCGCCCTCGCTCTACAAACGGGTGAAGAACCGCGACGAGCTGGTGGGGCTGATCGCCCAGGCCACGGTCGGCGATCTCGGGAACCTGCTGGCGGCGATCACGCCGCACGGCGACCCGCGCCGGGAGCTGGCCGAGATGGCGCGGGCCGTCCGGGCGTTCGCCCACCGCCGCCCGGCCGGCTTCGCGCTGATCTTCGCGGCGCCGACCGACCCGGCCCGGCCGGACACCGACGCGCTGACCGAGGCGGTGGCACCGCTGTTGCGGGCGGCGGCCGCCCTGGCCGGGGAGGAGCACGCCCTGGACGCGGCGCGGACGATCACGGCCTGGGCCAACGGGTTCATCAGCATGGAGCTGGCCGGCGCTTTCGCCCTCGGCGGCGACGTGGACCGCGCCTTCGAGTACGGCATCGCGCGGCTCGCCGACGCGCTGGCGGCCGGCTGAGCTTCGAGGAGCAGGCGGCACCGCGAGTCCGGACGAGCGGCGTGCGGTTGCGCAGATCAAGGACTGACGACGCCGCCGGGCGCGGAGGCCGTCGCCGGCTGAATTTCTCAAGCAGCGCCGGCTCCCGCCGATGGAGAGGACCAGCAGCAGTCGTACAGCCATCAGAAAGGCGTCACGGTGACCGTTCGCTCTCGACTGCGGCGCGCCTTCTGGATGCGTCGCAACGCCAAGCTGAAGCCCTACACGGTGGTCGGGCTGGTCGACCTGACGGCCGACGGTGCCCGCGGGCCGCGGCTGGTGATCGCCGGAATCGTCGAGGGGAGCGTCGTCGCGATCGACGAGGAACTCTCCGGGGACGGCCGGGCCCGGCGGTTCTGCCATCTGGTGCGGGCGCGGTCCGTCGAGGCGGCCGAGGCCGACGCCCGAGCGCACTTCACGTACCTGCACTCGCTGATGGCCCATCCCGTCTAGTGCTCGCGCGGACCGCTCATATTGCGACGAGGACTGCCGAACGGGCACGTGTGGAGCGGACACACAGCGGTCGCGCGTGGCCGGCGTGGCCGGTCGCCGGTGTGCTCGCGATGCTGGTCTACACCCAGGTGCCCCACCCGTCCCTCGCCAGCGGGCTGGCCTCGCTGGCCGGGGTGACCGCCGTCGTGCTCATCGTGTGGCGGGTGCGCCGGTTCCGCCCCGAGAAGGCGGGCGCGTGGTACCTGATCGCCGGCGGCCTGCTGCTGTGGGCGGCCGGCGACGGCACTCTGGCCGTCGACCTGGCCGTGCTGGGGCGCCAGCCGTTCCCCTCCTGGGCCGACCTGGCCTGGGTCGGTGCCCACCCGCTGCTGATCGCCGGCCTCTACGGCCTCACCCGCCGGCCCGGCAAGCAGAATCTGCCCAGCCTGCTCGACGCCGGTGTGGTCGCCACCGGCCTCGGATTGCTCTACTGGGTCGGCGTTATCGGGCCGGTGGTGACCGACCACAGCATGCCCGCGCTGGACCGGCTGGTGACCGTTCTCTACCCCACCTTCGGCGTCCTGCTGCTGGCGGTGCTGGTGCCGCTGGTGAGCCGCTTCGGGCGGCCGACCCCGAGCTTCTGGATGCTCGTGATGAGCTGCTGGGTGGCGGTGATCGGCAACTTCTTCTACACGCTGATGCCGGACCGGCCGGACTTCGTCACCCGCCTCATCCTGGCCACCTACCTGTTCGCGTACATCTGTGTGCTCGGCGCCGTGCTGCAGCCGTCGGCGATGCGGATCGCCGGGGCGGCCCCGCCGGAACGGTTCGGCCGCCGGCGGCTGGTGGTGCTGGCCGGTTCGACCCTGCTCGTCCCGGTCATTCTCGT
Source organism: uncultured Actinoplanes sp. (assembly GCA_964236515.1). Taxonomy (GTDB): domain Bacteria; phylum Actinomycetota; class Actinomycetes; order Mycobacteriales; family Micromonosporaceae; genus Actinoplanes. The sequence goes on from CAXSDA010000014.1 coordinate 83,828, forward strand.
GATCGAGGGCGTGTACCGGGCCGGGCGGGTCGACTGGCTGGCCGTGGCGATCGGCTCGATCGTCCTGTTCCTGCTCGTGCTGGCGCGGATGTCCGGTTTCGTGAGGACGGTGCAGGTGCAGGCCGGGCAGCTGGCCGACCTGGCCCTGCGCGACGAGCTGACCGGGCTGCCCAACCGGCGCGCCCTCAAGGACGCGCTGCGCGCCGCGATGCGCTCCCCCGGCACCCAGGTGGCGATGCTCGACCTGAACGGCTTCAAGGACGTCAACGACCGCTTCGGCCACGCGGCCGGCGACCGCCTGCTCGTGGCGGTGGCCGAACGGCTGGCCCGTTCGCTGCGGGGCAACGACCTCGTCGCCCGGATGGGCGGCGACGAGTTCGCCGTGCTGGTCGCCGGCGCGACCCCGGCGGCGATGGCCGGGATCGTCGAGCGGCTCCTGGCGGCCCTGCGCCGCCCGGTCGAGGTGGACGGGCACGACCTGCTGATCGGTGGCGCCGTCGGCGTGGGCGACAACTCCGGCACCGACGACCCGTGGGAGGTGCTGCGCCGCGCCGACGTGGCCATGTACGCGGCCAAGAGCGCCGGCGAGGGCACCAGCCGGCGGTACGACCCCGACATGGACCATCGCGCCGGCGAGCGCGCCCGGCTCGGGGTCGACCTGCGGGCCGCGCTCGGCACCGGCCAGTTCCGCCTGGTCTACCAGCCGATCGTGTCGCTGCCGGACGGCCGCGTCCAGTCGGTCGAGGCACTCGTCCGGTGGGAGCACCCGGAACGCGGGTTCGTCGGCCCGGCCGAGTTCATCCCGGTGGCCGAGGAGAACGGGCTCATCGTCGAGCTGGGCGAATGGATCCTCCGGACCGCGTGCGCGCAGGCGGTCACCTGGCGCGACGAGTACGGCGACGACGCCCCCAAGCGGATGAGCGTGAACGTCTCGGCCCGTCAACTGGCCGAACCCGGCTTCTCCGAACTGGTCACCGAGGTGCTGGCCTGGACCGGCCTGGGCGCCCACAACCTGATCGTCGAGGTGACCGAGACCGCGGTGTTCGGCGGCGGACAGGCCGTCCGGGCGGTCCAGGAGCTGCACGAGCTGGGCGTCCGGCTGGCGCTGGACGACTTCGGCACCGGTCACTCGTCGTTGGGCCTGCTGCAGACCGTGCCGGTGGACATCCTCAAGGTCGACAAGTCCTTCGTGGACAACATCACCATGGCCGGGCGTCACGCCGTCATCGCCACCGCGCTCATCCAGGTGTCCGACGGGCTCGGTCTGATGGCGGTGGCCGAAGGGGTCGAGACCGCCGAACAGGCGACCGAACTGCACCGGCTGGGCTATCGGCTGGCCCAGGGGTACCACTTCGGCCGGCCGGCGGCCCAGCCCGACTTCCCGCATGTCGCCGCGGCCACCGGCTGACCTCAGGAGGTGCTCAGGGCCGCGCCCGGCGAGACCGAGAGCTTGGTCCCGTACGCGTCCTCGGCCGAGTCGCCGTCGGCCGGCGGGCACACCCGTCCACGGTCAGCGCCCGGCTGCCCGGACTCAGCGTGACGCTCGAACTGCCGCTGACCGGCGACTGCCCGTTCGTACCCGAGAACGAGTAGTTGCTCCTCCCGGCCCGCACCAGCCGCCCTGCGGACCATAACCGCCGGGCGGCGGACCACACCGGCCGGTCGATCGCCCGCGCCGGTCACGAGGTCGCGACGCCGCGGTGACGCGCCCCCGGCACACCGGACGCATGGACGACCACGAATCACCGGGCGACGGCGCCGCCCTGGTGTCGGTCCGTGTCCGGCGCCTGACCCGCCCGGGCCCGGACGTACGTGTGTCCGTCTCGGTCGCCGCGGACATCCGATCGCCCCAGGCCGAGACGTTCGAGACGATGGACCTGGAGGCCACCCTGGACGCGGTCCGCCGCGCCGCGTCCCAGCTACGCCGACCTTGACCTGACGCTTACACAACGCTGGCCGTTCTCTGACCGGCGGTCCGCACGATCCTCGCCATGAAACGAACGCTCGCCATCGCGCTGATCGCCGGGGCCCTGCTGCCCGCCGGCTGCAGCCGTCCGCACGCGCCGGCGTCTTCATCCCCGGCCCCCGCGTCCTCCCCGGCGGCGGCAGCCCCCGCACACAAGGCCTCCGGTACCTCCGGCGGGGCCGCCGCGCCCGCCTCCCCGGACGACGTCAGCGACCTGCTCAACCAGGTCGACAAGCAGCTCCAGACCAACGACCAGCCGACCTCCGAGCAGGATTGAGAGTGACCACCACCATGAACCGAGTCGTACGCACCTGCGTCATCGCGACCACCGTCGCCGCCACCGCCCTCGGCGTGGCCGGCCCGGCCGCCGCCACGGCCCCCTCGACGAAGTCCCTGGATGTCACGAAGAAGGCGGTCACCGCCCGGATCGACCTGCGCCTGGCCGCTCTGACCAAGTTTTCCGTCGTGCTCGGCCAGGGGAAGAAGGTCTCCTCGGACCACCGCTCCACGCTCACCGCGCTGATCAAGGAACAGTCCTCCGACCTGAGCACCCTGCGCAGCAAGGTCGCCGGCGAGACCACGACTGCCGCGGTCAGGACCGACGCCAAGGCGATGGTCGACAACTTCCGGGTCTTCATCCTGACCGGCCCGAAGGTACGTCTCACCGTGGTCATCGACACCGAACTCGCGGTCGACGCGAAGCTCAAGCAGCAGCCGAACGCCGACACCGCCAAGCTGAACGCGGTCGGCGCCGGCCTCGACGGCAAGGTTTCCACTCTGCTGGCAATCAAGCCCGGCCCCGACGGCGACGCCATCCGGGCCCAGGTCAAGACCGTCCGGGACGCGGCCAAGACCGCCCGGACCTCGCTGAAGTCACTCCGCAAGACCAAGTGACAACCCCGGTGGGCGGCTCTCCTCAGGGCCGCCCACGGTGATGGCGATCTTGCCGCGGACGCGACCTGCTTCGAGCTGCCGTACGGCGAGCGGCACGTCCTCGAGCGGACAGGTGCGGTCGATGCTCGGAACGAGCCGGCCGGCCTCGATCAGGCCGGTGAGGCGTTCGTAGGCGCCGGCGCGCTCCGCGGCGACCAGGAAGGCGAGACGCTGCCTGAGGAAGACGGAGAGTCGTATCCTTCGCGGTGGGCGACCACCGCCTGCACATCGACCGTCGGTACTGGTCCGGGTGCGACCCGATAGGCTTTCCGGTAGTGGGTCCCAGCTCCAGCCGGTCTGGGCGCTACCGTCTGATTGTCGCGGAGTCGGCCCTTCGAGATCCGCGACGAGCAGTCACGTCCGGGACAGCACGAGGAGACACCGATGACCGACGCCACCAGCGACGCCGATCCCGCCACCGACGACGGCGAGGCCGAACCGGAGCAGCCGCCGCAGCCCTTCGAGAACCGGGCGGCGCGCCGGTCAAAGGGGAAGACGACCGTGAACCACACCGAGAATTCCGGGGGCCGCGTCAACGGCCGTTCCGGCGCCGTGCAGAGCCCTCGCCAGTACGGCAACCGTCGTAGCGGCTGACTCCCGTTCGGATCGCCGCCGGCCGGCGGCTCAGTTGCGCGCGGCGGTGTCGCTGAACACGCCGTCGGCGTCGTAGAACCGGCGGACGTCGTCCAGGCGCCTGGCGCTCGCCCCGTACACCGCTGTCCGCGCGGTCTCGTCGTCGAGGCCGGCGAAGTTGACGTACACGCCACCGTTCGAGAACGGGTCCAGTGCCGTCCACGACGTGCGCGCCCAGTCCAGGGCGGTGCCGTCGAACGCGGGGTCGGACCAGTTCGCGTCGATACTGAGGTTGTACCGCGCGCCGCGGTGCGGGTAGCTGCCGTCCTCGCCGCTCACCCGGGCGATCGCCCCGCCGAGCGTCCGGATGACCATCAGTGACTCCGGGTTGGGTCGTTTCGCGTCGCAGGCGAGCACGGCGTCGATCGCATCGTCGTCGAGGCCGTCCAGGAAGTGCGACTTGAAGAAGTAGCGGCCGCCGTCGGGGAAGGCCGGGTCCAGGGCACTCTGCACCGCCACGTACGGAACGGTTCCGCTGACGTCCATCAACGGGTCTCCGAGCTGCCTCAGCGGGGCCAGCGCGGCGGACCCGTGGGCGGGGTCGCCGGCGTAGACGGCCGCCACGATGACCACCTTCTGCCCGTGCAGCTCCGACGGGATCGCCGGGTCCGGCGGGACGCTCCACAGCACGATCTCCGGCGCGACCGTCACCGGAGCGTCCAGGGTCAGGTCCCGCCATCCGCGCAACACCTGCCGGGCCTGCTCGTACGGGTAGAACACCTGCGCGGTGGCGACCTGGGGCCCCAGCGGGTAGAGGTCGAACTCGAAGGAGGTCACCACCCCGAGGCCCCGGCCACCGCCGCAGGCGGCCCAGAACAGATCGGTGTGCTCGGTGCGGCTGGCGGTGCGGACCACACCGTCGGCGGTCACGATCTCCAGGGACCGGACGTTGTCGCAGGCCAGGCCGTGTGCCCGCATGATCCGCCCCATGCCCCCGCCGAGGGTGAACCCGGCGACCCCGGTCTGGGAGACCTCCCCGCCGGGGGTCACCAGGCCGAACTGCTGCGTCGCCCGGTCGACGTCGGCCCACCGTGCGCCCGCCTCGACCCGGGCCGTGCGGGCGACCGGGTCGACGTGCACGCCGCGCATCGTCGAGAGGTCGATGACCAGTCCGTCGTCGCAGACCGCGCCGCCGGCCACCTGGTGTCCGCCGCCACGGATGCTGACCACCGGCCGGAACCGCCGGGCGACCTCGACCGCCTCGACGACGTCAGCGGTGTCCGCGCAGCGCGCGATGACCGCCGGATGCCGATCGATCAGGCCGTTCCACACCCGCCGGGCCGCGTCGTAGTCCGGGTGGGTCCGGTCCAGGACCGGACCGCGCATCCGGTGGAGCAGCGCCTCCTTGATCGCCTCGTGGGTCTCCCGGGCCGGTGATGTCGGTTCGCTGATGGTCATGACGGTGTGCTCCCTGCTTCTTGCGGAATGAGGACCGTGATGGTGGTGGGTGCGTCGAGGAGGTCGTACTCGCGAACCGTGAGGTCTTTGAAGGCCGGGTTGGCCCTCAGGTCCCGGAACAGGTCGGTGTCGCGCGACCGGTCGGCGTCGCCCCGGGTGGAGAACAGATAGACGCCGCCGTACGTCCCGGAGGTGGCATCGCCCAGCCACCACTTGGCCAGAAGTCCCGGCCACGCCCGGAAGGCCGGGGCGATCTCCGTGGCGTGGCGGGCGTAGTCATCGGCGGGGACGTCGAGGGTGAAGGTGACGATGCGGACACGCATGTCGGCACCTTTCGTCGGAGGATTGGCACGCCTCAGACGCTAGGAGAATCGCCCCCGCGGTTCATCGGGTGAACGCTCCAGGGCGCGCTCCATTCACGAATGGAGCGGTCGGCCGGCGAACCGTTTCCGCCGGGTGGACGGGCTCAGCCGGACAGGCCCGCGGCGGCCCATGCGCGGGCGGCCTGGGTCCGGTTGTGCACACCGAGTTTGGTGAAGATGTTGCTGACGTGCCGGTTGGCCGTGCGTTCGCTGATGAACAGCACCTGAGCCAGCCGGGCGTTCGTCATCCCCTCCGCGAGCAGCGCGATCACCTCCTGCTCCCGGGCGGTCAGGGTCAGCAGGGCGGTACGGCCGGCGGAATCCGGGACCGCCGTCGCCGGCGGCGGGGCCAGCTGCTCGGCGAGGACGTGACCGCCGATCCAGGCGTCCACACCCCCCGGGCCGAAGTCCAGGCACGCGACGACGAATCGCCGCTCGCCGACGGACACCTCCGCCAGCGATTCGAAGCCCATCATCTGCAGCACCGGCGCCGCGGCGGGCCAGTCGGCGACGACGGTGTAGACGCGCCGAAGGGTCGCCCGCAGCTCGAGGTAGGTGCGCTTGAGGTCGACCACGAGCCCCGCCACCTCCGAGGTCGGCTCCTCGCCGTGGCGGCGGCCCAGGGCCCACCGGAACACGACGGCCCGCGCATCGGCCGGCATCGGGTCGCGTCGCAGATGGCCGATCACCGCCCCGATCGCCGGGTCCTCGAGCGGCACGTCGGCCGGGTCACCCAGGGTGGCCACGACGGAGAAGCCGGCCACTCCCCCGCTCTCTCCCCGTACGACGCTGAACGCCTCTCGCCGCATCCCCCACCAGCGTGCGGTCAGCCGGGAGGAGTCCTCGCCGGTGAATCTCCGGGCGATGGCGACGATCTGGTCGCGGTCCTCGGCGCGGGCCCGCTCGACCGGATGCTGCAGCATCCCCGGCGGCGCGTAGGCGTTACGGATCAGCGGGTTCTGCACCAGGTGGAGCAGATCGGCGGTGCTCTGCCAGTCCAGGCCCACGGCCAGGGAGTCCACGATGGCCTGCGCGGCGCGGGCCCGCAGCCCGCGCACCCGCAACGGGTCGCGCAGCTCCAGCGCCTCGAGCAGGACCGGCGCGGCCACCCCGGACAGCTCGAGGCCCGCGGCCGTCGTGGTCGTGAACGGCAGACTCCGCAGAATCCGCCAGGCCTCCTCGATGTCCTGCCCGTCCACGACGGCGGCCAGGAGCGGCATGGTGACGCGCCGCAGGACCGACACCGCCTCCACCGTGCCGCGCTCCGGAAGCGGGAGGTCGTCGAGGATCACCGAGAACAGTTCCTCGACCACGTCGGCCGGCGCCCCCGATCCGAGCACGAGACCGGGCCGGCGGGCGAGCGCCTCCGCGGTGACCACCACCGCCAGCGGATGCCCGCGGGCGAAGGTCCGGATCCGCTCGGCGTCGTCACCCCGGGCTCCATGGGCGGCGAGCAGCAGGTCGACCTCGTCGGTGGTCATCGGTCCCAGGACCAGCTCGGCCAGCAGACTGCGCCAGCCCGGTGCCGTGCGCCAGGCGACGTTGGGACCACGCCGGCCGACCAGGACGACCGTGACGGAGGCGGGCAGAGCACCGGTCAGTTCGTTCCTGATCCACCCGTCGAGCAGATTGAGACGCTCGAAGCTGTCGATCACCAGGACGTCCGCGCCGGCGTCGGCGATCGCCTGGGCGGCAGCGGTGGCCGACGACGGCGCCGGCACGCCGAGGGCGGTGCCCAGCGCGGCGAGGGCTCCGGGCACGGTCGGTTCCACCTGGCGGCCGTCGAGAGTCACCGCTGTCAGCGGCAAGGACGCCAGCGTGCCGGTGATCAACGCCGTCTTCCCGATCCCACCGGGGCCGTGGACGAAGACGGCCGCCGGGCCGTCCGGCGCAAGCATGGCGGTCAGCCGCGCGCGTTCCTCCGTACGGCCGACAAGAGCGCTGGCCGCCGCGGCAGTCAGACGCTCCGATACGGATCCCCGAGGACGGGTGGAGGACACCCCCGTAGACTACGGCGCAGCCGAGCCACGGTGCCGGAACGCGGACGAAGTATGGGGACCGGTGTCCATGACGTCTCAACGTTTCGCCGTCGCGATCACCGCCGTGCGAGGGGGCACCCTGACGGTGCCGGTCCCGTTCAACCCGGACGAGGTCTGGGGCGCCAAGCAGCACCACCATGTCGCCGGCACCGTCAACGGCTCTCCGGTACGGGCAGTCGTCGAGCCGGCCGGCGACGGCTTCGCGTTCACTCTCGGTCCGAAATCACCCGGCGCTCGCGGAGTCGGTGTCGGTGACCTGGTCACCGTGGAGATCGCACCTGAGGGGCCGCAACGTGACGACCTCGCCGAAGACGTCGCGGCGGCATTGGCGGCCGAACCGGACGCCGGGGTGTTCTTCGACTCGCTCGCACAGTTCTACCGCCACGCCTATCTACGGTGGATCGACGCGACGAAGCGCCGACCGGACCAGCGTGCCGGACGCATCGCGGAAATGGTCCATCTCCTGAAGTCCGGGACCAAGCAACGGCCCTGACCTCACGATCCCCCCTCGCCCGCGAGCCACCACCAGACGCGCTCCTCTCGGAGACACGGGCGCATGACGGGTGTTCGGCCTCGGAGGAGGGAGATTCCCCGTCGGCTCGAGCTGCCCGGCGGCAGTGAGTGCCCTCCGGGCGTACGGCATCGAAAGGGTCGCCCTGGTCCATCCGCCGTGGTTCGACGATGAGATCAACGATCTGGGCGCCGCCTACTTCCGGAATCAGGGCTTCGACACCGTCGCGTCGAGGGCGGACTCCCTGCCTGACAACCCGGCGGACGTACGGCCGGAGCCCGTGGTGGAGTGGCTCAGCCGCCACCTCGGCGACAAAACCGAGGCCGTGTTCTTCGGCGGCAACGGTTCCCGCGCCGCGGACGCCGTCGAGCCTCGGGAACGGCTTACCGGCCGTCTGGTCCTCGAAGCCGACCAGGTCTTGCGGTGGTCGATTCTGAGCGGAACCCGGACCCCGCTCCCCATCACCGCGTACGGACGGCTCCTTGGTGACAGCCGGCCGTCGCCGGACCCGGGAACGCACCCGTATGGGATCAGGCGAGAGAGTCGATCCAGCGCTGCAGGCGGTTGGCCTCGCCGGTCAGGATGGCCGGGTCCCGCAGGGTGTTGGCCAGCAGGGCCGCGCCCTCGTAGGCGGCGACGAGGGCGATGCCCAGTTCGCGGGCGTCCGCACGGCCCATGCCGGCGAACTCGGCGGTCGCGATGTCGATCAGCCGGCCGAGAACCGAGGCCCCGCGGTCGGTGAGGGCGTCGTTGCGTTTGTCGAGCTCGGAGCACAGGGAGCCGATCGGGCAGCCGTACCGGGTGATCCGCTCGGCGGCGCCGGCCAGCAGACCGACGAAGGCCTTGAGCCGGTCCGGCGGTGCAGGCTGCGCGTCAAGCAGTTCGTGGACCTTGGCGTAATCGTCGTCGTACGCGTCGAGAACCGCCCGGATCAGGTCGTCCTTGGTCTTGAAGTAGTAGTACACGTTGCCGACCGGCACGCCGGCGGCGGTGGCCACGTCGGCCAGGGTGGTGCTGTGCACGCCGTGTTCGTGGACGGTGCGGCGGGCCGCGACGACCAGAGCGTCGCGTTTCTGGCCGCCCCGGGCCGGCCGGGGCCGGCGCGAGGACGTTGAGTCGGTCACCTAACTGACTATAGACAGCCACTCATTGACATGCCTAAGGTCAGTCAGTCGACTGACTAACTCGGAGGCGCATCCATGGCACGGTCCACCACATCGCCGCCTCGGCGGTCCTGGCTGATTCTGGCCGTACTGGCGCTGGCCCAGCTGATGATCGTGCTGGACGCGACGATCGCGTTGCCGACGGCGCAGCGTGATCTCGGGTTCTCGGTCGCGGATCGCCAATGGTCGTGACGGTGTATTCGCTGGCCTTCGGCGGCCTGCTTGTCATCGGTGGCCGGGTCGGTGATCTGGTCGGCCGGCGGCGCACATTCCTGATCGGCCTGATCGGGTTCGCCGCGGCGTCCGTCGCCGGTGGCGCCGCGCCCTCGTTCGGGGCCTTGGTCGCCGCCCGGGGCGTGCCGGGCGGGTTCGCGGCGCTGCTCGCCCCGTCGGCGCTGGCCCTGGTGTCGACGACGTTCACCGCCCAGAAGGATCGGGCGAAGGCGTTGAGTGTGTACACCGCGGTGGCCGGCGGCGGAGGCGCGATCGGCCTGCTGCTCGGAGGTGCGTTGACCGGGGCGGTGAGCTGGCGCTGGTGCCTGTACGTCAACGTCGTCTTCGCCCTGGTGGCGCTGGTCGGTGCGGTGCTGCTGCGGCCACGCGGGGCCGGGTCCCGCGGTGACCGGCTGGCTCTCGTGGGCAGCCTCGTCGCGGCCGGCGGACTCGCCGGGCTCGTGTCCGGGCTGGGTCAGGCGTCCACGCACGGCTGGGCCTCGGCCGCGACGCTGGTGCCGCTGGTGCTGGGCGCCACGTTGCTGGCCGTGTTCACACCGATCGAGTCGAGGGTGCGGCGCCCGCTGGTGCCGCCGTCGGTGCTCGCCGGCCGGACCCGGGGTGGCGCCTATCTCGGCCTGGTCGTCGGCGGGATCGGTGTGTTCGGCATGTTCCTGGTGCTGACCTACTACCTGCAGACCGTCCTCGGCTACGCGCCGCTCCGCGCCGGTCTGGCGTTCGTCGCCGCGGTCAGCGTGACTGCCGCGCTGGTGGGCAACCGGCTGCTGCCCCGCTTCGGCCCGCGCCTGGTCGTCCCGGCCGGCATGGTGGTGGCGGTGGCCGGCGCCGGCTAGCTGAGCCGCCTGGAGGGAGACGGTGGATACGCCGTGCGCGTGCTGCCCGGTCTGATCCTGATCGGAGTCGGAGCGGCCGGGATCCTGGTCCCCGCGTTCAACCTCGGACCGGCCGGGGTGCCGGTCGAGGATACGGGCGTCGCCTCGGCGCTGGTCAACAGCAGCAACCAGATCGGCGGCAGCATCGGCGCGTCCCTGCCGGCGGCGGTGGCCGTTCCGTGCGGGCAGGTGCACGCATGAGCCGCGTGGCCGGCTGGTGCTTCCGGCATCGCGTACTCGTCCTGGTGCTGTGGCTGGTCGCCGTCGCCGCGCTCGCCGGCGCGACCCGGGCGGCCGGCAAGGACTACACCGACGGATTCTCGCTGCCCGGCACCGACTCCGCCCGCGCTACCCAGTTGCTGTCGGCGGCCGGGCAGCGGCCCGGTTCCGGCGACGACACGATCGTGCTGCACACATCGGCCCCCGGCCGGTCGATCACCGAACCCGCCGTACGGGAACAGATCACCGCGACCCTGAACGCCGCGTCGCGTCAGCCTCTGGTCACCAGCATCCGCAGCCCGTACGCGCCCGGCGCCTCCGCGCAGATCAGCGCCGACGGCCGGACCGCGTACGCGGTGGTCGGATTCGCCCAGCCCGACCAGAATCTGACCCGCCCGGACATCGACCCGTTGGTGACGACCGTGTCCACCCTGCGCAGCGCCGACCTGCAGGTCGAATTCGGCGGTGGCGGGTTCCAGACGCTCAAGGGCAGCCCGGTCTCCGGCAGCGTCGCCATCGGCCTGGCCGCCGCCGCGGTCGTGTTGTTCCTGGCCTTCGGGTCACTGCTCGCCACCGTCATCCCGTTGCTGGCGGCGATCCTGTCCGTCGGCGCCGGGATCGAGATCGTCGGACTGCTCAGCCATGTCCTGTCGATCAACTCGATCACCCCGTCGATCTGCGCCCTGATCGGTATCGGGGTCGCGGTCGACTACGCCCTGTTCGTGGTCACCCGTTTCCGCACCGGCCTGCGCGCCGACCTCGACCCGCAGCAGGCCACCGTCACCGCGTTGGCCACGTCGGGCCGGGCCGTCGTCTTCGCCGGCGCCACCGTCGCCGTGGCCATGCTCGGCCTCGTCCTGCTCGGGGTCGACTTCCTGACCGGAGTCGGGGTGGCCGCCGCGATCACCGTCACGGTCGCCGTCGTCGTCGCCAACACGTTGCTGCCCGCGCTCTTCGGTCTGCTCGGCCGCCGGGTGCTCAGCCGCCGGGAACGTCGCCGGTCCGGCCCGGCCGACGAGTCGTCGACATCGCGCGGCTGGGCGCGGTGGGCGGGTCTCGTGGCCCGGCATCCGGTGCCGCTGGCCGCCGCCGCCGCGATGGTCATGGTGGTGCTGCTGCTGCCGGCCCTGTCGATCCGGCTCGGCGCTTCCGACCAGGGCAACGACCCGGCGTCCTCGACCACCCGCCAGGCCTACGATCTGCTCGCCGGCGGCTTCGGTGCCGGCTACAACGGGCCGCTCGTCATCGTCGGCGCAACCACCGATCCGGCCGCCCGGCAGGCCTTCACGGACCTCACCACGCGCCTGAACGACGACCCGGGCGTCGCCTCCGCGACCGTGGTGCCACCGCCGTCCGCCACGGTGGCGGTCCTGACCGTCGTGTCCCGTACGGCACCACAGTCGGTCGCCACCACCCAGCTGATCGACCGCATCCGGGATCAGGCCATCCCCACGGCCGAACGCGGCACCACCCTGCGGGCGTACGTCGGTGGTCAGACTGCCGTCTTCCAGGACTTCGCCGACGTCCTGGCCGGCAAACTGCCGCTGTTCCTGACCGTGGTCATCCTGCTCGGCTTCCTCCTGCTGGTCGTCGCGTTCCGCAGCCTCGTCATACCACTGACCGCGGCCCTGATGAACGTGCTGGCCGCCGGAGCCGCCTTCGGAGTCGTGGTCGCCGTCTTCCAGTGGGGATGGGGTTCCAACGCCATCGGGCTCGGCGCGCCCGGGCCGATCGAGTCCTTCCTGCCGGTCATGCTCATCGCGATCCTGTTCGGCCTGTCGATGGACTACCAGGTGTTTCTGGTGAGCCGGATCCGGGAGGAGTGGCAGCGCAGCCGCGACACCACGGCCGCCGTTCGCGCCGGGCAGGCCGCCACCGGCCGGGTCATCACCGCCGCCGCGGCCATCATGGTCCTCGTGTTCTGCGCGTTCGTCCTGGAAGGACGCCGCCCGATCGGGGAATTCGGGCTCGGCCTGGCGTGCGCCATCCTGATCGACGCCCTCGTCCTGCGCACCGTCCTGGTGCCGGCGGTCATGCAACTGCTCGGCCGCTGGAACTGGTGGCTACCCGGCTGGCTCGACCGGATTTTGCCGGGCCGGGAGGTTCCGATCGACTCGAGCGAAACCCGGCCGGAACGCTTCGGCGAGTACGAGCCGGCGGCCGGTCATGCCGGCTGACACCCGCGTGCTGCGGCGAACCCTCGGCTGGCTCTACGCCGGGCGGGCCGCGATCGCGGTGGCGTGGGCGATCACGCTGACCGCCGCCCCGGTCTCGGCCGCCGGGGCGGCGGTGACCGCCCTGCTGTCCGGCTACCCCGCCATCGACGCCGCCGCGACCCTGATCGACCTGCGCGCCCAGCCCCACGGCGCCGCCGCCGGCGCGCGCATCGCCAACATCGTCGCCAGCGCCATCACCAGCGCCGCCGTCCTGGTCGTGGCCGCGACCCGGCCCGGCGGTATCTGGGCGGTCTACGGAGGCTGGGCGGTCGTCACCGGCGGCATCCAGCTGTTCGTCGGAGTACGCCGCCGGCAGATCCTGCCCGGACAGTGGCTCATGGTCATCAGCGGCGCCGGATCGGTGGTGGCCGGGCTCGGATTCCTGTCCTGGACCGGTCCACCCACCCGAGCCCTCGGCCTGCTGACGCAGTACGCGTTCGGCGGCGCGCTCTGGTACGCGGTCACCGGCCTCCTGCTCGGGGTCGCCACCTTCAACGGGATCCGCCGGCTCCCGGCGAGTGATCACGGATGACGGCTGGACAGGCCGGCTCCGAGGGATCCGAGCAGCACAGTCACGGCGGACACGAGCAGGAGCAGAACCATGGCCGTGCCGAGGTTGTCGTTGACCGCGTAGGTCGCCATGTCCGGGTAGCCGCTGGTGGCGAAGTCTCGAAGCTGGCCGGCGTCGTAGGGACGCCCGCCGGTGACCATGATTTCGGTGGCCGGGACGAGGAACACGGTGAGGGCGGCCACGACGGCCGAAACCAGCGCCGCGCACCGGCCCGCTGTCCGGATGTGCCCACGTCGCGCGCCGACCACGCCGACGGTGATCGATGCCAGCGAGAGGATCAACAGCGGCACCGTCGACGCCTCGCTCCGCGTCAGCAGTGCGACCCCACCGACGGCCATCCACACCGCGGCCAGGGCACAGACGTGGCGGCCGCCGAGTGGCGCCCCGATCTGGTCCCAGTACGGCCGGGTGTGGTCGGAGGACGTCTGCGACACCTTCAGTCGTTCGGTCCGGCGGGGTCGTCGCGAACACGATGGCGGCGAAGCGGTAGGTGCGGGCCAGCAGATGGTCTCCCTCGACACCGGCGATGGGCGAAGGGCGATGCAGAGCGACCAACCCCCACCGGCAAACCGACTGACGCGGTCGGCATTGCCGCCGGTTTCTGCCGGTAACGGCGGGCGCGCCAGGATTCTCCGGCGGGCGCTCGGGGAGGCGCCATCCCGCCACGCGCCGCAGCGCACGTTGGGCCGGCCAAGACATTGACACAATCTACGGTCGACGTAACAATTATGAAACCTTGAGAGAGCGCTCTCTCATAAAGATCCCGTCGCCCGACCTTCGCCGCCCCCTCGGCTGAAGGCAGCCCGCCGCCTGGTTCCCCTCCGCACGACGCCGGGCAGGCACAAGAACATAGGGAGCCGCATGAGAGTCACCCCCCTCCGGCGCCGCCGCACGTTGTTCGCGGCGCTGGTACTCACGGTCACAGCCGCACTCAGCATCTTCGGTGGCAACCAGTTCGCTTCGGCCGCCGTCACCGGCAACACCATCGCAGCTCCCGGCGGCAAGTGCGTCGACGTGAGCGGCGATGACACCGGCGTCAACGGCACCGCCATCCAGCTCTGGGACTGCCAGGCCACCAGCGCGGACCAGCACTGGACCTGGAGCGGCACCGCCCTCACCACGATCGGGCGTTGCCTGGACGTGACGAGCGGCGGCACCGCAAACGGCAGCCTGCTCCAGCTGTACGACTGCAACGGTACCGGCGCGCAGCAGTGGACCCAGCAAGCAAACGGCAGCCTGAAGAACCCCCAGTCCGGCCGCTGCGTGGACTCGCCCGGCGGGGCCACCGCCAACGGAACCCGGCTACAGATCTATGACTGCAACGGCACCGGCGCCCAGGCCTTCATGGTCGGGACGACAACGACGCCGCCGCCCACCGGCACCTGCCCGACGTACTCCGACAACCCCGACTTCGGGGCGAACGTCCACATCTACGACCACTCGATGTCGGACGCCGCCATCCAGTCCTCGCTGGACAGCGTCTTCAACGCCCAGAAGGACACGCTGTCGGCGCAATTCGGCACCCGCCGCGACGCGTTGGTCTTCAAGCCGAGCACCACGCCGTACAACGTCGGCGCCAACATCGGCTTCAACACCTCGATCCTGGGCGTCGGCCAGAACCCCGATGACGTCCGCATCAACGGTGCGGTGACGGTCGACGCATTCAACGCCAGCGACGGTGGGAACGCCACCCAGAACTTCTGGCGCTCAGCGGAGAACATGTCCATCAACAGTCTTGGCGGGGCCGACCGCTGGGCCGTCGCCCAGGCGGCGCCGTTCCGGCGGATGCACGTCATCGGTGGACTCAACGCCTACCCGGCCAGTTACGGCTGGGCGAGCGGCGGCTACATCGCCGACTCCAAGATCGACGGTACGGTCGAATCCGCTTCGCAGCAGCAGTGGTACTCGCGGGACAGCTCGTTCGGCGCGTGGAGCGGCTCCAACTGGAACATGGTCTTCTCGGGCGTGAACGGTGCACCGGCCACGAACTTCAACACCGACCCCGCTTCCGGTCCGCGCTACACGACGCTGGCCACCACGCCGGTGTCGCGCGACGTTCCCTACCTCTACATCGACTCGGCCGGCAAGTACCGGGTCTTCCTGCCGTCACTGCGGACCAACGCCTCCGGGCCGAGCTGGGCCGGCGGCAGCACGCCCGGCTCGTCTCTGCCGATGAGTAACTTCTACGTCGTCAAGCAGGGCGACTCGGCGGCGAACATCAACACCGCGCTCGCCAACGGCTGCAACCTCTTCTTCACCCCGGGCATCTACCACGTCAACCAGACCCTGCACGTGACCAAGGCCAACACGGTCGTGCTGGGCATCGGCTACCCGACGATCATCCCGGACAACGGCGTCAACGCGATGGACGTCGCGGACGTCGACGGCGTACGCCTGAAGGGTCTGCTCTTCGACGCCGGAACCACCAACAGCGACACGCTGCTCAAGGTCGGCCTGTCCAAGTCGGGCGTAGCCCACGCGGCCAACCCGACGACGGTCCAGGACGTATTCTTCCGGATCGGCGGCATGGTGGCCGGCAAGGCCACCAACAGCCTGGTCGTCAACACCAACAACACGATCATCGACCACACGTGGGCCTGGCGGGCCGACCACGGTGCCGGGATCGGCTGGACGGTGAACACCGCGGACAACGGCCTGACCGTCAACGGTGACAACGTGCTCGCGACCGGTCTGTTCGTCGAGCATTACCAGAAGAACGAAGTTGTCTGGAACGGTGCCAACGGCAAAATCATCTTCTTCCAGAACGAGATGCCGTACGACCCGCCGAACCAGGCCGCCTGGATGAACGGCACGGCGAACGGCTACCCGGCGATCAAGGTGGCCAACACCGTCACCACGTTCGAGGCGTGGGGGCTCGGCAGCTACTGCTTCTTCAACGTCAACAACTCGGTGGCCTCGGCCCGCGCGTTCGAAGTACCCGCAGTAGCCGGGGTGAAGTTCCACGACATGGCGGTCGTCTCCCTGGGCGGCGTCGGCACCATCTCCAGAATCATCAACAACACCGGCGGCCCGGCCAACTCGACCACCAACAACGTCTACCTGGTCAACTTCCCGTAAGACCGCGCCACACAAAGACGAGGGGACGCCGAACTCATGGCGTCCCCTCGTCAGCAGTGTTCCCCGACTGGTTCCGCATGCCGCCGAGCAACGGAGCGACTGCGAAGCTTTGCGAGCGCTGAATGACCATGCTCAAGAATTGGGCTATCGCCGGGACTCTCCTGAGTTGAAGAGTTTTCACGTCTCTTCATCGCCGTTCAGCGGCTCAATCCATAGTCGACTCCGTCAAATCGAAGGCAACCCGAGATCAACAAAGGGCGTGCTCCCAGTCCGCTCCCCCGGTAACGACTCGTAAGCCGGCCGCGCTTTGCACCGACGGGCGTTTTGAGTCGTTGAGCTGCGGTCATACGCGCTCATTCAGTGCGTCGACGAGTCTTGTGTGAGCGGACGGACCGCGGGCCTCTGACCTGCGACTCTGCCGACGACCTGCACAGACGCGATGCAGTTCAACGCAGCTCTGGTCAAGGGCGATACTCTTCAGCGATCCGAGTGACCGTGCCGGCTTTGATGGTCACGTACACCAGAAAGTCGTTTCTGTCAGCCGCAGCCATGGAGGAGAACTTGGTGGTGGTCACCGGGCAGCTGCCGCCTTGGTCGATCGAGCCGATGCAGTCACCGGTGGTCGAGTCGGCGGTGAACAGCTTGACGTCAGGGCTCACCGGAACAGCGGCCTTCTGGTGGCTCTGCACCAGCACCCAGTCGCGCTCGCAGCGTCCGTCGGTGGACCTTATCCGGTACTTCCGGCAGTAACTGGGGCCCTCCATGAAAATTACCGCCTCGATTACCGCCGAGTGAGCGGCAGCATCGAACGAATAGAGCAGCGCAGCTGTAGAGCTGTCGCCCTGGGTGACATCCGGGTAGCTCGGGCTCGCGGCCGGCGGTTTCACCGAGGTCTTCGGGGCGTGGCTCTGGGTCGGTGTGGGAGCGGCCTGCCGGGCGGGTTCATCCTTGGCGCAGCCGGCCAGGAGCACCAGAAATGGCAGCGTCGCCAAGCCGGCGACGCGAAGACTCGCATTCATGATCTTCATCCTTCCGGGCGGGACGTGACACCTGCGTGAAGCGATCAAAGCTGCTTGATGTCCACCACGGAGAAGCCCACTCGGCTGTCCGTGCCCTCTCCGGTCCCGGTCGCACCGAGGACGACCTTGCCGGTTCGCAAGCTCGGATCGTTGACGGTCGCCGCCATCACCTGCTTGCCGTCGACGGAGACAGTGGCGATGTCGTGGTGGATGGTGATCCCCAGCGCATGCCTACTGCCGGCGGTGAACGTGCTCAACGTCGCCTTCGCCAGCGGGTGCAGGTCGTCTACATCGTCGAGGGCAACCGCCATGTCGGTGGCGCATGCCGCGACCCGATAGCCGCTGTCCTTGACGTATCGGAACCACACGGTCGCACACGTGTCCTTGCTGCGAAGCCGCACGTCGACCGTGATGGACTGGTCGCCTGAGAAGGTGTCCGCGGGTCCCGGGCACTGGTAGGCCGTGATCTCTACCGGCGACACCACCAGCTCACCGTTCGTGAATGTGCAGCTGCCGGCCTCGGTCGACGCTGTCGACCACAGGCCGGGCCTGTCCAGCCGGTCGAAGACTCTCGGCCCTTGAACATCGCGGGAGGATGACGAGGCCGACGGCGAGGTGAGGAGAGCGGTCGACCCTGCTCCGGAGCCGAGATCGTGACGGGCCACCAGCACCGCGGCCCCGGCGGTGGCAAGGACGACCAGCCCGGCGGCGGCCAGTTTCAGCGTACGGCGGGGAGCTTTGCGCACGACGGTCGTGACCGGCGCGACCGACTGCCCGCCGCTCATATAGCGGCCGGAGTGCTGCGCCGCTTCAGCCGCGTGCCGCAATTCCGGATATGCGGCCAGGTCGACGGCTGCCTGGTAGGGGCCGGTTGTCAGCAACTGATCGAGCAGATCGTGCGCGGTCGGCCGGTCCCCCGGCTCCTTGGCCAGAGTGAGGGCAACCAGATCCTTCAACTGGCCGGTGAGCCCGGTCAACACCGGCGGCTGGGTCAGGATCCGGGCGGCCGTGGCGGCGGCCGAGTCGCCCGCGAACGGCGTCCGCCCGGTGGCCGCGTACGCCACGACCGCCCCCCAGGCGAACACGTCGGCGGCTGGGGTGATCGCCCGGCTGTTGCCGTCGAACCGCTCCGGCGCCATGTACGCGACCGTGCCCACCATCTGGTCGGTCTTCGTGTGCTGGCTCGTCACCTCCAGCGCCCGGGCGATACCGAAGTCGATCACCTTGGGGGTGCCGAGCGAGAACAACACGTTGGCCGGCTTGAGGTCGCGGTGAATGACTCCGGCGCCGTGGATCGCCGCCAGCGCCGTCGCCACCCCGATCGCGACGCTGTGCAGGTTGCCGGCCGCGAGCGGGCCCTGATCACCGACCACCTGGGCCAGATTGGGCCCGTCGACGTACTCGACCACCAGGTACGGTGTGCGATGCTCGGGATCGGCGTCGAGCACCTCGGCGGTGCAGAACGGCGGAACCTGCCGGGCCCGGTTCACCTCGCTGCGGAACCGGGCCCGGAACTCGTCTTCAGCTGCGTACTCGGCCCGAATGACTTTGACCGCGACGAGCCGGCCCGAGGTGGCCCGGCCGAGGTACACGGTGCCCATCCCCCCTTGACCGAGACGCTCAAGCAACTCGTAACCGCCCAGGTGCCGAGGGTCACCAGGACGCAGCTCTTTGCTCACCGGCCGCAGGCTACTCGGCCGAGAAGCCATCGGGTGCCACACCCGGCGCCATCCACTGATGTGATCAAATAACTCTTCGCGTTCTCCGTTCGTCGAGATGGCTCTCCATGTCTGCAGCATCGCGCGTGCCATCCGAGACAGCCGGCGCCGCCGCTGGCCTGTCCGGGCCTGGCACCACCGCAGCCACCCGGACGAAGCCGCCGTGCACCTGCCAGCGTCCGGTCACTTCGGTCAGCGGTGGGTGGCCGTCCCGCCGCGGGCCAGGCCGCAGCAGCCGCGCCGTGAATGAGCCCGATGCGGTGAACCGAAGCTCCGCCTCTTCAAATCCGAGTTGCCGTTGCCCGGTGAGCGGATACCAAGTTTTGAACACGGTCTCCTTGGCGCAGAACAGCAACCGGTCCCAGTGCAGGCCGGGCACCACCCGGTGCAGCCGGGCCAGATGGTCGCGCTCGGCCGGAAGTGATACCGCATCCAGGACACCGACGGGCAACGCAGCGTGCGGTTCGGCGTCGATGCCGATTGCGGCCACCGTGCCGTACAGGGCCACGGCCGCCGCCCGGTAGCCCGCGCAGTGCGTGATGCTGCCGACCACCCCGTCCGGCCAGAGCGGTTCCCGGTCGGGCCCGCTGGGGATCGCCACCGCCGGCACTCCGAGCGCCACCAGGGCCGCACGGGCGCAGCGACGGGCGGTCACAAACTCGCGGCGCCGCGACGTCACCGCCCGCGCGACGGCCGCCTCCTCGCCCGGGAACACCGGCTCGTCCGGGTCGTCGGAGTACGCCTCCGCGGTCGCCACCCCGTCCGGTGTCAGCTGCCCGATCATCGCGCCGGCGCGGAGGGGTCGAGCACCGGCCGCAGCAACTCGGGCGGACCGCCCCGGCGCCGCCACTCGCGCGGGTAACCCAGCGATACCTCTCGGAACGGCACGCCGTCGTGGTGCGTGGTCCGCGGGATGTGCAGGTGCCCGTAGACGGCCGAAGCCGCCCGGAACCGCACGTGCCAGTTGGCGGTCCGCTCCGTGCCGCACCACTGGGCGAACTCCGGGTAGAACAGCACGTCGGTGGGCTCGCGGACGAGCGGCCAGTGCGAGACCAGGACTGTCGGCAGCTCCGGGTCGCAGGCCTCAAGCCGTCGTTCGGTCTCGACCACCCGGGCATGGCACCACGCGGCCCGGCTCGGATACGGATCCGGGTGCAGCAGCATCTCGTCGGTGCAGACCACACCCCGTTCGTACGCCTCGGCCAGCGACTGTTCCTCGGTGGTTCCGGGCGCCCGGAACGAGTAGTCGTACAACGTGAACAATGGCGAGACGACGATCGGCCCGCCGACGCCGTTCCAGACCGGAAAGTCGTCCTCCGGCGTCGACACGCCCAGCCG
The DNA here is from genome assembly GCA_964236515.1 of uncultured Actinoplanes sp. Classification (GTDB taxonomy): domain Bacteria; phylum Actinomycetota; class Actinomycetes; order Mycobacteriales; family Micromonosporaceae; genus Actinoplanes. The sequence goes on from CAXSDA010000014.1 coordinate 104,098, forward strand.
ACGGCAGACCTCCACCAGTTCGCGGTACCGGGCCTCGCCGCGCAGCGTGACCGGGTCCTCCGGATGCGTCCAAAGCTCGTGATTGCCTGGCGCCCAAATCACTTTGGCGAACCGCTCGGCCAGCCGGGCGAGGGTGTCCCGCACGTCGGCGAACAACTCGGCCACGTCCCCCGCCACGATCAGCCAGTCCCCCTCGTCCAGCGGCTGCAGCGCGTCGACGATCGGGCGGTTCTCGGCGTGGGCGACGTGCAAGTCGCTGACCGCGTACAGGGAGCCGGTGTTCACTTCTCCACGGTGCCCGGGCAACCCCTTCAACGCTCGTCCGATGGGCCAAGTTAGGGGTTGAAGTAGGGGGAGCGGCCGCGACTACCGTCCAACAGTCCCAGGAGAGGTGGGCGTATGGAGCCGTTGTCCGAGGCGGCCCGGGGCCAGCGCCGATCCGGAGACGCTCGCTGCAGTTCCGGTTCCCACCCACCACGTGGCCGTGTACCTGCGGGTGGAGGATGTCGGCATGTTCGTCGGCGTGGCCGACAAGACGTCCGCAAATCATTGCGCGTGGGACAGGTGCCGATGCTGGAACTGGCGCCCGGCGAAGTCCTGGTCGCGGTGATGGCCAGCGCGATCAACTACAACACCGTCTGGTCGGCGATGTGCGAGCCGCTCCCGACGTTCCACTTCGTCCAGCGCTTCGCGGCCGCCGGCGGCTGGGCCGGCCGTCGCGATCGGCCGCACCAAGTGGTCGTTCCGATGGCGCCGGGGTGGTGGCCTGGAACGGTTCGGGCGTACGGCGGTGGGGGCCGGCGACCATGTGGTGATCAGCCCGGCGTACGTGGACGAACAGGAACCGCTCAGCCACGCCGACGGCATGCTGGGCGCCGACCAGCTTGCCTGGGGGCTGGCCCACTACACGGTCGTCCGCCGTGCGCCGGCACCGCGTACCGATGATGGTCAGCGACAAGTGCGCCCGGATGAAGCTAGGGCGACGTGTTGCTCTACTGGGGTGCGGCGGGGCTCAGAGCGTACGCGATCCAGCTGGTCCGCAACGGTGGGCGTCGCGGTCGGGTCGGCGGCCGAGGCGGACACGGCCCCGGCACTCGGCTGCGACATGGTTATCCGCCGGGACGAGATCAAGCTCGACGACAGTTGCGCGGACGACGCCGCCCGCGTGGTCGAGGTCGGCACACGACTCGGCTCCCTGATCCGGCGCGACCGGGGAGGACCGCACATCGCCTTCTAGCACGTCGGGGGGTCCACTTTCGGCGTCCCGGTGTTCGTCGTGCGCCGCGGCGGCACCGTGGTCACCTTCGGCTCGAGCACCGGTTTGACCACCGCTTCGACAACCGCCACCTCTACTCCCGAATTCTCGATTATCACGATCGCAGCACAGCCGTCCTTCTCCGCGACGGCGCCGGCGCGGCCGGGGACGGTACTGGGATCTTCGACGTTGCGCTGGCCTCCCGTGGCGACCTCCACACCCTGATCCGGGTGGAAGCGGGTGGCAGTCGCCGAACGGCCTCAGCCGCCACGCTTGCGTAGGAAGGCAGTCTCCCCGGTGATTTCGGCGAAAGTATCGACTGCGGTGACGCCGGGCCGCAGCACAAGCTCGATCACGCGGACGCTATTCCGCGACGTAAGTACGGCCTGTCCAATAATAAATCGCGCCGTCACTGGACGGTTCGCGCTCGAAATGTTCGTAGCCGCCGTAGTGGCAGACTTTGACGCAGTCATCGGCGCTCGAAACGAGCGGGTGGCGCAGCTCCTCGGGGAGCAATGCCGGGCCGCCGCGCAGGTCAGCAGTTACGAGACGTTGGGTGTCAGTCATCGTTACACCTCCATCGGTCTGACCAGGAACTTACTTGCTGGGCCGCGGGGAATTCCCTAAAGCACTGGCGATCGACGAACGGTTCCAGTGTCCCGTGCCTGAAGTGATTTTACGGTGTGAGTGCAGGGCACTGAGCTTATTATCCCGTTAGGACGACCTTCTTCTGCCGGGCGGCGAGTTTCGGCCGGTAGCGGTGGGGTTTGAACGGGATTCGGATGCTGCCGCGAGCGCCTTGGTAGGCCTTGTCGGCGAACATCGTCACCTTTCGCTGCTCAGGGCGCCGATGATGTGATGGGTGCGGTCCGCCGTCCGGTCAGTAGAGCTTCTGGTCGGCGACCCGGTCGATCGGGATCAGGGTGCCATCGAGGATCGCGTACCCGAGCAGCCTGATCCTGTTCGTCGCTGTGGCCAGGTCGTCAGCGGTCGTGGCGGGCAGGTCGTGGCCTCGCGGACGTATCGCCAGGCCGTCATGACACCGATCTGGAACCCGGCCGCCAGCCGCCCGAGCAACGCGGCTTCGAGGTTCACCGGAAACGATGGGTGGTCGAACGAACTCTGACCTGGCTGACCGCCCACCGCCGGCTGGCCCGCGACTACGAACGCGACCCGGAAGTGTCCGCAGAACTGATCCGTCGGGCCGCCATCAACCAGATGCCGCCCCGTGGCAAACCCGCTGCACGACAGCAACGCCGCACCCTGCAACAAGCCCGAGCTACAACTCTCTAAAACACCCACTGAACTGAGGGGTTCTAGGGGAAACATTCGTTCATTCGTGGGATCACAGAGGCATGAGCGAAGCCGACGAGCCTCAGCCGATCGTTTCCCTATTCGTCAATGAGGCCGAGAGCTGGGGTATCGATCCGCAGTTAATTCCGTTTATGATGACGGTGCCGTTCACGGCGAACAACACCGGCCGCCACCCCATTACCAAGCCCTACTATCCGCCCGAGCTGCCGGCGCTCAGCCCGAGCCCGATGCCGGCCGACCGCAAGACCGTGCGCATTCGGCTGCGCGTCCTACTGACGACGATCTGGATGACGCTGATCCTTCGCCGCAAGTCCGTCGCCCCGGCCGAGGAGCCGAACGCCGGAAGGCCGGAGCCGGACGAGACAGGCTGACCGTCAGCCTTGCCGCGCGGTGAGCAGGCGAACCGAGTCGAGTTCGGTCGCGATCTCGCGCTGGACCGCGCCCAGGTGAGCGACGATGAAAAAGTGGCCCCCCGGGTAGACGGCGCTGCGGAAGTCGCCCTCGGTGTGCAGCCGCCACGCCTGGGACTCCGGCACCGTCGTGAGGGGATCGCTGTCGCCGGTCAGGGCGACGATCCGACTGCTGATCAGGCTGTCCCCGGTACCCAGGTAGGACTCGATTGCGCGGTAGTCGGCGCGGATCGACGGCATCGCCATCTTCAGCACATCGTCGTCCAGCCGGGCGACGTCGGTGCCGCCCAGGCGGTGGAGCTCGGCGATGACGCCTTCGTCGTCGCGGCGGTGCACCGTCTCGCGGCGCTGGGTGCTGGGAGCGCGCCGACCGGAGGCGATCAGCGAACGCGGGCCGGGGCGTCCGGCTCGCTGAAGCCGCAACGCCGTTTCGAAGGCGAGAATGGCGCCCATACTGTGCCCGAAGTAGACGGTCGGCTTCTCCGGGTCGTACGAAATCTCCTCGGCCAGCCGGTCGGCCATAGTGGCGACGTCAGCGATGCAGGGCTCGTGACGCCGGTCCTGACGTCCCGGGTACTGCACCGAGATGACGTCGGCCTCGGCGCCGAACCGCACGGAAATCGGGTGGTAGTAGCTCGCCGAGCCGCCGGCGTGCGGGAAGCACACCAGCCGGACGCTGCTCTGCGGGTTCGGATGGAATCGCATCAGCCAGCGGGAGTTGCTGTTCACGGTGTGATCCTCTCGACGGTGGGGCGGGATGGCCCGTGGTAGAACTGGCGGATCTGGGAGATGACGAATTCCTGATCGGCCGCTGTCATCGAGGTGTAGGTCGGCAGGTAGAAGCCGTCCCGGCTGAGCCGGCTGGCGTTGAGCGCCGGCCAATCGGGGTGCAGATAGCCGGGCTGGCGGCTCATCGGCTTGAAGAAGACCCGGGTCTCCACCCCCGCCGCGCGCAGAAACTCCCGCAGCGCTTCGCTGTCGCGGGCACAGATGTCGTACATCCAGAGCACGTCGCGCGGTGGCATCAGGGTGAGTTCGGGGATGTCCTGCAGACCGGCGTCGTAGCGTTTCTCGATCAAACTGCGGGCGGCGAGGATCTCGTCGAGGCGCTCCACCTGGGCGAGGGCCACCGCCGCCTGCATCGCCGTCATCCGGAAGTTGTAGGCCAACTTCCTGTGCAGGAAGCTGTGGTCGGAGGTGAAGGCCATCCCGCGCAGATGCTCGAGCTGGCCGGCCAGCCGGGGGTCGGCCGTCAGGCACACGCCACCCTCGCCGGAGGTGATGATCTTGTTAGCGAACAGCGAGTAGCAGGCGATGTCGCCCACCGGCCGGACGCCGTGCGCCTCGGCCGAATCCTCGACCACCCGCAGGTTGTAGTCGTAGGCAAGGCCCATGATCGTGTCCATGTCACACCGCCGGCCGTACACGTGTACCGGCATGATGGCCCTGGTGCGGCTGGTGATCTTCTCCTCGATGCGGGTGACGTCGATGTTGAGATCGTCGGCGCAGTCGACGAAAACGGGTGTCGCGCCGACGTAGGTGACCGCCCAGGCCGAGGCGATCATCGTGAACTCGGGGACGATCACCTCGTCGCCCGGGCCGATGCGGAGGGCCCGCAAGGCGAGCGTCAGAGCGGCTGTTCCAGAGGAGCACGCGATCGCGTGGGCGTAACCGTTGTAGGTGGCGAAGGCCTGCTCGAAGCGCTGAACGTAAGGCCCTTGCGACGAGATCCAGCCGGCGGTCACGGTGTCGGTGACGTACTCCAGCTCGCGTCCGTCGAGACAGGGTTTGGATACCGGGTACCGGAAGGTCATGACCGTCCTCGCAAGGGTCCGCTGGTGGGCTGAGTGCTCAGAGCGCGATATTGCCGTGCGCGCCACGCCGCTGGGGCGCTGCCGCGATCGCCTCGGCCAGGTGCCGGCTCGTGCGGGCAGGCTCGATGACCTCGTCCACCACCCCGATCTCCAGGGCTTTCGAAACGCCGCCGGCGAGGCGTTCGTGCTCGGCGACCAAGGTGGTGCGGAGCGCTTCGCGCTGGTGGTCCGGCGCCTCGGCGAGCTTGCGGCGATGCAGGATCTCGATGGCCGCGCCGGCGCCCATGACGGCGACCTCGGCTTCCGGCCAGGCGAAGACGGCCGTCGCCCCGAGCGCCTTGCAGTTCATGGCGATGTAGGCGCCCCCGTACGCCTTGCGGGTAATCAGCGTGACCGACGGCACGGCCGCCTCGGCGAAGGCGTGCAGCAGCTTCGCTCCGCGGCGGACCACGCCGTCCCACTCCTGCTGCACCCCGGGCAGATAGCCTGGAACGTCGACCAGGACGACCAGTGGTACCCCGAAGGCGTCGCACATGCGCACGAACCGGGCCGCCTTCTCCGCCGAGAGCGAGTCGAGGCAGCCGCCTTTGCGCAGCGGGTTGTTGGCCACCACGCCGACGCTGCGTCCGGCCAGGCGCCCAAACCCAATCACCATGTTGGGCGCCCACTTGGCCTGCAGCTCGACGAAACCGGCGCCGCCGGGGTCGTCGTCGAGCAGCTGATGGACCAGCGGGCGCACGTCGTAGGCCCGTTTGGCCGATTCCGGCAACAACGCCCGCGGGTCCCCTGTCCGGGCCCGGGCCGGATCGACGTGGCCGGGGTCGGCCAGCAGCTCGACGAGTCGCCGGGTGCGCTGGTACGCGTCGGTCTCGGAGGTGGCGATCACGTGGGCGACGCCCGAGCGGCGGCCGTGGGCGTCGGGGCCGCCCAACGCCTCCATGTCGATCTGCTCGCCGGTGACCGAGCGGACCACGTCCGGGCCCGTGATGAAGACGCGGGCCTGCTCGGCCATGATGACGATGTCGGTGAGCGCCGGTCCATAGGCCGCGCCACCGGCCGCCGGCCCGACGACCACGGACAGCTGCGGGATGCGCCCCGAGGCGCGCACCATCGCCGCGAACATCTGCCCGATGCCGTCCATGGAGGCAACGCCTTCGGCCAGTTTGGCCCCGCCGGAGTGCCAGATGCCGACGACCGGGATGCCTTCGAGCAGAGCCCGATCGATCCCCTGGGCGATGACCGGGCAGTCGTCGGCGCCGATCGCGCCACCCATCGAGCGCCCGTCGGTGCAGTAGACGATGACCGGGCATTCGGCGATCCGGCCGCGGGCGACGACGACGTTTGTGCGCCGCGCGATGGTCTCGAGCGACTCCGCGTCGAGGAGTTGCCCGATGCGGTAGTACGGTTCTCGCTGGTCCAGACGCGACTCGGCCGAACCTTGCTCAGTCACTACGGGGAGCGCCATCGGATACTCCTGTCGTCCGCGGAACCATCCCCCGATGACATCGGAATTCGGCCCAGGAAAACCTCAGTCCTGTCTGCGCCAACTAAGCGTTTCCCGAACAGGCCGGCCGCAGAATGGCTTCGACGACGCCCGTCCGACAAGGAGCATCATGCGCATCGAGGTCGATACCGACAACTGCATCGGCGCCGGCCAGTGCGTCCTGTCGGCGCCCGGCATCTTCGACCAGACCGACGAGGGCCTGGTGGATGTGCTCGTGCCGGAACCCGATGGGAAGGCGGTCGACGATGTCCACGAGGCCATCCACAGTTGCCCCTCCGGGTCCATCCGCCTCATCGAGCAATAGAGCGGCTGGGGCCCCGCTCAGGAGCGGACGTAGTCGGGCAAGACCTGGGGCGGCCAGGAGCCGATCCGGAAAAGACCCATGGAATACGACTTCGACACCAGCGCTGCCCGATTGGGCACCTTGAACTGACGGAGCATGTTGCCGACGTGGTATTCGACTCCCTGCCGGCTGAGAAACAGCCGCGAAGCCAGCTGAACCGTTGGCGCGCCGGCGGCCACGCCTTCCAAGATCTGCGCATTTATTTGCGAGAGCAGTTTCGTGGGGCTTATCAGGGTCCGCCGGTTTCCCCCGTCCTCGGCGTTGATCATGATCAGAATTGATTCGACCCGGCCGCCGGCGTCCTCATTGGCGCAGGCGGTCACCGTTCCGCTGAGGGTCGTGCTGGTTTCCCACAGAGCGGCCAGGTTCTCGACGAAACTGTTACTGCGCCGCTGGACCAGGCGATCGAACTGCCGCGTCATGACACCACGGACGCTGGGGTGTAACAGTTCGCAGATATCGCGTCCCAGCAGCGTGTCCGCCGTGCGCCCGCACTGTTCGACGAAGTATCGGTTGTGGTCGCTGATCCGTGCACTGGCATCGAGCACGGCGATCGCGGCATTGACGTTCTCCATGGCGGACTGCAATTGGCCCGGAGTCTGCGTCCGCGGTTTCACCAGAGAATCCTCAGCAGGCGCCGCAACGAAATCGCTCAACCCGGGCACACCGGTTGCGAAAACCACGATAGGTCTCCTATCTGAGATAGAGAAGGCGCGTCTGGGGGGCAGAGTTCTCTTCCTGCGCTCGGATGTCACGGACATGCCCGCCTGATTCAGCGCGCAATTGCGGAGAGAGCCCGCGCTTGCTGAGACAATGCCGGGCGGTGCATTGCGGGGCCCGGCAACATCAAGCTAGTAATGCCTCTCGGACCTGCCAACCCCTAGTGCCCGCGCAGGTCCCCTAAGGCAGGCCCGGTGCCCGATTGCCCTGGAGCACTGTCAATCCACCGTGTTTGCCATGAAGGAAGGAGCGGTTGGTTCGGGCCAAACCATAGGTGAACCGCCGGCGTCGGGCACATGGCCGAGGACGCGGTGAGAGCGGGTATCGGAGGGGCAGACCCCGCACTTCGGTAGATTGAGAGCCGTCGATATAGCGCGTGGCCTGGGGCCAGCCAGTTAATCAATCCGGGCATCACAGCGCCACTCCGCACCCCGGTACCTGATGTGAACGCCGGACCGTCGGCCCAAATCATACGTTAACCCAATGGTCAACCCCTATCCCGCCCCTGGAAACGAACCCTCGGGTTGCCCGTTCAACGATCGGCCGGGAAAGAATAAGGGAGCTTGAGAATCGAGGATCGCGACCTCGCCTACCGGGCAGAGGGGTTCTAAATCGCGCGAATCAGACGCGTAACGCTACCAAGCCCCCTAAATACCCACCACGGTGATCACGTAGTCGCTGGAGTGAGATTGTTCGTACCCGGCGCTGCTCAACGACTAGGAAGACTCTGGCGCACGAACGGGCACCGTCGCCGCTACGACTGTCGCAGCAAAGGGGCCGCCGCTAAATTGCGATGTGATGACGAGCTCCTGATAGGGGTCGGCCGAGACGACCCGTAGTGGATGTCGACCTGGAAAAGAAGGAAAGCATGTCGCTTGTGGGACGCGACGGAGAGTTGAGGCGGCTGCAGGCCGGATTCGACGAGAGCGCCCGGGGCAATGGGCGGATCCTGCTGATCGGCGGACCGGTCGCGATCGGAAAGACCGGGCTTCTCGAGGCCTTCGCCGGGCGGGCGCGGTCGGCCGGCGCCACGGTGGCCAGCGCCTCCGGGTCGAGCAACGAGCGTAATCTTTCGCTGAGCGTCATCGGGCAGCTCTTCGCCAGCGCCGGCGTGCCGTCGAACGTCGTCAACGGCGTGATGGACATAGGGCAATGCTTGGCCGACGTCGAACCGGGGTCGTCCACCACCGAACGGACCCTGGTCACCCTGCTGCAGGCGGTCGCCGCCGCCCTGCTGGCCCTGGCCGTTAAACAGCCCCTGGTGATCGCGGTCGATGACATCGACGTCAGCGACGATCTCTCCCTGCGGGCCATCCTGTACCTGGTTCGCCGCATCCGGTCCGCCAACGTCCTGGTGCTGCTCACCCAGCTCGCGTCCCCCCAGCCGACCCGACCGAACTACTACGCCGAGCTGATGCGACAGCCGCACTGCAGCAGCCTCACGCTCGCGCCACTCTCCCGCCAGGACACCGTCGCATTGCTCAGCCGGGACCTGGGCCCCGTCCGCGCAGCCCGGATCGGAGCGGAGTGTTACGACGTGACGGGCGGCAACCCGATGCTGATCCGGGCGCTTGGGACCGATCAGCCGGCACCGGCCGACGATGCGTCCATCGCGCGCGAGGATCGGCTGGTCGTCGGAAACACGTTCGAACGGGCCATCATCAGCTGCCTATATCGATCACCCCCCGGATACCGCGAGGTAGCCCACGCGATCGCCATGCTGGACAACTGGACCTCGCCGGCTTTGATCAGCCGGCTGTCGGGCATGGACACGGCGGCGGTCGACCGGGCCCTGGCCGGTTTGCGCAGCGGCGGGCTGCTTTATTCGCAACGTCTGCGTCACCACGTGGCCCGGCATGCCATCCTGGCCGACATTCCCGGCCCAGCGGTCTCGCAGCTGCACCGGCGGGCGGCCGAACTTCTGCACATGGACGCCGCGACGCCGATGGCGATCGCGGAGCACCTGCTGCAGAGCGACGACGTCGCGCCGCCCTGGGCCGCGGCCACGCTGCGCCTCGCGGCGGACAACGCACTCGACTCCGGTGAGGCCGTGTTCTCCGCGGACTGCCTACGGGCGGCGTACGAATGCAGCCTCGACGACAGCGAGCGCGCCCAGGTCCGAGCTGCGGTCGTCCGGGCTCAGTGGCGCGAGGATCCGGCCCTGGCCCTGCGCTACTTCGACGAGCTCAATGTCGCCATCCGGCGCGGGTACCTGACCGGCCGCGACGCTCTCATGCAGATCTGCCGTATGCTCTGGTACGGCCAGACCGACGAGGCTCTGCTGGCCATCGAACGGTTCGGCCGGGCGAGTGACTTCACCTCCGCCGAACTGGTCGCCGATCTGCGCTTCACCCGGGCCTGGGTAAAGTCCGTGTACCCCGGGCTGCCGATCGAGCAGCAGTTTTCGTCGATGATCGACGCGGCGGCGCCGCTGAGTGCCACGGCTGTGCCCGAACTGAAAGCCGCGGATGTGCTCAGCGCCGTACTTGACCGCGGCGTCGACGAGGGCGCCGTGGTGATCATGGAACAGGTACTCAAGCGGACTGTACTGGACGACTACACCCTGATGCTGCTGACGACCGGGGTCGGCAGCCTGCTGCACGCCGACCGGCTCGAGGAGGCGGCGAGTTGGTGCGACCGGCTCGGTCAGCAGGCCCGGACCCGCCGGGCGCCGACCTGGCAGGCGATCGTGATGGCCCTCAGGGCCACGGTCTCGCTGCGTGCGGGCGACCTGGAGATCGCCGCCGAGGGTTGCCGCCGGGCCTTCGACCTGCTCGAGCCGGACGGCTGGGGGGTGGCCATCGGACTGCCGTTGTCGACCCTGTTGCAGGCAGCGACGTCGAGCGGTGATCTGAGCGCCGCCGCCCGCTGGCTCGACCAGCCGATCCCGGAGTCCATGTTCCAGAGCACCTTCGGGCTCGCCTACCTACATGCCCGGGGCAGCTACTATCTCGGGACCGGCCGGCCGAAAGCCGCGCTATCCGACTTCTACGCCTGCGGCAATCTGATGGTGAGCTGGGGAATAGACACCCCCGCCTACGTACCCTGGCGGGCGGAGGCGGCCCAGGCGTGGCTGCTGATCGGCCGGCCCGGGACCGCCCAGGAACTGATCAACGATCAGCTGCACATCCTGGGCGACCAGCCCTCCCGAGCCCGGGGCCTGACCCTCTGGCTGCAGGCCGCGATCACCGCTGATCGGCAGCATCTGGCGTTGCTCACCGAGGCGGTCAGCATCCTGGCGACGACCGGGGACCGCCTCTCGTACGCCCGGGCCGTTCACGACCTCGAACGGGCGCAGCGCCAGTTAGGTGATGGCCTCGCCGCCCGGCAGCAGGCCGATGGACGAGCGTGGTCGGTGGCGGCCGAGTTCAACACCGGGCAGTCACAGCAGATCACACTGCCCCGCGCCGCCCACCCCCCGGGCATGGGAACTTTCCGGCCGACGGGTGTGGCATCCACGCTCAGCGACGCGGAGCTGCGGGTAGCGACGCAGGCGGCCCGGGGCCGGACAAACCGAGAGATCGCCCAGGCCCTGTTCATCACGGTGAGCACAGTGGAGCAGCACCTGACGCGCGTCTACCGCAAGCTGGGCGTCAACCGCCGCGCCGACCTGGCGTTACGGCTACGCACCCCACGCGCCAACCTCGCCAGCTGATCCCGGTAACGCCGACCGCCACCGGTCTTCGGGACCGATGGCGGGCGAGCGTTCGTGCCGGTCTCAGTCGTCGGTTCGGAAGTCGGGTGGCGGAAGACGGCGTATGGCCACGGTGGGGAAGTCCCGCTTGAGCCCGTCCGGCCTCGGGTCGTACTGGTGCGGATCTTCGCCGGCGGCCTCAATCACCGCGGCCGCGTCGAGCCGGGACATGCAAGGTGTCCTGCGCCCGCACCAGGCGCAGGTGCGATCACCCTTGTCGACGTGACGCTGATAGGCCTCGATCGAGAGGTGATGGGTGATCGATCCACGCAGGCCGGTGATGGCTTCGTGCATCTTCGCGGGGGGATAGTCCGGCTCGACGACCGGGATCGGCTCGGGGTCGCTCGCCGGCGGATAGAAGGTGCCGGAAGCGAGGCCGTTCCCGGCGAGGTGGCGCCCGACCGCAGCCGCCGGCCCATCGGGAATCCGGGGTGTGTCAGGGACCGGGGGAAGGTCGGGCTGGGCGGGGGCCTCGACCGCCCGGCCGACCAGAGGCTCCGGCTGCTCCCTGGTCTCATCCGCCGTCGAGGCGTCATCGTCGGGCTCCTGCGGGGGCACCCCCAAGGCGTACAGGCGGGCATAGTGGCCGTGCGCGGCGATCAGCTCGTCATGAGTACCGCGTTCGACAATATTTCCGTTCTGCATGACCAGGATCAGGTCGGCTTCGCGGATGGTGGACAGCCGGTGGGCGATCACGAAGCTGGTGCGTCCCTCGCTCAGCTGCGCCAGCGCCTGCCGGATATCCAGCTCGGTGCGGGTGTCCACCGAGCTGGTGGCCTCGTCCAGCAGCAGGATGCGCGGCTCGGCGAGGAAGACCCGCGCCACCGTCACCAGCTGCTGCTGGCCGGTGCTGATGCCGGCCGAGTCGGGCATGAGTATCGTGTCGTAGCCCTCGGGCAGCGTGTCGACGAACCGGTCGACGCAGGCCGCCCGAGCGGCGGCCTCGATCTCCTCCCGGGAGGCGTCCGGCCGGCCGTAGGCGATGTTCTCCGCGATGGTTCCCTCGAAGATCCAGCTGTCCTGGCTGACCAGCCCGATCTCGCGGCGCAGGTCGTCGCGGGTCATCCGGGCGATGTTCACGCCGTCGAGCATGATGCGGCCCATGTCGAGCTCGTAGAAACGCAACAACAGGTTGCCGAGAGTGCTCTTGCCGGCGCCCGACTCGCCGACTACGGCAACAGTCTGTCCCGGTTCGACGACCAGGTTGAGGTCCTGGATCAACGGCTGGTCCGGGCTGTAGCTGAACGAGACCCGGGAGAACTCGACGCGGCCCTCGACAGTCGCCAGGCGCAGCGGCTCGTCCGGGTCCGGTGACTCCTCCTCGACGTCGAGAATCTCGAAGACGCGCTGGGCGGAGACGTAGCCGGACTGAAGCACCCCGGCGACGTTGGTGACCTCGGCGAGGGACTGCCCGAATTGACCCGAGTACTGGATGAAGGCCTGGACGTCGCCGACGGAGATCATCCCGCTGCCGATGCGCAACGCACCGACGACCGCGACCGCGACGTAGTTGAGGTTCGTGATGAGTCGCGTCCCCGGCTCGATCGAGCTGGCCAGGAACTGAGCCTTGCCCGCGGCGTGCAGCATCTTGGCGTTGTGACCGTCGAAGTCGCGCTCGACCACCTCACGGGTGCCGAACCCCTTGACCAGCGCGTGCCCGGTGTACATCTCCTCGACGTAGCCGTTGAGCGCCCCGGTGGCGGCCCATTGCTGGCCGAAGCGCAATCGGGCCCGTTTGCCGATGCCGTAGGACAGCACCAAGGTCAGCGGGACGCTGACGAGGACCACGGCCATCAGTAGCGGGGCAATCAGGTACATGACCGCGAGCAGGCCGATGACCGTGAAGATCTGAGTGAGCACGCTGCTGACGGTCTGTTGCAGCGTTCGCTGGATGTTGTCGATGTCGTTGGTCATCCGGCTCAGGACTTCGCCCTTGCTGATGGTGTCGAAGGCGCTGAGGGGCAGCCGGCTCAGCTTGTCCTCGAGCCGTTCCCGCAGATCGAAGACCAGCCGCTGAACGACGACGACGATCAGCCGGCCCTGGATAAACAGGCAGAGCACGTTGGCCATGTAGATGGCGAGCGCGATCAGCAGCACATGCTCGATGGCGGCGAAGTCGATGCCTCGGCCGGGGATGACATTCAGTTTCTTGACGATCAGGGCGAGATTGTTCTCATCCTTTTCTGCCAGGTACTGCAGGGCGACGTCCTGGGTCACCCCGGGAGCCCGGCGACCGACTTCGCGGCCGATCACGCCGGAGACGATGAGGTCGGTTGCCCGGCCGAGTAGTTTCGGCCCGGCCAGGCTGAGCGCGACGCTGGCCATACCGAACAACAGCGAGAGCGCGACGATGTACCACTGCGGCGTGAGCAGCTGCATCAGGCGCCCGACGATGCCCGGCGGCTTCTGTGGTTGCCGGGGCAGCGGTGCCGCCGCCTTTTCCGCTTTCGGTGCCGTGGCGACACTCATAGCACTGCTCCCGCAAGCTGAGATTCGGCGATGTCCCGGTAAATTTCGCTGTTGGCCCGCAACTCCTCGTGGGTTCCGGAGCCCACGATGCGTCCTTGGTCGAGAACGATGATGCGGTCCGCGGCCCGGACCATGGCGACCCGCTGAGCAACCATCACAACCGCCTTCGAGGCCAGGGCCTCGATGAGCGAGGCCTGGACGAGGGCGGCGGTCTCGGCGTCCAGCGCCGAGAAACAGTCGTCCAGTAGGTAGATGTCGCATTTGCAGAGCAGGGCCCGCGCTATGGCGAGCCGTTGGCGCTGGCCCCCGGAAAGTTCAAAGCCGCCCTGATCAGTGGGGGTCCGCAGACCCAGTGGCATCGCCTCGACGAACTCGCGGGCATGGACGATGTCCAGGGCCTGCCACAGTTCCTCTTCGGTGGATTCAGGACTGCCGAAGAGCAGGTTGCTTTCGATGGTTCCGGAGAACAGGTACGGGGTCTGCGGCACCAACGCGACGGTGCGGGGCAGGACGTCCTCGGCGATCAGGCGGGCGTCGATGCCGTTGATCAGCACTGAGCCGCCGGTCGGGTCGTACAGGCGGATGGCCAGGTTGAGCAGCGTGGACTTGCCGCTGCCGGTACGGCCGAGCACGCCGAGGACGTCGCCCGGGCCGCAGCCCAGGTCGATGTCGTGCAGAGCCGGCTCGCGGCCGCCGGGGAAGGCGAAGGTCACCAAGCGCATCTCGAGCAGGCCGTCGGCGGTGATGGCGTCGACCGCCTTGGACGGCACCGGAACGCCGGTCGCAGTGGTCATCACTTCCATGATCCGGCCGGCCGAGACCCGGGCCCGGGGCACGCTGGCGAAAACGACGATCGCCATCGTGATGGCCATGACGCAGAAGCCCATGTAGCTCAGCAGGGCGGTGAGCGTGCCGGGTTCCATCTGCTCGGCACCGATACGGCGGGCACCCCAGTAGATGAGTACGACGCTGAAGAGGTTCATCGTCAGGATCACGGCCGGGGGGATGGCGATGATCAGCATGCCGACGTGCTTGGACGCGTTGCGCAGCCCGACGTTCTCCGCGTTGAACCGCCGGCGCTCCCGGTCCTCCATGACAAAGGCACGGACCACTTGCACGCCGGAAATCTGCTCCCGCAGGATGCGGTTGATCCGGTCCAGGGAGAACTGCATCTTGGCGTACCACGGTCCCATCCGGGCGAGGATGAGCAGCGCCGAGAAGGTGACCGCGATCATCGCCCCGACCAGCAGGAACGACATCGGGATGTCGAGGTTGGCGGCCAGCACGAAGGCGCCGATGATAGTGACCGGGATCGGGATGGTGTTGTTCAGCATCGCCACGGCGAGGGTCTGCACCTGGTCGACGTCGTTGACGCTGCGGGTGACCAGCGATGACGGCCCGAACCGGCCCACGTCGCGTTCGGAGAAGTCCTGCACGTGACGGAAGAGGTGCGAGCGCAAATCTCGGCCCACCGAGGTGGCCACGCGCGCGGCGATGTAGACGACGCCGAGCTGCGCCAAGGCCTGGGCCACGGTCAGGCCGATCATGATCGTGCCGATGTGCAGGATGTAGTCGATGTTCCCCTCGACGACCCCTTTGTTGATGATGAAGGCGTTGAGAGTAGGTAGCAGCAGGGTACCGATGACCTGCGCCAGGCTCAGGATGGAAAGAAGCACCAGCCGTCCCCGATATGGGCGAAGATTTGTGAGCAAGAATTTGGTCAGCACGGGCACACCCTCCGGGAGCCAAGCCGGGAACGTATAACGCATTCGACCATTGAGCCCGCTTAGGGCATCCCTAGTCTTCGATCCGCTCCGATCGCTGGTTTCCCTAGGGCTGCGCCGATTGTCTTGACCGGGATGGCGCCGCGCTGGGAAGGTCCAGATCACCTGACCATTGGCGCGAGCGGAAACGACACGGCAGAGAGGCGGGCTCGATGTCCAGGCGTGCACTGATAACCGGTATCACCGGACAGGACGGCTCCTACCTCGCGGAGCACCTGCTGACTCAGGGATACGAGGTCTGGGGGCTGGTGCGCGGGCAGGCGAATCCGCACAAGTCCCGGATCAGCCGGCTGGTGTCGGCCGTCTCCTTCGTCGAGGGCGATCTGATGGATCAGAGCAGCCTGGTTGCGGCGGTGGAACGGGTCCAGCCGGACGAGTTCTACAACCTCGGCGCCATTTCGTTCGTCCCGCTGTCGTGGCGACAGCCCGAGCTGGTGACCGAGGTCAACGGCATGGGCGTGCTGCGCTGCCTGGAGGCGATCCGGATGGTGAGCGGGCTCAACGGTTCCGGTCACGTCGGTGGCCGGCAGATCCGCTTCTACCAGGCCTCGTCGTCGGAGATGTTCGGCAAGGTCGCCCAGACGCCGCAGTGCGAGACGACGATCTTCCACCCGCGCAGCCCCTACGGGGTGGCCAAGGCGTACGGGCACTTCATCACCAAGAACTTCCGCGAGTCGTTCGGCCTGTACGCGGTCTCCGGGATGCTCTTCAACCACGAGTCACCCCGGCGCGGAGCCGAGTTCGTCACCCGCAAGATCTCGATGGCGGTCGCCCGGATCAAGACGGGCACCCAGCAGGAACTGCACCTCGGCAACCTGGACGCCGTCCGCGACTGGGGTTTCGCCGGCGACTACGTGCGCGCCATGCATCTCATGCTGCGGCGCGACGAAGCCACCGACTACGTCATCGGCACCGGCCGGATGCACTCGGTCCGCGAGGCCGTCGAGATCGCTTTCGATCATGTCGGACTCGACTGGCGAGATCACGTCAAGGTCGATCCTGCTCTGGTCCGCCCGGCCGAGGTGGAGACCCTGTGCGCCGACTCGCGGCGCGCCCAGAACGACCTCGGCTGGAAGCCTACGGTGGACTTCCCGGAGCTGATGAGAATGATGGTCGACTCTGACCTGCACCACGCCCACCGTCAGCGCGATTACGAGACGTTCCTCGAGACGGCGCCCAGCCGGCCCGACCACGCGGATGTCGGAGTGCTCGCCGCCTGGTAGAGCGATGACCGGCTGCCCGAGGCCACCTTTCCCGTACCGGAGAAAGGTGGCCTTCGCCGTGCCGGTCGGGAGCTGTCCCCGAATTGATCCACAAACAGGTCGAGAGCTGATCAAGGGTCATTCCCCTGACCAGCTCTCGCCGTGAAACGGGTTTGTTAGAGCTCCGACGCCATGTTGATGATGCCGACGTTGTTGCCCTGCGGGTCCGAGATCTGGGCGTACTCGTGGCCGCCACCGAGGTGCTTCGGCGGCATCAGAACCTTGCCGCCCTGCTCCTCGACCTTGCGCAGGGTCGCCTCGACGTCGTCCACCACGACGACGAAGGTGGCGAAGTTCGGAACGTCGCCGCCGGTGGCGAACAGCGCGCCGCTGATGGTGCCGGCCGGCGTGGTGACGACGCGGAACGGCTTGTCGCCGTCGAGCACGCCCCAGCCGAACAGCTCAGCGTAGAACTTGGCGGTGACGTCGGGCTGGTCCGTGCCGACTGAGAACCAGCCGACGCTGTTGGTCTTACCGGGCATGACAGTTCTCCTCGCGTAGTGTGCCGGTCCCCAATTGATCGGCCTTACTGAGGACAGTAGAGGGATCCGGCTGGAGCTTTCCCTAGCGCATGGGAATTTCTTTTGAGGCGACCTTGGGAATTGAAAGAGCACAACGACAGAATGCATCCAGGTGAATCGCGTAAAGACTTAGCGATCACCGGATGCATTCCACGGATCAATGGAATTCGTTCAAAGGCCCAGCTCTTTGTCAAGCATGTCGAAGACCTCGTCCTCGGTCGCCGTGGTCAGGTCGAATTCGTCGCCGTCGAGCTCACTGTCGCCGGCTGCCGGACGCCGGCTGCCCCAGCGGGCGAGCAGCCCCTGCAGACGCGCGGTCACCTGCTGATGCAGGTCGCCGTCGACCGGGTCGGCGGCGACCGCCTTCTCCAGCCGTTCCAGGTCGGCGAGCAGTCCCGGCATCTCGCCGGGCGGCCCAGCGTCGACGAGCGTGTTCTGGATGTGGCGAGCCAGCTGGGCCGGATTGGGGTAGTCGAAGATGAGGGTCGCCGGCAGCACCAGCCCGGTGGCGGCGGTGAGGCGGTTGCGCAGCTCGACGGCGGTGAGCGAGTCGAAGCCGATCTCGGTGAAGGGACGCCGGGGATCGATGTCGCCGGCCTCGTGATGGCCCAGCACGTCGGCGATGTGCGCCCGGACCAGAGCCAGCACGGCGGCCGGCTGCTCGCCGGCCGGCAGCATGGTGAGGCGTGCGACGAGGTCGGCGGCCAAGTCCTGGCTCCCGGCGGCGGGTTGCGGTCGTAACGGCGTCAGATCAGCGAGCATTCGACTCAGATGCGGTTGGGCGGCCAGCGCGGCCGGGTCGAGGCGGGCGGGAAGGACGGCCGACCGGCCGGTGGCGATCGCCGCGTCGAGCAGTGCCATCCCGGCCTGGGGGCTGAGAGTGGACATGCCGGAGCGCTGCAGCCGGCGCAGGTCGGTGTCGGTCAGCCCGCGCGTCATTCCCGTGTCCTGGGCCCAGGCTCCCCAGGCCAGGGACACGGCTGGAAGTCCCTGCGCCCGCCGCCAGGTGGCGAGGGCGTCGAGGTAGGCGTTTCCGGCTGCGTAGTTGGCTTGACCGGGAGTTCCCAGCGAGCCGGCCGCGGAGGAGAAGAGTACGAACGCGGACAGGTTCAGCCCCCGGGTCGCCTCATGCAGGTTCCACGCCGCGTCCGCTTTGGGGCGCAGTACGGCGGCGAGCCGATCCGCCGTCAGGTCGTCCACGAGGGCGTCGTCCAGTACCCCAGCGGTGTGGACGACGGCCTGCAGACGTTGCGACTGCGTGATTTCGGCTATCAGCTCGTCGACAGCAGCGCGGTCGGCGACGTCGGCGGCGAAGATCTGCACCTCGGCCCCGTGAGCGGTCAGTTCGGCGATCAGGCCACCGGCGCCCTCGGCGGCCGGGCCGCGCCGGCTGACCAAGGCCAGGCGCCGGACGCCGTGCTGCGTGACCAGGTGCCGGGCGGTCAGCGCGCCGAGCCCGCCGGTACCGCCGGTTACCAGTACCACGTCGTCGGGATCCCACGTGACCGGGACTGCGTCCGTGGCCGGTACGCGTACCAGTCTGGCCGCCGCCGCCCGGCCCGCCCGTACGATCAATTGCGGTTCGTCGGAGCCGAGGATCTCGGGCAGTAACCGCATCGATTCCGGTGTCTCGTCGAGGTCGACGAGAGTCAGCCGGCCCGGGTGTTCGGCCTGGACGGACCGCACCAGTCCCCCAGCGGCGGCCGCCGCGAGATTGTCGCCGCCGACCGCTCCGCGGGAGAGCAGCACCAGTCGGCCGGCGCTCCAGCGCGCATCGGCGAGCCAAGCCTGGACCCGGGCCAGGACGCTCGCCGTCACCTCATGCACGGTCGAGCTGCCACTCCCGATCGTGAGCACCAGAACACCGGACGTTGCCTGGGACAACTCGGTGATGACCGGGACCGCGAGTACATCGTGGACACCGAGCGGGTCCGGACCCCAGACGAGGACGCTTTCCGGCGCGGCGGCTGCGGCCGGCACGGCATTCCAATCGATGCCGAACAGCGACCGGTGCGCCGTTTGCTGCCAGGCCGCGCTCTTCTCGGCGGCAAGCGGCCGCACCACCAGTTCGTCCACCGACGCGACCGGCGCGCCGGCCCTGTCCGTCAACGTCAGCCGCGCGCCTCCGGTATCGGTGCTGCTCACCACCACCCGAGCCGCGGAAGCGCCGGATTGATGCACCGTGACCCCGCGGAACTCGAACGGCACTTGTGGGCCGTCCTGGTCCAGCAATGTCGCCGCGTGCAGAGCCGCGTCGAATAAGGCCGGGTGCAGGCCGTATTGCTGCCCTCCGGTCTCGTGGGGCAGGGCCACCTCGGCGTAGACCCGGTCGCCGGCCCTCCAGGCCCGGGTGAGACCGCAGAAGGTGGGCCCGTAATCGAAGCCCTCCGCCGCGCGCGCCGGGTAGAAGTCCTCAGTGGAAACGGGTGCCGCGTCGGCCGGCGGCCAGAGCGCTCCGGGCATGGTAACGGCCTGGGCCGGACCCAGCAGTCCGGTCGCGTTGCGGGTCCACCGATCCGTGGCGGCGGGACGCGACCAGATCGAAGCTGCCCGCCGGCCCTGGTCATCGGCGGGATCAACCCGGACCTGCACCTCGACCGGGCCATCGCCCTCGAGGACCAGTGGTTGCGTCAGAACCAGCTCCTGCAACCGGGAACAGCCCATCTGGTCACCGGCGCGGATCATCATCTCCACCAGCGCGGTGCCCGGAACCAGCGCGACACCGAATACCACGTGCTCAGACAGCCAGGGCGGCGACGACGAGCTCAGCCGGCTGGTGAACACGGTTCCGTCGCCGTCGGCCAGGTCGACCCGCGCGCCCAGCAGCGGGTGCCCGGCCGGCGCCGGGACCAGGTGAGATGGCTCGGGCCAGAACCGTTCGCGCTGGAACGCGTACGTTGGCAGGGTAGTGAGCTTTGCGCCGGTGCCGGCGAAAAGAGCGGGCCAGTCGAGCGGCAGTCCCGCGGCGAAGGCCGCCGCCGCCCCGGTGAGCAGCGCCTGTTCCTCACCGCGGTCGCGCCGGGCCAGCGGGAGCGCCACCGCGTCTCCCCCGTCCAGGATCTCGGCCAGCAGGGCCGACAGCACACCGTCGGGCCCGACCTCGACGAACCGCGTCACACCGGCGACCCGCAGCTCATCGATCGCGTCGGTGAACCGCACGGTCTCCCGGACGTGTTCCACCCAGTGGTCGACCGTCTCCGGACCCGTCGAATCGCGCAGGGCGGAAACGAATCCTCGCTGCGGCGGCTGCAAGGACAGGGATTCGACCACGGCCCGGAACGGCGCGAGCATCGGCTCCATCAGCGCGGAGTGGAAAGCGTGTGACACCCGCAGCCGGCGGCTGCGGGGGAAACTCCGGATCAGGGCGGCGACCGCCGCGTCGGTCCCGGAGACGACCACCGAATGTGGACCGTTCACGGCCGCGATCCAGACGCCGTCGCTCAGCAACGGGACGACCTCGGCCTCGGAGGCCGGCAGCGCCACCATGACACCACCGGCGGGCAGCTGCTGCATGAGCCGGCCGCGGGCGGCCACCAGCCGGCAGGCATCCGCCAGCGAGAAGACCCCGGCGACGTACGCGGCGGCGATCTCGCCGACCGAGTGCCCAGCCACCGTGTGCGGGTCCATCCCCCACGACTCCACCAGCCGGAACAGCGCCACCTCGAACGCGAACAGCGCCGGCTGGGCCACGCCGGTCTGGTTCACCGCCGCCTCATCGCCGTCCCACACCTCACCACGCGGCAGACCGCACAACGCCAGCACCTCGTCGAAGGCATGGGCGAACACCGGGTACCGGGCGTGCAGCTCCCGGCCCATTCCCGGGCGCTGCGAGCCCTGGCCGGCGAAGACGAACGCCGTCCGGCCCGGCGTCACCGGGCGCACCGGCCGGTTTCCCGCCAGCTCGGCCAGGTCCGCCTCCGAGTAAGCCACGGCGCGGTGATCCAGGGCCGCCCGGGCGGTGGCCAGCGTGTAGGCGACATCGACGGGGTCGGCCTCGGGACGGTCGCGGCGCAAGGACAACAGCCGGGCGGCCTGAGCCCGTACGGCGGCGGGACTGCGGCCGGAGAGGATCCACGGCGAGACGGCGAGCGTACGGGGGGAAGACTCGCGCACCTCGGCGGCCGGCGCCGGTTGTTCGATGATGACGTGGGCGTTGGTGCCGCTGATCCCGAACGCCGAGATGCCGGCCCGGCGCGGATTGCCGGTCTGCGGCCACTCGACCTGCTCCGCAAGCAGCTCGACGGCGCCCGCCGCCCAATCGACGTGCGGAGACGGTGTCTCCGCGGACAACGAGCGGGGCAGGACCCCGTGCCGCATACCGAGCACCATCTTGATGACCCCGGCCACCCCGGCGGCGGCCTGAGCGTGGCCGATGTTGGACTTGACCGAGCCGAGCAGCAGCGGACGCGGCCGGTCCTGCCCGTAGGTGGCCAGCAAGGCCTGCGCTTCGATGGGATCGCCCAGCGCCGTACCCGTGCCGTGGCCCTCCACGGCGTCGACGTCGGCGGCCGACAGCCCCGCGTTGGCCAGCGCGGCCCGGATCACTCGCTGCTGCGACGGCCCGTTGGGCGCCGTGAGCCCGTTCGAGGCACCGTCCTGATTGACCGCCGAGCCGCGCAGCACGGCGAGGATCTCATGACCGTTGTGCAGCGCGTCGGACTCGCGTTCCAGCACAAGCAGGCCGGCGCCCTCGCCCCAGGCCACGCCGTCGGCCGTCGCCGAGTACGGCTTGCACCGGCCGTCCGCGGCCAGGCCCCGCTGGCGGGAAAACTCGACGAACGCCAGCGGCGTCGACATCACGGTCACGCCGCCGGCCAGGGCCAGGTCGCACTCGCCGTTGCGCAACGCCTGGGCGGCCAGGTGGATCGACACCAGCGACGACGAGCAGGCGGTGTCCACGGTGACCGCCGGGCCTTCGAGCCCGAACGTGTAGGAGACCCGGCCGGAGGCCACGCTGCCGGCGCTGCCGTTGCCTTTGTAGCCGTCGAACTCGCCGCCGCTGAGCAGGCTGCTGTAGTCGCTGTACATCACTCCGGCGAAGACTCCGGTACGGCTGCCCCGCAGCGAGGTCGGGTCGATGCTCGCGTTCTCGAAGGCCTCCCACGACGTTTCCAGCAACAGGCGCTGCTGAGCATCGGTGGCCAGCGCCTCGCGGGGGCTCAACCCGAAGAACGCCGCGTCGAACAGCTCGGCGTCCTGCAGGAAACCGCCGTGGCGGGTGTACGAGGTGCCCGCGTGGTCGGGGTCGGGATCGTACAGTTTCTCGAGGTTCCAGCCGCGGGTCGACGGGAACGGGGACACCGCGTCCACGCCGTCGGTCATCAGGCGCCAGAACTCATCGGGCGACGACACACCACCCGGGTAGCGGCAGCCCATCCCGACAATCACCACCCGGTCGCCGGCCGCCGCCGCGACAGCGGGAGCCGGCGCCGGCGCGGCGGCGTCCGCCCCGAGCAGTTCCGCTAGCAGCAGACCGGCCAGGGCCGTGATGGTCGGATAGTCGAACACCACAGTGGCCGGCAGCCGGACCCCCGCCGCGGCGCTGAGCCGGTTGCGCAGCTCCACGGCGAGCAGTGAATCGAAACCCATGGCTCGGAACGCTTTCGCCGGGTCCAGCTCGGCCGCCGGCAGGTTGATGACGAGGGCGACTTCCGAGCGGACGAGGCCGACCAGCTCGGCGGTCCGGTCGGCGGCTCCGAGGGCGCGCAGGCGGTCGGTCAGCGTCGCGCCGGTCTTGTCGACTGCCGGGGTCGCACGGCGTTTCGGTACGGGCGTGTCCCACTTGGCCGCGATCACCGTTCCGGCGTGGCCGGCGACCGCCGCGTCGAACATCGCGAGGCCTTCCTCGGCTGACAACGGCGCCAGCCCGAGGCGGGTCATGCGTTGCCGGTCGACGCCACGCAGGGCCGCGGTCATCCCGTCGCCGGTGATCCACGGTCCCCAGGCCAGGGACAACGCCGGGAGTCCGGCTGTGCGGCGCTGCTCGGCGAGCGCGTCCAGGAAGGCGTTGGCGGCCGCGTAGCCACCCTGGCCGGCGGTGCCGAGAGTGCCGGCCACCGAAGAGAACAGCACGAAGGCGGTGAGGCGGCGGTCGCGGGTGAGCTCGTGCAGGTTCCACGCCGCGTCCACCTTCGGGCGCAGGACCGTCGCCAGCCGGTCCGGGGTCAGGGCGCCGACGACGCCGTCGTCGAGCACCCCGGCCGCGTGGACCACGGCCGTGACCGGGTACCGCTCGAGCAGGTCCGCCAGCGACTCACGGTCAGCCACGTCGCAGGCCACCACGTCGGTCTCGGTGCCGAGGGCGGTGAGTTCGGCCACCAGGTCGGTGACGCCGTCCGCCGCGGCGCCGCGACGGCCGACCAGGATCAGGCGCGAGACCGCGTACGCCCGGGCCAGGTGGCGGGCCAGGATCGAGCCCAGGCCGCCGGTGCCACCGGTGATCAGGACCGTCGAGCCGGGGCCGAAGGCGGGCGGCTGCTCCTCGGGCGAGGTCGCGCGGACCAGCCGGCCGGCGAACGTTTCGCCGTTGCGGATGATCAGCTGCGGCTCGTCGGAGGGCAGTTCAGCGGTCGACGTCGCCGATCCGTCCACGTCCACGAGCCCGAACCGACCCGGGTGCTCGGTCTGGGCCGAGCGGATCAGACCCCACGCGGCGGCGGCGGCGGGGTGGCCGCCGCCGACCGCGCCGCGGGTGACGAAGACGAGCCGGGCGTCCTGGGAGTCGTCGGCCAGCCACGCCTGGACCTGGGCGAGGGCTGAGCCGGTCGCTGCTCGGACGGCGTCCGGAACGGCGAGGGTGTCGTCGATCGCCACCTCGAAGGTCGGGTCATGGGTCGCGGCCCCGCTCGCCGGGACCCAATCCAGCCGGTACAGGCTTGTAGTGGTCGATCCGGTCGTGGCCCGCAGGGTCAAGGCGCGCACGGCGGCGACCGGGATGCCCGCCGAATCGGCCAGCGTGATGGCGACCATGCCGTCACCGGTGCGAGTGAGCCGGGCCCGGACCGCGCGCACGCCGGTGCGGTAGACGTCCACGTCGTCCCAGGCGAACGGCAGCCGTCGCCGGAAGACGTCGCCGAGCAGCGCCGCGCCGTGCAGCACGGCGTCGAAAAGCGCCGGATGCAGGCCGTACCCGGCAGTGTCGGTTCCGTCGGGCAGGGCGATCTCGGCCCACACGTCGTCGGCGCCTCGCCAGAGCGTGGTCACGGCGCGAAACGCCGGTCCGTAGGCGAAGCCGTCGCCGAGGCGGGTGTCGTAGAAGTCGGCCACGTCGAGCTGATCGGCCTCCGGCGGCCACGCCTCGTGCTCGGCGGCGGGCGCCGGCGCGACCGGGGCGAGCAGCCCGCTCGCGTGCCGGGTCCACGGCGTGTCGTCCGCCGGTTGTGAGAGTACGGCGATCGTCCGGCGTCCGGCGTCATCGGGCGCACCGACGCGGATCTGCAGCCGCAGCGAGGCCGACAGTGGAAGGACCATCGGCAGGTCGAGAGTGAACTGCTCGAGACGGCCGGAGCCGACCTGCGCGCCGGCGCCGACGGCGAGGTCGACCAGGACCGTGCCCGGTACCACCGGTGAACCGCCGATGACATGGTCGCGCAACCAGGGGAACGCGGTCAGCGACAGCCGGCCGGTGAACAGGAGTTCCTCGGTCCCGGCGAGCTCGATCATCCCGCCCAGCATCGGATGCCCGGCCCGGCCCAGGCCGATGGCGGCGGGGTTGGCGGCCGGCCGGATGCGAGGCCAGTAGCGGCGATGCTGGAAGGCGTACGTCGGCAGATCGGCTGGTCGGGCGCGGGCGCCGGTGATGGCGGGCCAGTCGACCGTCAGGCCGCGCACCCACAGGCGGGCCATCGCCTCGACCGCGGCCCGGGACTCCGCACGGTCGCGGCGCAGGACCGGCACCGGCACGACGTCGGTGTCGATCATCGCGGACAGCGAGCCGTCGGGCCCGAGTTCGACGATCGTGGTCACTCCGGCCTCGCGCAGGGCCTGGACGCCGTCGGCGAAGCGGACGCTCTGGCGGACGTGGTCGACCCAGTGTTCCGGCGAGCAGAGCTGCTCGGTGGTGGCTTCGGCGCCGGTTCGGGTCGAGACGATCGGCACGCGCGGAGCGGCGAAGGCCAGGGTGTCGACGACGGTGCGGAACTCGGCGAGCATCGGCTCCATCAGCGGCGAGTGGAAGGCGTGCGACACGTTGAGTCGCCGCGTCTTGTCGAACTGGTCCGCCACCTGCAGCACCGCCTCCTCACGCCCGGCGATGACGACCGAGCGGGGGCCGTTGACGGCGGCGACGTCCACGTCCGCGGTCAACCGGGGCAGGACCTCCTGCTCGGAGGCGACCAGCGAGATCATCGCGCCGCCGGCGGGCAGCGCCTGCATCAGGCGGGCACGGGCGGCGACCAGGGTGCAGGCATCGGGCAGGCTCAGAACCCCCGCGACGTGGGCCGCCGCGATCTCGCCGACGGAGTGCCCGGCCAGCCGGTCCGGCCGTACGCCCCAGGAGGTGACGAGGCGGTAGAGGGCGACTTCAAGGGCGAACAGCGCCGGCTGGGTGCACCCGGTCTCGTTCAGGCGGGCCGCTTCGGCCGTTCCGGGCTCGGCGAAGAGCACGTCCTTGAGTGCCCAGCCGAGTTCGAGATCGAGGCGGTCGACCACGGTGTCCAGGGCCTCGGCGAAGACCGGGAAGCGAGCGTACAGGTCGCGGCCCATGCCGGGACGCTGCCCGCCCTGGCCGGCGAACACGACCGCGACCTTGCCCGCGCTGGTCTGCCCGGCGACGACGTCGGCGGCGGGGGTTCCGGTGCTCAGCGCGGCCAGGGCGGTCGGGAGATCGCCGAGCACGACGGCGCGATGCTCGAAGCCGGTGCGGCCGGCCAGGGTCGCGGCGACGGCGGCGGCGGGCAACCGGGGATGGTCCCGCAGGTGGTCCAGGAGCCGGCTCGCCTGATCGCACAGCGCCCCAGCGGTACGCGCGGACAGCGGCCACGCCGACACCGGACCGGGGGTGACGGGGGTTGCCGTCGCTTCGGCGGCCGGATGTTCGAGGATGACATGAGCGTTCGTGCCGCTGATGCCGAACGACGAGACGCCGGCGCGGCGCGGACGGCCCGTCTCCGGCCAGGCCACGGCGTCGGCGAGCAGGGCCACCGCACCGGCGGTCCAGTCCACATGGGAGGACGGATTCTCGGCGTGCAGGGATCGGGGCAGCACGCCGTGCTGCATCGCGAGCACCATCTTGATGACTCCGGCGACGCCGGCGGCGGCCTGGGCGTGCCCGATGTTCGACTTCACCGAGCCGACCCAGAGTGGCCGTTCGCGGTCCTGGCCATACCCGGCGATCAGGGCCTGCGCCTCGATGGGATCGCCGAGGGTGGTGCCGGTGGCGTGTGCTTCGACGGCGTCGACATCGGCCGGGGTGAGGCGGGCGTTGGCCAGAGCCTGGCGGATGACGCGCTGCTGGGCGCGGCCGCTGGGGGCGGTCAGGCCGTTGGAGGCGCCGTCGGCATTGATCGCCGAACCCCGGACAACGGCCAGGACGGGGTGGCCGTGGCGTACCGCATCGGAGCGGCGTTCCAGCACCAGCATGCCGGCCCCTTCGCCCCAGCCGACGCCGTCGGCGGCATCGGAGAACGACTTGCACCGCCCATCGGGCGCCAGGCCCCGCTGCCGGGAGAACTCGACCAGGGTGGTGGGCGTGGACATGACGGTGACCCCCCCAGCCAGGGCCAGGGTGCACTCCCCCGATGTCAGGGACTGGGCGGCCCAGTGCAGTGCGACCAGCGACGAGGAGCAGGCGGTGTCGACGGTGACGGCGGGACCTTCGAGGCCGAGGGTGTAGGACACCCGGCCGGAGGCGATGCTCGGCGCGCTGCCGTTGCTCTGGTGGCCTTCGAACTCGGGGCCGAGGATCGAGCTGTAGTCGCTGTACATCACGCCGGTGAAGACGCCGGTGCGGCTGCCCCGCAGCATGTGCGGATCGATGCCGGTCCGTTCCAGCGCCTCCCAGCTGATCTCGAGCAGCAGGCGCTGCTGGGCGTCCATGCTGACCGCCTCGCGCGGGGTGATGCCGAAGAACTCGGCGTCGAAATCGGCCGCGTCCCGCAGGAAACCGCCCTGCCGGCTGTGGGCGGTGCCGGGCTGCTCCGGATCGGGGGCGAAGAGAGCGTCGAGGTCCCAGCCGCGGTCGGTGGGCACGTCGCAGACCGCGTCGACGCCGTCGGCGAGCAGCTGCCACAGTTCGTCGGGGGTGCTCACCCCGCCGGGGAGCCGGCAGCTCATGCCGACGATGACGATCGGGTCGTCGACGGTGTAGCGGGCGGCCACGACATCGTCTGCGGCGTCGGCGGCGGTGTCGAAGAGTTCGTCCTGCAGGTAGCCGGCCAGCTCGGTCACGGTGGGGTGGTCGAAGACCAGGGTGGTCGGCAGGCGCAGCCCGGACAGGGCGGCGAGCCGGTTGCGCAGTTCGACCGCGGTCAGCGAGTCGAAGCCGAGGTCGGACAGGGCCTGGCCCGGGGACACCGTGGTCGCGTCGGTGTGGCCGAGGACCGAGGCGACCTCGCCGCGGACGAGGGTGACGAGGTGGTCGGTGCGGGCTTCCGGACTGAGGGTCTGCAGGCTCTGGGTAATCTGGACGGCCGTGGCGGAGCCGATCTGCCGGGCGCGGCGGGCCGGGGTCCGGATGAGACCGCGCAGCAAGGGGGCGACCGGGCCGGCGGTGCGGAGGGCGGCCAGGTCCAAGGGGGCCGCGACGATCGCGGCGGGGCCGTCGAGGGCGGCGTCGAACAGGGCCGCGCCCTGCTCGTCGGAGATCGGCCGGAATCCGGCCGCAGCCAGCCGGCGCATGTCCGCGGCGGTGAGGGCCCCGGTCATCCCGCCGGCTTGCGACCACGGTCCCCAGGCGAGTGAGCTGGCGGCGAGGCCGTCGGCGCGGCGTTGCTGGGCGAGCGCGTCGAGGGCGGCGTTGGCGGCCGCGTAGCTGGCCTGCCCGGCGGTGCCGAAGGTGCCGGCCACGGAGGAGAACAGGACGAACGCGTCGAGGTCGAGATCGCGGGTCAGCTCGTGCAGGTGCCACGCCCCGTCGACCTTGGGCCGCAGTACCGTGTCGAAGCGCTCGGAAGTCAGGGCGGCCAGGACCCCGTCGTCGAGTACCCCGGCCGTGTGCACGACCGCCGACAGCGGATGCGCCGGGTCGACGGCGGCCAGCAGGGCGGCCAGCGCGTCGCGGTCGGCGACGTCACAGGCCACCACCTCGGCGTGGGCTCCGTGTGCGGCCAGTTCGGCGACCAGTTCGACCACGCCGTCGGCGGCGCCACCCCGGCGGGTCGGCAGAACCAGGTGCCGTACGCCGTGCGTGGTCACGAGGTGCCGCGAGATCACCGCGCCCAGGCCGCCGGTGCCGCCGGTGATCAGCACGGTGCCGTCGGGATTCCACCGGGAGCGTGGGGCCGCCGGAGGGGTGATTCGCGCCAGCCGGGCGACCCGGGTCTGTCCTTCTTGGACGCTCAGCTGAGGCTCGTCGCCGGCGAGAGCTGCGGGCCAGGCGTCGCGCGAGGCCGGGCTGTCGTCGGAGTCGAGCAGTACGAAGCGTCCGGGGTGTTCGGCCTGGGCGCTGCGGACCAGCCCCCAGGCCGCGGCGGCCGCCGGGGCCCGGCCGTCGACGGCGCCGGTGGTGCGGAAAGCCAGTCGTGATGCGGCGAACCGCCCGTCGGCCAGCCAGGTCTGGATCCGGTCGAGCACGAAGGTGGTGACGGCGCGGACCGCTTCGGTGTCCGGAACAGTGATGATCGCGACGGCCGGAAGCGGGTCGAGGGCAGCCAGGTCGGTATCGGCGTGCAGGAGCCGGATCGCCGGGGCGGAGACGTTCGGGGCGGCGTACGGCTCCCAGGTCACGCTGAAGAGGGCATCGATGGCCGTGGGGTGCGGCGGCGGGCGCAGGGTGAGTGCGCCGACAGTCGCCACGGGCACTCCGGCGGCGTCGGACAGTTCCAGTGTGACGGTGGCGTCCGCGATGCGGACCATCCGGAGCCGGAGTGTGGTGGCGCCGGCGGCGTGCAGCGTGACCCTTTCCCAGGCGAAGGGCAGGGCAGCCCGGAACTCGTCGCCCAGCAGGGCCGTCGCGCGGAGCGCGGAGTCGAGCATCGCCGGGTGGAGTTCGTAGCGTCCGGTAAGATCCGGATCCAGCGCGACGTCGGCGAAGATCTCGCCGTCGCGGGTCCAGGCGGCGCTCAGGCCTTGGAAGGCGGGACTGTAGGCGAAGCCGTCGTCGCTCAGGCGCTCGTAGAGGCCGGTCAGCTCGATCGGGGTGGCTCCGGTGGGTGGCCAGGGGCCGGCCAGTGAGGTACCCGCGGGCTGCGGTTCGGCGCTCAGGATACCGACGGCGTGGCGGGTCCAGGGCTCGTCGGGGTTACCGGCCGGGCGCGCGTAGACGGTCAGGGAACGACGACCGTTCTCCTCCGCTGCGCCGATTGCCACCTGCACGTGGACCGAGCCCTGCTCGGGCAGGGCGAGCGGTACGGCCAGGGTCAGCTCGTCGACACCGGCGGCGCCGACCTGACCGGCGGCGTGCAGCGCCAGCTCCAGCAGGGCGGTGCCCGGCAGGAGGACGGCACCGCGCACGACGTGGCCGGCGAGCCAGGTCTGTGAGCGCAGCGACAGGGTTCCGGTGAGCAGCAACGCGCCGGGGGCGCCGGCGAGTTCCACGGCCGCGCCCAGCAGAGGGTGATCGGCGGGGCGCAGGCCCATCTCGGCGGCGTCGCCGTGCGGGCGTACCGGGGCGGGCCAGATCGGGCGGTGCTGGAAGGCGTAGGTGGGCAGCTCGATGCGGTGGGCGCCGGGGAACAGCGCCGTCCAGTCGACGGGTACACCGCGTACGTGAAGGTGGGTCAACGCAGTGAACGCGGCCAGGTCCTCGCCGCGGCCGGGACGCTGGATCGCTACCGCGGTGGCATTCTCGGCGAGGATCTCGCCGGCCAGGGCGGACAGGACGCCGTCGGGGCCGAGCTCGAGGAAGGTCCGCACCCCGCGGTCGGCCAGACTCTGTACGCCGTCGCCGAACCGCACTGTCGCCCGGACGTGGCGCACCCAGTGGTCCGGGGTGTCGAGCCGGGCGTCCGGCTCCAGGTTCGACACGACGGGGATCGTGGGCGGGTGGTAGGTGAGTCCCTCGATGACGGCGCGGAAGTCGGCCAGCATCGGCTCCATCAGCGGCGAGTGGAAGGCGTGTGACACCCGCAGCCGCCGGGACTTGGTGAACTGGTTGGCCACCGCGAGCACCTCGTCCTCGTCGCCGGCGATGACGACCGACGCCGGCCCGTTGACGGCGGCGATGCCGACGCCGGGGCTCAGCCGGGGCAGCACGTCGGCTTCGGTGGCCCGGAGCGCCACCATCGCCCCGCCGGCGGGCAGCGCCTGCATCAGCGCGGAACGGGCGGCGATCAGCGTGCAGGCGTCCGGCAGTGACAGCACGCCGGCGACGTGCGCCGCCGCGATCTCCCCGATGGAGTGACCGGCCAGATAGTCCGGCGTCACGCCCCACGACTCGACGAGCCGGAACTGGGCCACCTCGATGGCGAACAGGGCGGGCTGGGTGGTGCCGGTACGGTCGAGTTCGGCCTCTGCTTCCGCGTCGCTGCCCCACATGACCGGGCGCAGCGGCCGGGGGAGTTTGCGGTCCAGTTCGCCGAGCACTGCGTCGAACGCGGCGGCGAAGACGGGGAACCGTTCGTGGAGTTGCTTGCCCATGCCGAGCCGCTGCGAGCCCTGACCGGCGAAGAGGAAGCCGAGTTGCCCGGGCTGCACCGCGCCGTTGATCAAAGCCGGATCGGGCTCGGCGGCACTCAGCGCCTGCAGGGCCCGTACCAGTCCGGCCCGGTCGTCGGCCAGGACGCCCGCGCGGTGGGCGAAGGCGGCCCGGCCGGTGGCCAGCGAGAAGGCCAGGTCGGCGAGGTCGAGCGCGGGACTCTGCCGCACAAGGGTGGCCAGCCGGGCGGCCTGAGCCCGGAGTGCCGCCGGAGATTTGGCGGACAGCAGGACCGGCCCGGGACCGGGGTGCGCGGTGCGCGGCGGGGCCGGTGCTTGGCTGGGCTGCTCGATGATGGTGTGGGCGTTGGTGCCGCTGATGCCGAACGACGACACGGCCGCCCGGCGCGGGCGCCCGGTGTCGGGCCAGTCCGCCGGCTCGGTCAGCAACCGGATCGCGCCCTCGGACCAGTCCACTTTCCTCGACGGTGCGTCCACGTGCAGCGTCCGGGGCAACGTTCCGTACCGCATCGCCATGATCATTTTGATGATCCCGGCGACCCCAGCGGCGGCCTGGGTGTGGCCGATGTTCGACTTGACCGATCCCAGCAACAGCGGCCGATCGGGGTCGCGGTCCCGGCCGTAGGTCGCCAGCAGCGCCTGGGCCTCGATGGGATCACCCAGGCTGGTGCCGGTGCCATGAGCCTCCACGGCGTCGATGTCGGTGGCGCTCAGCCCGGCGCCGGCGAGCGCCTGACGGATCACCCGCTGCTGGGACGGCCCGTTCGGGGCGGTGAGCCCGTTCGACGCGCCGTCGGAGTTGACCGCCGAGCCGCGGACCACGGCCAAGATGTCGTGGCCGTTGCGGACCGCGTCGGACT
Source organism: uncultured Actinoplanes sp. (assembly GCA_964236515.1). Lineage (GTDB taxonomy): Bacteria > Actinomycetota > Actinomycetes > Mycobacteriales > Micromonosporaceae > Actinoplanes. The sequence goes on from CAXSDA010000014.1 coordinate 135,800, forward strand.
GGCGCTCCAGGACCAGCATGCCGACGCCCTCGGCCCAGGCGACACCGTCGGCGGCGTCCGAGAACGATTTGCAGCGGCCGTCGGGTGACAGCGCCCGCTGCCGGGAGAACTCGACGAACGAGCGCGGAGTGGCCATCACGGCGACGCCGCCGGCCAGGGCCAGCGTGCACTCCCCGGCCCGCAGCGCCTGTGCGGCCAGGTGCAGGGCGACCAGCGAGGACGAGCATGCGGTGTCGACGCTCAGGGCCGGCCCTTCGAGCCCGAACAGGTAGGACACGCGGCCGGAGACCACGCTGGGGGCGCTGCCATTGAACACGTAGCCCTCGAACTCGTCTCCGGCGAGCAGGGCGGCGTAGTCGTCGTACATGATTCCGGCGAAGACGCCGGTGCGGCTGCCGCGCAGCGTCGCCGGGTCGATGCCGGCCGACTCGAACGCCTCCCACGACGTCTCGAGCAGAAGGCGTTGCTGCGCGTCGGTGGCCAGCGCCTCGCGGGGGCTCATGCCGAAGAACTCCGGGTCGAACGCCGCCGCGTCCCGCAGGAATCCGCCCGAGCGCGCGTACGAGGTGCCCGGGTGGTCCGGGTCGGGGTGGTAGAGGGCTTCGACGTCCCAGCCCCGGTCGGTGGGGAACTCCGAGATGGCGTCGACGCCGTCGGTGACGAGTTGCCACAGCTCGTCGGGCGAGGACACCCCGCCCGGATAGCGGCAGCTCATCCCGACGATGACGATGGGATCGCCGGCCACGGCCAGGTTCGGCGCAACGGTGGTGTCGGCGGTGGTGACGAGCCGGCCGTCGGCGGCGGAGAGCAGCTCGCTGACGTGGTGGGCCAGGGCTCCGACGCTCGGGTAGTCGAAGGTGACGGTGGTGCCGAGCCGCATCCCGGTCACCGTGCTGAGCCGGTCGCGCAGCTCCACCGCGGTCAGCGAGTCGTATCCGGCGTCCTTGAACGTCGTGTCCACGGCGATGTCGGTGGCCGAGTCGAAGCCGAGCACGGCGGCGGCTTGGGCCTGGACGACGCCGAGCACGGCCCGGTCACGTTCGGCGAGGCTGAGCCCGTTGAACTGCCCGGCGGCGGACCGGGGGCGCTGTTTCGGGGCCCGGACCAGGGCGCGCAGGACGGCCGGGATCTCCTCCTGCGCCCGTATCGCAGCGGCATTCAGCCGGACCGGCAACAGCGCTGCATCGGGGGTGCCCAGCGCGGCGTCGAAGAGGGCGAGTCCCTGCTCGACCTCCAGCGGGACCAGGCCGGAACGGGCCATCCGGGCCAGGTCGGCCTTCGCCAGCGCGCCGGTCATACCCGCTTCGGGAGTCCACGGTCCCCAGCCGAGCGACAACGCCGGCCGTCCCTCGGCCTGCCGCCGCTGGGCGAGCGCGTCCAGGAACATGTTGGCGGCCGCATAGCTGGCCTGGCCCGCCGCGCCGAGGGTGCCGATCACCGACGAGAAGGTGATGAAGGCGGCCAGGCCGAGGTCACGGGTCTGGGTGTGCAGCTGCCACGCGGCGTCGGCTTTGGGCCGCAGGACGGTGGCGAGCCGTTCCGGGGTGAGTGAGGCGAACAGGCCGTCGTCGAGGACTCCGGCGGCGTGGATCACGGCGGTGAGTCGGCGGCCGGCGAGCAGCTCGGCGAGCGCCTGCGGATCAGCGACATCGCAGGCCACGACGCCCGCCTGGGCGCCGAGCCCGGCCAGGTCGGTGACGAGCGTGTCGGCACCGGGCGCGTCCGGTCCCCGGCGGCTGGTGAGCAGCAGGTGGCGTACGCCGTGGTGAGCGGCCAGGTGACGGGCCAGGATGCGACCGAGACCGCCGGTGCCACCGGTGATCAGGACGGTGCCATCGGGGTCCCACCCGGGCCGCGTCGTGGGGGCAGCGTGTCGGGTCATACGGGGAACGAGCATGGCGCCGTCCCGCAGCGCGAACTGCGGTTCGCCGCTCGCCACGGCGTGGGTGAGGGCGTCGGCGGAGGTCGTTGTCTCGTCGAGATCGGCCAGGACGAGCCGGCCGGGATGTTCGGCTTGGGCGGCGCGGACCAGGCCCCACACGGTTGCGGCGGCCAGATCCGGGAGGTTGCCGGCAAGGGCACCGCGGGTGACGACGACGATGTGGGTGGCGTGCTCGTCGGCGAGCAGCGTCGGCAAGGTCGCGAGCACCTGCCCGGCCAGTGCCCGGGCCGCCTCGGGCGGGGCGCCCGAGGGGTCGGCGACGGCGGGAACGACGATGAACTCGGGGGCGTCGGGGCCGGCCCGGCCGAGGGGCAGCGGGACCCAGTCCAGCCGGAAGAGCGCATCCTGAGCAGCGCCGGAGGAACCGGCGGGCCCGGGCGGGCGCAGGGTGAGAGAGTCGATGGTGGCGATGGGCGCGCCGCTCTGATCGGCCAGCGCGATGGCCACCGTCTGCGGGCCGGACGCGACGATTCGGCACCGTAGGCCGGTGGCGCCCACGGCGGCCAGCGAGACACCCTGCCAGGCGAACGGCACGCCACCCCCGCCGCCGGTGTCGAGCCCAAGCAACGCGTTGGCGTGCAGAACGGCGTCGAGTAGCGCCGGGTGCAGGCCGTAGTCGCCGGCCTCGGCGCGTACGCCCTCGGCCAGGGCGACCTCGGCGAACACCTCATTGCCCCGGCGCCAGACTTGCTGCAGGCCGCGAAACGCCGGGCCGTAGGCGAAACCGGAGTCGGCCAGCATCGTGTAGTGGCCGTCGAGGGCCACCGGTTCGGCTCCGGCGGGCGGCCAGGTGGCGGCCGCGAACTCGGTGGGCCGGGGACCGTTGGCACCGAGCAGACCGCTCGCGTGGACTGTCCACGGCTGGTCGAGGGCCGCGTCGGGACGGCCGTGCACAGTCAGCCGGCGGCTGCCGTCGGCGCCTGGCGCGCCCACGGTCAGCTGGACCTGCACGCTGCCCGCCTCGGGCAGGACCAGGGGTGCGGCGAGAGTCAGTTCCTCGACCCGGTCGCAGCCGGTTTCGCCGCCGGCGCGGACCGCGAGTTCGAGGAAGGCCGTTCCGGGCAACAGAATCCGGCCGCCGATCACATGGTCGACCAGCCACGGATGGCTCTGGCAGCCGATCCGGGCGGTGAAGACGATCTCGCCCGGGGTGTCGGCCAGCTCCACGGCGGCGCCCAGCATCGGGTGCCCGGCCGGAGTCAGGCCCATCGTGGCGGCGTCCGCGACCGCCGGGCGCGACTTCGGCCAGTACCGCTGACGGCGGAAGGCGTAGGTGGGCAGGTCGAATCGGCCGGCGCCGGGCAGAACGGCGGCCCAGTCGACCGGTATCCCGCGCAGGTGCAACCGCGCGACGGCGGCCGCGACCGCCGGTTGTTCGGGGCGACCGGCCCGCAGTGTCGGCACCAGCTCGGCGCCGGGGGGGACGCTGTCGCGGGCCGCCGCCGTCAGCACGCCGTCCGGGCCGAGCTCGAGGAAGGTGTCGACCTCCTTATCGGCCAGGGCGGTGACGGCCGCTCCGAAGTGGACGCCCCGGCGTACGTTGTCGACCCAGTAATCTGCCGTGGTCACCGGATGAGTGCTGTCCGCCGCTCGGACGAACGGAATCGACGGCTCCTGGTACGACAGCGTCGCGGCCACGTGGCGGAACTCCGCGAGCATCGGCTCCATCAGCGGCGAGTGGAAGGCGTGGGATACGCGCAGCCGCTTCGTGCGGCGCCCCCGGCCCTCGAAGTGCGCCGCGACGGCGACCACCTCGCTCTCGCCGCCCGACAGCACCACGGCCCGGGGACCGTTGACGGCGGCAATCGCCACCCGATCGCTCAGCCGGGGGGTGACCTCGGCCTCGGTGGCCTCGACCGCGACCATGGCTCCGCCCGGCGGTAGCGCCTGCATGAGCTGGCCGCGGGCGCTCACCAGGCGGGAGGCGTCGGCGAGCGACAGCACACCGGCCGCATGGGCGGCGGCGAGCTCGCCGACGGAGTGCCCGGCCAGGTGGTGCGGCCTGATCCCCCACGACTCGAGGAGCCGGAACAGGGCGACCTCGACGGCGAAGAGGGCCGGTTGGGCGTACCCGGTGAGGTCCAGCCGGGCGGCGTCCGGGCCCCACATGACGGCGTGCAGGTCCTCACCCATCTCGGCGCCGACGGCGTCTAGGGCACGAGAGAAGACCGGATAGGCGGCGTACAGCTCAGAACCCATGCCGAGCCTCTGAGAGCCCTGGCCGGTGAAGAGGTAGGCCAGCCGGCCGCCCCCGGCCGTCGTACGCAAGATCCCGGGGTCGGATGCGCCTGCGGCGAGCGCGCTCAGCCGGTGCATCGCGTCGATGTGGTCGTGGACCAGGATGGCGGCGCGGTGCTCGAAGGTCGACCGGGTGGTCGCCAATGACAGGGCGACCGCGGCCAGATCGGCCGGCCGGTCCTCGATGGCGGTCAGCAGCGCGCCGGCCTGGGCCTGCAGTGCCTCCGGGGTGCGGCCGGACAGCGTCCAGGCCACGGTGTTTCCGTTGGGCGCCGCCGCGAGGGCAGGTTGCTCGGCGACACCTTCGACGATCAGGTGGGCGTTGGTGCCGCTGATGCCGAACGAGGAGATCGCGGCCCGCCGGGGCCGATCGAGTTCGGGCCAGACGGTGTCGGCGGTGAGCAGGGCCACCGCGCCGGCCGTCCAGTCCACGTGCGATGAGGGCCGTTCGACGTGCAGGGTGCGCGGTAAGGTGGGCTGCTGCAACGCCAGCACCATCTTGATCAGTCCGGCGACCCCGGCGGCGGCCTGGGTGTGGCCGATGTTGGATTTCACCGAGCCGAGCAGCAGCGGCCTCGCCCGGTCCCGGCCGTAGGTGGCGAGGAGCGCCCCGGCCTCGATCGGATCGCCCAGCGTGGTGCCGGTGCCGTGCGCCTCGAGGACGTCTACGTCCTGCGGCGACAGGCCACCCGCGGCCAGCGCCTGGCGGATCACACGTTCCTGGGCACCACCGTTCGGGGCGGTGAGGCCGTTCGAGGCGCCGTCGGAGTTGACCGCCGAGCCGCGGATCACGGCCAGGACCGGATGGCCCTGGCGGCGGGCGTCGTCGAGCCGTTCGAGTACGACCATGCCGGCGCCTTCGGACCAGCCGGTCCCGTCCGCGGAATCGCCGAAGGATTTGCAGCGGCCGTCGGCCGCGAGGCCGCCAAGGGTTGCGAACTCGACGAAGATCCCCGGCTCGGACATGACCGTCACGCCACCGGCGAGCGCGAGGGTGCACTCCCCCGCACGCAGGCCCTGGGCGGCAAGATGAATTGCCACCAGAGAAGATGAGCAGGCGGTGTCCACTGTGACCGCTGGGCCTTCGAGGCCGAGGGTGTACGCCACCCGGCCCGAGGTGATACTCGGTGAGGTCCCGGTCAGTACCAGGCCCTGGGACTCGCCCGTGCTCTCGTGCAGCCGCGGCCCGTAGTCCTGCGGTGTGGCGCCGACGTACACGCCGGTGCGGGTTCCGCGCAGCGCGGCGGGGACGATGCCGGCGCGTTCGACGGCCTCCCAGGCGACCTCGAGAACGAGTCGCTGCTGGGGATCCATGGCCGCCGCCTCACGCGGCGAGATACCGAAGAAGCCGGCGTCGAAGTCACCCGCGTCGTAGAGGAAGCCGCCGCGGTGACCGGCCAAGGCGGGGCTGTCGAGCGGCCAGCCGCGGTCGCCCGGGAGGTCCCCGATCGCGTCGGTGCCGTCGGCCAGCAGCCGCCACAGGTCTTCCGGTGTGCGGACGCCGCCCGGGAGGCGGCAGCCCACAGCGACGATGGCGATCGGTTCGGCCTCGGTCTCGCCGGCCGGGGAAAATGCGACGACGTCGGCCACGGCGACCGGGTCGGTGGCGAGGTAAGCCGCCAGCAGTTCGGCGGTGGGATGGCTGAACAGGACCACGCCGGGCATCCGCCGGTCGGTGGCCGAATTGAGCCGGACGACGAGTTCCACGCCCATCACCGAGTCGACGCCGAGCTCGCGGAACGGCGTCGCCGGGTCGACTTGCAGCCCGGCGGCCTCGCCGAGGCCCAGGATGACCGCTGTCTCGTCGCGGACGAGGCGCAGGACGTCGGTCAGCGCGGCCGGGGCGGTAGGTGCTTCAGGTACGACGGCGTCCGTGTCGTCGATCCAGTACCGCGACCGGTCGAAGGCGTAGGTGGGCAGCGGGACGCGGTGACCGCCGGGCGTGGCGTCGACGGCCAAGCCGTGCCGGAACAGTTGGGCGGCGGCCTGCATTTGGCTGTAGCGGTCGTCGCCCGCTTCCACCACGGTGGCCGTGGGGACGACCGGCCGGATCGCCGCGGTCGTCCCGGGGTGGCCGCCGAGATCGACGAACACTGCCCCCGGTGGCAAGACGAACTCGGAGTCGAGGTCGGGGACGCGCTGGGTCACCAACCGGGCGCCGTCCGGCAGCGACAGCGTGCCCGCGATGACGGCGGCGGCGATCTCGCCCTCTGCCTGTCCAACGACGGCATCGGGGACGACGCCGAACGACTGCCAGAGCCGGGCCTGGGCGATCAGGACCGCGAATGCGGCCGGGCGGGCGTCCTCGGGCGTCGCCGGCGATGTCCGGAGTACCTCCGGTAGCGACCAGGACACGTACGGGGCGAGGGCCGCCGCGCAGGTGTCGATCTCGGCGGCGAAGGCGGGAGACTCCTCGAGCAGACGAGAGCACCATCGCGTCCAGTGCTCGCTGTGCCCCGGGCAGACGAAGACCGTCTGCCCGGCGCCGGCGGCCGGAACGGGCTTGACGGTGCCGTCGGCCAGCGCCTGGACCTGAGTGAGGAGTTCGTCCCGGCCGGCGTCGACGGCAGTTGCTCGCCAGCCGAATCGGGTCCGGGTGGCCGCCAAGGAGTGGCCAATGTCCGCGGCGGACAGCTCCGGATGATCGATGAGGTGCTGCGCCAGCCGGGTGGCCTGCCCGCGCAGCGCTTCGGGGCTGCGGGCCGAGAGCATCCACGCGGCCGGTTCGGCCGTCTGCGCCGGCGCCGGTGCCGGGCCGGGACGCGCGCCGGAGACGACGACGTGGCAGTTGGTGCCGCCCATGCCGAACGAGGACACGCCGGCGCGCAGCACGTCGTCGTCACCGGGCCACGGTGTGCCGGCGGTGACGACGTCGAGGTTCAGCTCGGACAAGTCGATTTCGGGCTGGGCCCGCTCGAAGTTCAGGCTCGCCGGGATCGACCCGTGCCGGATGGCCAGCGCCACCTTGATGAGCCCGGTGATGCCGGCCGCGGCTTCCAGGTGCCCGACGTTGGTCTTGGCCGAGCCGACCAGCAGCGGGTCATTCCTTTGGCGTCGGCCGCCGTAGGTGGCGCCCAGAGCGGCCGCCTCCACCGGATCGCCCACTGTGGTGCCGGTGCCGTGCAGTTCCACGTAGTCGATCCCGGCCGGGTCGGCGCCGGCCCGGCGCAGCGCCGCCCGCACGACCGCCTCCTGCGTCGCTCGGCCGGGGACGGTCAGGCCGGTGGTGGCGCCGTCGTTGTTGACGGCGCTGCCGTCGATCAGGCAGTAGATGTCGTCGCCGTCGGCGAGCGCCGCGGCCAGCGGTTTGAGCAGGACGACGCCGCCGCCCTCACCGCGGACGAAGCCGTTGGCCCGCTCGTCGAAGGTGAAGCACCGGCCGTCGGGCGACAGGGCGCCGAACCGGTCGGCGGCGGCGGCGTTCTGCGGGGCCAGATTCAGGTGTACGCCGCCGGCCAGGGCGGTCGCGGACTCCCCCCGGCGCAAACTTTCGCAGGCCAGGTGAACGGCGACCAGCGACGACGACTGACCTGTGTCGATGATCAGGCTGGGGCCGCGCAGGCCGAGGAAGTACGACAGCCGGTTGGCGGTCATGGCCCGGTTGAGCCCGGTCGTCGTGTGGTGGGCCGCGGGTGCTTTGAGCAGGGCATAGTCGTTCGCGCTGACCCCGAGGAACACGCCGGTGTCACTGTCGCACAACCGGTCCGGCAGCGTGCCGGCATCCTCCAGAGCCTCCCAGCCCAGCTCGAGGGCGAGGCGCTGCTGCGGGTCCATAGCGCGCGCCTCGCGGGCGGAAATGGCGAAGAAGCCGGCGTCGAACGTGTCGACCGAGTCGAGGAACGCGCCGAAGCGGGACGCCGAGTCGGAGGGCGGGCGCCAGCGTTCCGCGGGCACCTCGGTGACAGCGTGCGAACCGGCGCTCAGCAAGCGCCAGAACGCGGCCGGATCGGGTGCCCCGGGCAAGCGGCACGAGAGTCCCACCACCGCGACCGACTCGGACTTCGTCAACGCACCGCACCTCACTCCTAGGCTTCCGCCCATAGTGAGGTCGACTATGCCGGGGCGGCGTTGCGTCATTCCCTAGTTGATGCGGCCAGCCATTCGCCGACCACAGCAGCGGTCAGGGCGGCCTTGTCCTCGATCATGGTGAAGTGGTTGGCGGCCACCGTACGCAAATCGTGGTCCGGCTCGAAGGGTTGTGCCCGCCAGTCCCCGGTCTCGTCGGCGGTCTCGGCCATCGGCTCGGTGCACTGCACGAAGAGCACCGGCGTCCGCAGCGGAACCCGGGGCATGGCCGGTGCGAACTCGATCCACCGGCCCATCGCTGACAGGCGGGTCGTGGTCAGGCTGCCCATCCCGGAATTTCCCTGGAACAGTTGGGCGAGGATCTGGTCCTGGCGCTCGTCAGGCCGCACGCCGGCGTGGGTCAGCTCGAGAGTGTCGAGCATGATCAGGGCCAGCGGCCGGCGCTGCAGCTGTTCGAGGTGACCGGCGACCGAGTACGCCAGCCAGCCGCCGGAGGAGTACCCGAGCAGCACGAACGGGTCGTCGCCGGCGGCCGCCAGAACACTCTGGGCCACTGCGGCTAACGCCACCTCAGCGGTCGCGGGGAGTTTGTCGCCTTCCTGGAAGCCGGGCAGCGCGACCGCGGTGACCGTCCGGTCGCCGCGGAAGTGGGAGGCGAACCGAGCGTGCTGGTGAGCGCCGCCGTTGGCCATCGGCGAGGCGAGGCAGATCAAGTGTGGTTGCGGTCCGTCGGCCAACGTGACCGGAGGAGCGGCCCGGCCCCGGTCCTCGGTGGACGCGAAGCTGGGCCGCAGCTGGGCGACGAGGCGCAAGAGCTGCGCCGACTGGTCGTAGCGCCCGCTGTGCAGGGCGTCGCGGAGCAGGCCGTCCAAGCGGTCCGGCGGGGCCGCGGGGACAGCACCGAGGCGGGGTTGCAGCTGCCGGCAGAGGCGGCGGGCGAGTTCGGCCGGAGTTCCGCTGTCGAACACGGCTAGCGGTTCCAGGCTCAGACCGGTGGCGGCGCCGAGGGTGTCGCGCAGCTCGATCGCCGACAGCGAGTCGAAGCCCGCTTCCAGAAAGGGCCGGTCCGGGTCGACGTCTCCGGCGTCGGAGTGCCCGAGCAGAGTCGCGGAGGTCGACTGGACGAGCTGGCGCAGCAGTTGTTCCTGCCCTGCGGCATCCAGACCGTTCAGGCGGGCGCGCAGGTCTTCGCTGCGGGCGGCCTCGTCGCGCCGGGTGCCGGCGATCGCTTCGAGAACCGCGCGGACCGAGGGTAATTCGGCGATCAGTGGGCTCGGTCGCGCCGAGGTGAAGGCGGGCGCGAACCGTTTCCAGCAGACGTCGGCGACCACGGTGGCCGGCTCGCCGGAACGCACCGCCCGCCGCAGGGCCGAGATGGCGATCTCCGGTGACATCGGTGACAGGCCACGGCGCTGCAGGGCCGCGGCCGCGGCCGGGTCGGCGGCCATGCCCGCGCCGCTCCACGGGCCCCAGGCCACCGAGGTCGCGGCCAGACCGCGGGCGTGCCGTTGCTGGGCTAGGGCGTCGAGATAGGCGTTGGCCGCCGAGTAGGCCGCCTGCCCGGCACTGCCCCACACTCCGGCGACCGAGCTGACCAGCACGAACAGCTCAATGGGGCGGTCGCCGAGTAGGCTGTCGAGGTTGGCGGCGCCGGTCACCTTGGCCGACATCTCGGCCCTCGCCGCAGCGGCGTCGAGCCCGCGGACGGGGGTCAGCCCGCCCGTCCCGGCGGCGTGCACGACTCCGGTGAGGGGTCGGGAGTCGGGTACGGCGTGGAGCACGGCGGCGAGGGCGGCGCGGTCGGCGACGTCGCAGGCCACGATGGTGACCTCGGCCCCCAGCGCAGTGAGTTCGGCGTGCAGCCGGTCGGCTCCGGGCGCGTCCGGGCCGTGGCGGCTGGTCAGCACGAGGTGTTCGACACCGCTGCCGGCCAGCCAGCGGGCGGCGTGCGCGCCGAGGGCGCCGGTACCGCCGGTGACCAGCACGGTGCCGGAGCCGGGGTACGGGCCGTCGGGACCGAGCGGGCGAGGGGTCAGCCGGCGGACATACGCCCCGGTGGGCCGCACCGCGACTTGGTCCTCGGGCCCGGCCAGCACGCCCGGCCACCAGCGGACCCAGGACTTCTCGGCGGTCGCGGGCAGATCGACCAGGCCGCCCCACCGGTCGGGATGTTCCAAGGCGACCGTACGGCCCAGACCCCAGATCAGGGCCTGACGAGGGTCGACTGGCTGCCCGGACAGCCCGATCTTCACGGCGCCGCGGGTCACACACCACAGCGGGGCCGTACAGCCGGTGTCCCCCAGCGCCTGGACGAGGGCCAGGGTGGCGTCGAAGTCATCCGCCAGCAACGAAAGCACCCCGGCGACCTCGCGATGGGCGTCCGGGCACACATCGTCGACGGTGACCTTCTCGACGTCGCCGAACGGTGCGAGGACGGCGGCGAGCCAGGGGTCGTCGGTCCGCCCGGTGGGCAACACGGCCAGCCAGCGCCCGGCCGGTGCGTTGGGGACCGTCACAGCGTAGGGCGTCCAGTCGATCCGGTAGCTCCACTCGTCCACGGTGGATTCCGCGGCGCGGCGGCGATGCCAGGCCGACAGCCGGGGGACGACGTCGGCGAGCGTGGCGCGGTCGAGCTGCAGGGTCGACGCGAGGGAGTCGACGTCACTGGCCTCAACGGCGGCCCAGAACTGGGCGTCCTCGGCGGCGGGCCGGGCCGTCGATGGCCGTTGTGGCAGCGCCGGCCAGTAGCGTTCCTGCTGGAAGGCGTACGTGGGCAGCTCGGCGTGCCGGCCGCCCGAGTAGTAGGCGGGCCAGTCGACCGGCACGCCGAGGATGAAAAGGTGTCCGACCGCCAGGGCCAGCGTGTCGGTCTCGCGGCGGCCGCGGCGAAGCAGGGGCACGGATGCGGCTCCGGGCAGGCAGTCGCGCACCAGGCCGCTGAGCACCGCGTCGGGCCCCAGTTCGAGGTACCGGCTCGTGCCGGACGCGTCGAGGGCGGCTGCGACCTTGTCGAACCGTACGGCCTCGCGCACGTGCCGGACCCAGTACTCGGGCTCGGTCGGTGAGCCGGCCGCGCAGATCAGCGGGATCTTCGGCTCGGCGAAGGTCAGGCCCTCGACGACGCGGCGGAACCCGGCCAGCATCGGGTCCATCAGCGGCGAGTGGAAGGCGTGCGAGACCCGCAGCCGTTTCGACCCGTCGGCCAGGGCGGCGATCTTGTCGACCTCGTCGGCCGGCCCGGCCACCACGACCGTCCGGGGCCCGTTCACGGCGGCGACGGCGAGGCCGCCGCTGAGCAGTGGGGTGAGCTCGGCCAGGGTCACGGACATCGATACCATCGCGCCGCCGGGCAGTAGGGCCTGCATCATGGTGGCCCGGGCCGCGATGAGGGTGCAGGCGTCGGCCAGCGACAGGATGCCGCTTACGTGGGCGGCCGCGATCTCGCCGATCGAGTGGCCGGCCACGCTGTCCGGCCGGATTCCCCAGGACTCGAGAAGCCGGTAGAGCGCCACTTCCAGAGCGAACAGGACGGGCTGGGCGGTGCCGGTCTTCTGCAGCGCCGCCGCGTCGTCACCCCACATCGTCTCCCGCAGCCCGGGCCCGAGCCGCGCCAGGACGTCGTCGAGGGTCTCGGCGAAGACCGGAAAGCGGGTGTACAGCTCGCGGCCCATGCCAAGGCGCTGCGAGCCCTGACCGGCGAACAGGAACGTCGTCCGGCCGGGTCGCACCGCTCCGGCCGCGGAGTGGGGATGCGCTTCGGTGGTCGCCAGCGCGGCCAGCCCCTCCTCGGACAGCGCCACCGCGCGGTGCTCGAAGCCGGTCCGTCCCGTGGCGAGGGTGAAACCGACGTCGTACGGGTCGAGCCGTGGTCGTTGCGCCGTCCAGGACAGCAGCCGGGCGGCCTGCACGGCCAGGGCGGCGCCGCTACGGGCGGAGAGGATCCACGGCACCGGACCGGCCGCGACGGGGCTCTCGACGGTCTCCGCCGGCGCGGCGGCCGGAGGTTCTTCCAGTACGACGTGGGCGTTGGTGCCGCTGAGCCCGAACGAGGAGACCGCGGCGCGGCGGGGCCGGCCGGTGCGCGGCCACCGGACGGACTCGGTGAGCAGCTGGACGGCGCCCGCCGTCCAGTCGACCTGGGCGGAGGGGGCGCTGACGTGCAGGGTGCGGGGAGCGACACCGTGCCGCATGGCCAGCACCATCTTGATCACCCCCGCGACACCGGCGGCGGCCTGGGTGTGGCCGATGTTCGACTTGACCGAGCCGAGGAGAAGGGCGTCGGCGCGATCCTGGCCGTAGGTGGCCAGCAGGGCCTGGGCCTCGATGGGATCACCGAGCGTGGTGCCGGTGCCGTGGGCCTCGAGCACGTCGACCTCCGCCGCACACAGCCCGGCATCGTCGAGGGCCTGCCGGATCACCCGGCGCTGCGACGGGCCGTTCGGCGCGGTGAGCCCGTTGGAGGCGCCGTCGGAGTTGACCGCCGAGCCGCGCACCAGGGCCAGGACCGGATGACCGTGCCGGCGGGCGTCGGACAGTTTCTCCAAGACGAGTACGCCGACCCCTTCGGAGAAGCCGGTGCCGTCGGCGTCGGCCGAGAACGAGCGACACCGGCCGTCGGCCGACAGCGCCCGCTGATGGGACAGCTCGACCAGTACGCCCGGGCGCGACATCACAGTCGCGCCGGCGGCCAGGGCCAGCGAGCACTCCCCCGAACGCAGAGCCTGCCGGGCCAGGTGCAGCGAGACCAGCGACGACGAACACGCGGTGTCGACGGTGACGCTGGGCCCCTCGAAGCCGTAGAAGTACGACAGCCGGCCCGAGGCGAGCGAGCCGGAGCCGCCCGCGAAGCCGAAGTCGTGGTACATCAGGCCGACGAAAACGCCCGTACGCGTGCCGCGGAGACTGACCGGCAGAATGCCGGCGCGCTCCATCGCCTCCCACGAGGTCTGCAACAACAGCCTTTCCTGGGGGTCCATGCCGGCGGCCTCGCGCGGCGAGACGGAGAAGAACCCGGGGTCGAACAGGGTGGCGTCATCGAGGAAGCCGCCGTGCCGGGTCGACGACTTGCCGGGCTTGCCGGGTTCCGGGTCGTAGAGGCCGTCGTCGTTCCAGTCCCGGATGAAGGGCAGACCGGTTGCCAGGGGCCGGTCCTTCGGGAACTCGCCGATGGCGTCGGTACCCTCGTCGACCAGGCGCCACAGGTCCTCGGGCGACCGGACCCCGCCGGGCAGCCGGCAGCCCATGCCGATGACCGCGATGGGCTCGCTCTGGCCCGCCTCCAGCTCGGCTACCCGCTGCCGGGTCAGGTAGAGGTCGGCCGATACCTTCTTCAGGTACTCGAGAAGGTTCTCGTCGTTCACAGCGATCGTCCCCTCGTCCGGCCCGGCCGGATCAGCTGATGCCCAGGTCGTTCTGGATGAAGGCGAGGACATCCTCGGCCGATCCCGATCCCATCCGGCTCTGGGCTGAGGTGTCCTGCTCCGAGCCGGATCCGATCCAGCGCCGCAGCAGCAGCTGCAGACGGTTGGTGATGGCCGCGTGCTCCTCACCCGCCTGCGGATCGGCCGCGAGCAGGGCCTCCAGCCGGTCGATCTCCTCCAGGACCGGGTTCACCAGGTCGTCATCGCCGAGAAGTTCCCGGCGCAGATGCTCGGCAACCGCGGCGCTGGTCGGGTAGTCGAACACCAGCGTCGGCGCCAGGCGTAGCCCGGTGGCGTCGTTGAGCTGGTTGCGCAGCTCCACTCCGGAGAGAGAGTCGAACCCGAGGTCCTTGAACGACTGGTCCGCCTCCACGCCGTCGGCGCCGGGGTGACCGAGTACACCGGCCGCGTACGTGCGGACGAGGTCGACGAGAACCTGGGCCGCGTCGGTGACGGTGAGCCGGCGCCGGAGTCCGGCGGGGTCGACGGCTCCCGCCGTCGCCCGGGTCACCGGCACGGCGGCGGGGACCAGACCCCGCAGCAGGGCTGGGACCTCGTCGGTGCGCGCGCGCAAGGCGGCCACGTCGACCCGGGTGGCGACCAGGAAGGGTTGCCCGCCGGCGAAGGCGGCGTCGACCGCGCGCAGACCGTCGGCCACCGACATGGGCGGGAGACCCTGGCGACTCATCCTCAGCCGGTCCACCTCGGACAGCCACTGCCCGGCGCCGGCGCCGGCCCAGAGCCCGAAGGCCACCGACGTGGCGCTCAGCCCCTCGGCCGCCCGGTGTTGCGCGAGCGCGTCGAGGAAGACGTTGGCGGCGGCATAGTTGGCCTGACCGGCCGTCTGGACCAGGCCGCCGGTCGAGGAGAAGAGCACGAACGCGGATAGCACCCGGTCGCGGGTCAACTCGTGCAGATGCCAGGCGGCGTCCGCCTTGGCGGCCAGCACCGACTCCCAGCGGTCCTCGGTCAAGGTGCCGATCAGGCCGCTGTCGCCGACGCCGGCCGCGTGGACGACCGCGGTCAGCGGGTGCTCCGGGGGGATCGAGGCCAGCAGCGCGGCGACGGCCGCTCGGTCGGAGACGTCGCAAGCGCTGATCGTCACGCTCGCTCCGAGCGAGGTGAGCTCGGCGCGCAACTCGGCGGCGCCCGGGGTTGCCTCGCCGCGCCGGCCGGCCAGCAGGAGGTGCCGCACGCCCCGCTCGGCGACCAGGTGGCGCGCCACCACGGCGCCCAGACCGCCGAGACCGCCCGTGACCAGGACAGTCGCTTCCGGGTCGACGGGGGCGCCCACGGGTGCGACGGCCACCCCGGTCAGTCGCGGTGCCCGCATCTGCAGAGCCCGGACGGCGATTTCCGGTTCGCCGGCGGCCACCGCGGAGGCGACGAACCAGGAGGCGTCGTCGCCGGAGTCCAGGTCCAGCAGGACGAACCGGCCCGGATTCTCCGCTTGGGCCGCCCGCACCAGACCCCACACGGGCGCCTGGGCGACGTCGATCGGCGCGTCGCCGCCGGTCGTGACGGCATTGCGGGTCACTACGACCAGAGTGGAGGAGTTGAACCGTTCCTGCGCGAGCCAGGCCTGGACCGCCTCGAGCACCGGATAGGTCACCGCCCGCACCGCCGCCGGCATGTCCAGACCGGCCGGGGTGACGCAGTCCAGCACCACCACGGCGGGGACCACGGCACCCGGGTCGGTGGCGACCGTCCGCCAGCCGGCCACGGTGGGTGAGGACGGCGGCGGATCGGCGACGGGAATCCACCGTGGCACGTGCAGCAACGTCGGATCGGTGGCGAGCTGGTCTATATCGACGGCCCGGCCGACCATGCGGCCGACGGTCAAGACCGGGCGGCCGTTCTCGTCCGCCACGGTCAACGCGAGCGCGTCGCGGGACGGGCGGGTCAGCCGGACCCGGATGACGCCGGCGCCGGAGGCGTGCAGCGTGACGTCGTTCCAGGCGAACGGCAGGACCGTGCGGCCCGCGCCCGGATCTTTGGCCCCGCCGGCGCCGGGCACGGCCGCCACGTGCATGGCCGCGTCCAGCAGGGCCGGGTGCAGACCGAACTGGCGAGCCTGCGAGCGGGCCGGTTCGGGCAGGGCGACCTCGGCGTACAGGTCGTCGCCCCGTCGCCAGGCGGCGCGCAGGCCCTGGAACGTCGGGCCGTACCCGTATCCGGCGGCGGCCAGGCGCCCGTAGGCATCGTCGACGTCGAGCTCGGTCGCGTCGGCGGGCGGCCAGGTGACGAGACCGGG
>CAXSDA010000014.1:151689-155638 GCA_964236515.1 uncultured Actinoplanes sp.
GCCGGCCGCGGGAGTGATCGCCCGTAGCGTGCCGTCGGCGTGCTGGACCCAGGGCGTCGCATCGTCGTTGCCGGCCCGGGAGTGGATGCCGATCGAGCGGCGGCCGGTGTCGTCAGGGCCGCCGACTACGATCTGCAGCTGCACGCCTTCGCTGCCGGGCAGCACCAGCGGAGTCTGCAACGTGAGCTCTTCGAGGGCCTTGCAGCCGACCTCGTCGCCCGCGCGGACGGCGAGCTCGACCAGAGCGGTGCCGGGCACGAGCACCGTGCCGCCCACCCGGTGATCGGCCAGCCACGGATGGGTCGGCAGGGAGACGCGGCCGGTGAGGACCACGCCACCGGTCTGCGGCGAGCTCAGCGAACCGGCGATGATCGGGTGGATGATCGGCGTGAGGCCGAACAGTGACGGGTCGCTGCGGGCGGCCCCACCGAGCCAGTAGCGCTCCCGCTGGAAGGCGTAGGTCGGCAGGTCGATCCGCCGGCCGCCGCTGCCGGCGAAATAGGCGTTCCAATCCACCGGGACGCCGGCCACGTGCAGGCGGCCGGCCACTGCGACGGAGGCGGCCAGTTCCCCAGCGCCGCGGCGCCCGAACGGGATGACCACCGCGGCGTCGTCGTCGATGCTCTCCTGGGCCATCGCGCTCAGCGTGCCGTCGGGGCCCAGCTCGAGGAACCGGTTGACGCCGCGGGACGCGAGATGACGCACCGCGTCGGCGAAGCGCACGGTGGCGCGCACGTGGCGGACCCAGTACTGCGGGGTCAGAAGCTCGTCGCCGGCGATCGTGCCGGTCACGTCGGAGACGATGGGGATGGCCGGACGGGCGTAGGAGATCGAGCGGGCGACCTCGGCGAATCCGGCCAGCATGGGTTCCATCAGCGCCGAGTGGAAGGCGTGTGAGACCCGCAGCCGAGTGGTCTTGCGGCCCAGGGCGGCGATCTTTTCGGCGACGTCGGTGACCGCCTCTTCGTCGCCGGACACGACGACCGCGTTCGGTCCGTTGATCGCGGCCATGCCGACCCGGGGGCCGAGCAGAGGAGTGACCTCCTCCTCGGTGGCCTGCAGAGCGACCATCGCGCCACCGCCGGGCAGCGCCTGCATCAGCCGGCCCCGGGCGGCCACCAGGCGGGCGGCGTCGGTCAGGCCGAAGACCCCGGCGGCGTGGGCGGCGGCCAGCTCGCCGACGGAATGCCCGGCCAGTGCGTACGGGCGGATCCCCCACGAGCGCAGGAGTTGGTAGAGCGCCGTCTCGTAAGCGAACAGCCCGGCCTGGGCGTGGACGGTCTGGTTGATCAGCGCCTCGTCGGTGCCCCACACTACGTCGAGCAGGGGACGGTCGAGGTGCCGGTCGAGCTCCGTGACGGCCTGGGCGAAAGCGTCGGCGAAGACCGGGAACGTCGCGGCTAGCTCGCGTCCCAGGCCGAGCCGTTGCGAACCCT
Source organism: uncultured Actinoplanes sp. (assembly GCA_964236515.1). GTDB lineage: Bacteria > Actinomycetota > Actinomycetes > Mycobacteriales > Micromonosporaceae > Actinoplanes. The sequence goes on from CAXSDA010000014.1 coordinate 153,126, forward strand.
GCCCGGCGAACAGGAAGGCCGAGCGCACGCCACCCCGCACAGTTCCCTCGATCGCGCCCGGAAGGTCCGCGGCAAGCGCCTCCAGCGTCCGTATCAGGTCGTCGCGGCCGGCGCCGGTGACGGCGGCCCGGTGCTCGAGTTTGGCCCGGCCGGTGGCCAGCGACCAGGCGACGTCGACCGGGCGCACCGACGGGTCGCCGGTCACGAAGTTCAGCAGCCGGGTGGCCTGCTCGCGGACCCCGGTGCGGGTGCGCGCCGAGAGGATCCAGGGCACCTGTGTCCGCGGAGCAGTCGCCGGCTCCGGTTCGGTGGCCGCGGGCGCCTGCTCGATGATGACGTGAGCGTTGGTCCCGCTCGCGCCGAAGGCCGAGACGCCGCAACGCCGGGGCCGCCCGGTCTGCGGCCACGGCCGGGCCTCGTCGAGCACCCGGACGTGCCCGGTGGACCAGTCGACCTGGCTGGTCGGCCGGTCGACGTGCAGGGTCCGCGGCGCCGTGCCGTACCTCATCGCCATGATCATTTTGATGACGCCGGCGATACCGGCGGCGGTCTGGGTGTGCCCGATGTTGGACTTCACCGAGCCGAGCAGCAGGGGATGCTGCTCGTCGCGGTCCTGGCCGTAGGTGACCAGCAGTGCCTGGGCTTCGATCGGGTCGCCCAGCCGCGTGCCGGAGCCGTGCGCCTCGACGACATCGATGTCCTGGGTGGACAGCCGCGCGCTGGACAGGGCCTGCCGGATGAGACGCTGCTGGGCCGGCCCGTTCGGAGCGCTCTGCCCGGCGCTCTCGCCGTCCTGGTTGATCGCGCTTCCCCGGAACAGGGCGAGGATCGGGTGGCCGAGGCGCTGGGCGTCGGAGAGCCGTTCCAGCACCAGCATGCCGGCCCCTTCGGCCCAGCCGGTGCCGTTGGCCGAGTCGGAGAACGACTTGCAGCGCCCGTCGGCGGCGAGCGCGCCCTGTCGCGAGGAGGTGATGAAGAGTTCCGGGTAGCACATCACCGTCGCGCCGCCGGCCAGCGCGAGCGAGCATTCGCCGGTCCGCAGCGCCTGCGCGGCCAGGTGCATCGCGACCAGCGATGACGAGCAGGCCGTGTCGACCATGACGCAGGGACCTTCGAGCCCGAGAGCGTACGAGATGCCGCCGCACACCAAGCTGCCGCTGAAGGTGACGGTGACCGCCTGTTCGAGCCCGTAGTCGTGGTGCATGACGCCCGCGTACACCCCGGTCTTGCTGCCTTTGAGGGTGGTCGGATCGATGCCGGCGCGCTCGATCGCCTCCCAGGTGACCTCGAGCAGCAGCCGTTGCTGAGGGTCGGTGCGCTTGGCGTCGGTCGGGCTGAACCGGAAGAAGCCGGCGTCGAATTCGGCCGCGTCGTGCAGGAAGCCGCCGCTCTTGCCGTACGTCTTGCCGGGCTTGGGTTCGGGGTCGTACAGGCTGCCGACGTCCCAGCCGCGGTCCTTCGGGAACGAGGTGATGGCGTCCACGCCGTTGTCGACCACGTGCCACAGGTCCTCGGGGCTACTGACGCCGCCGGGGAAGCGGCAGCCCATCCCGACGACGGCGATCGGCTCGGTGGCCGCCGCGCTGAGTTGGGTGTTCTGGGCCCGCAGCCGCTCGGTCTCCTTGAGCGAAAGGCGCAGGGCGCTGATGAGTTTCTCGTCCGGGTTGCTCACCTCAGTGGCCCTTCTGCGATTCGGCGGCGTCGGCCCCGAGGCTGCTCAGCGCCATGCGGACGAGGTCGTCGGCATCCATGGCGTCGATCAGGTTCTGCTGCTCATCGGCCGGAGGGGGCTGGGGTCCGGCGTCGCCGCCCAGCTGTAGCAGAGTGTCCAGCAATCCGGCCTGGCGAAGTTTCCCGAGAGGAATTGTCTGGAGGGTCCACCTGACTTTTTCGGCCGTCACGGCATCCTCCTCGGTGACCACAAGGTCGGCCGGCGCGAGTTCGTCGATGAGGTAGCGGGTCACCGCCTGCACGGTCGGGTAGTCGAAGATCAGGGTGGCCGGCAGCCGCAGCCCCGTCGCCGCCGCGAGCTGATTGCGGAACTCGACGGCGGCCAAGGAATCGACGCCGAGGGCGCCGAAGTTCTGCTCGGGCTGGATCAGCTCGGCCGAGGCGTGCCCGAGGACGGCCGCGAGCAGGTCGCACACCAGGTCCTCGAGGACCTGGGCCCGGTCGTCAGCCCCTAGCCCGGCCAGTTTCTGTTCGAGCACCGACGCGTCGGGCGCGCCCGCGGCCGCCCGCCGCACCCGGCCCGCCGTACGCGGGATGAGACCGCGCAGCAGCGCCGGCACCTCGTCGCGGCGGTTCTTGAGCGCCTCGCCGACAATCTCCTCCGAGAGCCCCGTCGAGTACATGTTCGCGGTGTCGACGAGGTTCACGCCCGCGTCGAGACAGAGGTCGAGCTGGCGGCGCAGGTCGTCCACGCCGTTCTCGCCGACGGCCTTGAAGTCGCCCCGGCCGCCGAAGCCCATGGTGCCGAGGGTGAGGGTGGAGACGCGCAGGCCGCTGGCGCC
>CAXSDA010000014.1:155648-167735 GCA_964236515.1 uncultured Actinoplanes sp.
CGGTTCTTGAGCGCTGCTGGGTCGATCCGGAGCGCGACCAGGGTGGCGGCACCGGTGTGCAGGGCGGCGTCGAAGGCGTGCAGCCCGTCGGCGACGCTCAGCGGGGGCAGTCCCTGCCGGCGCATGCGCTGCCGATCGGCCTCGGTCAGCAGCGCGCCCGATCCCGCGCCGGTCCAGAGTCCATAGGCGACAGAGGTGGCCGGCAGCCCGTCGGCACGCCGTTGCTCGGCGAGCGCCTCGAGGAAGACGTTGGCCGCGGCGTAATTGGCCTGCCCCGCGGCCAGGACGAGCCCGCCGGCGGACGAGAACAGCACGAACGCGGCGAGCGGAAGCTCGCGGGTCAGCTCGTGCAGGTACCAGGCGCCGTCGGCCTTGGCCCGCAGCACGTCCTCCCAGCGGTCGGGGTACTGCGCATGGATGAGGGCATTGTCGGCGGTTCCGGCGGCGTGCATGATCCCGGTCAGCGGGTGCTCGGCCGGGACGCGGGTGAGCAGGTCGCCGACGGCGGCCCGGTCGCCCAGGTCGCAGGCGGCGACGGCCACACTGGCGCCCAAGTCGACCAGGTCTTCGCACAGCTCGCGGACGCCGGGCGCTTCCGGCCCCCGGCGCCCGGCCAGCAGCAGGTGGCGTACGCCGTGCTCGGTGACCAGGTGGCGGGCGACGACCGCGCCGAGCCCGCCGGTGCCCCCGGTGATCAGGACGGTGCCGTCCGGGTCGAGGACCGGATTCGCCGGCGCCGGCGGGGTGGCGATGCGGACCAGCCGGGGCGCGCGCATTTGCAGCGCGCGGACGGCGAGCTCGGGTTCGCCGGACGACACTGCGGCGCCGACGAACCAGGCCGATTCGTCGTGCCGGTCGAGATCCAGCAGCACGATGCGCGCGGGCCGTTCGGCCTGCGCGGCCCGGACCAGTCCCCAGACGGCAGCCTGGGCGGTGTCGACGGGTTCCCGATCGGTGACCGCACAGCCATTGCGGGTCACGACGACCAGGGTCGAGTTGCCGAAGCGTTCCGCGGCCAGGAACTCCCGGACGGCTTCGAGGACGCGGTAAGCGACCGCCCGCAGCGCCTCCGGCGGCTCGGTGTCATCGGGGGTGGGTGCTTCGATGACCACCGCCTGGGCCGGTGGCTCGCCGGCTTCGACCGCCTCGTAGGACACGGCGGCGACGGCCGCCGGTGACTGGGCGACGGACTTCCATTCGGTACGAAAGAGAATGTCGTCGGTGCCGGACACCTGATCCGGAGACACCGGACGGCCCAGCAGCGAGCTGACGGTGAGCACCGGCCGGCCGTTCTCGTCGGCCAGGGTGACGCCGAGCGTTCCGGCGGTGGGGTGCCACAGGTGCACCCGCAGCTTCGTCGCCCCGGTGGAGTGCAAGGTGACGTCGTTGAACAGGAAAGGCAGCATCGTCGTACGTGCCGTGGTCGTGCCGACCCGCATGCCGACCAGCACCGAGGCATGCAGCGCGGCGTCCATCAGGGCCGGGTGCAGGCCGAAGGCGCGAGCGTCGGCGCTCGCCTCGTCGGGCAGCGCCACCTCGGCGAAGACCTCGTCGCCGCGCTGCCACACGGCCCGCAGGCCCTGGAAGACCGGCCCGTAGGAGAACCCGGATTTCGCCAGTTCCGCGTACGGGTCGTCGACGGTCAGCGGGGTCGCACCGGCCGGCGGCCACTCGCTCAGCCCGGCGGCTTTCGCGGTGTCGGCCGGGGCCGGGGCGACGATACCGGCGGCGTGCTGGGTCCACGGCGCCTGCGGGTCGGAGCTGGAGCGACTGTGGATGCCGAGCATGCGCCGGCCATGCTCGTCCTCGGCTCCCACGATGACTTGCAGCTGAACACCTTCGGGCCCGTTCAGCACCAGCGGCGCGTGCAGCGTCAACTCCTCGACCACCGCGCAGCCCGCCTCGTCGGCAGCGCGCAAGGCCAGCTCGAGCAGGCCGGTGCCGGGCACCAGCACCCGGCCGAGGACGGTGTGGTCGGCGATCCAGGCCTGCGTGGTGGTGCTGATCCGGCCGGTCAAGGTCACTCCCCCGTCGGGGGCCGGGAGCACGGCGGCGAGCATCGGGTGACGGGCCGAACCGACGCCGAGCGCGGCCGCGTCCGCGACCTTACGGCGGCCCGGGACCCAGTACCACTCGTGCTGGAACGCGTAGGTCGGCAGGTCGACGCGCCGGGCGCCGGTGACCAGCGCCGCGAGGTCGACCGGGGCGCCGGCGGTGTGTAGGCAGGCCAGCGCGGTCAGGGCGGCCGCGGTTTCGGGGCGGTCCTTGCGCAGCGTGGGGATGACCGTGGCGTTCGTGTCGGTGAGACTTTCCTGGGCCATCGCGCTGAGCGAGCCGTCCGGGCCCATTTCCACGAACCGCGTGACGCCCTGAGCGGCCAGGAAACCCACGGCGTCGGCGAACCGGACAGCTTTCCGGGCGTGGCGCACCCAGTACGCGGGCGAGCCGAGCTGCCCGGGCTGGGCCGGTGCACCGGTCAGGGTCGAGACGAGTGGGATCTGCGGGGTCGCGAAGGAGAGCCCGGCGACGACCGCGGCGAACTCCTCCAGCATCGGTTCCATCAGCGGCGAGTGGAACGCGTGGGACACGGCCAACCGCCTCGTCTTGGCGAAGTGGCCGGCCACCCGCAGGACTTCGTCCTCCACGCCGGACACGACCACCGAACGGGGCCCGTTGACGGCCGCCACCGAGACGCCGCTACTGAGCAGCGGCCGGACCTCGTCCTCGGCGGCGACCAGCGACACCATCGCCCCGCCGACCGGCAGGGCCTGCATCAGTCGGCCGCGGGCGGCGACCAGGGTGGCCGCATCGGCCAGGGAGAGCACGCCGGCGATGTGGGCGGCCGCGATCTCGCCGATCGAGTGCCCGGCGACGAAGTCGGGTCGCAGGCCCCAGGACTCGTACAGCCGGTAGAGTGCGACTTCCAGGGCGAACAGCGCGGGCTGCGTCCAGCCGGTGCGGTCGAGCTCGCTGTCGTCGTCGCCGAACATGACGTCGAGCAGCGGCCGGTCCAGGTGATCGTCCAGGTGCAGCCGCACATCGTCGAGGGCGGCCGCAAAGACGGGGAACCGCTCGTACAGCTGGCGGCCCATGCCCGGTCGCTGGGCGCCCTGGCCGGTGAACAGGGCCGCGGTGGTGCCCGCGACGCGTCCCGACCCGGTGATGAGTGCCCGGTGCAGCCCGTTGCCGGCGAGCGCTCCGAGGGCGTCACGGGCAGTGCCGGCATCCTCGGCCAGAACGACCGAGCGATGTTCCAGGTGCATCCGGGAGGTGGCGAGCGACAGCGCGACGTCGGGCAGGTCATCGTCGCACCAGGGCCCGGCCACGTCGAGCAGCCGCCGCGCCTGGGCCTGCAACGCCGGCCGGGTCTTGCCGGAAACCGGCAGCAGGAAGGGCCGGTCGAGGGTCGCCGGCGTCGTTGTGGCCGGGACCGGGACGGGCGGGGCCAGCTCGAGCAGAGCGTGCGCGTTGGTGCCGCTGATGCCGAACGAGGAGACCCCGGCCCGGCGCGGATGATCGGTCTGCGGCCATGGCGTCGCCTCGGTCAGCAGCTTGACGTCACCCGCGGCCCAGTCCACTTGCGACGTCGGCGCGTCGACGTGCAATGAGGACGGCAGAACGCCGTGCTGCATCGCCAGCACCATCTTGATCACCCCGGCCACGCCCGCCGCCGCCTGGGTGTGGCCGAGGTTGGACTTGATCGAGCCGAGAAGCAGCGGTACGTCACGGTCCCGTCCGTAGGTCGCGAGCAGTGCCTGCGCCTCGATCGGGTCGCCAAGAGTCGTGCCGGTGCCGTGCGCCTCGACCGCGTCGACCTCGCCGGCGTCGAGGCCCGCGTTGGCCAGCGCCTGCCGGATGACCCGCTGCTGGGACGGTCCGTTGGGGGCGGTGAGGCCGTTGGACGCACCGTCGGAGTTGACCGCGGAACCGCGGACGATGGCGAGGACCGGGTGCCTCAGCCGGCGGGCGTCGGAGAGACGTTCGAGCAGAAGCATTCCGCCGCCCTCGGCCCAGCCGACCCCATCGGCCGCCTCGGCGAAGGACTTGCAGCGCCCGTCGACGGCCATGCCGTTCTGCTGGCTGAAGTCGATGAAGGTGCCCGGCGACGACATCACCGTCACCCCGCCGGCGAGTGCCAGCGAACATTCGCCGTTCCGGAGCGCTTGTGCAGCCAGGTGCAGTGCGACCAGCGATGACGAGCACGCCGTGTCGATCGTGAGCGCCGGACCTTCGAACCCGAAGGCGTACGCGACCCGGCCTGAGAACACGCTGCCGGCGACGCCCGTGCCGACATAGCCGAGCGCGTCATCGGGAAACTCGACATCGCCGGTCCCGTAGTCGTGGTACATCAGGCCCGCGAAGACGCCGGTGCGGCTGCCGCGCAGCGTGGCCGGGTCGATGCCGGCCCGCTCGAACGCCTCCCAGGTGATCTCGAGCAGGATCCGCTGCTGCGGGTCCATGGCGACCGCCTCGCGCGGAGAGATGCCGAAGAACCAGGGATCGAACTCCCCCGCCCCGTAAAGGAAGCCGCCTTCCCGGCGGTAGCTGTTGGCGACGTTATCGGGGTCGGGATGCTGCAGGGCGGCCATGTCCCAGTCCCGGTTGCCCGGGAACGCGGCCACGGCGTCGACGCCGTCGCGGACCAGCTCCCACAGCTGATCCGGGGACTCGACGCCGCCGGGATAGCGGCAGCTCATGGACACGATGACCACCGGGTCATCACTCGCGCCGGGCTGGGCCGCGGCCGGGGCGACGGCGGCGGCCGCACCGGTGAGCTCGTCTCGCAGGTGAGCGGTGAGCGCGGCGAGGGTCGGATAGTCGAACACCAGCGTGGCGGGCAGGCGCAGCCCGGTCGCCACGTTGAGGGCGTTGCGCAGTTCGAGCGCGGTGAGCGAGTCGAATCCGAGGTCACGGAACGACTGCGCGGGCTCGATCCGGGCTCCGCCGGCGTACCCGAGGACCGCGGCGACGTGGGTGCGGAGCAGCTCTCCGACCGTACGCAACTGCTCGCTCGGGCTCGCGCCGCCGAGGACCGGCGCGAGTGGGGTGGCCACCACCCGCCGGGGCCCGCGGATCAGCCGGCGCAGCAGCGGCGGCACCTCGCCCCGCTCACCCAGCACGGCGAGGTCGAGCCGGACCGGTGCGACGAGCGCGCGGTTCGCAGCGAGGGCGGCGTCGAACAACTCCAACCCTTGCCCGGCGGTCAGCATCGGCATCCCGCTGCGGTCGATGCGGGCGCGGTCGTCGTCGGTCAGCGTGGCGATCATGCCCCCCAGGGGGCTCCACGCACCCCAGGCCAGTGAGGTCGCGGGCAGGCCGAGCGCGCGGCGATGGGCGGCGAGCCCATCGAGGAACGTGTTGCCGGCGGCGTAGTTGGCCTGGCCGCGGCCGCCGACGATGCCGGAGATCGAGGAGAACAGGATGAACGCCGCGACATCTCCGGCGAGTTCGTGCAAGTGCCAGGCGGCGTCCACTTTGGGATCCAGCACGGGGTTCAAGCGCTCGGGGGTCAGCGTGTCGACCAGTGCGTCGTCGAGGATGCCGGCGGCGTGCACCACCGCGGACAGCGGGTGTTGCCGGATGAGCGCCGCGACCGCGTCCCGGTCGGTGACGTCCGCGGCGGCGACAGTGACCTCGGCGCCGAGGCCGGCCAGGTCGTCACGCAACTCAGCCGTGCCGGGAGCGTCGGGGCCGCGGCGGCTGACGAGCAACAGCTTCTTCACGCCGCGTTCGGCGACCAGGTGCCGGGCGATGATCGCGCCGAGCCCACCGGTCCCGCCGGTGATCAGGACGGTGCCATCCGCGGTCCACGGCGTCGCCGCCTGCTCCGGGGCGGGCAGGCGACCGAGCCGGGGCACGAGGACGGCGCCGTCGCGGACGGCCACCCGGGGCTCGCCGGCGGCGACGGCCGCCTTGATCGCGTCGCGAAGGTCGGCCCCGGCATCGAGATCGACGAGCTGGAACCGGCCCGGGTGCTCGGATTCGGCTGCCGAGACCAGGCCCCACACCGGCGCCTGGGCGAGCTGAACGAGTGCCTCACCCTCGTGGGTGGACACCGCGCCGATGGTCGCGACCGCCAGGCGCGAACCGGCGAGGCGGTCGTCGGCGAGCCAGGCGCGAAGCAGTTTCAGTACTTCGCCGGCGACGTGGTGGGCCGCGGCGGGCACGTCGCCGTCAGCGGCCGGGCTGAGGTAGGCAACAATTTCGGGTACGGGCGAGCCGGCGTCGATCGCGGTGGTGAGCGTCTCCAGCCGCTCGATCACGGTGAGGCTGGTGTCGTCGGTCGTCCGGGCACCGGCCGGGGCCGGGACCCAGTCGAGGCCGAACAGCGACCGGCTGCTCTCGCCCCGGGCCTCGCCGTCAGCGGCGCGCAGCATCAGCGACGCGATCGTGGCCACCGGCCGGCCGGTGGAATCAGCGACGGCCAGCGACAACGCCGAACCGCCGATGGGAGTCAGCTGGATCCGGATCGCACCCGCCCCGACCGCGTGCAGGCGTACACCGGACCAGGCGAACGGCAGTCCCCCGGCACGGTTGCCGCCGGCCAGGCCGACGGCCTGCACGGCGGCGTCGAGCAGGGCGGGATGCAATCCGTAGCCGGCGGGCTCTTCACTCGCGGGCAAGGCCGCCTCGGCGAACACTTCGCCGTCGCGTACCCAGGCTCGGGTCAGGCCCTGGAAGGCTGGTCCGTAGTCGAACCCGGCCGCGGCGGCCTGCTCGTAGAACCCCTCCAGAGTGACCGGTTGCGCGCCGGCGGGCGGCCAGGCGGTCAGCTCCTGGCCGTCGTCGCCGGTGTCGCCGATGAGCCAGCCCGTCGCGTGGAGTGTCCACGGCACGGTGTCGTCATCGGTGTCGAGGTGGGAGTAGATCGTCACCGAGCGGCGCTCGTGATCGTCGCCCCCGGCGATCACCTGCAGGCGTACGGTGCCGTGCTCCGACAGCGCAAGGGGCGCGACGATGGTCAGCTCTTCCACGGTCGGGCAGCCGAGCGCCGCACCGACGTACGCGGCCAGTTCGACGAAGGCAGTACCGGGCAGGAGGACGGTTCCGCGTACGACGTGGTCCGCGAGCCAGGGCAGGTCGGTCAGCGACAGGCGGCCGGTGCACAGGTGACCGTCGCCCTCGGCCAGGGAGAGCTCGGCCCCGAGCAGCGGATGGTCGGCCGCGGCCAGACCGAGACCGGCCGGATCCGGCGAGCGCAGAGCGGCTGCGTCGACCCAGTAGTGCTCGTTCTGGAAGGCGTACGTCGGCAGGTCGATCCGGCGGGCGCCGCTGCCCGCGAAGACGGCGGCCCAGTCCACGCTGCCCCCGGCCAGGTGCAGGTCGGCGACCGCGCGCAGCAGAGTCTCCCGCTCCTCGCGTCCGGCCCGCAGCACCGGTACGCAGACGGCCGGTTCGGTGCTCTGGCGGGTCATCGCGGCCAGGACCCCGTCCGGGCCGACCTCGACGAACCGGGTGACGTCCCGGTCGGCCAGCCAGCTCACCCCGGCGTGGAAGCGCACGGTGTCGCGGACGTGGGTGACCCAGTGCTCAGGGTCGGCGAGTTGGGCGGCGGTGACCGGGGCGCCGGTCGCGTTGCTCACCACCGGGATGACCGGGGCGGCGTAGGTCAGCCCGGCGGCGACGGCCCGCAGGTCGGCGAGCATCGGATCCATCAGCGGCGAGTGGAAGGCGTGGCTCACCCGCAGGCGCGACGTCTTGCGCCCCTGCGCGGTCATGGCCGCGCCGATCGCGGCGACGGCGTCGGCGGTGCCGGAGACGACGACCGCATCAGGGCCGTTGACCGCGGCGATCGCGACTCCGTCGATCAGCTGGGCCCGGATCTCGTCCTCGCCGGCCTGAACGGCCAGCATCGCCCCGCCGGCGGGCAGCGCCTGCATGAGCCGGCCCCGGGCAGCGACCAAGGTGCAGGCGTCGGGCAGCGACAGCACGCCGGCGAGGTGGGCGGCGGCGATCTCGCCGATGGAGTGCCCGATCAGATAGTCGGGGGCGACGCCCCATGACTCCAGCTGCCGGAACACCGCGACTTCGAGAGTGAACAGGGCCGGCTGGGCATACTCCGTACGCTCCAGAAGTTGCGCGTCGTCGCCCCACACGATCTCGCGCAGCGGGCGGTCCAGACGGGTGTCGAACTCGGCCTCGGCCGCGTCCCAGGCCGCCCGGAAGGCGGGATGGGCGGCGTGCAGCTCGCGTCCCATGCCGAGGCGCTGAGCGCCCTGGCCGGTGAACAGGAACGCCAGGTGACCGTCGCCGGCGGTGCCCCGCCGCACGTTGGGCGCCGGGCTGCCGCCGGCGAGTGCGGCGAGCCCGTCGGCCAGCTGGTCGCGCTGCCCGGCGATGATCGACGCGCGGACCGGGTGCGCGGCCCGGGCGGTGGCAAGCGTGTAGCCGACATCGAGCGCGGAAAGTTCGGGATGCGCCGCGAGATGGTCCTGCAGTTTGGCGGCCTGCCCGCGGAGCGCGTCCGTGGTCTTCGCCGAGAGGTTCCACGCGATGACGTCGGCGCCCGAGCCGGGCGGGGGCTCCTCGGCCGGCGGCGCCTGCTCGAGGATCAGATGCGCGTTGGTGCCGCTGACGCCGAAGGCGGACACCCCGGCGCGGGCCGGGCGCCCGGTCTGCGGCCACGGCTGGGGCTCGGTCAGCAGGGCAACCGCGCCCGAGCTCCAATCGACGGCGTCGGTCGGCGCGTCGACGTGCAGCGTCCTCGGAAGTACTTGGTTCTGCAGGGCGAGGACCATCTTCATCACGCCGGCGACGCCCGCGGCCGCCTGGGTGTGTGCCATGTTCGACTTGATCGACCCGAGCCAGAGCGGGTTGTCGCGCCGGTCGCGGCCGAAGGTGGCGAGCAGGGCGTCGGCCTCGATGGGATCGCCCAGGGTGGTGGCGGTGCCGTGGGCCTCGACGGCGTCGATGTCGGCCGGGCTCAGACCGGCCGCGTCGAGCGCGGCGCGGACGACCCGCTGCTGGGCGGGACCACTGGGGGCGGTGAAGCCGTTGGAGGCACCGTCCTGGTTGATCGCCGAGCCGCGGATGACCGCGAGCACAGGATGGCCGTTGCGCTGGGCATCGGCCAGACGTTCGAGTACGAGGACCGCTGCGCCCTCCCCCCAGTTGGTACCCGCTGCGGCGCGCGCGAAGGCGTGACAGCGACCGTCGCGGGCGAGGCCGCCCTGGCGGATCATGCCGAGGAAGAGGTTGGGGGTCGACATGACGGAGACGCCGCCGGCCAGCGCGAGAGTGCACTCGCCCAGGCGCAGTGCCTGGGCGGCGAGGTGCAGGGCGACCAGGGACGACGAGCAGGCGGTGTCGACGGTGAAAGCGGGACCTTCCAGGCCGAAGAGGTAGGAGACGCGGCCGGACAGGGCGCTGGTCGAGTTGGCCGAGTACATGTAGTCCACGCCGCCACTGGTGCGGGCGGCGAGGTGGACGTAATCGAGGCCGTTGCTGCCGGTGAAGACGCCGGTGGGGGTGCCGCGCAGCGTGTCGGGGTTGATCCCGGCGCGTTCCATCGCCTCCCACGCCACCTGCAGGATCAGCCGCTGCTGGGGGTCGGTGACGACGGCCTCGCGCGGGGCGATCCCGAAGAAGCCGGGGTCGAACTCGCCCGCGCCGGTGAGGAATCCGGCCTCCATGGTGAGCGGCCCGTCCGGGGTCGGCGGCACCTGAAGCGACGCGAGGTCCCAGCCACGGTCGGTCGGGAACGGGCCGACGACGTCGCGGCCCTCGGCCAGGATCTCCCACAGCTTCTCGGGCGTGTCGGCACCACCGGGGAACCGGCAGCCCATGCCGAGGATCGCGACCGGTTCCTGCTCACTGGTTTCGACGGCGCGCAGCCGGCTGCGGGTGTCCTGCAGTTCCGCCGTGACCCGCCGCAGGAAGTAGCGGAGTTTCTCTTCGTTGTCCATCTGATCACTCACTTCTCGACGGCCGGTACGAGGCAGACCAGCGAACTAGGAGATTCCGAATTCCTGACCGATGAGGTCGTACATCTGCTCGTCGGACACGTCCTGCAGGTCGTCGCCGTCGGTGGCGGCGTCCGGCCGCAGGCGGTCCAGCATCTGGTGCAGGCGGGCGCTCAGCTGGGCGCCGACGCTCGCGGTGAGCGTGCAACCGGCCAGGGTCTGCTGCAGGCGCTCGAGTTCGCTCAGTAGCCGGTCGCTGTCGTCGCCGCGGTCGGGCAGCAGTTGCCCGAGCAGGTTCTGCGCCAGGGCGGACGGCGTCGGGTGGTCGAAGACGATGGCGTTCTTCACCCGCAGACCGGTGGCGGCGCTCAGGCGGTTGCTGAAGTCGACCGCCATCAACGAGTCGAAGCCGGCCTCCCGGAACGCCTTGTTCGCATCGACCGCGTCGATCGAGGTGAAGCCCAGGACCGCGGCGGCAGTGGCCCGGACCAGCTTCACCATCGTGGCCACCCGTTCCGGCTCGCTCATCGTGGTGAGCCGCGCCGGCAAGGACTCGGTGCCCTCAGCCGGGGCGGGACGCTGCCGGTCACGGATGCCCGGCAGGTCGTCGAGCAGCGGGCTGGAGCGCAGGGCGAACCATCCCGGGGCGAAGCGCGTCCAATCGACGCTGTGCACCATCGGCGCCGGCTCGTCGCGGGCGATCACCGCGCTCATCGCAGCGAGGGCATCGGGTGGCGCCATGGCGCTCACCCCCGTGCCGGCGGACCGTTTCTCCGCCTGCGCTTCGGCGGCGAGCCCGGCGCCGGCCCAGAGTCCCCATGAGATCGCCGTCGCCGCTTGGCCGCGGGCGCGGCGGCGCTGGGCGATCCCGTCGAGGAAGGCGTTGGCGGCGGCGTAGTTGGCCTGGCCACGGTTGCCGAGGGCGCCGGCGGCGGAACCGAACAGGACGAACAGCGGGAGGTCGAGATCGGCCGTCAGCTCGTCGAGGTGGCTCGCGGCGAGCGCTTTGGACCGGAACACCGGTAGGAAGCGGTCGGGGCTGAGGTCGTCGAGCAGGCCGTCGTCGAGTACCCCGGCGGTGTGCACGACACCGATCAGAGGCAGATCGGCGGGGATGTCGGCGAGCACCCGGGCGAGCGCCTCGCGGTCGGCGACGTCGCAGGCCACCAAGGTGACCTGGGGGCCGAGGCCGGCGATCTCGTCGGCGAGCTCCCCGGCGCCAGGGGCGTCGCGTCCGCGGCGGCTGGCGAGTATGACGTGCTCGACCCGGGTGTCGACGAGCCAGCGGGCAACGTGGGCGCCGAGCGCCCCGGTGCCTCCGGTGACCAGCACGGTGCCGTGGTAGGTGGCCGGGGCGGCCGGCGGCGCTGGGGAGAAACGGGTGAGGCGGCGGCCGTAGCCGGCCGTCGCGCGCAGGGCCAGCTGGTCCTCGGTGCCGGATAGCGCCCCGGTCAGACGCCGGCCGATGCTCGCGTCGACGGCGGCGGGCAGGTCGATGACGCCACCCCAGTGGCCACCGGCTTCGAGGCCGGCGACACGGGCCAGCCCCCACACGGCGCTCTGCGCCGGCCGGACCGGTGCGTCCTGCGAGTTGACGCTGACCGCGTGCCTGGTCACGGACCAGATCGGCGCGGCGATGGCGGCGTCGCCGGCGGCCTGCAGGAGCACCGCGGTCTGCAACACGCCGGCGGGGGCGCCGGGCAGTCCGAGCAGCTCGTCCTCGGCCAGGGCGAGGAACGACAGGATGCCTGCGAATCGGGTCTCGGCGGCCCGTTTGCGCAGGGTGCCGGCCAGGGCGTTGCGGTCGGCATGGTCCACCTCGACGCGGACGACGGGCAGCCCGGCGACCTCGATCACGGTGTCGATCCACGGGTCGTCAATGGCCGGTACGGCCACCAGCCAGGTGCCCGCGGGGGCGGGCGCGTCGGCGGGTGGCAGCGGTCGCCAGCTGAAGCGGTACTGCCAGTCGTCCACGAGCGCCTTATGGGTGCGCTGTTCACGCCAGGTGCGCAAGGCCGGCAGCACCGCGGTCAGCGCCGCGTCGTCGACCTGCAGCGTGGCCGCGAGAGCGCCGGCGTCCTGGCCCTGGACGACGGACCAGAACTCGGCGTCGACCGGATCGGTGCCGGTCGCGACGGGGGCGGGGTCGGGCCAGTAGCGCTGGCCTTGGAAAGCGTAGGTGGGC
>CAXSDA010000015.1:0-21116 GCA_964236515.1 uncultured Actinoplanes sp.
GATCGCGGTCGTTTTCATCGGAGCGTCTCCTTGGGCCGCCGGGGCCGTGCCGGTGGTGGTGGCGGCCGCGGTCAGCGTCAGGACGGGCGCCGGGTGCTCGGGTTCGGTGCCGCCGGCGGCCGGTTCGTCGATCCAGCGGACGACGCTGCCGTCGGAGTAGGTCTGCAGCGCCTTGAAGATCATCTGGCCGGTTGACGGCAGCGGGCCGAGCGACACGTCGAACTCCTGGAACTGGCCGGGCTTGATCGCGGCGTCCCCCGACGCGGTCCAGGTGATCTTGGAGACGGCCTGGGTCACCTCGCCGTCGTCGTTCTTGATCGGGGTGGCCAGCTTGGTCGTCTCGGTGGCCTCGGTCCAGCCCGCCATCGGCCTCAGGGCCACCGACGCGATCGGGGTGTCGGTCGGCAGGTTGACCTCGAGCTTGGTGGTGTTGGTGTTGTCGGTCTCGTTCGGCACACGGAACGTGATTTTCGTGTAGCCGCCCTGAGTAGCGGTGTTCGGGTTCACCGTGACGTGGGCCGAGGCCGGGCCGGCGACGGCGAGGACGAACGCGCCGGCGGCCGCAGCCACCACGGCCGAGCGCTTCCACAGCGAGGAACGGGTCATGGTCAGGCCTTCCACGGGGATCTGGAGGTACGCCCGGTGATGGGCACGGACGTTGGTCGCCCCCGGCCGCGGAAAAGTTCCCGGCGTCACTCACCCGTTCGGCAGGCGGACCTCCACCCGCAGTCCCGGCCCGGCGTCACTCAAGGTGACCGTGCCGTGATGAGCCCGGACCAGTTCGCGGACGATGGCCAGTCCCAGCCCGGACCCGCCGGCGTCCCGGGCGCGAGCGTCGTCGAGCCGGGTGAACCGGTGGAACACCCGCTCCCGCTCGTCCGCCGGGATGCCCGGCCCGTCGTCGGTGACCGAGATCTTCCGGTACGCCCCGTCGGCCGCGACCGACAGCTCGACGCGCGCGGCGGCGTGCCGGACGGCGTTGTCGAGCAGGTTGCCGGCCACCCGGGCGAGCGCGTCGCGGTCCCCGTCGACGGTCAGCGGAACCGCCGGCCGTACGTACGCCACCGTCGGATGCCGAGCGGCCACCTCTGCGAGAAGCTGACCCAGCTCGACCGGCTGGGTGTCCCGGGCCGGCCGGATGGCCGCGTCGTCGGCCCGGGCCAGCAGCAGCAGGTCGTCGACGAGCCGGCTGAGCCGGTCGACGTCGGTGAGCAGATCGACCGACAACGCCGGCCAGTCGGTGTCGTCCGGCAGGCGCTGGGCCACCTCGAGCTCGGTCCGGACGTTGGTCAGCGGGCTGCGCAGCTCGTGGGCGGCGTCGGCGACGAAGGCCCGCTGCCGGGCCCGGGCCGTGTCCAGCCGGTGCAGCATGTCGTTCAGGGTCACCGCCAGCCGCTGGATCTCGTCGTGCGAGCCGGGGACCGGCAACCGCCCCGGCCGGGCGCCCCCGGTGATCTCCTCGGCCCCGATCCGCAGGGCCTCGACCGGCCGCAGGGCCGCCCCCAGCACCCGCCACGACACCACGGCCAGCAGCACCACCAGCAGCGGGAAGGCCACCAGCAGGGTGATCCACAGCAGGTGCACGCCCTGGGTCACGTCGGCGGTCGACCGGGCCACCAGCACGTGCTCGGGCGCGGTCGGCGGGCCGGCCGACACGGTCACCACCCGCACCTGACCGGGCAGGTGGATGCGGTCGCCGGGGATGACCAGGCCACCCCGGTCGGGCAGCCGGCTCAGCTCGTCCGGGTACAGGATCGGCACCAGCCGGTCGGCGCTGGCCGACTCGGCCACCACCCGGCCCTGCGCGTCGATCACCTGCACCTGCACGTCCGGGCTGACCGGGATGGGCTGGCTCAGCGAGTTCTGGTCGATCAGCTTGGCCACCGCGTCGGCGGTGTCCAGGGCCTCGGTGTTGACCGCCCGCAGCAGCGCGAAGTTCAGCACCGCGACCAGCACCACCCCGCCCGCGGCCAGGCCCACCGCCAGCGCCACCACGCTCACCAGCAACAGTCGCGCCCGCAGGCCCAGGCGGTCCGACCGGCTCAGCCAGCTCCGCCCGGCCACCTAGGCCGCCGCGACCGTGACCAGCCGGTAGCCGGCGCCGCGGACGGTCTCCAGACGCTCCCGGCCGATCTTGCGGCGCAGGTATCCGATGTACACCTCGACGGCGTTGGGCGCGGTGTCCAGGGCGGCGTCCCACACGTGGTCGAGCAGCTCGGTCTTGGACACCACCTCGCCCGAGCGGCGCAGCAGGTACTCCAGCAGCGTGAACTCGCGGGCGGTGAGCGTCACCTCGGTACCGGCCACGGTGACCCGGCGCTGCGCCGGGTCGAGCTCGAGGTCGCCGGCGGCCAGCACGGCCGGGCGTTCCACGGCACCGCGCCGCAGCAGCGCCCGCAGCCGGGCCAGCAGGACGACGTAGGAGAAGGGCTTGGTCAGGTAGTCGTCGGCGCCGCAGTCGAGCCCGTCGGCCTGGTCGTACTCGCCGTCCTTGGCCGACAGCATCAGCACCGGCAGCCAGTGGTTGTCGTCCCGCAGCTGCTGCACCACCCGGTACCCGGACAGCCGGGGCAGCATGATGTCGAGGATCATCGCGTCGTAGCCGCCGTGCCGGGCCATCTCCAGGCCCTCGAGGCCGTCCCCGGCCACGTCCACGGCGAAGCCCTCGGCCTGCAGCCCGCGCCGCAGCGCCGCCGCCAGGCGCGCCTCGTCCTCCACCACCAGCAACCGCACGGAGAGAAGCTTCGCACGCCCCCGCATCCCCTAAGGGTTGTTCTCAGCCGGGTCACAGCCCCTCCGTTGCAGGATGGTGGCATGACAACGGGAGGTGGACATCGTGAGCGTGTTCAGGTCTAGGCCGGCGTTGCGCTGGCTGGTGCCGACGGCCGCGGCGGTGGTGGTGATCGGGGGTGGCGCGGCCGCCGGCACGCTGGTGGCCAACGCCGATCCGGCGCTGCCCGACCGCAGTGCCGCACAGCTGCTGGTGGACGTGCAGACGGCCAAGGTGGACGGGCTGTCCGGCACGGTGGTGGAGAGCGCCGACCTCGGGCTGCCGGACCTGTCCGCGCTGACCGGCGGCGGCAGTGGCGCCGACATCACCAAGCTGATCGCGGGCAGCAACACCGCGCGGGTCTGGTACGCCGGCGACAGCAAGGTCCGGCTGGCCCTGCTGGGCACGCTGGGCGAGACCGACGTCGTCCGCAACGGCACCGACGTGTGGCTGTGGAACAGCCGCGAGAACTCCGCCGAGCACGTCAAGGTCCCGGCGGACGCCAAGACGCCGAGCGCGCTTCCGGGCGACCTGCCGGCGACGCCGCAGGAGGCCGCGGCGAAGGCGCTGGCCGCCATCGACCCGACCACGTCGGTCACCACGACCGGGTCGGCCAAGGTGGCCGGGCGCGACGCGTACGAGCTGGTGCTGGCGCCGAAGGACACCGCGTCGCTGATCGGTCAGGTGCGCCTGGCGATCGACGCCAAGACGCACATCCCACTGCGCGTGGACGTGTACGCCAAGGACGCCAACAACCCGGCCGTACGGGTGGCGTTCCAGGACATCAGCTTCACCGTGCCGAACGCGCAGCAGTTCGTGTTCAACCCGCCGGCGGGGGCGACGGTCAAGACGCCGAAGGCCGGCGACACGGCGCCGAAGACCGGTGAACGGGGGCCGAAGACCGGTGCCCCGATCCCGGCCGACCCGAAGGACCGGGCCGCCAAGCCGGACGGCACCTCCGTCGTCGGCACCGGCTGGACCTCGGTCGTGGTCGCGAAACTGCCGGCCGGCGCGAACAAGTCCACCGACGCCGGGGCGCAGCAGATCACCGGCCTGGTGAACAGCCTGCCCAAGGTGAGCGGCAGCTGGGGCAGCGGGCACCTGCTGACCAGTGCCCTGTTCAGCGCGCTGATCACCGATGACGGCCGGGTGCTGGCCGGAGCGGTGGCGCCGGAGAAGTTGTACGAGGTCGCGGGCAAGTGACCGGCCTCGCCGTCGAATCGGCGGGGCTGACCAAGCAGTTCGGACGCCAGGTCGCGGTGAACGCCGTCGGCCTGGCGGTTCCGCGTGGCTCGGTCTACGGGTTCCTCGGCCCGAACGGCTCCGGCAAGACCACCACCATCCGGATGCTGCTCGGGCTGATCCGCCCGAGCGCGGGCACCCACCGGCTGCTCGACCGGGCCATGCCCGACGACGCCGCCGCCGTGCTCCCCCGGGTCGGCGCGCTGGTCGAGGGTCCGGGGTTCCACCCGTTCCTGTCCGGGCGGGACAACCTGCGGCGGCTGGACGCGGCCGACCGTACGGCCCCGGCCCGGACCTCGGGCGCGCGGATCGCCGCGGCGCTGGACCGGGTGGGCCTCTCCCCGGCGGCCGGCAAGAAGTACCGCCACTACTCCCTCGGCATGAAGCAGCGGCTGGCCATCGCGGCCGCCCTGCTGGTTCCGCGCGAGCTGCTGATCCTGGACGAGCCCACCAACGGTCTCGACCCGCAGGGCACCCGCGAGGTGCGCACGCTCATCGGGGCGCTGGCCGCCGAGGGCGCGACCGTGTTGCTGAGCACCCACCTGCTGGCCGAGGTGGAGCAGGTGTGCACGCACGTCGGCGTGATGGCCCGCGGTGAGCTCGTCGCCCAGCAGCCGCTGGCCGAGCTGCGGGCCGACTCGGCACCGCGGGCCCGGGTGCTCACCGACCAGCCCGCCGACGCGGCCCGGGTGCTGACCGGGCTCGGACTGACCGAGATCGGGCAGACCGCGGCCGAGGCGTCCGGGCGCCTGGGCGCGGTGGCGCCGGAGAAGGTGGTGGCCGCGCTGGTGCAGGACGGCGTGCCGGTCCGCGGTTTCACCGTGGCCGCACCCAGCCTGGAGGACGTGTTCGTGGAACTGACCGGGCGGGGCTTCGATGTCAGTGGCTGAGGTGGTGAGCCCGCGGTTCCTGCGGTCGGAGTTCGCGCTGATCGGCCGTCGGCGGCGCAACCAGGTCGGCCTGGCCGCTCTGGCTGCGGTGCCGATCGTGCTGGCCGTGGCGATCAAGGTGTCGGCCCCCGACCGGGCCGGGCGTCCCGGCGGCGGACCCGACTTCTTCGCCCAGATCACCGGGAACGGGTTCTTCACGGCGCTGGCCGCGCTCGGCGCCGAGCTGCCGGTGTTCCTGCCGATCGCGGTGGCGATGCTGTGCGGCGACGCGGTGGCCGGCGAGGCGAACACCGGGACGTTGCGCTACCTGCTGACCGTCCCCGTCGGACGGACGCGGCTGCTGGCGGTCAAGTACGCCGGAATCCTGTACGGCGCGTTCCTGGCGCCGCTGGTGGTCGCGGTCACCGGGCTGCTCGCCGGGCTGGCACTGTTCGGCGGCGGCGACGTGCCGCTGCTGTCCGGCGCGTCGGTGAGCTTCGGCCAGGCGCTGCTGCGCCTCGCCGGCGTCTGCCTCTACCTGGGCGTGTGCCTGGCCGCGCTCGGGGCGGTCGGATTGTTCCTGTCCACCCTGACCGACCAGCCGATGGGCGCCACGGTGGCGCTGGCCATGCTGACCGTGGCCAGTTTCGTGCTCGGCCAGATCCCGCAGCTCGACTGGCTGGCGCCGTACCTGCTGACGCAGCACTGGAACGACTTCGGCGAGCTGCTGCGCGATCCGGTGTCGCTGGGCGCGCTGCGGCCGGGGCTGCTGTCCGCGGGCGCGTACATCGTGATCTTCCTGTGCGCAGCCTGGGCCCGTTTCGGCGGCCGGGACATCACCAGCTAGCCCCCAGGTGCTCGATGCCGGCGGTGGCGAGGGCGAGCGTCCGGCCGAACCGGCCCGGGACCACCGCCCGGGCGCCCCCACGGTGCTGCCGTTCCACGCGTTCGCGCACGTCGTCAAATAGTTCTAGAACTCTGGCGGCAGTTATGACAAGCTCTCGGAAGAGTTCTATAACTGTGGAGGTGGCTATGAGCGGCGTGCTGATGCCGGCGCCGTCCGCGCTCGGGCGGTTCGGCGAGTACGGCGGCCGGTACGTGCCGGAATCGCTGATCCCGGCCTGCGAGGCGGTCGAGGCGGCGTTCACCGAGGCCTGGGCCGATCCGGCCTTCCGGCAGCGACTCGACCTCGTCCGGACCGTCTACGCCGGCCGGCCGACGCCGCTGACCCCGGCCTGGAACCTGTCGGCCGAGCTCGGCATCACGCTGCTGCTCAAGCGGGAGGACCTGGCCCACACCGGTTCCCACAAGATCAACAACGTGCTCGGGCAGGCGCTGCTGGCCCAGCGGATGGGCAAGTCACGGCTGATCGCCGAGACCGGCGCGGGCCAGCACGGCGTGGCCACGGCCACCGCGGCGGCGCTGTTCGGCCTGGCCGCCACCGTCTACATGGGTGAGCGCGACATCGAGCGGCAGGCGCTCAACGTCCACCGGATGCACCTGCTCGGCGCCGAGGTGGTCCCGGTGACCAGCGGCAACCGGACCCTCAAGGACGCCACCAACGAGGCGATGCGGGCGTGGGTGTCGGTCACCGGGGAGGCCCATTTCTGCCTCGGCTCGGTCGCCGGTCCCCACCCGTACCCGTGGATGGTCCGGGAGTTCCAGCGGGTGATCGGGGACGAGGCCCGCGGGCAGGCCGCCGTCGTGCTGCCGGACGCGGTGCCCGACCTGGTGGTGGCCTGCGTCGGCGGCGGGTCGAACGCGGCCGGGACGTTCGCCGGGTTCGTCGGCACCGGCGCGCGGCTGGTCGGGGTGGAGGCGGCCGGCGGCGCGGCGATGACCGACGGCACGCCCGGCGTGGTCCACGGCTACCGGTCGCGGGTGCTGCAGGACGCGCACGGCCAGGTGACCGAGGCGCACTCGATCGCGGCCGGGCTGGACTACCCCGGCGTCGGGCCGGAACACGCCCACCTGGGCGCGTCGGGCCGGGCGGCGTACGTGACGGTGACCGACGACGAGGTCGTCGACGCGGTCCACCGGCTGGCCCGGGCCGAGGGGATCATCGCGGCGCTCGAGTCGGCGCACGCCGTGGCCTGGGTGCTGCGCGCAGCCGGCACCCCCGAGCTGCCGGCCGGTTCGACCGTGGTGCTGACCCTGTCCGGTCGCGGCGACAAGGACATGCACACCCTGATGGAGGTCGGACGGTCGTGACCGACTGCACCGAGCGGCAGTTGCCGCAAGCGGCGAACGGCGTCGCAGGCGAGGGCCAGAAGGGCACGACAAAGGCAGCTCGGACACTGCTGATGCCGTACGTCACCGGGGGCGTCACCGCCGGCTGGATCGACTACGCGTACGCCTATCAGGACGCCGGCGCCGACCTGATCGAGGTCGGGCTGCCGTTCTCGGATCCGATGCTCGACGGCGTGACGATCCAGCGCGCCTCCGAGCAGGCGCTGGCCCGCGGCGCGACGGCGGACTCGATCCTGGACGATCTCGCCGCCGCCCGGCTGCGCGTGCCCGTGCTGATCAGCACCTACGCCAACCTCGCGGCCCGGCCCGGATTCGCCGCCCGGTGCGCGGCCGCCGGGGCGTCCGGACTGATCGTCCCCGACCTGCCGGTGGACGAGGTCGACCAGCTCGACGCGGCCGGGCTCGACGTGGTGCTGCTGGCCGCGCCGAGCACCCCCGACGACCGGCTGGCCCGGATCGCCGCCCGTAGCCGCGGCTACCTCTACGCGGTCAGCGTCATGGGCACCACCGGCGAACGGGCCACGCTCGGCGACGCCGCGGCCGCGCTGGCCGCCCGGATCAAGGCGCTGACCGACCTGCCGGTGCTGATCGGGTTCGGCGTGTCCGGACCGGAGAGTGCGGCCGCGGCCGGACGCGCCGGGGACGGCGTCGTGGTCGGGGCGGCACTGATGCGTAGGGTGCTGGACGGGGCGACACCGGCCGAGCTGGGACGCGCGGTGGCTGCCCTGCGCCACGCGCTCGACGATCCGGAGGTGCCCGCTGGAACCGCGTACGCCCAAATATCAGGTCATCGCGGCTGACCTGACCGCCCGGATCCGGGACGGGCGGCTCACCCCGGGCTCGGCGCTGCCCCCGCAGAAGCAGCTGTCCGCCTCGTACGGCGTGACTCTGGTGACGCTGCGGCAGGCGCTGCGCCGGCTGGAGGACGACGGCCTGGTGTCGCAGCAGCCGGGCCGGGGCACGTTCGTGGCCGAGCCGCGGGCCACCTACCGGCTGGACTCGCTGCGCGGCCTGGCCGAGGACCTGCGCGCGCAGGGGCAGACGGTGACCACCGAGATCCTCGGCCAGGCGCTGCGGAAGGCGCCGGCCGGCCTCGGCGGGCGGGCGCTGCGGCTGGAACGGGTCCGGCTGGTGGCCGGGCGACCGGCCGTGCACCAGCTGTCCTGGGTACCCGGAGCGGCCGGGGCGGCGCTGGCCGCGGTGGACCTCAGCGACGGCTCGCTCTACGCCGCGCTGGCCGGCCTGGGCGTGGTCGTGCACCGGGCGTCCGAGGTGGTCCGGCCGGCCGTGCTGGACGAGAGCCTGGCGGCGGTGCTGCGCCGGCCGGCGGGCACGCCGGTGTTCGTGTCCGAGCGGACCACGTACGGCCTCGACGACGCTCCGATCGTGCGGGACCGGGCCACCATCCTGGGCTCGGCGATGGAGATCCGCACCGAGCGGTCGGCCATCGGACTGTCCATGCAATGGCACAGACAAGCGGTATCAGGCGGCTGATTCGCCCCCTCGAATTGCCGAGCTGGTGCCCGAGGAGGACCCGATGATCCGTACGCCCCGTGTTGGACTAATTCGCCCGCGCTCACCAGAATGAGGTGCGCTGAGCCGGCCGCCCCGGACCAGAGGCTTTGGCGCCGGAGGTATCGGCTCGACCCCGCGGGAGCAGCGATGGACCGATGGCGGGACGCCGGCACCGCGGAGCTGCTGGCCGCGGTGCGCGCCGGCGACGAGACCGCCTGGGTGGTCCTCACCCAGCGCTTCACCGGGCTGCTCTGGTCGGTGGCCCGGGGCATGAACATGAGTACCGAGGACGCCGCCGACGCGGTCCAGACCACGTGGCTGCGGCTGGTCGAGCGGCTGGGCGACATCCGCGAGCCGGACCGGGTGGGCGGCTGGCTGGCCACCTCGGTCCGCCGCGAGTGCCTGGCCATCGTGCGCCGCCGCCGGGACGTGGCCATGCCGCCGACCCTGGAGATGCTTGCCGACGACGACCCGCCGGACGCCGGTCTGCTGCGCGACGAGCGGGACGCCGAGCTGTGGGGCGCCATGCGGCGGCTGCCCCCGCGGTGCGGGAACCTGCTGCGGATGCTGATCGCCGACCCGCCGCCGAGCTACCTCGACGTGTCGCACACGCTGCAGGTCCCGATCGGCAGCATCGGGCCGACCCGGGCGCGGTGCCTGGCCCTGCTCCGCACGATGCTCAGCCGGACGCCGCCCGCGCCGTCCGTGGGACCGGGGGCGTGATGGACGACGACGACTTCCTCATCGCCGAGCTGCGCCGGGCGGCCGCGATCTGCGATCCGGTGCCCGACCACGTGCGGCAGGCAGCCGCGGCCGCGTTCGCCTTCCGCGACCCGGACGCGGCGCTGGCCGAGCTCGTCGGGGACTCGGTCACCGGCCGCGGCTACGAGACGGTCCGCGCCGACCGGGCCGGCGAGCAGCTGCTGTCGTACGAGCTGGACGACGCCCGGGCCGAGCTCGAGGTGACCGCCACCGGGGACGGCCCGGTGCTGACCGGTCAGCTGATCGACGCCGGCGGCCCGGAGTGCGAGCTGGAGACCGGCACCGGCGAGCGCCGGGCGGTGGGAGTCGACGAGTACGGCCGGTTCCTGCTCACCGACGTCCCGCCCGGCCCGGCCCGGCTGCGCTTCTCGTCGCCGGCCGGCCGGATGATTGTGACGCCCTGGTTCGTGCTGTGACGACCGGCGGGTCAGGCTCCCAGCGCGACGAACGACAACGCCGTCGCGGTGGCGACCGGATCGTCGCCGGTGCGCCCGCGGACGGCGTGCAGCGCCGCCGCGAACGACCCGGTCCGGCCCAGCTCGCCGTGGAAGCCGGCCATGACCGCGGTCATCGCGGTGTCGTTGACCGGTACGACGCTGGCCAGCAGGCTGGCTGTACCCAGCGGGGTCAGCGCCGTGACCATGCCCAGCAGGTCGTCCGCGCCGACCTGGGCGGCCACGCCGGACTCACAGCTGGACAGCACCAGCCGGTACGGCGAGCGGCGCAGCCGGGCCACGTCGTAGACGGTGAGCGGCCCGTCGTCCAGCAACAGCCCGGAGAACAGCGGGTTGTCGGCGCGGAAGACACCGTGCGCGGCCACGTGCGCGGTCCACGCGCCGTCCAGCGCGGCCAGCGCGGCCTCGGCCGTGGCGCCGCCGCCGGACAAGGTCAGCGCGCCCGGGTAGTGGCCGGCGATGGCGTCGATCTCCCCCGCGGCGGCCGGCAGACCGGGCCCGAGGACGACGGCGACGCGCCGGGCCCGGGGCGGGGTCATCCGGCGGGCGCGCAGCCACAGCGCGGCCGACGGGGCGAGTACGAACGGGGTGCGGCGCAGCACCGGCAGGGTGGCCCACGGGACGGCGTGCAGCCGGGCCGGCGCGACCACCACGACCGGGCCGCCGGCCAGGTCGGCGGCGGCCGGTCCGAACAGCGCCCGTTCCAGCCGCGCCCCGGTCTCGTCGAGTTGCCGCAGCGCCTGCCCGGCGGCCCGGCCGTAGGCGAGGCGCCGCAGCCCGAAGCGTCCGAAGTGGACCTCACGCAGGGCGGCGCCGACCGGGCCGACGTGATGCATCCGGACCCGGCGGCCCGCCGCGGTCACCGCCCACAGCTCGTCGTCCAGGACGACCAGCTCGATGAGGCGGTGCTCGCCCAGCTCGGCCAGCACCGGGGCGAGCGTGCCGGCCGGCGGGCCGCTGAGTTCGGGCCGGCGGCGGACCAGGGTGCGGCGGGTGCGGTCGCGGACGGCCGCCTCGAGCTGCCGCCGCCGGGGGGTGGAGGCCTCGCCGTGCCCGCGGACCACGTCGCGCAGCTCGGCCAGCTCGGCGTCGAGCTCCCGGTCGGCGGGCGGCTGGGCGGCGGGCAGGGCGAGCGCGGCCGCCCGCCAGCGTTCGCTCCACGACCACAGCATCCGGGCGTCGCCGCGGGCGACGGCGTGCCGCTGGGCCAGGGCGGCCAGTTCGGCGCCGTACGCGGAGGCGTGCGCCCGCAGTTCCGGCGCGGCCAGCGAGCGCAGATGGTCGCCGGCCGCCAGCAGACCGCGGCGGCAGGCGACAAGGGTGGCCGCGGTGTCGCCCCGGGCGTCGGCCCGCAGCGCGCTCGCCAGCCAGCCGGCCGCCCGCCCGAACGTCGGCCCGCGGCTGCGGTACCGGGCGGCGGCGGCGAGATGCCGGTCCGCGTCGGCGCCGATGCCGAGACGCCCGGCGAACAGGTGGGCGGCCGGCGCCTCGGGGGCCTGGTCGGAGTCGAGCCGGTCGGCCACCTCCCCGGCCCGCCGCCGGTCCCGCGCGGACAGGCCACCGGAGGAGTGCCGCGCCTGCAGCGCCACGAACCGGGCCCGCGCGGACCAGGTCGAGCGCCCCTGGCGGCGGAACAGCGCACCGGCCGCCGACGCGTGCCCGGCGGCCAGTTCGGTCCGGCCGCCGGCGAGCGCGCTCTGGGCCACGGCCAGGTGCAGTTCGGCGGTCATGGTGGCCTCGCCGCCCCGCTCGGCGTGCCGGCGCAGCGCCTCCTCGGTGGTGGCGACGGCCTCGCCGGGCAGCCCCGCGGCCAGCAGCACCGCGCACCGGTCGATGGCCAGCGGCGGCGGGACCGGGCCGAGCTTGGCGTACCGGGCGGTGGCCTCGTCCAGGTGCCCGAGCGCAGCCGGCAGGTCACCGGCCTGGTAGGCGACGTCGGCCCGGTTGTGCACGGCCATCGCCGACTCCAGGTCCTGACCCTCGGCGTCGAAGATCGCCTCGGCCACCACCAGGTCCTGGTCGGCCCGGCCGGCCTGGCCCAGCGCGGCGTGCACCAGGAACCGGTGGGTGAGGGCGCGCGCCTGCCAGATGCGGTCGCCGCCCCGCTGCAGGATGCGGATCGCGGTCTGCAGGTCGGCCAGCGCCTCGTCGTACCGGCCGAGCACCCGCAGCAGGACCGCCCGGCGCAGCAGCACCCGGCCTCGCGGCACCCCGCCCAGGCGGTCGGCGGCCCGTCCGATCATCCGCAGGCCGTCCGCGGCCCGGCCGGTCAGCCCGAGAGTCAGGCCAAGCGTGGCCTCCACATCGGTCAGTCGTTCCGGGTCGCCGGTGCGGGCGGCCAGCCGGACGGCGTCGCGCAGTTCCGGCAGCGCCTCGGCCACCCGGCCCTGGTCGCGCCACACGATGGCCCGGGTCTGCCGGGCGATCGAGGCCACCAGATCGGACGGGTCGCCGGCCAGCAGGCGACCGGCCTCGTCGAACGCCTCCCGCGGCCGGGACAGCGCCAGCGCCAGCAGGCGGTCCGCAAGATCGTCCGGCGGGGCCCCGGATGTCATGGCCGCCACCACGCGATCAGTGTAGTGATTCCTTCATCGACAGGAGACCCCGATGACCTCTGACCCGCCGGCCCCCCGGCAGGCCGACGACCGGCAACCCCGGACCCGGGCGATCGTCCAGCAGCAGCACGCGATCGGCCTGCTCCCGGCCACCGCCCGCTACGGGCCCGACACGTGGCGCCAGGACGGGGTCTCGTTCATCTACGACTCGCGGGCGCTGGTCGTCCACGACGACTACGTCGATCCCCTGGCGGCCGAGCTGCGCCGCCTCGACCGGGGGCCGCGGCGCGACCTCGGCGACGACTTCGCCCGCCCGCTGGCCGGGCCGTTCCGGCTGGTCCGCACCGACCTGGCCGGCGGCGGCGCGGACGCGCTGGACACCCTGCACCGCCTCCGCGGGCGGCGGCGGAGCGGGTTCGGCGACTTCCCGCCGGGCCGGGTGTCGGTCCACCACTACCTGTCCATCACCGGCAACGGCGGCCGGTGCGCCCCGGTCGAGCCGCTGGTCGCCGCGCCCACGACCGCGCCGGTCCCGGCGACCGGCAACCCCGAGGCCGGGCGGGGTGTCCGGGTGGTGGTGCTGGACACCGGGTACGACCCGGGCGCCGCCACCGGCAACGCGTGGCTGGCCGGCGTGACCGGCCAGCCCGACGAGCTGCTGCACGACGGCGAGATCGACCGGTACGGCGGCCACGGCACGTTCATCGCCGGGGTGCTGCGCTGCGTCGCCCCGGCGGCCGAGGTCACCGTGCTCAACCCGTTCACCGGCGACGGCGAGGTGACCGAGGAGTCGCTGGTGGCCGCGCTGCAGTCGGCGGTCGGCACCGGCGCGGCCGACATCATCAGCATCTCGGCCGGCACCGGCGGGTACGACGAGCACGGCCCGCTGGCGCTCAACGCCTGGGGCGAGGCCCTGCGCGAGACGCACCCGGAGATCGCCGTGATCGCGGCGGCCGGCAACGACGCCACCGACGACCGCTTCTACCCGGCGGCCGGGGACTGGGCGTTCGGGGTCGGCGCGTTCGACGCCGCCACCAGCGGGCGGGCCACGTTCAGCAACTTCGGCGACTGGGTGGACGTGTACGCGCCCGGGGTCGACCTGGTCAACGCGTTCCCGGACGGCGTCTACACGTACGGGGAACAGAATCCGGGCACCCGGGCGACCTTCACCGGCCGGGCCACCTGGAGCGGCACCTCGTTCAGCACGCCGGTGGTGGCCGGGCTGGTCGCCGCGCACATGTCGGCGACCGGCGGCAACGCCCGGGCGGCGACGGCGGACCTGATCGCCTCGGCGGCCAGCTATCCGGCGGTCGGGCGGGTGCTGCTGCCGTAGGTGGACGGGCCGGCGTGCTGGGGGGCGGTACGCCGGCCCGTCCTCACCCGAACCGGATCAGTTCGGGTAGTCCGCGTGGGTCAGCGAGTCCCAGCCGACGAACAGCACGTTCGTGGTCGCGGGTCGCTTCGACTCGGTGAGCTGCTTCGTCCTCGGCAGCGACATCCCGAGCCGGGTGGTGAGTTTCGGCGCCCGCGTCGGAGGACGCCGACGCGACGTCGGCGCACCTGCCGCCGAGGCCGGTGATCGGACCGGCGGTGGCCGCACTGGCGGTGGCGATGCCGAAGGCCGCCGCGGCGAGCGCGACCACGACGGTCGCCACGACGGCGACCGGATTTTTCTTCACTTGGGAAATCTCCTCGAACCGGTGTCAGGCGTGGAGGGTCCGCCCGGACCGGGCACTTCCGTCGCACCGTAAAAGAAGCCATGCTGAGGTGTCAATCTTATGAAGGTCGATTTAACATTCACCTCCCCGATCCCCGTCCCCACCGGAGTTCCCGTGTTCCGAAGAGTCCTCGCTGCCCTCGGTGCAGCCGTGCTGGCGGCCACCGTCCTGGCCGCCGGCGCCTCCCCCGCCCACGCCGCCGACCAACCCTGGATGAACACCGCGCTCGCCCCCGCCGATCGTGCGAACCTGCTCCTGGCCGCCATGACCTCCGCCGAGAAGCTGACCATGCTGCACGGCGGCTCGTCGTGCGGCTACGTCGGCTGCGTCAACGCCAACACCCGCCTGGGCATCCCGGCCCTGCACCTGCAGGACGGCCCGGTCGGCGTCGGTGACGGCGTCACCGGCGTCACCCAGCTGGCCGCCCCCGTTGCCGGCGCCGCCTCGTGGGACGTCGCCCTGGAGAAGCAGTACGGCCAGACGCTCGGCGCCGAGCAGTGGGGCAAGGGCACCAACGTGGTGCTCGCCCCGACCATCAACATCGTCCGCGACCCGCGCTGGGGCCGGGCGTTCGAGTCGTTCGGCGAGGACCCGTACCTCGCCGGGCAGATGGGCGCGGCGGACATCCAGGGCATCCAGGCGGCCGGCCCGATGGCCCAGGTCAAGCACTACGCCGTCTACAACCAGGAGACCCGCCGCAACACCACCGCCGACAACGCGGTCGTCGACGCCCGTACGGAACGGGAGATCTACCTCCCCGCGTTCGAGAACTCGGTCAAGGCCGGCGGCGCCGACTCGGTGATGTGCTCGTACTCGGCGGTCAACGGGCCGTTCGCGTGCGAGAACGGGCCGCTGCAGAACCAGATCCTCAAGTCCGAGTGGGGCTTCGACGGCTTCATCACCTCGGACTGGGGCGCCACCCACTCCACCGTCGCGTCGGCGAACAACGGGCTCGACATGGAGATGCCGGGCAGCGACTTCTACGGGAGCGCGCTGACCACCGCGGTCGCCAACAGCCAGGTCAGCCAGGCCACCATCGACGACCACGTGCGGCGCATCCTCACCCCGATGTTCCGCCGCGGCCTGTTCGACCACGCTCAGACCGGCACCGTCACCAGCACCGTGACCTCGGCCGCGCACACCGCGGTGGCCCGGCAGGTCGCCACCGACGGCAGCGTGCTGCTGAAGAACACCGCCGGCGCCCTGCCGTTCGGCACGGCGACGACGTCGATCGCGGTGGTCGGCACCGGCGGCGGCACGTCACCGATGTACCAGGGTGGCGGCAGCGCCGGCGTGAACCCGTCCGGCTCGGTGTCGCCGCTGGCCGGCATCCAGGCCCGGGCCGGCTCCGGCGTCACCGTCACCTACTCCCCCGGCACCGCCGGCTCGGCCATCACCGGCCTCGACGGCAAGTGCGCGGACATCGCCGCCGCGTCCACCGCCGACGGCGCCCAGATCCAGATGTACGACTGCAACGGCACGAACGCGCAGACGTGGACGGTCGGCGCCGACCAGACCATCCGCGCGCTCGGCAAGTGCATGACCGCCACCGGCACCGCGAACGGCTCGAAGGTGCAGTCGTTCACCTGCAACGGTTCCGCGTCCCAGAAGTGGACGAGTTCCGGCGGCAACCTGGTCAACCAGGGCCGGTGCCTGGACGCCACCGGCGTCTCGTCGGCCAACGGCACGCCGCTGCAGGTCTGGGACTGTGGCGCCGGCGCCAACCAGAAGTGGACGCTGCCCTCCGGCGGCGGCCACGACGCCGCGGTAGCCGCCGCCCGGGCCGCGACCGTGGCCGTGGTGTTCGTCAACAAGTTCGAGTCCGAGGGCAGCGACCTCGGCGACATCAGCCTCCCGGCCGATCAGAACCAGCTGGTCACCGACGTGGCCGCGGCCAACCCGAACACCGTCGTGGTGGTGAACAGCGGCTCGGCCGTGGCCATGCCGTGGGCGGGCGCGGTCCGCGGTATCGTCGAGAGCTGGTATCCCGGGCAGGAGTACGGGAACGCACTCGCCGCGCTGCTGTTCGGCGACGCGAATCCGTCGGGCAAGCTGCCGGTCACGTTCCCGCAGTCACTGGCCGACGTGCCGGCCCGGACGACCGACCAGTGGCCCGGCCAGAACAACACCGTGCAGTACTCCGAGGGCCTGGGCGTCGGGTACCGCTGGTACGACGCGCAGAACATCGCGCCGCTGTTCCCGTTCGGGTTCGGGCTGTCCTACACCACCTTCGGGTACGCCAACCTGGCCGTGGGCACGCTGGACGGATCCGGCGCGGTGCCGGTGTCGTTCGACGTCACCAACACCGGCAGCCGGGCCGGGGCGGAGGTCGCCCAGGTCTACGTCGGACAGCCGTCGGCGGCGGGTGAGCCGCCGAAGAATCTGCGCGGTTTCGCCAAGGTGAGCCTGACCCCGGGCCAGACCCAGCGGGTCACCGTCACGTTGGACGCGCGCAGCTTCCAGTACTGGGCGGGCACGGGCTGGGCGACCGCCGCCGGCAGTCACCAGATCCTCGTCGGCGCGTCCTCGCGGGACATCAAGCTCACCGGCGCGGTCACCCTGGGCGCGTCCGGGTCGGCTCCCCTGGCCCGTACGGGCTGGACAGCCGCGGCGTCGCCCAGCAGCACCACCGACGTCCCGGCCCGGATGCTGGACGGCTCGGCGACGACCCGGTGGAGCAGCGGCACGCCGATGGCCAACGGAAACACGGTGACGGTGAACCTGGGCGGCGCGCGCACGTTCAGCCGGTTGGTGATGGACTCGGCCGGCAGCGCGTCGGACTACGCCCGCGGCTACCGCGTCGAGGTGTCGAACGACGGCACGACGTGGCGGCCGGTCGCCACCGGCACCGGCACCCAGGCGCTGCTGTCCGTCCCGCTGGGGCCCCAGACCGCGTCGTACCTGCGCATCACCCAGACCGGCGCGGCCTCCTCGTGGTGGTCGATCGCCGAGCTGAACCTCTACCCGTGACCGCTCGTCGCGGCGGGTGTGCCATTGCCCGCCGCGACGCCATGCCCGACGTCTCGTTCCCGGCCACCGCGCCGGCGCCGGAGATACCGGCCCGGCCGCGGGTGGGGTGGGGCTTCATCACGCTCTACACCGCCGCGTACCTGGGCGCCTGCCTGCGGTTTCTCGCACCGCTGCTGGTCACCCTGGCCCTGAAGGTCAACTCGCTGGTGGGCATCGACCGGGCGGCAGCGACGTGAAATCGCTGATGCGGCACGCCGACGCGGCCATGTACCGGAGCAAGCGGCGCGGCCGCAACGGCGCCCCGCTGTACGTCGAGGAGAACGTGTGCGCCCTGGCTGATCTGAGAGCGGCGACGCAAGGGGTTCCTCAGTTGCCGAGCCCCGGCCACCCCAATCACGCTCTTCGATATGCGAATACTCACCGCGCTCGTCCTGGTGGCCGGTCTGATCGGACCGGCCACGCCCGCCCTGGCCGCCCCACCCGCAGTGGCCGGGCCCGCTGCGGCGCCGGCCGCCGCAGACGCCACCCGTACGCCTGCGACCCCGGCCTACACGATCACCCTGACCAGCAACTCGACCGGCGGCACGTGGACCGGCCATGAGAACGTGACGTTCAGCAACCCGTCGGCGACCCCGCTGACCGAGGTCTACCTGCGGCTCTGGGACAACGCCCACGGGAGCTGCCCGTCGACCCCGATCACCGTCACCAACGTCACCGGCGGCACCGCGTCGGCGCTGACCGTGAGCTGCACCGCCATGAAGATCACGCTGCCGGCGGCCCTGCCCCAGGGCGGGACCGGCGCCATCGGCTTCGACCTGTCCATTGTGGTGACCGCCGGCGTGGACCGGTTCGGCCACGACGGCAGCTACTACTTCATCGGCAACGCGCTGCCGGTGCTGGCCGTCCGGGACGCCGTGGGCTGGCACCTCGACCCGTACACCGACAACGGCGAGTCGTTCTACGCGCTGGCCAGCGACTACACCGTGACGCTGGACCACCCGACGTCGGTCGCGGTGCCGGCCACCGGCACGTCCACCGACAAGGCGGGCACGTCCGGGCGTACGGTCACGACCGCCGTGGGCAAGCAGGTGCGCGAGTTCGCCTGGGCCGCCGGGCCGTTCGCCAAGATCTCCGGCACCACCACCGGCGGGGTGAAGGTCAACGTGTACCGGGTCAGCTCGATCAGCTCGAGCAGCGCCACCTCGATGCTGAACGTGGCGACCGGCGCGCTGGACGCGCACGCCGCCCGGTTCGGTGCCTACCCGTACGGCGAGGCCGACGTGGTGCTGGACAACGGCTTCTGGTTCGGCGGCATGGAGTACCCCGGGTTCGTCCTCGACCTGGTCAGCTCGACCGCGCTGGCGCACGAACTGGCCCACCAGTGGTTCTACGGGATCGTCGGCGACGACGAGTACAACTCGCCGTGGCTGGACGAGGGCTTCACCGACTACGCCACCGACCTGTACTTCGGCAAGACCGGGTCGGGGTGCGGCATCACCTGGCAGTCGGCGGCGGAGAAGACCACCAACTCGATGGCGTACTGGGACGCGCACTCGAGCCGCTACAGCACCGTGGTCTACGGGTACGGCAAGTGCACGCTGCACGACCTTCGCCGGCTGATCGGCACGACGGCGATGACCACCCTGATGCGGTCGTACGCGGCCTCGCACTGGTACGGCGTCTCCACCGTCGCCGACTTCAAGGCGGCGGCCCAGGTCGCGGCCGGATCGACCAGCCTGACCTCGTTCTGGACCACGCACCGCGTCGAGGGCTGAGCCAGAAGAAGGGGGCGGGACCCGGTTCGGGTCCCGCCCCCTTCGACATCAGCCCGGCCTTCGATAACCGGCGATCGGTCCCCGGTCGATGGTCGCCATCCGCACGTGGTCGCCGGTGTGCGGGGCATGGACGACCATGCCCCCACCGATGTAGATAGCCACGTGATGAAGGCTGCCGGGATAGTAGAAGACGAGGTCACCCGGCTGCAGATCGGCCGCGCTGATCGGCTTGCCCTCGTTCCACTGATCCTTGGTGTAGTGCTCCAGGTGCACACCGACGCTCGCCCACGCCGCCGCCGTCAGGCCCGAGCAGTCGTAACTGCCGGGACCGCTGGCGCCGAAGACGTAGGGCTTGCCGATCAGGTCGCACGCCTTTTGCGCTGCCCGGCCGCCCTTGTCGTTGGTGTACGTGACCGGGCACGGACCCGTGCGCAGCGGGCCGTCGTCACCGCCGCTCGCGCCGTACGCCGCGATCCGGATCCTTTGCAGTTCGTCGATCTTCTTCTGGATCGAGTTCTTCTGCTGGGACAGGTCGGCGTCCCGGGCCGCGATCGACTGGGTCAGCGTGACCAGGGACTGCTTGTCGCCGACGTACTTGTCGCGCAGCTTGGCCACGTCGGCGATCGATTCCTGCTGGTGCCGGGCGAGCTGATCGACGTACAGCAGCTTGTCGGTCAGCGCCGTGGGCGAGCCGTCCATGACCATCGCGTTCATGGCACTGGGGGCGCCCTGCATGTACGCGTCCGCGGCCAGACCGCGCACCTGCGACAGGGCCAGGTTCACCTGCAGTTCGAGCGGGCCCAGCTCGGACGAGAGCTTTTTCAGCTGAGCCTGGTTGGCGAGGAGCTGACCGTGCACGTGGTTGAACTGCTCGATGACGGGCTCGAGGTCGTTCCACTGCTTGTCGATCTGCGCCTCGACGGAGGACGGGGACGGGGTCGCGTGGGCGGCGGCCGGCGAGAGAAGTACTCCGACCGCGGCGACGACACAGGCGATGCTGTGCAGAATTGCGGCGCGAGGCGCCTCAATCCGTTTCACGTTGTGGCGTGGTCCTTTCTTCCCTCGGGCCGCCGACCGGGTTAGCTGACGGGTTCGGGCGGGAAGCGCGCCCGGCCACGTGGTTCCGTGGCTTCACCCCGACGTACGTGGGTCCCCGGTTCGTGTGCACGATTAGGCGGTGGCGCGGCAGATCGCCCGGTATGGGCAATGGGGGGCTGCTGAGCCGGGACCACCGTACTCCGGATGATCGGCCCAGAAGAAGTCGTCGGGGCCGGAGAACTACCTGCTTGTAACAGCTCACTCTGAGTAAACGACAATTGTCTACAAAGGCCACGCGCTGACGGCCCGGTCCAACCAGGGCACAACAAGAATCACTGTAGGTAACACCAAGATCGCAGCCGACGCGGCCAGAACGACCGCCGTGACGGCAACGGACCCGGTGTGCGACTCATCCAGCCGGACCAGGCGCCGCCCGCGGCCGTCCACCGCGTCCGGCGCCAGGCCGTCCGGCGCCGGCGCGTCGGTCAGCCGCTCCAGCGCGGTCCGCAGCGGGCCGGCGCCACAGCGTTTCCGCGCGGCGTCGTCGGCCACCATCTCCAGGAGCAGGTGTACGGCCGCCAGCGGCGTCCGCCTGCGCAACGGCCGCGGCACCGCCCGGTAGAACGCGGTGAACGACTCCATGACCAGTTCGTGCCGGTGCCGCAGATGCGCCCGCTCGTGGGCGAGCACCGCGCCGACCTGCTCGGTGTCCAGGACCTGCAGCGCTCCCCCGGTCAGCACCACCCGGGGCTCGCGGCCGGGCACGCAGTAGGCCAGCGGCACCGCGCCGTCCAGGATCCGCAGCACGTCGTCCGCAGCGTCGCCCCGGGCCCGCAGGACGTCGTCGGCGTCGTCGCCCCGGGCCAGCAGGTCGACCAGCGTCCGGTGGCGCTCCCGCCGGGCCCGGGACCGGTACGTCACCCGGCCGAGCGACGCCAGCAGCCGGATGACGATCACCGCGGCCACCGCCAGCGCCCCGACCAGCGCCGCCACCGCCACCGGGCGCCCCGACCCGGCCGCCCGGACCAGCTCCTCGGGCGCGGACAGCACCACCCCCAGCGCGGACAGCACCGCGGCCAGCGTGATCGCCTGCCAGAGCACGACGGCGGCGCCGAGCGCTGGGCGTACAGCGCGCCGTCGAACCACAGCTCGACGCGGGTGATCGCGCCGCCGGGATCGTTGGCGTCGATCGCGAGC
>CAXSDA010000015.1:21126-138076 GCA_964236515.1 uncultured Actinoplanes sp.
CGCTGGCGGGGCTGGTCCCCGCGGGTGCGCTCGGGCTGCTCTTCCCCGAGGGCGGGACGTTCCCGTTCACGCCCTCCAGCGCGATCCCGACGGTGGCGGCCGGCGCCCGGTCGGTCCAGACGGCGGCGGCCAGCACGCCGGGCGCTCCGAGCGACAGGAGCAGCCCGTACGCACCCAGCAGCAGGGCGGTCACCCGCTTCTCTTCGCCGCTTCGATCGCCGCGGCCAGCGCCTCCGGGGACAACTGGCCGACGAAGTGGGCGAGCGCGGCGTCCTGGTCGGGCGTACCGCTGAGGGCGTCCAGCATCACCGCCGCGGTCATCTGCTCCCGGGTCTGCGCCGCCCGGTAGAGGTAGGCGCGGTCGGCCTTCTCCCGGGTGACCACGTCCTTCTTGGCCAGCCGGTCGAGCACGGTCATCACCGTGGTGTACGCCAGCTCGCGGCGCCGGCTGAGCCGCTCGTGCACCTGCCGGACGGTCAGCGGTTGGTCGCGCGCGTCCCACAACTGCGCCATGACCTCACGTTCCAGGTCCCCCAGAGCCATGTGACGGAGTCTACGTCACGGCGTCGTACTACGACGCGTAGTATCTACTACGGAACGTCGTAGAGGGGGCTTCGGTGAACGTGCTCGACCTGACCCGGCTGCAATTCGCGACCGTGACGATCTACCACTACCTGTTCGTGCCGCTGTCGATCAGCCTGGCCGCGGTCGCCGCCGGCCTGGAGCTCGCCTGGCTGCGTACGCGTCACGATCGCTTTCTGCATCTGACGAAGTTCGTCGGGAAGCTGCTGATCGTCACGTTCGCGGTCGGCGTGGTCACCGGGCTGGTGCAGGAATTCCAGTTCGGGCTGGGCTGGAGCGCATTCGCGAAGTTCTACGGCGACGTCTTCGGCCCGACGCTGGCCATCGAGGGGATGCTCGCGTTCTTCCTCGAGGCCACGTTCCTGGCGCTGTGGTACTTCGGCTGGGACCGGCTGCCGCGGGCGGTGCACGCCGCCACCATCGTCATCGTCGCCGCGGGCACGGTCCTGTCGGCCTTCATCATCCTGGCCGCCAACTCGTTCATGCAGAACCCGGTGGCGTACGCGATGGACCCGGTGACCGGACGCGCCCGTCTGACCAGCTTCACCGCCCTGCTGCTGAACACGGTGAACCTGGCCGCCTTCCCGCACACCCTCTCCGGCGCTGTCATGGTCGGTGGCGCGCTGCTGCTGGCCATCGGCGTGTGGCGGCGGCTCGCCGACTCCGCCTTCGGTGTCCTGGCCCGCCTCGGCGCCTGGCTCACCCTGGCCGGCGGCGCGCTCACCGCCCTCACCGGCGACCACTTGGGCAAGGTCATCACGAGCGTCCAGCCGATGAAGATGGCCGCCGCCGAGGCCCTGTACGCGACCACCACCGGCGCGCCGTTCTCGCTGTTCGCCGTGCCCGGGTACGCGGTGAAGGTCCCCGACCTGCTGTCCATCCTGGCCAAGGGCTCGCCCGGCGCCACGGTGCAGGGCATGGACAACCTGCAGGCGCAGTACGCCGCCCAGTTCGGGCCGGGCAGCTACGTCCCGATGGTCCCGGTGGCGTTCTGGTCGTTCCGGCTGATGATCGGGGTGGGCATGCTCGCCGCGCTGGTCGCCGCCGTCTACCTGTGGACCGGCCGCAAGGGCCGGACGCCGCCGCGCCTGCTCCTGCGGTTCCTGCCCCTGATCCCGCTGCTGCCGGCCGCGGCCAACTCGATCGGCTGGATCTTCACCGAGACGGCCCGCCAGCCGTGGCTCGCCTTCGGGCTGACCAAGGTCGCGGACGGCATCTCCCCCGGCCTGACGTCGTCCGAGGTGCTGGCGTCGCTGCTCGGCTTCGCGGTGATCTACGGCGTGCTCGCGGTTGCCTGGCTGCGGCTGATCCGGCACCTGTCGCGCCAGCCCCTGTCCCCACCCTCTGCGTCGTCCGCGTCGCCCACCACTGTGGAGGCTCTCTACTGATGATCACCTTCTGGTACGCGCTGGTGGTGCTCTGCTGGGTGCTGTACTTCGTGCTCGAGGGCTTCGACTTCGGGGTCGGTATCCTCGCCCCGGTGCTGGGCCGCGACGATCACGAGCGTACGGCCGCCGTCTCGACGATCGGGCCGTTCTGGGACGGCAACGAGGTGTGGCTGGTGGCGGCCATCGGGGTCACCTTCGCCGCGTTCCCGGCCTGGTACGCGACCCTGCTCCCGGCGCTGTACCTGCCGATGGTCGCGATCCTGCTGCTGCTGGCCGTCCGCGGGGTGGCGCTGGAGTTCCGCGGCAAGAACGGCGGGCGGAGCTGGCGCCTCGGCTGGGACGCCGGCCTGGCGACGGCCTCGGCCGGCGTGGCCGCGTTGTGGGGGGCGGTGCTGGCGGTGCTGACCCACGGCCTGGCCCTGGGCGCCGACGGCTCGGTCACCGGCTCAGGGTCCGGCCTGCGCCGCAGCCTGGACCCGCTGCTGTCCCTCCCGGCCCTGGCGGGCGCGCTCGGCGGCCTGCTCGCGGCGACGCTGCTGGGCGCGACGTTCCTGACGCTGCGGACCACCGGCCCGCTCCGGGCGCGGGGGCGCTGGGCGGCGTTGTGGCTGGCGTTCGGCGGCGCGCTCGCGGTGGCGGCCGGCGCGCTGGTGGCAGGCTCGCGGCCGTTGCTCGCCGGGGCGGCGCTGCTGCTGCTCGCCGGCCTGTTGACCCGGGCCGGGCGGGAGGCGCCGGCCTTCGGCGGCGTGGCCCTGGGCGTGGCCGCGGCGGTGGCGGCGGTGTTCACGGCGCACGGCGAGGTGGTGCTGGCCAGCACGCTCGACCCGGCGTGGTCGCTGACCCGGGCGGGCGCGGCGGCGACCGGGTCGGCGTTGCGGCTGTTGACCGGCTTCGCCGTGGTCGTGCTGCCGGGGGTGCTGGCGTACCAGACCTTCTCTTACTGGGTTTTCCGCCGCCGGGTGGCCAGCGAGCGGGTGTCGTCGTGAGCCGCGGGCCGTTGTCCGGGGGCGGGCCTCTGTCCGGGGGCGGGCCATTGCCCGGGGGCGGCCCATTGCCCGGGGGCGGCCCATTGCCCGGGGGCGGCCCATTGCCCGGGGGCGGGCCTTCGTCTGGGCGCGGGCCTTCGTCTGGGCGCGGGCCTTCGTCTGGGCGCGGGGCGGCCTCCGGGCGCGGGCCGGTTGACGGGCGGTTGTTGCGGCACGCGCGGAGCAGCCGGGGTGGGGTGGCCGGGCTGGGCGTGCTCGGCTCGGGACAGGCGGCGGTCACGGTGGCGGTGGCGTTCGCGCTGAGCCGGCTGGTCACCGGCTTCAGCGGGCGGGCGGTGGTGCTGCTGGCCGGGGCGTACGGCGTTCGCGCTCTGTTGTCCTGGCTCACCGCCGTCGTGGCCCAGCGCACCACGGCCCGGGTCACCGACGAGCTGCGCCGCCGGTCGCTGGCCGCCGCGCTGGGGCACGGTCCGGCGTGGATCGCGCGGTACGGCAGCGGCCGCCTGGTCGCCGTCCTGACCGGCGGCCTGGACGCGCTCGGCCCGTGGTTCGGCGGGTACCTGCCCGCGCTGGCGCTCGGCGTGGCGCTGCCGCCGCTGGTCGTGGTCGTGATGGCCGTCGTGGATCCGGCGTCGGCGCTGATCGCCGTACTGACGCTGCCGCTGATCCCGGTGCTGGGCGCGCTGATCGGCTGGGCCACGCAGGCGCGGGCGCAACAGCGGTGGGAGGCCGACGCGCGCCTCGCCGGGCACTTCCTCGACGTGGTCCAGGGCCTGCCCACGCTCCGGATCTTCGGCCGCGCCGAACGGCAGACCGCGATCGTGGCCGCGATGACCGAGAAGCACCGGTCAGCCACCATGCGGGTGCTGCGCGTGGCCTTCCTGTCCTCGACGGCGCTGGACCTGGTCGGCACCCTGGCCGTCGGGCTGATCGCAGTCTCGGCCGGCCTTCGCGTCGCCGACGGGAGCCTCGCCCTCGGCCCCGCGCTGCTGGTCATCCTGCTGGCGCCCGAGGCCTACCGCCCCCTGCGCGAGGTGGCCGCCCGCTACCACGCCGGCGCGGCCGCCACCGCCGTCATCACCGACGTCGACCTGATCTTGGAGCCGCAGCCGGCCCCCCAGCCCGCCCCCACCCTCGAACTGGGTGGGGCGACCTTAGCGCCCGGGTACGACATTTTCGCCGCGCCGTCCACAGGCGACGCCGTCGCGGCCCGGGGCTCGGGGTTGCGGGTGCGCTACCCCGGAACCGCCACGGACGCGCTCCGGCTGGCGTCGTTCGAGGCCGGCGCCGGCCGGCTGACGGTTGTGCGCGGGGCGTCGGGCGCCGGCAAGACCACCCTGCTCCGGGTGCTGGCCGGGTTGCAGGCCGCGGACCACGGAACCGTCGCCGTCGACGGCTCGGTGCTGCACCTGCCGCAGCGGCCCCTGCTGC
The DNA here is from genome assembly GCA_964236515.1 of uncultured Actinoplanes sp. GTDB lineage: Bacteria > Actinomycetota > Actinomycetes > Mycobacteriales > Micromonosporaceae > Actinoplanes. The sequence continues at coordinate 25,514 of CAXSDA010000015.1, forward strand.
CGCACGCGCGGACGGTCGCCGACGTCTTCGGCGACAGCACCGGACCGGCCGCGGTGATCGACGCCCTGGCCACAGTCGGGCTGCAGCGGGAACTCGGGCCGGACACGCCGCTGGGCGAGCGCGGTCAGGGCGTCTCCGCGGGACAGCGGCAGCGGCTCGCGCTCGCCGACCTGCTGCGCCGGGCCCGGGAGGCGCCGGCCGTACTCCTGCTGGACGAGCCCACCGCGCACCTCGACCCGGCGACCGAACGGCTGGTCATCGCCGAACTCCGGGCCGCCGCCCGCCGGGGTTGCGCGGTCGTCGCGGTCGCCCACCGGCCGGCGCTGCTGGCGGCCGCCGACGCGACGGTGGAGGTCGTTCAGCCGCCCGGAACCGCCGCGACCGAGAAAGCGCTTCCCCGCGACCGGACAGTGACCGCCGCCGACCCGGGGCGTCCGACGACAGCGGCCACCGCCGACAACGGACGCCCGACGACAATCGCCACCGGCGACACCGGACGCCTGGCCACAGCGGCCGCTGCCGACACCAAGCGCCCGGCCACAGCGGCCGCTGCCGATACCAGGCGCCCCGCGAGATGGCCGAAGGTGACCGCGGTCGGCCTCGGCACCGGGTCGTCGCTGGCCGGGATCGTCCTCACCGGCGCGGCCACCTGGCTGCTGGTCCGGGCGTCGGCGATGCCGCCGGTGCTCACCCTCTCGGCCGCGGTGGTACTGGTCCGGGCGAGTGCCATCGCCCGGCCCCTGCTGCGGTACGCCGAGCGCCTCGTCTCGCACGATCTGGCCTTCGCCCGGCTCGGCGCCCGGCGGGCCCGGGTCTACGCCGCGCTCGTGCCGCGGGTGCCGGGCCCGCGCCTGCACCGGCGCGGCGACCTGCTCACCCACGTGGTGACCGATGTGGATGCCCAGGTCGACGGCCTGCTGCGCGGACAGCTGCCGGCGCTGGCCACGGCGGTCACGATCATGGCCGGCGCGGTCGCCGCCGTGCTCGTCGACCCGGCCGTCGCAGCGCCACTCGCCGCGGGAATCGCCGTGTCCGCGCTGCTGGCCCCCGCCATCGCCGGCCGCCGCACGACCCGCCGCCGCCGCACGACCCGCCGCCGCGGCGGGACCACCGTCGCCGAGGCCCGGGCCGAGCTGCGGGACGCCGTCGTCGAGGCCGTCGACGGGGTCGAGGACGGCGCCTACCCGACCGTGCCGGACCGCCGCAGCCGGACCCTCGCCGCACTCGAGGCCCGGGCCGCGCGTACCGCCGGGCTTGCCACCGCGATCGGCCATCTCGGCTGGGGCATCGTGGTCACCGGCGCCGCGCTGACGGTGACCCCCGGCATCTGGGCCGGAGTCGTGCTGCTCGGCCTGGTCGCCCTGGGCGAGCCGGTCGCCGGCCTGTCCGACGCCGCCGTCGCCCGGCGCGAGGCCGCCGCGTCCCGCCGCCGCCTCGCCGCGTACGAGAACGAGCCGGTCAACGGCCGAGCCGAGACCGCAAAAACCGGGACCGCCGAAAACAGGACCGTCAACGACGGGACCGCCAAAAACAGGACCGTCAAAAACAGGACCGCCAACGACGGGACCGCCGGGGACCGGACCGGAGTCCGCGTCCGCGGGCTCACCGCCGGCTGGGACCCGGACCGTACGCCCGCCCTGCGTGACCTCGACCTCGACATCCCGCCGGGCACCAGCCTGGCGATCCGCGGCCCCTCCGGCAGCGGCAAGTCGACCCTGGCCGCGGTCCTGGCCGGCCTGCTCGACCCGCGCGCCGGCACAGTCAGCAGGCCGGTCCGGACCGCCCTGGTCAGTGACGACGCCGACCACCTCTTCGCGGCGACCGTCCGGGAGAACCTGCGTCTGGCCCGGCCCGGCGCCACCGACGGCGAGCTCCGGGACGGGCTGGCCCGGGCCGGCCTCGCCGGGTGGGACCTGGACACCGTGCTCGGCACCGGCGGCACCACCGTGTCGGGTGGTCAGCGGAAGCGCTTCTCCATCGCTCGCGCGTTGCTCACCGACCCGGATCTGCTGGTGCTCGACGAGCCGACCGAGGGGCTCGACGGCCCGGCCGCCGACCGGCTGATCACGGAGATCCTGCGAGACGGCCGGACCGTCCTGCTGCTCACCCACCGCACCGAGGGTCTGGACCGGGTCGACCGTACGGCCGAGATCGCCGGTGGCCGCGTCCGGACATTGACAACCGCCGACGCCTGAGCGGAAGCTTTCGAGAAAGCGCTTCCCCGACATTTGCGCGTAACACCCAGCCGAAGCCGACATCCCCCGTAGACGGCCAAGGAGACTCCCCCATGCCCGCACGCCACCGCCAGAGATGGCTCATCGCCGGCGCCGCCCTGACCCTCGTCGCCGCCCTGATCGCCGTCCCCCCCGACGCCGACGCCGCACTCACCCTGCTCTCCCAGGGCAGGCCCACCACTGCCAGTTCCACGGAGAACGCCGGCACCCCGGCCTCCGCGGCCGTCGACGGCAACACCGGCACCCGCTGGTCGTCAGCGTTCACCGACAACGAATGGCTGCAGGTCGACCTCGGCGCCGCCCAGGCGATCACCCAGGTCACCCTGCAGTGGGAGACCGCCCGCGCGGCCACCTTCAAGATCCAGACCTCGGGCAACGGTACGACGTGGACGGACGCCACCGCGGTCACCAGCGGGACCGACGGCACCCAGAACGTCCCGGTCACCGCCACCGCCCGCTACGTCCGGATGCTCGGCCTGGCCCGGTCCACGGCGTACGGCTACTCGCTGTGGGAGTTCCAGGTGTACGGCGGTTCCGCGCCCAGCACCTGCGCGGCCGGCAACTCGGCGCAACAGAAGAACGCCGCCGCCAGCTCCACCGAGAACGCCGGCACCCCCGCGAGCGCGGCCGTCGACGGCGATGTCGGCACCCGCTGGTCGTCCAGCTTCGCCGACAACCAGTGGCTCCAGGTCGACCTCGGCTCATCCCAGCAGGTCTGCGGAGTCGAGCTGCAATGGGAGACCGCCCGGGCCGCCACCTTCAAGATCCAGGTCTCGCCCGACGGTACGACGTGGAGCGACGCCACGGGAGTCACCAGCGGCGCCGACGGCACCCAGATCGTCACCATCACCGCGACCGGCCGGTATGTGCGGATGCTCGGACTGACCCGGACCACGGCGTACGGCTTCTCGCTCTGGGAGTTCGTCGTGCACACCGTGGGCGGCCCGACCGGCCCGACGACTCCCCCGCCCGGCGACTGCCCGTGGGTCGGCTCGACCGCTCCGGTGGCGACCCGCGTCGACCAGCTGCTGGCCCGGATGACCATCGACCAGAAGCTGGCCGTGCTGCACGGCAACGGCAACGCCTCGCCGTATATCGGGAACCTGTCCCCCGTCCCTGCGCTGTGCATCCCCGGACTGGGCCTGCAGGACGGGCCGGGTGGCGTCGGCGACGGCCTCGGCGGGGTCACCCAGATGCCGTCCCCGGTAACCAGCGCGGCCACCTTCGACACGGCGCTCGAGCAGGAGTACGGATCCACGATCGGCAACGAGTTCTGGAACAAGGGCGCCACCGTTGCGCTCGGGCCGACGTTGAACATCGTCCGGGATCCGCGGTGGGGCCGGGCGTTCGAGACGTTCAGCGAGGACCCGTACCTGTCCGGGCAGATGGCCTCGGCCGACATCCGCGGCATCCAGAGCCAGGGTGTGATGGCCCAGGCCAAGCACGCCGCCGTCTACAACCAGGAGACGTACCGCAACGGGCCCGAGGACAACGCCGTGGTGGACACCCGGACGTTGCAGGAGATCTACCTGCCGGCGTTCCAGGACGCGGTGACCAAGGGGGCCACGGCGTCGGTGATGTGCGCGTACAGCACGATCAACAGCACGTTCGCCTGCCAGAACCCGTACATCCTGAACACCGCGCTGTACCAGCAGGCCGGCTTCCAGGGGTTCGTCACCTCGGACTGGGGCGCCGTGCACTCCACGGTGGAGTCGGCCAACGCGGGCATGACGATGGAGATGCCGGGCGGTTATTTCTATGCCGACTTCCTCAAGCAGGCCGTCGCCGCCGGGCAGGTCACACCGGCCACGCTGGACACGATGGTGCGGCGGGTGCTGACCCAGATGTTCGCGTTCGGGCTGTTCGAACGGCAGCCCACCGGGAACCGCAACGCCACCGTCACCACGGCCGCGCACCAGGACGTCGCCCGGCGTGGGGCCGAGGAGGGCACCGTACTGCTCAAGAACAACGGCGTCCTGCCGCTGTCCACGTCGTCGCTGAGCTCCATCGCGGTGCTCGGCGTCGACGGCGGGGCCGCGGTGCAGAGCGTCGGCGGCGGCAGCGCCACCGCGACCAGTTCGGGCACGGTGTGGCCGCTCACCGGGATCCAGAACCGGGTGGCCGGCACCGGCGTCACGGTCACCTACAACGACGGCACGACCATCGCGAACGCGGTCGCGGCCGCGCGGGCGGCGAGCGTGGCGATCGTGTTCGCGAGCAACAACTACGGCAACGAGGGATCCGACCAGCCGACCATCGACCTGCCCGGCACCCAGAACGACCTGATCACCCAGGTCGCGGCGGCCAACCCGCGGACGATCGTGGTGCTGCACACCAACTCCGCGACCACGATGCCGTGGCTGAGCAACGTGGCCGGGGTGTTCGAGGGCTTCTACGGCGGGCAGAGCGTCGGTACGGCGATCGCGCGGTTGCTGTTCGGCGACGCCAACCCGTCCGGGAAGCTGCCGGTGACGTTCCCGAAGTCGCTCGCCGACGTGCCGGCGCACACCACGGCGCAGTGGCCGGGCAACGGCAGCAACGCGGTGCAGTACTCGGAGGGGCTGGAGGTTGGCTACCGCTGGTACGACGCGCAGAACATCGCGCCGCTGTTCCCGTTCGGGTACGGGTTGTCGTACACCACGTTCGGCTTCTCCGGGCTGGCGGTCGGGACGATGTCCGGCGGCCAGGCGGACGTGGCGGCCACGGTCACCAACACCGGCACCCGTGCCGGGACGGAGGTCGCCCAGCTGTACGTGGGGGCGCCGGCGGCCAACGGAGAACCGCCGCGGCAGCTGAAGAACTTCCAGCGGGTGACCCTGAACCCGGGTCAGGCGCAGACCGTCCACTTCACCGTGACGGCCCGCGACCTGGCGATGTGGGACACGTCGGCGAACGGCTGGCGTACCCCGGCGGGCGCGTACCAGATCATGGTCGGCGACTCGTCCCGCACCCTTCCGCTGACCGGCACGTTGACCGCCCCGGCCTCGCTGGCTCCGGCCCCGGCCGCGCTGGTGAACCCGGGCGGCATGAGCAGCCCGGCCGGCAAGGCGGTGAACTTCCCGGTCACCGGCGGCGTCACCGGTCAGACCTGGGCGGCCACCGGCCTCCCGGCGGGCATCTCGATGACCGGCACCGGGCAGATCACCGGCTCGGCCACGGTCCGTGGCACCAGCACCGTGACGGTCACGGCCGCCGGCCGGAGCATGTCCTTCGTCTGGACGGTGACCTGACCGGTAAAGCCCCCGGGCGTCGCCGCTCCGCCAGGCCGGCGGCGGCGCCCGGGTCCGGTCAGCCCCGGGGCGACCGGTTGATGCCGGCGATGATCGTCGGATACAGCCAGGAACGCCCACCGCTTGCCGCCGTCCAGGTCGGCGGGCAGCAGCACGGCCGCGCTGAAACATCCTTGACCTGGAGCGCGCTCGAGGTCCTAGCGTCGGGGCATGCAGACGATCGAACTGGGCCGGACCGGCCACGCCGTCAGCCACCTCGCGCTGGGCGCGATGCGGATGGGCAACGAGACGCCCGAGGACGACGCCGTACGCATCCTCGACCGCTACAGCGGCATCGGCGGCTCGTTCGTCGACACCGCGGACTGCTACGAATGGTGGGCCCGGCCCGGAAGCCACGGTGGCCACAGCGAGGAGGTGCTCGGCCGCTGGATGCGCGAGCGCGGCAACCGGGACGACATCTTCCTGGCCACCAAGGGCAGCGGCATGCCCGTCCACACCCCCGACCTGTGGGACGCCGACGGGCACAGCAACTGGGAACTGGCCCGGCGGACCTTCACCGGGGCCGGTGCGGACAACCTGCGGCACGCCCTGGACGGCAGCCTGCAGCGGCTCGGCACCGACCACGTCGACCTCTACTACGTGCACGTCGACGACCCGGCCACCCCGCTGGAGGAGACGCTCGAGGCGCTGGCCGGGTTCGTCACCGCGGGCAAGGTGCGGTACCTGGGCTGGTCGAACGTACGGACGTGGCGGCTCGAGGCGATCCGGCAGCTCTGCGACCGGTACGGCTGGCCGGTCCCGGTGGCGGTCCAGCAGCAGCACAGCTACCTGCGCCCGAAGCCGGGCCTCTCGGACGTGTCGATCACCGGCGAGGAACAGCTGGACTACCTCCGGACGCACGACCAGATGACGCTGGTCGCGTACTCGCCCATCCTCCAGGGCATCTACGACGACCCGGCCAAACGCTCCGGGCACGCCGCCATGGCCGACTACGAGAGCCCGGATGCCGACGCCCGGCTGGCCGTACTCGCGCAGGTCGCGGTCGAGACCGGAGTGACGCCGAACGCCCTGGTCGTCGCGTGGCTGCTGCACCGGACCGGGCCGGCCGTGATCCCGCTGATCGGGCCGCGCACGCCCGGCCAGCTGGAGGCGGCGCTACCGGCGCTGGACGTCAAGCTGGACGCGGAGCAGCTCCGGAGGCTCGACGAGGCCGGCTGCTGAATCCGGCTGTTAATGTCGGCGGCGTGACCCGAACGCCCCGTCTGGTGGAGCCCGTCCGGATCATCGGCGGGCGGGAGTTCGACTTCGACCGCCAGGTCGCGGTGATGGCCATCGTCAACCGCACCCCGGACTCGTTCCACGACCGCGGCTCGACGTTCGCGCTGGACCGGGCGCTGGACGCGGTCCGGGCGGCGGCGGCCGCGGGCGCCGATTGGATCGACGTCGGCGGGGTGCCGTTCGCGCCCGGTCCCGATGTCACCGCGGCCGAGGAACTGGACCGGGTGCTGCCGGTGGTGGAGGCGGCGCGGGCGGTGGCGGTGGTGTCGGTGGACACGTTCCGGCCGCAGGTGGCCCGTGCGGTGATCGAGGCGGGCGCGGGCGTCATCAACGACACGTCGGGGCTGCGCGACCCCGGCGTGGCCGACGCGGTGGTCGGCACGGCGGCCACGCTGGTCGTCACGCACAGCCTGGCGCCGCCCCGGGCGGCGTACCCGCGGCCGTCGTACGGCGACGTCACGGGCGAGGTCGCGGACTTCCTGCGGGAGCGGGTCGAGCTGGCGCTGGCCCGGGGCGTACGGCCGGATCAGATCGTCATCGACCCCGGGCACGACCTGAACAAGAACACCTACCACTCGCTGGAACTGACCCGGCGGCTGGACGAGATCGCCGCCATCGGTTACCCGCTGCTGGCCGCGATCAGCAACAAGGACTTCATCGGCGAGACGCTGGACCGGCCGCGGCGCCAGCGGCTGGCCGGAACCATCGCCGCCACGGTGTTCTGCGTGCTGCGGGGGGCCCGGATCGTGCGGGTGCACGACGTGCCGGCCGCGGTCGACGCGGTCCGGATGACCGAAGCGATGCTGGGCTGGCGCCCTCCGGCGACGGCCCGGCACAACCTCTAACCCAGGGCGGCCAGCTCCGCGCGGTCGGCGTTGCCGCCGGTGCAGACCACGGCGACCCGCCGGCCGGCGAACCAAGCGGGATCGGCGAGCACCGCCGCCACCGCGGCCGCGCCGGCCCCCTCGGCCAGGGTGTGCGCGGCCGTGGCCAGCAGCCGCTGCGCGGCCGCGATCTGATCGTCGGTGACCAGCCGGAAATCCGTCAGCCGGCCGCGCAGGACGCGCTGCGGCAGCTCGTACCCCCGGCCGGTGGCGAGCCCGTCGACCCGGGTGCGGTTCGGCCGGCGTTCAAGCTGCCCGGACCGCCACGAGTCGTGCGCGGCCGGGGCGGCCGCGGACTGCACGGCGATCACCGCGCACCGGGGGGCCACCGCGGCCGCGACCAGGCACGCGGCCGCGGCGCCGGTGCCGCTGCCGACCGGCACGACAACGGCGTCCAGGTCCGGCCGGTCGTCGAAGATCTCGGTGTAGAGGGTGCCCACGCCGGCCACCAGCTCGCCGGTGTCACCTGGGCTGACCAGCCGGGCGCCGCTCTCCGCAGCCAGCTTCCCGGCGTGCGTCTGCGCGGCCTCGAGGGTGTCCCCGGCGAGCACCACCGTGGCGCCGTACGCCCGGACCGCGGCCGCTTTGATTCCGTTGGCGCCGGCCGGCATGACGACCGTGCAGGGCGCTCCGGCGAGCCGGGCGGCGTAGGCCAGGGACAGCGCGTGGTTGCCGGTCGACCAGGTCACCACGCCCGCGGCGCGCGCCCCGGCCGACATCGCGTCGAAGAGCACCAGCCCGCCGCGGACCTTGAACGCCCCGATCGGCTGCACGTTCTCGTGCTTGACGAACACGGTCGCCCCAGCGGCCTCGTTCAGCGCCGGGTAGGACCACATCGGGGTGGGCGGCAGGTGACGGCGGACGATGTCCTGGGCGGCGACGACATCGGCGAAGGTGGGCTCCATGTCGTCCATGGTCACGCCGGCGCGTCACCCGGTCGAGGGCCACCGGCGCTGTCGTGGCTCAGCATCGGCTTGTCCAGCACGCCGAGCAGCTCGGACGTCCAGGGCGACGGCACCGCGCCGGGACCGATCGCGCGCATCGCGCCCAGGACGGTGAGCAACATGCCGTTGGCCAGGAACTCCCACGCCTCCTCGACCGAGGCGCCGGTGAGCTCGCGCACAGTCGTGTAGACCCGGCCGAAGCACTCGCGGACGACCGGGCCGATCTCCGGGTCGGACCCGGCGGCGAAGCCGTGCAGCAGGATGGTCAGCACCTCCCGCTGGGCGAGCAGTTCGTCGTACGCGGCCCCCAGTGACGGCAGCGTCGGCGAGACCGCCGCGGCCTCGCGAAAGCGCTGCTCAACCCGGTCGGCGGCGCTCTTCAGGGCGGCCGTGAACAGGTGCTGCTTGGTGCCGAAGAGCCGGATCACGTACGGCTGGGAGACGCCGGCCAGCCGGGCCACCTGGTCGGTCGTCGTTCCGGCGTACCCGCCCCGGCAGAACGCGGTGACGGCGGCGGCGACGAGCTGCTCCTGACGCTGCTCCGCGGTGAGACGTGTCCTGGTCACCTTGACAAGTTATCAGTTGATAACTAACTTGGCGAACGAAGTTATCAGTCGATAACAACTACGGGAGACGTCATGACCGCCACCACCCTCGACCGGCCCGACTCACCGCCGTCCGCGCGCCGCAACTTCCCGCTCGCGCTGGTGATCGCTACGGTCGGCATCCCGATCTTCATGGTCACGCTCGACAACCTGGTGGTGACCACCGCGCTGCCGGTCATCCGGACCCAGCTCGGCGCGTCGCTGACCGACCTGCAGTGGTTCGTCAACGCCTACACGCTGCCGTTCGCCGCGTTCCTGCTGACCGCGTCCGCGCTCGGCGACCGGATCGGCCGGCGCCGCATGTTCATCGGCGGCATCATCGTCTTCACCCTCGCCTCGGCCGCCGCCGCGCTGGCGCAGACCCCGTGGGAGCTCACCGCCGCCCGTGCGGTGCAGGGCCTGGGCGGCGCCGCAGTCGCGCCCCTGTCCCTGACGTTGCTGTCGGCCGCGGTCCCGGACCGGATGCGCAGCGCCGCCATCGGCATCTGGGGCGGCATCAGCGGCCTCGGCGTCGCGGTCGGCCCGGTGATCGGCGGCGCGGTCGTCGAGGGCATCAACTGGCACTGGATCTTCTGGCTGAACGTCCCGGTCGGCGTCGTCGCGGTGATCCTCGGCGCGACGGTGCTGAGCGAGTCCCGCGGCGGCGCGTCCCGGCTCGACCCACTCGGCCTGGTACTGGCCGCGGGCGGCATGCTCGCCCTGGTCTGGGGCGTGGTGGACGGACCGGACCACGGCTGGTCGTCGGTCAGTGTGCTGTCCCGGCTGATCGGCGGCGGCGTGCTGCTGGCGGCGTTCCTGGCCTGGCAGCGCCGCAACCGCACCCCGATGCTCCCGCTGGCGCTGTTCCGCTCGCGCGGGTTCAGCCTGGTCAACGTGGTCACGCTGACGTTCTCGGCGGGCGCGTTCGGCTCGGTCTTCCTGCTCGCCCAGTTCTTCCAGATCGTGCAGGGGCTGAGCCCGCTGGACGCCGGGGTGCGGACGCTGCCGTGGACGATGGCGCCGATGGTGGTCGCCCCGATCGCCGGCCTGGTCGCCGAACGGGTCGGGCTGCGCACCCTGATCGTCGCCGGGCAGGTGTTCCTGGCCGCCGGTGTGCTGTGGATCGGACTGGCCACCGGCACCGGCGTGGCGTACCACGACCTGGTCGTGGCGTTCGTCCTGGCCGGCATCGGTATGGGTCTGACCTTCGCCCCGATCTCGACGATGGCGCTGGCCAGCGTCACGCCGTCGGAGCGCGGGGTGGCCTCGGGAGCCAACAACACCATCCGCGAGCTCGGCGTGGCGGTCGGCGTGGCCGTGCTGGCTTCGGTGTTCAGCTCCTACGGCAGCTACACGACCCACCAGTCGTTCGTGGACGGCCTGCGCCCGGCCGTCCTGACCGGCGCGGCCGTCATCGCGGCCGGAGCGGTCGTCGCCCTCTTCCTTCCGGGCCGCAACCGCACGGCCCAGCCCACGACCGAGTCGGCGACCGAGTCGGCGGTCACTCCCGCCTGACAGAACCCCGTCACCGGCGGCGCAGCTCACCCCGAGCTGCGCCGCCGCCGCAGTTTTTCTGACTTGAGTCCTGATTGTTTCAGATCTTTGTACAACTATTGCAATTATGTGTCGCGCGCTGTCACGATGACCATCGATCCGGGTCCATCCCCGCTCCCCGTCCCCGGATCGTCAGGAGCCCCCGTGAGCCTCTCCCGGCGTCCCTTCCTGTCCACCGTGGCTGCTGGCGCGGCCGCATCCGTCCTCGTCGAACCCGTCGCCGCCGAAGCCGCCTCATCCCCGGGCGACGTCGTCGGCAAGATCACCGCCGGATACCAGGGCTGGTTCGCCTGCCCCGGCGACGGTGCCCCGATCGGCGGCTGGTGGCACTGGAGCCGCGATCGCTTCCAGCCCCCGTCCCCCGCCAACACCGCGCTGGTGTCCTGGCCGGACATGCGCGACCTCGACCACGGATATGCCACCGCCTACGCGAATCTCGGCAACGGGCAGCCCGCGCAGCTGGTCTCGTCGTACGACCAGCAGACCGTCGACACGCACTTCCGCTGGATGCAGACGTACGGCATCGACACCGCCGCCCTGCAACGGTTCAACCCGTTCGGCGACGAGGGCCCGACCCGCAACGCCATGACGGCCAAGGTGCGGTCGGCGGCCGAGGCGTACGGCCGGAAGTTCTACGTCATGTACGACGTCACCGGCGGGACGAACGCCCCTACCGAACTGAAGGCGGACTGGACGAGCACCTCGTCCGCGCACACCGCCTCCCCTGCCTACGCCCGGCAGAACGGCAAACCGGTCGTCTGCCTCTGGGGGTTCGGTTTCGACGACAACGGCCGCCCGTTCACCGCCGCCCAGGCGCTCGACGTGATCACCCGGTTCAAGGCCCAGGGCGTGTACGTGATCGGTGGCGTGCCGACCTGGTGGCGACAGGGCATCAACGACTCCCGGGCCGGCTCGGGCATCCGGCCGCTGGACGAGGACGGCACCGCCTTCGTCGCGGCCAACGCCGTCGACGGCAACGCGCCCACCTACTGGGAGAGCGCGAACAACGCGTTCCCTCAATGGGTCCAGGTCGACCTGGGCGCGGCCACCTCGATCGGCCGGGTCGTCCTGCGACTCCCGGCGTCGTGGGGCGCCCGTACCCAGACCTTGTCGGTCAACGGCAGCACCGACGGCGCCTTCACGACCCTCGCCGCGGGCGCCGCCCGCACCCTCGACCCGCCGCCGGCAATCAGGTGGCGCTGTCGTTCACCCCGAGATCCGTGCGGTACGCCCGGGTCACGGTGACCGGCAACACGGCCTGGCCGGCGGCTCAGCTGTCGGCGCTGGAGGCCTACGCGAGCTGATCCCCGCCTCTCTCGGCTCGCGTCCCACCCCGGCGGCCGGCCACGTCCTCACCGGCCGCCGGGGACCCCTCAGCCGGCGGGTCGTTCAGGCCGGTGCGCGTCCGGCTTCCACCCCGTCCGGCGAGCGGAAGGAGCGCAGCGCGTCGATGAGGGTCAGCACGCTGTCCCGGGTGCGGGTCGGGCGACCCAGCCGCACCGCGTGCAGGCGGCGCAGACCGGCGTCGTCGAGGGTGGTGACCCGGACGCCCGGACGCGGGCCGGCCAGCGCCAGCTGCGGGACGATGGCCGCCCCCATCCCCGCCGCGACCAGATCCATCGCGCTGGCGAACTCGCAGCACTCGACCTGGACGCGGGCCGTCGCGCCGGCCGCCTCGGCGATCCGGCCGAGCGCGACCCGCACGCTCGACTCGTCCGGGCCGCCCACCCACGGCCGGTCCATCAGCTCGGCCGCCGTGGTCGGCGATTCCCAGGACGACGGCACCACGATCCGGTAGGGGTCGTCCACAATGGGCTGCGACACCATGCCGGCCGGGGCGATGCCGTCGGCCGCGGCCGGCCGGCCGGGCTGCGGGCTCACGAGCTGCTCGATGATGGCCACGTCGGCGCTTCCCGCGGTGAGCCGGCGCAGCAGGGCCGGCTCCTCCGACTCGATGTGGATCGTGACGTCGATCCCCGGGTGGGTGGCGGCCAGCCCGGCGATGACCGGGGCGACGATCCGGCTGGCGATGGTGGCGTACGCGGCGACGTTCACCACCCCGGTGACCCGGCCGGTGACCCGCATCAGATCGTTCTCGGCGGCGAGCAGGCTGTTCTTGACCTCGGCGGCCCGGCGGGCCAGCGCCTGCCCGGCGGGGGTCAGGACGACCCCGGCGGCGGTGCGTTCGACCAGCGCGACGCCGGCCTCCCGTTCCAGGGCGGCGAGGTGCTGCGACACCGCGGACGGGCTGATGTGCAGCACCCGGCCGGCAGCGGTGACGCCTCCGGCGGAGGCGATCGCATCCAGGATCAGCAGGCGCCGCGGGTCGATGGCCATTAAGCCGAACTGTACGCCGCCTCCCGGTTTTGGTGATGGTCCACATCGATCGACTGAATTTACGCTTCAACCTGTTCGGACAGTGCACCGTGACCGACGAGAGGAACAGGATCATGACCGTACGCCGCATTCACCGGGGCGTCTTCCGGGGTCGGACTCCGGGCCGAGGTAACGGATGGGCCCGCGGATCCATGTGGGATCGGGTGGCGACGACCGCCGGCCGCCGCAGCAGCACTTGGGGCCGAGGATCCGCCTGGGACCGGGAAGACACTGGCCGAAGCAACGGGTGGGGCCGTGGCGGCCACTGGGGCCGGGGCAGCCAATGGACCCGCGGGAGCAGCTGGACCCGCGGAGGCAACTTGGGGCGCGGGGGCAGCTGGAATCACGCCGCGGAAGCCCTGCGCAGCAACAGCTGGACCAGCGTCGCCACGGCTTGACCGTCTCTGCCGTCCCGGTCGCGGCCGGGACGGCAGACCGCACGATTCCGGAGGTTGACCGGCGCGTGGCGACCTATCGCGGTCTGTTCCGGGTGCGCGAGTTCCGTCATCTGTACGCCGGGCAGGCGCTGTCCTATCTCGGTGATCAGCTCGGTGCCATCGCCGTCGCCGCCCTCGTATTCGACCGCACCGGCTCCGGGCTGCTCACGGCCATCGCCTACGCGGCGGCGTGGCTGCCCGGCATCATTGGCGGCCCGCTTCTCGCCACGTACGCCGACCGGCTTCCCCGCCGACAGGTCCTCATCGTCTGCGACGTCACCCGAGCGGCGCTGGTCGCCGTTCTGGCGCTCCCGGCTATGCCGTTGTGGGCGGCCGTCGTTCTGCTGTACGTCACGCACCTGTTCGCCATGCCCTTCGTGGCCGCCCGCGCGGCGCTCATGCCGGAGGTGCTGGAGAGCGACGCGTACATCCTGGGCAACGGCCTGGGCAACATCACGTTCCAGGTGACCCAGCTCGGCGGGTTCGCCGGCGGCGGCCTCGTGGTCGCCGGTGCCGGCCCCCGGTGGGCGCTGGTGGTCGACGCGGCCACCTTCGCCGTGTCGGCCCTGCTGATCATCATCGGAGTGCGTCCACGCCCCGCACCGCAGAACGGCGAGCCGGTCAGCGTCGGGCGCGACTTCCGGGACGGCCTGCGCTACCTGCGGGCCGACCCCTGGCTGCGCGGCTGCCTGCTCGTGGTCTGCTCGGCCAGCGCCTTCAGCTACGCCCCGGAGGGTATCGCCTTCCCGTACGCCACCAGCCTCGGCGGGGGCGCCGCGACCGCCGGCCTGCTGCTCGCCGCGCCTGCTCTGGGTTTCGTGGCGGGCGCGCTGCTGCTGACCCGCGGGGTGAGCCCGGACCGGCGGGACCGCTGGCTGGTGCCGTTCGCGGTGGTGTCGACGGCCGCGCTCGTGCCGATGTGGTGGTCACCCGGCCGGCCGGCGGCGTTGGCGCTGCTGATGGTGGCCGGGGCGGGAGCTGCGTTCGCGGCACCGCTCAACGCCGAGTTCGTCCGCCGCGTCGAACCCGGTTACCGGGGCCGCGCGATGGGCGTCGCCCAGTCCGCGCTACTGGCCGGGCAGGGGTTGGCGTTCCTCGCGGCCGGCGCGGCCGTGCAGGCCGGGCTGGCGCCGGCGACGGTGATCGCCCTGGCCGGCACCGCGGGCACGGTGGTCGTCCTGGCCGGGTCGGCCTCCTGGCGCACCGCGGCCGGCGCACCGGTCTAGACAGCGTCCCTGGCGACCTCCGTGGCGGCCAGCAGAAAGCCGCCGACGCCGACGCCGGCCGTGGCGGTCACCGGCCGGCTCGACTCGAGGGCGTAGCCGACTCCCTGGACGTACCCGGGGAAGCCGTCGGCCCGGACGGCGGTGGCGACCAGGCCGCTCCGGGCCTTCGCCAGCTCCGGCAGGTAGGTAGCCCGGGCCAGGCCCTGCATGTTGCAGCGGTACTCGGGCCAGCGCGTGCCCAGGTCGGGTTGCGGGGCGAGCACCTTGGCGTGCGCGGCCAGCGCCCACCCGTTGCCGCGGGACCAGAACACCGGCCTGCCGGCGGGCGACACCGCCTTCTGGGCGTCGCCGTCGCGCCACCACAGTTCGCGTGTGTGGTCGTACAGCACCCGGGTCTTCTTGGTGTGTCGTAGTACCCCACTGACCGGCCATGTGGTCGTCGGCGTGCCGTTGTGGATGCCGTATCCGTTGCGGCCGGCCCAGTCCCGGGCGTACTGCAAATAGCGGGTCTCGGTCGTGGTGCGGTAGAGCGCCATGTTCCCGCTCAAGTACGCCGCGCGCCCGATCGTTGTCGCCCGGGTCGGCGTGGCCGGCGATCCAGCCGGCGCCCGCTCAGTTCGCGCGCCACGAGGACCTCCACCTGACTGCGATCACGATGTGAAAGATGGAAATACGGCAATCGGCCGGTCCCGTCCATGCGACACTGCGTCCATGAACAGCCCGGCGCCCGGCGGCCGAGGCACGCGCCGGCCCTGAGCTGGGGCGTGCCGGCTCCGATCACGTCTCAGGGCGGCGACCTTCCTCCGTCGGATTCTCCGGAAGGTGCCTTCGCCGTGCTGTTCATCCTTTGTCTGCTGGCCTTCTTCGCCATCGCTCTGCCCGATGCCATGCTCGGCGTCGCGTGGCCGTTCATGCAGGCCGACTTCGGTCAGCCGCTGGCCGCGTTGACGCTCGTACTGCCGTTCGGGGTGGCCGCCACCCTGCTCTCCGCCGGCGCCTGGACCTGGGCGCAGGCCCGGTTCGGACTGGGGCGGCTGCTCGCCGCCGGCACCGCCCTGTCGGCCGCCGGGCTGCTGTGCACTGCGATCGCGCCCGCGTTCCGGGTGGTCGTCGGCTGCGCCGTGCTGTTCGGGCTCTCCGCCGGAGCCGTCGACGCCGCGCTGAACGCCTACGCCGCCGGGCATTTCGGGCCGCGGCGGATCACGCTCATGCACGCCGCGTACGGGGTCGGGGCGGCCACCTCGCCGCTGATCGTGACGGTCGTGGTGGGTTCCGGCGCGAGCTGGCGGGCGGCCTACATCATCGGCCTGGTCGTCCAGTCGGTCCTGGCCGCGGTGTTCGCCGCGTCCGTCCGCCGCTGGCCCCGCACAGCCGGTTCCGCGCCGGGCGAACTCCCTGAGCCCGGTCCGGTCCCGGCCGAGCCGGGCGGACAGCGGCAAAAGCGGGGCATCGGGGGCCGGGCGATCGGAGGCCTCGTACTGGTGGCCGTCGAGAGCGGCCTGGAGTCCGCGGCCGGCCTCTGGGCGTTCGTCTTCCTCTTCGACGGCGGCGGCGCCGGGCTCGGCGCCCGCACCGCCGGGCTCGTCGTCTCCGGATACTGGATCGCCCTGGTGGTCGGCCGGGTCGTACTCGGCGCGGTGGCCGAACGGACCGGGACGTGGCCGGTGGTCGCCGGAGCGGCGGCGGCGGCGATCGCGGCCGCCGCACTCGTCGCCTCGGGCCGGCCGGCGGCGGCGGCCGGCGGGATCGTCCTGCTCGGACTGGCCGTCGCGCCGATCTACCCGCTGCTGGTGCTCACCAGCGGCGAACGGACCGCGCCGGCCGCGGTCGACCGGCTGGTCGGTTTCCAGGCCGGGGCGTCCACCGTCGGGTCGGTCGCCGTGGCCGGCGGGATCGGCGCCGCGATGGGCGTGAGCATCCACTGGTTCGCCGCCGGCGTCGTGATCCTGGCCGTGCTCAACGCGGCGGGAATCGCCCGGCTGCAGCCCGGCCGGGCCACGGTCGGCTGAGCCCGGCCGCGCCCCGGCCGGCTGAGCCCGGCCGGGCTCACCGTCCCCGTGAGCCCGGCCGGTCACCGAGAGGTCAGCCGACCCGGATCCAGACGTCGTCGAGCGAGCCGTGGAACTGGTCGTTGGCCGCGCCGACGCCCTTGCCGCCGAGGCTGAACGGCTGCGCCGTCACCACCGACAGCGCGGCCGGGACCGTGGCCGAGGTCTGCACCTGGTCGTCGACGACGACGCTGAGCGTCCCGGCGTCGCGGCGGCACTCGAGCGCGTGCCACTTTCCGTCGGCGATCGAGGCCCGGCTGCGGGCCAGGTAAATTGGGCCGCCCTCGCTGTCGCTCATCGCGCAGCTCGGCTTGCCGGACGCGCCGTCGATCTGCAGTTTGTACTGCCCGCCGGTGGTGAAGCCCTTCTGCAGGATGTTCTCCGGCGACGCGCCCTCCGACTTGCCCAGGAGAACGGTCGCGCCGTACGCCAGCGTCTTGTCGCCGGGGTTGAGGTCGGCCGTGTCGGTGGCCTGGAGCACCACCCGCGGGCAGGTGTCGCCGGTGCAGCGGCCGGGGAAGACGAGCGCCTGCCCGTTGCCGTGCGGCGCCGCCGTCACCGCCCCGCCGTTGCGGGCGACCGTCCGCAGCAGGTGGCCCTTGCCCGAGCCGTCGTCGAAGGTGCCGTCGGCGACGGTGGTGTCGAAGTTGTACGACGCGACGTACGGCGACGCCGGGGCGCTCTCCCCCACCTGCGGGGTGACGCCGGCGAAGGCCGCGTACCGCTTGCGGGTCATCCCGCCGATGGTGGTGAAGTCGCCGCCCGCGCTGACCGCGCCCAGGGTCGTGTTGACGGCCATGGCCCGGGTGCCGGACACGCCGTTGGCCTGTGGCGCCCAGTCGAGCAGGTTGCCCTGCCCGTCGACCGCGGCCAGCTTGACCCGGGGCGCCGAGCCGTCGGTGCAGACACCCTTCACCCCGTTGTTGGTGGTCGTACAGGCCTTGTCGAAGTGGCCACCGACGTACGTGATGCCGTCCAGCGTGGTGATCGCCTGGGCGTCGCCGTCGAACACGCGGGTCCAGCGCAGCGCTCCGGCCCTGGTGAACGCGACCGCGCGGCCGCCCTGGCCGCCCAGCGCGGCGTACACCCCGTTGGCGTCGGTGGCGAGGGAGAACACCTGGGAGACCGGCTGCGGCAGAAACGCCTTGTCGAGGGCGCCGGTGACGCTGTCGACCCGGGTCAGTCGCAGCGACGAGCTGACCCCGTCGGTCTTGTGGAAGCTTCCGCCGAGGTAGACCTGACCGGTGTCGTACGCGACCGCGTTGACGGTGTCGTCAGTGGTCGGCGCCCACGGGTTGAGAGCGCCGGTGGCCAGCGTGAACGCGGCCAGGTTGGCCCGGGGGGCGCCGTCCACGGCGGTGATCCGGCCGCCCACGTACAGCCTGCCGTTGCCGGTGGCGAGCGCGTTCGGCTGGCCCGACACGGCGTGCTTGAGCGCGGTCACCGTGCCGGTGGTGCCGTCGATCCCGGCGACCGAGTCACGGGTTGCGCCGCCCACGGTGCCGAAGTCCCCGGCGGCGTAGACGTTGTTGCCGTCCACGGCCAGGGCACGGACGATGTCGTCGGCTCCCGGATTCCAGGCGAGCAGGGCGCCGGAGCGGGCATTGAAGGCGGCCAGCCGGGTCCGCGCGACGTTCTTGCCGTTGACGATCGCGTCGGTGAACGTGCCGCCGACGTAGACCGTGTCACCGCGGTAGGCGATCGCGTAGATCGAACCGTTGAAGCTGGGGGAGGCGATCGGGTCCTGGGCGACCACCTGGGCCATCGCGGCGCCGCCGGCCGCGGTGACCGCGGTCGCCACCCCGACGAGCAGGATGCGGCGAACGGCGGCTTTCGCACCAATTCGGAAGTTGAGCACGAGGGTGTAACGCCCTGCCGCGCCACCCACGAGCGCGGCAGGGCGAGATTCCCCCTTACGAGGTGACTGTGAACGACGGGCTGGTGCCGGTGAACGCGGAGATCTGCCCGAACAGGTTCTTCGCGTCGCCGTGATGCACGATCCGGTACGTGGCGGGCACGGTCCCGTCCGGGATGTTCCAGGTGATCTCGGCCGTGGAGGCAGCCAAGCCGACCCGTTTCCAGTGGTAGATCGTCTGCCAGTCGCTGTCCGTGGCCACCGTCGTCCAGGTCGCGCCGGTCTGCCGCTGCACCTCGAGGAACGTGCCCTCGTCACGCAGGTTGTTGTCGGGCTGCCCGGTCGCGAAGTCGACGTGCACGCTCGTCCCGCGCGCGTACGTGGCGGCGGGCGCAGACAGCACGTCCCCGAACGCCTTGCCCGGCGGCGGCGTGTCCAGCACCACGCCGGGCTTCACGCTGACCCGGGTCTGCGGCAGCGACAACGGCCGCAGGCTGGTCAGAGTGGGCTGCCCGTCGCGCATGGCGGCGGCCAGCCCGGCCAGCTCCTGGGCGTACGCGGACTGCTCGTAGCGCCCGAAGTGGGTGGCCGCCCCCTCGTAGTTCTGGGTGTCGTACTCCTCCGGGGTGGCCACGTAGCCGGCGTAGGCGTTGGCGTACCCGGCCAGGATCTGGTGGGTGACGCCGGCCGGGAGCTGCGCCTTGACCGCGTCCTGGACCCGCTGACCACTGACGATGGTGAACTCGCCCGGCGCGGTGCTGATCGCCAGCTGGCCGATCCGGATCATCTGCAGCGGCATGATCTGCGGGGTCCAGGGCGGGTTCTGGCTGCCGCTGCCGAGGAACACCTGCTTCGGCGCCTGGCAGATCCGGACCGAGATCGGTGTCGGGTTGATCACCTCGCCCGAGACCAGCAGCAGCGGGTTGGTGCTGGTGTCGCCCTCCTTGACGATGGCCGGGCCGGGACCGTCCTCGGCGCCGGCGGTGAAGTTCTGCCCGAGCGCGCCCGGGCAGGTGGTGTGCGGCTGACCGTCCGGGGTGTACTGCCCGGAGACCGCGACCGAGGAGAAGTCGACGTACCGGCCGCGGACGTCGATCGGGCCGGACAGCACCTCGGTGGCCGAGTCGAACAGCTCGAGGGCCTTGTCGGCCTGCAGCGTGCCGATGATGCGCACGTTCTCGAACTCGTCGGGTGTCGGGCCCTGGGCGCCGCCGTTGATCAGGTTGGGTGACATGTCGCCGGCGTTGCTCTGGGCGAACGCGGCGACGAACTGCCCGCGGTGGGCCCAGTCGACGCCGAACCGGCCGGCCTCGACCAGGTGGGCGGCGTACCCCTTGTTGTCCGCACTGATCAGTTTGTTGTCGGGCCGCATGGACGTGCCGTGGGTGGCGAAGAAGTCGAGCAGCCCGACCGGCCGGCCGGCCTGCTCGAAGCGCAGCACGGTCATCCGCTGGTCGACCGCGCCCGGGAACTTGGCCTGGTCGGCGGCCGGGTCCTTCTGGAACGCGGGCAGCGAGCGGTTCACGTTCGCGCCGGCCAGGGTGCCTTCGTTGATCTTCACCGTGCCGGGCGCGAGGTCGGCGTCCGCGTTCTCGATGGCCCGGACGATCCCGTCGACCAGGGCGTCGTACGTGGCCTGGCGGAACCCGAAGGTGGTCAGGTTGTAGAGGATGTCCTCGCCGTACCCGCCGGGCCCGGAGTGGGTGTGGGTGGCGGTGATGACGACGTTCTGGTCGTTGTAGTCGGTGCCGTGCCGCGCGGCCAGCCGGCGCAGCACCTCCTGCTGCACCGGGCTGACCATGTAGTCGACCTCGGTGCTGACGAAGGCGACCCGGTGGCCGGACGGGTCGGCGACGATGAACGCGCGGGCCCACTGCCGGGAGGCGAGCCCTTCGGTGGTCTGGCTCGGGTCGGCGTACCCGAGCATGCCGACCTCGGCGGCCTCACCGGTGATGTCACCGATGCCGACCCCGACGCGGTAGCCGGCGTCCGCGGCGGCGGCCGGCGCCGGCGGGCTGAGGAACAGGAGCAGAAGGATGGCGGCGAGAGCCGCGAAGCGGGGACGGAGCACGAGGACGACCTCCGGAAAGAGAGGACGATCAATATTGCTCGAATGTTAAATCCTTTCACGTTAGACAGCACTACTGGACGCGAAACTTTTTCTAGATGCGCTGGATCGTGGCCACGGTGGAGTTGCTCCGCGGCCGGGCGGCCCGACCGTGCTGCGGCTGGCCGTCGGCGAACCGATCGACTCACCCCGGGTCGAACTGGACACCACCCTGGTGATCCGGGACAGCGCCGCTCCCCCGTCTCACAGCTGATTTGCGAGCTTCGCGATCCCGCCGGCGGCCGCGGCGGTGGGCAGGCGCGCCTTCGCCGCCGCATCGCCGTAAAGGCTCCAGCGCAGGAACTCGGTCGCCGTCGAGGTGGCCACGCCGGTGTCCCAGTCCTCGAGCGAGTGGCCGCCGCCGTCGATCGACAGGAACGCCCGCGACCACGGCACCGCCTGGAAGACGGTGTGCCCGGCCCGCCAGGCGACGGTGTCGTCGTCGGTGCCGTGGATGAACAGCATGGCCGCCGCCGGCCCGCGGAACGGCTGGCTCTGGAAGTCGGTGCCGGCCAGGATCAGGCCGGCCTTCAGCCGGGTGTCGCGGTACGAGCTGAACAGTCCCGACGTGGTGATGCCGCCGCCCGAGTGGCCCCCGGCGGCCAGCCGGGCCGGGTCGATCGAGCGGGCGAACGGCCCTCCGGCCAGCAACTGATCGAGGACGCTGGACGCGTCGGCGGGCTGGTTCACCAGGTCGGCCGGCTGGTACTCGGCGGCGCCCCGGGCGGTGTACGGGTACCACGGCGCGGCCACCACGATGCCGGCCCGGACGAACGGCGCCACGATCGTCGCGTACATGTCCGGGGTCGCGTCCAGCCCGTGGCTGAACAGCATCCCGGCAAACGTCCCGGACGCGACCGCGGTGTCGTCCCCGGCCGCCGCCGCCGGGTACCAGACGGTGGTCTTCAGCGTCCGGCGGCCGCGGGTGTAGTGCAGGACCCGCCGGCCGATCGGGTAGCTGCGGGCGGGTGCGGTGCCGGCGATCGGGACGTACCGCTGCTCCACCGACCGCGGCCCGAGGGAGGACGACTCGGTGGACGCCAGGACCGGCGCGGCCGATGTCGTGGGGGTCGGGCCCGGGCTCGCGGACGCGGCCGGCGTGGGGGTCGCGGAGGGGGTCGCCGCCGACGTCGTCGTCACCGGGCTCTGCTGCGACGCGCAGGCCGCCACCGCCCCGGCACCCGCCGAGCCGAGCAGCCCCAAGATCAGTGCACGTCTACGCATGGTGACAATTCTTGCGCTCGAACCTGTGCTGACCTTGAGAATCGCCGGAGTCCGTCATCACAGTGCGTAGGGACTTTAGGCTTGAACCATGACTTCGAAGCCTGTACGGATCGCGCTGCAGCTGCAGCCCCAGCACATGTACTACCGCACCATCCGCGACACCGCCGCCCGGGCCGAGGATCTCGGTGCCGACATCATCTTCAACTGGGACCACTTCTACCCGCTGTACGGCGAGCCCGAGGGCAAGCACTTCGAGTGCTGGACGATGCTCGGCGCGTGGGCCGAGTCGACCTCCCGGGTCGAGATCGGCGCCCTGGTCACCTGCAACAGCTACCGCAACCCGGAGCTGCTGGCCGACATGGCCCGCACGGTGGACAACATCAGCGACGGCCGGCTCATCCTGGGCATCGGTGCCGGCTGGTTCCAGAAGGACTACGACGAGTACGGGTACGACTTCGGCACGCCCGGCACCCGGCTGGCCGACCTGGCCGAGGCGCTGCCCCGGATCGAGTCCCGGTTCGCCCGCCTCAACCCGCCGCCGACCCGGAAGATCCCGGTCCTGATCGGCGGCGGCGGCGAGAAGAAGACGCTGCGGATGGTGGCTCAGTACGCGACCATCTGGCACAGCTTCGCCGACGCCGAGACCCTCGAGCGCAAGCTCGGCATCCTGAAGCAGCACTGCACCGACGTCGGCCGCGACTTCGACGAGATCGAGATCTCCACCGGCGCCCCCGGCGGTGCCGCCCCGGCGGAGGCCGGCGCCGAGCTGCGCAACCTGGGCGCCTCCCTCTTCACGATCGGCCTCGGCGGCCCCGAACCCGACCTGTCCGACCTGAAGAAGTGGATCGACTGGCGCGACAGCGTCAACTGAGCTCGATCGCGCGTGCGCCGCTGGAAGCTGACTCACACAAAGGTACGGCTGACTCACACAAAAGTGTGCAGGAGCATCACGCAGCCGAAGCCGACGACCGAGATGATCGTCTCCATCACCGACCAGGTTTTGATGGTCTGACCCACGGTCATCCCGAAGTACTCCTTGACCAGCCAGAAACCGGCGTCGTTGACGTGCGAGAAGAACAGTGACCCGCAGCCGATGGCCAGCGCCAGCAAGGACACCGTGGGCTTGTCCAGGGTGCCGGCCAGCGGCGCGACGATGCCGGCGGCGGTGATCGTGGCGACGGTTGCGGATCCGGTGGCCACCCGGATCCCGACCGCCACCAGGAAGCCGAGCACCAGCGCGGAGATGTGCGCGTCCTTGGCCGCGTCGGCCACCACCTGACCGACGCCGGCGTCCACCAGCACCTGCTTGAACCCGCCGCCGGCGGCCACGATGAGCAGGATCCCGGCGATCGGCGGGAGCGAGCCGCCGAGCACCGCGGACGTCTTCTGCCGGTCGAAGCCGGCCCGCCGCCCCAGCGACCACATCGCCAGCAGGACGCCCAGCAGCAACGCGACCGGCGGGTTGCCGAGTACGTCGAGCGCGCTGCGGACCCCGTTGCCCTTGTCCAGCACCAGGTTGGCGATGCCTGAGCCCAGCATCAGCACGATCGGCAGCAGCACGGTCAGCACGGCCGGCCAGAAACCGACGTTCCGGGTTACCCCCGGCCGCTCGATCGGTCCCGACTCGGCGTCCTCCAGGCCCGGAGAGTCGGAACCGCCGCCGGCCCGTACGGGCGCATCGGCCCTCTCCCGCAGCGCCGGCACCTCGACGTGCACCCGCTTGGAGATGAAGTTGCCGAACACCGGACCGGCCACGATCACCGTCGGGATCGCGCAGATCAGCCCGAACAGCAGGGTCAGGCCGAGGTCGGCGTGCAGGCTGGCGATGGCGACCAGCGGCCCCGGGTGGGGCGGCACCAGGCCGTGCAGCACCGACAGGCCGGCCAGCGCCGGGATGCCGATCTTGAGCAGGCCGACGTCGGTGCGGCGGGCCGCCAGCAGCACGATCGGCACCAGCAGCACGACGCCGACCTCGAAGAACAGGGGCAGACCGACCAGGGCGGCGACCCCCGCCATGGCCCACGGCAGCGCCGTACGGGACACCCCGTTGACCACCCGGTTGACGATGCCGTCGGCGCCGCCGGTCTCCGCCAGCAGCGCGCCGATCATGGAACCGAGCGCGATCAGCAGTCCCACACTGCCGACCGTGGTGCCCAGCCCGGTGGTGAACGAGGTGACCGTCTTGGACGGGCCGAGCGCGGCCACCAGGCCGAGCACGGCCGAGCCCACGAGCAGGGCGAGGAACGGATGCCATTTGGCCCATGCGATGAGCACGATGACCACCGCGATGCCGAGCACCGCGGCCAGGACCAGCTGAGTGTTACCGGACGCTTTGTGGACGTCGGCGGCGAGGACGAGCATGCGGCCACCTACCTTCGTTGGCAGAGATCTCCGACAGTCTGTCCTCTCAGCGGAGATTCAGCGAGGCCAGAACCTTTTCCAGCGCGGCCGCGGTGGTCCGCGACTCGGCGGTGGCCCCCAGGCCCACGCCCAGCCCCGCGACCTGGGCAAGCGCTTCGCCTGAGCCCGGTCGGACGAGCTATCCGGCCGGCGGCAGAGGCAGGCCGTCGCGGACCAGGTCGAGGGCGCGGTCCAGGAACGAGAACTCGTCGCGCTCGAGGATGCCGGCGAAGCCCCCCGGCAGCGCCGCCATCATCGCGCCGATGACCGCGCCGGCCGCCACCCGGGCGGCGAAGTCGTCCTCGGGCCGACCGGCGCGCTCGGCGACCACCCCGGCGATCAGATCGATCGTGGTGAAGTACTCCTGCAGCACCCGGGCGCGCAGCTCCGGCACCACCTGCACCAGGCGCTGGCGCTGCTGCTCCCGGTGCCGGTCGGCGTCCGAGACCTCGGACAGCGCGGCCTTGATCGCCCGGCGGATCGTCTCGACCGGGTCCAGCCCGGCCGGCTGGGCCCGCATGGCCGCGACGATCAGCGGATCGAACTCGTCCGACAGGGCCACGTCCTCCTTCGTCGGGAAATACCGGAAGAAGGTGCTGGGCGAGACCTCGGCCGCGTCGGCGATCTGCTCGACCGTCGTCTCGGCGTACCCCTGCTCGGAGAACAACCGCATGGCGTGGGCCCGGATGGCGGCCCGGGTGCGGGCCTTCTTGCGTTCGCGGAGTCCGGTGGGCGGCGTCGAGGTCATACCACCGATTCTGCCTTGACCTCGACGGGGTGTTCGAGCGGCGGCCGGGACACGCGGGCCGGCCGGAACACCGCAGCCAGGAGCGCACCGGCCAGGGCGACCGACCCGGCGACCACCAGCGAGGTGTCCATGCCGGAGGTGAACGCGGACCGGACGGAGCCGAGCAGCGCCGGATCGCCGAGCCGGCCGGCGGCCGAACCGGTCGCCGAACATGCCGGCGGGCAGCAGCGCCGCGGCCGGCACGAGCAGGTACGCCGAGGGGAACTGAATTAGCCAGAGGTTGAAAGTAGCTGTCAAAAGCTGGTAACCGTCAAGTGGTCCGTGAGCGATGATGCTCAGGTGACCTCCGACGACGACGTGACCGAGTTCTGGTCCGGGCTGGGGCTGCCCGGGCTGGCCGACGTGCACACCCACTTCCTGCCCGAGCGGATGCAGCGCCGCGTCTGGGCGCACTTCGACGAGGCCGGTCCGCTCATCGGGCGGGCGTGGCCGATCCGGTACAAGGAGCCGGACGCCGACCGGGTCGCCCGGCTGCGCGGCTGGGGCGTGCGGATGTTCACGGCCCTGGCGTACGCCCATCGCCCGCAGATGGCGGCCGACCTGAACGACTGGACGCTGGACTTCGCCGCCCGGACCCCCGGCTGCCTGCCCGGCGCGACCTTCTTCCCCGAGCCCGGCAACGTCGCGTACGTCACCGGCGCGCTCGACCGGGGCGCCCGCATCTTCAAGCTGCACCTGCAGGTCGGCGGCTTCGACCCGCGCACGCCGGAGCTCGACGACGTGTGGGGGCTGCTGGCCGACCGTGGCATCCCGGTGGTCGTGCACGCCGGGTCCGGCCCGGTGGCCAACCGCTTCACCGGCCCCGGCCCGATCGGCGAGGTGGTCGCCCGGCACCCGCGCCTGGCCATGATCATCGCCCACCTGGGCGCGCCCGAGTTCGACGGGTTCCTGGCGCTGGCCGAGCGGTACGACCGGGTCACGCTGGACACCACGATGGCGCTGACCGACTTCTTCGAACAGATCGCGCCGTTCCCGCCGGCCCTGCACGGCCGGCTGCAGGACCTCGGGCTGGCCGGCAAGGTCCTGCTGGGCAGCGACTTCCCCAACATCCCCTACCCGTACGCCCATCAGCTCGAGGCGCTGCGGCGGGCCGACCTGGGCGACGACTGGCTCCGCGCGGTCTGCTGGGACAACGCGCACCGCATGTTCGGCGGCTGATCGGCACGCCTGCGCCCGCGACTGGACAATTCATGCCACGATCAGCAGCGAAGGCGGATCGATCAGGGAGAGGTACGCGGCCATGAAGAAGGTCATCGGCTGGATCGTGCTCATCCTGATCGTCTTCTACATCGGGACGAATCCGGGACCGGCCGCCGACATCACGGCCAGCGTCGGCCACGGCATCGCCCACGCGTTCCGCAACATCGGCGTGTTCTTCAGCACCCTGGCCAAGTGATGGCGCGGGTCTTCGTCACCGGGTCCGCCGACGGGCTCGGCCGGATGGCGGCCCGCCGGCTGCTGGACGAGGGCCACGAGGTGGTGCTGCACGCCCGCAGCGACGAGCGGGCCGCCTCCCTTCCCGCCGGCGTGCCCGTACTGGTCGGTGACCTGGCCGTGCAGAAGGAGGTCCGGGCGCTGGCCGCGGCGGCCAACGACACCGGCGGGTTCGACGCGGTGATCCACAACGCGGCGATCGGGTACCGGGAACGCTCCCGGGCCGAGACGCCCGACGGCGTCGAGCGGGTGTTCGCGATCAACGTGCTGGCGCCGTACCTGCTGACCGCGCTGCTGACCCGGCCGTCGCGGCTGGTCTGGTTGAGCTCGGGGATGCACGAAGGCGGCACCGCCACTGTGGACGACCCCCAGTTCACCACCCGTCGCTGGAACGGTTCCCAGGCCTACAGCGACAGCAAGCTGTACGACGTGGTGCTGGCGTTCGCGGTGGCCCGGCGCTGGCCGGAGGTACTGTCCAACGCGGTCACGCCGGGCTGGGTGCCGACCAAGATGGGCGGTGCGGGCGCGCCCGACGACCTGGACCAGGGCGCGGTCACCCAGGCCTGGCTGGCGGTCAGCGACGACTCCGAGGCCACGGTCACCGGCGGCTACTTCTACCACCGGCGAGAGCGGCCGGCCCTGCCGGCGGCCAAACGGGCCGGGTTGCAGGACGCGCTGCTCGATTATTGCGCCGGCCTGACCGGCACGCCGCTGCCGGACTGACCTGCGTCTGCTGTTCGCCGGGCCGGATCGTCAGCCGCAAAACAGACGTCCCGGCGCCGCACGAGGGCTCGCGCGCGTGGCCGGCCGACCGGCGCCTGGACAATTTCCGCCGGTGCGGGTGGCGGCCGTCAGAACCGGTCGCCGGTGATGTAACCGGTCAGCTCGCTCTTCTCGGCCTCGAGCTCGTCGATCCGGTTCTTCACCACGTCGCCGATGCTGACGATGCCGTGCAGGGCGCCGCCGGTCACCACCGGCACGTGCCGGAACCGGTGCTCGGTCATCAACCGTTCGACGTCGGCCAGCTCGGCGTGCGGCTCGACCGTGCGGACGTCGGCGGTCAGGATGGCGGCGACCGTCTCGGCCAGGACCGGGGCGCCGCGGGCGGCCAGCGCCCGGACCACGTCCCGCTCACTGACGATGCCGTCCACGCCGGTGCCGCCGGCCGACACGACGACCGCGCCGATCCCGTGCTCGGCCAGGACGACCAGCAGCCGCTCGACGGTGGTGTCCGGGGTGACCGTGACGACCTGGTCCCCTTTGCGGCGAAGGATGTCGCTGATGCGCATGGCGCCCCATCTCCAGTACGACTGTGGACCGGAACCCCCGAAGACATCAGCGTAGGACAGGATGGCGGCCGTGGACGGAAATCTGGAGACGGATAGGCTGATCCTCCGCCGGTTCATGATCGCCGACGTCGATGCGCTGACCGAGCTGGACAGTGATCCGGAGGTTATGTTTTTCGTCACCGGCGGCCGGCCGACACCGCGGGCCGAGATCGCGGACGAGGTTCTGCCGCACTGGCTGGCGCTGGACGCGCGCGGCGACGGGTACGGCTTCCGGGCCGCGGTCGAGCGGGCCACCGGCGACTTCCTCGGATGGTTCCATCTCCGGGCGGAGAGCCACGGCGCCGAGCTCGGGTACCGGCTGCGCCGGGCGGCCTGGGGCCGGGGATACGCCACCGAGGGCAGCCGGGCACTGATCCGCTACGGTTTCGCGGTCCTCGGCGCGGAACGGATCTACGCCGAGACGATGGCGGTCAACACCGCGTCCCGGCGGGTGATGGAGAAGGCGGGTCTGCGGTTCGTCCGGGCGTTCCGCGCGAACTGGCCGGACCCCATCCCCGGCGACGAGGAGGGCGACGTGGAGTACGCCCTCACTCGCGCCGAGTGGATGGAGGCTACTTGCTGAACCCGGCGGTCAGACCGCTGAGCAGTTGCCGGCGGCCGATCGCGTACAGCACCAGGATCGGCACCGTGGTCAGCGTGACCGACGCTGCGATGGCCGGCACGTTCACTCCGAAGATGCCCTGGAAGGTCCAGAGAGCCAGCGGCATGGTGCGCTGGTCCGGGCTCTGGGTCAGGATCAGCGGCAGGATGAAGCCGTTCCAGATGCCCAGCGCGTTGTAGATGGTCACGGTGACCAGCGCCGGCCGGGTGAGCGGGAAGGTCAGCCGCCACAGCGTGCCCCACTCCGTAGCGCCGTCCATCCGCATCGATTCGAACAGTTCGCGCGGCACGTCCCGGATGAAGTTCGACAGCACCAGGATGGACAACGGGATGGCGAACGCGATCGACGGCAGGATGATCGCGAGCAGGGTGTCGTACAGCTTCAGGCGGATGATGATCAGGTAGATCGGGATGATCACCGCCTGCAGCGGGATGGCCAGGCCCAGCAGGAACAGCGAGTTCATCGACCGCAGCCACCGGTTGCCGGCTCCGCGGACGATCGCGAAGGCCGCCATGAACGAGATCGCGACCGCCGGGACCACCGCGCCGACCGAGACGATCACGCTGTTGAGGAAGTACCGGACGAAGTCGTTGTCGACCACCGTCTTGTAGTTCTCCACCGTCGGGTCGGACGGCGGGGCGAACGTGTTGGTGACGAAGTAGCTGCTCTGCGTCTTGAAGCTGGTGATGACCAGCCAGTAGATCGGGACCATCACGATCACCAGCCAGATCCAGCCGAACGAGCCGCCCACCCAGTTGAGCCGCGAGAGCCGCCGACCCAACCGGGTGCCGCCGTCGGAGTTCCGGTGCTGGGCGGGTGCCGCCTCGGAAACCGCTACCATCTCAGGCCCCTTCCAGCTGGCTCTCGTCGCCGCGGCCGCCGAACCGGCGCAGCACCTGGGCGATGATGACCCCGACCAGAACCAGGATCACCGCGATCGCGCTGGCCGGCCCCATCTGGTTGGCCTGGAAGCCCAGCTGGTACATCTGCAGAGCCAGGACGCGGGTGGAGTCCCCGGGCCCGCCGGCGGTCAGCACGTAGATCAGGTCGAAGAAGGTCAGCGAGCCGACGACCATCAGCGTCGACGACGTGACGATCGTGTACTTGATCTGCGGCAGCGTGATGCTGAAGAACTTGCGCATCCGGCCGGCGCCGTCGATCTCGGCCGCCTCGTACATCGATTCCGGGATCTGCCGGACCGCACCCTGGTAGATCAGCGTGTGGAAGGGGACGTACTGCCAGGACACCACGAAGATCAGGACGCCGATGGCGAGTTTCGAGTTGCCCAGCCAGTCCTGCTTCAGGATGTCCAGGCCGAGCCCGGAGCCGAGCCCGAAGTTCGGGTCGAGCAGCGCCTTGTAGATGATCGAGATCGCCGCCGAGCTGAGCAGCAGGGGGACGAAGTAGAGCACCGCCAGAGCACCGCGGTAGCGCTTGTGCGCGGCCAGGAACACTCCGATGAGGATCGAGATCGGCGTCTGGACCACCCAGGACAACGCCATGATCAGAAAGGTGATACCGAGCGAGTGCCCCAGCCCGGGACCTTTCAGAGCCGCGGTCCAGCTGGTCAGGCCCGAGGGGTGGATGCTGCCGATGCCGTCCCACGTGGTGAAGCTCAGGAGCAGCACGCCGATGAGCGGGATGACGCCGAACGCCAGGAACACCAGGAGGGCGGGCAGCGCCATCCAGGCGACGGACCCGCTCCGCCCGCCGCTGGTCGTGGTCGGTTTCTGCACGCTGACGGCAGGCGGAGCGAGTGTCGTCATTTGCCGATGACCCCGTTCATGTTGTCCACCCACTGCTGCGGGGTGACCTGGTTCTGGAACAGCTTCGCGATGTTGTCCAGCAGTGTCTCGGCCGCGGTCGGGCTCAGCGCCTGGTCCCAGGACTGGGCGAAGATCTTGGCCTTGCTGGACAGGTCGTAGACGAACTTGAGGTATGTCGCGTCCGGGGACGAGCCCAGCTGCGCGTCGCTGCCCTGGATGATCGGCACGCCGCCGGACTTGATCCAGCCGGTGACCTCGTCGTTGTCGAGCAGCGTGGTGGAGAAGAACTTCTTCGCCACGTCCTGCTGCGCCGCCGTCGCCTTGGACGAGATCGACAGGTACTGGCCGGGGTTGCCGACCTGGTCGCTCGGGTCGCCCTTGCCGCCGTCGATGCCCGGGAAGTTCAGCCAGCCGAGGCTGCCGCTCTTGACGAAGTCGCCCCCCTGCGACTGCTGGATGCCGTACGACCAGGAGCCGTGCACCATCATCGCGGCCTTGCCGGTGTAGAGCAGGGCCTGGTCGGCGTTCGAGTCGGCGGTGATCGAGGAGAAGCCCTTGATGAAGGCGTTCTGCTTGACCAGCGTCTGGATCTTGGTGAGCATCTCCAGCACCGACGGGTCGGACCAGGCACCGGCCTTGCCGGCGAAGACGTTGTTGAAGACGTCCGGCCCGGCCTGACGGTCGAGCAGCAGCTCCAGCCACATCATGTTGGTCCAGCGCGACTGGCCGCCGAGCGAGAACGGCGCGATGCCCTTGGCGTTGAACTTCGGGATCAGGTCGAGGATGTCGCCGTACGACTGCGGGGGCTGCACGCCGACCTTGTCGAAGACCTTCTTGTTGTAGAACAGCAGGATCGGCTGTACGGTCTCGATCGGCATCGCGTAGATCTTGTTGTTGACCGTGGCCGCGCCGAACGCGGACGGGAAGATCTTGTTCTTCACCGCGGCGTTCTGACCGAACCAGTCGGTCAGGTCGACGACCTGGCTGGCGTCGACGTAGCTCTTCAGACCGCCGCCGCCCCAGCCCCAGATCATCGTCGGGCCCTGGCCGGCGCCGAGCGCCGTCTTGATCTTCTGCTTGTACGCGTCGTTCTGGAAGAACGTCGGGGTGATCTTGGTGCTGGCGTTGGCCTTGTTGAACCGGTCGATGGCGGCCTGCCGGATCGGCTGGCCGGGCGGGCCGCTGAGCGACCAGTAGGAGGCGCTACCGCTGCCGCCCCCGGAGGTGGAGCCGGTCTTGTCACTCGGGCCCGAACTGCCGCACGCGGCCAGGCCGGCCGCCGCGGCCGCCCCGACACCTAGTCCGAGGAATTTACGACGGGAAAGATCCACGCTGAACTCCGTACTCTTCAGCCGCGGGAACCGCGGCAGGGCGATGTCTTCAGGTGGTTGCAGGAGGCCTGGCGGTCGTGGCCGGAGCCCGAGAGTTCCGGCTGTAACTTCCGCTGAGCGACCGTAAGTTAACGCGAGATTTCGTTAACGTAGGATTTCAAATTGGACCTGTCAAGGGTCTTGATGAAGTCATGCCCGGGGAGCGAGAGTGGGCGTACCGCCTGGCAATCAGGGTTCACGTGGCCAGCATTCCCAGGTAACGATCCGGTTTCGGATGGATCCCGGAAGCTCACCGAAATTTTCGGAGAAGCTTCACAGCCAGCTCTAAGGAGAGCCGACGTGACGACACTGGACCCGACCCCGGACACCGAGCGGGCGACTCCGGTCTGGCGCGACCCGGCCCGGTCCGCCGACGACCGGGTGGACGACCTACTGGCCGCGATGACGCTCGAGGAGAAGGTCGCGCAGCTGGGCAGCCGGTGGGCCGGCAACGACATGCAGCACGACGACCTCGACCCGGACACCGAGATCAACGTGGCGCCGATGCAGGACATCTTCGCCGCGTCCGGCACGATCAGCCTGGCCGAGGCCAGCCGGCACGGGCTCGGCCACCTGACCCGGGTGTACGGCAGCGTGCCGCTGACCGTGGCCGAGGGCGTGG
Source organism: uncultured Actinoplanes sp. (assembly GCA_964236515.1). Classification (GTDB taxonomy): domain Bacteria; phylum Actinomycetota; class Actinomycetes; order Mycobacteriales; family Micromonosporaceae; genus Actinoplanes. The sequence goes on from CAXSDA010000015.1 coordinate 57,845, forward strand.
CCGAACTCGTCCGCCAGCACCACACCGTGCTCGACGGCACCCGGCTGCGGATCCCGGCGCTGGTCCACGAGGAGTGCCTGACCGGCTTCACCACGTACGGCGCGACGGTCTATCCGGCCGCGATCGCCTGGGGGGCGACGTTCGACCCGGAGCTGATCGAGCGGATGGCCGCGGCGATCGGCCGGGACATGGCGGCCGTGGGCGTCCACCAGGGCCTCTCCCCCGTGCTCGACGTGGTCCGGGACTACCGGTGGGGACGGGTCGAGGAGACCATCGGCGAGGACCCTTACCTGGTCGCGATGCTCGGATCGGCGTACGTGCGGGGCCTGCAGAGCGCCGGGGTGATCGCCACCCTCAAGCACTTCGCCGGATACTCGGCCTCCCGCGGCGCCCGCAACCACGGCCCGGTGCCGATGGGCCGCCGGGAACTGCTGGACGTCATCCTGCCGACGTTCGAGACCGCGATCGCCACCGCCGGCGCCGGTTCGGTGATGAACTCGTACTCCGATGTGGACGGCGTGCCCGCGGTGGCCGATCCTTGGCTGATGACCGATCTGCTGCGCGGCGAGTGGGGCTTCACCGGCACGGTGGTGTCGGACTACTGGGCGATCCCGTTCCTGGCCACCATGCACCACGTGGCCGCGGACACCACCGACGCGGGCGCGCAGTCGCTGGCCGCCGGCATCGACGTCGAGCTGCCCGACACGCTCGGCTTCGGCGCCGGGCTGATCGAGCGGGTCCGCCGCGGCGAGGTGCCGGAGGCGCTGGTCGGACGGGCCGCCCGACGGTTGCTGATGCAGAAGGCGCAGCTCGGCCTGCTCGACCCCGACTGGACGCCCGAGGGCTCCGTCGGCCGGCCCGAGGTGGAGCTGGACTCGGCGGCCAACCGCGAGCTCGCCCGGGAACTGGCCGAGCGGTCCGTCGTGCTGCTGGACGCGGGCACCGCGCTGCCGCTGCGACCCGGCCTGGGCAAGGTCGCGGTGATCGGCCCGGCGGCCGGTGACCCGCGGACGTTCATGGGCTGCTACGCGTTCCCCAACCACGTGCTGCCGCGCTACCCCGGGCTGGGGCTGGGCGTCGAGGTGCCGACCGCGGTCGACGCACTGCGGGCCGAACTGCCGGGCACCGAGATCGTGTCCGAGCCGGGCTGCGCGGTCACCGGCGACGACCGGTCCGGGTTCGCCGCCGCGGTCGCCGCCGCCCGCGACGTCGACCTCGTGGTGGCTCTGGTCGGTGACCTGGCCGGGTTGTTCGGGCACGGTTCGTCGGGGGAGGGCTGCGACGCCCGGGATCTGCGGCTGCCCGGCGTGCAGGCCGATCTGGTGGCCGAGCTGCTCGACTCCGGGACGCCGGTCGTCGTGGTCGTGGTCTCCGGCCGGCCGTACGCGCTGGGTGAGATCCACCCGCGGGCCGCCGGGCTGGTCCAGGCGTTCATGCCCGGCGAGGAAGGGGGCGCCGCGATCGCCGGGGTGCTCTCCGGCCGGGTGCAGCCCGGGGGCAAACTGCCGGTGCAGATCCCGCACGTCCCGGGTGGGCAGCCGGGGACGTACCTGCAGCCGCCGCTGGGCGTGGAGAACGCCGGCATCAGCAGCCTCGACCCGACGCCGCTGTTCCCGTTCGGGCACGGCCGCTCGTACACCGCGTTCACGGTCGGCGACCTCCGGATCAGCGACTCCGAGATCGCCACCGACGGGCAGTTCACGGTGACCGCCCGGGTGACCAACACCGGCGACCGGCCCGGCGACGAGGTCGTCCAGCTGTACCTGCACGACGTGGTCGCCTCGGTGACCCGGCCGGTCCGGCAGCTCACCGGGTTCGCCCGCGTCCACCTCGACCCGGGCGCCGCCGCCGACGTGCAGTTCACCGTGCACGCCGACCGGACCGCCTTCACCGGCCGTGACCTGACCCGGATCGTCGAGCCGGGCGAGCTCGAGGTGCTGGTCGGCACGTCCGCCGCGGATCTGCCGTGCACCGGGGCGGTGACACTCACCGGCGCCACCCGGGCGGTGGGCCACGACCGGGTGCTGACCACACCCGTCTCCGTCTCGCCGGTGCAGGCGTGAGGGAGGCGGTGGTGGGGACCAGCGAGCGGGCCACCCTGGCCAACATCGCGGCCTCGGCCGGAGTCTCGGTGGCGACCGTGTCGCGGGTGCTGAACGGCCGCGCCGACGTCGGCGCGGCCACCCGGGAGCGGGTGGAGAGCCTGCTGCGCCAGCACGAGTACAGCGGCCGCCGGGCGCCGGTCGCGGTCAAGCCGACGGCGGCCACCGCCCGGGTCGAGCTGATGTACAGCCACGACCTGAACGCGTACTCCATCGAGGTCCTGCGCGGGGTGCTCGACGCCGCGGCCCAGGCCGGGATCTCGGTGGCGGTCAGCTTCGGCGGCGACCGCTCCGGCGCGTGGGCCCGCGACCTCGCCTCGGCCGGCCGCCGCGGCGTCATCACCGTGGTCCACGACCTGTCCGCGGACGAGGCCCGGGCGTTGGAGCGGGCGCACCTGCCGCTGGTGCTGATCGACCCGACCAATCCGCCCCGGGCCGAGGTGACCAGCGTCGGCTCGACCAACTTCACCGGCGGACTGGCCGCCGCCCGGCACCTGCTGTCGCTCGGGCACCGGCGGATCGCGTACATCGGCGGCCAGCCGACGGCCGCGCACAACCAGGCCCGGCTGCACGGGTACCGGGCGGCGCTGGAGAGTGCCGGCGTCCGTGTGCCCGACCACTACGCGCAACCGGGCACCTTCCTGTTCCAGGACGGGATCGTCGCCATGGACGCCTTGTTCGCCCTGCCCGAACCGCCGACCGCGGTGTTCGCCGGCAGCGACGAGACCGCGGGCGGCGTGCTCGAGGCCGCCCGCACCCGCGGGCTGCGGGTGCCGGAGGACCTGAGCGTCGTCGGCTTCGACGACACCCAGGTCGCCCGCTACTCGTCGCCGCCGCTGACCACCGTGCGGCAGCCGCTGCAGGAGATGGGCGGCGTAGCCCTGCGCACGGTCCTGCGCCTGGCCGCGGGCGAGCGGCTCGACTCCCACCACGTCGAGCTGGCCACCGAACTGGTGGTCCGCAACTCCACCGCGCCCCCCGCTTAGACCGTCCGGGCGAGCCGGTCGGCGAGGAGCTTCGCGAACCGGGCCGGGTCGTCCAGATCGCCGCCCTCGGCCAGCAGCGCCGTGCCGTACAGCAGCTCCGCCGTCTCGGCCAGCGCCGGGTCGCCGGCCCGGTCGGCGTGCGCCGCGCGCAGCCCCTCGACCAGCGGGTGGGCCGGGTTGAGCTCGAGGATCCGCTTGACCCGCGGCCCCTCCTGGCCCATCGCCCGGTACATCTTCTCCAGTGTCGGCGTGATGTCGTCGGTGTCGGACACCAGGCAGGCCGGCGAGGTGGTCAGCCGATGGGTCAGGCGTACCTGTTTGACCTGCTCGTCCAGCGTCGACGTGAGGAACCCGAGCAGCGGCGCGAAGTCACCCTCCGCGGCCTTCTGTTCCTCGTCCGCAGCGGCGGGCAGGTCGACGGCGCCGCGGGCGATGGACTGCAGCTTCCGGCCGTCGTAGTCGGGCACGGCCTCCACCCAGATCTCGTCGACCGGGTCGGTGAGCAGCAGGACCTCGTACTGAAGGGCCTTGAACGCCTCCATGTGCGGCGAGTTCTCCACCTGGGCGCGGGAGTCGCCGGTCATGAAGTAGATCTCGGTCTGGCCGTCCTTCATCCGCTCCAGGTACGCGGCCAGCGTCGTCGGCTCGTCGCCCGCCGTGCTGGCGAACGTCGACGCGTCCAGGATGGCCTTCTGGTTGTCGGTATCGCTGAGCAGGCCTTCCTTGATCGCCCGGCCGAACTCGCGCCACAGGGTCGCGTACTTCTCCGGGCTGTTGGTCAGAAGGTCCTTGAAGGTCGACAGGATCTTCTTGACCAGGCGCCGGCGGATCATCTGGATGTGCCGGTCCTGCTGCAGGATCTCCCGGGAGATGTTCAGCGACAGGTCGGCCGCGTCCACCACGCCCTTGACGAACCGCAGGTAGTCGGGCATCAGCTCGCGGCTGTCGTCGGCGATGAAGACCCGCTTGACGTACAGCTGGAGGCCGCGTTGGCCGTCGCGCTGGAACAGGTCGAACGGCGCCCGGGACGGGAGGAACAGCAGGGCCTCGTACTCGAAGGTGCCCTCGGCCTTCATCTGGATGATCTCCAGCGGGTCGGCCCAGTCGTGGCTGATGTGCTTGTAGAACTCGAAGTACTCGGAGTCGGAGACCTCGCTGCGGGGCCGGGCCCACAACGCCTTCATCGAGTTGAGCGTGGCGTCCCCGAGCTTGATCGGGAAGGCGATGAAGTCCGAGTAGTGCTTGACGATGTCCCGGATCTTGGCCTCGGCGGTGTAGTCGCCGAGCCCGTCCTCCTCGTCGGCCGGGCGCAGATGGACGGTCACCGTCGTGCCCACGGGCGCGTCGTCGGAATCCTCGATGGTGTACGTGCCGCCGCCGTCCGACTCCCACCGGGTGCCCTCGTCGGTGCCGGCCTTGCGGCTGACCAGCGTCACCGTGTCGGCCACCATGAACGTCGAGTAGAAGCCGACGCCGAACTGGCCGATCAGGTCGGCCTCCTTGCTCTCCTTCAGCTGGCGCAGCAGTTCCGCGGTGCCGGACTTGGCGATCGTGCCGATCAGGTCGACGACCTCGGACCGGGTCATGCCGATGCCGTTGTCGGCCACCGTCAGGGTCCGGGCCCCGGTGTCGGCGGTCAGCGTGATGTGCAGGTCGGACGTGTCGGCCTCGAGGCCGTCCTGCAGCACCGACAGCCGGAGCTTGTCCAGCGCATCGGAGGCGTTGGAGATCAGCTCGCGCAGGAAGATGTCCTTGTTCGAATAGATCGAATGGACCATCAGCTGCAGCAGCTGCCGTGCCTCGGCCTGGAATTCCAGCGTCTCGACCTGGCTCATGGTGGTTCTCTTCCTCCGTGGCGGACGTTCTGCGTCCAGAGGAGTTTATGACGGCCCCGGCGGCGCGGGCGAAGGCCGGGCCGCCGGACGTGCTAGGTGTGCGGTGCGCTCTCGTACTGCATGGCGCCGATGTCGTTGCCCTCCGGGTCGAGGAAGCGGATCAGCGCACCCACCGTCGGGATCACCGACCGGGCGAAGGTGACCGTGCCGCCGTGCTCCACCACCAGGCCGGCCACCGCGTCCACGTCGCCGACGGCGAAGGTCGGCTCGACGCCGTTCAGGCCGGTGCCGGTGCGCGGCTGGTCGCGGACGTGCATCAGGCCCTGGATGCCCGGCGACGGGCCGTCGCCGGTGTGGATCAGGTAGAAGCCGGGCGGTCCCCACGGCTCGAACTCCCACCCGAAGACGGCCTCGTAGAAGGCGCGGGCACGGTCGACGTCATCCACGTGGAGGGCGAAGGAGGCCAGGTTGGCGGGCATGACCGGACGTTATCGCGGACCCGCCGGCGGCACCATCGCGATATTCTGCCGGGTGATGTCGCGAAAACGCCGGACGGTGGCTGACGAGCCGCACCTGCTCGTCCGCACGTCGGCGTCCGACCACGCCGACGGCGGCTCGATCGCGCCGCACACCCACGACTGGCACCAGCTCATCCACGTGCGGTCCGGGCTGATGACCGTACGGACCTCGGAAGGCTCGTGGATCGCGCCGCCGGCGTGGGCCGTCTGGGTGCCGGCGGGCGTGCCGCACGGGTTGCGGTTCGCGGGGGCGAGCGCGTTGCGCACGGTGTTCGTACGGCCGCCGGGGTCCTGCGGGGGGTGCCGGTCGCTGGCCGTCTCGCCGCTGCTGCGGGAGTTGATCGCCCGTACGGCCGAGGTGGGCATGCTCGACGGCCGCGACCCGGTGGAGGCGGCCCTGGCCACGCTGATCGCCGGCGAGCTGGCCGCCGGGCCGGCGCGACGACCGCCGCTGAGCCTGCCCGAGCCGTCCAGCCCGGCCACGACGGAAGCGGCCGCGCTGCTGTCCACATCGAGGCTGAGCACGGCCGCGGTGGCGCGGGCGGTGGGGCTGGGCGTACGGACGCTGGAACGCCGTTTCCTCGACGAGACCGGTCTGACCCTGGGCCGCTGGCGCCGGCATCGCCTGCTGCTGCGCGGTCTGGAGTCGATCGCTGCCGGGGCGACGGTCCAGGCCACGGCGGCGACCGCGGGCTACCGCTCCCCCAGCGCCTTCATCGCCGCCTTCCGGACCGCCTTCCACGAGACCCCGGCCCGATACTTCTGAGCTGCTCCAGGCTGAGCCTCTCCGAGTCAGCCGAGGCCGCGCCTCTCTGAGTCAGCCGAGGCCGCGCCTCTCTGAGTCAGCCGAGGCTGAACCTTTCTGAGTCAGCCGAGGCCGAGGCCGCGGCGGCCGGTGGGATTGAGGGCGGACTCACCGAAGCGGTCGGGCCAGGTGCGTTCGTAGTCCTCGGCCGGGAAGTCGCTGGGGCTGGCGCCGGTGCGGAAGGCGTCGCGGACGTTCGCGGCGTACCGCTCGTTGCGGGGGCACCACGGCGCGGCCGGGATGTACATGACGTTGCCCCAGCCCTCCTGGTCCTGCACCGGGGCGACGCTGTGGATCATGTCGCAGTGCCACCAGACGGAGTCACCGGCCTTGACGTCGGGGATACCGGACAGGGCCTCGATCAGCAACGGGTGCCACTTCTCGTTCGCCGGGAAGACCTGGTTCACGGTCACCCCGCACATGTCGTCCTCGGGCACGTCGGCCAGCAGCGGGCGCAGCATCAGGTACGCCATCGCCTCGGGAATCGGCACGGTGTGCAGCACGCCCTGGTCACTGTCCATGTCGGACAAGGCGGTCCAGCCCTGGAAGGTGCGGAACACCGAGCACATGGTCGTGCCGGGGTACTGCGGGCCGACCGTACGGTGGGCGGCGTCCCACGGGTCGTACTGCTCGGCCGTGCCGTCGAAGAGGTGCCGGAACGCCTGCTGGTAGGCCTCGGTCATCCACAGGTCGAGGTTGCCGGGGTCGAGGTGGGTGCCCAGGCCGGCGGAGTCCGCGCCCTCGGGACGGCGGCGGATCCGATCGGGGTACAGCGAGTCGCGCTCGGGGTCGAACCACTGCGTACCGTCCGACTCGTGCTTCCACCGGCCGTTGAGGAACGCCTGCACGCGGGCCATCCGGTCGCTCTGGCGGGCCTGCATCTGGGCCGGCGACCAGTAGATCGGGTAGATCTCCGGCTTCGAGCCGACCGTGCCGAAGAAGTCGTCGCCCGGGCCGCGATAATTCTCGAAGAACCGGTTGCCCTCGACGTAGTCGACGATGCCCTGGTCCCAGCCCAGCGCCTGCTCGCGTTCGAAGTGACCGCGCACCACGAGGCAGCCGCGCCGCTGCAGCTTCTCGAGCTGCTCGGGGCTCACCGTGCCGGCGGCGATGTCGGCGTACTCGATGACCGGCCAGATCGTCTCACCCCGGTCGCGGGCCGCGGCGATCTCCTCGACCCGCCGCCGCACACGCTTCTCGACCACGCCGAACACCTGCTCGACCGTACGGCCGGAGGCGGCGATGCGGGCGCGCAGAGCGACCTTGATCTCCCGGATGGCGGCCGGCCGATCAACCGGGGCTTCCTCCCAGTGCGGGAGGGCGGGAAGGGTACGGGGAGCGGTCGGGGCTGACACGGCGGTGACTCCTTCTAGTCAGGTCTCCTTACTTGAGGAGACCTTACGGCGCGCCTCCCTTCCAGGCAAGAGCCCTGACTAGGATCGCTCGCGTGGATCCGGCCAAGCCCTCCCTCGAACTCGTCCGCTCGGTGACCGACGAGCACGTGCTCCGCGCGCTCATGACGCACCGGCGCCTGACCCGGGCCGAACTCGCCACCACCACCGGCATCTCCAAGCCGACCGCGGGCGAGAGCGTGCGCCGGCTGGAGTCGCGTGGACTGGTGGTGGACACCGGCGCGCGGACGCCGGGCGGGCGTGGGCGTGGACGGGTCGGGTCGTACTACGGGCTGACCGCGGACGTGGGGATGGCCCTGGCCGTCGACATCGCGCCGTCGGGGGTGGTGGCCGAGGCGGTCGACGTGTACGGCGCGGTGGTCGCACGGGCGGAGCGGCCGGTGTCCCGGCCGGTCCGGGCCTCGCAGGTCTCGAGAGCGTTGCGGGCCGTCGTCGCGCAGGCGCTGAGGGAGGCGCTCGCTGCGGCCGGGCCGGACGGCGGGGCCGGCTCGGACGGCTCGGGCTTCGCGGCCGCCCGGCTCGCCGTGGTCAGTGCGGCCGATCCCGTCGATCGCGCGACCGGGCGGCTGGTCCGGCTCCCGGACTCCCCCTTCCTGGTGGGTTCGCTCGACCCGGTGCGGATCCTGACGCCGTACGTCCGGGGTCCGGTGGTAGTGGACAACGACGTCAACTGGGCCGCCCGGGCCGAGGCGGCCGGCGACGACTTCGCCTACCTGTACCTGGGCGAGGGGTTGGGCTGCGCGGTCGTGGCCGGCGGTGCGGTCCGGCGCGGCGAACGCGGCTTGGCCGGCGAGATCGCGCACCTGATCGTGCCCAGCCCGGACGGCCGCGCCGTCCCGTTCATCGAGGTGTTCGGCGAACTCGGTCTGCGGCAGACCGGGTCGAGTGCCATCGACGTGTCCCGGCTGCTCGCGACGACCTCCACCTGGGACGCGGTGGGCCGGGCGGTGAGCGGCGTGACCGCCGCCGTGGTGGCATTGTCCGACCCGGCCGAGATCCGGCTCGGCGGCTGGGGTCCGGCCCTGCTGGACCCGATCACGGCGGCCGTCGCCGCGACCCGGCGCCCGGTCCCGGTCCGGGCGGCCGTGGTCACCGCGGAACCGGCCCTGACCGGCGCCCGTCACGATGCGCTGGCTCGACTCCGGGCCGCGGTCACGGCTCCAGCGAGCGGCTGACGCCGCTCCGCTCGGCGCTCGGCTTCGTGCTCCCAGCTCGGCTTGTGGTGCAGGCGGGCGAGATGGCGGATCTGGTCGTCCGGGTCTGTCAGGCGGGCGGCGATCACCCGGGTCAGGCGGCGCCGGTCGATGCCGCCGAGTTCCTCGAGCATCGCGTACAGGGCGTAGTAGCGGATGTCGGCGTCGTCGTCACCACTCAGCCGCACCAGCACCGCCAGCGACGGGGTATCGATTCGCCGGCAGTCGACCAGCGAGGGGATCGCGGTCGCGACGTGAAAGCGGACCCGGCGGTCGGGGTGCCAGGCGAACGGGAGGATCTCCGGAAGCGCCTCCCGTGCGCCGTTGTACCCGAGCGCGGAGATCACCCATTGGAGTACGCCGGGGTCGGCCTCCCGACGCAGCCGATCGACCAGGAGGGGAACGGCGTCGGCGGTGAAGGGGCGGCGACCGTCCTCGTCGGCCGGGCCCAGTTCGCGCAGGACGCGGGCGCCGAGTTCGCGTTCGGCCGGGTCGCCGCGGGACAGCCGGACCGCCGCACCGTCGAACACCTCGCGAACCGGCCGCTCGTGCAGGGCGACCAGCCACGGCAGCGGCGACTCCCACTCGTCCCCGGCCAGCTCCATGTGCGCCACCCGGAACAGTTCCGCGACCGGCAGCCTCTCCGGGCCGGTGGTCGGACCTTCGGCGCGCACGACGCCATTCTTATCTTTCGCCGGGACGGTTGTCCCGCGGACGTCGGAGCTCGGCCGGCCGCTCGAAGCAGGCGGTCAGCTCGAGGACACGGCCGCCCGGGCGGACGTGGTGGCGTCCGCGGGTGCGGCAGTGGTCGGGTCGGGGGCGGTCGCCGGAGGCTGGGCTCGCGGTTCGGCGACGGTCCGGCCCGTGGCCGGGGCCGAGAGCGACGGGATGCCACCGGCGGCGTCCGGGGTGCCGCTGCCGCCGGCCGGTGTGCCGGCCGACGTGTCGCCGCCGCCCGCGGTAGGCGTTCCGTTGTCACCGGTGGCCGGGCCGCCCGCGCCCGGCGCCGGGCCGCCGGGACCGGTGGCGGGGCCGTTCGGGGACCCGGCCGCCGCGCCGGCGCCCGGGAGGTCGCCGACAACCACGCCCGCATTTCGGCCGGGTCTGACCCCGCCGGCGGGGTCGGACCCGGCGGCAAGCCCGGCCACTGGGACGCGGATCCCGGGACCGGCGATGCCGGAGACCGACGCCGCCGCGCCCGAGGCCCCCGTGCCCGAAAACCCCGATGCTCCCGTGCCCGACGCCGTGCCCGACGCCGTGCCCGACGCCGGGACCGACGCCGCCGGGTCGCCCGCCTTGGCCGCCGGCGCGAGATCGGAAGCGCTGCCGGGCGCCGAGCCGTGCCGGTCGGTGCCGGACGAATGCCAGGACCTGACCACGGCCCGGGCCGGTTGCCCGAGCCCGCCGGCCGCGCCGAGGCCGGCCAAACACGTGCCGGACACCATGAGCGCGCCGGACACCCCGAGCAGAACCTTGTCGCGCCTCAACACCGAAATCATCTGCCGCCTCCGTCGCCGAGCACCTACGTCTTTGTAGGCGTCCGAGCCGCGCAGATCACTCAGGCGCGACAAACCGAACATTCCGACCTTTCCGCCCGTGTGGTTGTCCGGCTACGCCGACCGCGGCCCGTCGGTGACGGCCGGCCCGACAACGGCCGGTGAGTTGGCGGCGGGCGGGAGCGGCTCGTCGGCGGGCGCGTCGCCGTCGGACGGGTGGTCGTCCGTACGGCGCCAGGGCAGGTGGTTGAAGAGGAGGTTGAGCAGGAAGACGATGACCACCGTGGTGGTGATCGAGCTGCCGAAGATGATCTGGAGTTCGTCCGGCAGCTTGCCGTAGAACGCCGGCGCGACCACCGGGACCATGCCCGCGCCGATCGCCACCGCGATGATCAGCAGGTTGTGGTTGCCCTCGAACTCGACGCGGCGCAGACTGCGGATGCCGACCGCGGTCACCGTGGCGAACATGACCAGCGCCGCTCCCCCGATCACCGGCCCGGGCACCGAGGCGATGATCTCGCCCAGCTTGGGGATCAGGCCGAGCAGCAGCAGGATCACGCCGGCCGCGGTGACCACGTACCGGCTGCGGACGCGCGTCACCTGGACCAGGCCGACGTTCTGCGCGAACGCGGTGTCCAGGAACGAGTTGAACGTGCCCGCCAGGATGCCGGAGACGCCGTCGGCGGCCAGGCCGCGGGCAATGTCGCCCTCGGTCAGCTGCTTGCCGGTCAACTGGGCCACGGCCAGCATGTCGGCGGTGGACTCGACGAAGATCACCAGCATGACCACGCACATCGAGACGACCGCGGCGATCGGGAAGCGCGGGGCGCCGAAGTAGAACGGCTGGGCCAGCCCGAACCAGCCGGCGTCGCCGACGTGGCTGAAGTCGACCAGGCCCATGAACGCGGCCACGACCACCCCGAAGATCAGCCCGGCGAGCACCGCGAGGGACACGAAGAAGCCCCGGGCGAAGCGGTTGATCAGCACGATCAGCAGGATGATGGACGCGGCCAGGGCGAGGTGGCTGAGGTTGCCGTAGTCCGGCGAGGTGGTGTCGTTGCCGGCGATCAGGCCGGCGCCGGCCGCGATCAGGGACAGCCCGATCACGGTGATCACGGTGCCGGTGACCAGCGGCGGGAACAAGTGGATGATCTTCGCGAACGGTTTGGCGATGAGCAGGCCGAAAACGCCGGCGGAGAGCATCGCGCCGTAGACCGCCGGCATCCCGTACTTGCTGCCGATCAGGATCATCGGGCTGAGCGCGGTGAACGTCGCGCCGGCCACGATCGGCAGCCGTACGCCCAGGATCCTGCCGACGCCCAGGCTCTGCACGATGGTGATCAGTCCGGCCACGAACAGGTCGGCGTTGACCAGTACGGCGATCGTCGAGGTGGGCAGCTTGAGCGCACCGCCGACGATGAGCGGGACGGCGACGCATCCCGCGTACATGACCAGGACGTGCTGCAGTCCCAGGACGGCCAGCCGGCCGAACGGGAGCATCTGGTCGACGGGATGCTTCTCGGAAACCACGGGCGTCGTCGACATCGACCGCCTCCAATCGTCGCGTACCGCGATTGTTGGGTCGCTATATGTTGTCAACGGGTGTCACTGTGTTGCCGGGACGTGAAACGGGGGCTGCCATGGGTGATTCGTCGCATCCGGTCTTCGCCCGGGTGTACGCCCGGATGAGCGCGCAGATGGACGAGCAGGGTGCAGCCGAGTTCCGCCGGGTGATGCTGGACGGGCTCTCCGGCCGGGTGATCGAGGTCGGCGCCGGCAACGGGCGCAACTTCACGCACTACCTGCCGGCGGTCACCGAGGTGGTCGCGGTCGAGCCCGAGCCGACCATGCGCGCGCTGGCGCTGGCCGCCGCGCGGGACGTGAAGGTGCCGATCCGGGTGATGGCGGGATCCGTGTCGTCGCTGCCGGGGGACGACGAGGCGTACGACGCGGCGGTGACGTCGCTGGTGCTGTGCAGCGTGCCGGACCAGGCGGCGGCGCTGGCCGAGATCCGGCGGGTGGTGCGGCCGGGCGGCCAGTTGCGGTTTCTGGAGCACGTCGCGGCCGAGACGCCGGGCCTGCGCCGGCTCCAGCGGCTGGTGGACGGAACGCTGTGGCCGCGGATGCTCGGGGGTTGCCACACCGGGCGGGACACCGCCGCCGCGATCGCCGCGGCCGGGTTCACCGTCGACCGGCTGAAGCGGTTCCGCTTTCCCGAGGGCCGGCTGGGCGGTCCGGCCAGCCCGCACATCCTGGGCCGGGCGACGCGGTGACGGGTTACGACGGGCAGCCGGGTCCGGCGGGCAGGCCGCCCTGCAGGCGGTACTTCGAGATGTCGCCCTGCACGTACGGCTGGAGGTCCTCGATCGACCGAGGACCCACGTCGTACTGGGCGATGTAGGCGACGACGGCGCTCTCGACCGTTCGGCAGGTGGCGGCGTCCGCGACGCTCCGCGCGCGATCGGTCAACGCACTCGAGTTCAACGCAGCGTAAGAAACACCGGCAATACTCATAGTGAGCGCGGTGGCCATGGCAACCTCGGACAGATGCACATCCGCACGATACGTCACATCACTCTCCGTGTCGATACGGCGGTGTGATGAACACTGCCTACGACGAGTCAGCGGCGGAAGGCGGCGCGGTACTGCTCCGGAGCCACCCCGCGGGCCCGGCGGAAGTGGCGGCGGAGGGTGTCGGCGCTGCCCAGCCCGGAGCGGCGGGCGACCGCGGCCACGGTGGCGCCGTCGGTCTCCAGCAGCCGCTCGGCGTAGCGGACCCGCTGTTCCCGCACCCAGGCCGCCGGGGTCGCACCGGTCGCCTCGGTGAAGCGGCGCACGAACGTCCGCTCCGACATCGCCGCCCGGCCGGCCAGGGCCGGCACCGACAGGTCGCCGTGCAGATGGGCGGCGGCCCAGTCCAGCAGGCCGTCGAGCGCGTCGCCGGCCTCCGGCACCGGGATCGACGTGAACTGGGCCTGGCCACCGCTGCGGTCGCTGACTCTGAACGCGGTCCGCTTCCTGGTCGCCGGCCTGATCCTGTACGCGTGGTGCGCCTGGCGCCGGCGCCGGACGCCGGACCGGGGGTGGCGGCGGCCGACCCGGGCGCAGTGGCGGGCGGGCGCGATCCAGGGTCTGCTGCTGCCCGCGGCCGGCACCGGTGGCGCGGGGTGGGCGGAGCAGCGCCTGTCGTCCGGCACGGCGGCGTTGCTGCTGGCCACGATCCCACTGTGGATACGCCGATGCGGCCGAGGTGTGTGACTGCCCGGTCGGCACCATCCGGTCGCGGGTCGCCCGCGCCCGCGAGGACCTGGTCGCCGCCCTGGGGGCGCGCCAGACCCGAAGCGCCTGATCAGACTCGGCGCGACAGGCCCGGGATCAGTACGGCCGCGGACACCGCCGGCCCGGCGACGGCGGCCATGTAGGCCAGCAGCAGCCCGAACCCGTCCGGCAGCCCGGAGGCCGCGAGCACCAGGAACAGCGCCGCGAAGGCGGCCGACGTGGTGGTGAGGATCCAGGCCAGCGCCTTCTGGGCCGGGGTCCAGCGCGGCGAACCCGACGCCAGCAGCAGGCCGGCGGCCGGTGCGACCACCGGCACGATCAGCGCGCCCGCGGTGAGCAGGGCCAGCGCCGTGTACTCGACCGGGCCCGCGTCGGCCCGCGGTGGCGGCACCGGGACGGCCGCCGCCGGGGCGGGCAGCCTCAGGTGGTAGGGCAGGTGACCGCGTCGGGCGGCGGCGACCAGCGACTCCGGGGGGCCGAGCCGACCGAGGATCTCGGCCGGTTCGGACAGCGGGTCACTGGTGGCGGTGCGGCGCCGGGCGACGTACTCGGTGACCGTGGCCATCAGCTCGTCGCGCAGGTCCGGGGGCAGGTCGTCGGACTCGGCCCACAGCGCGGCCAGGTAGTCGAGGATCACCACGTCGCCGTGCGTCAGGGGCGCGGTGTCGGGCCAGTTGGTGTCGGGCCGGTTCGCGGTCGTCATACGGTCCCCCCGGAGGCTCGTGTGACGCCAGCCTGGCGGACGCGGACAGCCGGCACATCCGGCCCCGGACGGACCCGGCTGCGACTTTCGGTCGATGCGTCAGGCCCAGGAGCGCCGCAGGGGGTGTCGCCGGGAGCGTCAACGCCACGCACGTGCCCGGGCCGTCCGGATTGTCGGACCCCGGGCAGCCAGCGGTCGAACAGGTACACGAACCGGAAGCCCTGCACCAGGTTGGCCACCACGAAGAACCCGGACAGCACCGCCGGGGCGCCGGTCAGCATGTCGACGGTGACCGTGACGGCGATCAGCGCGGCCACGTCGAGGGCGCGCCACCGGGAGGCACGCTGGGCGACGAACCAGACCGCGAGCACGCCGGCGGCCGGCCATACCAGGCTGAGGCTGGTGGGGTCCATGACCGTCTTCCGGCCCGCGTACGTGGCCAGCACGTACAGGGCGGTGAAACCCAACGTGCGGCACAACGAGCGGATCGGGGTCTTGGACCCGCCTTCGACCCCCGGGGTGGACCTTAAGCCTCGTCCGGCGACAGTACGGCCGACCAGGAGCGCCGGCGTTCCGGCTCCGGGGTGAGGACGCAGTCGCCGCAGTAGCCACCGCCGGGGATCCGGTAGTAGAGGCAGCAGTTGTGGCGGACCAGGAAACGGCGAGGGCTCGCCGGGTCGGGACGGACCAGGGTGCCCGCCCCGGCGAGTTCCGGCGTCCCGGCCAGGATCCGCTCGCACTCCCGGCCGGCCGGCTCGGCCAGGCCGGGCCGCGCGGTCGCCAGCATGCCGGTCGCGCCGGCCACGGCCGAGGCCACGTTGCCCCACAGCACCTTGCCGGACACCGCGAACCGCTCGCCGAACGTCCGCAGCACCGGCCCGACCAGGTCGTCGGTGCCGTCGAGGCCCGAGTACGCCATCGGGACCGGGCCGCCGGGAACGGGCTTCCACCAGAGCTGGTCCGGGCGCGGGAGGGGTCGTTCGCCGGACAGCACGAATGCGGCCAGCGGCGGCGAGACCAGCCGGGAGGCCAGACCGAGGAAGGTGATCGAGGCGATCACCCGGTCGGGCAGGGCGTCCGGGGGCAGGCCGGTCATCGCGACCAGCGTGTCCCGCGCGGCGAAGACCCGCTC
Organism: uncultured Actinoplanes sp.; assembly: GCA_964236515.1. GTDB lineage: Bacteria > Actinomycetota > Actinomycetes > Mycobacteriales > Micromonosporaceae > Actinoplanes. Next base: position 73,306 of record CAXSDA010000015.1, read on the forward strand.
GGCCACCACGTCCGGGTCGGTGAGGTCGGTGAGCGGCCGCCAGCCGCCGTCCGGGGTCCAGGGCTCCCACCCGAAGTACGGCCCGATGGCCGCCGCGGCACGCAGACTCACGTCCCTAGGCTAGGGCGTATGCGTCTCGTGTCGTTGTTGCCGTCCGCCACCGAGATCGTCTACGCCCTGGGCCTGGACGACGACCTGGTCGGCGTGACCTTCGAGTGCGACGAGCCGCCGTCGGCGCGGACGGCCAAACGGGTCGTGGTCGGCGGCCGGGACACCCGCGACATGACGCCGGCGGCCATCGACGCGTACGTGAAGGAGCAGATGGCGGCCGGGGGCGACCTCTACACGCTGCACGCCCGCGCACTGGCCGGCCTGGCCCCCGACCTGATCCTGACGCAGGACCTGTGCCGGGTCTGCGCCCTGCCGTCCGGCCAGGTCAGCGACGCGCTGGACCATCTGGGGTGCCGGGCCGAGGTGCTGTCGCTGGACCCGTACTCGCTGGACGAGGTCCTCGGCACGGTGCTGGCCGTGGGGGCGGCCACCGGCGTGCCCGGCCGCGCGGCGGCGCTGGTCGAGAAGCTGCGGGCGCGGCTGGACCGGGTGGCGGAGGCGGTGGCCGGGCTCCCCCGGCCGCGGGTGGCGGTGGTCGAGTGGGTGGATCCGCCGTTCACCGCCGGGCACTGGGTGCCGGATCTGGTGACCGCCGCCGGCGGCGAGCCGGTCGCGGCCCGGCCGGGGAAGAAGTCGGTGGAGACGACGTGGGACGAGTTCACCCGCGCCGAGGCCGACCTGGTGCTGGTCACGCCGTGCGGCTTCCGTCTCGGCGGGGCGATCGAGCAGGCCCGGTCCGTGGCCGGCCGTCTGCCGGGGGTGCCGGTGTGGGCGATCGACGGCGACGGCCTGGTCGTACGCCCGGGTCCGCGCCTGGTCGACGGCGTCGAGGCGATCGCCGCGATCCTGCACCCGGCAGCGGTCCCGGCACCACCGGCCGGAAGGATCGCCCGGGTGGCGTGACCGTCCCGCCGGCCGGAAGGCCGGGAGGAAGGATCGCCCGGGTGACGTGACCGTCAGCCGACCGGCTGCGGGTGCCGCCGGGCCATCGGGCGGCGCGGCCGGGGCACGACCACCGGCCCGTCAGCGAGGAGCGCGTTGCCGCGCGGACGAGTTCGGGCTGCGGACGCTGCCGGCGAAGCCGTCAACGGCCGTGGCCGGGACTCGTCCGCTTCCGCGGCGCACGCGCGATCAAGCGCAGCAGCTCGGCCCAGCCACACGATGTCGCGGCCGAACGACCAGGTCAGCGCGGCCAGGGCGCCGATCACGGCGACGAGCGCGACGGCGTACGGCAGCAGGCCGGCCGTGGCCACCACCAGGACGACGCCCTGGGCGGCGGCGACCACCTTGCGGGAGAACTTCGGCGGCAGCGCGGCGGTCAGCCACGGCCACGCCCACGAGGCGGCCACGAACGCGTACCGGAAAGCGCCGATCGCCACGGTCCACCAGCCGAACGCGCCGGCCAGGAACACGCTGAGCACCAGGATCAGGAACGCGTCGATCTCCATGTCGAACCGCGCGCCCAGCGCCGACGTCGAGCCGGTCCGCCGGGCCACCTGCCCGTCCACCCCGTCCAGCGCCAGCGCCACGCCGATCAGGGTGACCAGCATCGGCCGCGGGATGTCCGCGGTGAACGACGTCACGGCCAGCGCCGTCACCCCGCCGACCAGGATCGCCCGGCCGAGCGTGACCTGGTTCGCCGGGCCGAGCGCAGCCATCCCGGCCCGATACAGCCCGGCGGTCAGGAACAGGCAGACCACGATGCCGTACGCGATCCCGGCGAACCATCCGGCGGGGCTCAGGCCCGCCGTGGCGCCGAGGGTGCCGAGCAGAAGGGCCTGCAGCCCCAGCCCGAGCCACGGTCCGCGAGCCGCGGGTGCGGTTCCCGTCGCAGTACTGACAGTCACGATTCCTCCGGGTGGCATGATCGGGTGCGTTCCCGTCCTGACCGAGAACACGCGCCCCACGGCGGAACGGTTCACACTTTCGCCCCGGAGTTCCCCGGGTCACCGAACGGAGGATTCGGATGGTCGCCGATGCCCGCGCCTTCTGGTTGGCGACCCCCGGCCGGGGCGAGATCCGCGCCGAACCGGTGCGCGACCCGGCCCGGAACGAGGTGCTGGTCCGGACGCTGCACTCGGGCGTCAGCCGGGGCACCGAGACGCTGGTGTTCCACGGCGGCGTCCCGGCCAGTCAGTGGGACGCGATGCGGGCGCCGTTCCAGGAGGGCGACTTCCCGGCGCCGGTGAAGTACGGCTACCTGAACGTCGGCGTGGTCGAGCGCGGCCCGGACGAGCTGACCGGGCGGACCGTCTTCTGCCTGTTCCCGCACCAGACCCGGTACGTGGTGCCGGCCGAGTCGGTGACGCTGGTGCCGGACGGGGTCCCCGCGGCCCGGGCGGTGCTGGCGGGCACGGTGGAGACCGCCGTCAACGCCCTGTGGGACGCGGGCCCACTGGTCGGTGACCGGATCGCGGTCGTCGGCGGCGGGATGGTCGGATGCTCGGTCGCGGCCGTGCTGGCCCGGTTCCCGGCCGCACGGGTGCAACTGGTCGACGCCGACCCGGCCCGGGCGGCGGTGGCCGCGGCGCTGGGTGTGGACTTCGCGCTGCCGGCCGACGCGACCGGGGACTGCGACGTCGTGGTGCACGCCAGCGCCACGTCGGCCGGCCTGACCCGGGCCCTGGAACTGTGCGCCGACGAGGCGACCGTGCTCGAGCTCAGCTGGTACGGCGACCGCGAGGTTTCGGTGCCGCTGGGCGAGTTCTTCCACTCCCGGCGGCTGACCGTCCGGAGCAGCCAGGTCGGCGGCATCGCCCCGGCCCGGCGCGGCCGCCGCAGTTACGCCGACCGGATGGCGGTCGCGCTCGATCTGCTGCAGGATCCGGTGTTCGACGCGCTGATCACCGGGCAATCCAATTTCGACGACCTGCCGGCGGTGCTCCCCCGTCTCACCTCGGGGGACCTGCCGGCGCTGTGCCGTCTGATCAACTACGACGCCATCTGATCAACTACGACCACCAAGGAGTGGATCTTGTTCAGCGTCACCGTCCGTGATCACATCATGGTTGCCCACAGCTTCTCCGGCGACGTGTTCGGGCCGGCCCAGAAACTGCACGGCGCCACCTTCGTGGTCGACGCCTCGTTCCGGCGGCCCGAGCTCGACGCGGACAACATCGTCGTCGACATCGGGCTGGCGAGCACCGAGCTGCACGACGTGTGCGCCGCCCTGAGCTACCGCAATCTCGACGACGACCCGGACTTCGCCGGGATCAACACGTCGACCGAGTACCTGGCCCAGATCATCGCCGACCGGCTGGCCGGGCGGATCTCGGCCGGCGCGTTCGGGGCCGGCCTCACCGGGATCACGGTCACCCTGCACGAGTCACACATCGCCTGGGCGAGCTACGAGCGCTCGCTGTGACGTCGGCCCCGGCGGTCCACGTGGTACTGCCCGGCGGGATCGACGACCCGGCGACCCCCAGCGGCGGGAACCTCTACGACCGGCGCGTCTGCGACGAACTGCGCCGCTCGTTCGACGTGCACGAGATCGCGGTCCCCGGCGACTGGCCGCAGCCGGCCGGACCGGCCCGGACCGCACTGGCCCGCGCCCTCGCCGGCCTTCCCGACGGCGCGGTCGTGCTGCTGGACGGCCTGGTCGCCTGCGGGGTGCCCGACATCGTGACGCCGGAGGCCGGCCGGCTGCGACTGGTCGTGCTCGTGCACCTGCCGCTGGGCGACGAGACCGGCCTCGACCCGGCGGTCGCGGCCGAGTTGACCGCCCGGGAGACCGGCACGCTGCGGGCCGCCACCGCGGTGGTCACGACCAGCGAGGGGGCGGCCCGCCGCCTGGTCGCGCGGCACGGCCTACCGGGGGCGGCGGTGCACGTGGCCGCGCCCGGCGTCGACCCGGCCCCGCTCGCGGACGCGTCGCCGGGCGGCGACCGGCTGCTCTGCGTGGCCGCGGTGGTACCCCGCAAGGGCCAGGACGTCCTGGTGGCCGCGCTGGCGAAGTGCGACGACCTGACCTGGAGCTGCGTCTGCGTGGGCGCGCTGGACCGGGCGCCGGAGTTCGCGGCGGGGTTGCAGTTCGGCGCCGGGCTGCGCGGGGACCGGGTGGAGTTCGCCGGGATCCGGACGGGCGCGGCGCTGGACGCGAGCTACGCCGGGGCCGACCTGCTGGTGCTGCCGTCGCGGGCCGAGACGTACGGGATGGTGGTCACCGAGGCGCTGGCCCGCGGTCTGCCGGTGCTGGCCACCGAGGTGGACGGCGTGCCGGAGGCGCTGGGCGTGGCCCCGGACGGCACCCGGCCGGGCACGCTGGTACCGCCGGACGATCCGGCCGCGCTGGCCGCGGCCCTGCGCGACTGGCTCACCGATCCCGGGTCGCGCGAGAAGTGGCGGGCGGCGGCACGGGCCCGGCGGGACGGGCTGCGCGGCTGGGACGAGACGGCACAACGGCTGGGCGCGGTGCTGTCCGCGGCCGGACAGGAGACGACGAGATGAGCGGCGAATTCAGTTCGCACTGGCTGGACCTGCGGGAACCGGCCGACGCGCGGGCCCGGTCGGCCGAACTGGCGGCGATGGTGGCGGCCGGGGCCAAGGGCGAGCTGACCATCCTCGACCTCGGCTGCGGCACCGGGTCGCTCGGCCGGTGGCTGGCGCCGCAGTTGCCCGGCCCGCAGCACTGGATCATGGAAGATCGCGACCCGGCGCTGCTCGAGCACGCGGCCGCGTCGATGCCCGGGACGGCCGCCGACGACACCCCCGTCACGGTGCGGGCCCGGCTCGGCGACGTGACCGCGCTGACCGGCGCCGACCTGGCCGGCACGTCGCTGGTCACCTGTTCGGCGCTGCTCGACATCCTCACCCGGGCCGAGGTCCGCCGAATCGCCGACGCCCTCGCGGACAACGGCACGACGGCGCTGTTCACGTTGTCGGTGACCGGCGAGGTGACCTTCGACCCGGTCGACGAGCTCGACGCGGCCGTGGGCGCGGCCTTCAACGCCCATCAGCGCCGGTCCGTCGCCGGCCGCCGGTTACTGGGCCCGGACGCGGGGGCGGTGACCGCCGAGATCCTGTCGGGCCGGGGCGCGACGGTGACCGTACGGCCGAGCACCTGGTCTCTCGGTCCTCGGCCGGACGCGCTGTTCGACGCCTGGCTGGACGGCTGGCTCGCGGCCGCCGGGGAGCAGGACGCCGGCCTGCCGATCGACGCCTACCGGGCACGCCGGATCCAAGGATCGTCGACTGTCGCTGTGGGTCACGTAGATATATACGCAGAGTTCAGGTGAACCGAACTCCCCGTTCCAGGCGTATTAAGTGCGTAAGCCTGACGAGGGGGGACGAGGACGTGTCGCGATCGGTCTGGGCCTGGCTGCGGACGCTGGCTGGTGCGGGCATCATCGTCGTGCTGGTGTGGCGCCTCGGCTCCGGCGCGTTCCTGGACGGCCTGCGGGTGATCAGCCCCGGCGATCTGCTGCTGGCGTTCTCCATCGGCGTGACCACCACCGTGTTCAGCGCCTGGCGCTGGTGCCTGGTGGCCCGGGGCCTGGGCATGCGGCTGTCGCTGCGGACCGCGGTCGCCGACTACTACAAGGCCCTGTTCCTGAACGCCGCTCTCCCCTGTGGAGTGCTCGGCGACGTCGACCGGGCGGTGTCGCACGGCCGTGACGAGGGCGATGTCGGCCGGGGCGTCCGGGCGGTGGTGCTGGAACGCACCGCCGGGCAGGTCGTACTGGTCGCGGTCGGCCTGGTGGTGCTGCTGACCGTGCCGTCGCCGGTGCTGGCCGAGCTGTCCCGTCACGGCGCCGCAGCCGGGCTGGCGGCGCTGGTCGCCGGGGTCGTGGCCGTGGTCGCGTTCGTCGTCTGGGTCCGGGTCCGGCGCGGGGCGTCGAAGCTGTCCGGGGCCGCCCGCACCGGTGCCACCGAGATCCGCACGGGCCTGCTGGCCCGGCGCAACTGGCCCGGCATCGTGCTCGCGTCGACCATCGTGCTGGCCGGTCACCTGGGCACGTTCGTGGTGGCGGCGCGGGCCGCCGGGTCGGGTGCCTCGCTTCTCAAGCTGGCGCCGTTGATGCTGCTGGCCCTGCTGGCGATGAGCCTGCCGGTGAACATCGGCGGCTGGGGGCCGCGCGAAGGGGTCACCGCATGGGCGTTCGGTGCGGCCGGCCTCAGCGCCGGTCAGGGTCTGACCATCGCCGTCGCGTACGGGCTGTTCGCCTTCGTCGCGGCCTTGCCGGGCGCGGTCGTCCTGGTGGTGCGGGCCACGGCCCGGATGCGGCGGGCCCGCGCGGCCCGGATCGCCCCGGTGTCGCCGGCGGTCGCGTTCATCCCGGCTCCGCGGTCGGCTTCCGCCCCGGTCGAGCGGGTGGCGTTCGAGCGGGTGGCCTTCACCCCGGCCGAGGCCGTGGCCGACGAGCCGGTGCTGCACCCGCTGCCTCCGGTCCGGGCTCTGGCCCACCAGGGTGCGTAGTGGCTCAGACCGCCTGGAACCGGTCGGACAGCTTGTAGCGCAGCAGCACCACGTCCTCGATCTGCCGCACCTCGGCCAGCTCGGCCCGGCGGCCCGGTCCCCACGGGAACGCGCCGTCGCCGACGAACCGCGGCGCCCGCGAGTCGCCGACGAAGAACGGCGCCACCACCAGCTGCAGCTCGTCCACCAGGCCGGCGGTGAGGAACTGGGTGTGCATGGTGCCGCCACCCTCGACCATCAGGCGCCGCACGCCCCGTTCGTACAGGTCGGTGGTGACCGCGCGCAGGTCCACCGGGTCGCCGGCGTCGACCACCACGGCCACGACGCCAAGCTTGGTCTTGGCCCGGTCCACCGCCGGCGAGGCACAGTAGACGAGCTTGTCGACGTCGCCGGCGGTGAAGAACTTCGCCTCCGGGTCGAGGTCGCAGCGACCGGTCACGGTCACCTTCAGCGGAGTCGGGGCGAGGCCGCGGGCGACCCGCTCGGCCTGCCGGACATCGGAGCGGACCAGGAGGCGGGGGTTGTCGGCGCGGACGGTCGCGGCCCCCACGAGAATCGCGTCACACCCCGCCCGTACGGCGTCGACCCGGTCGAAGTCGGCGGCGTTGCTCAGCAGCAGCCGCTCGCCGGCCGTGTCGTCGACGTAGCCGTCGATGGACATGCCGCAGCTCAGGAGGGTGTACGGACGCCGCGGACCGGGACGCTCAACCACCGATGACGCCTCCCGTCGAGCGACCACCGCGTGGCCGAACAGATTCCCCCAAGATAATCCGCTCTCACGTTGCCGGCACGTTCACCGTGTGTTGCGGTGTGATGACCGCGATCAAGGGGCACAACAGACGACGGCGGGAACGTGTACGAGGAGGACCAGGTGACTGAGGCTTTGAACGATGTTTCCGCTCCCGTTGCCGTCCGGCGCATGGTCACAGTGCCGCTGCGCTTCGGCGACGGGTACACCACAACCGCGCAGGTGATGACGTTCGACGGACTGGCCGACGGCAGGGAGCACCTCGCCCTCGGTCTCGGCGACTGGAGGCGGGCCCTGGCCAAGTCGGCTGCCGGAGGGCGGGCGCCGCTGGTCCGGCCGCACAGCGAATGCCTGACCGGGGACGTCTTCGGGTCGCAGCGGTGCGACTGCGGGCCGCAGCTGCGCGAGGCCGTCGAGCGGATCACCGACGTCGGCGGGCTGCTGCTCTACCTGCGCCAGGAGGGGCGCGGGATCGGGCTGTACGCCAAGCTCGACGCGTACGCGCTGCAGGACTCCGGGCTGGACACGTACGAGGCGAACCTGGCTCTCGGGCACGCCGAGGACGAGCGGGACTACACCGCGGCGGCGCAGATGCTGCTGGCCCTGGGCGCCTCGAAGATCCGGCTGCTGTCCAACAACCCGGACAAGGAGACACAGCTGAGGGCGTACGGGGTGGACGTCGCCGAACGTATCCGTACCGGCGTGCACCTGTCCAAGGACAACGTCCGGTACCTGGCCACCAAGGCCAGCCACACCGCCCACACCATCACCCTTCCGCTGGCCGAGTAGCGGGGCACAGGGGCGGCTGGGGCGGGATGGCCGGGTGGATTCCTCGGTCATGATGTCGACGCTGGACCAGGTGCCGCTCATCCTCACGGTCAGTGGAGGTCGGCCTGACCGCGGCCGGGTACAGCGCCACCCAGGCGCTGACGCCCGGCCGTTGGTCGGGCTCCTCTCCACGGCCTAAGGGTCGACCAGTGCCTTCCCGGGGCAGCCGTGCTTCGCCTGGTAGGCCGCGATCGCGGACACCGGGGACTTGTTGACGTGCTTCTTCCAGGCGTCGAGATACGGCCAGGGGTAGATGGCGCCGCGCTGGTTGTACCAGTCACCGACCTTGGCGCACGGCGGTGAGATGCCGAAGTGCAGGTGGCACGCCGCCGCGTCACCGGTGTCGCCGGTCCGGCCGAGCGTCTGGCCGGTGCTGACCCGTACGCCCGGCTCGATCTTCGCGTCGACCACCGACATGTGCGAGCCGTAGTAGCGCACCCCGTCGTCGCCCAGGATCGACACCGACAGGCCGCCCCGGGTGGCGCCGGCGTTGACCGACCGCTTCCACCGGTCCACCGTGGTGGTGTCCAGGATGACGCCCGAGGTGGCCGCGACCACCTTGTTGCCGCAGTTGGTGATGATGTCGGTGGCCGGATAGTCGTGGTGGGTGTGCCCGTACCCGTTGTTCCCGATCACCGGGAAGGCGTACGTCACGGCCTTGGTCACGGTGCTCGGCGACGCGCTCGGGCTGACGGTCGGGCCCGGCGCCGGCGGCGTGGTGTCGGCGGGTGCGCTCGAGGGCGCCGCGGCCGGCGGGGTCTGCCACAGCGGCGAGTCGTTGCTGCTGGCCACGCCGCTGGTCTTCGAATCCGCTCCGCAGCCGCTCAGCAGCAGGGCCGCCGCCACGGCGATGCACGCCACGCTTCTCCGCACTGGCCGTTCTCCCCGTCGTCGCCGGCCGGCCGGGTCGTCCGGCCGGATCGCCGCGGGCGACCTTACGCCGATCCGTCCCGTTCCGTGTGCCCGGGTCGCGAGCCGGTGGACAACCGCGCACCCGGATTCGGCCCGCTTACCATTCGGAACATGGAACTGATCAAGTACGGCCACGCCTGCGTCGTCCTCGAGCAGGACGGGCGCCGGCTGGTCATCGATCCCGGCATGCTGACGCCGGAGGACGCGCTGGCCGGGGTCGACGGCGTCCTCGTCACGCACGAGCACGCCGACCACTTCGCCCCGGAAAAGCTGGCCGCCCGCCCGGACCTTCAGATCTGGACCAACCCGGCGGTGGCGGCGACCCTCGGCGGCGACCCGGCCCGGGTCCACGTCGTCGGCGAGGGCGACGCGTTCACCGCCGCCGGGTTCGAGGTCCGGGCGTACGGGCAGTGGCACGCCACCCTGCACCCGGACATCCCGCGGATCCGCAACGTCGGCTTCCTGGTCGGCGGCACCGTGTTCCACCCGGGTGACGCCCTGACCGTCCCGGACGTCGCCGTGCCGACCCTGCTGCTGCCCGTCCACGCGCCCTGGTCGCGCATCGGCGACCTGATCGACTGGGTGCGCGAGGTCAAGCCGCAGCGGACCGTCGCGGTGCACGACGGCGCCCTGAACCCGGTCGGCTGGGCCATGGTCGACGGTCTCCTCGGCGATCACGGCCCGGCTCCGACCGGCGCCGCGTACGCCCACCTCGCCCCCGGGGAGACGACAACCGCCGCCTGAACGCCGGGGCGAGGACGACCGCGGCCTGGATGCGGCACGGCCGCCCCGGGGACACACAGGGCGGCCATGGCGCGGGCCAACCGTCAGGCGGGGAGTGACCAGGACTGGTCGGCGCCGCCGGAGCAGGTCCAGATCTGCAGGCGGGTGCCGTCGGCCGAGCTCGGCCCGGTGGCGTCCAGGCACTTGCCCAGGGCCTGCGGCGAGCCGCCGGCGCCGGTACGGGCGGGGGCGCTCATCCGGGACAGGTTGTAGGCGGCGGCGTCGGCGGCCGATATATCACGACATGAACTAACCGGCTCGAATTGTGATCTCCTCCACCGACGGATGTCAATGGACTCCGGATCCACATCGGTGCGTGGCCGGCTCCCCCGATGACCACCCGGCCGTCACGTGCGGTATCCGGAACGGTCACCTTCGCCTGGGAGGGTTCCGCGGTGCCGAACGATCACCTCCGGGGTCTCACCGCGCCCCGCACGGTCGGCGCCGCCGGGTCGGCCCTGGTGGCCCTGGGCGGGCTGGGCGCCGGCGCGCTGCCTCTGCCGGCCGGCTCCGCGCACGTGCGGATCGGCCTGGTCGGCGTCTACTGCGGACTGGCGCTGCTGCTGATGGGCTGGTGGTGGTACGGCCGGATCGGCGGGACGACGCGCCAGGCGTACGGGACGCTCGCGCTGTGGACCGCGCCGCTGATGGTGGCGCCCCCGCTGTTCAGCCGGGACGTGTACAGCTACCTGGCGCAGGGGCTGATGGTCAACCACGGCCTGGACGTCTACCACGACGGGCCGGCGGCGCTCGGCGGGCTGGTCGCCGACCAGGTGCCGGCCATCTGGCAGTACACCCCCAGCCCGTACGGGCCGATGTTCCTGGTCGTGGCCGAGGGGGTCGGCGGCGTCGTCCACGACCATCTGCTGGCCGGGGTGGCCGCCATGCGGCTGGTGGCGCTGGCCGGGTGCGCGCTGCTGGCCTGGTCGCTGCCGATCGCCGCGCGGGCCACCGGGATCGACCCGTCGTCGGCGCTGTGGCTGGCCGCGCTCAACCCGCTCGTCCTGATCCACCTGATCGGCGGAGCCCACAACGACGCGCTGATGGCCGGGCTGCTGGCCGCCGGGCTGGCGGCCGCCCTGCGCGACCGGCCGGTCGCCGCGTCGGTGCTGGTGGCGGTGGCCGCGCTGATCAAGGCGCCGGCCGCACTGGGCCTGGTGGCGGTGGCGGTCATCTGGGCGGCCCGGCTGCCGGGGCGGTGGCCACTGCTGCGGACGGCGGCCGCGGTGGCCGGGACGGCGGCGGTGACCACGGCCGCGCTGACCTGGGTCGCCGGGACCGGATACGGCTGGATCTCCACGCTGTCCACCCCGATCTCGGCTCAGAACTTCTCGATCACCGGGGTGCTGGGCCGCTGGACGGCGGACACGTTCGCGCACGACGACGTGGGGGCGGCGCTGGCGATCAGCCTGTGGCGCTACGCCGGCATCCTGGCCACGCTGGTCGTGGCCGCGCTCGTCTGGACGTACCGCAACCGGCTGGGACCGGTCTACGGCCTGGGGATCGTGCTGGTGGCGCTGGTGATCTTCGGCCCCGCGTTGCGGCCCTGGTACCTGATCTGGGGACTGATCCCACTCGCCGTGGCGGCCCGGCACCCGCGGGTGCGGCTGGCGCTGACCGTGTCGTGCGCGGTGCTGGTGCCGGTGGTGCTGCCGGACGGATTCCCCGCGTCGGCCCCGGAGGTGCTTCTGGCGGTGCTCGGCGGCCTGCTCGGGCTGGCCGCGTACCTGGGCGTACGGCTGACGCTGGCGCGGGTGCCGGTGGGCGTGACCCGATGACCACCGTACGGCGGCAGGTCCTGCTGGTCGCGGGGGCCGCCGTGGTCGTCGGCGTCTTCGTCGTGACCGTGCCCACCTTCCGGCACTTCTTCGACCTCGGCGTCTACCGCGGTGCCGCCCGCTGGTGGCTGCTCGACGGTGGCGACCTGTACGACTTCCGCTACCAGGACTCGGTCTACGGTTTCACCTATCCGCCGTTCGCGGCCCTGGTGTTCAGCCCCCTCGCCGGGACGAGCTGGCCGGTGGCGGTGGCGATCGGGCTGGCCGTCAACACGGCGGCGGTGATCGTGCTGCTGCTCTGGTTCGCCCGGCCGATCCTGCGGCGCAACGGCTGGCCGGTGTGGACACCGCTGGCGTGCACGTTCCTGGCTCTGCTGGTGTTCGAGCCGACCCTCGACACGTTCAGTTTCGGGCAGATAAACCTGGTGCTGCTGGTGCTGGCCGGTGCCGACCTGCGCGGTCTGCAGACCGGCACCCGGTGGGCCGGCATCGGCATCGGGGTGGCCACCGCGATCAAGCTGACCCCGGCCGTGTTCATCGGATACCTGCTGGTGACCCGCCGGTTCCGGGCGGCGGCGGTGGCGGCCGGCACCGCGGTCGCGGCCACCCTGCTGGCCGCCCTCGTCGCGCCGGACGCCTCGGTCACGTTCTGGACGGACGCGCTGTGGGACACCGGCCGGGTCGGCGACCTGGCGTACGTGTCGAACCAGTCGCTGCGCGGCGTCGTCGCCCGGCTGCACGGCCCGGCCACCTGGTGGGTGGCGGCCGTGGGGGTGACGCTGGTCGTCTGGTTCCTGCTGGTCCGGCGGGCCGACGCGGTCGCCGGCTTCGCCCTGACCGGGATCGTCGCCTGCCTGATCAGCCCGGTGACCTGGGTGCACCACCTGGTGTGGCTGCTGCCCGCGTTGTTCCTGCTGGCCGGCGACGCGCTCGACCGCCGGGACGTCCGCGGCCTGGTCGTCGTGGGTGCGGTCGTGGCGCTCCTGTCCAGCGACGTGGTCTGGCTGTGGTGGACCGGTTCCGGCGGGTGGCTGGCGGCGGTCGGCAGCAACACGTACGTGTGGATCAGCCTCGGCCTGCTCGGCGCGGTCGGCGCCCGTCATCCACAGGCCGCCGGGCAAGATCCGCGGCGGTCTCTACTATCGCTCAGGTGACTTCCGCAGCGTTCGACGTCCTCAACCAGGTGTTCGGCTATCCGGCGTTCCGCGGGGAGCAGCAGGAGATCATCGAGCACGTCGTCGGTGGTGGCGACGCGCTGGTGCTGATGCCGACCGGCGGCGGCAAGTCGCTGTGCTACCAGATCCCGGCGATGGTCCGGCCGGGCGTCGGCGTGGTCGTCTCGCCGCTGATCGCGCTGATGCAGGATCAGGTCGACGCGCTGCGCACCGCCGGGGTCAAGGCCGGGTTCCTCAACTCGACGCAGGACTTCTCCTCCCGCCAGCTGGTCGAGCAGGAATTCCTGGCCGGCGAGCTCGACCTGCTGTACGTGGCGCCGGAACGGCTGAGCGTCCCGGCCACGCAGAACCTGCTGGACCGGGGCAAGATCGCCCTGTTCGCGATCGACGAGGCGCACTGCGTGTCGCAGTGGGGCCACGACTTCCGGCCGGACTACCTGGGTCTGTCGATGCTGCACCAGCGCTGGCCGGACGTGCCCCGGATCGCGCTCACCGCGACCGCCACCAGCGCCACCAGCGAGGAGATAGCCCGGCGGCTGGACCTGACCCGGGCCCGGCACTTCACCGCGAGCTTCGACCGGCCCAACATCCAGTACCGCATCGTGGCCAAGAACGAACCGCGCAAGCAGCTGCTGGACCTGCTGCGCACCGAGCACGCCGGCCACTCCGGCATCGTCTACTGCCTCTCCCGGGCGTCGGTGGAGAAGACGGCCGAGTTCCTGTCGGCGAACGGGGTGGCCGCGCTGCCGTACCACGCCGGCCTCGACGGGGCGGTGCGGGCGGCCAACCAGTCCCGGTTCCTGCGCGAGGACGGCCTGGTGATGGTGGCCACCATCGCGTTCGGGATGGGCATCGACAAGCCCGACGTCCGGTTCGTGGCGCACCTGGACCTGCCCAAGTCGGTGGAGGGCTACTACCAGGAGACCGGCCGGGCCGGGCGGGACGGGCTGCCGTCGACGGCGTGGCTGGCGTACGGGCTGCAGGACGTCGTGCAGCAGCGCAAGATGATCGAGAGCTCGGACGGCGACCTGACCTTCCGCCGCAACGCCGCCGCCCACCTCGAGGCGATGCTGGCCCTGTGCGAGACCGTCGAGTGCCGCCGCGGCCGGCTGCTGACCTACTTCGGGCAGCCTCCCGCCGCCGACGAGCGGTGCGGCAACTGCGACACCTGCCTGAACCCGCCGGAATCGTGGGACGGCACCGTCGCCGCGCAGAAACTGCTGTCCACCGTGCTGCGACTGCAGCGCGAGCGCGGGCAGAAGTTCGGCGCCGGCCAGTCCATCGACATCCTGCTGGGCAAGAAGACCGACAAGGTGGCCCAGTTCAAGCACGACGAGCTGAGCGTGTTCGGCATCGGGGCGGACCTGCGCGAGGCCGAGTGGCGCGGCGTGGTCCGGCAGCTGCTGGCCCGGGGTCTGCTCGCGGTCGAGGGTGAGTACGGCACGCTGGCGCTCACCGAGGCCAGCGGGGACGTGCTGCGGGGCGACCTGCCGGTGCACATGCGCCGCGAGGCGGTCCGGACCCGGCCGGTGCGGACCCCGTCGGCGGCCGCCGCGGCCTCGGCCGACCTGGCCCCGGCCGACGCCGGGCTGTTCGAGCGGTTGCGGGCGTGGCGGGCGTCAGTGGCCAAGGAGCAGAAACTGCCCGCCTACGTGATCTTCCACGACGCCACCCTGCGGTCGATCGCCGCGCTGCGCCCGTCCACACTCGGCGAGCTCGGCACAATCAGCGGCATCGGGCAGAACAAGCTGGCCAAGTTCGGTGCTCCGGTGCTCGAGGTGGTGAACGAGTCCGACGTCACCTCCGGCGGCTCCGAGCCCGGGGATAGCGTCTGAGGTCCGGGAGGAGTCCGCGGGCAGGGTCGCCCGGGGCGCCACGCCGGCCGCCGGCAACCTGTCCGACACCGACTGGGTGACGCGGCGGTTCGCCGAGGCCGACGCCGTCGCCCACCTGGCCGCGTGCGGGGACGGCAGCGACGAGGCGTTCGACCGGGGCATCGTCGAGTCCGCGATCGCCGCGCTGGGCGGGACGGGCAAGCCGTACGTGCACACCGGCGGCATCTGGGTCTGGGGCAGCAACCCGGCCATCACCGAGGAGTCGCCGGTGCAGCCCCCGGCGCTGACCGCGTGGCGCCTCGGCCCCGAGCGCCTGGTCCGCGAATCCACCCTGGCGAGCACGATCATCGCCCCCGGCGTGGTCTACGGCGCGGGCACCGGCATCCCGGCGGCCGCCTTCGGCCGGACTCCGGCCGTCAAGACGCTACTGGTCGGCGACGGCCGCCAGCACTGGGCGGTGGTGCACACCGACGACATCGCGACGCTGTGCCGGCTGGTGCCGGAGCACGGCGAACCGCTCGGCGACCTGATCGGCGCGACCGCCGAGAACCCGACGCTGCGGTCACTGGCCGAGGCCCGGGGGACGGCGGTGGCCGAGAGCGCGCACGCGTCGCGGGAGCGGCTCGGCGCCGGATTCGCCGACGCGCTGCTGCTCGACCAGCAGAACGCCTCGACCAGGGCGGCCGACGTGCCGGGCTGGAAGCCGGCGGCGCCGACGTTGCTCAAGGAGTTCCGGTCGGGAACGTACGCGCGGTAGGACCACATACTCTGTCCCGATGACGAGCAGCCGCCGCCTCGAGGCCTTCAGCGACGGCGTCTTCGCCATCGCGATCACCCTGCTGGTGCTGGACCTGGTGGTGCCGGCGCGGGAGGAGACGGCCGCCCACGGACTCGCCCACGCCCTGGCGAGCGAGTGGCCGGCCTACTTCGCCTATCTGGTCAGCTTCCTGGCCATCGGCATCATCTGGGTCAACCACCACGCCGTGTTCGACCGGGTGCGGTTCGTCGACCGGCGGGTGCTGTTCGCGAACCTGTTCCTGCTGCTGATGGTGTCGCTGATCCCGTTCCCGACCCGGCTGCTGGCCGAGTACCTGACCGCGGCGGACGGCTCGCACGTCGCCGCGGCCGTGTACAGCGCCACCATGCTGCTCATGGGGGTCTCGTTCGGGCTGCTGTGGGCGTCGCTGACCCGCGACCGGCGGTTGCTGCACGAGGGCATCGAGCTGCGGGGCGCGGACGCCGGTCTGCGCCGGTTCGCCCTGGGCAACGTCGCCTACCTGGCCACCATCGGGCTGAGCTTCGTCAACGCGACGCTGACGCTGGTCGTGCACTTCGTCATCGCCATCTACTACTGCTTCGACCAGCTGCCCAGCATCGGCACGCCGGTCGAGAACGAGGAGTGAGCATGTTCGCCAGGTCGCTGGGCGACGACGGCGCCGAGCTGGGCCCGCTCGAGCCGTGGCAGGCCCACGAATTCCTGTCCCACATCGACCGGGGGCGCGACTTCATCGGGCAGCACATCGGACTGGCCGACGTGGTCACCGATCTCGGGTCGGCGCGGGCCTTCCTGCAGTCGTACGCGGACAAGACCGCGACCGACACCGGGCGGATCTACGGCATCCGGGCGGAGGACGGCACGCTGCTCGGCGGGGTGATATTCCGGACCATGGACGTGCCGTCGGGCGTGGCCGAGGCCGGCTGCTGGCTGGAACCGGCCGGCACCGGCCGCGGCCTGATCACCCGGGCCACCCGGGCGATCATCGACTGGGCGGTCGAGGAGCGCGGCCTGCACCGGATCGAGTGGCAGGTGGCCACGGCCAACGCCGCCAGCATCGCCGTCGCCCGGCGCCTCGGCATGTCCCGGGAGGGTGTGCTCCGGGAGAGCTACGTCCGCCACGGGACACGCGTCGACATCGAGGTCTGGTCGGTGCTCGCGCCCGAGTGGCGCGCGCTCAGGACTGCGTGATGTTGACCATCCAGGCGACACCGAAGCGGTCGACGAGCTGCCCGTACACGTCGCCCCACATCTGCTTCTCCAGCGGCATGGTGACCTGACCGCCGTCGGAGAGCTTCTCGAACCAGCCGCTGAGCGCCTCGTCGTCGCCGCTGAGGCTGATGGTGACCCCGTTGCCGCGGTCGAAGGCCGGCATGCCGGGGGCGATGTCGGACGCCATCAGCGTGTAGCCCGCCGGGGTCTCCAGCTGACCGTGCATGATCTTGTCGGCGATCGACGGGTCACCGCCGAAGTCGCCGAACGTGTTGACGGTCAGCTCGCCGCCGAACACCGACTTGTAGAACTCCAGGGCCTCCCGGCCGTTGCCGTCGAAGGACAGGTAGGGGTTGAGACGCGATGCCATCGCAGGCTCCTTTGACCGGGGTCATCGTTTCCCCGGCAGGCTAGCGGCCCCGCTCCCCTACTGGAACAGCTTGGCCGCGGTGATCACCGTTTCGATGACGCCGTACCCGAGCAGCACGGCGACCAGCAGCCAGGACAGAGCGAGCCTCATGCCGCCGCCTCCACCTTCTCGTGGACCGGTTCGTGGAACCGGTCGGGGACCGCGGTGATCAGCAGGTTCGCCACGAACCCGACGGCCAGCACCACGATCATGATGATCAACGCCGGCCGGTAGTCGGCCGCCGTCAGCGCGCCCGGCTTGCCCTGGGCGTCGAGCACGCCGTCGACAATCAGCGGGCCGGCCACCCCGGCGGCCGACCAGGCGGTCAGCAGCCGGCCGTGGATCGCCCCGACCTGGTACGTGCCGAACAGGTCCCGCAGGTACGCCGGCGCGGTCGCGAACCCGCCGCCGTAGAACGACAGGATGAAACCGGCCAGCAGCACGAACAGCCACACCGCGGACGATCCGACCAGGGTCAGCAGCAGGTACAGGACGACGCCGCCGCCGAGGTAGATCATGTACATCGGCTTGCGGCCGATCACGTCCGACGTCGTCGACCAGGCGAACCGGCCGCCCATGTTGAACAGCGACAGCACGCCGACGAAGCCGGCCGCCGCGCCGACCGCGACACTCGACTTGCCGCCGTCCCGGAAGAAGTCCTGGATCATCGGGCTGGCCTGCTCGAGGATGCCGATGCCGGCGGTCACGTTGCAGAACAGCACGATCCAGAGCAGCCAGAACGACCGGGTCCGGATCGCGTGGGCGGCCGACACGCTGGCCGTGGCGACCAGCGGCTTGGCCTCGATGCCGGCCGGGTCCCAGCCGTCCGGCTTCCAGTCGTCAGCCGGCACCCGGATGGTGAACACCCCGAACATCATGATCAGGAAGTACGCGATCGCAAAGGTCACGAACAGCAGCACCAGGGCGTGGCTGTTCGCGACCGAGGTGGCCACGTTCGAGTCGTACCCGGCGTCGTACAGCCCCATCAGCTGGCGGGAGGCCGGGCTGGCGATCAGCGCGCCGCCGCCGAACCCCATGATGGCCAGCCCGGTGGCCAGCCCCGGCCGGTCCGGGAACCACTTGATCAGCGTGGAGACCGGCGAGATGTAGCCGATGCCGAGCCCGATGCCGCCGATCACGCCGTACCCGAGGTAGACCAGCCACAACTGGCCGGTGCCGATGCCGAGCGCGCCGACCAGGAAGCCGGCGGCCCAGAAGCAGGCGGACACGAACATCGCCTTACGCGGGCCGTTCCGCTCGACCCAGGTGCCACCGACGGCGGCGGAGAGCCCGAGCATCACGATCGCGATGCTGAAGATGACACCGATCGAGGTCTGACCGGCGTGGAAGCGGGTGACGAACGAATTCTTGTACACGCTCGTCGCATAGACCTGGCCGATGCAGAGGTGCACGGCCAGGGCGGCGGGTGGGATGAGCCAGCGGTTGAAGCCGGCCGGCGCGACGGTATGCCGGCGGTCCAGCCCGGAGAACAGCGACACGATGGCCCCCTCATTGGAGCGGTTCGATGTCCCCGAGCGTAGGACGGTTGACACTTCAACGCATCCCGGCAGCCCCACCGGCCCCGCCGGCACCAGCCGCGGGCCGATCCTTCAATTCGAGCGGGTCGCCGCCGATGAGACCGGTGTGGAGTCGGTGGAGCCGTTTCGGGCCAGACGGCGGCGTCTGTCCGGCGCCGCGATGGTTCTCGTCGTGCTGATCCTGGGGATCACGGCGTCGACCGGCGCGACCGCCTCCCTGCGGACCGGCCAGCACACGCTCGCCGCCCAGACGATGGACCGGGCCATCGACACGATCAGCGACGGCGTCGAGGACGAGATCGGTCACTACCGCGACGCCCTCGTCGACCTGGCCGCGGGGCTCAGCTCGCAGACCGTGCTGACCGCCACCGACTTCCTTGCCCTGACCGGCGGGCTGGACGGACAGCGGCTGCCCGGGGCCAGCGGGGTGTCGTTCGCCGTCCCGGCCACCGACGCCGAGGCGCCGGCCACCCAGGCGTACTGGCGGGAGCGCGGCGCCGACGGCCTGGACCTGTACAAGACCGGGACCGACGCCGAGCACGCCTACGTGATCTTCTCCCGGACGTTCACCGGCGCCGCGCTGACGCCGGGACGCGACCTGAACCAGACACCGGGGTCGGCCGAACCGCTCCGGATCTCCGCCGAGACCGATCAGTTCACCGTCGGTCCCGGCCACATCCTGCTGCGCGACATGCAGGTGCCGGAGGACCAGCGGCAGCTGTCGTTCACCCTGGCCGTGCCGGTGCACGGCGAGACCGGCACGACCGGTGCCGGAGATCTCGTCGGCTGGGTGGCGATGGGCGTGCACGGCCAGGACTTCCTCGTCAAGTCGCTGGCCGAACGGGCCGAGGACACCCTGCGGATCAAGCTCACCGACACCGCCGACCCCGGCGGCGTCCTCGCGCGGATCAACGGCGGCCCGCTCATGGCGGACCCGGAACTCCAGCGCAGCCGGGTACTCGTGGTCGGCCAGCACACCTGGCTGCTCACCGTCGCCCCGGCCACCGGCCTGCTGAGCGCCACCGACCGGCGGTCGGCGCCGATCACGCTGTTCGGCGGCCTGTTCGTCACCGGGCTGTTGGCCGCGCTGGTGGGCGTTCTGGCCGGCGCCCGGGCCCGGGCCATGGACAAGGTCGACGCCGCCACCGCGGCACTGCGCCTGGACATCCAACGCCGGGAGGCTCTGGAGCAGCAACTGCACCGGCTGGCGTTCTTCGACCCGCTCACCGGGCTGGCCAACCGCAGCCTGTTCTACGACCGGGTGGGCCACGCGATGCGCAGCCACACCCGGGCGCACCAGAGCTTCGCCGTGTTCTTCATCGACCTGGACGGGTTCAAGGAGGTCAACGACGCGTTCGGGCACAGTGCCGGGGACTCCGTGCTGCGGGTCGTGGCCGACCGGCTGCTGACCTGCCTGCGGGACAGTGACACGGTGGCCCGGTTCGGCGGCGACGAGTTCGCGCTCGTGGTGGAGCGGCTGGCCGGGCCCGAGGACGTGCACATCACCGCGCAGCGCATCGTCGAGGCCGTACGGATGCCGATCGACGTCGGCGGCCACCGCTCGGCGACGGTGACGGCCAGCGTGGGCATCGCGCTCAACCGCGAGGGCTTCTCCGCGGACGACATCCTGCGCGAGGCCGATCTGGCCATGTACGCCGCCAAGAGCACCGGCAAGTCCCGGCACGTCCTCGCCGGACAATCCTGACGCCCGCGGGTTAACCTCGGCCGCATGGCCGCCATTGTGGACAGCACCGAGGCAATCGACCTGCTCGACTCGCTCACCCGGCTGCCGGGACGGGACGACCCGTACCCGGTGTACCGCCGGCTGCGGGAGATCGCGCCGCTGGTGCGGGCGGATGACGGCGCCCTCGTGGTCACCCGGTACGCCGACGGCTCCGCGACCGTCCGCGATCCGCGGCTCGGCCATCTGCCCAAGGACATGCTGGGCTTCATCGGGCTGGCCGACT
Source organism: uncultured Actinoplanes sp. (assembly GCA_964236515.1). GTDB lineage: Bacteria > Actinomycetota > Actinomycetes > Mycobacteriales > Micromonosporaceae > Actinoplanes. The sequence continues at coordinate 93,792 of CAXSDA010000015.1, forward strand.
GGGCCGACCATCCGGCGACGTACGCGCTGTTCACCAGCATCCTGACGCTGAACCCGCCGGACCACACACGGCTGCGGCGGCTGGTTTCGGGCACGTTCACCGCCCGCCGGGTGCAGGCGCTCGAGCCGGCCGTCGTGGCGATCGTGGACGATCTGCTGAGCCGGTTCGGCGGGGAGACCGACTTCATCGCGTCGTTCGCGTTCCCGCTGCCGGTCGCGGTGATCGGTGAGCTGCTGGGCGTGCCCGCCGCCGACCGGCCGCAGTTCCAGGGACTGGTCCGGGACTGGACGCGGATCCTGGAGACGATCGACCCGGAGGTGCTGGCCGTGGCCGATCCGGCGGCCGCCGCCATCCGGGCGTACCTGGCGGATCTGGTCGCCGCGCGCCGCAAGGCGCCGCAGGACGACCTGGTCAGCGCGCTCATCGCGGCCGAGCAGGAGGGCGACCGGCTCACCGAGGACGAACTGCTGACGATGGCGGCGCTGCTGTTCGCGGCCGGCTTCGAGACGACGACCAACCTGCTCGGCAACGGCCTGATGGCGTTGCTGCGAAATCCCGGGCAGGTCGCCGCGCTGCCGACCGATCCGGCGGCCGCGGTGCAGGAACTGATCCGGTACGACTCCCCGGTCCAGCTGCTGTCTCGGGTGGTGTTCGAGCCGGTCGAGCTGGGTGGGGTGACTGTGCAGGGCGGCGAGCGGATCGTCGCGTACCTAGGGGCCGGGAACCGCGACCCGGAGCAGTTCGCCGAACCGGACCGGCTGGAGCTGACCCGTCGCGGGGCGGCGCCGCTGTCGTTCGGCGGCGGCATCCATTACTGCCTAGGGGCGCCGCTCGCCCGGCTGGAGGCGCAGGTGGCCTTTCCCGCGCTGTTCCGCCGGTTCCCGCATCTGGCTCCGGCGGGTGCGCCGGAGCGGCGGGACAGCCTGGCGATCCGCGGGTACACGAGACTTCCCGTGCAGACGTGAAGACGCCGCTGCGAATTCCACGGGGGAAGAACTCGCAACGGCGCTGACGGAAGGTTAAACCAGACCGGCCCGGCTGTCCATCCCGCTATTTCACGCGGTTGACCACGGTGCCGACGAGCTTCTGCCAGTCGCCGGAGAACTGCGAGGCGTTGCTGGCATTCGCGGTCGCGCCGAGGCGGTACACGGCGTACGTGTCGACCAGGACGACGTTGCGCTTGGCCAGGATGGCGACCGCGGTGTCGGCGGTACCGGGGTGCTTCTGCTCGTAGGTCTTGTGCCGGATGACGGCCACACCGCTCCACGAGTTCTGGATGACCGGCTGACCGGCGGCCGTCTCCGTGTACGCGGGCTCGGACTTGTCCGCGTTCACCGTCTCCGGCACCGTCACGGTCGGCGGGCAGGCCTGCGCCACCGCTTTCAGCGCGGTCAGGCCGGCCTGCGCCTGGCTCGGATCGCTGTAGACGAGGGCGATCTGGGTCAGCGTCTGGGCGCCGGTGTCGCCGGCGTCCTCGAGTGGCGCCGAGACCACCTGGGCGCCGGGCGGGACGGTCGGCGCCGCCGACGGGCCGCCGCAGATGCTGACCAGCTGGTTCGGGTCGGCCGAGGAGTCCGGGGCGGTCCACGTCGGCCCGACCTCCGGTGCCTGCAGCATCGCGCCGCGCATCTCGTTGAGGTCGATCAGCGACGTGTCCGGCGCCGGGCTGTCGTGGGAGCAGCCGGCGAACAGGCTCAGCGCGCAGGCCGCCACCACGACCCGGGCCACTCTTCCGATCACGAGCATCGGGCCAGGTTAGCCGACCCGCCTCTTGACATTCGGCGGGCCGACCGCAAATATCTGTCTAGACAGGTCTGGACACGTGGGGGGGCATCGACGGCGGCCAAATACCGGGAGATCGCCGACGAGCTGGCCGCGCGGATCCGTCGTGGCGAGATCGCCCACCGGGACCGGCTGCCGGGCGAGCTCGAACTGGCCGGCGAGTTCGCGGTCAGCCGGGGCACCGTACGGCAGGCGCTGGCCGCATTGAAGCAGACCGGCCTGATCGAGACCACCACCGGAGCCGGCTCCTTCGTCACCTTCGACGGGGACCGGATCGACGACCACCTGGGCTGGTCGGCGACGCTGGCCGGGCACGGGGTCGCACCCGAGCCGCGGCTGCTCGCCCTCGGCCGGCTGGAGCTGCCGAACCTCGCCGTACGGCTGAAACTGGACCGCGCGTCGTTCCTGGCCGTGGAACGCCTCCGGTCCAGCACCGCCGGCGAGCCGGTCAGCCTGGAACGCAGCCGGGTGCCGTGGCAGCCGTCGTTCGAGACCGTGCTGGCCACCGGGCTGGTCGACCACTCGTTGCCGGCCACCCTGGTCGCGCACGGCCGGACCGGGGTGTCCGGGTACGACGAGATCGGGCTGTCGGTTCTCGGCTCGCCCGAGGCGGCGCTGCTCAGGCGGCGGCCGGGTGAGGCGTTCCTGGAGATGGAGAGGACCGTGTTCGACGCGTACGGGGATGTGGTGGAGAACGTGGTGAGCCTGCTCGATCCCGTCCGCTTCCGGTTGCGCCACCCGTTCGGAGGGCGGCGATGAGCCGCCGCGACCGGGCGGTCGGCGCGCTCACCGGGCTGGCCGTCGGGGACGCCCTCGGCATGCCGACCCAGTACCTGCCCCGCGAGACGGTCCGCGAGCGGTACGGCATCCTCGACGACTTCCACCCCGGACCGGACGACAACGACATCAGCCGGGGCCAGCCCGCCGGCCGGGTCACCGACGACACCGACCAGGCCGTCATCCTGGGCGAGCTGTTCGTGGCCGGCCACGGCACCATCGACCCGCACGCGTTCGCCGACCGGCTCCTGGCTTGGGAGCAGCGGATGCGGGCCACCGGCTCGCTCGACCTGCTGGGCCCGTCCACCCTGCGGGCGCTGCGGCTGGTCGCCGACGGCGTGCCCGTCGACCGTACGGGCCGGTGGGGCGACACCAACGGCGCCGCGATGCGGATCACCCCGATCGGGATCGGGGTGCCGCTCCCCCGGCTCGTCGACGCGGTCGAGGAGGCGAGCCTGGTCACCCACCACACCGGGATCGCCATCGCCGGCGCCTCGGCGATCGCGGCCGCGGTCAGCTCCGGGATCGACGGCCGGCCGCTGCCGGACTCGCTGCGGCAGGCGGTCGCGGCGGCCCGGGAGGGTGGCCGCCGCGGGTTCTACGCGGCCGGCGCGGACGTCGCCGACCGCATCGCCTGGGCTCTCGACCTGGTCGCCGGCCGTACGCCCGCGGACGCCATCGACGTGATCTACCGGCTCGTCGGCGCGGGCGTGGCCACCCAGGAGGCGGTGCCGGCGGCGCTGGCCTTCGCCTCGCTCTATCCCGACGACGTGTGGGAGGCCGCCCGGCACGCGGCGAGCCTCGGCGGCGACTGCGACACTATCGCCGCCATGTGCGGCGCCGTGGTCGGCGCCCACACCGGGCCGGGTTCGATCCCGCCCCGCATCCTGACCCGGCTCGCCGCCGCCAATCCCGGTCTCGCCCTCGACCGGCTGGCCGGCGAGCTCCTCGCCCTCCGCCCTGTCGCCCTCCCCTAGGAGTACGCCATGCCCGACCAGGTCGGCGTCATCGAGACGCGCGGCATCGAACCCGTCCCCGACGCCGAACGCCACGGCCGCCCGATCGGCCTGTTCTGGATGTGGTTCGGGGCCAACATGGGCGTCCTCGGCATCACGCTGGGCGCCGCGCTGGTCACCTTCACCGGCCTCAACGTGATCCAGTCGGTCGTCGTCTCGGTGGTCGGCGCGGCCGGGTCGTTCGTCCTGGTCGGACTGCTCAGCACGGCCGGGAAACGCGGCGGCGCGCCCGGCCTGACGCTGTCCCGGGCGGTGTTCGGCGTCCGCGGGAACTGGGGTCCGACGCTGATCTCCTGGCTCGGGTTCGTCGGCTGGGAGACGGTGATGTGCACGACCGCCGCCTTCGCGCTGCTGGCCGTGCTGCACCTGGCCCACCTGCCCACCGGCACCGCCACCACGGTGGTCTGCGTGCTGGTCACGGTGCTGATCGCGGCCGCCGTCGGTCTGTTCGGGCACGCCACCATCATGTGGGTGCAGAAGTGGCTGACCTGGATCTTCGGCGGGCTGACGCTGGTCGTGGTCGCGTTCCTGGTCGCCACCGTGGACTGGCCGGCGGCGCTGCACCAACCGGCCGGTCCGGCCACCGCGGTCGTGTCCGGGGCCGGCTTCATCGCCGCCGGCACCGGGCTGGGCTGGCTGTCGGCCGGCGCCGACTACGCCCGCTACCTGCCCCGGGCCGTACGTTCGGGGCGGATCGTCGGGGCCACGGTGCTCGGTTCGTCGATCCCGCTGGTCGTGCTGGTGTCGATGGGCGCGCTGATGGCGGTCGGCGACACCGGGCTGGCGTCGGCCAACGACCCGGTGGCGACGATCGGGGCGGCCCTGCCGGACTGGATGCTGGTGCCATACCTGCTGACCGCCGTGTTCGGGCTGATCGCCGGCGCCGACCTGTCGATGTACTCGTCCGGCCTCAACCTGATCACCGGCGGCATCAAGGTCCGCCGGGCGACCGCGGTCGGGGTGGACGCCGTGCTGATCACGGCCGGCGGGCTCTACATCACCGTGGTCGCGCAGGACTTCTACGGCCCGTTCACCACCTTCCTGACCCTGCTCGCGGTGCCGCTGACGGCGTGGGCGGGGGTCGTCCTGACCGACATGATCAGCCGCCGGGCGTACGACCCGGTCGCGCTCGTCGACACCTCGCCGGGCAGCGGCTACTGGTACACCGGCGGGGTGCAGATCCCGGCGGTGGCGTCCTGGCTGATCGCGATCGTGCTCGGCGTGCTGTGCACCCGGGCCGGCGACTGGTTCGCCGGTCCCCTGGCCGGCACCTGGATCGGCGCGAACTCGCTCGGCTGGTTGGTCGCCGGCGTGACCGGCGCGGTGCTGTACGGCGCGACCAGATCGATGGCATTCGCGCCCGCGGCCGCAGAATCAACCCATGGCTGACACGGTCTGGTCGCTGGGCAGCATCCTCGTCGACGTCACGGTGGAGGTTCCGGCCCTGCCCGAGCGCGGTGGCGACATGCTGGCCACCGGCGCCCGGACGGTGGCCGGCGGCGGCTTCAACCTGGCCGCCGCGGTGGCCCGGCAGGGCGTGCGGTGCGTGTACGCGGCCCCGCACGGCACCGGCCGGTACGGCGATCTGATCCGTTCGGCGCTCGCGGCCGAGGACATCACCGTCGCCGCCGGCCCGCGCCCGGACAACGATTCGGGCTTCTGCGTGGTGCTGGTCGAGCCGGACGGCGAGCGGACGTTCGTCACCGCGCCCGGCGTCGAGGCGACCATGGCCGCGGGCGAGCTGGCCGCGCTGGCGCTGCGGGACGGCGACCTGGTGTCGGTGTCCGGCTACGACCTGGTCTACCCCGGCAGCGGCCCGGTGCTGGCGGCGTGGCTGACCACCGTGCCGGCCGAGGTCCGGGTGGTGCTGGACCCGGGCCCGCTGGTGCTGGACATCCCGCGACTGCCCGATGTGGACGTATTGACCCTGAACCAGCGCGAGGCCCGGCTGCTGGCTCAATTACCCGACGCCGCCGGCCCCGTCCTGCTGGAGGCGGTCCACGACGGCCCGCGGCTGACCGTCCTGCGCGAGGGCGCCGCCGGTTGCGTCGCCACCGGCGGCCCGCTCGGCGACGCCGTCGTCTCGATCCCCGCCCCCCGCGTGGAGGCCGTCGACACCACCGGCGCCGGCGACGCCCACACCGGCGTCCTGCTGGCCGCCCTGGCCCGCGGCCTCGACGTGCGGGCCGCGCTGGTCAAGGCGACCGAGGCCGCCGCCGTCGCCGTCACCCGTGTCGGCCCGGCCGAGGCCCCGGGGCTGCCGTGGCCCTGATCCTGGACACCGCGGCGCTGGACGTGGCCGACCGGGCCGACGCGGTCCGGGCGGCCATGCAGTACGCCCGGGTACCGGCGTTGCTCACCCACAACGCCGCCGCGCACGATGTGCAGGCCCGGGTCGAGCTGTGGCGCCTCGGCGGCGGCGCCGAGATCACGCTGCGTTCGGGTACCGGCATCGCGTTGTCCCGCACCGACCGGCAGATCAGCCGCGACGAAGCCGGCGATCGGCTCGGCGTGACCCTGCTCGCCCGGGGTCGATGGAGCTTTCACCAGCGCGGTGTCAACCGGGTGGTCCAGGCGCCCGGCTGGGACATGATCCTGGTCGACCACGCGGCGCCGTACGAGTTCGCCCGCGTCGGCGGTTCGTCGATGTGCGCGTTCAACCTCGATCACGCCGCGCTCGGGCTGCCCGTGCCGCTGATCCGGCGAGCGGCCGAGCGGCTGCCCGCCAGTCCGCTGTTCATGCTGGTGCAGGACCATGTCCGCGCCCTGACGTCGGCGCTCGGCCGGACGCCGGCCGGTCCGGCCCAGCCGATGATCGGCGCCGCCACCATCGACCTGGTCCGCGCGTTGTTCGCCACCGCCGGGGCGGGCGACGTGGAGTACCGTCCGGCGGCCGACTCCGCGGCCCTGCTGGCCCAGACCCGGCTCTACATCCAGCGGCACCTCGCCGATCCCGCGCTGTCCCCGGCCGGCATCGCCCGCGCGCACGCCATCTCGCTGCGCCGCCTGTATCAGGTGTGGGCCGGCCACGAGATGTCGCTGGCCGAGTTCGTGATGGCCACCCGGCTGGACGCGGCGCGGGCCGAACTGACCGGGCCGGCGCCGATCGCGGTGATCGCCCACCGGTACGGCTTCGGCGACCTGAGCCACTTCGCCCGGCGCTTCCGCCGCGCGTACGGAATGTCGCCGACCGAGTGGCGCACGATCAGCACAGAAGCCCGCACGACGAGACCACCGGGCGGATTCCGGATCTCCTAGCGTTCCGGGCATGACCGATCACATCACCGCATCCATCGACGAGCAGATCGGCGCCGCGAACGCCTCCGGGCGGCGGCCGGTCGTCTTCATCCACGGACTGTGGCTCCTGCCGAGCAGCTGGGACCGCTGGGCCGCGGTCTTCGCCGGCGCCGGGTACGTCCCGGTCTCCCCCGGCTGGCCGGACGACCCGGAAACGGTCGCGGAGGCCAACGCCCACCCCGAGGTCTTCGCCGGCAAGAGCGTCGGCGACGTCGCCGACCACTACTCCGAGATCATCGCCCGGCTGGACCGCCGACCGGCCGTCATCGGCCACTCGTTCGGCGGCCTGCTCACGATGATCGTGGCCGGCCGCGGGCTGGCCGCCGCGTCGGTGGCGATCGACTCGGCGCCGTTCCGGGGCGTGCTGCCGCTGCCGATCTCCGCGCTCAAGGCGTCTGCTCCGGTGCTCGGCAACCCGCTCAACCGGCACCGGGCCATTCCGCTGACCTACGACCAGTTCCGGTTCGCCTTCGCCAGCGCGGTCACCGAGGACGAGGCGGGCGCGTTGTACCAGGAGTTCGCGGTCCCGGCCTCGGGCGAACCACTGTTCCAGGCGGCCGCGGCCAACCTCAACCCGTGGACCGAGGCCAAGGCCGACTTCGACCGTCCCGATCGGGGCCCACTGCTCATCATCGAGGGCATCGGCGACAACACCTCGCCGCCGGCCATCAACCGGGCCGCGTTCAAGCTCCAGTCGGAGAATCCCGGCGTCACCGAGATCGCGTCGGTGGAGAACCGCGGTCACTCGCTGACCATCGACGGCGGCTGGCGGGAGGTCTGCGACACCGCCCTGACCTTCATCCGCCGGTTCGTCTGACGCCGCCGCTCACGTCCACGGCAGGACGACGAGCTTTCCGCGGGCCGCGCCGGACTCCATCACGGTGTGGGCCTCGCGGATCTCGTCCAGCCGGAAGATCCGGTCGACCGGGACCGTCGCGCGGCCGGCCGCGGCGTCGTCGAGGAACTCCTGCAGCACGGCGGCGGGCAGGTCGCCGGCGTCACCGGAGTAGGCGGTCAGCCGGACGCCGTTGGGCAGGTAGTCCATCGGGTAGAAGTCCTTGATGGTCCACTCGTTCGACAGCATGCCGGTGAAACAGGCCGTGCCGTGCACCCGGACCGCCCGCAGTGTGTCCGGCAGCGTGCCGGTGCCGACCAGCTCGATCGCGCCGTGCACGCCGCCGGGCACGATCGTGCGGACGCGTTCGGCGAGGTCGCCGTCGTCGATCAGCACGTGATCGACGCCGATCGACGTAAGGACGCCGGCCTTGGCCGGGGTCCGGGTGGTGGACAGGACGGTCAGGCCCTGGCGTTTGGCCAGCACGGCGGCGGCCAGGCCGACCGAGGAGGAGCCGCCGCGGATCAGCAGCGTCTGACCGTGTTGTGCGTCCACGCCGACCGTGAGGGAGCCGTACGCCGTCTGCAGCATCTCCGGCACCGCCCCGAGCACACCCCAGCCCAGTGCCGACCGGAACGGCAGCACCTGCCCGGCCGGCACGCACGTGTACTGCGCGTACCCCCCGTCGTAGCGGCGGCCCATGTCCCCCATCATGGTGGCGACCTGTTGCCCGGCCGGGAACTCGCCGCCCGGCGCGGACACCACGGTCCCGGTGGCCTCGATGCCGAGGATGCGCGGGAACGTGACCGAGTCGCCGGACTGGCCGAGCCGGGTGTACTGCTCGGAGTGGTTGAGACCGAACGCCTCGACCCGGATGAGGACCCAGCCGGGCCGCGGCTCGGGAATCGGCACGTCGCGCACCTGCAGGTGGCTCACCGGTCCGGGTTGGTCGAGCACGACGGCGCGCATGGTGGTCACCGGACCAGTGTCACCGACCGAGGACGGGCAGGTACACGGTGAAGTTCTCCGTCTTCGCCTTGACGTACTTCCCGCAGGAGGTGTACGAGACCAGCGTGGAGATCGGGACGTACGCCGCCGTCGTCGGGCCGGCAGTCACCCGGATGGCGGTGAAGTCGACCTTGCGGGACGGGAGGCTGTCGGACTGGCCGAACGACGTGTGGTCGCCGGTGTTCTCGGGATAGCCGATGGTGACGCCGTCGGCCGCGGCGGTCACCTTCACCTGACAGATCTTCCTGCCCGCGGTCCAGAAGATGTGCACCCAGGTGGCCTGGTCCGGCTTGACCGGGGACAGCCAGGTGGTGACCGGCTCCGGCCCGTTGATCGACGCCTGCGCCGCGACTGGGAACATCCCGGCACCGGCCATCGTGGCCGCCAGGAACACCGACGCTGCTTTCACTGTGCCTCCGTCATCGAATGATCTGACCTCTGAAGGTGACGCTAGACGATCTTGCGGACAAAAGGTGCCGGATCGGACATCTAGCCGACGCCGAGAAACCGCCGGGCGCTACCGACGACCACGCCCCGCACGGCTTCGGCCACCACCGTGGTGGGGTGCCGGCGGTCGTTCAGCCGGACCGAGATCGGGCCGCCGCCGGGGTGCAGCGCGACCAGCTGGGAGGTGGTCGTACGGCCGGCCAGGAACACCCGGACCAACCCGGCGCCGCGGCCGGTCACCGGAATGACGACCTCGCCCCGCCGGACCACCGCCGCGGCCACGTCGACGCGGGGCCGGCGCCCGAGTGACGGGGCCGGCGTGCCCGCACGCCAGCCCCAGGCGTCCAGCAGCCAGGCCGCCCCGGTCCGGGTCTCCGGGGTCAGCCGCAACTCGGTCAGGTGGGCCCGGTCCAGCCCGGCCGCGGCCGTCAGCGGTACGCGGACCTCCTGCCCCCAGTACGCGGTGGTGGCGGCCGTCGCCGGCAACCCGGTCAGGCTGACGTCGCCGAGCGCGGCCCGCCGGCCGTCCCGGTCGGTGACGGACACGGCGAACCGGGTGGCCGGCGCGTCCGGCGGCAGCACGATCCGCATGGCCACCGCGCTGTCCCCGGCGACCGACGCAGCCGCCGCCGGGCGCAGCGACACGGCCCGCCCGGCCGCGGTCCAGCGCAGCGCCACCGCCAGCCGGCCCGGGTCGCCGGCGGCCGGCGCGAGCGTCACGAAGTGCGGACACCGGGCCGCGTCCCGGCCGTCCAGGCAGGTGGTCACCTCGAGGCAGAGCCGCGCCCCGGAGACCACATCGGAGCGGGCCGGCACGAACAGCGGCGTCCGCCCGCCGCCGAGCGCCTCGGCCAGCACCAGCGCCCGCCCGGCCGAGGGTGCGGCCGCCCCGGTGCCGTCCAGCAGCGGGCGCACCCGGTCGTCGCCGCCCACGAACAGCGCGGCCGCGGCGGCGATGTAGGTCCGGGCCACCGCCCGCTGCCGCGAACCGGTGAGCCGGGTCGGTTCGCCCGGGGAACAGATCCGGTCGCCGCGCCGGGCGTAGTCGTCGGTCGCCCAGGCCGTACTGAAGTAGTTGTGGTTGGCCCCGGCCACCCAGACCGCGCTGTGCAGCGCCCGGCCGTCGCCGACGCCGCGGGTGGCGTCCACGTAGGCCTGACCGGACAGGTCGGAGACGTCGCCGTCGCAGCCGGGCAGCAGCGTCAGCGACGGTACGTCCGGGTCGGGGTTGCGGTTCATCGCGGTCGGTCCGACCAGGACGATGCCGCGGATCGTCCAGCGCGCGGGCGCCGTCCCGGGCAGCGGGCTGAGGCTGTCGATGGCCGCCTGGGACACGCCCTCGCCGCCGCGGGAGTGGCCGACCAGCAGCACCTTGGACAGGTCGGCCGGCGGCACGGCCCGGACCACGGCCGGCGCCGACGCCCGCCCCGGGCCGCCCGACCAGGCCGCCCAGTCGGCCAGGTGCATGCGGACCAGGGCCGAGCGGGCGGCCGCTCCGCCGTCGGCGAGGTCGCCGTCCTGGGCGCTGATGCCGTTGGCGGCGATCGACACGGTGTCATAGCCCTGGGTGGCGAGCAGCAGTTGGGCGTACCGGAAACCCTGGTAACTGCGGATCGCGGTGCTGCCGTGCGGGCAGGGCCAGCCGCCCGTCTCCGACCGCGCGCCCCGGCAGGTGTAGTGCCGGCCGTGCAGGAACAGGACGAGCGGCCGAATTCCGGGGGCGTGTGCGGGTGCGATCACGAACGCCCGCATCTCCACCGGCGTGGCCAGCCCCGGCAGCCGTACGGCCGGGAGGGTGTATTCGCCGGCGACCACCGGGTAGGGACCGGCCCGGCCCGGATCGACGCCGGCGTCCGCGGCCGCCGCCGGGCGGGGAAGCAGGCCGGCCACCAGCAGAAGCACCGCGACGATGGCGCGCACCCGAAACCCCCGTCTATCAAGATCAGCTTCCATGCTGGACCGATTTTGTCCAGCCATCCCGTCACTACGTCGCATTTGCTCGCTTTTCCGTCCGAAAGGAACGGTGCGACAGTGTCGGACGGCCGCGGCAGCGCCTAAGGTGGCGTTCAGGGGACGGGAGGTCAGCGGTGATCGACGGGCTCGCGGAACGGTTACGGCAGGCGCTGGGTGCGAAGCGGGTGATCTCCGACCGGCAGCAGCTGCGGACCTACGAGTGCGACGGCCTCGCCCACTACAAGGTGATGCCGGCGCTGGTCGCCCTGCCTCAGGACGCCGCGCAGGTCGCGGCCGTGGTCAAGGCCTGCGCCGAGGCGAAGGTCCCGTTCGTCGCCCGCGGCTCCGGCACCGGGCTGTCCGGCGGCGCCCTGCCGCACGCCGACGGCGTCCTGATCGTCACCTCGCAGATGCGCACGATCCGGGAACTCGCTCCGCAGGACGAGCGCGCCGTGGTCGACCCGGGCGTGATCAACCTGGCCGTCAGCAAGGCGGCCCACCCGCTTGGCTATTACTACGCGCCCGACCCGTCCAGCCAGCAGATCTGCTCGATCGGCGGGAACGTGGCCGAGAACTCCGGCGGCGCGCACTGCCTGAAGTACGGCTTCACCACCAACCACGTCGTCGGCGCCCAGATCGTCGCACCGGACGGGGAACTGGTCGAGCTGGGCGGCCGGGCGCCGGACACCCCCGGGTACGACCTACTGGGCGCGTTCGTCGGCTCCGAGGGGACACTCGGGGTGACCACCGCGGTCACCCTCAAGCTGACCCGGCTGCCGGAATCCGTCCGTACGCTCCTCGCGGCCTTCGCCTCGACCGACCAGGCGGGGGCGGCGACCAGCGCGATCATCGCCGCCGGGGTGGTGCCGGCGGCGGTCGAGATGATGGACGCGCTGGCCATCGAGGCGGCCGAGGCGGCGGTCGCGTGCGGCTACCCGGAAGGCGCCGGAGCGGTGCTGATCGTCGAGCTGGACGGGCCCGCGGCCGAGGTCGGCGCCCAGTTCGACGAGGTCGAGAAGCTGTGCCGGGAAGCCGGCGCGTTCGAGATCCGGATCGCCGCCGACGACGCCGAGCGGGCGCTGTTCTGGAAGGGCCGCAAGTCGGCGTTCGCCGCGGTCGGCCGGATCAGCCCGGACTACATCGTGCAGGACGGGGTGATCCCGCGGACGGCGTTGCCGGAGGTGCTGCGCCGGATCGGCGAGGTGTCGGCCGCGCACGGCGTCCGGGTGGCCAACGTGTTCCACGCCGGCGACGGCAACCTGCATCCCCTGGTGCTGTTCGACGACGCCGTGGAGGGTCAGGCCGAGCGGGCCGAGGAGGTGTCGGGCGCGATCATCGACCTGTGCATCGAGTACGGCGGCTCGATCACCGGCGAGCACGGCGTCGGGATGGACAAGTCGAAGTACATGCCGAAGATGTACACCGACGCCGACCTGGACACGATGCAGCTGGTCCGGTGCGCCTTCGACCCGGCCGGGCTGTCCAATCCGGGCAAGATCTTCCCCACCCCGCGGCTGTGCGGCGAGGTGCCGGGCCGCCACAAGGCCACGCCCCCGGCCCCGCCGGGGCCCGGGTTCTCCGCGCCGTCCGGAGGATCAGGCGCCGGTGAAGGCCCCGTGATCTTTTGATGAAGGTCCTCACCCCGCAGACCACCGAAGAGGCGGCCGAGCTGCTGCGCGACGCCGCCCGCGACGACCTGGCCGTGCTGATCCGCGGCGCCGGCACGAAGATCGACTGGGCGGTGCCACCGACACGGGCCGACGTCGTGCTGGACACCACCGCGCTGAGCGGCGTCGTCGAGCACGCAGCCGGCGACCTGATCACCGTCGTTCGGGCCGGCACGCCGATGAGCGAGCTGGCCGCGGCTCTGGGAAGTCAGCAGCTGGCGCTCGACCCGATGCTGCCCGGGGCCACCGTCGGCGGCACGGCTGCGGCCAACATCAGCGGGCCGCGGCGGATGCTCTACGGGACCACCCGCGACCTGCTCATCGGCATCACGATCGTGCGGCCGGACGGGACGGTGGCCAAGGCGGGCGGCAAGGTGGTCAAGAACGTCGCCGGGTACGACCTGGGCAAGCTCTTCACCGGCTCGTACGGCACCCTGGGGCTGATCACCGAGTGCGCGTTCCGGCTGCACCCGCACCCGGCGGCCCGGTCGTACGTCCGGGCCCGGGTCGACCCGGCCAAGGCGGTCCCGGCGGTGCTGGCGGCGCAGGTGGTCCCCACCGGGCTGGAGATCGACGTGCCGGCCGGCGACGGCGTGGAGATGGCGGTGCTGGTCGAGGGCTCGCCTGCCGGCGTCCGGGACCGGGCGGGGCGACTGGCCGATCTGCTCGGCGGCGAGGCCGGCGAGGACCCGCCGGAGTGGTGGGGCGTCTACCCGTGGCGCGACGGCCAGGCCGGGCTGAAGCTGACCGCTCCCCTGTCCCAGATGCCGGCCGTGCTGGCGGCGGCGTCCGGGGTGGCCGTCCGGGGGTCGGCCGGCACCGGCGTGTTCTACGCCGCCGTCGACGGTGACGATCCGGTGACGGCGCTGGAGACGATCGAGCGGCTGCGGGTGGCCTGCGTCCGGGCCGGTGGGCACGCGGTGGTGCTCACCGCGCCGCCGGCGGTCCGCGACATCACCGACATGTGGGGGCCGGTGCCCGGGCTGGCGCTCATGCGGCGGGTCAAGGAACAGTTCGATCCCGGGTACCGTTTCGCGCCCGGCCGTTTCGTGGGAGGCATCTGAGATGGCCGTCGACGCGACCTGGGGTACGGGCGAGCCGGACGTTCCCCGGGACGTACTCGGACCGGTCCGTGCATTTGACGACCATCACCCGCCGTCCGCCGAGCTGGTCTCCGACTGTGTCCACTGTGGGTTCTGCCTGACCACCTGCCCGACGTACTCGTTGTGGGGCGAGGAGATGGACTCCCCCCGCGGCCGGATCTACCTGATCAACCAGGGACTGAGCGGTGAACCGCTGAGCGACTCCATGGTGGAGCACTTCGACAACTGCCTGGGCTGCATGTCCTGTGTGACCGCGTGCCCGTCCGGGGTGCAGTACGACAAGCTGATCGAAGACACCCGGGCCCAGATCGAGCGGCGGCACACCCGGACCCCGCGCGACCGGGCGCTGCGGGCGGCGATCTTCGCGCTGTTCCCCTACCCGAAGCGGCTGCGGCTGCTGCGCGGGCCGCTCCGGGCGTACCAGGCCAGTGGTCTGAAGGGCCTGATCGAACGCAGCGGGCTGCTGGAACGCCTGTCGCCGATGCTGGCCACACTGGACTCGCTCGCCCCGCGGATGCGCACCGTCCCGCCCCCGCCGCGGAAGGTGGACGCGGCCGGGACCCGCCGGGCGGTGGTCGGCATGCTGACCGGTTGCGTGCAGAGCGCGTTCTTCCCGGACGTGAACTCGGCCACCGTCCGGATCCTGGCCGCCGAGGGCTGCGACGTGCTGATCCCGCCGGAACAGGGCTGCTGCGGGGCGCTGTCGGTGCACAACGGCCGGGAGGAGGAGGCGCAGCGGTTCGCCCGCCGGCTGATCGACACCTTCGAGCCGCTGGACATCGACTACTTCGTCGTCAACGCGGCCGGGTGCGGGTCGTCGCTGAAGGAGTACGACCGGCTGCTGCGCGACGACCCTTCCTACGCCGACCGGGCGGCGGCGTTCACGGCCAAGGTCCGGGATCTGTCCGAGGTGCTGACCGAACTCGGCCCGGTGGCGAAGCGCTATCCCCTGCCGGTGACCGTGGCCTACCACGACGCCTGCCATCTCGGGCACGCCCAGGGCGTACGGGCCCAGCCGCGGGCGTTGCTGCGCGGCATCCCCGGGCTGACCGTGAAGGAGATCGCCGACCCGGAGATCTGCTGCGGCTCGGCCGGCATCTGGAACGTGCTGCACCCCCAGCCCGCGGCCGAACTGGGCGCCCGGAAGGCGGCGAACGTACTCGCCACCGGGGCCGAGCTGCTGGTCACGGCCAACCCGGGATGCCTCATGCAGGTGGCCGCGTCGCTGCGGAAACAAGGCGGCACGATCGCCTTGGCGCACACGGCGCAGGTGCTGGACGCGTCGCTGTGCAACTTGCCGGTGAGCCGACTGACCAGGTAAAGCACCGGAAGGACGCTGGCGTGACCGGGGCGGTCTCCGGCGTGGCAACCCCCGTCCCCAGGGCCGCACCGGACACCGCGCTTCACCCGGCACCGGTCAGGAGATGTTCCAGCGCTGGTTCCAGTTGGACCCGTTGTCGGTGTTGCAACTCCACACCTGCAGGGCGGGCCGTCGCTGTAGCTGGCGCCGGTGGCGTCGAGGCACAACGCGTCACTGTCGGCCCCGGTGGCGGTGGTGTAGTTGATCAGATATCCCCAGTTGTTGTTCGTCTCGCGGCGGATCCACATCCACAGCTGGTTGGTGGTGCGGGCGCACGGGTACGGGTAGACCGGCGGGCCGTTCTACTGCCGACGTCGCCCGCAAACTGCCGGCCGGGTGAGGGTCAGTCCCGGACGGCGAGCTCGCCCAGTTCCGACCAGTCCGACTGCTCGACCGTCTGGCTGATGATCTTCGGGGTGCGCACCAGGTGCGGCGGCAGGTCCTGCTGGGCCTGCTTGAAGTGGGCCGAGTTCACGTGCGCACCCCCGGCCTCGCCGTCACGGAACGCCTCCACCAGCACGTACTCGTCGGGGTCGTCGAGGCTGCGCGACCAGTCGAACCACAGGCAGCCGGGTTCGGCCCGGGTGGCCTCGGTGAACGACCGGGAAATCTCCGGCCAGTTCGCGGAGTCCTCGGGCTTGATCTGGAATTTCGCGGTGATGAAGATCATCGGGCGGTCCCTTCGTGAAAAGCAATCAGCGGCAATGCTTCCGGATCGACACCTCCGGTGCCCATGCTGGGGTCATGGGTGGCAAGGGCACCGGGTTGCTGCAGTCGGTCGAGCGGGCCATGCGGATCCTCGACCATGTCGCGGCCGCGCCCGGGCCGCTGCCGGCGAAGCAGATCGCGCAGGCCCTCGACCTGGCCCTGCCGACGACGTACCACCTGCTCACGACGCTGGTCACCGGCGGCTATCTGGTCCATCTGGAGCACGAGAAGGCGTACGCGCTCGGCCACCGGGTGGACGACCTGGCCCGCGGCCTGCACCGGCAGATCGCCGCCCCGCCGGAGGTGGAACGGGTGGCCGCGGTGATCCACCAGGAAGCGGGGGCGGCCGCCTACTACGCCGCGCTGCGCGACACCGAGATGATCGTCGCGCACGTCTCCGACTGTCATGAGCACCCCCGGATCCGCATTCTGGACGTCGGATTCCACCAGGCGCCGCACGCCACCGCGTTCGGCAAGCTGATGCTGGCTACCCTCGACGCCGGCCTGGCCGAGGACCTGCTCGACCTGACCGGCACGCCGTCTATCACCGCGGCCACGGTCACCGACCGGCAGTTGCTGCGCCGCCAGATGGAGCAGGTCCGGATCACCGGGCTGGCGGTCGAGGTGGACGAGTTCCAGGCCGACCTGAGCTGCATGGCGGCCCCGGTGACCGACGGCGCCGGGCGGTTCGTCGGCGCCGCCGCCATCTCGATGCCCACCGTCGAGCTGCGCCGGCGCCGGTGGGCGGTCGAGCGGGCGGTCCGGATGGGCGCGGTCCGGGCCACCCGGGCGGTGGCCCTGTCCATCTCGGCCCGCCGGGGGACCATCAACTAACTCGCGCGCGCCCGGCCGTACCGGGTCTCGAGAAGGCCGCGGCAGAAACCCGCGTTCCCCTCGATGCTGACCCGTACGGTCTGGGCGAACCGCAGCCAGCCCGGCATCGTCTCCGGCGTCAGTGCCGCCCCCTTGTCGTCGCAGAACGCCGCCGGGCCGGTGAGGCCCAGCCGGTCCCGCCGCCGGGCGACCGCGGCCGCCGCCTCCGGAGCCGCCCGGACCGCGGCCGCCCAGGACAGCGTGGCCAGCGACCCCTTCGGCATCCCGGCCGCCACCAGGGCGCGGGCCATCCGCTCCTGGGCCGCGGTGTGCGCCTTGCGCTCGAAGACCGACCGCAAGTCCGCCAGCTCCGGGTCCGCCGCCGTCGTGTCGCCGGCGAACGCGCCGGCGAAGTCCGCGATCGCGGCCACCCCGGCGTTGATCTCGTCCGAGACGAAGTGCTCGAGCAGCACCACCTCGACCCGGTCGAAATGCGCGGCCAGGGCGTCCCGGGCGTCGGCGACCATCAGCCACGCGAAGTTGGGCGCGCAGAAGTAGGTCGGGAGACGCAGTTCCGCCCGTACGGCCGAATCGCCGTTGATCTGCACGCCGGCGACGAAGCCGAGCTCGGTGATCGGCTGGTCCAGCTCCGGGTCGCGGACCCGGCCCAGGGCGGACCAGGCCGCGTCGGAGGAACTCATGCCGCCGCCGCCTCGAGTTCGCCCGGCACCTTGATGTCGTACAGCCGGGCGGCGTTCAGGCCGAGGATCTTCTTCTTCTGGCCGACCGAGAGGGTGCCGTACTCGCCCTGCAGGTCCTCCGGGATCTGGAAGTCGACGAACTTCTCGACCAGCCACTTCGGCTGCCAGATGGCGTAGTCGCTGCCGAACAGGATCCGGTCCTCACCGATCCAGTAGAGCAGTTCGCCGATGATCTGGGCGAAGTACCGCGGCCGGCTGTGCAGGAACGGCATGGCCACGGCCAGGCCGCCGTACACGTTGGGCTCCTGGGTGGCGATCCAGCAGAAGTCCTCCAGCCGGGGCAGCCCGACGTGTTCGACGATGAACCGCAGGTCCGGGAACTCGGTGGCGGCATCGTCCACATCGGCCACGTCGAAGGCGTCGCGGTTCATCGGGTACACCGTCGGGCCCTTGTGCACGTGAATGTTGCGGATGCCCAGTTCCGCGCACTTGGCCAGGTACCGGTAGGCCCACGGGTCGGACAGCTTCCAGCCCTTGGAATCGCCCTTCCACTCGGCGGTGTAGAGCTTCACCCCCTTGAGCTGCCAGCGTTCGTGGAGCCGTTCCAGCGCGTCGAGACCGTTCCCGCCGTCGCGCGGGTCGAAGGCGCCGTTGACGATGAACCGGCCTGGGTGCCGCTCGGCCATCTCACCGTTCTGCTGCGTGGTGTTGAACCCGTTGACGTACCAGTCCTTCAGGTACGTCGACTGCAACAGCGCGATGTCGGCGTACCCCACCTCGAACAGATCGTGGATCATGTCCTCCTCGGAGTACCGCTCGAAGTGCTCGAGCGGCCACTTGTACTCCTCCGGCGACAGGTTCGAGTGGTAGTCGTAGAAGCACTTGATGAAACCCTCGCCGAACCGGTTGATCTGGTTGGCGGGCGAGCCGTCCCAGAAGTGCGTGTGCCCGTCGACGATGAAGAAACTGTTCCCGTCCTTGCTGTACACGCCGGTCCTACTTGCCCTCGGGGATCAGGATGCCGCGACCCTGCAGCCGGCCGCCCTCCAGGTCGTCCATCGCCTCGTTGACCGCGCTCAGCGGGTAGTCCCGGGTGTGCAGCTTGACCTTGCCCTGCGCGGCCAGCGTCATCAGCTCGTCCAGGTCGTTGTACGAGCCGACCAGGTTGCCGAAGATGTTGCGCTCGGTGGAGATCAGGTCGATGGTCGGGATGTCGATCGTGCCGCCGTACCCGATGACGAAGTAGCTCCCGGCCCGCTTGGTCATCGCCAGGCCGGCCTTCTCCGCGCCCTGCTCGCCGACGAAGTCCAGCACCACCTGGGCGGAATCGGTCAGTCCGTCGCCGTCGGCCACGACCTCGTCCGCGCCGAGCTCCGTGGCCAGCGCCCGGGCCTTCTCGTTGGGGTCGACCACGATGATCCGGGCCGAGGTCAACGCGACCAGGCACTGGATGCCGATGTGGCCCAGGCCCCCGGCGCCGATCACGATCACGGTGGTGCCGGGATACAGCAGGGGCACGGCCTTGCGGACGGCGTGGTACGCGGTCAGCCCGGCGTCGGCCAGCGCGGCCACGTCCTTGGGAGCCAGCCCGTCGGCCAGCTTGACCACCGCGCGGGCGTTGGTCAGCAGCAGGTCGGCCATGCCACCGTCGGTGTCGATGCCCGGGAACTTCGAGTTCTCGCAGTGCACGTCGTCCCCCGACCGGCACGGCCGGCACAGCCCGCAAGTGACCAGCGGGTGCAGGATCACCGCGTCGCCGGGCGCCACGTTGGTCACGGCGTCGCCGGCCTCGCGGACCCACCCGGCGTTCTCGTGCCCGATCGTGTACGGCAACTGCACGCCCGACTTCTCCGCCCACTGACCTTCCACGATGTGCAGGTCGGTGCGGCACAAGCCGGCGGCGCCGACCTCGACCAGCACGTCGAGGGGGCTGGTGATGGTGGGCTCGGACACGTCGTCGACCGACGGCCGCTTGCCGTAGGCGTGAACTCGGACAGCTTTCATGTCGGCCTCAGCTCCTTGCTCGGGTCCTCTGCGGTGGACCTTGCCGGGAGCGGGGCCGATCCCCCAACGCCATGTTCAGATGATGACAACGGTGTTACGAACGAGCTCGCCGTTTGCTGAGGTACCGCCGCATCTTCTCGTCGGTGCCGCAGATCTCCATCGAGCACCAGCGGCGGCTGCCGTTCTTCGAGCGGTCCAGGAACAGCCACGGGCAGGCCACGCAGCGCTTCAGCCGTCCGAGGTCCGTCGCGGTCAGGAGGCGGTGGGCGGCGGCCGCGACCGGCCACAGAGGCGAATCCAGCGCGGTGAAACTCCAGGTCTGGTGACCGGCCGCCGGCACGTCGGCCGCTCCCACCGCGTCCTGCGCGTACGGCCGGAGCCTGGTCCAGGGTTCGCTGAGGCCGACGCCGTCGACGACCGCGCCGAAGGTCTCGTTGAGTGCCTCCCGCAGGTCGCGCGCGTGGTCGACCGCACTGCGCCGGCCGTGCGGGTCGGCGGCCGCTCTCCGGGCGAGCGTCTCCGCGTCGCCGGCCGGGACCGCCCCGGTCCGGACCGACCAGGCGAGCAGGTCGCCGTAGCTGTCGATATGGTCCCATCGCTCCGGCCCGAGCGGGTCGTCGACCGTGTTGGCGAAGTCCAGCGCCCGGTCGCCGCCGACGATCGGCAGCTTCCGGATATGTGCCGGCCTCGGCGTTACTTCCCCAGCTGCTGTTTCCATCAAAGGCCACTTTACCAGTTGCGGGCCTCCAGGGGTGATGGAAGCGTTACCGGCATGAGCGCTTTCACCAGAAACACCGGGCTGGGTGTGCTGTGCGCCGCCCAGTTCGTGGTGGTGCTGGACGCGACCGTGGTCGCGACCGCGCTGCCGGCCATCCGGGCCGACCTCGGGTTCGCCGCCTCGTCCCTGTCCTGGGTGGTGACTGCCTACACGGTGGCGCTGGCCGGACTGCTGATCACCGGCGGCCGGGCATCCAACCTGTTCGGGTCGCGGCGGATGTTCCGGGTCGGGCTGCTGCTGTTCGTGCTGGCCTCCGGAGGGTGTGCGCTCGCCACCGGGCCCGGGACGCTGATCGCCGCGCGGGTCGTCCAAGGGGTCGGCGCCGCGTTGTTGTCGCCGGCCGCGCTGGCCGCGCTCTACGCGCTGGTTCCGGGCGCGGAGTCCCGCCGCCGGGCGCTGGGCTGGTGGACCGCTGCCGGAGCCGGCGGCGGCGCCAGCGGCTGGCTGCTCGGCGGCGTCATCACCCAGCTGGCCGGCTGGCCCTGGGTCTTCGCCGTCAACGTCCCCATCGGCTTCGCCGCCCTCCTGCTGACCGGCGTCCTCCCCGCCCCCGCCGCACGCGCCCGCTCCCGCAGCGCCCGGGCCGGTGCCGCGTGCAACCGCCCCGCCGCCCTGACAAGCACCCACCCCGTCGCCGCGGAGAACGACCGCCCCGCCGCGGCGGGCAACCACCCCGCCACCGCCGCGAACAACGACCACTCTGCCGCCGCGGGCCGAGACCGCTCTGCCGCCGGAGGCCGAAATCGCTCCGGCGAAGCCGGCGACTCGGCCGCACCGGGCGGGTGGCGCGGGCGCCTCGACCTGGCCGGCGCCGCGCTCGCCACCGGCGGCATCGCGCTGGCCGTGCTCGCTCTCAACCGGATCAGCGCCGGCCCGGCCGGCGTCTTCGGCTGGATCGCGGGGGTCGCCGCGGCCACCGTCCTGATCGGATTCGTCCGGCACGAACGGCGCGCCGCCCACCCCCTGCTGCCGGCCGGCGTGCTGCGCCGCCCCGGCGTGGCCGGCGGCAACCTGACGGCGGCCGCGCTCACCGGCTCGACCACCCCGGCGATGCTGGCCGCCGTGCTGTACGTCCAGGACACCCTGCACCTGTCCCCGGCCCGCGGCGCCCCGCTCTTCCCGGCGTTCAACGTGGCCGTCATCGTCGGCTCGTTCGCCGGTCCGCGGCTGCTGGCCCGGATCTCGGCCCGGCGCGTGCTGACCTTCGGCTTCGCGGCGATCGTCGCCGGGATCGGCCTGCTGATCGCCCTGCCCGGCGGCGGCCTGCCGATCGGGTTGCTGCTGAGCGGCTTCGCGGTGCTCGGCGCCGGTCTGGGCACCGCGTCGGTCGCCTCGACCGCGGCGGGCACGGCAGGTGTCCCGGCGGCTCAACGGGGCGTCGCCTCCGGCCTGCTGGCGTCGGCGGCCCAGCTCGGCACCGGCCTCGGCCTGGCCGTGACCACCCCGCTGGTCGCCTCGGCCGCCCCGATGACCGGGTACCGCCTCGGCTTCGGCACCGCCGCCCTGGTCGCCGTGGCCGGCTTCACCGCCGCCCGGGCCGTCCCCCGGAACCTCCCGGCCACCACGGCCGAGGACGAGACCCGCGAAACCCGCGAGACCCGCGCAACCCGCGAGACCCGCGCAACCGCGAGACCGGCAGGACCGGCGAGACCGGCGAGGCCGACGAGACGGACCTGACCGAGAAATCAATGAAATCCGGGGCGGGGGCCAATCCGTCTACAGTGGGTGAATGAGCGGGCTGGTCAGCACTCTGGTCGACGTCTCACCGGGCGGCGGCCGGTACGTATTCCTGCTCGTCGCCTGGAACGACTACGCCGACCGCGTCCGCGACGAGCTCAACCGGCAGGCGGACGCCTTCGGCCTCGATCTCGGGCCGCGCGGCACCTTCGTGCAGCCGTATCCGCAGCGGAGGTACGAGATCGCCGAAGAGGTGCTGGGCAAACCCTGGCCCGGGGCGATCCGGGACCGGTTCACCCACGAGCAGGACCCGATGATCCTGATCCTCGACCGGGGATGGCGGGAGTTCGTACCGGCCGACGACCCGTACGCCATCGTCTGGCTGTCGGATTTCGACCAGGAACCGTCCCGGATCGGGTCCCTGCTCGGGGAGCTCGCCCGCCGGACCCGCGACGGAGAGGACGTCATCGCCTATCTGGCCGCCGTGGCCCGCACCGGACGCCGGGGGCGAGGGGTCGGCCGGGTCGCCCGGATCGCGAGCTACTTCGAGGTCAAGCCGCAGGTCTTCGGCGTCGCGGTCGACGTCAAGGCCATTCTCCAGGACATCGCGAGACGCCGGCCCGATCGTCCGGCGTGAGACCGGCCAGAGGCGGGGAGAGACCGGCCGGAGGCAGAGAGCCACCTCCGGCCGGACGTACTCAGGCCGTGACCGAGTCCGGCTCCAGCTCGGGAGAGGACGTGAACGCCTCCACCGGTGGCTGCGAGTCGCGGACCCGGGTCAGCTTGCTCGGCCACCAGATCCACCGGCCGATGTCCAGGGTCAGGGCGGTGACCAGCACCGACCGTACGACCAGGGTGTCCAGCAGGACACCGAAGGCCACCGCGAACCCGATCTCGGCGAACGCCACCAGCGGCAGGCTGCCGAGCGCGGCGAACGTCCCGGCCAGCACCACCCCGGCCGAGGTGATCACGCCGCCGGTCGCCCCGAGGCCGATCCGCGCGCCCGCCCGGGTGCCGTGTTTCACCGTCTCCTCGCGTACCCGGGTCATCAGGAAGATGTTGTAGTCGATGCCCAGCGCGACCAGGAAGACGAACACGTAGAGCGGGAACGACGTGTCCTCGCCGCCGAAGCGGAAGACGTGCCGGAACACCAGGGCGCTCACCCCCAGCGCGGCCCCGAACGACAGCACCACGGTCGCCATCAGCAGCACCGGCGCGATCACCGAGCGCAGCAGCAGCCCGAGGATGAGCAGCACGACCAGCAGCACCAGCGGGATGATCAGCTTGTTGTCCCGCTTGTTGGCGTTGTTGATGTCGAGCGTCATCGCCGACAGACCGCCGACCTTGGCGTCGGCCCCGGCGACCGGGTGGACGGCGTCGCGGACGGTGACGACCGTGTGCTGGGCGGCGTCGCTGTCCGCCGCGGACTGCAGCGTGCCCTCGAACTGCACGAGGCCGCCCACCGCAGGTGACTGCTGCACGTCGCTGATGCCGGGCGTGCCGGCGAACGCCGTCCGCACCGCGGCGGCCGAGGTGGCGTTCGCGACCACCACCACCGGCTGGCCCTGACCGGCCGGATAGTGCCGGGCCAGCGCTTCCTCGCCGATCGTGGACGGCTGCTTCTTGGTGAACTGGTCGGCGCCGGAGAGGCCGCTCGCGCTGAGCTGGAACAGGCCGAGGGCCATGGCCCCGAGCACGACGGCGGTGGTGACCCAGACCGTGCGGGGGCGGCGGGCGATCCGGCCGCCGAGCCGGGCCCACAGTCCAGTCGCGGTCGGCTCGGCCGTGCCGGCGCGCGGGCGCACCGGCCAGAAGAGCCAGCGGCCGAGGATCACCAGCAGGGCCGGCAGCAGGGTGATCATGGCGAGCAGGCCGACGACGATGCCGAGCGCGGCCACCGGTCCGAGCCCGCTGGTCGAGTTGACCTGGGCCAGGGTGAGGAGTGACATGCCGACGGCGACGGTGGCGGCGCTGGCGATGATGGCCGGCCCGGCCCGGTGCATGGCCATCGCCATCGCCTCGTGCCGGTCGGAGTGCCGGCGCAGTTCCTCCCGGTACCGGGCGACCAGCAGCAGGGCGTAGTCGGTACCGGCGCCGAACACCAGCACGGTCAGGATGCCGGCGCTCTGGGCGTTGACGACCAGACCGGCGTGCTTGGCCAGCAGGTAGATCACCCCTTGGGCGCTGGCCAGGGCGACACCCGCGGTGAGGATCGGCAGTAACCACAGCGTCGGGCTGCGGTAGGTGATGAGCAGGATGAGCGCGACCACGATCAGCGTGGTGTAGAGCAGGGTGCCGTCGATGCCCTCGAACGCCGCCGACGAGTCGGCCGCGGCGCCGGCCGGGCCGGTGACGTACACGTCGAGACCGCCGGGTCCGCCACCCGCCGTGGTCTTGATCTGGTCGACCACGTCCTTGATCTTGTTCCAGCCGGCTGCGTCCACCTTGACCGGTGCGATCACCTGGATGGCCTTGCCGTCCGCGCTGGCGACCGGGCCGATCACCTTGCCGGTCACGCCGGGCACCCCGGACAGGGCCTGCACGTCGGCGGTGGCCTTGGCCGTGTCGGCGGCGGTGATCCCGCCCGTCCGCTCGTACACGATGACGGCTGGCGCGATGTCGTCCGGCTGGAACCGCTTCTGCAGATCGGCCACCTTGGTGGCTTCGGCGCTACCGGGCAGCCAGGCGGAGTTGTCGTTCTTCTCCACCCCGGTCAGTTTCCCGGCGAGTGGTCCCGCGAGCGCGATCACCACCACCCAGAACGCCAGCACGATCCATTTCGTCCACCGCCCGCACACCAGCTTGGCGATGCCACCGGTCGTGGCCATGATCCGCTCCCCCCGTGGTCCTTCAGTCGTCGCGGGGAGCGTACGGCCGAGATGTTTCCGCGCTCAAGCCGACTATCGACAACTCAGGGTGTTATCGGGGAGGACCCCTATGACAGCCGACACACCTCCGGCGTGCGCGACTTCTTCTGACCGGGATAATCGATCTCGTGACCAACTGGGAGTATGCGCGGCTGGAATACCGCGCGGCCGGGACGTTCGGCGCGGACAAGTTCATGGACTGGACCGCGACCTTCCACCACCCCGGCGGTGTGCTGCGCTGGGGTACCGACGAGCGCTTCGACGACCTGCGTCACCTGAACCGGGCCGGGGCGGCGGGCTGGCAGGCGTTCGACCGGGCGGCGATCCACGTGGTGAACGAGCCGCACCGGCTGCACGCGGTCACTTACTCGATGCGCCGCCCGGTGCCATAGACCGCTTTCCTTCCACGCCATGATGGACAGGACCGACGCCGCCGACAGGGTCGAGCCGGCGGAGGCGAACGCGCCGATCGACAGGACGGACGCGTACGACCCGATCGAGCCGACCGACAACGCCGAGCCGACCGACCCGATCGACAGGACGGAGTTCTTCGACCACAGGCACAGCACGGAATTCTCGGACCCGATGGACCACTTCGAGTTACGGTTCACGGTCATGGACACCATCATCGCCACGCCGAGGCGATCGCCGACGAGGTGTTCTTCCCGGCCGCGCTCGAGGTCGACGCGGCACGATCAGCACGTGCAGCGACTGGTCCGGGAGGCGATGTTCCTGCTGATCTTCGGTTCGCGGCCGGCCATCCGGTCGGCGCTGCGGGACCGGTTCTTCGGAGAGGACGCGAGCGATGCCCCGCGATGAGGGACGCCGGTTGATCGCGTCCAACAAAAGGGCCCGGCACGACTACGCGATCCTCAAGACCTACGAGGCCGGGCTGGTGCTGGCCGGCACCGAGGTGAAGGCGCTGCGGGACGGCCACGCGTCGCTGGTGGACGCGTTCGCGCAGGAGCACGAGGGCGAGATCATGCTCTACAACCTGCACATCGCCGAGTACGGCTTCGGGTCGTGGACGAACCACGTGCCCCGGCGGACCCGGAAGCTGCTGCTGCACCGGGTGGAGATCGACCGGATCCTGGACAAGTTGCGGGACGGCAACGGGCTGACCCTGGTGCCGCTGAGCCTCTACTTCGCCGGCGGCTGGGCCAAGGTCGAGCTGGGTCTGGCGCGCGGGCTGAGGTCGTACGACAAGCGTCAGGTGCTGGCCACGCGCGACGCCCAGCGGGAGATCGCCCGCGAGATGGGCCGCCGCCTCAAAGGACGCCCCGGCTAGGTGCCGGCCGCGGTGGCGGAGGCGCTGCGCTGGGCCTCGACGGCGGCTCGCACGCACTGGGCCAGCCCGATCGCCTGGATCGGCGACATCACCGGCGTCCGCAACTCGAACGCCAGGCTGTCCGGCCGCATGGCGAAGACCCGGCTCGTGGTGACCAGGGCGGCCACGCTCGTCCCGCGGGCGTCGGTGACCTCGAACTTGCGGGCCGACCAGTTGCCCCGGGTGTGCAGGACCTGGCCGCCCGGGAGCGTCACCGCCGACTTGCCGTTGACGCCGCCCCAGCCACCGACCTTCAGCTCGAGCAGCACGTCGCCGACCGGCCCGGTGACCTCGTAACGGCGACCGAAGCCGCCGGCCCGCTTGCCCGAGGCGAGCACCCCGCCGCCGACCGGGTCGAGGATGTCGAACTTGGCGCCCCAGCTGAACCGCTGCCACCTGATCATCGCCACCGGCTGCCCGTCGTCGAGCGTGACCGGCGACTCGGAGCCGAACGGCGCCCGGTCCGGCAGGAGGAGGACGCCGGTGAACGGTTCATACGGACCCATACCGCCACTGTGGCAGACTCCCGCCATGGCCTCCTTCGAGCAGCACGGGCACACCCATCGGCTCGACTTCGCCGACCCCACGCTGCGGGAATGGGACTGCACCGTGGTGTGGTCGGACCCGGCGGACCCGGAGTCGGGGATCGTGCTCGACACCTCGGCGTTCTACCCGGGCGGCGGGGGCCAGCCGCCGGACCACGGCGTACTGCTGTGGCAGGGCGTGCAGACCCGGATCGCCGGCACCCGCAAGGGCGACGACCTGTACCTGATCCCGGCCGAGGGCGACCCGGTGCCGCCGGCCGGCACGGCCGTGCACGGCGCGCTCGACGACGAGCGCCGCAGCACCCTGATGCGCACCCATTCCGGGCTGCACATCCTCTGCGGCGCGGTGTTCCGGGATTTCGGCGCGCTCGTCACCGGCGGCAACATGCAACCCGGCGAGGCCCGGATGGACTTCAACCTGCCCGAGGTGCCGCCCGGCTTCAAGCAGGCCCTCGAGGATGCGGTGAACGCCGAGATCGTCGCCGACCGCAAGATCGTCGCCCGGGTGCTGCCGCGCGAGGAGGCCCTGCTGATCCCGACGCTGGTGCGCACCCAGGACGCGCTGCCGCCGCTGGAGATGCCGGAGATCCGGGTCGTCGACATCGTCGGCCTGGACGTGCAGGCCGACGGCGGGACCCACGTGGCGTCGACCGCTCAGGTCGGCCGGGTCGAGGTGGTCAAGGTGGAGAGCAAGGGCCGGCAGAACCGGCGGGTGCGGATCCGCCTGAGCTGACGGCTCACTTGACGCCGTTGTCCCGGCACATCTGGGCGTACCGGCCGGTGCAGAGTTCCTTCACCGCGACGAAGTTGTCGTGGATCACGGTCTGCTGGATGTTGTTCCTGGTCACCGCGACCGGGTCCAGGCTGATGAATTTCACTTTGTCCCCGGAGACCGGGTCCTTGATCAGGGTGATGTTCAGGTTGATGCTCTGCGTGGTCACCGGCTGGTGCTTGTACAGGGCGATGGCCAGCGTGGCGGCCGCCTGGGCCTCCGGCTTGATCGCCTTGTAGACGGTCATGCACTGGTCGCCGCTGAGCACGTTCTGCAGGCCCTGCACCGTGGCGTCCTGGCCGGTGACCGGGATCTTCCCGTTCATCTTGGCCTTGCGCAGCACTTCGATGACCGCGTTGGCCACGCCGTCGTTGGCGGCCACGACACCGCTGATGCTGGGCCACTGCTGGTACATCTGCTGGAAGATCTTGCCCGCGAGCACGTTGTCCCAGTCGTCCACCGCCTGGTCGGGGCCTTTGATATAGCTCGCGTTGTCGTACTTGAGCTGCAGGACCGAGTCGTACCCCTCTTTGAACAGCGTCGCGTTGTTGTCGCTGGGCGCTCCGTTGACCTCGGCCACGACGGGCGTCTTCTTACCCTCGAGGCAGGACACCAGCTCCTTCCCCTGCAGCTCGCCGACCTTGACGTTGTCGAAGCTGACGTAATACTGAGCGCCCCCGTTGAGCGTCAGGCGGTCGTAGTCGATGGTCTGGACACCGGCCGCGCGGGCCTTGTCCAGAGCCACCTTGCCGCTCGGCGAGTCCAGGCTGACGATTATCAGCACCTTGACCCCGCTGGCGATCATCTGGTCGGTGAGCTGGAGGAACCGCGTCTTGTCGCCCTTGGCGTTCTGAATGTCGACCGGTACGCCGGCGGCGTCGAACGCTGCCTTCAGGTACTTCGGGTCCTCGGTCTTCCAGCGCTGCGAGGTGGTGCCGTCGTCGGGCAGGATCACGCCGATCTTGCCCGGGCCGGCGCCCGCCTGGACGGTGTTCGTGGTGCCGTCCGAGCCGCTGGAGCCGTTCTTGTTGGTGCAGGCGGCCATGCTTCCGGCGGCCAGCATCGCGGTGACGGCAACGGCCAGCAGTGCCTTACGCATTCCTCGATGTCCCTTCAAGGATGTCCGCCTGCGGTGCAGCGCTCGTGGTGGGGGCCCGCGAGGGCGACGGTAGCCTCAAGGCTCACGCAAAGATACGTCCTGGCACCGGGCGCGTCGCTGGAGGATCCGAGATTGATGACAGAATTCGGCTTGGACACGTTCGGAGACGCCACTTTCGACACGAAGGGTGGTCGTCTCAGCTACGCAGAGGTGATCAGGAACGTCATCGAGCAGGGCGTACGGGCGGATCAGCTCGGCGTCGACGCGTTTGGCGTGGGCGAGCACCACCGTGACGATTTCGCCGTTTCGGCGCCGGAGATCGTCCTTGCGGCCATCGCCGCCCGGACCGAGCGGATCGTTCTCGGCACGTCGGTGACCGTCCTCAGCTCCGACGACCCGGTGCGGGTGTACGAACGGTTCGCCACGCTTGACGCGGTGTCCCGGGGCCGGGCCGAGATCACCCTCGGACGGGGTTCGTTCATCGAGTCGTTCCCGCTGTTCGGGTTCGATCTGGCCGACTACGACAAGCTGTTCGCCGAAAAGGCCGACCTGATGTCGCACCTGCTCACCGAGGGACCGGTCACCTGGTCCGGCACGGTCCGGCCGGCGCTGACCGACCAGCAGGTGTACCCGAAGACGGAGAGCGGGCACATCCGCACCTGGATCGGGGTCGGCGGCAGCCCGGAATCGGTGGTGCGGGCCGCCCAGTACGGCTATCCGCTGGTGCTGGCCATCGTCGGCGGCGACCCGGAGCGGTTCAAGCCGTACGTCGACCTCTACCACCGGGCGCTCAAGGAGTTCGGCCAGGAACCGCTTCCGGTAGCGGTGCACGCCCCCGGATTCATCGCCGCCACCGACCAGGAGGCGATCGACACGTTGTGGCCGCACGCCCGGAACAACCTGACCCGGATCGGCCGCGAGCGGGGCTGGCCCCCGCCGACCCGGGTCCGGTTCGAGGCCGACGTCCGCGAGGGCGCCTGGCACGTCGGATCGCCGGAGACGGTGGCGCAGAAGATCGCCCGGACCGTCAGCGTCCTCGGCATCCAGCGGTTCGACCTCAAGTACTCGGCCGGCACGCTGCCGCACGCGGACATGATGGGCACGATCGAGCGGTACGGCTCGGAGGTCGTCCCGCGCGTGAAGGACCTGCTGGCCAAGTCTCAGGAGGAGACGCCGACCGAGCGGTAGTGGGCGTGCTTGGCCCGGTACATCGCCGCGTCGGCGGCCGCGACCAGGCCGGTGAAGTCGTCGCCGACCGCGCACCCGATGCTGGCCCCCACCCGGAAGACGCCGGCCCGGGTGCGGATCGGCTCGGCGATCACGTGCCGCAACCGGTCCGCCAGGTCCGGCAGCACCCGGCCGAGGTGGTCGCCGGACAACACGGCCACGAACTCGTCGCCGCCCATCCGGACCAGGACGTCGGTCTCCCGCACGAGCCGCCGCATCCGGTCGGCGACCACCCGCAGCACCTCGTCACCGGCCTCGTGCCCGGCCTCGTCGTTGACCCGTTTGAACCCGTCCAGGTCGACCACCAGCACGCCGAGTTGGCCGCCGGGCCGCATCCGGAGTTCGTCCACACGGCCGCGGAGGAAGGCCCGGTTGGCCAGCCCGGTCAGCGCGTCATGGGTGGCCGCGTACCGCATCTGGGCCTGAGTGCGCTCCAGCGCGGTGTGCATGCGGGCGTGCACGATGGCGATCGACGCGTGCTCGGCGAACAGCGCCAGGATCTCCCGCTGCTGCGGACCGGGCAGGCGCCGGCTGACCGGCATGTCCACGCTGAGCACGCCCAGCCACTCACCGGCGGCGGTCTGCATCGGCGCGAGGAGGCAGTCCAGCGGGTGCCAGCCGTCCGGGCCGATCGGATCCGGCAGATCCGGGACGAACGTGTACAGCGACTCGGGGACGCCCTGCCGGTGGTCGACGAAGTAGAGCCCGTCCCAGCGCACGGCCCGGCCGACCAGGTCGCGGTAATTCTCGGCGGTTCCCCGGACGCCGATCATCTCCCGGCGCAGCTGCTCGCTGCCGGCCGCGGCCACGGCGACGAAGGACCCGTCCGGTTCGGCCAGGTTGACCACCGCCAGTCCGAAACCGGCGGCCTCGACCACCCCCTGCGCCACCGCGTCGAGGGTCTCGGTGAGGTCGAGGCTGGCGTGGACCCGCTTACTGACCGAATTCAGCAGGCGCAGCGCATGGAGGTGCCCGTCGGAGTCCGCCATGTTCTCCCCCTTCGGTCGACTGCCACCAGCAATCTAACCCCGGATGGTCCGTTCGCCGGGACAGGCATCGGCTGTCCCGGCGAGATCGACGTCCCGGGCTTCAACGCGGCGCCGGCACAGGGCAGGATGACGTCACCATCGTCGAGGACCTCCGGAGGGTATGGCATGAGCCGGGTCGGGATCGTCGGCGCCGGGATTCTCGGTCTGGCGCTGGCCCGCCGGCTGGCCCTCCGGGCCGACGTCACCGTGCTGGACAAGGAAGACCACGTCGGCGCGCACCAGACCTCACACAACTCCGGGGTCGCGCACGCCGGGCTGTACTATCCGCCGGGGTCGCTGAAGGCGACGCTGTGCCGGCGCGGCATCGGGCTGATGCGCGACTACTGCCGCGAGCGTGGGATCGCGTACGACGAATGCGGCAAGCTGGTCGTCGCCCGGGACGAGCGCGAGCTGGCGCCGCTGGCCGAGATCGAGCGGCGGGCCACCGCCAACGGCGTCCCCGGTCTGCGCCGGGTCGGGCCAGACGAGATCAAGGACATCGAGCCGTACGCCCGGGGCGTGGCCGCCCTGCACTCGCCGCACACCGCCATCGCCGACTTCCCGGCGGTGGCCCGGTCGTACGCGGACGACGTGCGCGCCGCCGGCGGCGAGATCCGCCTCGGCTTCGAGGTGACCGCCATCGACGGTCCCCTGGTCCGCGCCGCGACCGGCGAGGAGCTGAAGTTCGACCAGCTCATCGTCTGCGCCGGCCTGCAGAGCGACCGGGTCAGCCGGCTCGCCGGGGACGAGGCGGGGCCGGCCATCGTGCCCTTCCGGGGCGAGTACTACCAGCTTGCGCCGGCCCGGTCGGAGCTCGTCCGCGGCCTGATCTACCCGGTGCCGGACCCGCGGTACCCGTTCCTCGGCATCCACCTGACCCGCCGGGTCGACGGCCGCGTCGACATCGGGCCGAACGCGGTGCTGGCCCTGGCCCGCGAGGGGTACGGCTGGTCAGCGGTGCGGCCGGCCGACCTATGGGAGACGGTGCGCTGGCCGGGCTTCCGGCGGATGGCCCGCACCCATTGGCGGACCGGGGCCAAGGAGCTGTACGGCAGCATCTCCAAGCGCGCGTTCGTGGCCGCCGCCCGCAGCTACGTCCCGGCGTTGCGGACGGCCGACGTGGTCCGCGGCGGCAGCGGCGTCCGCGCCCAGGCCGTGGACGCGGACGGCGCGCTGGTCGACGACTTCCGCGTCAACCGCATCGGCCCGGTGGTCACCATCCGCAACGCCCCCTCCCCCGCCGCGACGTCCTCATTGGCCATCGCCGAGTACATCGACGAGACGTACCTGACCGACTGACACCACCCGGACCCGCCAGCCCCGTCCGGGCAAGCCCATCGCCAGGTCGCGAAACTGCTGAGTACCGGGGTGGAGATCGGCCGGGCCGAGCCCGGCCGCGCTCAGCTGAACTTGGCGATCGCCGCCTCGGTGACCGGGGTGAAGAAGTTGACCAGGTTGCCGTCGGGGTCGCGGAACAGCAGCGAGCGGTTCCCCCACGGCATGGTGGTGGGCTCGTTGACGAACTCCGGCCCGAGCGCCCGCACGCGCGCGTAGTCCTCGTCCACATCGTTGACGAGGAACTCGATGATGGCGCTGTGGTTGTCGGCGGGACGGGCGCTGCCCTCGCCGAACAGGGCCACCGTCCGCGTGCTGCCGATGGCCAGCGTGCCCGAGGATGTGGCGATCTCCGCGAAATCCGGTGTGGACCAGGTGGCGGCCACGCCGGTGACAGACTCGTAGAACGAGACCAGCCGGTTGATGTCGTCGGTGATGAGGCGGATCGATACCAGATTCATGCTCCCGACGGTAGGCGCGATACCGGGCGGGATCCGCCCGGTATCGCCGATCAATTTCTAATGCCCGGCTACGTAGATGTCGCCGTCCGCGGTGGTGACGTCGCGGGCGCTGCTGGCCCCCGTCGCCAGGATGCGGGCCGGATCCCGGTAACCACCGATCACCTCGATCCGCTGCACCGGCGTCGGCGTGGCCAGGGTCGACTCCGGTTGCAGGTGGCTGCCGAGCGTCAGCCGGTGGGTCTGGATCCCGGGGGCGGCCGGTTCGGGCGTGGCGTAGACGCGCCAGGTGTAGCGGTCGACCGGTTCCATGTCGCGGATCCGGAATCCTGTCGCCGCCTCGCGCGCCTGCCAGCCGGTGCCCGGCACGTACACCGCGGTATGGATGTGGACACCGGCCAGCTCGTCGAGCTGCATCCAGGTCACGAACGGAAGGGTGTCGAGCGTGGTGCCGACCAGGCTGATGTAGTCGGGTGACCGCGGATTGACCGTCTGCAGGTCGGTGTCGACGATCTTCAGGTGTGTCTCCTGCCCGGCATCGTCGATCGTGACACCGAGGTCGGTGCCGTCGGCGGCGCGGAAGTGCAGGTCCTTCGGGCTGAACGTGGTGTAGTACATGTTCCGGTGATAACGGTCGTGCAGGTGGCCCTCGGGTCCGCCGCCGGCCAGGGTGTAGACGATGGACACCCGTTCGGCGTGGTGCCGGTCGGCCGGCTCGTACCGCAGTTGTCCGATGTAGATCTCGTTCATGTTGTCCGGGCGGCCCAGCGGCGCGATCGCCCACCGCCGGCCGGTGAGGGTGGCCGAACTCTGCCACGTCCTACCGTGGTCGAGGGACCGGACATACTTCATCGGGCGGGTGTCGGTCGGGTACGTCTTGTCGAAGTCGCCGGCCGTCTCCCGGATGAAGACGAAGATGGCCCCGCGCTCGGTGACGAACGGCATCGGGTACGTCGCGCCGAGCCCCTCCGGGATGATCGTGTCGGTCCACGTCCCGTCGATCGAGTGCGGCCGAGGCGACCGGGCCACCCACAGTTCCTTGTTGTGCAGGCCGCGGAAGACCAGCAGGTGACCGTCCTTGGCCTGGACCATGGTCGGGTAGTTGTGCGAGTCGTTGTCGCCGCTCGCGATCCGGACCGGCGCCGACCAGGTGCCGTGATGATGGTCGTACGCCTGGACGTAGTTGTCCTCGAGAACGCCGCCCCAGGAGATGAAGGTGGTCCGGGCGATCGGGTCGTAGACGCCGCCGGCGACGGGGCGGCGGTCGGAACGGGCGGCGACGGCCGTCGCCGGGGTCATCAATGTGTCGGGCGGCAGGACAGTCCGGGAATGCCCGGAGGCGGCGGAGGCCGGTGACGACAGGGACGCGGCCACGGTGGATGCGGGGACGGCCAGGGCGGCCGCGGTCAGGACAGAACGTCGATTCATCGCTGATCCTCAGAGGGTGATGACGGCGGCGCTGCCGGCCGGGAGGGACAGGGTCAGGACGCCCTTGGTGGCCCGGAGCTTGTCCGGGGCGCCGGGCTTGAACGTGCCGGCGATGCCGACGGTGGCGCCTTGGATCGAGGTCGGTTCGGCGTTGAGCGCGGTGCCGGTCAGGTGCAGCACCTTGGCCGTACGGCTGTCGCCGCCGAGGTTGAGGGTGACCTGGACGGGCGCGGCGGTGGTGGCGTCCTTCTGCACGAGCGCGACGCGCAGGTGGCCGTCGGCGCCGCGGACCGCGTACGCGCTGATGTTGCGGCCGGAGGTGAGCTGGACCGGCAGGAACCGGCCGGGGCCCATCTGCCGGGCCATCCACAGGCCGTAGTAGATCGGCATGACCTTGTACACCTGGGCCAGCTCGTACGCCTGGTTGGCTGCGCAGCACGGGGTGTACCGCTGGAACTTGCCGTTCCAGATCGGGTCGTTGCAGACGCCGAGTCCACCGTGGATGTTGACGCCGGCCACACCCGCCTGGGCCATCGAGAGGCTGTAGTCGATCGCCCACAGGGCCGACGAGTACGTGTTGCTGACGCCGTCGACGCCACCGCCGAACGCCGAGTTGGCCTCGTCGACCCGCATCGGCAACCCGTTGGCCCTGGCTGCGGCCAGGTTGGTGGCGACCGAGTTGAGCTGGGAGGTGAGCTGGGCGGGCGACAGCAGCCTGTCGATGGTGGCGTCCGCGCCGGCCGCGTACTGATGGACGGTCAGCATCGCCAACCGGTTCTTCTCGTCGGCGGCCAGCGACGCCGCCCAGGAGGACGAGGTGCCGGCCGTGTCCGGGCCGGCCAGCTTGGTCTTGCCGGCGACGTCGGCGCAGGCCGCCCAGTCGGGGTGGTACTGCGCGTAGGCGTACCCGGCCGGCTTCAGCGCCTTGCCCGCCCACTGGTCGGGCTCGTTGCCGCACTCGATCGCGACCAGCTTGCGGCCCAGGATCTTCGTCGTCGCGGACGCCTGGTCGGCGCCGAGGGCGGCGTCCCACCGGCCGACGTTGATGCCGACCTCGGCCTTCCAGCCGGTGGTGTCGAGCAGCTTGCGCAGCCGCTGGATGTCGTTCGGGGTGACGACGTCCTGAACCCAGTCGGGCTTCGGGTCGGGCGGTGACTGGCCGTTGGGCACCCAGATCGTGTCCCGGTCGAGGGTGTTGCCGGCGATCCGCAGGTTGCTGACGCCCAGCGTCTTGAACAGCTGGGCGACGTTGCCCTTGTCCGGGTCGAGGTTGCCGATGCCGAGCTCGCGCATCTCGAACGACAGGCCGACGGCGTCGGCGGCCAGTGTTCCGGCGGGATGCGCGACGTCGACGGTGACGGTCGCGGTGTCCGGGGCGGCGGCGGTGGCCGGTGTCGCCACGGACAGGACCAGCAGCGTTCCGGCGGCCGCGGCCACCAATCGCTTGTGCACTGTGGGGGGCTCCTTACGAAATTCGGAAAAGCTCCTGGCGCCAGGCGGGAGCGAGGCCCAGGTGGTAGAGGCTGATCCGGCTCGCACCGGCAGCCTTCAGTCGCTGTACGTGCTCCGGCAGCGCCGCCGGGTCGGCCGGGGCGAGCACGGTCACGTACGCGTCGACGGGCAGCCCGGTGGTCGCCGTCTGAGCGACCAGCTCGGCGCTCGCCTCGGTGGTCGGCCAGCACGGGACGAGCAGGGCGTCGACGTCGTCCTCGGCGGTCGGGGTGAGGCCGGGCGACGGTCCGGTGGCCCACGGGTCGGGGTGGGCGTGCAGCGTGACGCGGACCGGTGGCAGGGCGGCCAGCACCTGCCGGCGGAGTTCGTCGGTGAATCGGTGGCGCACCGCCAGCAGGGTGGCCAGCATCTCGTCGGGCGGCCGGGCGTCCGGGTCGTGGACGGCGGTCCGCAGTTCGGCGATGACCTCGGCCGGCTGGAGGCCGACCCGCCGCCAGGCGCCGCGGCAGCCGGCGCAACAGCACACCGAGAGCAAGGTGGCCGCCCGCGGAGTCCAGGCGCCCTCGGTCTTCTCGTGGTGACCGAGATGCTGGACGCCCATCTGGCCGCAGGCCTCGAGCGAGACGGCGTCGACCTCGACCTCACGGACGGCCTCCGCGGCCAGGGTGGCGGCATGGTCGCGGACCTCGGCGCGGGACGGGCACAGCGCGTACGGGTAGGACTCGCCGAAGCAGTTGACCACGGCCACGTCCGGCCGCCGGCGGCCCAGCCGGGTGTTGTGGGTCAGCACGATCCAGGCGGTGACGTGCTTGCCGGCTCGTTGCAGCAGCGCGGCCGCGGCGCCGAAGGGGTCCCCGGCGTCCACCCAGTCCGCGGCGATGGGCCGCAGATCGTGGCCCTTCCACGCCTCCGGGCGGACCGGGCGGTAGAGCGCGGCGTACCGGGCGTCGACGATCTGGTGCCGCGGGTGCAGCGGGGTGGCCGCCCGGGCCGAGTGGTACGTGGCGGCCAGCGTGACCCGTTCCGGCGCCCGGCCGGGGAACGCCGGGTCCCCGAGCACATCCCACACGTACGCGTGGCCGCTCACGATCGTGGACGCCGGCCCGGTCGCGTCCACGAAGGCGGATTCCGTCACCATCGCGGACGCAGCTTCCGGTAGGCCGGCTCGAACCGCTGCCGGTAGCCGGTGTCGTCCCGCTCGGTGATCCCGGCGCGCATGTAGTCGGAGTGCATCCGGGCCAGCGCGTCCGGATCCAGGGTCACGCCGAGCCCGGGCGTGTCCGGCACGGCGGCCGAGCCGCCGGAGATCCGCAGCGGGTCGGCGACCACGTCCACGCCGCCCTGCCAGGGCGTGTGCGTGTCGACGGCGTAGGTCAGGTTGGGCGTGGCGGCGGCCAGGTGGGTCATCGCGGCCAGGCTGATGCCGAGGTGGCTGTTGGAGTGCATGGACAGCCCCAGGTCCCAGGTGCGGCAGATGGCGGCGAGCTGGGCCGAGGCGCGTAGCCCGCCCCAGTAGTGGTGGTCGGCGAGCACGATGCCGACCGACCCGCGGCGGATCGACTCGGGCAGGTCGGCGAACGCGATGACACACATGTTGGTGGCCAGCGGCATCGGCGCCTGCTCTGCCACCGAAGCCATGCCGGCCAGTCCGCCGGTCGGGTCCTCCAGGTACTCCAGGAGCCCTTCGGTCTCGGTGGCGACCCGGATCGACGTGTCCACCGACCAGGCGGCGTTCGGGTCGAGCCGCAGCGGCGCGTCCGGGAACGCCGCCCGCAGCGCGCGGATCGCGGCGATCTCCTCGTCCGGCGGGAAGACGCCGCCTTTGAGCTTGACGGACTCGAAGCCGTACGCGTCGATCATCGCCTGCGCCTGGGCGACGATCCCGTCCGGGTCGAGCGCCTCGCCGAAGTCGTCCGGCCCGGCGCCGGGATGGCCGGCCCACTTGTAGAACAGGTACGCCGAGAACGGCACCCGGTCGCGCACCTTGCCGCCGAGCAGGGCGTGCACCGGCTGCCCGATCGCCCGGCCCTGCAGGTCGAGCAGCGCCACCTCGAACGGCGACACCACCCGGGCCAGCGTCTTGGCGGCGCTCGACCCGCCGGTCAGCCCGTGCTTGTCGGGCACGTCGGCCGTCCCGATCGCGGCGGCCACCCGGCGTTCCAGGCCGGCCAGGTCGAACGCGTCGAGCCCGGGCAGCGCGGCCGCCGCGGTTCGCAGCAGCGTCAGGTGCGGGAGATCGCCGTACGTCTCCCCCAGCCCGGTGAGGCCGTCGCCCGTACGGACCTCCACGATGGACCGGAGAGCCCAGGGCTGGTGAACGCCGGCCGAATTGAGCAGCGGCGGATCTCCGAACGCGATCGGCGTGACCGTGACGGAGAGGATCGGCAGGGCGCTCATCCCTTGATCGCCCCCGAGGTCAGGCCGCGCATGAACTGCTGTTGCAGCGCCAGGAACGCGATGACCGACGGCAGCAGCGCCAGCAGCGCGGCGGCGATGACCACGCCGGTGCCGACCTGGTCGTCGGCCCGCAGGCTGCGCAGCGCCAGGGCCAGGGTGAACTGGTGCGAGTCCTGCGCCACCAGCAGCGGCAGGATGTACTGGTCCCAGATCATGGTGAAGCCGAAGATGCCGATCACGCCCAGCGCCGGCCGGCACAGCGGCAGGATCACCGACCAGAACACCCGCAGGTCGCCGGCGCCGTCCAGCCGGGCTGCCTCCTCCAGTTCCATCGGGACCTCCTTCATGAACTCGGTCATCACGAGGATGGAAAACCCCCAGGCGCCGAGCGGCACGATCATCCCGGCGAGCGTGCCGATCAGGTCGACGTGCACGATCGGCACGTCGGCCAGCACCAGCGACAGCGGGATGGCCAGGATCTCCTCGGGAAGCATCATGGTCGACAGGATCAGCAGCATGACCAGGCGCAGGCCCGGGAACTGCTTGCGGGCCAGGGCGTACGCGGCGGAGATGCTGACCAGGATCTGCAGCAGCAGTCCGCCACCGACGACGATCAGCGAGTTGAGCAGGTAGCGCAGCACGCCCTGGTCGACCGCGTCGCGGAAGTTGGACAGCGTGAGGTGGTGCGGGATCAGGGTCAGCCGGGTCGGGTCGGTGACCGGGCTGAACGCGCTCACCAGCAGCGCCAGCAGCGGGCCGGCGAAGATGCCGAGTACCAGTGCGTAGAGCAGGGTCTTGACGATCACGGCGACCGGGCCGCGCAGGCCGCTGAGCCCGAGCGCGGAGTCCAGTTTCGGGTTGCTCATCGGCGTCGGATCCTTTGCACGATCAGCGTCAGAACCACGGTGGCGGCCAGCAGCAGGACCGAGCCCGCGGAGGCGATGCCGAGCTCGTTGCGTTGCAGGCCGAGCTTGACGACCAGCGTCATCACGACCTCGGTGGCGTCGCCCGGGCCGCCGTTGGTCAGCAGCAGGATCTCGGTGAAGACGCGGAGCCCGCGGATGGCGGCGAGCGTGACGACGATGCCGAAGACCGGGCGCAGGGCCGGGAAGGCGACGTGCCACATCCGGCGCAGCGGTCCGGCGCCGTCGGCCGCGGCCGCCTCGTACAGCGTCCGGTCGACCCCGGCCAGGCCGGCGATGAAGATCATCATGTCGTACGGCGCCCCCCGCCAGATGCCCACGCCCATCACCGACCACAGGGCGGTGTGCGGGGAGGAGATGTACGAGGACGGGCCGAGGCCGATCCAGCCGATCACGGTGTTGAGCGCGCCGTCCGGGGCCGGGTAGTAGATGATCCGCCACAGGGCCGCGACCACGGCCATCGCGGTCACGGTCGGCAGGAAGACGGCCGTACGGATGAACCACAGGTGTCTGGCCGTGCCCTCGAGCAGCAGCGCCAGTAACAGCCCGACTCCGATCGAGCCGATCGTCTCACCGACGGCCAGGACCACGGTGTGCTCGACGGCCGCGATGAAGGAGCCGTCGGACAGGATCTCGCGGTAGTTGTCCAGGCCGACCCAGCGGTCGCCGAGGTACGGGCGCACGTCCTTGAAGCTCATCGAGACGGCCCGGACCATCGGCACGAACTTGAACACGGCGAACAGCAGCAGCGCCGGGGCCAGCCACAGCCACGGGCTCGCGTGCCGCTTGAACGCCGCACGGAGCCGGACCGAGCGACCCCGGCGCACCGGCCCGGCGAGCGTGGCGGCGCCCGTCCGGGCCGGCGCGACCGAGGTCATCGTCACGGCCGGGCCACCGTCGGCCGGCCGTTGTTCAGGGCGACGGTCACGCCTTCGCCCCTTGCTTCTGCAACTCGTCGGTGAACTTCGTCTGCAGCTTGGACAGCTCGGCATTGACGTCCAAGGAGCAGTTCGAGGCCAACGCGTTGAGCGTGTCGGCGGAGTCCTGGCGGAACGGGGTCCAGTCCGGGACGACCGGGACGTACCGTCCGGCCTTCTGGTAGATGTCCGCGAACAGGGACCAGCGCGGGTCCTTGCGCACCGAGGCCATGTCGACGTGAGAGTTGACCGGGAGCCGGACCACGTTGCCGGCGGTGTCCCCGGCCATGCCGATGGTCTGGCCCTCCACCGAGACCGCGAACTCGGCGAACTTCTTCTGCCCGGCCGGGTTCTCGGAGCCCGCCATCAGGTAGACGTTCTCCCCCTCGGCCAGCGCCGCCGCCTTGCCCCCGGGTCCGGCCGGCAAGGCCATCACCTCGTACTTGTCCTTGCCCAGGCTCTTGTCGAACCGGGCCATGTTGTACGGGCCGGTCAGGTAGATGCCGCCCTTGCCCGACTCGAACAGGGGGTGGGCGGCGGTCGTGTCGGCGGTCACCGAACCGGGAACCACCGTCTTGTCGGTGCAGAACTGCTTCTTCCACTCGTTCACCGCGGCCACCGACTGGGGGCTGGTGATCGCGGGCGTGAACGCGCCGGTCTGCCCGGTCAGGAAGTCGCCGCCGCCGGCCCACAGCATGCTGGCGAAGTACCAGGACGCGTACCCGCGGGTGGTCGAGGCCGGGATGACGTATCCGTACGTGTCGGCCTTGCCGTCGCCGTCCGGGTCCTTGGACGTGAACGCCTTGGCCAGCGTGTCCAGGTCGGCCCAGCTCTTCGGCTCGGGCAGCCCCAGCTTCGTCCGCCAGTCCTTGCGGATGAGCAGCGCGTACGTCTGGGCCGAGAACGGCACCGCGTAGGTCTTGCCGTCCGCGGCCGTGGCCGCCTGCCAGGACGCCGGGGTCAGGTCGGCCGACCCGGCCAGGCCGCCCTTGTCGACCTCGGCCACCAGACCCTGCTTGACCAGGCTGCCGAGCTGATCGGTGTCGTTGATGACGATGTCCGGCAATTTCTTCTGCGCTGCGGCCTGCTGCAGCTTGGTCTCGAAGTCGTCGAACAGCGCGGTCACCTTGGCCGGCACCCCGGTCTCGGCGCTGAACTTGGCCGCGAGCTGGTTGTCGGTCTTCTCCGTGGGAGATCCCGGGGGCTTGCGCACCCAGATCTGCAATTCGGCCTTCGCGTCGGTCTTGGGCTCCCCGCCGCCGCAGGCGGCCAGGCCGCCCGCCGCGATCACGAGAGCCGCCGCCATCGCGATGGCCGTCTTCGCAGTCACGTGACTGCCTCCTGTCTACATATGTGGACGCCCGCCGAGTAGCTGTCCGGTAAGTACGGACAAGCTAACCGCCGCTATGATGGCCGTCAACACTCTGGAAACAATCGATCGTAATGGTGGTTGCCAATGCCCCACGCCCGGCCGCGCGCCGCCATTGCATCCGCCGCCGTCAATGACACCTCGCCGGTCAAGTCAGCTGAGCGCACGGTGAAGATCCTGGAGACGCTGGCCGCGTCCCCGACCCGGCTGACGCTCTCGGAGTTGCAGGAGCGGATGGGTTACCCCCGGTCGAGCCTGCACGCGCTGGTCCGCACGCTGCGCGAACTCAAGTGGGTGGAGGCCGACGAGAGCGGCTCGGCCTTCGGGGTGGGGCCGCACGCGCTGCTGTCCGGCACGGCGTACCTGGACCGCGACCCGGCCCTGCACTACGCCTACGAGACGCTCGAGGACCTGCGCACCGAGATCGGCTACACGATCCACTACGCCCGCCGCGACGACACGCACGTGCTGTACCTGGCCAGCCGGGAGTCCCGCGACTCGGTGCGGGTCGTGTCGCGGGTCGGGCGGCGGCTGCCGGTGCACGTGACCGCGCTCGGTCAGGCCCTGCTGGCCAACCTGACCGAGGCGGAGGTGGACGCCCTGCTGCCGGACACCCTCGAGAAGATGACCAAGAACACGATCACGTCCCGGGCGGGGTTGCACAAGGCGCTGGACCTGGTCCGGCGCAGTGGATACGCGCTGGAGCGGGAGCAGGGCACCGACGGCGTGGCCTGCGTCGCGGTGGCGGTCGACTACCGCATCCCGGCGACCGACGCCGTGTCCTGCTCGCTGCCGGCCGACCAGGCCACGGCCGAACGCCTGGACGAGGTCGTCGACGCGGTCACCCGCCACACCGAGAAGCTCGCCCGCACCCTCCGCCGCGAGGGCATCCGCTGAACCTCCCGCGCCGTGGGCTCAGCCCTCAGCCCACGCGGTCGGCCCTCAACCCATGCGCTCGGCCCTCAGCCCACGCGGTCGGCCCTCAGCCCATGCGCTCGGCCAGCGGCCAGTCGCACCACCAGCCGCCGACGCGGTTGAGCTCCGGGTCGGCGGCGAAGTCGGGCTCGCCGAACTCGGCGATCCGCTCGGCCGCGAACACCTCGGCGTCGTCCTTGGGCACGTACCCGATCGCCTCCCCCTCGGCCAGCGACCACCAGCGCCGGGTGTTGCGGCTGACGCCCCAGACGATCCGGAAGCCGGGGCTCTCCGCTGACAGGCAGGCCTCGACCAGACGGGCGCCGTCGTCCGGGGAGAGCCAGGTGGCCAGCCCCCGGGTCTGCGGCGGCACCGGGAACCACAAACCGATCCGGACGCAGATGACGTCCATCCCGAACCGGTCGGCGTACAGCCGGGCCAGCACCTCGATCGACGCTTTGCTCCAGCCGTACAGCGTGTCCGGCCGGGGCGGCAGGTCCGCCGGCATCCCGTCCGGGTAGGTGTCGTCGTCCCGGACGTGGAACCCGGCCGCGTGCGTGGACGAGGCCAGCACGACGCGGCCGACCCCCTCGGCCCGGGCCGCTTCCAGCAGGTTGTACGTGCCGAAGGCGTTGACCCGGAGCACCTCCTCGGCCGGCGCCTCCTTACTCTGGCCGCCGAGGTGGACGACCGCGTCGACCTCGGCGCAGGCCGCCCGTACGGCCTCGGGGTCGTCCAGCGACGCGAGCACGACCTCCTCGTCGCCGGAGAAGTCGACCGGACGCGGCGCCACCACGTCGAGGAGCCGCAGCGTACGGCCGGGGGTGGCGAGTCGCGGACGGAGCGAGGTGGCGACCTTGCCCGAACCGCCGGTGATGAGGATGCGTTGCACCATCGTTCCTCCAGAGAGATCCCGGTCGATGGCTGGCGATCCTAACACCTATCCGCGCGGGTGAATGACGTCCACATACTTGGACTTGACCGGAGGATTGCCCTCGCTTACGTTGAGTCGTATCCGGTCCACATCCATAGACGAGGTGTCATGAAGAAGATCGGCTTCGTCGGGCTCGGGGTCATGGGCGCACCGATGGCGGAAAACCTCGTCCGGGCCGGGTTCGAGGTGTCCGGCCACACCCGGCACCCGTCCGGCACGGACCGGCTGGTCGCCGCCGGCGG
The DNA here is from genome assembly GCA_964236515.1 of uncultured Actinoplanes sp. Lineage (GTDB taxonomy): Bacteria > Actinomycetota > Actinomycetes > Mycobacteriales > Micromonosporaceae > Actinoplanes. Next base: position 136,953 of record CAXSDA010000015.1, read on the forward strand.
AAGGCGGGCCGGCAGCGTCGCCGAGGCGACCGCCGACGCCGACGCGGTGCTCACCGTGCTCCCCGACTCCCCCGACGTGGAGGCGGTCGTGCTAGGCCCGGACGGGGTGCTGGCACACTCTGCTCCGGGCCTTCTGCTGATCGACATGAGCACGATCAGCCCGCAGACCGCCCGGGCGGTCGCAGACGCGGCTTCCCGAAAAGCCGTGGACGCGCTCGACGCCCCGGTCTCCGGCGGGGAACAGGGTGCGGTCGAAGGGGTGCTCTCCATCATGGCCGGCGGCTCCGCGGCGGGGTTCGCGGCAGCCCGCCCCGTGTTCGAGGCGCTCGGCACCACGATCGTCCACGTCGGACCGGCCGGTTCGGGTCAGCTCGTCAAGGCGGCCAACCAGCTGGTCGTGGCCGGTACCATCGAACTTGTGGCCGAAGCCATCGTGTTGCTCGAGGCGACCGGCGTGGACGCGGCCGCCGGCCTCGAGGTGCTCGGCGGCGGCCTGGCCGGCAGCACGGTGCTGGCCCGTAAGGGCACCGCCATGCTCGAGCGCCGCTTCACCCCGGGCTTCCGGGTCGATCTGCACCACAAGGACCTCGGCATCATGCTGGCGGCGGCCCGGGAGGCCGGGGCGATCGTGCCGCTCGGCGCGCAGGTCGCCCAGTTGATGGCGGCTCTCCGGGCCCGGGGCGACGGCGGGCTGGACCACGGTGCACTGCTGCAGGGTGTCGAGCGCCTCTCCGGACGGGAATCATGAACGACGTGCGGGGCCGGCTCAACGCCGGCGAGGCGTTGTACGGCACGTTCCTCGGGCTCGGGTCGGCGCTGGCCACCGAGGCCTGCGCCGTCGCCGGATTCGACTGGCTCCTGGTCGATCTGGAGCACGGCGGCGGCGACGAACGGGCTCTGTTGCAGCAGCAGATCGCCGGCGAGGCCCACGGGATGGCGATGTTCGCCCGGGTGGAGTCACCGGAACGCATCCGGACCGGGCGCCTGCTGGACGCGGGCGTCACCGGTGTGATGTTTCCGCGGCTGGAGACCGTCGACGACGTCCGCGCGGCGGTATCGCATCTGCGCTACCCGCCCGAGGGGGACCGCGGCGTGGCCACGTACAACCGGGTGTACGACTTCGG
>CAXSDA010000015.1:138092-166816 GCA_964236515.1 uncultured Actinoplanes sp.
CGACGCCGTCGTGGGGATCATCCAGGTGGAGAGCCGCCAGGCGCTGACCGCGGCGGCCGAGATCGCGGCCGTGCCCGGCGTCGACGTGTTGTTCGTCGGGCCGCGGGATCTGTCCACCGACCTAGGCTGCCCGGGCCGGTTCGACCACCCGGAGTTCGAGCGGGCGCTGGAGCAGGTGCTGGCCGCGGCCAAGGACACCGGGATCACGGCCGGCATCCTGGCCGGCGACGCCGCGCAGGCGGCCCGGTACGCGGCTCTGGGCTTCCGGTTCGTCGGCGTCGGCTCGGACGCGTCTCTGCTCGCCCGGGCCGCCTTCGACACGATGCGGCACCTGCGGCCGCCGGGCTGAAACTCCCGCCGGCCTGAAGCGGGCATCACCGGCCCGGAGCGGCCCCCCGCTTAGACGCGCGCCGCCCCGGGTACACGGCGAGGATGACCGTGACCGAGAACACTGCGCCGGAGCGCGATTCCGGGTTCTTCGGGCAGCCGCGGGTGCGGGCCGAACCGGGTCGGGCTGTCGGTGACGACGAAGCTGTCGCCGGACCCTTCCGCACCCAGATGGTCGCGTTGTTCCTGCCGGTGGCGCTCGGCACGGGCGGGGTCCGTTGATCCTCCGCCCGGCGACCGCCGCCGACGCGCCGGCGGTGGCCGCCGTCTGGTCGACCGGCTGGCGCGACGGCCATCTGGGGAACGTGCCCGACGAACTGGTCGCCGTCCGTACCCCCGGGACGTTCGCCGTGCGGGCGGCGGAGCGGATCGCCGACACCACGGTGGCCGAGGCCGGCGGGGAGGTCGCCGGGTTCGTCATGGTCGTCGCCGACGAGGTCGAGCAGGTGTACGTCGCGGCCGCCCACCGAGGCAGCGGGATCGCCGGCACGCTGCTGGCCGAGGCGGAACGCCGGGTCGCCGCGAACGGCCACGACCGCGCGTGGCTGGCCGTGGTGGCCGGCAACGCCCGCGCGCGCCGCTTCTACGAGCGGCAGGGCTGGACCGACGAGGGCGGCTTCGACTACACGGCGGCCGGCGTGACCGTCGCCTGCCGCCGGTACGTCAAACCGGTCTGATCAGGCGGTCCCCCGCGACGGTGTAATAGCGCGGGTGGAAGCCACCGAAGTCGTACACCAGCGGGGTGTGCGGGCCGGGCGCGGACAGCATCAGCGGCGCCGACTCCCAGAGGGCGGAGACGATGAGGACGCTCTTGGCTGGGGAGCGGGCGGCCGCGGGCAGCGCCTCGAGCAGAAACTCGTCGTACGCGGCGGCGGGTGCGGTCATCAGCGCCTCCGAGGGCCTTTGCATGTTTGACGGTTCAACGATAGCTTCACTTCACCCTTGAAGCGAACATCGATTTCTCCGATCAAAGAGGCTCTCGTGAACGTCGTTCTGTGGATCGTCGCCGCCCTGCTCGCCGTCGCCTTCCTGCTGTCCGGCGCGATGAAGGTGTCCCGGCCCGCGCCGAAACTGGTCGAAATGGGCATGGGCTGGGTCGACGACATGCCGCTGAACCTGGTCCGCACCATCGGCGTCCTGGAGATCCTGGCCGCGCTCGGCCTGATCCTGCCGCCCCTGCTGAACATCGCGCCGATCCTGGCCCCGCTGGCCGCCACCGGCCTCGTCCTGATCATGATCGGCGCCATCGTCACCCACACCCGCCGCAAGGAGAGCGGCGTGATCATCGGCAACGTCGTCCTGCTCCTGCTCGCTGCCTTCGTCGCCTGGGGAAGATTCGGCCCCTACTCCTTTTAGAATCCATTGAGTACGCGCCGCCCCGAACAACCGGGCCCGCACGGCGACCCGGGGACGTGGTCCGGGCCGTTGCGCCCGTTCCGGGCGCAAGCGGTGGGCCGGCGGCGAGCGCCGCGCCGACGCTTGAGCCGGCCCTGGCGCGCCAGGGCCCGTCGCCTGCCGGGCGTGCGTGCCGGCCAGGTGCCGGGCGAACCGGGCCAGCTTGCCCCGCGGGTCGTCGATGGCCCGGATGTCGGCCGCGAACGGGCGGTCGGGCAGCGCCACCGGCTCGTCGTCGCCGGCGATGGTGACGTCGACCAGCGCCGAGAGCAGCTGCTGCTTGCTGCCGAAGGTGGCGTACAGCGTCTGCACGGCCACCCCGGCCCGGGCGGCGACGACGGTCAGCGGGGTCGCCGAACGAGGACGACCGGTACCGCGGCATGACCGGCCTGGCCGCCGACCTGCTCGTCACCGGCCGCGTCCGCGCCGGTCTGACCGCGGCCGAGGTCGCCGACGTGCTCCGGCTGGCCCAGGACGGCCACCACTACGACTGGCTGGTCCGGCGGCGCGGCTGGAGCACGGAGCGCTACCAGCGGTGGTACGTGGACACGGTCGCGGGAGCGTTGTTCGACCAAGGTCAGGAGCCGGACGAGATACGCGCCGTGGAACAGAACCCGGCCCGCCCGGCGACCTGAGGACGCGGTCCCGGCCGTGGCGCCCGCGCCGGGCGGAAGCGTTTGCATGGGCCACGAGCCGAAACCCCGGGCACACTGGAGACATGCCGACGCTTTCGCAACGCCTTCAGAAGTTCCTCGCCAGCCCGCAGGGCAAGCGGTTGATCGCCCAGGGGCAGCAGCAGCTGGCCAAGCCGGAGAACCAGCGGCGGCTGCGCCAGATCGTCGGCCGGCTGCGGTCCCGCCGCTGATGCGGCTGCTGGCTGGGGTCGCCGACCAGGAGGCGATGATCCGGGTCGGCGACGTCACCGTGTCGGCCGAGCGGCTGCGGGCCTGCGCAGCCGCGGTGGCGCAGGAGGTCCGCGGGGCCCGGATCGTCGCCGTGCACGCCACCCCGGCGGCCGAGACCATCGTGGCGATCGTGGGCGGCATGCTGGCCGGCGCGGCCGTGGTGCCGCTGCCGCCCGACTCCGGGCCGGCCGAGCTCGACCACCTGATGCGCGACTCCGGCGCCGAGCTGACCGTCACCGCCGACCTGACCCGCACCGGCGACGCGACCTTCGCCGAACCGGCGCCGGGCGACCCGGCGCTGATCATGTACACCAGCGGCACCACCGGCATGCCGAAGGGCGCCGTCCTGTCCCACCGGGCGGTCGAGGCCGGGATCGACGCGCTGGCCGGCGCGTGGGACTGGGCGCCGGACGACGTGCTCGCCCACGGGCTGCCGCTGTTCCACGTGCACGGGCTGATCCTGGGCGCCCTCGGCCCGCTGCGGATCGGTTCGCCGCTGCGGCACACCGTCAAGCCGCAACCCCAGGCGTACGCGGCGGCGCACGGCACCCTCTACTTCGGTGTGCCGACCGTGTGGTCCCGGATCGCCGACTCGCCGGGCGACGCGCGAGCGCTGACGGACGCCCGGCTGCTGGTCTCGGGCAGCGCCGCCCTGCCGGTGCCGGTGTTCGAGCGGCTGCACGCGCTCACCGGGCATCGGCCGGTCGAGCGCTACGGCATGACCGAGACCCTGATCACCATCAGCAACCGCGCCGACGACCCGGCGAGAAGCCCGGGACAGGTCGGCGTGCCGGTGCACGGGGTCCGTACGCGCATCGTCGGCGACGACGGCCGGGACGTGCCGGCGGACGGCGAGTCCATCGGCGAATTGTGGGTCTCGGGCCCGATGCTGTTCGACGGGTACCGCAACCAGCCCCCGCCGCCGGAAGACGGGTGGTTCCGCACCGGCGACATCGCCGCCGCCGGCCCGGACGGCCGGCACGGGATCGTCGGCCGCAGCTCCACCGACCTGATCAAGAGCGGTGGCTACAAGATCGGCGCCGGCGAGGTCGAGGACGCGCTGCTGGCCCACCCGAAGGTCCGCGAGGCGGCCGTGATCGGCACCCCGCACGCCGACCTGGGCGAGCAGGTCACCGCGTACGTGGTCGCCGACGGCACCACCGAGCAGGAGCTGATCGACTTCGTCGCCCGGACGCTGTCGGTGCACAAGCGGCCGCGCACGATCCGGTTCACCGGGGAACTGCCGCGCAACGCCATGGGCAAGGTCCAGAAGAAACGGCTGGGCTCCTAGAGTTACCGCGTGGCCAAGTACTTCGACGTGCATCCGGACAACCCGCAGCCGCGGACGATCCGGCAGGTGGTCGACGTGGTGCGCGACGGCGGCCTGATCGCGTACCCGACCGACTCCTGTTTCGCCCTGGGCTGTGCGCTGGGCAACAAGGACGGCATGGACCGGATCCGGGAACTCCGGCACCTCGACGACCGGCACCCGTTCACGCTGATGTGCCGCGACTTCGCGCAGATGGGCCAGTTCGTCCAGATCAACAATTCGCTGTTCCGCACGTTGAAGGCGGCCACGCCCGGCCCGTACACGTTCATCCTGCCGGCCACCCGGGAGGTGCCGCGGCGCCTGCAGCACCCGAAGAAGAAGACCGTGGGCGTGCGCATCCCCGACCACGTGGTGGCCCAGGCGCTGCTGGCCGAGCTGGGCGAGCCGATGCTGTCGAGCACGCTCATCCTGCCCGGCGAGGCCGAGCCGATGACCCAGGGCTGGGAGATCAAGGAGGAGCTGGACCACGCGCTGGACGCGGTGCTGGACTCCGGCGAGTGTGGCGTCGAGCCGACCACGGTGGTGGACTTCTCCTCCGGCGGACCCGAGATCGTGCGGAAGGGCGCCGGCGACTGGTCGCGCTTCGAATAGCGGCTAGGGTCGAATCCATGGCGACCATCACGACCAGCGACGGGGTCTGCCTGCACTACGTCGACGAGGGTTCCGGGACGGTCGTGGTGCTGATCGCCGGGTTCGCCGCGCCGCTGACGACGTGGGAGCGGCAACGTCAGGCGCTGCGGGCCGAGGGGTACCGGGTGCGCGGCGTCGTCTCGGTCGACCAGACACCGAAGATGGTCAACGACGATTCCTGGTCCTACGGCTTCTTCGGGTTGGACCGGGCAAACCTGGGCACATTCTTCGCCGACGGCATTCCGGCCACCGGGCGTGGTCTCCAGGCCGACCGGATGGCCGGGATCGGCCGGGTGGTGGCCGCGCTCGGTGGCCGGGTGCCGTCGTTCGCCGACGCGCGGGCGCCGGAGACCCGGCCGCTGCTGCAGAACCACGCCGAGGCCGACTGGCGCGACGTCGTCGCGCGGTGCGGGAGGCCCAGCCTGTTCCTGGTCGGCCGGGGCAGCCATTTCTGGCCGTGGGAGCACGCGGTGGCCATGGCCGAGACGAACCCGCTGGCCCGGTCCGTTGTCCTCGACGAGTGCGGGCACGCCGCCAACATCGACCAGCCCGATCTGGTGAACGCCGCGATTCTGGAGTTCCTGTCATGACCACTCTTGCCGAGGCGCTGCCCGGACTGGACCTGGTGACCGATCCCGACGTGCTGCGCACGCTCGGGCACGACGAGGCCGAATGGGCGCCGGCCGGTGATGCGGTCGCCGCTGTCCGGGCCCGGTCCACGGCCGAGGTCCAGCGGATCGTCGCCGCCTGCGCCGAACGCGACATCCCGATCGTCACCCGCGGCGCCGGGACCGGCCTGTCCGGGGGCGCCAACGCGGTCGACGGCGGCCTGATCCTCGATCTGTCCACGATGAACGCCGTCGTCGAGATCGACGCCGAGAACATGGTCGCGGTGGTGCAGCCGGGGGTGGTCAACGACGACCTGAAGGCGGCAGTGGCGGAACACGGGCTGTGGTACCCGCCCGACCCGGCCAGCGCGCCTTGGTCCACCATCGGCGGCAACGTGGCCACCAACGCCGGCGGGCTGTGCTGCCTGAAGTACGGCGTGACCCGGGACTACGTGCTCGGGCTGGAGGCGGTGGTGGGTGGTCCGGCCGGGGCGTACGGGACGGTGGTCCGGCTCGGGCGGCGGACCACCAAGGGGGTGAGCGGTTACGACCTGGCGGGCCTGTTCGTCGGGTCGGAGGGCACGTTCGGCGTGATCACCGAGGTCACGCTGCGGCTCCGGCCGGCCCGCACCGGCCCGCCGCGTACGGTCGTGGGCGCGTTCGACACCGTCATTGCCGCCGGCGAAGCGGTGGCCGCGACCACCCGCAAGGGCCTGGTCCCGGCGGCGCTGGAGATGCTCGACAAGTTCACCCTGCAGGCGGTCGAGGACTGGAAGCACCTGGGCCTGGACGCCGATGCCGAGGTGCTGCTGCTGGCCCAGGTCGACACGCCCGGCCAGGCCGGCGACGACGAGGCGGCGCAGCTGGCCGGGGTGTTCACCGCCGCCGGGGCGTTGTGGGCCGAGCAGTCGACCGACGAGTTCGAGGCCGAGGCGCTGTTCGCCGCCCGGCGGCTGGCCTACCCGGCGCTGGAACGGCTGGGCCCGCTGCTGACCGAGGACATCTGCGTGCCGCGGTCGAAGGTGCCGGCCATGCTGGCCGTCATCGAGGACATCGCCGTACGGCACGGCACCAGCATCTCGACCATCGCCCACGCCGGCGACGGCAACCTGCATCCGCTGATCCGCACGCCGGTCGGCGACGACGAGGCCCGCGAGAAGGCGCAGGCGGCGTTCGAGGAGATGCTGCTGGCCGCGATCGGGATGGGCGGCACAGTCACCGGCGAGCACGGCGTCGGCCTGCTCAAGCGCGGCGGGATGCGGGCCGAACTCGATCCCGGGGTGCTGGCCATGCAGCTCGCGGTCAAGCAGACCCTCGACCCGCTGAACCTGTTCAATCCCGGGAAGGTGGTCGGGATTCCGTGAGGGCGACGCAGCACCCCTCGCCCGGCCGCGGGGAACCGATCGCCCGGAAACCCGGAGCGGACGACCTAGCCGCGCTCGGCCGCGGCCGGACGGCCGGTCGATCCCGATCCGGTCGGTCCGCGAGCACCACCTGCTGCCGTTCGTCGGGGTCCCCCACCTCGGTTACCTGCCCGGCGAACGGATTCTCGGACTGTCCAAACCGGCCCGGATGATGGAGTTGTTCGCCCACCGGGCGCAGGTCCAGGAACGACTGACCAAACAGGTCACCGACTGGCTGGACGCCCACCTGCAGCCGCGCGGGGTGGGCGTGGTGATCGGGGCCGTCGGTTCCCGTACGGTCACCGCGACGCTGCTCGGCACGCTGCGCTCCGACGCCCGCTCGCACGCCGAGTTCCTGGCCGCGGCCGGCGTCGGCGCCTGAGGAGAGGACCATCGACATGACCACCGATCGCACCTTCGTCATCGCCGGCGCCGGACTGGCCGGCGCGAAGGCCGCCGAGACCCTGCGGGAGGAAGGCTTCGACGGGCGGATCGTGCTGATCGGCACCGAGACCGAGCGGCCGTACGAGCGGCCCCCGCTGTCCAAGGGACTGCTGCTCGGCACGGCGGGCCGGGACGAGCCGTACGTGCACCCCGCCGACTGGTACCGCGAGCACGACGTCGAGCTGCGGTCCGGCGACACCGTGGCCGGCATCCACCGCGCCGCCCACACGGTCCGCACCGACGCCGGCGACGAGATCCGGTACGACAAGCTGCTGCTGGCCACCGGCTCGGAACCGCGCCCGCTGCCGGTGCCCGGCGGCGACACCGCGCTGACCCTGCGGACCCTGGCCGACTCCGAGCGCCTCCGCAACGTCATCCAGCCCGAGACCAGCCTGGTGGTGGTCGGCGCGGGCTGGATCGGCCTCGAGGTCGCCGCCGCCGCCCGCCACGCCGGCGCCCGGGTGACCGTGGTCGAGAGCCTGGACAAGCCGCTGCAACGGGTGCTGGGCGACGAGATGGCCGACGTGTTCGCCGGCCTGCACCGCGAGCAGGGCGTGGAGTTCCGGTTCCGCTCCCAGGTGGCCGAGATCCGCAACGGCGCCGTGGTGCTCGAGGGCGGCGAGACCATCCCGGCGACCGTGGTGCTGGCCTCGGTCGGCGTCGCCCCGCGGGTCACCCTGGCCCGGGACGCCCACCTCGACGTGGACAACGGTCTCCTGGTCGACGCCCGGCTGACCACCAGCGACCCGGACATCTTCGCCGCCGGCGACATCGCCAACGTCGACCATCCGCTGCTGCGGACCCGGGTGCGGGTCGAGCACTGGGCCTACGCGCTGGACGGCGGACCGGTCGCGGCCCGGGCCATGCTGGGCCAGGACGTGCGGTTCGAGAAGCTGCCCTACTTCTTCACCGACCAGTACGACCTGGGCATGGAGTACGCCGGGTACGTGCCGGCGTCGGCCAAGGCCGGCCTGGTGATCCGGGGCGACCTGGCGGCCCGCGAGTTCATCGCCTTCTGGACAGCGGACGGGCGGGTGCTGGCCGGCATGAACGTCAACGTCTGGGACGTCACCGACACGATCCAGGACCTGATCCGGGCCGGCCTCGGCGGCGCCGTGATCGACCTGGGCCGGCTGGCCGACCCGGACGTGCCGCTGGACCAGCTGGTCCGATGAGTGAGGCCCTGGACCGCCTGCGCCGCTGGGAGGATTCCGGCGGCACGTGGCGGATCGTGGCCGGCAACGGCGACGCGGTGGACGTCGCGCTGCTCACCTGCGACGCCGGCGAGGAGATGGACCGCATCCGCAGCCGCGAGCCGGACCTGCTGGATCACGTCCGCACCCGGGCGGACGACGACTGATCCGGGCGGCTCCGGCGTCCGTATCGACAGGTGTGGAACGCCAGGGCATTCACTTCGAGGAAGACCCGGACGCGCCCGAGCCGGTTCCCGGCCTGGACGAGCCCACCGTCGAACTTCCCGTCATCGGCGGGGCCGGACCGCGGATACCGCGCCGGCCCCGCGTGGTGGCCGCGGGCATCGCGGCCGGCGGGCTGGGCCTGCTCATCGCGCCCAGCGGGGACAACGGCCCGATGCGGCGGGTGGTCCTGCCGCCGGGGCCCGCCGGGCAGATCGGCCCGCCGTCGCCCGCACCCGGGCCGACCTCGCCCGGGCCGGCCTCGCCCGCACCGGCCTCGCCCGCGCCCTCCGGCGTTCGGACCGCCGTCGAGACCGTGGCGTTCACCGGCGGCTCGGCCGCGATCACCGTACGGACCGCCGACCTCCCCGGCGGCGCCCGTTACCGGATCACACCCACCGGCACCCCGGTCACCGAACGCGCCGGCGTCCTGCAGGTGGCGCCGGGTCAAGGCCCGGTCGACGTGACGCTGGCCGCGAGCACCCACTGGCGGCTGGCGCTGGACGGCGCCGACCGCAGCTCGATCGACCTCAGCCGGGCCCGGCTGGACGCGGTCGACCTGTCCGGCGGCACCGCCGTCGACCTCACACTCCCCCGCCCGGACGGCACCCTGACCGTGCGCACGACCGGCGGCGTCAACCGGCTGGGCCTGCGGACCGTGGGTCGGGTGCCGGTCCGGGTGCGGGTGGGCGGCGGCGCCGGCCGGGTGGTGCTGAACGGCGCCGCCCACGACGGGGTGGCCGCGGGCGCGCTCTTCACGCCCGCCGGCTGGGACGGCGCCGCCGACCGGATCGACGTCGACGCGGTCGCCGGAATGGCCGCGCTGACCGTGGCGCCGTACTGACTCCGGGCCTACTGACTCCGGGCCTACTGACTCCGGGCCTACTGACTCCGGGCGGCGGACCGGGACCCGATCCAGGCGCGGGCGCGGGCCGTGCGGACCGCCTCGGTGAACGTGGCGATGTCGTACGCCCCGTAGTGCCGTTGCCCGTTGATGAAGAACGTCGGCGTGCCCGAGACGCCGCTCTGGTCGGCCGAGTCCAGATCCTCGTCGATGTACTCCTCGGCCGCGTGCGTCATCAGGTCGGTGTGGAACCGTTCGGCGTCCAGCCCGATCTGCTCGGCGTACCGCAGCAGGTCCATGATCCGCAGCGAGTCCTGGTGGTCGAGCAACAGATCGTGCATCTCCCAGAACTGGCCCTGGGCGGCCGCCGCCTCCGCCGCCTCGGCCGCCATCCGGGCCTGCGGATGGACGTCGGACAGCGGCAGGTTGCGCCACACGAACCGCAGGTCGGTGTCGCCCAGCAGCTCGCGCACGACCGGCTCGGCCTGCCCGCAGTACGGGCACTGGAAGTCGCCGTACTCGACCACGGTGACCGACGCCGTGGCCGGCCCGCGCACGTGGTCGCGGTCCGGGTCGACCTCCGGGATCAGGTCGACCAGCTGCTCCGAGTCGCCCAGCAGCAGCTTCGCCCGGGTCGGCTTGGGCAGCGCCTGGGTCACCCGGAACACCACCCAGGTCAGCGCGGACGCGACGACCGCCGCGGTCAGGACGCCGACCTTGGCCTCGGCCAGCAGGTCGCCGGTGAAGGCCAGGTTCGCGATCAGCAGCGACACAGTGAAGCCGATCCCGGCGATCGTGCCCGCGCCGAGCACCCCGGCCCAGCCCACGGCCGGCCGGATCCGGCCCCGGGTCAGCTTCTGCAGCAGCCACGAGACGCCGACCACGGCCACCGGCTTGCCGAGCACGTACCCGGCGATCACGCCCCACGTCACCGGCGACGTGAACGCCCGGGCCAGGAACGGGCCGTTGATCACGATGCCCGCGTTGGCCAGGCCGAACAGCGGCACGATCAGGTAGCTCGACCACGGGTGGTAGATGCGCTGCAACCGGTCGTTGGGCGACAGCGTCTGCACCAGGCCGTAGCTGGCCGTGCGGGCCAGTTCCGGGGTGGGCTGCTCGCGGAACAGCTTGAACAGTCCGCTGGCCTCCTCCAGCGCGGCCCGGGACGGCGAGTACGCGGCCACGGTCAGCCCGATGGCCAGGCCGGACACCACCGGGTCGACCCCGGCGGCCAGCAGCGCGCCCCACAGGACGAGCGCGAACGGCAGGTAGAGGATGCCCCGGCTGACCTTGAGCGCCAGGCTCATGATCAGCATGGCGCCGAACACCAGCACGGCCACGATCAGCGGCATCATCGCGATCGACTCGCTGTAGAAGACGGCGATGATCACCAGCGCGACGAGGTCGTCGACCACGAACACGGTGAGCAGGAAGACCCGGACCTGGTCGGGCACGCCCTTGCCGAGCAGCGCCAGCAGACCCAGCGCGAGCGCGGTGTCGGTGGACATGGCCACGCCCCAGCCGTGCGCGCCGGGCCCGCCGGCGTTGAGCGTCACGTAGATCAGCGCCGGGATCGCCATGCCGACCACCCCGGCCACGGCCGGCAGGATGAACCTCCGCCGGTCGCGCAGGTCACCGAGGTCGAACTCGCGCCGCGCCTCGAGCCCGACGACGAGGAAGAAGATGGTCATCAGGCCGCTGTTGACCCACTCGTGCAGATCGAGCGAGATCCCGGTGCCCCCCAGCCGTACGGACAGGTGGGTGGCCAGGACCGTCTCGTAGGAGTGCGGGTTGACGTTCGCCCAGATCAGCGCGACCGCGATGGCGGCCACCAGGACGCCGGCGCTGCCCGACTCGGTGCGCAGGAAGTCGCGCAGCGGGAGCGCCATCTTGCGGGACCACAGCGTGCTTCCGCGCATCGAGGATTCGGCCACGGCTCAGCGTAGCTGCGCTCGATCGCGCGTGCGGCGCCCCCGCTGATGAGTTCGGCCACGCCCGACAACGGCCTCGCCGGCAGCGTCCGCGGCCGAACTCATCAGCGCGGCAACGCGCTCCGCGCTGATTCATACGCGGCTCTGGTCGTGGCCTGAGCCTCGGCCGCTGGGGTGACGGTGGCGCCGAGTTCGGTGGTGATGGCGGTCGAGTCGACGACGAACGGCTCGTCGAACAGGTAGCGCATCTCCAGGTTCTCCCGGACGGGCTGGTCAGTCCGGCCGACAACGCCGCGCCGGACGGCGACGAGGCCGAACTGCGCGGCGACGAGGCCGCCCGACGGCCCCGGACCCGCAGCGCCGGCGGGGGGCTCAACCTGCTCGGTTTCGCCCTGATGCGGTTCCGCGACGAGCTCAGTGCGACTCGCGGGTGACCTCGGAGCCGCTGGAACCGATCAGGAAGCTGAGGTCGGCCCCGGTGTCGGCGCCGGTGACCGTGTCGACGTAGAGCTTCTCCCAGCCGCGGGTCGGGCGGGCGATCGCGTCGAGCAGGGCCTTCGACGGGGGCCGGGCGTCGAGTTCCTCCTGCGCGATGTCCACGTCGATCCGCCGGTGGGGCACGTCGAGGACGATCCAGTCGCCCGTACGGATCCGGTCCAGCGGACCACCGGCGGCCGCTTCCGGGGCGACGTGCAGGACCACCGTGCCGTACGCCGTCCCGCTCATCCGCCCGTCGCAGATCCGCACCATGTCCCGGACGCCCTTCTGCAGCAGCTTGGACGGAAGCGGCATGTTCGCCACCTCGGGCATGCCCGGGTAGCCCTTAGGCCCGCACCCGCGCAGCACCAGCACCGTGTCGGCGTCCACGTCGAGCTCGGGGTCGTCGATGCGGGCGTGGAAGTCCTCGATGGAGTCGAACACCAGGGCCCGCCCCCGGTGCTGCAGCAGCGCCGGGGTGGCCGCGGACGGCTTGATGATGGCGCCGGCCGGAGCCAGGTTGCCGCGCAGCACCGAGATGCCGCCGCTGGCCATCATCGGCTCGTCGCGGACCCGGATCACCTCGCGGTCCCAGATCTGCGCCCCGGCGAGCGACTTCACGAACGGTTCGCCGGTCACGTCGATCGCGTCGTGGTCCATCAGGTCCACCACCTTGCCGAGCACGGCGGCCAGCCCGCCGGCCCGGTACAGGTCCTCCATCAGCCAGCGGCCGGACGGCTGGAGGTCGACCAGCATCGGCACCTCGGCCGCGATCCGGTCGAAGTCGTCCAGGCTCAGCGGCACGCCCAGCCGGCCGGCGATGGCCAGGAGGTGCACCACCGCGTTGGTGGAGCCGCCGATCGCGGCCAGCGCCACGATCGCGTTGTGGAACGAGCCCGTGGTCAGGATCTGGCTCGGGGTGCGGCCGGCCGCCACCATGTCCACGATCAGCTTGCCGGTCTCGTGCGAGCGGGCCAGCAGGCGGCTGTCCGGTGCCGGGATGCCGGCCGTGCCCGGCAGCGTGGTGCCCAGGGCCTCGGCCAGCAGCCCCATGGTCGAGGCGGTGCCCATCGTGTTGCAGTGGCCGCGACTGCGGATCATCGACGACTCCGAGTCGAGGAACGCGCCCTCGCTGAGCGTGCCCGCCCGTACCTCCTCGGACAGCCGCCAGACGTCGGTGCCGCAGCCCAGCGGGGTGCCCCGGAAGGTGCCGGTGAGCATCGGGCCGCCGGGCACCACGACCGCCGGGATGTCCACCGACGCCGCGGCCATCAGCAGCGACGGGATGGTTTTGTCGCAGCCGCCGAGCAGCACCACGCCGTCCACCGGATTGGCCCGGATCATCTCCTCGATGGCCATCGCGGCCAGGTTGCGGAAGAGCATGGCGGTCGGCCGCAGCAGCGTCTCGCCGAGCGAGACCACGGGCAGATTCAGCGGTACGCCGCCCGCCTCCCACACCCCGCGCGAGACGTGCTCGGCGACCTCGTTCAGGTGGCTGTTGCACGGGGTCAGGTCGGATGCGGTGTTCGCGATGGCGATCTGCGGCCGGCCTTGAAACGCCGAATTCGGCAGGCCCCGGCGCATCCAGGCCCGGTGGATGTAGGCGTTGCGGTCGTCTCCGGCGTACCAGGCGTCACTACGCAGAGCCATGAATGCTCCTCTTCCAACTGCCGAAACATCGGTCTAACATCCGAAACGTTATGGACACTACGCCGGACGTCGGAGAGACGGAACCCGAGCGGCTCGTCGGAGCCGATCGGGTGCTGGCGATCCTGGCCGAGCTGGCCCGGCACCCCGACGGTATCGGGCTGGACGAGATGGCGCGGGCGGTGACCAGCAACAAGGCGACCGTGCACCGCGCACTGGCGTCGCTGCGGCGGGCCGGCTTCGCCGCCCAGGACGGCCGCGGGCGGTACGTGCTGGGCGACGAGTTTCTGCGGCTGGCGTTCGCCCACCACGAGGCCCGGCCAGAGCACGAGCGGATCGCGCCGGTGCTGCGCCGGCTGGCCGGGCGGTACGGCGAGACCGCGCACTACGCCGTGCTGGACGGGGCGTTCGTGGTGTACCGGGCCAAGGTCGACCCGCCGACCGGGGCGGTCAAGCTGACCTCGACCGTCGGCGGCCGCAACACCGCGCACAGCACCGCCGTGGGCAAACTGCTGCTGTCGTACGCGCTGGCCGACGACGCCGCCGTGCACGCCTGGGCCGGCGGCCGGACGCTGCACCGGCACACCCCGAACACGCTGACCACCGCCACCGAACTGGCCCGGGAGCTGCAGAAGGTCCGCGCCCAGGGCTGGGCCGCCGACGACCAGGAGAACGAGCCGGGGGTGAACTGCGTGGCCGTGCCCGCGTTCCTGACCTCGCCGACCGTCCCCGCGGGCGCGGTCAGCGTGTCCGCGCCGGCCTACCGGACGCCGCTGAGCCGGCTGGTCACCGAGATTTCCACCATCCGCGCGATGGTCGAGTGAAGGGGTTTTCGCCATGCAGCTGATGCGCATCGGCCCGGCCGGGTCCGAGAAGCCGGTCGTCCGGGTGGACGAGACGTCCTACGTGGACGTCTCCGACGTGGTCACCGACTTCGACGCCACCTACTTCGCCGGCGGACACGACCGCCTGCGTGAGGCGGTGGCCGAGCGGGTCGCGGCCGGGGACACGGTGCCGTTCGGCACCGACCGGGTCGGGGCGCCGATCGCCCGGCCGCACCAGATCCTGTGCATCGGGCTCAACTACCGCGACCACGCGGCCGAGACCGGCGCGGACGTGCCGGAGGAGCCGATCCTGTTCACCAAGCCGCCGAACACGCTGGTCGGCCCGAACGACCCGGTCCGCCAGCCGCGAGGCTCGACGAAGCTCGACTACGAGGTCGAACTCGGCATCGTGATCGGGCAGCGGGCCAGTTATCTCGACTCCCCCGACGACGCGCGCGCCGTGATCGGCGGGTTCACGCTGGTCAACGACGTGTCCGAGCGGGCCTTCCAGATCGAGCGCGGCGGCCAGTGGTCGAAGGGCAAGTCGGCCGAGACGTTCAACCCGGCCGGCCCGTGGGTGGCCACCCCGGACGAGATCAAGGACGTCAACGCGCTGGACATGTGGCTGGACGTCAACGGTGAGCGCCGGCAGACCGGCAACACGTCGACGATGGTGTTCGACCCGTACTTCATCGTCTACTACCTGAGCCAGTTCCTGGTGCTGGAGGCGGGCGACCTGATCGACACCGGCACCCCACCCGGCGTGGCCATGGGCATGAAGCCGCCGCGCTGGCTCGCTCCCGGCGACGTGGTGTCGCTGGGTATCGAGGGTCTCGGGGAGCAGCAGCAAGAGATCGCGGCCCCGCGATGAGTGACTTCGACGGGCTGGTCGCGATCGTCACCGGCGGCGCCAGCGGCATCGGCGCGGCCACGGCCGCACTGCTGGAGAGCCGAGGCGCCACCGTCGCCGTCCTGGACCTGGCCACCGGCTGCGACGTCGGCGACGCTTCGTCGGTGGACGCCGCCGTGGCCGCGGTGGTGGCCGCGCATGGCCGGATCGACATCCTGGTCAACAACGCCGGCGTCGGCGCGGTCGGGGACGTCGCCGCGAACAGCGACGACGAGTGGCACCGGGTGCTGAACGTCAACGTGGTCGGCATGGCCCGGGTCAGCCGGGCGGCCCTGCCGCATCTGCGGGAGTCGCCGAGCGCGGCCATCGTCAACACCTGCTCGGTGGCCGGCTGGGCCGGGTTGCCGCAGCGGGCGCTGTACTCGGCCAGCAAGGGCGCGGTGGCCGCGCTGACCTTGGCCATGGCGGCCGACCACGTCCGCGAGGGCATCCGGGTGAACGCGGTCATGCCCGGCACCGCCGACACCCCCTGGGTGGGCCGGCTGCTGGACGCGACCGAGGACCCGGAGGCGGCCGCGGCCGCGCTGCGGGCCCGTCAGCCGATGGGCCGGCTGGTCACCGCGGACGAGGTCGCGACCGCCATCTGCTACCTGGCCAGCCCGCTGACCTCGTCCACCACCGGCACACTGCTCGCGGTGGACGGCGGCATGGAGGGTCTGCGCCTACCGAAGTAGGCCGAGCGGGAAGCGGACACCGGTCAGGTCAGCGGTGCGCGAGCTTCTGCAGCCCCACCGCGCGCTGGCTGAACCGGGCCCGGTACGCCGAGGCGCTCAAACCGTAGTGCGCCTTGAACCGGCGCGCGAAGTAGTTCTGGTCGGCCCACCCGACCGACTCGCCGATCCGGCTGATCGGGTCGTCGGTGCGCAACAGCCGGGAGGCGGCCACCTCGACGCGGTGCCGGGCCAGGTAGGCCATCGGCGGCAACCCGGTGGCGTTCTTGAACAACCGCACCAGGTACCCCGGCGCCAGATGCAGCTCGGCCGCCAGCTCGGTGAGGGTCCACTGGCGGTCCGGGCGGGACTCCATCATCCGCATCGCCACCAGCACCGACGGGTGGATCGGCGCGCCCCCGGCCGGCGCCTCGGCGGTGGCCGCACGCGCGATCCCGGCCAGGAACAGCGCCAGCCGGCCGATGATGTCGCCGCGGTGCGACCGGATCGGCTCGGCCGCCAGCGCGGCCAGCGCGTCGAGGTGCTGGACGGACTCCGCCAGCTGCGCCGGCCCGAGGTGGGTGAGCAGCGTGCCGCGGCGCTGCTGGGCGTACGGCCCGGCCCAGAGCAGATAGCCCAGAGACGGGTCCTCGCGGGTCCAGCCCAGCTCGTGCTGCAGCAGCTCGGCGGCGAAGCAGCAGTTGTACATGTCGAGCGCGTGGCACTCCTCGTACGCGTGCCACACCCCCGGGCGCAGCAGAACGACGTCGCCGATCTGCAGCGGACGGCGCCCGGCCCGGCAGTGGTGCACCCCGGCACCGCCGGTCATCACGGCCACCTCGACGAACGTGTGGGTGTGCGCCGGATGGAGGTCCTCGTGCAGCCAGTGACCAGCGAAAACCGCAGACCCCTGGACGAAGTGCAGCCGGTCGCGCTCGGCTTCCACCGGTGGCTGCAGCATCGTTTCAGCTTAGGGCCCGAGTGAATTTCGTGCTACCACGAGTTCACACCGGGCTATGCCCTGAGCTGCTTCGGCAGCATTATCGGGAAACAGGCGAAATCTTCTGGCCACGACTCCGAAACAACTTGATCACCATTTCGTAGAGCACCGGTTGAATCGTTTCACAATCTGGGGGACACATATGCCACACGCCGCCGCACCCACCGGACTCCGCTTCGAGCACGGGCCGGTTCTCGGCATCGGGGTCTCGACGCCGCGGGTGTCCTGGCAGGTTCCGGAGGCCGACGCCGACTTCGTGCAGACCGGCTACGAGATCGCGGTCGACGGGCAGTCGTTTCCGGTCACCTCGGCCGAGCAGATCCTGGTGCCGTGGCCGGCCGGGTCGCTGACCTCACGCCAGCGGGCCCAGGTCCGGGTGCGGGTGCAGGGCGGCGGCGACTGGAGCCCGTGGAGCGAGCCGGCCGTGGTCGAAGCCGGGTTGCTGAACCCGTCCGACTGGACCGCCCGGTTCGTCGGCCCGCAGGCCGGCGACGGGCGAGGTGAGTCGGCGCCGGTCCTGACCGGACACGCCGCGCTGCCCGGGGACGTCGTCCGGGCCCGGCTGTACGTCACCGCGCACGGGCTCTACCGGGCCACCCTCAACGGCGTACGGGTCGGCGACGACGAACTCGCCCCGGGCTGGACCGCGTACCGCCACCGGCTGCGCTACCACACCTACGACGTGACCGACCTGGTCCGGGACGGCGACAACCGCCTGGACGTGCTGCTCGGCAACGGCTGGTACCGCGGCCGGCTGGGCTGGCACGGCGGCGGCGCCCTGTACGGCGACCGGCTGGCCGCCCTGGCCCAGCTCGAGGTCGAGACCGCTGACGGCACCGTGCACCGGCTGGTCACGGACGACACCTGGACCGCCGCCGGGAGCACCATCGTGGCCGACGACCTGTACGACGGCGAGCGCACCGACCTCCGCCGCGAACCCGGTGACGCCGGCCCGGTGGACGTGTTCGACGCCGACCTCGGCCTGCTGGTCGCGCCGGACGGGCCGCCGGTCCGGGTCACCGACGTGCTGGCCCCGGTCACGGTCCGGGACGGCCTGGTCGACTTCGGGCAGAACGTGGTCGGGCGGGTGCGGCTCACGGTCCGCGGCGGAACGGCCGGCGACGAGGTCACGGTCCGGCAGGCCGAGGTGCTCGAGAACGGTGCGCTGGGCGTACGGCCGTTGCGTACGGCCAAGGCGACCGACACGTTCGTCCTGGCCGGACCGGACGAGGTGGTCCTGGAGCCGGCGTTCACCTTCCACGGTTTCCGCTACGCCGAGGTGACCGGCGCGGCCGACTTCACGGCCGAGGCCGTGGTGCTCGGATCGGACCTGCGGCGCACCGGCTGGTTCGACTCCTCGCACGAGTTGTTGAATCGTTTCCACGAGAACGTGGTCTGGGGGATGCGCGGCAACTTCCTCGACGTGCCGACCGACTGCCCGCAGCGCGACGAGCGCCTCGGCTGGACCGGCGACATCCAGGTCTTCTCCCCCACCGCCACCTTCCTGTACGACACCGGCGGCTTCCTCACCTCATGGCTGGCCGACCTGGCGGCCGAACAGGAGAAGGACGGTTCGGTCCCGTTCGTCATCCCGGACGTGCTGCGCCGGCCCGGCCCGGCCACCGCGGCCTGGGGCGACGCCGCCACGCTGGTGCCCTGGACGCTGTACGAACGGCTCGGCGACCTCGGCCTGCTGGCCCGCCAGCTGCCGAGCATGCGCGGCTGGGTCGACAAGGTGGCCGCCCTGTCCGGGGACAACCTGCTGTGGACCGGCGGTTTCCAGTTCGGCGACTGGCTCGACCCGACCGCGCCGCCGGAGAACCCGTTCCGGGCCAAGGCCGACCCGGATGTCATCGCCACCGCCTACTTCGCCCGCTCGGCCCTGGTCACCTCGGTGGCCGCCGGGCTGGTCGGCGACAAGGACGTCGCAGAGAAGTACGGCGACCTGGCCGCCCGGGTGCGGGAGGCGTTCGCGGCCGAGTACACCACCGGCGGCGGCCGGGTGCTCAGCGACGCCGCCACCGCGTACGCGCTGGCCCTGCAGTGGGATCTGCTCGCCGACGCCGGGCAACGGGAGCACGCCGCCGCCCGGCTGGCCGACCTGGTCCGCACCTCGGGGTTCCGGATCAGCACCGGGTTCGTGGGGACGCCGCTGATGACCGACGCGCTCACCGACGGCGGCGACCCTGGGGTCGCGTACCGCCTGCTGCTGCAGACCGGATGCCCGTCCTGGCTGTACGCGGTGACCATGGGCGCGACGACGGTGTGGGAGCGCTGGGACAGCATGCTCCCGGACGGCAGCATCAACCCGGGCGAGATGACCTCGTTCAACCACTACGCGCTGGGCGCCGTCGCCGACTGGATGCACCGGCGGGTGGCCGGGCTGGCCCCGGACGGGCCCGGCTACCGGCGGATCCGGGTCGCGCCGGTGCCCGACCATCGGCTCACGTCGGCCTCGGCGCGGCACCTCACGCCGTACGGCGAGGCGTCGGTGGCCTGGGAACGGTCCGGCGGGCGGCTCACGTTGCGGGTGACCCTGCCGGTCGGCGTCACCGCCACGGTCGTCGTGCCCGGCGGGGACACCGTCGAGGTCGGTCACGGCGCCCACGAGTGGACGGTGGACGACGCGTACGGCCGGGAAGCGGAACTGCCGGTCGCGCCGACCATCCGGCAGGTGCTCGACCACGAGCCGTCCTGGCAGCAGGTCGTCGCCGCCGCGGTCGCGGCCGGCGTCGCCGCCGACGAGGCCGACGTGGCCGGCCGGCTCGGCCCGTACCTCGGCGACCCCGCCACGACCTTCGTCGACGCCGTCACCCACGGCGACTTCCGCCGCGGCGCGGACGCGTTCCAGGCCGCTCTTCCCTCGCAGTTCCAGTCCTGAATCACTCTCTCCCCGGAGGTTTCCTACATGAGAATCCGACAAGCCGGCGTCCTGGCGGCCGCCGCAGTCAGTTGCCTGGTGGTCGGCGCGTGCAGCGCCGGCAGCCTGGGCTCGAGCGACAGCAGCAGCAAAGGCGGCAAGACCACCATCAACTTCCTGATCGACAACGCCGACAACACCGTGGCCACGGCCAACCAGCTGGTGAAGGACTTCAGCGCAAAGAACCCGGACATCACCGTCAAGGTGGAGACCCGGCCCGGCGGCAGTGACGGCGACAACCTGATCAAGACGCGGCTGTCCACCGGGTCGATGGACGACGTCTTCGAGTACAACTCGGGTTCGCTGTTCCAGGCCATCGCGCCGGAGAAGAACCTGGTGCCGCTGAACGACCGGCCCTGGGTCGCCTCGCTCGACAAGAACTTCAGCACCACAGTGACGGCCGGCAACCAGGTCTACGGCGCGCCGTGGGGCACCTTCTTCGCCGGTGCGGTGATGTACAACATCCCGATCTACAGGAAACTCGGGCTCTCGGTGCCGACCACGTGGGCCGAGTTCATGTCGAACAGCGCCAAGATCAAGGCTTCCGGCGTGGCTCCGGTGCTGCAGAGTTACGGCGACACGTGGACGTCCCAGCTGTTCGTGCTGGGTGACTACCACAACGTGTCCGCGGCCGAGCCTGACTTCGCCACCAAGTACACCAACAACCAGGCCAAGTACGCCACCGACCCGGCCGCCATCCAGGGGTTCGAGCACCAGCAGGCCGTGCACGACGCCGGGTACGAGAACAAGGACTTCGCGTCGGCCAAGCTCGAGGACGCGCTCGGCGACCTGGCCAACGGCAAGGGCGCCCAGTACCCGATCCTGTCCTCCACGGTGGCCACCATCGTCGCCAACTTCAAGGACAAGGCCAACGACATCGGCCTGTTCCCGCTGCCCGGTGACAGCGCCTCGACGAACGGCCTGACCGTGTGGGCGCCGGCGGGTGTCTACATCCCGAAGAGCACCACCGGCGCGAAGCTCGACGCGGCCAAGAAGTTCACCGACTTCATCGCCAGCCCGGCCGGGTGCGACTCGCAGTCCGCGGCGTCCAGCCCGACCGGCCCGTACGCGGTCAAGGGGTGCACCCTCCCGGCCGACGTCACCCAGGTGGCCAAGGACACCCAGACGTACCTCGACAAGCAGGGCGGATCCAGCCTGGCGCTGGAGTTCCTGTCGCCGATCAAGGGCCCGTCGCTGGAGCAGATCACCGTCGAGGTGGGCTCCGGCATCCGCAAGGCTCCGGCCGCCGCGGCACTCTACGACCAGGACGTCAAGAAGCAGGCCCAGCAGCTCGGCCTGTCCGGCTGGTGATCCGCTGACGACGAGCCCGCCCGGTGCGAACCGGGCGGGCGCGCCGAGCGAGGAGTTTCCATGGCGACGACAACCATCCACCGGGGCGACACCGGAACACGGCCGGCGACGGGCACGGGCGCGGGCAAGCGGCACAGCCCCTACCCGTACTGGTTCTACGTTCCGGCCGCGGTCATCTACGGGGTCCTGTTCCTGATCCCCACGGTGCTGGCGTTCTACTTCAGCCTGACCCGATGGTCCATCTTCGACTCCCACTTCATCGGGTTCGGCAACTACAAGACGTTCTTCCAGGAACCCGCCCTGGTCTCCGGCCTGTGGCACACGCTGATCTACGCGGTGCTCACCTCCACCGCCAAGGTCGTACTGGGCATGCTGTTCGCAGTGCTGCTCACCTCGCAGATCGTCGGCCGCGGGTTCCTGCGCTCGGTGATCTTCTTCCCCACCCTGATCAGCACCATCGGCGTCGGCCTGACCTTCACCGTGCTGATGAACCCGGAGAAGGGCCTGATCAACAACGGCCTGGCCGCCATCGGCATCCAGGGCCCGGGCTGGCTCACCGACCCGCACCTCGCGCTCTACTCGGTCGCGCTGGTGGACATCTGGAAAGGTGTCGGCCTGGCCACGCTGATCTACATCGCCGGCATCGTGTCCATCCCGCAGGAGTACTTCGAGGCGGCCCGGGTCGACGGCGCCGGCAACTGGGACAACTTCAAGCGGATCACGCTGCCGCTGGCCCGCCCGGCGACCGTCACCGTGGTCATCCTGTCGCTGATCGGCGGCCTGCGGTCGTTCGACCTGATCTGGGCGATGACCGGCGGCGGCCCCGGCTTCACCTCGGACGTCATCGCGTCGGTGATCTACAAGCAGTACCAGGCCGGCTTCTACGGCCTCTCCACCGCGGGCAACGTGATCCTGTTCCTGGTGGTGACCGCGATCGTGCTGCCCCTGTCGCGCTTCCTCAACCGCAAGGAGGTCGAGCTGTGACCGCCGTCAGCGCCCCGGCGCCCCCGGTGACCGGGGTATCGAAGAAGAAGCGGCCGAACTACCTGCTCAGCGCGCTGGCCATCGTGGTCGCGCTGGTGGTGTTCGTGATCCCGTTCGTGTTCATCCTGCTGACCGCGTTCAAGACCCGGGCCGAGGCGGTGAAGCTGCAGTTCTCCTGGCCGCACCAGTTCCGGTTCGTGCAGAACTTCATCGACGTGGTCCAGGCCCGGGACTACCTGCTGATCATCGCGTACATCAACAGCATCATCCTGACCCTGTGCAGCGTCGCCGTCATGACGGTGCTGGCCGCGATGGTGGCGTACGTGCTGCAGCGGCGGGCGAGCAGGTGGAACGGCCTGATCAACTTCCTGGTGCTGTCCGGGCTGATCATGCCGCCGGCCGTGGTCCCGACGATCTGGGTGCTGCAGAAGCTCGGGCTGTTCGGCACCATGCCCGGCCTGATCCTGGTCGAGATCGCATTCGGGCTGTCGTTCTCGATCCTGCTGTTCCGGGCGTTCATCGCGTCGGTGCCCCGGGAACTGGACGAGGCCGCGATCATCGACGGCGCCGGCTCGATCCGGCTGTTCTTCCGGGTGATCTTCCCGCTGCTGCGGTCGGTGCTGGTGACCGTCGTGCTGGTCCAGTCGGTGAACATCTTCAACGACTTCACCAACCCGCTGTACTTCCTGCCCGGTGACAAGAACGCCACCCTGCAGCTGACGATCTACAACTTCTACAGCCAGTTCACCACGCAGTACAACCTGCTGTTCATGGACATCCTGCTGATCACCATCCCGCCGCTGCTGATGTTCCTGTTCTTCAACCGCCAGATCGTCGCCGGCCTGACCTCCGGCGCGGTCAAGGGCTGAGGAGCTGCGTGTGTCGTTTGACGACATCGTCCGGATGGTCGCGAGCCCGGCCATCGAGTTCCGTCCCGAGCTGCGCTGGTGGCTGGCCGAGGGCCTGCATACCGACGAGACGCTGATCCGCGAGATCGACACCGCGCACCGCCTCGGATTCGGCGGCATGGAGTTCCTCGCGATGGACGAGGGCGAGATCGACCACGCCCGGTACGGCTGGGGCTCGGAGGAGTGGGTGCACGGTGTCGTTCCCTCTCCCGCAAGCCGCTCCGAGTCGGAATCGCATCGCCGCTAAGCGGTGTAGGCGTGCAGGGCGGTGATCAGGCCGGACAGGCCGGCCCTGGCGTCGGCGAACAGCATGGCCGTGCGCGGGTCGGCGTACAGCTCGTTGTCGATGCCGGCGTAGCCGTGACCGAGCGAACGCTTGATCACGATGACGCTGCGCGCCTTGTCCACGTCCAGGATGGGCATGCCGGACACCGGATTGCCGGGGCGGCGGGCGGCCGGGTTGGTCACGTCGTTGGCGCCGACGATGAGGACCACGTCCGTACGGGGGAAGTCGGGGTTGCTCTCGTCCAGATCCTTCATCTGGTCGTACGGCGCGTTGGCCTCGGCCAGGAGCACGTTCATGTGCCCGGGCATGCGGCCGGCGACCGGGTGGATGGCGTACCCGACCTCGACGCCCCGGGCGGTCAGGGCCTGGGCCAACGCGACCGCCTGGTGCTGGGCCTGGGCCGCGGCCAGGCCGTAACCGGGCACGATCACGACCCGCCCGGCGTACGCCAGCTGGATCGCGGCGTCGTCGGCGGTGATCTCGCGGACCGTCGACGACCCGGGCACCGCGACCGCCGCGGAGGAGTCGCCGGTGCCGTACCCGCCGGCGACGATCGCGCCGATCGGCCGGTTCATCGCGTCCGCCATCAGCTTGGTCAGGATCGCCCCGGCCGCGCCGACCAGCGCGCCGGCGATGATCAGCGGGGTGCTCTCGAGGACGAATCCCGCCATCGCCACGGCGGTGCCGGTGCAGGCGTTGAGCAGCGAGATGACCACCGGCATGTCGGCGCCACCGATGGGCAGTGTGAGCAGCACGCCGGCGGCGAGCGCGGCCACGGCCACACCGGTCAGGACGGCCACCCCGCCGTGCCCGTCCACGTAGGGCACGGCCAGGCCGAGCGCGACCAGCGCGAGCAACGCGGGAATGAGCCGGCCGCCGGGGACGGTGACGGGGCGGCCGGGGATACGGCCGGCCAGTT
Organism: uncultured Actinoplanes sp.; assembly: GCA_964236515.1. Lineage (GTDB taxonomy): Bacteria > Actinomycetota > Actinomycetes > Mycobacteriales > Micromonosporaceae > Actinoplanes. The sequence continues at coordinate 162,221 of CAXSDA010000015.1, forward strand.
TGCCCGAGGCGACCAGCGAACCGCTGAACGTCACGCCGCCGATGAGCACGTCGAGCACGCCGGTGACCGCGGCCTGGGTCCCGGACGGCCGGTCACCCAGGGCGATCAGCGCGGCCGCGCCCCCGCCGACCGCGTTGAACAGGCTGACCAGCTGGGGCATCGAGGTCATCCGGACCCGGCGGGCGGCGACCAGGCCGGCCACCCCGCCGGCGGCCGCGCCGGCGACCAGGGCGATCGCCGCTCCCGTGTGGACGTGGCCACCGTCGGCCAGCACGGCCACGGTGGTGAGGACGGCGGCGCCCATGCCGGTGGCCGAGACGACGTTCCCGCGGCGGGCGGTGGCCGGGCGGTTCATCAGGTGCAGCCCGATCACGAAGCAGGTCGCGCAGGCCAGGTAGATCAGGTGGGTGACGGTGCCGAAGGCGCTCACGACCGGCTCCGGAACATGGCCAGCATCCGGTCGGTGACCACGTACCCGCCGGCCACGTTCATCGCGGCGAAGAACGCGGCCACGGCCACCAGGATGTACCCGGCGACCGTGCTCACCGAGGCGGCCAGCAGCATGACGCCGACGACGACCACGCCGTGGATGGCGTTGGCGCCGGACATCAGCGGCGTGTGCAGGGTGGGCGGCACCTTGCTGATCACCTCGAAGCCGACCAGCACGCTCAGCGTGAACACGGTCAGGTCGGCCAGCAGCATGGCACTCACGACGCCACCCCCAAGATCTCCCGCACCCGCGGATTCACGATGTGCCCGCCGTGGCTGACCACGACCGACCGCTGGATCTCGTCCTCGAGATCCAGGGCGACAACCCCGTCCGGCATCAGCACGGCGAGCAGGGCCAGCATGTTCCGCCCGTACGCCGTGGATGCCGCCGCCGGCACCGAGGACGCCAGGTTCGGCGCCCCGATGACGACCACGCCCGGGCCGGCCACCGACCGCACGCCCGGCCGGGAACCCTCGACGTTGCCGCCGTCCGCACCGGCCGCCAGGTCGAGTACCACCGAGCCCGGCCGCATGGCGGACAGCGCGGTCGCAGTCACCAGCAGCGGCGGGCGGCCGCCGGGCACCTGGGCGGTCGTGATGACCACGTCGAACTTCGGCACGGCGGCGTCCAGCCCGCGCATCTGCGCGCCGGACTCGTCGCCGCTCAGCTCGCGGGCATAGCCGTCCGCCGATGACGACGACGGCCCGTTCAGGTCGAGCACGGCGGCGCCGGTGGAGGCGATGTCGGCGCGGGCCGCGTCGCGGACGTCGTAGCCGGTGACCAGCGCGCCCAGCCGCCGGGCGGTGGCGATCGCCTGCAGCCCGGCCACTCCGGCGCCGAGGACCAGCACCTGGGCCGGCCGGGTGGTCCCGGCCGCGGTCACCAGCATCGGGAAGAAGCCGCCGTACGCCTCGGCCGCCAGCACCGCCGCCTTGTATCCGGCCACGTTGGCCTGCGAGGTCAGCGCGTCCATCGACTGGGCCCGGCTGAGGGTGCGCGGCAGCAGGTCGAGACTCACCACGGTGATCCCGGCGGCCGCCAGCGACCGCATCGCCTCCGGGTCGGCCAGCGGCTGCAGCAGCCCGGCCACCAACGCGCCCGGCCGCAGGGCGGTGACATCGGCCGGGAGGTGCACACACACCAGGACGTCGGCGCCGGCGTAGACCTCGGCCCGGCCGGTGACGTCGCCGTACGCCGCGTCGCCGAACCAGGCGGCCCGGCCCGCCCCCGCCTCGACCAGCACGGTGACCCCGCGGTCCCGCAGGCGCCGCACCCCGTCCGGGGTGAGCGCCACCCGGCGCTCCCCGTCGGCCGTCTCCCCCACCACGCCGACCGTCGCCGTCATCGTGCCTCCATCGCCACGCTCCGGCTTCCCACAGTGGCCGCACCGGGCCGGGAGCACAACTGTTGACACGGCGGCAACCTTTCGCCGCCGCCGGGCCTGTGCATGGATATGACCAGCCTTCCGGTTCGATGGCATGAGGTGAGGGCCGGTGATTCGACGATGATCGGGCGCGCCGCAACCGGCGACCCGGCCGAAGCGCAGTTCGCCGAGTTCGTACGGTCGCGGACGCCGGCCCTGCAGCGGTCGGCCTTCCTGCTGACCGGTGACCGGCAACTGGCCGAGGACCTGGTGCAGGACGCGATGGCGCGCACCCACCGGGCGCTGCGGCGGCTGGTCGGCGACGGGCATCTCGAGGCGTACACCCGGACCGTGATGTACCACCTCCACCTGCGCCACGGACGGCGGCGCCGGGTCACCGAGACCCTCCCGGGAGAGCTGGTCGACCGGGTGCGCCCGGAGAGCGACCACGCCGGACACACCGCGTTGAAGATCTCCCTGCACCAGGCGCTGGCCCGGCTCACGCCGCGGCAGCGGGCCGTCCTCGTCCTGCGGTTCTTCGAGGACCGGACCGAGGCCGAGGCGGCCGAGCTGATGTCCTGCTCGGTCGGCACGGTCAAGAGCCAGACCAGCCGGGCGCTCGCCCGGCTGCGCACGATCGCGCCCGAGCTGATGCCGGCCCCGGAGACCAGGGAGAACGCCCGATGAGCGGGGACGATTTCGGCCGGCTGCGCGGTGCGCTGACCGACCTGGCCGAGCACGGCGGCCACCCGGACCTGTACGACCGGGCCATGCGCACGTCCCGGCGGCTGCGCCGGCGGGCGGCCCTGACCGTCGCCGGGGCCGCGGCGTCGGTGGCGGTGGCGATCGGGGCCGGCGTGGCGGCGTCAGGCGGTGGTCTCCCGCCGGCGGCCCCCGCCCCGCCCGCCCCGCCGGCGACGAGCCCGGAGGCCGTCCCGACAACGCCGTCGTTCGACGCGACTCCCGGACCGACGCTGCCGGAGCCCCCGAAGAAGCCCCTCGAGCCGCGACGGTGAGCCGGGCGGCTACCGGCAGCCGACGCCGCGGCTGACCACCTTGACGCTGCCGCTGGTTCCCCAGTCGTACGAGTTGAGGACCCGGCTGGGGACGGTCGTCGAGTGGCTGCCCGCGCCTTTGTACTGGAAGCCGCCGAAGGCGATGCCGCCACCACTGCCGTAGGCGTACTCGCCGTTGATCGTGCCGGACCCGGAGATGACCATGGAGATGAACGCGTGCTGGTCCGGGCCGCAGGAGATACCGGGATACTTGAACCAGTACTTTCCGCTGGCATCGGCCGGAGCGGCGGCGAGCGCGGCCACCACGGCTCCCACCGAGCAGACGACGGCCACGCGGGACAAGGTGCGCCTCATACGAACTCCCTCAATGGACGGTCACGATCCGTTCTCGATCCTTCACACCTTGGCGCGGCGGGGTCAAGGGACGACTTGGTGAACGCCGGACAGCCATCAGCGGGACAGGGCCGCCTCGGCGTTGAGGCGCAGGAGCTTGTGCGGGTTGCGGATGCCGTAGATGTGGGTGACCCGGCCGTTGACGATGATCAGGCTGACCGCGGCCGCGACCTCGCCGCCGGCGTCGAGCCGGACGCCGGGGCCGCCGTTCAGCCAGACCGCCTCGCCGCCGAAGTCCTCCGGCACCAGGCGCATCCAGGCCGAGATGGCCGCGATCAGCCGGTCCGCGCCCCGGATCGGCTTGCGCGCGGCCGGCACCAGCCCGCCGCCGTCCGCGACCAGCAGCACGTCGGGCGCCAGCACCTCCAGCAGCGCCGGCAGGTTGCCGCTGGTGACGGCGGCCAGGAACTTCGCCACCACCTGCTGCTGCTCGGCTCGGCTGACCTCCACCCGCGGGTGCCGGGCGGCGACGTGCCGGCGGGCCCGGTGCGCGATCTGCCGTACGGCCGCCTCGCTCTTGCCGACCGCGCCGGCGATCTCGTCGTACGGCATGTCGAAGACCTCGCGCAGCACGAACACCGCGCGTTCGGCGTAACCCAGGGTCTCCGGGACGGCCAGCATGGCCATCGACACGCTGTCCGCCAGCTGGGCGTCCTCGGCGACGTCGGGGCTGGTCAGCAGCGGCTCGGGCAGCCATTCGCCGACGTACTGCTCGCGCTGCCGGGCCAGCGTGCGCGGCCGGGTGAGGGCCTGCCGGGTGACGATCCGGACCAGATACGCGCGCGGATCGCGGACCTCGGCCCGGGCGGCGCCGCCGATGCCGTCCCACCGCAGCCAGGTCTCCTGCACCACGTCCTCGGCGTCGGCGGCCGAGCCGAGCATCTCTGGCGACGTCGGATATTGAAACTGTCTGAATGCCTCGCTGATGTCGTTGCCGGAAGGTCGGAACTCAGCGTTTTGGTTGTTGGTCAATGGCTGAGGTCCTGTCGTAGTGCGGTGAAGGCTGTGGGCGCTGGCCCGGTTTCGCGGTGGCCGAGTACGGCTTTGGCGAGTTCGGCGGCGGGGGTGGTACTGGTGTCGACCTCAAGGTCGTAGTGCCGTGGTAGTGGACGACGCCCAGGTGTCCACGGGCCAGGCCGAGGCGGCTGCGGCGGCCTCGTTCGCGCTCGCGGTTCTCGAGTACTGCTAATGGGCAGTGCACGCCGACAAAGAGCACGTCCAATTCGGCCAGCGTGTCCAGCCAGTCGGTGAGGAGTTCACGGGCCAGGAGCATCTCGTCGGAGCAATTGTCAATACCTGTGGATGACGTAGATTCTCAGGCCGCTACTGAGGTG
>CAXSDA010000016.1:0-19547 GCA_964236515.1 uncultured Actinoplanes sp.
GACGTACGGGTTGGCCGGATCCAGCACGGTCACCTCGACCGGCCGGCCGAACAGCGCATCGGGGTGGTTCACCAGGTACATGTCCAGCGGATCGTCCCGGGCCACGAGTACGGCCAGCGCCTCCCCGCCGGAACGCCCGGCCCGACCCGCCTGCTGCCACACCGACGCTCGCGTACCGGGATAGCCGCAGATCAGCACCGCGTCCAGCCCGACCAGGTCGACCCCCAGCTCGAGCGCGTTGGTCGACGCCAGCGCCAGCAGCTCGCCCGAGAGCAACGCCTGTTCCAGGGCCCGACGGTCCTCCCGGAGGTAGCCGCCGCGGTAGGCGGCCACCCGGGCGCCCAGTCCGGGCGACACCTCGTCCAGCGCCCGCCGGCTGATCGACGCGACCACCTCGGCCCCCCGCCGCGACCGGATGAACGCCAGCGTCCGCGTCCCGGCCGCCACCGAGGCGGTGAGCAGGTCGGCGGTCTCGGACACGGCCGACCGGCGCAGCGGCGCGTCCGGATCCTCGAGGTTGAGCAGCGGCGGCTCCCACAGGGCGAAGGTCACCGCCGCCCGCGGCGACGCGTCGGCGGTGACGGCGGTGACGGGCAGCCCGGTGAGCCGGCCGGCCGCCCCCGCCGGATCGCCCGACGTGGCCGAGGCCAGCACGAACGTGGGCCGGGCGCCGTACCGGGCGGCCAGGCGCCGCAGCCGGCGCAGCACGTGCGCGACGTGCGACCCGAACACGCCGCGGTAGGCGTGGCACTCGTCGACCACCACGAAGGACAGCCGGCGCAGGAAGGTGGCCCACTTCGCGTGCCCGGGCAGGATGCCGTGGTGCAACATGTCCGGGTTGGTCAGCACGAACCGGGAGAACTGCCGGACCCAGTCGCGCTCGTCGGTGGGGGTGTCCCCGTCGTACGTGGCCGGGCGTACGGAATCGAGGCCGAGACCGGCGACGCGGCGCAACTGATCGGCCGCCAGCGCCTTGGTCGGGGACAGGTAGAGCACCGTGGCCCGCGGATCGTCGAGCAGCCGGGTCAGCGCCGGCAGCTGGTACGCCAGCGACTTGCCGGACGCCGTGCCGGTCGCCAGCACCACGTGCGTACCGCCGAAGGCCAGGTCCGCGGCGTGCGCCTGATGGACCCAGGGAGCGGCGATGCCCCGTGACTCGCACGCCGTCCGCAGGCCGGCATGCACCCAGGCCGGCCAGGGCGCGGTCACCCCGGACCGGGCCGGAACCTCTTCGATGTGGGTGACCGGGGAGTTCTCGTCGGTGGACCGGATCCGGAGCCGGTGCAGCAGGGCGGTGGGGCCGGGCACGGTCGATGTCACGCCTGCACTCTGACATCCGGTATGCCGCACCCTCAATCGGGTACCAGGGTGGGTGCCATGCGTGGGTTGATGCCCGTCGGTGGTTAGATTCGCCTGGGGAGATCGGCTGATCGCCGCCTGCCCGAAGGGAGGAGACCGATGGAGCTGTCGCTGGCGACCCGCACCGTCGACAAGCACACCGTGCTGGAGGTCGGCGGCGAGGTCGATGTGTACACCGCTCCGCGGCTGCGCGAACGCCTCATCGAACTGGTCGACGCCGGAGCTCGCGACGTGGTCGTCGATCTCGGCCGGGTCGACTTCCTGGATTCCACCGGCCTCGGCGTCCTGGTCGGCGCGCTCAAGCGCCTGCGTGCCGCGGACGGCACGTTCGGCCTGGTCTGCTCCAAGGAACCGCTGCTCAAGATCTTCCGCATCACCGCTCTGGACCAGGTCTTCCCGATCTTCCCCTCCGTCGAGGCCGCGACCTCGACGTCCGGCCATCCGGTGGCCGGCGAACCCGACGGCAGCGGTCCGACGGCGTGATGGCAACGGTCCGCCTGTCCTTCTCGCCGGCGCCGGTGCACGTCCGCACCGCCCGGCTGGTCGGCGTCGCGGTGGCTCGGCGGGCGGGGGTGGCCGAGGAACTGCTCGACGAGGTCCGCCTGGCGATCGGCGAGGCCTGCACCCGGGCGGTCGCACTGCATCGGCAGTACGGGCTGGCCGACCTCGTCACAGTGGAAATGTCTGACTCCGAGGCGTACGCGGTCCGGGTGATCGACCACGCGCCCATCGAGGCCAGCGTCGGACTGGCCAAGTTGCCGCCGGACGAGCTCGCGGACGAGTCCCTGACCGACGAGGCGCTCACCACCGGAGTCGGATTCGCCCTGCTCGCGGGCTTTGTCGACGACCTTCAGGTCCGCCCGGTGGACGACGGCCCGGGCACCGAGGTGCGGATGGTCTGGCCGGTTCACCGCCGCTGATTCGTGGGTCGGGCGGCGAAGATCACCACGACACGGCCGTATCCGGGTGTGACCACCACCACGACGGCCCTATAAAGTACGCGGGTTATCAGCTTGTAGCTCCTGGTCCCGCGTCCGCGGGGCCCAGTTGTCGTCTCTCCCCACAGCAGGGGATGGCGCCCGGCGGTCTCGTCCACTGCCGGGTGGTCGGTTTACAGGAGGACATTGATGTCCGGGACCTCCATAACCCTTGCCGCGGAGAGCGGCGGGGTGTCCCTCACCGGTTCGAACGTCACATTCATCATCGTCGCGCTCGTGTTCGCGCTGGTCGCGCTCGCTTTCGCCGCGGTGTTCGTCCAGTCGGTGCTCAAGGCCGGGCGAGGCACCACCAACATGCAGGAGATCGCCGGCGCGGTCCAGGAAGGCGCCTCGGCGTACCTCATCCGGCAGTTCAGGACGCTGGCGATCTTCGTCGTCGTCGCTGTCGTGCTCCTCTTCCTTCTGCCGGTGCACAACACCGACAGCGAGGTCGCGGTCAAGATCGGCCGGTCGCTGTTCTTCATCGTCGGCGCGGTCTTCTCCTCCTTCATCGGCGGCGCGGGCATGGCGCTCGCGACCCGCGCGAACCTGCGCGTGGCCGCGGCGGCGGGCGAGTCCGGCGGCCGCGAGAGGGCGATGGGCATCGCGTTCAAGACCGGCGGTGTGGTCGGCTTCCTCACCGTCGGCCTGGGCCTGTTCGGCGGCTCGCTGGTGGTACTGATCTACCGGGGCAACGCCCCGACCGTGCTCGAGGGCTTCGGCTTCGGCGCCGCGCTGCTCGCCATGTTCATGCGGGTCGGCGGCGGCATCTTCACCAAGGCCGCCGACGTCGGCGCGGACCTGGTCGGCAAGGTCGAGCAGGGGATCCCCGAGGACGACGCGCGCAACCCGGCCACCATCGCCGACAACGTCGGCGACAATGTCGGTGACTGCGCCGGCATGGCCGCCGACCTGTTCGAGTCGTACGCGGTCACGCTGGTCGCGGCCCTGATCCTGGGCCAGGCGGCGTTCGGCCAGGACGGCCTGATCTTCCCGCTGATCATCTCGACCATCGGTGTGGTCATCGCCATCGTCGGCGTGTACATCACCCGGCTCCGGGAGTCCGACCGCAACGGCCTGACCGCGATCAACCGGGCCTTTTACATCTCCGCGGTCCTCTCCGCGGTGATCGTGGCCGTCGTGACGTTCATCTACCTGCCGAGTTCGTTCGCAGGGTTCAAAGACGCCGGTTCGATCGATCAGGCCGTGGTGGCCAGTGGCCGCAACCCGCAGTGGGTGGCCATCGGCGCGGTCGTCATCGGCATCGTGCTGGCCGCGGCCATCCAGGCCCTGACCGGCTACTTCACCGAGGTCGAGCGCCGTCCGGTGCAGGACATCGGCAAGTCGTCGGTGACCGGTGCGGCCACCGTCGTGCTGGCCGGCATCAGCGTCGGCCTCGAGTCGGCGGTCTACTCGGCGCTGCTGATCGGCGCCGGCGTGTACGGCGCGTTCCTGCTCGGCGGCTCGTCGATCACGCTGTCGCTGTTCGCGGTGGCGCTGGCCGGCACCGGCCTGCTGACCACCGTCGGCGTCATCGTCGCGATGGACACGTTCGGCCCGATCTCGGACAACGCGCAGGGCATCGCCGAGATGTCCGGCGACATCGACGAGCGGGGTGCGCGCATCCTGACCGAGCTCGACGCGGTCGGCAACACCACCAAGGCGATCACCAAGGGCATCGCGATCGCCACGGCCGTACTGGCCGCGACCGCGCTGTTCGGGTCGTACACCAACACGCTGACCTCGTCGCTGGCCGACGCGGGGATTCCGGCCGCGCGGATCCAGACCCAGATCCTGGAGCTGCTGAACATCTCCAACCCGCGCAGCCTGGTCGGCCTGCTGATCGGCGCGGCGGTCGTGTTCCTGTTCTCCGGCCTGGCCATCAACGCCGTCTCCCGGTCCGCCGGGGCGGTCGTGATGGAGGTCCGCCGCCAGTTCCGCGAGTTCCCCGGCATCATGGACCGCACCCAGCGGCCCGAATACGGCCGGGTCGTCGACATCTGCACCCGGGACGCTCAGCGTGAGCTGCTCACCCCGGGTCTGCTGGCGATCTTGGCCCCGATCGCGGTGGGCTTCGGCCTGGGCGCCGGCGCGCTGGCGGCCTACCTGGCCGGTGCGATCGGCACGGGCACGCTGATGGCGGTGTTCCTGGCCAACTCCGGTGGCGCCTGGGACAACGCCAAGAAGCTGGTCGAGGACGGCGCGTACGGCGGCAAGGGTTCGGACGCGCACGCCGCGACCGTCATCGGCGACACCATCGGTGACCCGTTCAAGGACACCGCCGGTCCGGCGATCAACCCGCTGCTCAAGGTGATGAACCTGGTGTCGCTGCTGATCGCCCCGGCTGTGGTCGCCTGGAGCATCGGCACCGACGCCAACACCGGGCTGCGGGTGAGCATCGCGATCGTCGCGGCGCTGATCATCGCGGCCGCGGTGGTGTGGAGCAAGCGCAAGCCGATCTCGATGGGTGACGACACCCCGGCCGGCACCGCCTCCACTTCGGAGCGGATCAGCGCCTGACCGTGGACAGGGGTGCCCGGCCCGGCCGGGCACCCCTGTCCGTACGCGGAATGTGCGTGAATGAAGTGTCATACCCTCCCCGTAGGCTGCGAGCCATGCGTCCGGCCCGTCCGATCTACCCCCTGATCGTTCTGCTGGCGCTCGTGGCCTTCCTGTCCGGCTGCTCGAGCGCCCCCACGCCGCAGGCCTGGGCGGCCTCGGTGTGCACCGCCCTCGCCCCCTGGCGGGCTGAGATCGGCACGCTCGCCACCCGGACGCAGCAGCAGATGACTGCGGCCACCACGCCGGCGCAGGCCAAGGAAAACCTGATGCGCCTGTTCGGCGGGGCGCGGGACGCGAGTGAGAAGGCCCGCGCCGGGGTGCAGAAGGCGGGCGTGCCGGACGTCGCGCACGGCGCTTCGGTCGCGCAGAGCTTCACCACCTCGCTGAGTGCGGTGCGGGACGCGTACGGGCGGGCCCGGAGCGGCGTGCAGGCGCTCGCCATCGCTCCCGCCAAGACGTTCTACACGCAGGTCACGACCGTGGTCGACCAGCTCGATCGGGACTACGCGAAGAGCGAGCTGGACACCAGCAAACTCGACTCGAAGGAGTTGAAGGACGCCTTCGACGAGGTGCCGGAATGTCGCTGAGACTCCGCTGAGCTTCGATGAGCGAGACGGGGTGGCCGCTGATCCCGCGCGAGCTGTTGCCCGCGCCGATCAAGCCTGTACGGCGGCCCCGCCCGACCTCCCCGGCCGGGGATGAGGGGCGTCCGGCGTCCGGGCGACAGTTGTCGATCTTCGGCGCCGAGACGACCGAGCCGTCGCCGGCCGATCTGGCCGGGTTGCTCGCCGGTCCGGGGCGCCTGCAGCGGATGGGCGGCACCGCCCGGATCATCGTTCTCCTCGACGCCGGCTGGCGGGTCCACGTGCTGATGAACGAGCTGGTCCGGCGCGGTCTGGTGGTCTCCTGGCAGCCGCTGAGGGCAAAGGCCACCGGCGTCCCCGCGTCGGGCATGTCCGCAGCGGGCATGTCGGCGGTCGATGCGCTCGCGGTCGATGCGACTGAGGGCGGTGCGGCTTCGGGCGGCCGGCCCGGAAAGGCAGTGACCCGCCCCGCCGTGCCCGGACGGCGGCGGCCTGATCCGGAGCCGAGCAGTCCGATCATCGATGACGGCGACCTGGTCGACTACGACGCCGGCTGGGATGACGAGCCCGCCAGTGCGGTGATCGGCGGCGGCCGGTCGGCCGCTGCCGCCGGGGAAGCGGCCGAGCGCGGCGATGACGCCCGGCCGGCGGAGGCCGAGGCAAACGCGGAGGCGGAGGCGGGCGGGATCCAGCCGCCCGCTGAGAGTGACGACTCGGACGAGGCCGACGATTCCCGTAAGTCCGGGGCGATTGCTCTGCCGTGGCACGTACCGCCCCCATTGTTCGAGGTGCGGACGGCGTACTCAAGTCGGTTGAACGCGCTCGCCCGCAGCTGGCCCGAAGCAGCCGGAGACCTGTTTCTGTCCGGGCCGCGGATGCGTCTCTGGGTGGCCGCCGCGGGTTATCGCGCCGACGGCGGGTACCGGCTTGCCCTGACCGGCGGCCAGGACCCCGACGCGGTCGACGCCGCGCTGGTCAGAGCCGGTCTGGCCGGGTCGGTGGCCGACGACCGGCAGTCGTACCTGATCATGGGCGAACGCCGCCTCGCGCGGCTGGCCGAGCTGGTCGGGCAACGGCCGGCCGAGGCGCCGCCGGCAGCGTGGCCGGCTGGTGTCCCGGCGTGATCTTCACTGGTTGTGTGCGACACGACGCCACCTTCCCGGTGTACGGTGTCGCCGTCGGATTGCATGCGGTGGCCGGACCGTCACCATCCGGCTTCGGGGGATGCCCGGGAATGTGTGGTCGTCCGGCGCGTTACGTTGAGGGTCTGTGATCCGCGCCGCGTGGAACGGCGGGGACGAGTGAATGTCTGAAGTGTAGGAGTGCCGTGCCGCCGAGTAACGCCAGGACGACCCGTCTGGTCATCGTCGAGTCTCCGTCGAAGGCCAAGACGATCGCCGGTTACCTGGGGCCCGACTATTTCGTCGAGGCCTCCTTCGGCCATGTCCGCGATCTGCCGAGGAACGCCGCCGACGTGCCCGCCAAGTACAAGGGCGAGGCGTGGGCGCGGCTCGGTGTCGACGTGGACAACGGCTTCCAGGCGCTCTACGTGGTGTCGCAGGATCGCAAGCAGCAGATTGCCAAGCTGATCAAGTTGGCGAAAGAGGTGGACGAGATCTTCCTCGCCACCGATGAGGACCGCGAGGGCGAGGCCATCGCCTGGCACCTGGTCGAGACGATCAAGCCCAAGGTGCCGGTCAAGCGGATGGTCTTCCACGAGATCACCAAGCCGGCGATTCAGGCCGCGGTGGCCAACCCGCGCGACATCGACCGCGATCTGGTCGACGCCCAGGAGGCCCGGCGCATCCTCGACCGGCTGTACGGGTACGAGGTCAGCCCGGTGCTGTGGAAGAAGGTCATGCCCCGGCTGTCCGCCGGCCGGGTCCAGTCGGTGGCCACGCGCATCGTGGTCGAGCGGGAGCGCCAGCGGATGGCGTTCCGGACGGCCGAGTACTGGGACATCAACGCGCTGCTCTCGGTGCAGGGTGCGGTCCAGGAAGGCCCGCGCTCGTTCACCGCGACGCTGATCGCGCTGGACGGCGACCGGATCGCCACCGGCCGCGACTTCGAGCCGACCACGGGCAAGGTCAAGCCGGGCGCGGGTGTGGTCCACCTGGACGGTGACGGTGCTCGCGGGCTGGCCGCCCGTCTTTCCGACCGGCCGTTCACGGTCACCCGGGTCGAGGAGAAGCCGTACCGCCGCCGGCCGTACGCGCCGTTCATCACCTCCACCCTGCAGCAGGAGGCCGCGCGCAAGATGCGGTTCTCGGCGTCGCAGACCATGCGTACGGCTCAGCGGCTGTACGAGAACGGATACATCACCTACATGCGTACGGACTCGGTGAACCTTTCCGAGACCGCCCTCAACGCCGCCCGCCGCCAGATCGCCGAGCTGTACGGCCCGAGCAACGTCCCGCCGCAGCCGCGCCGCTACACCGGCAAGGTGAAGAACGCGCAGGAGGCGCACGAGGCCATCCGCCCGGCCGGGGACAACTTCCGCACCCCGGGCGAGGTCGCCAACGAACTGTCCAGCGACGAGTTCAAGCTGTACGAGCTGATCTGGCGCCGCACCGTCGCCTCGCAGATGACCGACGCGGTCGGCAACTCGGTGAGCGTGCGGATCCGGGCCATCTCCACCGCCGGGGAAGAGGTCGACTTCGGTGCCACCGGCAAGACGATCACCGACCCGGGCTTCCTGCGGGCCTACGTGGAGTCCTCGGACGACGAGAACGCCGAGGCCGAGGACGCCGAGCGCCGCCTGCCGACCCTGGTCAAGGACCAGCCGCTGACGGCCGAGGAGCTCAACGCGCTCGGCCACCACACCTCGCCGCCGGCCCGGTACACCGAGGCGTCGCTGGTCAAGGCGCTGGAAGAGCTGGGCATCGGCCGCCCGTCGACGTACGAGTCGATCATGCGGACCATTCAGGACCGTGGCTACGTGATCAAGCGCGGTCAGGCGCTGATCCCGGAGTTCCTCGCGTTCGCGGTGATCGGCCTGCTCGAGCGGCACTACCCGCGGCTGGTCGACTACAACTTCACCGCGGCCATGGAGACGCAGCTCGACGACATCGCCGGTGGTGACCACGCGGCGCTGGACTTCCTCACGTCCTTCTACTTCGGCAGCGAGGTGGCCGTCGACGACTCGATCGCCAAGGCCGGCGGTCTGAAGAAGATGGTCACCGAGAACCTGACCGACATCGACGCCCGCTCGATCAACTCGATCCCGCTGTTCGACGACGACCAGGGGCGGCACGTGGTGGTCCGGGTCGGCCGCTACGGACCGTACCTGCAGCGCCGGCTCCCCGAGGCGCCCGACGACGAGGGCCAGGACCGCGCCTCGATCCCGGACGGCATCGCGCCCGACGAGCTCACGCCGGAGAAGGTCGACGAGCTCTTCCTCGGCGACGGCGGCGAGCGCTCGCTCGGTTCCGATCCGGCCACCGGCGACGACGTCCAGCTCAAGTCGGGCCGGTACGGGCCCTACGTGCAGGCCGGTGAGCGCCGGTCGTCGCTGTTCAAGAGTCACACGCCGGACGAGCTCACCCTCGAGCAGGCCCTCAAGCTGCTGCTGCTGCCCCGCACGGTCGGCCAGGACCCCGAGGGCAAGGAGATCGTCGCCGCCAACGGCCGGTACGGGCCGTACGTCAAGCGGGACGACGACTTCCGCTCGCTGGACAGCGAGGACAAGCTGTTCACCGTCACTCTCGACGAGGCGCTGGCGTTGCTGGCGGCCCCGAAGAACCGGCAGCGCCGGGCGGCCGCGCCGCCGCTGCGCGAGATGGGCAACGATCCGGTCTCCGAGAAGCCGATGGTGATCAAGGAGGGCCGGTTCGGGCCGTACGTGACCGACGGCGAGTTCAACGCGTCGCTGCGCCGGGGCCAGACGCCGGAGGAACTGACCGTCGAGCAGGCCTCGGAGATGCTGGCCGAGAAGCGCGCCAAGGGTCCGGCACCGCGGAAGACGGCGGCCAAGAAGGCACCGGCCAAGAAGGCTCCGGCCGAGAAGGCTCCGGCCGAGAAGGCGCCGGCGAAGAAGACCACGGCGGCCAAGAAGACCACGGCGGCCAAGAAGACCACGGCGGCCAAGAAGACGGCGGGGAAGAAGGCCACGCCGGCGAAGAAGGCGGCGGCGAAGAAGGCCGCTCCCCGTAAGGCGACCGCAAGCGCGGAGTAGGGCTACGCGCCGAGGACCCGGTCGAGATATCCGTTGGTGAACACCCGGGCCGGGTCCAGCTTCTCCCGTACGGCCAGGAAGTCGTCGAATCGCGGGTAGACCGTCCGCAGCGAGTCGGCGTCGCGGTAGTGCATCTTGCCCCAGTGCGGCCGTCCGCCGAGCGGCACACACACCGCTTCCACGGCTCGGAAGTACGGCTCGTACGGGCTCCCGGCGTACTGGTGGACCGCGATGTAGGCCGACTCCCGCCCGTAGGAGTGCGACAGCCAGACGTCGTCCGGCCCGGTGAACCGCACCTCGACCGGGAACTGCACCTTGAATGGCAGGCCGTCGATGATCCGGGGCAGCGCGGCCAGCACCTCGGGCATGGCGGTGCGCGGGACCGCGTACTCCATCTCGACGAAGTGCACCCGTCGCGACGTGCAGAACACCCGGTCGGAACGGTCCGTGTAGGTCCGGGCGGTGAGTGCCCGCGCCGCCACCGCGCTGATCGCCGGTACGGCCGCCGGCACCCGCCGGCCGAGCGAGCAGACGCCCTGGAACACCGTGTTGGAGAGGAAGTCGTCGTCCAGCCAGCCGCGGAACCGGCTCAGCGGCCGGTCCGACGCGGGCACCGGGTTGTTGCGCTTGAGCTGGGCCCGATCGGTGTACGGGTACCAGTAGAACTCGACGTGCTCGTTGGCCGCGATGTCGTCGCCGACCCGGGCCAGCACCTCGGTCAGCGCCATCGGCCGCTCGTCCGCCATCAGAGTGAACGCGTCCGTGCACGTGAGAGTGACATCGACCAGCACACCCAGGGCTCCCAAGCCCAGCCGTACGGCCGGGAAGTACTCGGACGACGAGTCCACGTGCAGGATCTGCCCGGCGCCGGTCACCAACGTCACGGCCTCCACGCAGGAGGCGATCGTGGAGTGTCCGCGGCCGGTGCCGTGGGTGCCGGTGGCGATCGCGCCGGCCACGGTCTGCGCGTCGATGTCACCGAGATTCGGGACGGCGAGGCCGTGCGCGGCCAGCAAAGAGTTGAGTGCGTAGATCGTCATACCGGCACCAACCGTGACAAGGTGCTCGTCAATGGAGATCAAGTCGGCCAATCGGTGCAGTTGTAGACGCTGATCGTCGGCGACCGCGATCGAGGTGAACGAGTGGCCGCTGCCGACCGCCTTCACCCTGCGTCCGGATTCCGACGCCGTCTTGACGGCGGCCGAAACCTCATCGACGCTGGCCGGGGTCAGGACGTCCACGGCGACGGCTTGCTGGTTTCCGCCCCAGTTCCGCCAGCGGGTCCCGTTGGTCGGGCTAGTCATTCCGGTTGTGTCCTCCCGACGAGCGGACAGTCGCACAAAACCAGGAATGCCGGGTATCCCCGGCGTCCCGTCGATGCTTCTCGCTCGTTGATCCGAGTAACGTTCCGATTATCACTGCTGAGAGGGAGTGGCGACGCGTGTCGACACCAACCGTCACCACCGGACCGCTGCGGCGGGTTCCGGTGCAGGGCAGAAGCGTTGCCCGGGTCCAGCGCATGCTCGACGCCTGCGCGGAGCTCGTGGACGAGGTCGGGTACGAGGGCCTGACCACCACGCTGCTGGCCGAACGCGCCGAGGTCGCGATCGGCTCGGTGTACCAGTTCTTCCCGGACAAGCGAGCCATCGTGCAGGCGCTGGCCATGCGCAACATGGATGCATACCTGCAGTCGCTGTCCGCGCGCTTCGCCAACGAAACGTTCGACCACTGGTGGGACGGTGTGGACGCGGCCATCGACGCGTACATCCACATGCACCGCAGTGTTCCGGGCTTCCGCACGCTGCACTTCGGCGACGTGGTCGATCTGCACCTGCTCGACGCCGACCGGGACAACAACACGGTCATCGCCGAGCGCCTGGCCGAGCTTCTGGTCGAGCAGTTCCAGGTACTGGACACCGCCCGGCTGCGATTCGCGCTGCTGATCTCGGTCGAGGCGGCGGACGCGCTGATCAAGATGGCGTTCCGGCGCGTCCTGACCGGCGACGAACAGGTGATCGTGGAGTCCAAGGCGTTCATCCGGGAGTACCTGCACCGGCACGTCCAGCAGTGACGTCCGGCTACCCCAGGAACGCATAACCTTCGCCCCGGTACGTCAGGGCCGGCGTGGCCGTGATGCCGTCAACGAGCTGCAGCTCGTTGACGTGCTCACACAGCTCGCCGGCCTTCGCGTGCCGGAACCAGACCCGGTCGCCCGGACTCAACGTGTCGGCGGTCGCCCCGAGGAGCGGCGTCTGCACCTCGCCGGCGCCCTCGTCGCCCCGGTAGCGCAGGCCGCCGGGCAGCCACGGGGTCGGCTGGCGGGACTTGCCGGTCGGCCCGGAGGCGATCCAGCCGCCCCCGGCCACGGTCGCGATCCGGGGCGCCGGACGGCGGACCACGGACAGGGCGAAGGCGGCCGCGGGGATGGGCCGCCAGGTGCGGTACGCGTCGAACAGTGTCGGCCCGTACAACCCCGAACCGGCGGCGACCTCGGTGATCGACGGGTCGGCGGCGGTGGCGGCCACGCTGCCCGTACCGCCGCCGTTGACGAACTCGAGGTCGGCGACCTTCCGGACCTCGGCCACCGCGGCCGCCCGGCGCTCCAGCAGTTCCGGGAACGACCGTCGCTGCATGAGGCGGATGACCCGTGCGCGGACGGCCTGGCCGGGCGGGGCGTCGCCGACGCCGGCGATGTGCGCCTCGTACGACATGACCCCGACCAACTGGTACCCGTCCCGCTTCACCAGCCGCCGGGCCAGCTCGCCGGCCTGGGCGGGGGAGTGCACCGGTGAGCGCCGGACGCCGACGTGCAGCGGGCCGGCCGGTCGCCAGGACGCGTCCAGCTCGAGGCAGAGCCGGATCTCCGGGCGTCCGGCGGGCGTCGCGACGGCGTCGATCAGGTCCAGGTGGGCCGCACTGTCGACCATCAGCGTGACCACCCGGGCCAGGTCCGGGTCCTTGGTCAGCTCGGCCAGCGCCGACCTGTCCACCGTCGGGTACGCGACCAGTACGTCGTCGGTCACCCCCTCGCGGACCAGCCAGATCGCCTCCGGCAGCGTGTACGCCATCACGCCGCGCCAGCCCGGCCGGCTCAGCACCCGGGACAGCAGGGTGCGGCAGCGCACGGATTTGCTGGCCACCCGGACCGGCTTGCCCCCGGAGCGGGCGGCGATCGCGGCCGCGTTGGTGTCGAAGGCCGCCAGATCGACCACGGCCACCGGCGTCTCGAGATGGCCGGTGGCCTGGTCCAGACGCTTCTGCAGGGCGGAATGTTCGGCCGTCACGACAGCACGGTAGCGCCATTCTGATCAATGCGAAACACCTTCATCTATGCGCCACTCGAACGAGCATCACGGCGGTGAGCTGCACCGGCCGGATACAGTGCTCGCAGCCGTCACTCAACGGAGGTACGTCATCGCCACCGAAGCCCGCCCGGACAGCGGCCCGGTCGACCTGTCGGGTGCGGCCGGTCTGCGCTCGGTGTTCCGTGTGCGCGGCTTCCGGCGCCTCTGGGTCGTCCTCGGCGTCGCCTCCCTCGGAGACTGGATCGGGCTGCTCGCCACGGCGCTGTTCGCTTCCGCTCAGTTCTCCAACAGCGCGGCCAAGGGAGCGGCGTTCGGCGGCACGATTGCCGTCCGGCTGCTGCCCGCCCTGGTCCTCGGCCCGATCGCCGGTGTGCTGGCCGACCGGTTCGACCGCCGCTACACGATGGTCGTCACCGACCTGATCCGGTTCGTGTTCTACTCCTCGATCCCGCTCGTACCGCTGCTCGGAGCGTCTGCCGCGACCACTGTGACCTGGGCCGCGATCGCCACCTTCATCGGTGAGTCGGTGACCCTGATCTGGGTGCCGGCCAAGGAGGCGGCGGTCCCCAACCTGCTGTCCAAGCCGCAGATCGAGGTGTCCAACCAGCTCACCCTGATCACCACGTACGGCATCACGCCGATCCTGGCCGCCTTGGGCCTGTCCGCCCTGACCAGCGCCGCCCAGCACTCCGGCGTGATCCTCTGGCACTGGGCCGAGCCGACCCAGCTCGCGCTCTGGTTCAACGGCCTCTCCCGGCTGGCCACGGCGCTGGTGGTGTTCTTCGGCATCCGCGAGATCGGCGGCAAGACCCCCGAGCGGGCCCGCCAGGCGCAGCGCAGCATGACCCGCCAGTTCCTCGACGGCTGGCAGTACATCGGCCGTACGGCGCAGGTGCGTGGCCTGGTGCTGGGCATCTTCGGTGCGTTCGCCGGCGCCGGGGTCGTGGTCGGTACGGCCAACACGTTCGCCGTCTCGCTCGGCGCCGGCCCGGCCGCCTTCTATCTGCTCTTCGGCACGTTGTTCATCGGCCTCGCCGTCGGTATCGCGCTCGGCCCGGTGATCGTCCGGGAACTGTCCCGCAAGCGCTGGTTCGGCATGAGCATCGTGCTGGCCAGCGCCGCCGTGATGGCCATGGCGGTGTCCTTCCACCTCTCCATGGCTCTGGTCGGCGCGCTGCTGGTCGGCGCCGGCGCGGGCATGGCATTCCTGTCCGGCACCACCCTGCTCTACAGCGACGTCCAGGACGAGGTCCGCGGCCGGGTCTTCGCCGTGGTCAACATCGGGACGCGCGTGGTGCTGCTGCTGGCCGTGTCGCTGTCCAGCGCCCTGGTCGGGCTGGGCAGCTCGCGCCGGATCACCGTCGGGAGCGTCAGCATCGACGTGTCCTCGACCCGTGTGCTGCTGCTGGTGGCGGGCCTGGTCGGGGTGTGGGCCGGGGTCAGCGCCTTCCGCCAGATGGACGACAAGCGGGGCGTACCGGTCCTGGCCGACCTCTGGGGGTCGATGCGGGGGCGACCGCTGTCCCCGCCCGAGGAGTTCGTCCGGCACGGCGTCTTCGTGGTCTTCGAGGGCGGCGAGGGTGCGGGCAAGTCGACGCAGCTGGCGCGGCTCGCTGCTGTTCTGCACGAGCAGAGCCGCGACGTCGTGGTGACCCGGGAACCCGGCGCGACCGACATCGGGGCGCGCATCCGGCAGCTGGTGCTCGACTCCGGGAACGGTGACGCGCCGTCGGCCCGAGCCGAGGCCCTGCTGTACGCCGCCGACCGGGCGCATCACGTGGCCACCGTGGTCCGGCCGGCGCTGGCCCGGGGCGCCGTGGTGATCAGTGACCGGTACGTCGACTCGTCGCTGGCCTACCAGGGCGCCGGTCGTACGCTCCCAGTCTCGGAGATCTCCTGGCTGTCGTCCTGGGCGACCGGGGGGCTGAAGCCCGACCTGGTCGTGCTGCTGGACGTCGACCCGTCGCTCGGCCTGTCCCGGGTCGATGCGCGTGGCGAGGGGGCGGACCGGCTGGAGAGCGAGTCGCGGGCTTTCCACGAGCGGGTGCGGTACGCGTTCCTCGACCTGGCCGCCGCCGACCCGAAGCGCTACCTGGTCCTGGACGCGGGGCGCCCGATGGACGAGATCGCGGCGGCGGTGTCCGCCCGGGTCGACGGCCTCCTCGATCGCGGCGACGTATCCCATCCGGCCCCGGCCTCGACGGCCACGCCGCCCGGGCTTGACCTCTCCGCGCCCGACCTGGTTTCCGGCGCGCCGCCGCCGTCTTCGGCTTCATCCCCGACGTCCTCGCCGCCGTCTTCGGCTTCGTCCTCGGCTTCGGCTTCGGCTTCGTCCTCGGCTCCGGCTTCGGCTTCGGCTTCGTCCTCGGCTCCCGGGGAGGAGCCACCGCTGGACGAGATGGCCGAGCTGCTCGGGATCGACGACGACCGCGGGCGGCACTGAGTCTTGTCGGACCCCCGAAATACCATGGTGCCGTGATGGGTGACGTCTTCTCCGATCTGGTAGGCCAGGACGAGGCCGTGGTGACTCTGCGGGCGGCGGCCGCTTCAGCCGCCCGGCTGGTGGCCGGCGCCGCGGACGGCTCGGGAGCCATGACGCACGCCTGGATCTTCACCGGACCGCCCGGGTCGGGCCGGTCGGTGGCCGCGCGGGCGTTCGCCGCGGCGCTCGAGTGCGAACGCGGCGGGGTGGGCTGCGGCGAGTGCCACAGCTGCCACACCGTCCTCGGAGGCACCCACGCCGACGTCCGGTTCGTCGTCCCCGAAGGACTGTCCATCGGCGTCGGCGAGATGCGCGCGCTGGTCCTGCGGGCAGGCACGGCGCCGTCCGGGGGCCGGTGGCAGGCGGTGGTCATCGAAGACGCCGACCGGCTCACCGAGCAGGCGGCCAACGCGCTGCTCAAGGCGGTCGAGGAGCCTCCGCCGCGGACGGTGTTCCTACTGTGCACGCCGTCCACCCACCCGGACGACATCTCGGTGACCATCCGGTCGCGGTGCCGGGTCGTACCGCTGCGGCAGCCGTCGGCCGAGTCCGTGGCCGAGGTGCTGGTCCGGCGCGACGGCATCGCCCCCGACACCGCCGCCTGGGCCGCGTCGGCCGCCCAGGGGCACGTGGGCCGGGCCAAGCGGCTGGCCAACGATCCCGAGGCCCGCGCCCGGCGGGACGCGGTGCTGGCCGTACCGCGTCGCCTGACCGGGGTGGGCGCGGCCTTCGACGCCGCATCGGCCCTGATCGAGGCGGCCGAGGCCGAGGCGGCCGCGACCGTGAACGGTACCGACTCGTCCGAGAAGGCGGCGCTCGAACAGGCCCTGGGCGCGGGCGGAACGGGCCGGGGCGCGGCCGGGGCGATGCGCGGCGCCGCCGGTCAGATCAAGGACCTGGAACGCCGCCAGCGGTCCCGCGCCACCCGTACCCAGCGTGACGCGCTCGACCGGGCGCTGGTCGATCTGGCCGGCTTCTACCGGGACGTGCTGATCACCGCGCTGCGGGCGCCGGTGCCGGTGGTGCACAGCGACAGCGCCGAGCTGTCGTCGGCCGCCGCCGAGCGGTGGACGCCGGAAAGTGCCCTGCGCCGGATCGAAGCCGTGCTGGCCTGCCGCGAAGCGATCGACCTCAACGTCAAGCCCCGGATCGCGGTCGAGGCGATGATGCTCTCCCTGTGGAAGGGCTGAGTTTTCCACAGGCGTCGATCCAGGACTGTTGCGTGACGTGCTCCACCCGGTACGGTTCGATGCCGTAACGCAACCACGGCGGTACGCCCGGTGAGGAGCCTGTGGATGGCCCGCGAGATCGACGAGGCGTGGATCGACGAGGCGATCGAGCGGTATCGCCAGATCGACGGATTGCGCGCGGAGTTCGACAAGGCGGTGGGTTCGCACGTCGTCTCGGTGCACTCGCCCGACGATTCGATCGAGGTCCTGGTGACCGCGGGCGGCGACATCACCGACGTTCGCATCACCGGCGACCTGCGCCACCGCAACGCCGCCGAGCTGGCCCGGGAGGTGCAGGCCGTGGTCGTCAGCGCGACCGAGGCCGCCCGCTGGGCCCGGGAGAAACTGCACGCCGAGGTGTTCGGCGCGTTCCGATCGCTGGAGGGCTGATTCGTGGAGCCACTGGCCGGTCAGCTCGACGCTGCCGCCGACGTGATGACCACTGTGGACCGGCGGGTGCCGGCCCTGACCGTGCCGACGGCCGCGTTCGCCGGCGACGAGCCGGTCGGCCTGCCCGGCCGCCTCGGCGCCGAGCTCGCCGCCCACTGGTCGGCGGTGCTCGCCGCCCGGGCGCACGAGGCGTCCGACGCCGCGGCCCGCCTGTCCGAACTGGCCGTCTCCGCCCGCGCGGCCGGGCGGGCCTACCTCGACACCGACGCGGCCGCCGCCGACCGGGTCCGCCGATCCTCCGGAGGGGACTTCCGTGGACCCGCTTGAACAGATCTTCGGGCCGGCCCAGCCGCTGTTGCGGCGGGTCGACGACATGCTGTCGCAGTCGGGTGCTCCCGCCGACCATCCGGTGTGGACGGAGCTGCGACGGGTGCGGCTGCTGCCCGGGGACGCGGTGCACGCGGTTGCCGGGTTGCGGGCGGCCGATCTGAGCGAGGCCGGGCCGGCGCTGCGTGCCGGAGCCCAGGCCTGCGTGGGCGTGGCCGAGTCGCTGCCCGCCGCCGGTGGCTGGTCCGGTCCGGCCGCCGACGCCTACGACAACGCCCGCCGCCGGACCGCCGCACACCTCAGCGGCGGCCCCGACAGCCTCGACGAGCGCCTGGAAGCGACCGCCGACCTGGCCGACGCGCTGGCCGACTGGATGGGCCAGACACGGGCCGAGGTCGCCGGCACCCTGAGTCGCGCGCTGATGTCGGCCCAGGCGGTCGAGCTGTCCTCCGGGCCCGGCGCGCATCCGCCGGTCCCGTCCGAGATCGCCGCCGCCGCCGACCTGGCCGAGCAGATCCTGCAGACCGTCGCCGACCGCTACGAGCACGCCCAGGACCTGCTGCACAGCTCCCGCGGCCTCGCCGAGCCGGTCACCGTCTGATCCGGTCGCGGCGGCGGTCGTGAACCTGGCGACGGCGCCGCGCTCGAACTACCGGTTGCCGAGCGTGCCGCCGTCGACCCTCCTGCACCCCCGCAGGCTTACGGACCACTGAACGCCCGGGCCGGGCGTTTGTCGTGGGTGCGGGGGCGCTTCGAACCGCTCGGGCCGGCAGGACTGCACGAGCGGAGAACGCGGTCGATCGCACGGCCGACGACACCGATCCTTCCGCCGACCCCGTTCGGTGCCGTACCGGTTGTGCGATTGCGAGCCGCACGTCTTGACGCGGTCGCCGATCACCCCCGGGGGCGGCGCCGCCGGGTGAGGACCAGAGCGCCGGTGCCGAGAGCGACCAGCACACCCCCGAAGACGGCCAGGCCGGTGGCCGGGCCGGTGATCGGCAGGCCGCCGCCCGCCCCGGAGACCGCGCCGGCACCGGACCCGGCACCGGACCCGGCACCGGACGCGGGCGGAGCGACTGCCGCGGCTTCCAGCAGGCCGACGTTCAGGTCCAGGACCACCCCCGCCGGTTGCTTACCGCCGTAACCGGAGCCGCCGCCGTAACCGGAGCCGCCGCGGGACGGCGCCGCGCTCTGGGTCGCCGCGTTCCGGGTCGCCGCGTTCTGGGTCACGGTCACGTTCATCGCGGTGGCCCGCGCGGCGATTGCGGTGCCCTCGGTGGCCTGGTGGACGTCGCCCAGGGTGATCCGCAGGTGCGTGCCCGAGCCGTCGACGTGGCCCGATTCGGGATCAGGAGCGGGGACCGACAGCAGGCCGGGCACGGTCGGCAGCGGAAGCGGCAGCGGAAGCGGCAGCGGAAGCGGAAGCGGAAGCAGCGAACCCTGGGCCAGCGAAGCGAGCTTCGGCAGAGCACCCATCATTCCACCCCGGATTTCCGACTCCAGCGGCGCGACCAGGCGGTCTCTGCCCGATTTGTCCCCCGGCTCGGATTGCGGCGGCATCGAATCGGACGACGCCTCCGATCCGGAACCCAAGCCCTTAGCGCCGTCGACCCGATCGGCATCGCTACCACCGGCGGCATCCTCCGCCCCGGGAGCGGAATCGTCCGATCGCGACCCGTCAACACTCCGAGTCGACGGAACGCTTACGGCAACGTCGGCCGTCTCGCCGGCCTTGCTCAGCCGCATGGTCTTCACGCCGTCGCCGGAGATCTCCACGACCGGAGCCGTGTAGTGCACCGACCCGCCCCCGGCCGCCGACATCGACGCGGTCAGCGCCGGTGCCCGGATCACCTTGACGTGGACCGCGCCGTCGAACAGGTCGAACGCCCGCATCGCCAGGGCCGCCGACGCCCGGCTGCGCGCCCCCGGGGCCAGCTCCGTGCTGCTCGTGGTCGCGGGCTTGCTCCGTACGCGCAGAAGGCCCGAACCCACCGCGGCCGCACCGACCACCGCCGACGCCTGGGACGCCGGGCCGGACACCGCCGCGCACGCCATCCGCGCGCATGAACCGGTCGAAGATGCGGCCCTGCAGCTGCGGCTCGATGCCGACGCCGTTGTCGCTGACGCGAACCCGCGCCTCGGCGTGGTCGAGCTCGAC
>CAXSDA010000016.1:19557-29852 GCA_964236515.1 uncultured Actinoplanes sp.
TCCACTGCGCGTGCGCCGACAGTGACGCGTTGCCCCAGCCGAACGGGCCGGCCGTCGACGCCTTGATCGCCTGCGTGGCCGCCGACCGGTGCGACGGCGGCGCCGACTGCAGCACGGGCGTACCGGCCGGACCGATCTTCGCCGCGTCGAGCAGCCGGGCCACCGCGGCCGCGTTGACCACCGCGTTACCGAGCATCGCGGTCTTCGCCTCGCCGAAACCGACGTCGTGGGTCGCCGTCCCGGTTCCGCCGGTCGGCCGCGGGTCGAACGTACCGACCTGGAAGATCTGAGCGCCCGACTCGGCGGCGTACGGCTGGGCCCGTTCGCACGGCGCCGGCGCGGCCGAAGCGGCCGACGGCACCGCCAGGCCCGCGCCGATGCTGATGAACGCGGCGGCCCCGCCGGCCAGAACGCGGGAGACGTCCGGCATGAAAATCCTCCCCAGGATTCGGGCGAACAGATTCGGACAAAACCAGTAAAGGGTTGTCTACGGGACTGCCCAACGACGGCCGATCACCGCGGTTGCGTCAGGTCGGTGCGACAACCCCGACGGGTAGCTCAAATCGGTCATTTCCTACAACGTGAACGGCGTCGTAGGGTGTGGGTATGGGCATGCTGTGCGCGGTCAGCTTCAACCGGTACGGCCGCCTCTACTACATGGATCCGGGCGAGCTGACACCGGCAGTCGGCGACCGCGTGCTGGTGCCGACCGACGACGGTCCCGAGGTGGCGGAGTGCGTCTGGGCGGCGCAGTGGGTGTCCGAGGAGACGGACGGATTTCCCCAGCTGGTCGGCATGGCCGACGACCGGGACCTGCGCCGCGACGAGCTGCTGCGCAAGCGCAAAGCCGAGGCCAAGGTGGCGGCCAAGAAGCTGATCAAGGACCACCAGTTGCCGATGAAGGTGGTCGCCGTAGACCACGTGCTCGAGCAGGCCGGATCGGGCGGCGCCCGGACCACGATCTACTTCACCGCGCCGCACCGGGTCGACTTCCGCTCCCTGGTCCGCGACCTCGGGGCGACACTGCGGTGCCGGGTCGAGCTGCGTCAGCTGTCCGCCCGCGACTCGGCCCGCGTCCAGGGCGGCATCGGCTCCTGCGGCCGCGACCTGTGCTGCGCCACGTTCCTCACCGACTTCGAGCCGGTGACGATCCGGATGGCCAAGGACCAGGACCTGCCCCTCAACCCCCTGCGCATCTCCGGCGCGTGCGGCCGGCTCATGTGCTGCCTCAAGTACGAGCACCCGCTGTACCAGAAGTTCCAAGCCGAGGCCCCGGCGGTCGGTACGCGGGTGACCACGCCGCAGGGCGACGGGCGGGTCGTCGCGCACAGCGTGCCGAAGGATGCCGTCGTCGTGCGGATGGACTCCGACGGCTCGCGGTGCTCCTGCAGCCGGGCGTCGGTGTGCGGGCCCCGACAGGCCCACGACGCGCAGTACGAAAGCTGATCAGGACGGCGCCTGATCGGTACGGCGGCTGATCAGGGATCGAGCCGGCGGATGCGCGCCCGGATGAAGTCCATGGTGGTGTCCGCGGTCAGCGCCTGCTCCCACACCCGATCGAACCGGTACCGGTGCCGCGCCGTACCGGCGTCGTCCTCGATGAGCTCGTCGGCCAGGCCTTTCTCCCGGTACAGCGCCATCCCGCCGTCCCCCAGCGACAGCAGATCGAAGCTGCCGTTGTTGGTCACCGGCGCGTCGAGGAAGAACGGGATCATCCGGATTTCCGTACGGTCGGACCGCGCCAGCCGCTCGAGTTCCCGCAACTGGTTGACGAAGATCGCCGCCCCGCCCAACGGCCGTCGCAGCACCGACTCGTCGAGCAGCACGAACAGCCGCCTCGACGGCCGGTCGAGCAGGGCCTGGCGGCGCCGGCGGGCGGTCTCGATGCGTACCTGGATCTGACTCTCCGAGATCTCGTCCTCCCAGAGATGGGAGACGGCCGACGCGTACTCGGATGTCTGCAGTGGACCCGGCATGAAGTAGATGGAGTAGAACCGCATCTCCACCGCCTTGGTCTCGTAGTCGACCAGGCGGCGCATCGGCACCGTGATGTGCGCCCGATAGGCCGGTTTCTGGTACCAGACATCGGGATGCCGGAGCCGGGCGACACGGGCGTCGTCCAGCATCGCCTTCATGACCGGCCCGTCGGCCAGGCCGAAGTAGCGCAGCAACGGCCGCAGGTCGTTCGGGGCGATGCTGACTTCGCCGTTCTCGATGCGGATGACCTTGCTGAGGGACCACTCCATCTCGTCGGCGACCTGCTGCTGAGTGCGCTGGGCCCGCTCCCGGGCTTCCCGTACGGCCAGCCGTACGCGTCGGCGGGCGACCATCGGCGAGTCGATCGTGACCATGGCACCCACCTCCGGGCGGTGCGTCGTGGGACGGGGTGCCTCGCCGGACGGCAGGAACCGTCCGGCGAGGCGGGTTCGTTGGCGTTCCGGCGTTTCAGGCGGCCGCGAGGTCAAAATCGCCCGATGGGGGGCGGGCGTCCTCGACCGCGCGTCGCAGGGCCCGGGTGACCTGGTTGAACCGGGTGACATCGGACGACGAGTACAGGATCACTTCGTGGCCCCGGTAGTTCGCCCGCAACTCCCAGCGCCGGGGGCGGTTCCGGACGACGGCGACGGCGAACCCGGCGGGCACTGCCACGGCCAGGAAGCCGAGGAAGTACGCGGCCGGTGTTTGCGCCACCGCCCAGGCGGCGGCAGCCAGTACGGCGGCCAGCACGACGACGTGCGTCGTGTACGGCCGCAGCCGATCCCCGTCAGCCTGGACGAGCCCGACATTGCGCAGGTCACGGATGACGTAGCCCGTCGTCGGCGTGGTCCGCCAGACGAAGAGACGGTCGGTCACCACAGCGTCGGTCCCACGGTAGTAGGTGCGGTTGCTCATGGCGATCACTCCTTCGCGGTGTTGCGCTGACGCGAGGAAGGGAAGCGAGCCGTCATTGGCAAAGAGAAGAATCCCGCCTCGCTCGTACGCCGCGAGAATCAGCTCCGGAGACGACAAAGGCCCCGGTTGCCGCCGGTGCCTGTCCTGATTCTGCTGCTTCCGGTAGTAGAGCATGCCACCCGGCAGTCCGCCACACTTCAACTTGCTATATCGCAGATTGCGTACAAGCAGACCAACGGGCGCCGGCGGAAGCCTGGGGATGCTGATTCCGCCGTGGCATTTTGCCTGCTCAGAGCCGCTGCGGCCAATTCCCGGACGGGTTTGTCGTGCGGATGGCGTACGCCTGCGGGCCGAGCCTTGCGGCCTCGGCGGCGTCGGCACAGGATGGACGGAAGAGAAGAATCCCGCTGCCCCCAGAGGCGACTGCCCCTAGAGGCGATTGCCCCCAGAGGCGGCAAAGGCACCCGGTTGCCGCCGGGTGCCTTTGATTTCTCCTTCGCGGTACGGCCGTGCGCTTTGCCGAGCGCCGGCCCTCGTGCCCTGATTGCCTGCTCCCAGTGAAACATGGCCACCCCCCTGAGGGCTAGCAATCATTCTGCCATGTTGCAGATTGCGTACAAGCCGAATGACCTACCGGTAACCTTCCGATCGATCGCGCCCGAAACATT
Source organism: uncultured Actinoplanes sp. (assembly GCA_964236515.1). Taxonomy (GTDB): domain Bacteria; phylum Actinomycetota; class Actinomycetes; order Mycobacteriales; family Micromonosporaceae; genus Actinoplanes. The sequence goes on from CAXSDA010000016.1 coordinate 23,118, forward strand.
TCTGCGCGAGAATGCTCGGTAATCGCCCGTAACCGGGACAGCACCCGCATCGATGGACGTAGTGGTAGTCACGTTGCGTTTCATCCGTCCGGCCGCCGGGCAAGGCGGGGGTCGACGGACGAATGCCGAGCTGGGGAGGCTGATCAACCCTATGGAGAGTCGACTGCGGATAGCCGGGCAGGCGATCCAGCCGGTGCTGGTCATGTTCCCGCTCGGACTGTTCTCGATGGCCGTGCTCTTCGACCTCGGCAACGTACTCGGCGCCCCTGGCATCCTCGGCGCGTTGGCCTACTGGAACATCGTCGCCGGACTCGTCGGTGGCGTGCTGGCCGCACTGGCCATGGCGATCGACCTGGTCTTCCTACCCAACGGCACGCGGGCCAGGCGCACCGGAGTGCTGCTCGCCCTGGTCAACATGGGCGTACTGATCTTCTTCGCGGTGATTCTGATGCTGCGCATGCGGACCCCGGACCGGGTTGCCGGCGGCGGTCTGCTCGCGGTCGAGATGCTGGCGCTGGCCGTCGCGGTCTTCGGGGCCTGGTACGGCGGCGAACTGGTCAACCGGCGCCGCGTTCCGGCAGCCGCACGCCCGGTCCGCGGCTGACGTTACCCCATCGGGCGACCGTCGCCCGATCGGCTCGTTCGGGCGATCGGGCTCTTCGCCGAACAGTGCTAGCGTCAGGGCGCCCATTGACCTGGGCATTCATTGCCTGCCTCCGGTTCCTGGGCGAACTGGCCGGGCCACGTTTGTGGCGTCGGCCAGCGGTTACAAATGACGCCGGTATGCAGCTACGACGCAGAGGAGAACACACATGGCAGTCAATGCGGATCTCGCCAAGGTGCTGGACAAGGCCTACGAGGACAAGTCTCTCACCGAACTGCTGAACGCGCCGGTCGCGGCACTCGCCGGCGTGAGCGAGGGCGACGCCAAGCTTCTCGGCGAAGCGTTCAACATCAAGACGGTCGGGGATCTCGGCCGCAACAAGCACTTCCGCACCGCGGCGGCGATCGTCGACCTGAGCAACGCCAAGTAACGCGCGTTCCTCTTCGGGGGCAGCACGGCCATCGGCCGTGACTGCCCCCTTTCCGTCCCTGGCGGGTTGTGGTTGATCCTCCGTCCGGCCGCGGGCCGACGTTTGTCCTCCGTCGGCGCGGGCACGCAGGCATCCAGGAGGTGTTGCGACATGAGTACGTCGATTCGCGGCAAGAAGGTCGCGTTCCTCGCCACTGACGGGGTTGAGGAAGTCGAGTACACCGAGCCGCGCAAGGCGGTGGAGAACGCCGGTGGCACCGCCGTGCTGGTCTCGATCAAGGACGGTGAGATCCAGGCCGTGAACCACATGGACAAGGGTGGGACCTACCCGGTCGACCACCAGGCCAAGGACGCGAACGTGGACGACTACGACGCGCTGGTACTGCCCGGTGGAGTGGCCAACCCGGACTTCCTGCGCGTCGACCCGGACGCGGTGCGGTTCGTCCGCGAGTTCGTCGCCTCGGGCAAGCCGGTGGCCGCCATCTGCCACGGCCCGTGGACGCTGGTCGAGGCGGACGCGGTCCGTGGCCGGACCCTCACCAGCTGGCCCAGTCTGCGCACCGATCTCGGCAACGCCGGGGCGACCTGGGTCGACGAAGAGGTGCACGTGGACGGCAAGCTGGTCACCAGCCGCAACCCGGACGACCTGCCGGCCTTCTGCGACAAACTCCTCGAGCAGATCGCGTCGTAGCGCACCGGACCGGCCCTGAGCCCCGCCCCGCGACACCCCGCGGCGTTGGGGCTCAGCCGTGTCCGCCTCGGGCGTCATCCCCCGTGAGGGCGGGCTAAGCCTTCGGAAGCGCACCGGAACGGCGGTGTGCGCGTCCCACGCGTCCCCTCGAGCGGCGCCCCTCAGCGTTTCAGCGGCCGGATCGTCCCGGTGAGCAGGATCGAGATTGCCAGCAGAACGGCCACCGCGAGAAGCGCGCGTACCACCGTGTAGTGGTCGGCCAGAAAGCCGATGAGCGGCGGCCCACCGAGGAACGCGCAGTACCCGATCGATGCGACCGCACTGACCCGGGGTGCGGCCCGGGCCGGGTCGTCGGCGGCGGCGCTCATGCCGACGGGGAAGCCGAGGGACGCGCCGAGCCCCCACAGCACCGCGCCGGCGAATGCCACCGGTGTGGACGGCCCGAACACGAACAGCGCCAGTCCGGCTATCCCGATCACGGCCAGCCCTCGAATCACCGGTACCCGCCCGTACCGGTCCAGCAACGGTGTCCCGAACCAGCGCCCGGCGGTCATCGCGGCCAGGAACACCGCGAACGCCAGTGTGCCGACGGTCGCCGGGGCGTGATAGTCGTCGATCACGGCGATGTTGATCCAGTCGATGCCGGCGCCCTCGGTGAAGGCGAACGCCAGCACGACGACGCCGATCAGCAGCGTCCGCGGCTCGCGCCAGGTGGTCAGCGTGCGGCGGAAGCCGCTGTCCGCCGAGCTGTCGACCGGAACGTCGTCGGCGGGTGTCTCCTCGGAGCTGTCGTCGCTCACGAATCCCCGGACCGCCACGATGACGACGATCGCGACCAGGATCGCGGTGACCACCAGGTGCGCCGACACCGCGATGTGCAGCGCGACCATGCCCGCCCCGACGAGTGCGCCGGCCACCGTGCCCACACTGAACCCGGCGTGGAAACGCGGCATGATCGCCTTGCCCAGCCGGCGCTCGACGACGGCTGCCTGAACGTTCATGGCCACGTCCCAGGCGCCGTTGGCGAACCCGAACAACGCCAGCCCGAACACCACCGGCGGCACTCCGATCAGGTACCCGAGGGCCGCCCCGGACAAGCCGACCGCCATCAGCCCGGCCATCGCCGTCACCGTCCGGCGCGATCCGAACCGCGTCACCACTTGACCGGCCGCCACCAGCGACACGATCGAACCGGCCGCGATCGACAACAGCACCAGGCCGAGTTGCGACGGGGTCAGCCCGAGCGCGTCCCGGATCTGCGGGATGCGCGCGGCCCAGGACGAGATGGCGACACCGGAGCCGATGAAGGAGATGTAGACCGCTCGGGTGGCCGCCTTCACCTCGGTGGCGGGCGAGGCGAGGGTCACGGGCTCTCCAATGGCTCGGGCGGACCAGTGGCTCGGGCGGACGGTTCGACCGTACTGGTCGGGAACCGGCCGTGGTCAAGATCGCGGCGGGGCAGCGCCTAGACTGCCCGGCGTGACAGCGGAACCGGAATGGGACGTGGCGATCGTCGGCGGCGGCCCGGCCGGTCTGTCGGCGGCGGTCGCCGCCGCCTCGGCCGGCGCCCGGACCGTGGTGCTCGAACGGGCCACCCACCCCCGGTACAAGACCTGCGGCGGCGGGCTGATCAGCACCTCGCTCGGGATCGCCCGGACGCGCATCACCATCCCGGCTCAGGACCAGATCTCGGCCATCACGTTCAGCGACGCCGGTCGGCACGCTTTCACCCGGCACGCCACCGGCCGGCCGCTGTTGACCATGGTGCGGCGCACCGATTTCGACAATGCCTGGTACGCGGCGGCGGTCGAGGCCGGCGCCGAGGTCCGGCAGAACGTCCAGGCCCGGTCGATCGCCCAGGACCACGAGTCGGCGACCGTGACGCTGGCCGACGGCTCGACCGTGGTCGCCCGGACCGTCATCGGCGCGGACGGCAGCGCCGGGATCAGCACCCGCCACGTCGGCGTCACCTTCGTCCAGCAGGACCTCGGACTCGAACTGGAACTCGCCGCGACCCCGGCTGACCGGGACGCCTGGCGCGGCCGGGTCCGGCTCGACTGGGGACTGGTGCCCGGCTCGTACGGCTGGGTGTTTCCCAAGGACGACGAGCTCACCGTCGGCGTGATCATGGCCAAGGGCCACGGTGCGGAGACCAAGGACTATCTCGGCCGCTTCATCACCCAGCTCGGCCTCGACGGCCGCGAGGTACTGCGTGACTCCGGTCACCTGACGCGGTGCCGGACCCCGGACGCCTCGCTGCGCCGCGACCGGGTCCTGGTCACCGGCGACGCCGCCGGCCTGCTCGAACCGTGGACGCGGGAAGGCATCAGTTACGCCCTGCGCTCCGGCTCCTGGGCGGGCGAGGTCGCCGCCCGGGCGATCGAGCAGGGTCCCGCGGCCCTCGACGGTTACGCCACCCTGGTCCGCAAGCACCTGCTGCCGGAGATGGCGGCCGGCCGTCGCCTGCTTTCCCTCTTCTCCGCCCACCGCCATGTGGTGCACGCCGCGATGGCCACGCCGATGGGCTGGACCGCCTTTCAGCAATTCTGCCGGGACGACCTGTCGATGGCCAGCGTGCTTCAGCGCCGGGGAATCCATGCCGCTGTCTCTCTTCTCGGGGCCCGCGCTCAGACCAGCCCCTTGCCGCCGGTGGCCCGGTAGAGGTCGCGCAGCACACCGATCTCGCCGCCGTGGTGCATGGTCTCGCGGTTGAGGTGCAGAACCAGCTGGGCCATCGACTGCTTGCCGAAGTACGAGGCGCGCGGACCCAGTGGACGGAGAAACTCCTCGTCGCTCATCGCCAGCACACCTGCGGTCCACCAGTGGTACGACCGCTCGAGGAGATCGAGCGCGCCCGCCGCGGTCTCCGGCAACTCAGCCGGCCGATGCCGCCGGTCGAACATGTCAGCGTCGGCGGGCACGCTGCCGTCGCCGAAGAACGTGCTTGCCCGCGTGTAGAAGACACCGACCGCGATGTGCAGGATCCGCCAGGCGAGCGTGGTGAACGGTGGCGGATCGGCCGGCGGGTCGTCCATCCCCTCGATCGCCGGTGTCCCGTCCAGCTCTGGTCGCACGGACCAGCAGCCGGGGACCGGCTCCCACAGGTACTCGTCGTCGGTGAGGCCCTGCAGCCGTGGCCACAGCGACGTGTCCCAGTAGAAACCGAGCTGGTCGGTGATGAGCGCGCGGGTCCAGGTCATGCCCCACGGTCTATCAGGGGGCTACGACAATTTTCACGGACGCGCAGGCCAGGGCCCCCACTGCACCGCCGCGGCGAACCCCTCGCGACGCGCCTCGCGGGCCGCCCGGGCGTCCAGCGGCACCTGCCGGCCGACCCGCAGATCCGGCCCGATCAGCCGCGCCTCGGCCACCGAACCCACCGGCCCGCGCCGTACGCGCTCCCACAGACCGCCTTCGACCAGCGCCGTGACCGTCTGCTGCAGCACCCCGACCTCGTCGCCGTCGCACCCCGGCAACGACTGCCGGAACCACCGTCCCAATTGCAGCACGATGCCCGGCGTGTCGGTGAACGCGACGGCCAGCGGGGCGGCCACCAGCGTCCGCGGAATCAGCCGCACCCATCGCACGGTCGACCCGTCCGGAAGTAGTTCCTTGACCTCGCGCCACTCCACCAGGAACCGCCGGTTCAGCTCTTCGAGAAGGACCTCGGCCGCTTCCTGCAGCACGGCGAAGCGCGCGGCGCCCGTGACGTGCGCCGCCTCGTCCGCAGGTCGATGACCGTCCGACATCATGCTCAGTATGGCCCGATCCGCGCGTTCGCCGGCCGCGATCGCGCGAGCTCACCGGCCGTACCGCTCACTCGAAGACGAAGTCGCCGTCCTGGACGCCGCCGACAAAGGCGGCCCACTCAGCGTCCGTGAAGAAGAGTGCCTTCGCCGGGTCGCCGGTCCCTCGAACCAGATATCCGGATTCCACGCGCGCGACCTCGACGCATGCGGTGTTGCCGCACCGTTTCGCGCGTCGCCACTCAAACTCGGATTGTTCGATCATGTCGTACACCTCCGTGCGATCCCACAGGTACTCACCGTAAACGAGATGAGTCGGATCCCAGATGAACGGAGATGAATGAGGGCCTTAACCCGCCTGCTTTACCACCGTTGCCGGATAAGTCGCAATTTTCGTACGAGGAGCCGCCAGTTGAGAGCTGGCGGCATCTTCACTCGTCACGTCACTTCCAGCACCGGTCGACCGCCGACTTGCGGGGCGTCGCGGGTCCGGCCGAGCGGCGGGGCCAGGATCCGACAACGGAGCCAGGGCCACGGCCACTACGCCGGGAATTCACCGGCGTTCACGCCGCTGATGAAGGCCGACCATTCGTCCTGCGTGAACGCCAGCACGGCACTGTTCGGGTCCTTGGAATCCCGGACCAGAATCTGACCGTCCTGCTGGGCGATCTCCACGCAGGCAGCGCTGCCGCAGTAGGTACTCCGGCGCCAGGCGGTGGTCGGCTGCCCTGTCTCCACTCTCGGTGTTTCCTTTCCAGAAATTGTCAATGATGGAGAGGCGGCCGACCTAGGTGTGCCGGGCCCCCTACAGCTAGGAGGGCTCGGCGGATCCCGACGAAGCCAGTTCACTCAATCGCCGGCGGAGAAGCGATATGGTGTCCGCTTCCTCGATCGACGCGGACCAAAGTTCATCGAATTTGGCGTGGTAGAGCGCCACGCGCGCTCTGTCCTCGACGATTTCGTCCTGCAGGCCGAATTCGCGGTACACCACGCCGTTCTCATCGTCCCCATCGGACTGGAGATAGATGAGATCAAAGGTGCCGTAGGTCGGGAGCGGGGCGTTCAGCGCGACGAGCGGCACGATCCGGAGCTTGATGCGGCCCCGGCTGGCGAGCTGTTCCAGATCAGTCAGCTGCCCGCGCAACACGTCCACTCCACCGTACGGACGCCACACCATCGACTCGTCCAGCAGCACCGAGATCTCGGGACCCTCCGGTCCGAGAAGGTCATCACGACGGCGCCTTCGCGCGGTCGCCCGCAACTGG
>CAXSDA010000016.1:29862-75947 GCA_964236515.1 uncultured Actinoplanes sp.
AGGGATTCCCCGGGATCGCGGTGGCGCCCCCCGTCGGCGTCGGCGGCGAACGGGCGCAGCATGGCCTCGGCGAACGCTTCGGTCTGCAACGGGCCGGGGATCACGTAGTTCGAGAAGTACCGGATGGCGACGGCCTCGCGCTCGAATTCGAACAGGCGTGGCATGTCCGGCGTCAAACGGCCCTTATAAGACTCGTCGCGCCACCAGAAGCCTTGCTTGCGCGCGCGTGACGCCTTCGCGCCGGCGACCAGCGATTCCACCACGTCCGGATCACTGATTTTCAGGTATGCCAGCACTGCGCGAAGATCGTTCGGCGAGATGGTCACATCGCCGTTCTCGATCCGGATCACTTTGGACGGAGACCACGTCATCGCGTCGGCGACATCACTCTGGGTAAGTGATAGCGAGTCGCGAGCCTCACGGAGTGCAATACGCACGCGACGCCGCGCCAGCATCGGCGATTCGCCGGCTGATCTCATTGCCACACTATAGCCACGTCGCACTCTGCCATGTAGCAGACGGCCACGGGGGCGCACGGGACTGCTCAGCATGACGCGTCAGCCTCGTTGCGCGAGGATCGACCGGGACACCCGGAATACGACACGCAGGCGCGGGTGATCACGGACTGAGTGTCCGTCACTGCACGCGGCCACGATGCCATTTCGGGCAGAATCCCTCAAGTCAGACCCCGCGGGACTTCCACGGTGGTTAGAGACGCCAAGGCGTATGCCACAGATACGTGATCCGCGGCTGTTCAGTTCGAGTTGCCGGAGACGAGGTGGTGAAACGGACGTTCCATCCCGCTAACGACGAATACGGCGGACCGATGCGGGTGAACCTTCGCTCTGTAACCGGAGGTGGAACTACAGGAAGTAAAGTAGCCAGTCCGTCTGTACCGCGGAGTTTCCCGGACATCACAGATTCATCTCGGTCTTTCGGTCCGCCCTGGTTTGTAGTCAACCGTCTCAACGAGTGAACAGACGGCATGTTGAGCGGGTCCGAGTAGCGCCGCACGGTGACTGGTCCCGTCTCCACACCGTCCTGACCGCGGCGGCCCGTCTGCAGGCCCCTCGGTGGTTCTCGTTGCGTGACGCTCCACGCCACGGGTTCGCAACGTCCGGAGTCGCGACGTCGAGTTGCCGGTGGTGCGATTGATCCTGGAAGACAACGAAGCCCAGGCCGGTGACCTGGGCTTCGTGATGGAGCCGCCTGACGGAATCGAACCGTCGACCTACGCTTACCGACCGTCACGGTCCAGAGCTTGTCATTGATCCTCGAATCTGGTCGTTGACCTGCTCAGATCCGGCCGGTGACTGGTCAACGCTTGTCACTGACGGTCGACACTTGGTATGGGTTTTCGAGGGGTAAACGGGGGCCATATGCATGTTCGGTGACCAACACCGCTGTCCTGTCGGCGGCACGTCGTCGCTCCAGAAATGCTCCATGGGGGACCGCCCGTTGATCGGGGGGAACCGGTTTCGCACTCGCGTGGAGGGCCAGAGCCTCTCATTGAGTGGCCGGTTATGGCTTGAGGCGGTGGGTGAGGGCGGTGTGGCGGCGGCCGGCGCCGACGGTGCGGACGGCGGCGGCCAGAGCCCGGCGGGAGCCGACGAGCACGACGAGCTTCTTCGCCCTGGTGATGGCGGTGTAGAGCAGGTTGCGTTGCAACATCATCCATGCGCTGGTCGTGATCGGGATGACCACCGCCGGGTACTCCGATCCCTGCGAGCGGTGGATCGTCATCGCGTACGCGTGGGCCAGTTCGTCGAGTTCGTCAAAGTCGTAGTCGACCAGTTCGTCTTCGTCGGTGCGCACGGTCAGACTTTGATCGTCGGTAGACAGGGCGGTGACGACCCCGACGGTGCCGTTGAAAACCCCGGCCACGCCCTTGTCGTAATTGTTGCGGATCTGGGTGACCTTGTCGCCGATCCGGAACACCCGCCCGCCGACCCGCCGTTCCGGCAGACCTTCCCGGGCCGGGGTGAGCTGCTGCTGTAGCAGCGTGTTCAACGCACCGGCCCCCGCCGGGCCACGGTGCATGGGGGCAAGGACCTGCACGTCACGTCGCGGGTCCAGCCCGAACCGTTTTGCGATTCGGGTGCACACCACGTCGACGGTGAGAGCGGCCGTTGCTTCGGTGTCGTCGCAACCGAAGAAGAAGAAGTCGCTCATGCCCTGCAGGATCGGTGGTCGGCCGGCGTTGATCCGGTGGGCGTTGCTGACCACACCGGAGTCGGCAGCCTGCCGGAACACCTGGGTCAGGCGGACCCGGGGAACCGTGTCGGCGCCGAGCAGATCCCGCAGCACCTCACCCGCGCCGACGGACGGAAGCTGGTCGACGTCACCGACCAGCAGCAGATGCGCCCCGGGCGGGACGGCTTTGATGAGTTTGTTGGCCAGGATCAGATCGAGCATCGATGCCTCGTCCACCACGAGCAGATCCACGTCCAAGGGTGTGTCGCGGTCGTAGGTGGGTTCGCCGCCGGGTTGCAGTTTCAGTAGCCGGTGCACCGTCGCGGCGGGTTGTCCGGTCAGCTCGGCCAGGCGTTTCGCGGCCCTGCCGGTCGGGGCGACGAGCAGGATCTTCGCCTTCTTCGCGGCAGCGAGTTCGACGATCGAACGGACAGTGAAGCTCTTCCCGCAGCCAGGGCCGCCGGTAAGCACAGCGACCTTCGACGTGAGTGCCAGCCGGACGGCCTGCTCTTGTTCCGGGGCGAGGTCGGTACCGGTGCGCTTCTTCAGCCACGTCAGTGCTTTGTCCCAGTCGACGCCGGTGAACTGGGCCATCCGGTCCGCGCGGTCGCCAAGCAGCCGCAGCACCGAACCGGCCAGGGACTGTTCGGCGCGATGGAACGGCACCAGGTAGATCGCCGGAACCGGCCCATCAGGGCTGGGCTGGCTTTCGCGGACAACGCCTTCCTCAACGACCAGATCATCGAGGCAGCGGATCGCCAGGTCGGCGGGTACGTCGAGGATCTTCACGGCGTCCGCGACCAGTTGGGGGGTGGGGAGGTAGCAGTGGCCGTTGTCGGTGGCCTGCGACAACGTGTACTGCAGCCCTGCCATGACTCGTTGCGGGCTGTCGTGCGGGATCCCTACGGCTTGGGCGATCGTGTCAGCGGTTTTGAACCCGATGCCCCACACATCGGCGGCCAGTCGGTACGGCTCGTTCTTCACCACACTGATCGACGCGTCGCCGTACTTCTTGTAGATCCGCACCGCGATCGAGGTGGACACGCCCACGCCTTGCAGGAAGATCATCACTTCTTTGATGGCTTTCTGTTCCGCCCACGCGGCGATGATCTTCGCCGTACGTTTTGGGCCCAGCCCCGGCACTTCTACCAGCCGGTCCGGCTCGTCCTCGATGATCTGCAGGGTGTCGAGGCCGAAATGCTCGACGATCCGCTCCGCGAACACCGGCCCGATGCCCTTGATCAGCCCGGAACCGAGATAGCGGCGAATGCCCTGGATCGTTGCGGGGAGCACGGTGGTGTAGGAGACGACGTCGAACTGGCGGCCGTACTGCGGATGTGACGACCACCAACCCTGCAACCGCAAACTCTCCCCGGGCTGCGCCCCCAGCAAAGCGCCGACCACGGTCAGCAGATCCGAACCACGGCCCGTCGCGACCCGGGCGATGGTGTACCCAGTCTCCTCGTTGACGTACGTCAGCCGTTCGAGCACCGCTTCAAGGACATGCGGGGACGGGCGAGACGAGACAGCCGTAGACACGCATACCATCGTGCCGGTGGCGACGCCTCATTACCAAGACCAGGCTCTCAAGAGGAGCGAATTACTACCTGGCCGGTCGACGACTGCGATTACGGTCGGTAGGAGCCTGATTTCGGCAGGGCGGTCTCGTACTACGGGATTCTGCACAGATCAGCGGCGTCGAGTGTCTTGATGAAGGTCGGTCGGCGGGCATGCCGGACCCGGAGGTCAGTCAGGTACGCCGGGAAGGCGATCGGGTCGCCGACCGACGTATACGCGTCACTCAGGGTGCCTACCAGCGCTACCGCCCGGCGGTAGCGCTGCTTATCGCTGGAGTCCAGGATGTGTCGTTCGATCATGTCCTGGTACGGCGCAATGACCTCAGCCGGGTTCCTGACACGGTGGTGTTCGAGAAGCTCGAGCCATCGCTGGTCGCCAAGCTGTGCACGATGACTTCGGCCGACCTCCCAGGCTTCCTCGTGGTGCCCGAGCGACAGCAATACGGCGACCAGTTCGCTGGCATAACCGGGTTGCCTGGCGACGCGTTCGCGAAGAGTCTGGAGCGCCCACGGTTCCGGGTTGTCGATGCCGACTGCCATATTGGTCGCGGCGAGTGACCGGTATGTGGCAGCGGACGGATGCCGTTCGAACTCGGTGCGCCGCACCTGAACATCGGCGTCCGGCCGACCATCGGCAAGAAGCAGCTCGACGAGCGTGTCACGAAGCCGCTCCGAGTGCGGCCAGCCAGGCTTATCGGCCAAGCCTCGCTGGGCCCAGACGATCGCCTCCGCGCGGCGCCCGGCGTCCAGCAGCGCCCGGGTAATCCGCTCGTACTGAACAACGCTGTTAAGATGCTCCACGAGCACGGTGACATACCGGTCGACGTCATCGGAGAGCTCCGCCAGCTGCTCCCGGAGATCCCGCACGGCGAACGCAGCCGTCCACGACTGCGGGTCGGCGCCCCGCGCGCGATCCTCAACCAGGCGAGCGACCTCGGCGAGCCCACGCTCGCCCAGCGCCCCAGCGAACTCGCGCAGCATGATCCGCGGCCAGCCCGGACCGTCGAACAAGAGTGTGACCAGCCATTTCGCCAAGGCGCCCGGCTTTGGTGGCGCTGTCTGGCACGCCCGTGCGTACAGCCCCATCATCTCGCTCAGGTCGTTACCGACGATCCCGGACGAGTCGTCCATATATATCAGCGCCCGTGTCATTCGATCGACCGCCTTACGCAACATCGGAGCTGCTTGTGTCGCATGGCCGGAGCCGATCAGCCGTTCGCACGTCTCGACTACCGTCCGGGCGGTCTGCGAATATTCTCTACGTCCCTGATAGGGGTGACGTCGCCGATCCCGGCGCAGCAGGTCCACCAGCACCGTCAGGTCGTCGTCTGCCATCCAGTCCTTCCGGCTCGCTGCGTCTGGGACAGGCCGCCTACGCTCGTCCGCATGGCGCAGCCTTCCGACCTCGACACCGTGATCGAAACCATCATCACCGACTCGTACGGCGACGACGAGCAGTACACGGCCTTCCTCACCGTCATCGAGGAGCGGACCCCGCTACCGGCCAGGGCGACGCTTCTCGGCGCTCTGGTGACCGTCACCGGATTCGACTACTCCCTCCAGGCCCGAGGACTCACCGCCCTATGCCAGGCACCGGACGAGACCGGCGAGGTGGCACTCGCCGACTTGGCGTTCCTGCCGGATACCGAGACCGCGTGGATCCACGCCGCCTACCGCCACCACCTCGGACTGCGGCCGTTTCCCGCCGAACCACGCCCGACTGGACCTGGCCGATCTGACTCTTCACAGGCGCTGGGCAGTCAGACACTTTCATCAGTCGAGCAGGCTGCGGATGTCGGCAGCGGTCAGTTCGGCGGAGGCGAACTCTCCGCCGTCGAGGACGCTGCTGAACAACTCGGCCTTTCGAGCTTGAAGTGCCATGACCTTCTCCTCGATGGTGTCCTTGGCGACGAGGCGGTAGACCATGACCTTGCGGGTCTGGCCGATGCGGTGCGTGCGGTCGACCGCTTGGGCCTCGGTCGCCGGGTTCCACCACGGGTCGAGCAGGATGCAGTAGTCGGCCTCGGTCAGGTTCAGCCCGAAGCCGCCTGACTTGAGGCTGACCAGGAAGGCCGGCGCCGTCCCGTTCTTGAAGTCGGCGATGACCTGGGCCCGCCGCCTCGTCTTGCCGTCGAGGTAGCAGCATGCGATGCCGGCGTCCTCGAGCCGTTGCCGAGCGGTGGACAGGAATCTGGTGAACTGGCTGAAGATGAGAACCCGGTGTCCTTCGGCGGCGAGGCCGGTGACCTGGTCGCAGAGTGCGTCGAGTTTCGTCGACGCGATGGCGTGGTGTTTCGGGTCGATGAGAGTCAGGTCAAGGCTGGCCTGCCGGAGCAAGGTCAGCGAGCGGAAGATCTCGAAACGGTTCTTCTGCAGGTCGCCGAGCAGGCCGAGGACCTTCTGCCGCTCCCGCTGCAGATAGGTCTGGTACATCCGGCGATGCCGCGGGTTCAGGTCCAACTCGATGACCTGTTCCTGTTTGGCCGGCAGCTCAATGACTACCTCGGCCTTGCGGCGGCGCAGCATGAGAGGGCGTATCCGGCGACGCAGTTGGGCAAGCCGCTCCTGGTTGTGGTCCTTCTCGATCGGCCGGCGGTAGTAGTCGGTGAACCGGTCGAGTCGGGGCAACAGACCGGGCGCGGTGATGGAAAGCAGCGCCCAAAGCTCAGCCAGGTTGTTCTCCATCGGCGTACCGGTGATCGCCAGCTTGAAAACGACCGGCAGCTGTTTCGCGCACCGGTAAGCCTGCGACTGGGCGTTCTTGACGAACTGCGCCTCGTCCAAGATCAATCCGGTCCATGGCAGCGCGGCGTAGGCGTCGTACTCGAGCCGGAACAACGTGTAAGACGTGATCACGATCTGCGATCCGGCGACCGCCTGTTCCAGCGTCCCGGCCCGGCGAACACCGGTCTGGACAATGGGGGTGACGCTCAGATGCGGGGCGAAGCGCGCCGCCTCGTGCGCCCAGTTGCTCACGACGCTGGCCGGGGCAACGACCAGGAACGGGGCTCCGGTGGGCGCCTGTTCGACGACGTGGCAGATCAGGGCCAGCGCCTGCAGCGTCTTACCCAGCCCCATGTCATCGGCGAGCACTCCGCCCAGATCATGTCGGCGCAGGGTGGCGAGCCAGCGGAAACCCTCCAACTGATACGGCCGGAGGGTGGCGTCCAACCCTGCCGGTGACGGATCAGCGGGGCCATCGGCTACCACGTCACTCAACGCGCAAACGGACTCCTGCCAAGCCGCGGCCTGACCGGTGACCTCGCCCAGCTCAGCCAGTTCCTGCCATAGCCCCGCCTGAAAGCGCCCGACCCGCAGGACGCCGGGCGGCGCGTCTTGCAATTCCCGGGACTCCGTTATCAGGTCACGCAGTTGCCGGAACTCGGGCTGCTCAAGACGGAAGTACCGGCCGCTGGGCAGAATCAGGAACTCCTGCTCGGCCGCCAAGGCGACGAAAAGACCCTCGAATCCGACGTCCTCGCCACCGACGGCAACCTGCACTGACAGATCGAACCAGTCCTGCGACCCGTGGCTGGCCTCCGTCTCGCTCGTGAACGAGACGATTGGGGCCTCCTGCGCCTCGACGTACTCCGGCACCTGATCGTCCGGCTTGACGACCACGTCGATGCCGTCCGTCTCAGTGAGTCGGGGGAGGACATCACGGACGAGCCGCAGCATGGCGTCACCAGCGACGACGGCGTGATCCCGCAGCCGGCGCCCGCCCGGGAACGGCTCGGTCAGCCCATACACCGGATCCGCCACCACAGCGGTGGCGCGCTTCAGCATCGCGGCCCGGTCGGGGTTCTGATCGACGTCGGAGTGCAACGGCTCCGCGTGAGTTTGCGACCCGACCAGGGAGATCCAGTCCCAGGTCAATGACATGCGGTGTTCCGGAAGCCGCTGGACGGACAGCGTCAGCGTTGCCGTCCCGAGTTCGGGCAGGCCCACCGACTCGTCAACCGGCACGACATCAGCCCGGCGGGCGAGCCCCGGAAAGTACTGCCGCAGAAACCGCGGCTCGTCGCTGGCGGGAACAACGATCGCCGGCGCAGCCAACGCCTCTGTGACCTGGGCGCTCAGCGGTCGCGCCAAGGGCGCAAGCCGCAGCGTGCCCGGATCGGTCGAGGAGTCCGGGCCCGTAGTACCCCACCAGGCAACCCCGTGAGCCGGGCTCCCGATCACCATTGACCTCTCGGGATCGATCGGCTGCCCACCGTCGGCCAGAACCGGACGTAGCCTTAAGTCCCCCGCAGCCCGATCGGCCAGGACCGAGTAGCGCACCGGCCGGGCAGACAACTGGACCGGTGACGCGGCCCGACCGCTCTGCACCAGCGGAAGCCCCGCCTCCTGCGCCTCAGCCAAGACATCCCACACCCGCCGGCTCCGGAACTCATCCAGATAGACAACCCGCTGGCTCGACCCGTAGTGGCGGTAACTGTACGGGTCACCGCCCTCGTCATCCGCCAGCGAAAGCAACTCCTCCAACAGATCTACACACTGCTGCGCCCGAGGTGAGCCGGGGACGTACCCGTAGCCGAGCGTGCCCCACGAGACGCCGCTACGGACCCAGCCCTTCTTGCCCGGCACAACCGGCCGGAGCCCGATCCGCCAATCGACCCCACGGCCGTCACCGTCCTCAAGGTCGAACTGCAACGCCAGATCCCGAGCGCCGGGCTCCGCAGCGGGGCTATCGGCGCTGACCAACGCGGCCAGCGCCAACTCCCACGACGACGCCGGCTGCGGCCTGGACCCCTCGGACGTACAGGCGATCAACGCCAAGGCAGCCGGATGTACGCACACCGGAGCCGACGAACACGTACAAGTGCCACTGACACTCTTGATCGCACCGTCAACACCGACCACGACCGCGGCCATCACCCAACCGGACTTCTCGCCCCGCACGACAGCCCGGCCACGCCCGGCCACCCGGTCCCAGCTCACCTCGATCAGGCCGCCACCAGCCGCCACTGAACGAGCCTGCACGAAAGACCTGACCCCCACGGCCTCGCACACCGCCGCCTCATCAGCCGTCAGGACCAGCCGCGCCACGAAGAACCTCCGCCAGATCGATGGGTTGAACACCAACGCTACCGAGGCATCTCACACCGCTGACCGAAGCGTCACCCGACCGAGAACGAGCCGGAGTTCTCTGCGCCCGCCCAGAGACCTTGACCGCGACCGTCATCGACATCCCGGCGCACGCTGGCCGGTCGAATTTGATTCCATACAGTCGATTTAAGGAGGTTTTCGGGGGGTGACTCAAAACTTCATAGATGAATATGAGGCCCTGACCAGCGAAATTGCTGGTCAGGGCCTCATCTGGAGCCGCCTGACGGAATCGAACCGTCGACCTACGCATTACGAGTGCGTCGCTCTGCCGTCTGAGCTAAGGCGGCAACAGTCCATGAGTGTACGACATCCCTCAAGTTCCCTCGGAGTGGGTTACGGCCCGGGCGTGCCGGAACCCGACAGTCGGTGTCGTACCTCACGACTAGCATCCATGCCCGTGAGCGATGATCTCCCCCCGCAAGCGCCGCCGCCGGTCGAGGCGGTGTCTCCGCCGCCGGCTGAGGCGCTGACCACTGTGCCGCCGCGGCCGCGCAGCCTGGACCCGCAGCAGCTGGGTTTCGCGCCGCAACGGCCGGTGCCCTGGCTGGCGCCGTTGCTGCTGCTCAACACCGGGTTGCGTACACTCCTGGCCCTTCTCTTCGGGGCGTATCTGGACAAGCGCGAGCTGCAGAGCGGCCTCAGCGACGACGACTTCCGGGAGCCGGCGGACGGCGGCGACGAGCTGTGGATGGACTACGTCGCCGACCTGGGCGACGGCTTCCACGCCACCTACTCGATCGCGTACCTGCTGGCTCAGGAGAGGCTGACGGTCGGCGGTCACGATCTGCCGCGCGGGTCGGTGCTGTTGATGGGCGGCGACCAGGTCTATCCGCTGGCCCGCAGCGACGGGTACGAGAACCGCACCAAGGGGCCGTACCGCGCCGCCCTACCCGCGCTGCCGCCGGGGGTCGCGCCGCCGACGTTGTTCGCGCTGCCCGGAAACCACGACTGGTACGACGGCCTGACTGCGTTCCTGCGGCTGTTCGCCCGCCGCAAGGACGGGCACCTGGCGTCCTGGAAGACCAAGCAGCTCCGGTCGTACTTCGCGGTGGAGCTGGTCAACGACTGGTGGCTGTTCGCGATCGACGAGCAGTTCGGGGCGTACATCGACGACCCGCAGTTGCTGTACTTCGAGAAGGCCGCGGCCGGTCTGACCGCGCAGAACCGGGTGATCCTGATGACTCCGTCGCCGACCTGGGTCAAGGCGGCGGACAAGCCGGAGGCGTACGACTCGGTCGACTACTTCCTCCGGACCATCCTGGCGCCGACCGGCGCGCACGTGCGGCTGCTGCTGTCCGGCGACCTGCACCACTACGCGCGCTACACCGGCGAGGACCGCGAGCTGATCACCTGCGGCGGTGGCGGGGCATATTTGTTCCCCACCCACAAACTGCCGGAGGAACTCACCGTGCCGCCGGCCGAGACGCTGACCCGCAGCGCCAGCCCGAGCCGGAAGTACGGGCTGGTCTCGCGTTTCCCCAGCAAGGCGACCTCGCAGCGGATGGGGTGGGACGTCTTCCGGCGGGTGCCGGTGCGCAACCCGGGGTTCGCCACCATGCTCGGCATCATCCAGACGCTGACCATGCTGGCCATGGCGGGCGCGGTCAGTTCTGGTGGCCTGCTGCAGCGGTTGTTCAGCGTCCCGCTGCTGATCATGGCGGCGCTGATCACGATCGGCACGATCCTGTTCGCGCAGCCGCCCGACGCGACCGCGCCCAAGCACACGCGACACTGGTTGCTCGGCATCGCGCACGGCGCGGCCCAGCTGGCGCTGGCCGCCGGCGGCACCTGGATCTGGCTGCATCTACCGCCGCACAACTGGGAGTGGCCGGGTCCGCTCGTGGTCGCGGCTGTCGTCTACGGGCCGATCATCGGGTTCGTGGCCACTCAGCTGCTGTCGCTCTACCTGCTCGTGGCCAGCGTCTGGGACGTCAATACCAACGAGCTGTTCGCCGGCCAGGGGATCGAGGACGCAAAGAGCTTCTTGCGCCTGCATCTCGCGCCGGACGGGACGCTGACCGTCTACGCGATCGGCATCGACAAGATCTGCCGCAAGTGGGTGGCTCAGCCCGACGAGCCCGAGTGGGTGTCCTGGCTGCGACCCGACGAACCGCTGATCACCCACCTCATCGAGGAACCGTACGTCGTTGCCGGTCCGGGAACCAGCCGCCCCTGATCGTTCGAACACATGTACGATTGAGAAGTGATCGAGACTGACCTGATTCCGGCGCGTGTGGTTGCCGCGGAGCTTCATCGCATCGCCGCCGAGCACGCCGGCGGCCTGCGGGAGGGGCTGACGCGGGAGTGCGCGCTGAAGGAGCTGGCAGCGGTGTCGACCGATCCCGACCTGCTGGCCGAGGCGGCCGCGGCGCACGCCATCGGCGACAACTGGTTCGCGATCGTCGCCGTCGACCTGCTCATCGAGGCCGGGGCCGATCAGGCGCAGATCGACGCCCACGCCGAGGCGCTCGGCGATTCGGGCTGACGCGACGGGCGAGGCGACGGCGGCCGGGCTGACGCTGGGTCCGGGCTGACGCTGGGGCCGGGCTGACGCGGCGGCCGGGCTGACGCGGCGGCCGGGCTGACGCGGCGGGGCCGGGCTTATGCGGTGGCGCGGGCGGCGGCGGAGGCTGCCCAGGCTTGGTCTTCCGCCTGTTTGCGGGCTATGCCGTCGCGGCCGTTATAGGCGAGGAAGCGGGGGAGGGTGGCGGCCAGGGCAAGGGTGCCGGCTATGCACAACACGCCGCCGACCCAGATGGAGCCGCCGATTCCCAGGCGGGTGCGGGCCATCAGGCCGGATCGGAGCTGTCCCAGCAGGGGACCGGTGGTGTAAGACAGCATCTCGATGCCGGCCAGTCGTCCGCGTAGGTGATCAGGGATGGTCTGGCTCCAGATGATCGACCGGAAGATGCCGGAGACCATGTCGGCCGCGCCGGCGAAGGCCAGGCTGAACAGGGTGAGCCAGAGCATGTGGGACAGGCCGGCGGCGACGATGCCGACGCCCCACAACACGGCGGCGATCAACACCAGCAGGCCATGCCGGTGGACGCGGCCGGTCCATCCGGATCCGATCGTGGCCACCATCGCCCCGGCGGCGGGGGCGGCGTACAGCAGGCCGAGGACCTTCGGGCCGCCGAGACTCAGCGCCAGGAACGGGTACAGCGCCTGCGGCATGCCGAAGAACATCGCGTTGATGTCGACCAGGTACGTGCCCAGCAGCTCGGGGCGACTGCGCGCGTACCGCAGGCCGGTCACCACGGAACGCAGCGACGGGCGGTCGGCGTCGGGCGGGGGCGGCACCGCCCGGACCAGCGTCAGACAGGTCAGCGAGACCACGAAGGTGAGCAGGTCGAACGTGTACACCCAGGTCAGCGACACCGAGGCGATCAGGATGCCGGCCAGCGCAGGCCCGCCCAGCTGGGCCACCTGGTAACCCAGCGACTGCAGCGCGCTCACCGCGGGGAGCTCCTCCGGCTCCACCAGTCGCGGGACCATCGCCTCCAGGGCCGGTCGCTGCACCCCGTCGATCGCCGCCGTCACCGCCGCCACCAGGTACAGCAGCCACAGGTGGGGCCGGTCGCCCAGAGCGTTGACCAGCAGCACCCCGCACAGCGCGGCCAGGGCCAGCTCGGCGCCGCGGACCAGCAGCCGCCGGTCCACGTAGTCGGCCAGAGCGCCGCCGACGAACGACATGACCAGCAGCGGCACCAGCTCGCACACGCCGAGCAGGCCGACCGCGAACGGGTCGTGGGTCAGCGCCGCGACCTGGAAGGGGATGGTGACGTAGGTGATGAACGAGCCGAACCCCGACACCGCGCCGCCGATGAAGACGAGCCGGAAGTCGCGGGAGGTTCGCAACGGCGTGAGGTCGAGCCCCAGCCGCCGCCGGGGTCGGTCAGCCATGGGCCGATGGTGCCGCAGTCATTCGGGCGTACGCGACCGTTTATTTGAGGACGAGGCGGCCGGTCTGCTCGAACTCGGCCAGGTCCCGCAGCGTCTCGTCGAGGACGAGTGATGTCGGCCCGGGCAGCGCATCCAGCGGGAAGAAACCGGCGTCGATCGACTCGTCGGTCTGCCGGACCAGCGAACCCTCCCAGGTGTGGATCCGAAACGACATCAGGACCTGCTGGTAGGTGTGACCGTAGTCATTGGTGTACGTGTAGTTCGTGTAGAACGCGAACGGGGTCAGCGAGGTCGCCCGCAGCCCGGTCTCCTCCCACGTCTCCCGGATCGCGCACTCCTCGATGCTCTCGCCCAGCTCCATCGCACCGGCCGGGATGGCCCACCGGTGGTTGTCGGACCGCTGGATGAGCAACAGGCGGTTCTGCTCGTCGAGGATCACCCCGCGCGCACCCACGAACAGCAGCGTGTCGGTGTCCCCGACGCTGCCCCGCACCCGGCCCAGGTAAGACTCAGCCCACGTCATCGCCACGGGCCAACAGTAGTCAGGCCGACTTCTTCGCCGCCTTCTTGGCCGGGGTGGCCTTCGTCGCCGCGGCGGAGGAGGAAGGGGCCTTCTTCGCAGCCGCGGCCTTCTTGATCGGAGTCGGCTCGGCCGACGCGGCGGTCCGCTTCGCGGGAGCGGACTTCTTGGCGGCGGCGGGCTTGGCCTCGATGTCCTTCGCCCGCTGCTCCGGTGCCTCGCCGCGGGCCTTCTTGGCCCGCTCGACCGACGCCTTCAACGCCGCCATCAGGTCGACCGCCGCCGCCGGGGCCTCCTCGGCCTCGTCCGGCGCCACCACCTCGCGGCCCTCGACCTTGGCGTCGATGACCTCCTGCAACGCCGCGCGGTAGTTGTCGGTGAACTCGTCCGGCTTGAAACTGCCGGCCATCGAGTCGATCAGCGAGCTCGCCATGGCCAGCTCGGCCGGCCGGGTCTCGATCTCCTCGTCCAGGAACCCGAAGTCGACCGACCGCACCTCGTCCGGCCACAGCATGGTGTTGAGCACCAGCACGTCGTCGCGCACCCGCAGCGTGGCCAGCTGCTCCCGCTGCCGCAGCGCGATCTTGACGATGGCCACCCGGTCGGCGTCCTGCAGGGCGTCACGCAACAGGACGTACGGCTTGGCCGCCTGGCCCTCGGGCTCGAGGTAGTACGCCTTGGCGAACATGATCGGGTCGATGTCGTCGGCCGGCACGAACTGCAGCACGTCGATCGCCCGGGACGTGGTCAGCGGCAGCTCGGCGAAGTCGTCATCGGTGAGGATCACCATCTCGCCGCCGCCGACGTCGTACCCCTTGGCGATGTCGTCGAAGCTGACCACCTCGCCGTCGACCGAGCAGGTCCGCTGGTACTTGATCCGGCCGCCGTCGGTGCGGTGCACCTGATGGAACCGGATGTCCTTCTCCTCGGTCGCCGAGTAGAGCTTCACGGCGATGGACACCAGCCCGAACGAGACCGCGCCCTTCCAGATCGCCCGCATCATCGCCTCCGTTTGACAATAAGAGGACCCAGCGTGAGCTGCACCTCGATCAAGAATGGCATCACTGGGACGCCTGCGTAAGGTGTACGCGCGTGCCTATGGTGATCCAATGCCCGGCGCACCCCTTTCTCCGATGCTCGCGACCGCGGGCTCGTTGCCGACGGGTCCGGGCTGGTCCTATGAATTCAAATGGGACGGGGTACGCGTTCTCGCCGATTTCGGGGGCGGTTCACCCGCGTTGTACGCCCGGTCGGGCGCCGTGGTGACGATCGCGTACCCGGAGATCGCCGCCCTGACCCTGCCGGCCGGATCGCTGCTGGACGGCGAGATGGTGGTGCTCGACGACCACAACCGGCCGTCGTTCACGTCGCTGGCCGAACGCATGCACGTCCGGGACCCGCGTCGGGCGGCCGACCTGGCGGCCACTCTGCCCGTGACGTACATGATCTTCGACGTGCTGAAGTACGACGGCTTGTCGCTGACCGAACTGCCCTACCGCGTACGGCGGGAGACGCTGGAGCAGCTCGGCCTGGAGGGACCGCACTGGCTGGTCCCGCCGGCTTCCCCCGACGGGCCGGCGATGCGGGCCGCGGCCAGCGAGAACCGGCTGGAGGGCGTGGTCGCCAAGAGGCTGGACACGCCGTACGTGCCGGGGCTGCGCTCGCCCGACTGGATCAAGGTGAAGTTCGACCAGACCGGCGACTACGTCATCGGCGGCTGGCGGTCGGGGGCCCGCCGGCTCGGCGGCCTGCTGGTCGGCGTGCCCGGCCCGGACGGCAGGCTGCAGTTCCGGGGGCGGGTCGGCGGCGGCATCGGGGCGGCGGCCGAGACCGAGCTGCTGCGGGTCCTGGCCCCGCTGGACACCCGGACCTCGCCGTTCGCCGACGGGGCGGTGCCGCGGGAGGATGCCCGGGGCGCGCACTGGGTAAGCCCGGACCTGGTGGTCGAGGTGCGGTACGGCAACCGGACGCCGGACGGACGGCTGCGGTTCCCGCGGTTCCTGCGGCTGCGCCCGGACAAGACGCCGGCGGAGTGTGTGGAGGAGGAGGACGGTGCCTGAACGGTTCGCCGTGACGATCGACGGCCACGACCTGGAACTGTCCAACTTCGACAAGGTGCTGTACCCGGACGCCGGGTTCACCAAGGGCGAGGTGATCGACTACTACACCCGCCTGGCCCCGGTGCTGCTGCCGCACCTGGCCGACCGTGCGCTGACCCGCATCCGGTACCCCAACGGGGTCGGGGGCGCCCACTTCTTCGAGAAGAACGCGCCCGCCGGCACGCCGAGCTGGGTCCGGCTGGAGACGCTGCCGGTGCCGGGCTCGACCAAGAGCCGGGAGACCATCGACTTCGTGGTCGTGGACGAGCTGGCCACGCTGGTCTGGGTGGCCAACCTGGCCTCGCTCGAGCTGCACACGCCGCAGTGGCGGATCGGGCGGGATCCCGACCTGATGGTGGTCGACCTGGACCCGGGCGCGCCGGCCGGGCTCAAGGAGTGCTGCGGCGTGGCTGTGCTGATGCGGGACCGGCTGGCCGCGGACGGAATCACGGCGTACCCCAAGACGTCGGGCAAGAAGGGCATGCAGCTGTGCTGCCCGATCGCCGGCACCCAGGACGCTGAGACGGTCTCGGCGTACGCGAAAAAGGTGGCCGAGGAGCTGTCGGCGCAGGTGCCGAAGTCGATCACGGCAAAGATGGCCAAGAGCATCCGGCCGGGCAAGGTGTTCATCGACTGGAGCCAGAACGCCGCCGCCAAGACCACCGTTGCCCCGTATTCGCTGCGGGCCCAGTCCACGCCGACCGCATCCACGCCGTTGACCTGGGACGAGGTCGAGGCGGTGGCGATGGGCGAGACCGAGGCGCGGCAGTTCCCGGCGGCGGAGGTGCTGGAGCGGGTCGAGACGTACGGAGATCTCCTCGCAGATCTTCTCAACCCGGGCCCGGAGGTGCCGATCCCCCGGGCATGACGTCTCGACGAAGTGCCGCCCTGGTCCTGGCCGCCGTTCTCGGTGCGACCGTGCTGGCGAACGGCGCGGCGCAGGCGTCGGCGCGGCAGTTTGCCGACTGCAACGCCATGCACACGGTCTACCCGAACGGGGTGGCCAAGAACGCGAACCCGAGCCCGCTCCCGTCCTGGGTCAGGATCAGGCCGCCGGCGGTCGACGCCGCCACCTACGCCGTCAACAAGAAGCTGGATCGTGACAACGACGGCATCGCCTGCGAGATCGCGCGGTAGCTACGGAAGGGGCCGGAGCACGTCGTCGGCGTCGACGATGGTGTACGCGTACCCCTGCTCGGCCAGGAACCGCTGCCGGTGCGCGGCGTACTCGGTGTCGATCGTGTCCCGCGACACCACCGTGTAGAAGTGCGCCTGCCGCCCGTCGTTCTTCGGTCGCAGAATCCGGCCCAGCCGCTGAGCCTCCTCCTGGCGCGACCCGAACGTGCCGGACACCTGGATCGCCACCGCCGCCTCGGGCAGGTCGATGGAGAAGTTCCCGACCTTGGAGATCACGATGGTCTTGACCTCGCCCTGCCGGAACGCCTCGAACAGCCGCTCGCGCTCCTTGTTGGTGGTCGAACCCTGGATGATCGGTACGCCCAGATAGTCGCCGAGTTCGTGCAGCTGGTCGATGTAGCCGCCGATGACCAGCGTCTGCTCGTTCGGGTGCCGGTCCAGCAGCGCGCGGACCACGGGCATCTTGGTCCGGGCGGTGGACGCCACCCGGTAGCGCTCCTCGGCCTCGGTCACCGCGTACGACATCCGCTCGGCGTCGGTCAGTGTGACCCGGACCTCGGTGCACTCGGCCGGCGCGATCCAGCCCTGAGCCTCGATGTCCTTCCACGGCGCGTCGTACCGCTTGGGCCCGATCAGCGAGAACACGTCGCCCTCGCGGCCGTCCTCGCGGACCAGCGTGGCGGTCAGGCCGAGCCGGCGGCGGGCCTGCAGGTCGGCGGTGAACCGGAAGATCGGCGCCGGCAGCAGGTGCACCTCGTCGTAGATGACCAGGCCCCAGTCGCGGGCGCCGAACAGGTCGAGGTGGGTGAACGCGCCGTTCCGCCGCGAGGTCAGCACCTGGTACGTGGCGATGGTGACCGGCCGGATCTCCTTGCGCTCGCCCGAGTACTCGCCGATCTCGTCCTCGGTCAGCGACGTCCGGGCGACCAGCTCGCGTTTCCACTGCCGGCCGGCCACGGTGTTGGTCACCAGGATCAGCGTGGTCGCCTTGGCGGTGGCCATCGCGGCCGCGCCGACCAGCGTCTTGCCCGCCCCGCAGGGCAGCACCACGACGCCCGAGCCGCCGGCCCAGAAGCCGTCGACCGCCTCCTGCTGGTACGACCGGAGCGTCCAGCCGTTCTCGGCCAGCGCGATCTCGTGCGACTCGCCGTCGACGTACCCGGCCCGGTCCTCGGCCGGCCAGCCCAGCTTCAGCAGCGCCTGCTTGAGCCGCCCCCGCTCGGAGCCGTGCACCGCGATGGTCTCGTCGTCGATCCGGTTGCCGAGCATGCCGGCCAGCTTCTTACTCTTGGCCACCTCGACCAGCACGATCCGGTCCAGCCCGCGCAGCACCAGCCCGTGCACCGGGTCGTTGAGCAACTGCAACCGGCCGTACCGGTCCATCGTGTCGGTCACGTCGACCAGCAGCGCGTGCGGCACCGGGTAGCGGCTGAACTTGATCAGCGCGTCGACCACGCCCTCGGCGTCGTGCCCGGCGGCCCGGGCGTTCCACAGCCCGAGCGGGGTCAGCCGGTACGTGTGGACGTGCTCGGGCGAGCGCTCGAGCTCGGCGAACGGCGCGATCGCCATCCGGCACGCCCGGGCGTCGGGGTGGTCCACCTCCAGCAGCAGCGTCTTGTCGGACTGGACGATCAACGGCCCGTCACTCACCGGAAACCCTTCGACGTACGGGAAAGACCCTCCAGTTTGACACGCCGCCGGGAAAGTTCGCCGGGTCGTGCAACCGGGGCCGCCCCGCCAGGCGTTATGACAGCGGCGGGAGTCAGTCGCGCGCGAGCGGGGAACGGGGGCGCGCGACTGCCCCTCACACCTCGTCCTCCACCACCGCCGCGGTGATCCGGTGCAGGGCGAACGTGTGCAACGTCTCGGTCCGTTCGTCCTCGGCCCGCAGGTAGCCGGCGCTCAGCGACACCGGCCGGACCAGCCGCGACAGCGTGGCCCCGTGCGAGTCGACGTATCCGACCCACACCTGCGCCTTCTCCCGGACGGCCTGCTGCAGCACCGCCATCGCCTGGGTGTGCTGCTGCACCGCGGTCAGGCCGGGCGTGGCCGCGCCGTTGGCCGCGCGCACGCTCACCGGGGCCCGCCGGGCCGCCCGGTTCAGCCGGTCGCCGTGCCGGATCTGCTCGATCACCCCGGCCAGCCGTGGTCCGGCCAGCGACGGTGGTCCCGCTTCGGACATCCGGGACATCACGGCCGTACGCGTCGGCGCGCGCCGGGCCTTGGGGCGGGACAGCACGGCCAGGCCGCCCGCGTCCTCGGCCACCGGCGCGAACCCGGCGTCCCGCAGGGCACCCAGCAGCCGCGCCACCGGGTACGGGCTGACCAGCACGGTCGGCGCCAACCGGCGCAGGCTCAGCGGGACCAGCCGCCGGTCCGCCAGCACCTCGGCGATCAGCGCCTCGTCGTCGCTGCGCAGGTAGCCGCCGGCCGACCCGGCCCGGAGCCCGCCGTGCTTGCGGGCGGCGTCGTCGATCAGATAGGTCAGCGACTGCGGCACCGGGGTCCGCGACCGACGCCGGAACAACGCGTGCAGGTCGCCGGCGCTGTACCCGACGTCGAGCGCCCGCCGGACGCTGCCCGCGGTCACCCGGCGCATGCTGGCCGACTCCTGCTCGGTCACCGCCTCCAGCTCGGCCGCCAGGTCCGGCTCGGCCGGCCCGGGCACCACCACCGACAGGTCGGCCTGCACCAGCACGTGGTCGACCGGCGCCGGGAGCAGCGCGTCCAGGGCGCGGACGGCGTCGGCGGGCTGGGCCGGGGCGATGGCCGGACGTACGCCCAGGGGGTCGGTGTCGTCGGTGTCCGGGTCGTCGATCAGGAGCCGGCTGTACGACGTGATCGCCCCGAGCGCGGTCACGCCCAGCACCGCGGAGCTGGTCAGCACGTCGCGGTGGGCCGCCTCCCGGCCGCGCGCCCGCCGCGGGTTCTGCCAGGCCAGCAGTCCGAGCACGGCGTCGGTGGCCGGAGCCGTGCCGGGTGCCAGGCCGGCCAGCGCGATCAGCGTCTCGCGGCGGGCCTGGGGCGCGCCGGCCCGCTCCGCCTCCGGCGCGAGGGCGTTGATCCCCCGGTCCCGGTCGTCCCGGGCGCCGACCAGTCCCGGCTGCCGGGTCATCGTCTGCCAGGCCCGGGCCAGGGCGGCCCAGCGCTGGGCGATGGTCAGCGCCCGCCACAGGTCGTACGCCCCGGTGGGCAGGAAGATCTCGTCGACCGGGGCGGCCGCCCGGCTGACCGTGATGGCACGCGACCCTCCGGCGGCGTCCACCTCGCCGAGCAGTCCGGCCGCGTACGCCACCTCCACGAGCACCGCCCCCGAGGCCTCGTCGACGGCGGCCGCCCGGGCCAGCCGCTTGAGGTCGCGGACGCCCAGGCCGCCGGTGCGCAGCACGGCCGGTGGCTCGGCGGCGACCGCGTCGAGCAGCGTCTCGGTGTTCCGTACGGCCTCCAGCACCTGACCCGCCCCGGCCGAGTCGACCGCCTTGACGTCGCGGACCGGTTCGACCGGCGCCGGCGGGAACGGTCGCAGCGGACCGAGCGGCCCGGTGTCCCGGCGCAGCAGCAGCCCGACCTCGCGCGGTAGCTCGACCAGCTCACCGTCCGCGCGCGGTGCCCGCCCGGCGTCCGACACCGGCACCAGCACGTGACGTTCGACCAGCCAGCGGACCGGCTCGGCCATGGACGCGTTGTTCAACGCCCCGATCGGCGGCCCGGCGGCCAGCCGGTCGAGCACCGCCCGGGCCGCCGGCGGCGCGGCCAGCACGGTCCGGCGCAGCTGGGCCCGGTCCGCGCACAGCGCCGCCGCCTCCGGGTCGAGGTAGTCGGCGGGCCGGCCCAGCCCCACCGGGTACGGCGAGGTGACCTCGTCCACCGCCCCGGTCACGGTCAGCGCGTCCTCCGGCCCGTACAGCAGGAAGCGGACCTGCAGACGGTGAATCGCCGTCCGGACCTCGTCGGCGGCCGCGCCCGGCCCGGCCAGCGCCAGGATCGCCTCCACCGAGGTGGTCGCGTCCTCGGCCGAGCGGCTCAACCGGGCCGCGTCCAGGATCTGCAGCGTGAACTCGTCCAGCGCGTCCAGGCAGCGGGCCACCGACCCGCGGGACTGGGCCCGGACGGCCAGCGCGGAGAGGTCCGACGGCACGGGCACGACGAGATCGGGGCGCAGCTGGATCAGCGCGCCCAGCGCCTCGTCGGGGAGCGACCGCAGGCGGTCGGCGAATGTGGTGGCCATCGTGTTCAACGCTAGCCGCCATGGGACGATGGTGACGGGTCCGGGAGCGGCCGGACCGCGGGAAGTAGGGGGACAGCGGTGGCGGAGAACGTCAACATGCCGGGCACGGCGGTGCCCGTCGACGACAAGACCGAGGCCCACGGCGCCGAACCGGGACCGCGCCGGGAGGACGGCCGCCTGGACGTGTCCGAGCTGCTCGCCGACCGGGCCGCGGCCCCGTCGCCGTTCGGTGACGACCAGACCTTCCCGCTGCCGGTCGACCGATTGACGTACACCCCGACGCTCACTCCGTGAGGCGGGCGGTCGGGTTCGACCTGGACATGACCCTGATCGACTCCCGGCCGGGCATCGCCGCGGCCTACCGGGAGCTGAGCGCCCGGACCGGCGTGCCGATCGACACCGAACTGGTGGTGGCCCGGCTCGGACCGCCGCTGCGCACCGAGATGCGCGAGTGGTTCCCCGAGGTGGCCGTGGAGGACGCGGTCACCACCTACCGGGGCCTGTACCCGGACTACGCCATCGCCCCCACCGTGCCGATGCCCGGCGCCCGGGAGGCGCTGGCCGCGGTCCGCGCGCTCGGGCTGCAGGTGGTGGTCGTCACCTCCAAACTCGGCGGGCTGGCCGAGCTGCACCTCGAACACCTCGGGATGGTCGTCGACGAGATCGCCGGGGACGTGTTCGCCGAGGGCAAGGCCGCGGCGTTGAAGCTGTTCCGGGCGGGCTGGTTCGTCGGCGACCACCTCGGCGACATGGTCGCGGCGCGGACGGCCGGCATCCCCGGCATCGGCGTCACCACCGGTCCGTGCGACGCCGGCGAGCTGCGGACCGCCGGGGCGTCGTACGTCCTCGGGGATCTGACCGGGCTGCCCGCACTGCTGGGCGAGATTACGGTTGGGCCGGACGCGGCGGCTGGATAACCTGGAGAGCGTAAGTTCCAGCTAATTGAGTTGAGGTCAGCGGTGCCCACGGGTCGAGTGAAGTGGTACGACGCGACGAAGGGATTCGGGTTCGTCACCAGCGACGAGGGCGGGGACGTGTTCCTGCCGAAGGGCGCGTTGCCGGCCGGCGTGGCCGATGTGAAAGCGGGTCAGCGGATCGAGTTCGGCGTGATCGACAGCCGGAAGGGTGCGCAGGCCCTGGGAGTGAAGGTGCTCGACGCGCCGCCGTCGGTGGCCGAACTGCGCCGTCGGCCCGCCGACGAGCTGCACGGCCTGATCGAAGACATGATCAAGGTGCTCGAGGCTAAGGTGCAGCCCGATCTGCGCCGCGGGCGCTATCCCGACCGCAAGACGACACAGCAGGTCGCGAAGCTGGTGCACGCGGTCGCGGGTGAGCTCGAGGGCTGACCCGGCAGCAGCGGTGTCTAACCGAGCAGAGGCTTGGTCTGCGGAGTGATCCCGGCCGCCGCCGACCGTCCGAGCAGGGCGTCGGCGGCGGCCAGTCCGTCGTGCCCCAGGTCCAGAGTGAACTCGTTGACGTACAGGTCGATGTGCTGCTGGACCACGTCCAGTTCCATCTCCTGCGCGTGAGCCAGCACGAACTCGCGGCTCGCGTCCGGGTTGGCCCAGGCCATGCTGACCGAGCGGCGGATCCAGTCGGTGGCCGCCGCCGGGTCGACCGCGCCCTTCTTGGCCAGGATCGCGCCCAGCGGGATGGGCAGGCCGGTGTCGCCCTCCCACCACTCGCCCAGGTCGGCCAGTGCGGTGAGGCCGTGCCGCGGGTAGGTGAACCGGGCCTCGTGGATCACCAGACCGGCGTCGTACGTGCCGTCGGCCACGCCCGGCATGATCTGGTGGAACGGCACCACCTTGATGTTCACCGGCGTCCCGGCCGCCCACAGCCGGAAGAGCAGGTACGCCGTGGTCCGCTCACCCGGCACCGCGACGGTCGCGCCGCTCAGGTCCGTACGGTCGCCGCGGGTCAGCACCAACGGTCCGCAGCCCCGTCCCAGGGCGCCGCCGCAGGGCAGCAGGTCGTACGAGTCGAGCAGCCACGGCAGCGCCGCGTAGCTCACCTTGACCAGATCGAACTTGCCCCGCTCGGCGGCGGTGTTCGTCACGTCCACGTCGGCGAAGGTCATGTCGACCTCGGGCGCACCCTGAACCAGGCCGTGCACCAGAGCGTGGAAGACGAAGGTGTCGTTGGGGCACGGGGACGCCGCGAGCGAAAGGGGCACGCCCTCACGCTAGCGAGAGTCGGCCCCGGAATGCCGCAGCACGGACTGTCTGTCCGCCCACATTGTCAGCGCCGCCCGCAGGGCCGCGAACGCGTCGCCCAGCCGCCACGCCGCCCGGTCGCGCGTCCCGATCAGGTTGGAGATCGCCCGTAGTTCGGCGAACGGCACCCCGGCGCTGGCGGCGGCCGTGGCCACGCCGAAGCCCTCCATCGCCTCGGCCACCGCGTGCGGATGCCGTCCGGCCAGCGTCGCCGCGGTGACCTCGGTGCCGGTGACCGTGGCCAGCGAGAGGATCTCGCCGGTGACCAGCCCGGGAACGGCCTCGCGCCAGGCCCGGACGAGGCCGGCGTCGGCGTCGTGGGCGCTGGTCCCGAAGCCGAGCCGGTCGATCGGCAGGAAGCCGTCCGGGGACTCGGCGCCGAGGTCGGCGGCGATGCTGCGGGTGCCGAGCACGACCTCACCGATTGCCGCCCGGCCGGGGAACGCGCCGGCGATCCCGGCGCTGAGGACACCGTCGTACTCCCCGGCGGCGAGCAGGCGGGCGGTTCCGGCGGCGGCGGCGGCCGGGCCGGCGCCGACGGCCACGATGGTCACGCCCGAAGCGCCGGCGGCGCGCAGCGCCTCGGCCTCGGCCTCGACCGCGGTGACCAGGAGCAGCCGGGTCACCGGTCGTCCCGCTCGGGGGCGGCGGTCTCACCGGTGGCCGACGACGGGCGGTAGATGTGGAAGCCGGGCGGGGCGAGCACCGGGTCCGGCACGGCCGGCTGCGGTGCCGGCTCGGCCACCGGTTCGCCCTTGGGCCGGCGGGCCCGTTTCCGCGGCGGCGACTCCACGGGGCGGGCGCCGGTTGCGGTGGGCGGGCCGGTGCGCGGGCCGGGCGGCTGATGGGGGACGGCCGGGGCTTCCGGCCACGGATCGGCCGGCATGGCCGGGCCGTCCGGCCCGACGTCGGCCGGGGCTGAATCCGAGGTGTCCGGGCGGCCCTCGAGCTTCTCGTTGTGCAGCCGGGTCGCCGCGTACGCCGCCCGGGCCGCCGCCGCCACCGCGAACACCGCGGCCACCGCCACGCCCAGCCGTCCGTTCATCGGGATGATCCCGATCCCCCCGCCCAGCACCCAGGCGATCATCAGCACCGTCTCGGAGTGGGCGAACGCGCTGGCCCGCAGCCGTTCCGGCACCCGCTCCTGGATGGTCGCGTCGATGGCCAGCTTGGCCACGCCGCTGAAGATCGCGGTCACCAGCGCCAGCAACGCCACCGTGGCCAGCTGGTAGAACACCAGCGCCAGCACCGCCACGGCGGCCGTGACGATGATCCCGGTGGACTGCAACGCCAGCGGCCGCCGGATCCGCAGCCGGGTGCCGACCGCGGTGGACAGGAACGTCCCCACCGCCAACGACCCGCCGACCAGCGCGACCGCCCCCTGGGTGCCGATGTCCCGGCCCAGGACCACGGTGTCCAGCCCGTCGGCCTTGATGGCGAACGCGAAGAAGAGCAGCAGGAAGCCGTACAGCAGGCGCAGCGTGGCGCTGCCGATCAGGGTGGGCACCACCAGCCGGCCGGACAGCGGCCGGTCGCCGGTGCCGCGCAACCGCAGCATCGCCCGGAACGGCCGCGGCACGGCTTCCGGCGGATCTGAGTCGGCCCGGGCCGGCAGCCGCAGCGCGATCACCATGCCCACCACGAAGATCACCGCGGCCACCCGCAGCGACCACTGCGGACCGACCCAGAACGCGGCCAGCCCGATCGGCGCCACCACCGCCCCGGCGAACGTGCCGTAGACGCTGGCCCGGGCGCCCACCTGGGACAGTCCGACGCCCTCGGGCAGCAGACGCGGCACCGCGGCCGAGCGGGCCACGCCGTACGCCCGGGAAAGCGCCAGCACCCCGAACGCCGCCGGGTAGAGCCCCCAGCCGAACAGGTGGTCGGAGATGACGTACGCCAGGAACGCCCGGCCCAGCATGGTGACCGCCAGCGCGTACCGCCGGCCGTGCCGGAAATGGTCGAGCAGCGGCCCGACCACCGGCGCCAGCAGCGCGAACGGCACCATCGTGATCAGCAGGTAGAGAGCCACCTTGCCGCGGGCCTCGCCCAGCGGCACGTTGAAGAAGATCGTCCCGGCCAGTCCGATGGCGACCAGTGCGTCACCGGCGCAGGAGACCGCGTGCAGGTCGAAGAGCCGGACCATGCCGTCCTCGTTGGCCGCGCCGCGGGCCCGCACCGAGCCGACCGTGCGCGTCGCCCACACCGATCCGCGCACGGAGCCGCGCAGCAGCAGGCGGATCGCCTTGACGCCGGTGCCGACCGTACGGCCGATCGTGGGAAGGAGCGGCATGCCTCCATCCTGACTGATTCGTGCGACTCGCGGGAGTCGCTGCGAGCCGCGCCACGTCGTGAGGAACAATGGGCATGTGACGACCAGGACCGCTCCCGCGCGTGGCGCCCGCCTCGACCAGGTTTGTGCCGATGCGGTCGGGGTGGCCCGCGGCGCGATCACCGACGTCGACCCGAGCGACATCGGCGAGTACATCGAGGCCGTGCCCGAGGGCGACCGGTTGGTCACCCACTTCTTCGAGAGCCACCTGGCCGGCTACAAGGGCTGGCGCTGGGCGGTGACGGTGACCCGGGTGCCGCGCAGCCGGCACGTGACGATCTGCGAGACCGTGCTGCTCCCCGGGCCGGACTCGCTGCTCGCCCCCGGCTGGGTGCCGTGGAACGAGCGGTTGCAGCCGGGCGACCTCGGCGTCGGCGACCTGATGCCGACCGACCCGGACGACGACCGCCTGGCCCAGGGGTATGTGCTCAGTGACGACCCGGCGGTCGAGGAGGTCTCCTGGGAGCTCGGTCTGGGCCGGTCCCGGGTGATGTCCCGCGAGGGCCGGATCGAGACCGCGCAGCGCTGGTACGACGGCGACTCCGGTCCCGAGGCGCCGATCTCGGTCGCGGCGCCACGCACCGCCCGCTGCGGCACGTGCGGCTTCTACCTCCCGCTGGCCGGTTCGCTGCGCACGATGTTCGGCGTCTGCGGCAACCTGTTCGCGCCCGACGACAGTCGTGCGGTCAGCGCCGACCACGGGTGCGGCGCGCACTCCGAGGCGCTGCTGGGCAACGCCGAGGTGCCGGTCGAGGAACTGCCCACGGTGTACGACGACAGCGAGGTCGAGGCGGTCGCGGTCAGCCGGGCCCCGGGCTCGGTCGAGTCGTCCGAGCCGGCCGAGGACTACGGCCACAGCTGATCAGTCGGTGACGGTGAACTCCGGGTGCGTCAACGCCCGGCGGCGCCGGCGGTTGACGTCGTGGCGGAGCATCACCAGCAGGCCCGGGATGCCGGCCAGGAAGCCGGCCACGCAGATCCACTGCCACTCGGTCGGGCCGCCGGCCAGCCAGACCACGAGCAGGGCCACCACGAAGGCGGCCATCCCACCCACGGCGAACGGCACCATCGGCAGATCGAGCGCCTCGATCGGCGGCTTCGGGCTGGTCACGGCTCCAGTTGTAACACAGCTGATCATCACCCTCGGACGCACCCGGGTGGTCAATGGTGGGTTACCGTGCCGGTGACCACGGTCATACGGGAATCAAATGTCGTTAGCAAAGCTTATTAGCTAAGCTAAGTATCGTGATGGAGCGGGCGGTGACAGCGGAGCGCGAGACAGCCGACGAGTTGGCGGTCGCCCTGCGGGAAGCGATCACCCGGCTCAACCGGCGGGTCCGGCAGACCCGCCCGGTCGGCGACCTGACGTTCAGCCAGCTCTCCGCGCTGACCAGCCTGAAGCTGGCCGGGGCGCTGACGCCGCGGGAACTCGCCGACACCGAGCGGGTGCAACCGCCGACGATGACCAAGATCGTCGGCAAGCTCGAGGACCGGGGACTCGTGCTGCGGACCCCGCACCCCACCGATCGGCGGCAGGTCATCCTGGCGCCGACCGAGGAGGGGCGGACCGTGCTCGCGCAGTTCGAGCGGGCGCGGAACCACTGGCTGGCTCAGCAACTGGCCGAGCTCGCCACGGAGGACCGCGGCACCCTGGCCCGGGCCGCCGAGATCCTGCGGCAGGTCGCCCGGGCCTGACGGCTCACTTCCGGTCGCCCGCGCTTCATCACGCGACGTTGACGCGTACGACCGATGAGGGGGCGCCCGAGTGCGGGCAGTTCTGAGCACGACGTTCCGATCCCTGCAGGTTCGCAATTACCGGCTTTTCGCGACCGGTCAGCTGATCAAGCTGATCGGTGTCTGGATGATGTTCACGGCGCAGGACTGGCTGGTGCTGGACCTGTCGCACAACTCTCCCCAGGCGCTCGGCGCGGTGGCGTCCCTGCAGTTCCTCCCCGTCCTGCTGCTCACGCTGTGGGGCGGCCGGCTGGCCGACCGGTACGACAAGCGCAAGCTGCTGATCGCGGCCAACGCTGTGTTCGCGGTGACCGCGGTGGTGTTCGCCATCCTGGTCGCCAGCGGCATCGTCGAGCTGTGGCACGTGTTCCTGTTCGCCGGTCTGCTCGGCATCGCCAACGCGGTCGAGACCCCGGTCCGGCAGTCGTTCGTGTCCGAGCTGGTCGAGCTGCGACTGCTGCCGAACGCGCTGTCGCTGTCCGCGGCCACCTTCAACTGCGCCCGGATCGGCGGCCCGGCGTTGGCCGGGATCGCCCTGGCGGTCTTCCATACCGGACCGGTCTTCCTGATCGCGACCGTGCTGGCCATCGCGCCGGTGTTCAGCTACGCCCGGATGCGTCCGGCCGACCTGTACCGCGACAAGCCCGGCAAGAAAGGTGGCGACGCCCGCATCCTGGACGGCCTGAAGTACGTGTGGCGGCGCAACGACCTGCTGCTCCCGATGGCCATGATGCTGGTCGTCGGCATGATCGGATTCAACTTCCCGGTCACCCTGGCCGCCCTGGCGAAGATCAACTTCCACGCCGGACCGTCCACCTTCGGACTGTTGACCACCTGTCTGGCGGTGGGCGCGCTGGGCGGTGCGCTGGCCGGCAGTGCCCGCCGCTCCCGCCCCGGGGCGTACGTGGTGATCGGCTCGGCGGTGGCGTTCGGCCTGCTCGAATTCGTGGTCGGGTTCGCGCCGAACTTCATCACGGCGATGATCCTGCTGGTGCCGACCGGCTTCTTCTCGATCTTCCTGGCGCAGTCCGCGAACCAGCGGGTGCAGATGGGCGTGGACGCCACCTACCGCGGTCGGGTGATGGCGCTGTACGTGCTGGTCTTCCTGGGCACCACGCCGATCGGGGCGTCCCTGGCCGGATGGTGGGGCGAGCGCTTCGGCGTGCCGTCGAGCATCTGGGCGGCCGGGCTCGTCTCGTTCGCCGCGGGTGTCGTCGCGCTGGTCTGGCAGTTGCGGACCAGCGGCCAGCGGCTGCGGGTGGTCATCCGGCCGCGGCCACGGCTGCGGCTCGTCGCCTCCGAGGCCGGGATCGACGTGGACGACGCGGCCGTGAGCGAGCGCGCGCTGGGCGACGGGAGCATCGGCTCGCACGAGGTTCCGGCCGGGACGAGGTTCCGGCCCGGGACGAACCGGAACGGGTCGCGGCCGCTTAGGGCGCCGTCTGTCGGAAGCTTGGCACGTCGGGTCGCACCCTCGGGCCTTCACGGTGATCTAACGTCGGCAGATGGCCACGTGGCACGGGCTGGCTCTGGCGGGAGCGCTCCTGGCGCTGCCGTGTCTGCTGTGCGCGGCCGGACTCCTCCTCGACGCCGATCGGGCGGCGATGCGGCGCGGCTGGCGGCGGCGGCGCGACCCCCGCGCGCTGGACGGGCTCTGCCGCCTCGACGGGGTGGTCCGGACGCGGCCCGCCGAGCTCGCGGTGTGGTCGAGTCCCGCCCCCGAGCAGATCGCCGGTGAACTGCGCCGCCTGCAACGGATGCGCCACCACGGACCGGCCACCCAGTCGGAGGTGTGGCTGGCCGCGGTGAACGACTCGTACGACCGCTGGTTGTGCGAAGGGTGTCAGACGCTGGGCGTCGACGAGGAACTGCGACGCCTGAACGGTCTGGACCGGGAACTCGAGCGCGCGCGCATTGAGGACCTGCTGCGGGCGAAGGGGTTCTAGGACGACTCGCGCGCCGCCGGGCCGCCGCCGAACAGCACGTCGTCCCAGCTCGGCAGCCGCTTGCGCGGCTTGGCCTCACTCGGCTCGTCACCCTCGCCGTGGCCCTGACCGCCGTGGCCCTGACCCCCGTGGCCTTGACCGACAGAGCCCTGCCCGACCGTCCGCCGCGGACGCAACACCGCCAGCGACGGCACCGCCGGAATCTCCTTGGGCAGGTCGGCGTCGTCGTCGAAGGCCGAGCCGGCGCCGCTGCCACCGAGCAGCGCTGCCGCTCCGCCTGCCACCGGCCGGCGGGTCTCCGGCGCGACCGGCTCGGGCCGGCTACCCATCTGCCGGTCGAGCCCGGCCAGTAGTGCGTCCCGTCCGGCCCGGATCGGGTCGCGCATCGGCCGCGGCGCGTCGACCGCCGGAAGTCCGTGCGCCACCCGGGCGGACTCGGCCGCGCGGGCCGGACCGGGCAGACCGTGTCCGCCGCGGTCGTGCAGCATCGGGCGCTCGGGCACCGGGTCCTGACCGAGGATCTGGGTCGGCCGCTCGGCGCACAGGTACTGCGCCATGTCGTCGTGCGGCGACACGACCTGCCGGGCCTTGTCGAGGTCCCATACGGCCTGCGCGGTGGCTTTGCCCGAGGGCCAGGTGGCGACGATCCGCCAGGTGCCGTCGTCGCGCCGGTAGGCGTCCCAGGAGATCTTGTCGGTGTCGATGCCGTGCTGCGAAAGCCGGCTGTCCACCACCTCGGACAGGGGGGAGCCGTTGTCCGAGGTCTTCAACCGGGTGCGACGCGCGTGCTGAGCCAGCATGGCGCGTTCCTGCAGCACCGGTCCCGCGTATCGCAGCACGCGGTCGACGGCCACGCCGGCCACCCGGGCGACGTCCTCGGCGGACTCACCCGACCGGATCCGTGACTGGATGTCCCGGGGCGACAGTGTCGGCGTGACATCGGCCGGGGCCATCGCCACCGCCGAACCGCCGGACACCGCCGAATGATCGGCGTGCAGCGCGCCACTGATCCGGTCGTCCAGGGGCAGGGCGAGCAGGCGCCCCACCTCGTCGGCGAGGACCAGGGCCTGACCGTCCTCGGAGAGGGCGACGAAGCGTACCGGCCGCATGCGTTGCCTCCGTCCCGTCGCTGGCCTACAACCCGGGACTCA
Source organism: uncultured Actinoplanes sp. (assembly GCA_964236515.1). Lineage (GTDB taxonomy): Bacteria > Actinomycetota > Actinomycetes > Mycobacteriales > Micromonosporaceae > Actinoplanes. The sequence continues at coordinate 60,008 of CAXSDA010000016.1, forward strand.
GCTCCCGGGCGCGTTTCAAAACACCGTACGCGTCCCGGTCACCCGATGGTGGTAAGCCACGCCGTCGAACTCATTGACCTGCAGAGATGATCTTCAACCCGACGTCATCAGAGTACGAGCCGCGGGTGACCATGAAAAGGCGTGTCCCACCTACGCGCACAAGGCCGTCCGACGTCCAAGCCGTCGGCCGCCGCCGGGCTGATCTGCGCCCTCGATCACAGTCGCTCGACGACGTAGTCGATGCAGACCGTCAGGGCCTCGACGTCGGCCGGATCGATGGTCGGGTAGAGGGCGACCCGCAGCTGGTTGCGGCCGAGCTTGCGGTACGGCTCGGTGTCCACGATGCCGTTGGCCCGCAGCACCTTGGCCACCGCCGCCGCGTCCACCGTGTCCGCGAAGTCGATGGTGGCGACCGCGTTCGACCGCAACGCCGGCTCGGTCACGAACGGCGAGGCGTACGACGACCGGTCGGCCCAGCCGTAGATCGCCCCGGCGCTCTCCGCGCACCGCTTGGCCGCCCAGGCCAGCCCGCCCTGGGAGTTCATCCAACTCAACTGCTCGGCCGCCAGGAACACGGTGGCCAGCGCCGGGGTGTTGTAGGTCTGCTCCAGCCGGGACTGCTCGATCGCGGTGACCAGGTCGAGGAACTGGGGGATGTACCGGCCGGCACCCTTGATCTCGAACGCCCGCTCGATCGCGGCCGGCGACATCAGCGCCAGCCAGATGCCGCCGTCCGAGCCCAGCGCCTTCTGCGGGGCCAGGTAGTAGACGTCGGTCTCGGTGAGGTCGACGTCGAGGCTGCCGCCGCCGGAGGTGGCGTCGATGAGCGACAGCGCGCCCGGGTCGGCGCCGGCCACCCGCTTGACCGGCACGGCGACGCCGGTCGAGGTCTCGTTGTGCACGGTCGCGTACACGTCCACCCCGGCCTCGGCGGTGAGGAAGGCCGCGGCGCCGCCGTCGGCCTGGTGCACGGTCGGGGCGGCCAGGAACGGCGCGTCGGTGACGGCCTTGACGAACTTCGCCCCGAACTCGCCGAACGACGCGAACTGCGCCTTGTTCCGTACCAGCCCGAACGCCGCCGTGTCCCAGAACGCGCTGGTGCCGCCGTTGGACAGCACGACCTCGTACCCGTCGGGCATGGCGAAGAACGTGGCCAGTTCACGGCGCAGGCGGGCGACCTGGTCCTTGACCGTCTTCTGCCGGTGCGAGGTGCCGAGGTAGGACGTGGCGACCTCGTTCAATGCGGCCACGCCCTCGGGCCGGACCTTGCTCGGCCCGGACCCGAACCGCCCGTCGATCGGCTTGATGTCGTCGGGAACGGTGATGGCTGCCACGAGAGTCCTCCAGAGAATCGGCCGGCTCCCATGGTGCCAGGGGCTCAGGCGTGGTGCGTCAGCTGATCCCATCCTTCGACATCCTGCGGCTTGCGCGGGTCCGGCCCGACGTAGGTGGCGCCCGGGCGGACCAGCCGGTTCAGCTTCTTCTGCTCCAGGATGTGGGCGCTCCACCCGGCCACCCGGGCGCAGGTGAACATCGAGGTGAACATGTGCGCCGGCACCTCGGCGAAGTCGAGCACCACGGCCGACCAGAACTCGACGTTGGTGGCCAGCACCCGGTCCGGCTTGCGGGCGTGCAGTTCGGCCAGTGCGGCCCGTTCCAGCGCTTCGGCCACCTCGAACCGGGGCGCCCCCAGTTCCTTGGCCGTCCGGCGCAGCACCCGGGCCCGCGGGTCCTCGGCCCGGTACACCCGGTGGCCGAAGCCCATCAGCCGCTCGCCGCGGTCGAGCACGCCCTTGACGTACCCCTCGGCGTCGCCGGAGCGCTCGACCCCCTCGATCATGTGCAGCACCCGGGAGGGCGCGCCGCCGTGCAGCGGCCCGGACAACGCCCCGATCCCGGACGAGATGCAGGCGGCCGCGTCGGCGCCGGTGGAGGCGACGATGCGGGTGGTGAAGGTGGAGGCGTTCATGCCGTGCTCGGCGGCCGAGATGAAGTACGCGTCGACCGCCTTGACGTGCCGCGGGTCGGGTTCGCCGCGCCAGCGCTTCATGAACCGCTCGACGATCGTGCTCGCCTTGTCGATGTCCTTCTGCGGTACGGCCGGCAGACCCAGCCCGCGCGCCGCCTGGGCGACGAAGGACAGCGCCGTCACCGACACCCGGGCCAGGTCGGACCGTGCCTGCTCCCCGTCGATGTCGAGCAGCTGACTCAATCCCCAGTACGGCGCCAGCATGGCCACCGCCGACTGGACGTCGACCCGGATGTCGCCGGAGTGCACCGGCACCGGGAACGGCTCGGCCGGGGGCAGCCCCGGCCCGAACCGGCCGTCGACCAGCAGCGCCCATACGTTCCCGAACGACACCTGACCGATCAGGTCCTCGATGTCGACGCCGCGGTACCGCAGCGCGCCACCGGCCTTGTCCGGTTCGGCGATCTCGGTCTCAAAGGCGATCACGCCCTCCAGACCCGGCTTGAAGTCGGACATGACGCCTCCTAGGGGACGAAAAACAGTAAGTGATTCATCTTGCCCGCTGGGTAACCGCCTGGTCGACCCACGGCGATGTGCTCTCCGCGACATCCATCCTGGCCGACCGACCGTCCCGCCGTGGGCGTCTTAGGGTCGTCACCACAGGGTTTCGTCAAGATCGGAGAGTGTGTGAGCGCCGACCATCCGTCGCCCGCGCAGATGCGGCGCGACTACACCGAGCGGGGCGCTCTGCTGGAGAGCGATCTGGCCGCCGACTGGACCACCCAGTTCACCGACTGGTTCGCCGCCGCCACCGCGTACGGCCTGCCCGAGCCGAACGCGATGATCGTCGCCACCGCCACCCCGGACGCGCACCCCTCCGCCCGTACGGTCCTGCTCAAGGAGGTCGACGAGCGTGGGTTCGTGTTCTTCACCAACTACACGTCGCGCAAGGGCAGCGAGGCCGCGGCCAACCCGGCGGTGTGCCTGGTGTTCCCGTGGTTCCCGATGCAGCGGCAGGTGATCGTGACCGGGACGGCCGCGCCGGTGGACCGGGCCGAGACCGAGGCCTACTTCGCCGGCCGGCCGCGCGGCTCCCAGCTCGGGGCCTGGGCCAGCCCGCAGTCCCAGGTCGTGCCGGACCGGGCGTACCTCGACGAGCGCCTGGCCCAGGCGGAGAAGGCGGGCGAGACCGCCGCGCCGCCGCACTGGGGCGGATTGCGCGTCACCCCGGAGACGGTCGAGTTCTGGCAGGGCCGCAGCAACCGCATGCACGACCGGCTGCGCTATCGGCGCGACGACGACACGTGGGTCGTGGAACGGCTGGCGCCGTGAGCCAGGAGCCCGTCGAAGCCGTGGAGCAGATCGTCGAGCCGGAGAGCCGGCGCAAGTCCTGGGTGATCGACATCCGGCCGCTGCGCGGGGCCGCGTACCGCCGGATGTGGGTGGGCAACGGCGTCTCCTTCTTCGGCTTCCAGTTCACCAGCGTGGCCGTGCCGGTGGAGATGTTCGCCATCACCCACTCGTCGGCCTGGGTCGGTCTGCTCGGCATCGCCGGGCTGGTCCCGCTGCTGATCTTCGGGTTGTGGGGCGGCGCCGCCGCGGACGTGGTCGATCGCCGCCGCCTGCTGCTGATCAGCTCGGTGATCACCTGGGCGTCCACGCTCGGCTTCCTGGTCCAGGCGTTGTTCGGCGTGAACAGCGGCCTGCTGCTGCTCGGGCTGACCGCGGTTCAGTCGGCCGGCGTGGCCATGAGCATGCCCGCCCGCCAGGCGATCATCCCGCGGATCGTGCCCGCCGACCTGGTGCCGGCGGCCAACACGTTGGCGTACACCACGACGACGGCCGGTGGGGTGCTCGGCCCGCTGGCCGCCGGTCTGATCTTCGGCGTGTGGTCGACCGGGGCCGGCGTGATCGTCGCCTACGCGGTCGACGCGGTGCTGTTCACGGTCACCTTCTGGGCCACCTACCGACTGCCGCCGATCCCGCCGGTGATCCACGACGAGGGCGCGCCGCGGCCCACCGCCGGACTGCGCAGCATCATCGACGGACTCAGCTTCCTGGTCACCAAGCCGGTTCTGCTGCTGTCGTTCGGGGTCGACATCGTGGCCATGGTCTTCGCCATGCCGCGGGCGCTGTTCCCGGAAATCGCCCAGGACCGGTTCGGTGGCGGCTCGGCCGTCGGCTGGCTGTTCGCCGCGATCGCCATCGGCTCGGTGCTCGGCGGGCTGACCTCGGGCTGGATCGGCCGGGTCAAGCGCCAGGGCGTGGCCCTGGTGATCGCGGTGGTCGGCTGGGGGCTGGCCATCGGCTTCTCCGGGTTCGCCCGGTCGCTCTGGCTGATGGTGCTGCTGCTGGCCGTGGGCGGGGCCGCCGACCTGGTCAGCGCGGTCTACCGGCAGTCGATCCTGCAGACGTTCGCGCCCGACCACCTGCGCGGCCGGTTGCAGGGCGTCTTCACCGTGGTGGTGGCCGGCGGCCCGCGACTGGGCGACCTGCGCGCGGGCGCCACCGCCGGCTTCACCGGGCCGACCGCGTCCTGGGCCGGCGGCGGGTTCGTCGCCGCCGGGCTCGCGGTGGTGCTGGCCTTCGCGTTCCCGGCGCTGCTGCGCTACCGGCCCCCGGCCGACGATCCGGCCACCCGCTAATGTCGCCAGCATGACGAGTGGATCGCAGGCGCTGTCCGGAACTCAGTGGTCGATCGAGGCCGACGGACACCGCGCCACGGTGGTCGAGGTGGGCGGTGTGCTCCGGGAGTACGCGGCCGGCGAACGCCCGGTGCTGGACGGGTTCGGGCTCAACGAGATGGCCCCCGGTTCGGCCGGTCAGATCCTGGCACCGTGGCCGAACCGGATCCGCGACGGCCAGTACTCCTTCGGCGACGTGAGCTACCAGTTGGCGCTGACCGAGCCGGCCCGCCACAACGCGATCCACGGCCTGAGCAACTGGGTCCGCTGGCACCTGGTCGAGCAGTCGGCCGGCTCGATGACCGTCGGTTACGACATCCCGCCCCAGGTCGGCTATCCGTGGCCGCTGGAGCTACGGACGACGTGGACGGTGTCCGCCGCCGGGTTGCGTTGCGACCAGGCGGTCACCAACGCCGGCGACTCCGACGCGCCGTTCGGCTACTCGGTCCACCCGTACCTGCAACTGCCCGGGGTGGCCGTGGACGACACGCTGCTGCGGGTGCCGGGCAAGGTACGGGTTCTGACCGACGCCCGGCTGCTACCGATCGGCGCGGTCAAGGTGGCCGGCACCGAGTACGACTTCACCGAGCCCCGGCGCCTCGGCGACGGCGTCCTGGACACCGCGTTCGGCGACCTCGACCGCGACTCCGACGGCGGCTCGTCGGTGACCATCGCCGCCCCCGACGGCGGCGCGTCGGTCACCGTCTGGGCCGACGGGAACTTCGGCTGGTGGCAGGTCTTCTCCGGCGACACCCTGCACGGCGAGCGGCACCGCCGGTCGTTCGCGATCGAGCCGATGACCTGCCCGCCGGACGCCTTCCGGTCCGGCCGCGACCTGATCACGCTGACCGCCGGGCAGACCTGGCGGGCGTCGTGGGGGGTGCGGAGCTGACGTGGAGTTCGACGAGGTGGTCCGCCGCCGGCGGATGGTTCGGACGTACGACCCGGACCGTCCGGTCGCGCCCGAACTGGTCGACCGGATCGTGGCCCACGGGTTGCGCGCGCCGTCGGCCGGCTTCAGTCAGGGCTGGGGCTTCCTGGTGCTGACCGACCCCGCCGACCGGGACCGCTTCTGGGCGTCGACCACCGACCCGGGCGCGGAGCAGCCGCTCGACGGGACCTGGCTGGACCGGATGCGGACGGCGCCGGTGATCATCGTGGCGCTGTCCAACAAGTCGGCCTACCTCGACCGGTACGCCCAGGCCGACAAGGGCTGGACGGATCGTGACGAGTCGCACTGGCCGGTGCCGTACTGGGACATCGACACCGGGTTCGCCGCGCTGCTGATGCATCTCACCGCCGTCGACGCCGACCTCGGCTCGTGTTTTTTCGGCCTTCCGGTGGAGACCATCGGGACTTTCCGGTCGGCGTTCGGCATCCCGGACGAGTTCACCCCGATCGGTGCGCTCACGGTGGGCTACCGTGCTCCTGACAAGAGGTCACCGTCACTGCGTCGCGGACACCGTCCGATGGCCGATGTGGTGCATCATGGCCGGTGGGCGGATTGAGCAGGGCCAGGAGAGGGGGCGTGCCGGCGTGATCTTCAAAGCGGTACGGGACGGAGCTCCGTACCCCGATCACCACACGACGCTCAAGTCGTGGGCGGAGATTCCCCCGCGACCGATCCGGCTGGCCGATCTGATCACCACCAAGCGTGAGCTGGCCCTGGACAAGTTGCTGGCCGAGGACTCCACCTTCTACGGCGACCTGTTCCCGCACGTCGTGGAGTACCGCGGGGCGCTGTACCTCGAGGACGGCCTGCACCGGGCGCTACGGGCGGCATTGCAGCAGCGCAACCAGATCCACGCGCGGGTGCTGGTGGTCCAGTGAGCCCGCTCCCTGACCTGCTCGACCTCGACTCGTTGCTCAGCGACGAGGAACGGGACGTCCGCGATCTGGCCCGCCGGCTCGTCGACGACCACGTCCGGCCGCACGTCGCCGGGTGGTACGAGCAGGGGCACGCGCCGGTCCGCGAGCTGGCCGCCGAGTTCGGGAAGAACGGCCTGCTGGGCATGCACCTGACCGGCTACGGCTGCGCCGGGATGTCCGCCGTCGCGTACGGGCTGACCTGCCTGGAACTGGAAGCCGCCGACTCGGGCGTGCGCTCGCTGGTCAGCGTGCAGGGCTCGCTGGCCATGTTCGCCATCTTCACGTACGGCTCGGAGGAGCAGAAACAGCGCTGGCTGCCCGGCTTGGCCGCCGGCGAGTTGATCGGCTGCTTCGGCCTGACCGAGCCCGACCACGGTTCCGACCCGGGGACGATGGCCACCCGCGCCCGCCGCGACGGCGCCGAGTGGGTGCTGACCGGTGGTAAGACGTGGATCACCAACGCGCCGCTGGCCGACGTGGCGGTGATCTGGGCCCGCACCGACGAGGGCGTGACCGGCTTCGCCGTGCCGACCGACACGCCCGGGTTCACCGCGCGAGAGATCACCCAGAAGATGTCGCTGCGGGCGTCGTCCACCGGCGAGATCACGCTGGACGAGGTACGGCTGCCGGAGGCCCGCGGGCTCAAGGCGCCGCTGTCCTGCCTGACCGAGGCCCGATTCGGCATCATCTGGGGCTCGCTCGGCGCCGCCCGCGACTGCCTGGACACGGCGCTGGCCTACGCCGGCAGCCGGGAGCAGTTCGGCCGGCCGATCGCCGGCTTCCAGCTGACCCAGGCCAAGCTGGCCGACATGACGCTCGAACTGGCCAAGGGTTACCTCCTGGCGCTGCATCTCGGTCGCCGCGCCGATGCCGGTGAGCTGCGGCCGGAGCAGGTCAGCGCGGGCAAGCTGAACAACGTGCGGGAGTCGCTGGCCATCGCTCGCGAGTGCCGGACCATCCTCGGCGCGAACGGGATCAGCGCCGAGTACCCGATCATGCGGCACGCCAACAACCTCGAAAGTGTTCTCACGTACGAGGGAACTTCGGAGATCCACCAGCTCGTCCTGGGTCAGAAATTGACCGGTCTGAGCGCATTCTCCGGCTGAGCGGTCGCAAGTGTCGTACCCCTTTCGTACGGTAGGGGTATGGCCAACTCACCGGACGTCGATGAACCGACGCGGGAGTACCCGACGTCGACCGATATCGAACCCGCCGCCGTCCCCCCGGCGGCCGAGCCACCGGCTCCGCAACAGCAGAGCCGGGTCGGCTTCCTCGCCCGGATCCTCATCTTCATCGGTGTGGTGTTCGCGCTGATCGTGGCCAGTTGTATCGGGCTGCGCGCGGTGCACCTGCTGCCCAGCTTCGACAACCCGTTCTCGAGCAAGACGACCGATCGTAGCCAGCCGGTGCTGCTGCAGTCGATGCGCGACCTGCACCGCTACGTGGCTGCCGACGGCACCTTCCAGGTCATCGTCGACCTGCAGCAGGACAAGAACAACGTGCCCGACTTCCTGCTCAGCGACCGAGTGCTGTTCGTCGGGTCGGGCACCGTGGAGGAGTACGTCGACTTCTCCGCCCTGGCCGGCAACGCGCTGAAGGTCGACGACACCAAGCACTCGATCACGCTGACGCTGCCCGCGCCCTCGCAGTCCCAGGCGGCCCTGGACATGCAGAAGAGCTACGTCGTGGCCGAGGAGCGGGGCCTGCTCAACCGGGTCGGCGACGCCTTCAAGTCCGATCCGAACAAGCAGCAGAAGGTGTACGCGCTGGCGCAGCAGCGCATCACCGAGGCGGCCGGTTCCAGTGGGCTGGACCAGCGGGCCAAGGACAACACTCAGAAGATGCTGACCAGTCTGTTCGCCCGCCTCGGCTACACCTCGGTGACGGTGACCTACAACAACCCGTGATCACTCCGAGGGCATCAGCGCCCAGAGGACCAGGTAGATGACGAACTGCGGGCCGGGTAGCAGGCAGGAGACCAGGAAGATCAGGCGGACCGCCCCGGACGACAAGCCGAAACGCCGGCCCAGGCCGGAGCACACCCCGGCGATCCAGCGGTCGTCGCGCGGGCGGGTCAGGTGGCGGTTCATGTCTCACTCACTCCTTCGATGTCGGTGGATACGACGGTACGGGCCGGAGGCCGCGGTGCGCTTCGGTCACTTCCAGTAAGGGACGACCCGTACCCGGTGGCGGTGCGTCGCTAACCTTGACCGGGTGACGCTGGCGGTTCTCTGCACCGGTACGGGCTCCGCGCTCGACCCCGCCGACGCGACCCGGCTGGCGAGCGACATCGGCGACGCCCTGACCAAGGCCGGCGCGAGCCGCGTGGAACGCCTGGCCAGCGGCATGGGCCAGCTCGCGGAGATCGCCCGGATCGCGCACGCTGCCACCGAACCGTTGCTCATCTGCGCCGACAACCTCGTCGTCCACCCGTCGCTGCTGTGGTTGCTGGCCACCGAGCCCGGCGGCGGCACCGCGGCGCTGGTGGTCCCGGACGGCCGCGGCGATCTGCGGGTCGATCAGGGGCACGTCCGCCGGGGCCGGACGGAGAAGTTCGCCGGCGCGCTGCACATCGTCCGGGCGGACCTGCCGCTGCTGGCGGCGACCGCCGACCGGCTCACCGCCGGCGTGCGGACGCCCGACGGCATGCTCGCCACCGACATCCGCACCGCGCTCGACCTGCTGTTCTCGAACCTGCTCGACGGCGGGCTCGTCCCGACGGCGACCGAGGCCGGTGGCCTGTTCGCCCAGCGGGTGATCACGCCGGCCCAGCTGACCGCGGCCCGGACGGCGGTGGCCGCGGTCGACGAGGACGCGGTCCGGGTGCGACGGGCGGTGGGGGAGCCGGACGACTTCTTCGGCACGTACGCGGTCGACACCTGGTCGGCCCGGCTGATCCGCGGGGCGGCCCGTCTGCGGCTGACCCCGCCGGTGGTCGCCGGGCTGTCGGCGGTGGCAACGGTAGCCGCCGCGCTGGCCTTCGCCGAGGCGTCCCGGGTCGCCATGATCGGCGGTGCGCTCCTGGTCTACGCCGGTTTCGCCCTGGACCGGACCGGCGGTCAGCTGGCCCGCTTCACCCGCCGCTTCCCCGCGTACCGCGTCTGGCCGGCGGAGTACGTCGTCTACGCCGGCCTGGCCGCCGGAGCCGATCGGCTCGGACTGGCCTACGCGTGGCCGCTGGCCATCGCCGCGGCCGTGCTGCAGACGATCCGCCACACGATCGGGCCCGGACCGCGGGTCCCGGGCGGACCCGAGTCGGTCACAACCTGGCTGAGACACCTCGCCGAGTTCCCGGCGGGGGAGCGGTCGGCCGTGGTCGCGCTGGTGGCCCTGGTCTTCGACGGCCGGGTCGTGCTGGCCACGCTGGTGCTGGGCCAGGTGGCCGCGGTCGGCTGGACGCTGGCCCGGCGGGTGCCGGGAGCCATCGGCCGCCGGCCGCCGGTCACGGATCCGGCCGGCCTGATCCGCCGGCGCGACGACGGATACCTGGTCCGGACCTACGTGAGCCGGCCCGGTGGCCCGCTGCCGGCGGCGACCGCGCTGATCGCCGCGGCGGCCGCGCTCGGTCTGGTGATCGCGTTGCTGACCGGCGCGCTGCCGTTCGCCACCTGGGTCGAGCGCTCGCTGCCGCTGACCGGGATCACGGTGCTGGTGCTGGTGGCCGGGGTGTCCGCCCGGGCCCGGCACACCGGCCGGCTGGACTGGCTGGTGCCGGCGGCGCTGCGGGCGGCCGAGTATCTGATGGTGTGCGCGGTCGGCGTCATCGGCGCGGTCCCCGGGCCGCTGGTGTTCCTGCTGATCCTCCTGCTGGCGCTCAAGCACCACACCCCGGCCGTACGGACGGAGTGGGTGGGCTGGGACGGCCGGGTGTTGTTCCTCTGGCTGACCACGCTGCTGACCGTCCCGGCCGGGGGCGTCGCGCTGCTGTGCCTGGCGGTCGGCGCGGACCTGGCGTACGGTCTCGTTCGTTCCAAGTCTGTGACGGCGACGTAACGGATTCGCGTCTCTCCCGGCGACCCCGGCGTCCCGCCAAAAACCGGAACAACCCCTGGCCAGCGCGATCACCCGGCATTGACGTCCATCGACGTGCCGAAATCGTGTAGTCGGTCGGTAACTCTGTGCAAATGGGACTTTCGCCCGATGGTTAAGCATCGATAGGTCTCGTCAGAGTTGTCCGATCGGGGATCGCCGGGGGCCCGATCATCGCAGCTCAGCATGCAGGAGGTAGACGGTGTCGACCGTCTCGCTCAAGGACGTCACCAAGGTCTGGCCGGACGGAACCACGGCCGTGGACAACGTCAGCCTGGACGTGACCGACGGCGAGTTCATGGTGCTGCTCGGCCCTTCGGGCTGTGGCAAGTCGACCGTGTTGCGGATGATCGCCGGTCTGGAGGATCCGACCGAGGGCGACATCCTGCTCAACGGCGAACCGGTGCTGGACCTGGCGCCGCGGGACCGCAAGATCGCCATGGTGTTCCAGGACTTCGCGCTCTACCCGCACATGAGCGTGGGCGACAACATCGGCTTCCCGCTGAAGCTGTCCGGCGTCGAGCCGCACCCGCGGGTCGAGCGGGTCGGCGACGTGGCCAGCGCCCTCGGCATCGGCGACGTGCTCGCCCGCAAACCGGGTCAGCTCTCCGGCGGCCAGCGGCAGCGGGTCGCGATGGGCCGGGCCATCGTCCGCCGGCCGGGTCTGTTCCTGATGGACGAGCCGCTGTCCAACCTCGACAGCGGTCTGCGGGCGGAACTGCGCGCGGAGATCACCGGACTGACCCGCGAGCTGGGCGTCACCACGCTGTACGTGACGCACGACCAGGCCGAGGCGCTGACCATGGCCGACCGGGTGGCCATCCTGCGCAAGGGGGTGCTCCAGGACATCGGCACCCCGACCGAGGTGTACGGCCGACCGGCGACCCTGTACGTGGCGGCCTTCCTGGGCTCGCCGCGGATGAACCTGCTCGAGGCGTCGGTTTACGTCCACCTCGACCGGTACATCGCGCTGAACCTCGGCGAGCAGGCTCTGTACCTGCCGTGGAGCGACATCCGGGCGCGCGCGGTGGCGCACTACCACGGCGAGCGGATCGTGGTCGGCATGCGGGCCGAGGCGCTCACGCCGGTCGCCCCGGACACCCCGGGCGACGTTCTGCAGGGGCGGATCCGATACCTCGAGCACCACGGTCACGAGTCGCTGGCGTTCCTGGACATCGGTGCGACGGCGATCGTGGTCGACGAGATGGGCAGCGCCGTGCACGAGGACCCGGCCGAGACGTCGACGACGCTGCGCCGCTTCGGGGGCGCCCTGCAGCGCCTGGCCGGGCGCGCCGACAAGAATCAGCAGCGGTCCGAGGGCGGCAACGACGCGGAGAAGACCAGCGTGCTCGGCGACAACGGGCGGCACCACCGGCGTCCGGCCGAGCTCGCGGTGCGCCTGGCGCCGTACCCGGCCGTCTCGCCGGGCCACCCGCTGGCCATCTCGGTCCGGATGGACGCGCTGCACTTCTTCGACGAGCGCGGCGACCGGATCGACGTCGGCTGGCGCTGAATCCTGCCCCTTGACTCACCCGCTCAGGGCCTTGTCAAAAGGTCTGACCGATCTTTCCCCGGAAAACATTGACGCCATGGCATATCGTGCCGTTCACGTCGTTGCGATGCCGTATCGACGGTGACGTTTCGTTGTGACGTGTTGAGGGGTGGTCGGTGTGGCGCAGGCATCAGGACTTCTCGTGATCGAGCGGATCCTCCGGGATCGGCAAGGCATCTGGCAGCAGGTGGTCGAGGACCGCCAGCTGGGCAAGTTGACCGGGCAGATGCTGGTCAGCTCGGTGATCGCGCTGGCCGTCTACGGCGCCGTTCTCGGTTCGTTCAACGGCGTGCTGATGGCGCTGACCTCGGCGGTCAAGCTGCCGCTGCTGTTCCTGGTCACGCTGGCCATCTGCCTGCCCACGCTGTACCTGTTCAACCTGGTCTTCGGGGCCCGCCTGTCGGTACGGCAGTCGCTGGCACTCGTCATGGTGGCGCTGACCGTCACCGCCATGCTGGCCCTGGCGTTCGCCCCGATCAGCCTCTTCTTCCTGATCACGGCCCCCGACTACAGCTTCTTCAAGTTGCTCAACGTGGCCATCCTGGCGTTGTCGGCCCTGGTCGGGCTGCGGTTCCTGACCGGCGGCATGCGGGTATTGAACGAGAACGGGCTGCTCGCCCCGGAGGCGCCGGCCGTTCCGGTCAGCCCGGCGCCGGCCATCCCGGTCAGCCCGGCGCCGGCCATCCCGGTCAGCCCGGCACCGGCGGGGGCGATCACCATGCCGTACGCCGCCCCGGCCCCCGCGCTCGAGGGTGGCGCGGTCGCCGTCCAGGTCGCGCCGCCGCAGACCCGCCAGTACGTACGGCCGGCTCCGGCTCTCGCTCCGAAGCCCCAGAAGTCGCCCAGCATGACCCTGCTCTACATCTGGATCCTGCTCTTCGGCTTCGTCGGCACTCAGCTGGCCTGGACGCTGCGGCCGTTCTTCGGCAGCCCGGGGATGAAGTTCAGCCTCTACCGCCAGATCAACGGCAACTTCTACGCGGAGATCATCCACACGATCGCCCGGCTGTTCGGGTAGGACCGCCCCTTCGGGTAAGCGCAGCCTGCCGCTGGAGCAGTGCGCAGCGTAAGCTGCTCCGCGGTGGAGGAGACATTCGGCACGACCCGGCGCTTGCGCCCGGCCGGCCCGGCAGAGGATGCGGACCCCGCGGTGACCACCATCGCGGCACCCGCCGAGACGCCGTACCTCCTGGATCGGATGTTCAGCCGGGAAGAGATCGCGCAGGTCCGCCACGTGGTCTCGGACGAGCTGGCCCGCGCCGGCCTGAGCGGCGACCGGCTGCACGGCTACGTGCTGGCGGTCAACGAGGTCGTCACCAACGTCGTTCTGCACGCCGGCGGCCACGGGACCATCGTCCTGTGGCTGACCGGCGGTTCGGCCTGGTGCACGGTCACCGACTCCGGCCCGGGCATCCCCGAGCGGTTGCGCGAGGCCCCGGATGTGCCGGAGGCGTTCGAGGTCGGCGGCCGCGGCATCTGGCTGGCGTACCAACTGTGCGACGAGGTCACGATGGCCACCGGCCCGATCGGGACGACGATCGGTCTGCGCATCGGCCTACCTCGACACGATCCGGCGTCCGGCCTGGTCAACGGCAGTTCCAACCAGGGCTGAGCATAGAGGTGTAACGACCGCGAAACGTCCGTGGCCGGTTGTGGCGTGTCGCTCAGCGAGGACGACTACATTGGCATCCGTGCTCGGACTTCCTGCCCATGTGACCGCATGCCTCTTCGATCTTGACGGCGTGCTGACCCAGACCGCGCTGGTCCACAACGCGGCGTGGAAACAGACGTTCGACGCGTTCCTCAAGACGTGGTCCGGGCAGCACGGGCAGCCGTTCGTGCCGTTCGACTCCGGCGCCGACTACCAAAAATATGTCGACGGCCGGCCACGCGCCGATGGAGTACGCACCTTCCTCGCCTCCCGGGACATCACCCTGCCCGAGGGGACGCCGGATGATGGTCCCGATCAGGAGACGGTCAACGGCATCGGCAACCGCAAGAACGAACTCGTCCTGCAGAAGATCAAGGACGGCGCCGTCAAGGTCTACGACGGCTCGGTCGAGTACCTGCACGCCGTCCGCGACGCCGGACTGCGCCGGGCGGTCGTGTCGGCCAGCGCCAACTGCCAGGACGTCCTGATCGCGGCCGGCATCGCCGACCTGCTCGAGGCCCGGGTGGACGGAGTCGTGGCGCGCGAGCAAAGCTTGCCCGGCAAGCCCGCGCCGGACACGTTCCTGTACGGCGCGAAGCTTCTTGACACCGCCCCCGAGAATTGCGCGGTGTTCGAGGACGCCCTGGCCGGCGTGGCCGCCGGCAAGGCCGGTGGGTTCGGAATCGTGGTCGGCGTGGACCGCGTGGGGCAGGCGGACGCGCTCCGGGCCCACGGCGCGGACATCGTGGTGCAGGATCTCGCCGATCTGCTCCACGGCTAGACGCGTATCAGCTCCTGCGACTTTCCACTCTTCTTTTCGTTTCGAGAGGCACCACCGTGATCCGTGAACGGGCTTATCCCGTGGACCCCTGGCACATCCGGGAGACCCGGCTGGATCTGGACCTGCTGGCCCAGTCCGAGTCGGTGTTCGCGCTGGCGAACGGCCACATCGGGGTCCGCGGGAACCTGGACGAGGGCGAGCCGCACGGCCTGCCCGGGACATACCTGAACTCGTTCTACGAGCTGCGCCCGCTGCCGTACGCCGAAGCCGGGTACGGGTTCCCGGAATCCGGCCAGACGATGGTCAACGTCACCAACGCCAAGCTGATGCGGCTGCTGGTCGACGACGAGCCGTTCGACGTCCGGTACGGCGAACTGCGCTCGCACGAGCGGGTCCTGGACATGCGCGCCGGCACGCTGGAGCGCACCGCCGAGTGGGTGTCGCCGTCCGGCCAGGCGATCCGGATCCGGACCGTCCGGCTGGTGTCGTTCACCCAGCGGGCCGTCGTCGCGTTCCTGTACGAGGTCGAGCCGCTGGACGCGTCGGCCCGGCTGATCCTGCAATCCGAGCTGGTGGCCAACGAGCAGCTGCCGCCGACCAGCAAGGACCCGCGGGTGGCGGCCGTGCTGGACCACCCGCTGCAGGCCGAGGAGATGCTCGAGCAGCGCACCGGCGGCCTGCTCGTGCACCGGACCAAGGCCAGCGACCTGCGGATGGCCGCCGCCATGGAGCACCTGGTGGAGGCGCCGGGCAAACACGCGGTCACCACCGAGGGCCACCCCGACTGGCTCCGGACCACCGTCGCCTGCAAGCTCGAGCCGGGGCAGAAGCTGCGGGTGGTCAAGCTGGCCGCGTACGGCTGGTCCAGCAACCGCTCGCTGCCGGCCGTCCGCGACCAGGTCGGCGCCGCGCTGGCCAGCGCCCGGCTGGACGGCTGGGAAGGGCTCATCGAGGAGCAGCGGCAGTACCTCGACGACTACTGGGACCACTCCGACGTCAAGGTCGAGGGCGACCCCGAGGTGCAGCAGGCGGTCCGCTTCGGACTGTTCCACACGCTGCAGGCGGGCGCCCGGGCCGAGCAGCGGCCGATCGGGTCCAAGGGCCTGACCGGTCCCGGCTACGACGGCCACACGTTCTGGGACGCCGAGACGTTCGTGCTGCCCGCGCTGACCTACACCCAGCCCGCCGCGGCCGCCGACGTGCTGCGCTGGCGGCACTCGACGCTCGACCTGGCCCGGGAGCGGGCGCAGACGCTCGGCCTGCAGGGCGCGGCCTTCCCGTGGCGGACCATCCGTGGCCAGGAGTGCTCGGCCTACTGGCCGGCCGGCACCGCCGGATTCCACATCGGCGCGGACATCGCCGACGCCGTCCGGCGGTACGTCTCGGCCACCGGCGACTTCGACTT
>CAXSDA010000016.1:75957-163305 GCA_964236515.1 uncultured Actinoplanes sp.
TCGAGCGCGAGTTCGGCCTGGAACTGCTGGTCGAGACGGCCCGGCTGTGGCGTTCGCTCGGCCATCACGACCGGCACGGCCGCTTCCACATCGACGGCGTCACCGGTCCGGACGAGTACACGGCCGTGGTCGACGACAACGTCTACACGAACCTGATGGCCCAGCAGAACCTGTTCGCGGCGGCGGACGCCTGCAAGCGGCACCCGGAGGTGGCCCGCAGACTTGGCGTGAACGACGAGGAGTCGGCGTCGTGGCGGGACGCGGCGGCCTCGGTGCACGTGCCGTACGACCGGGAGCTCGGGGTTCATCAGCAGTCCCAGGGCTTCACCCGGCTGCAGGAGTGGGACTTCGACAACACGCCGCCGGAGGCGTACCCGCTGCTGCTCAACTACCCGTACTTCGACCTGTATCGCAAGCAGGTGGTCAAGCAGGCCGACCTGGTGATGGCCATGTACATCCGGGGCGACGCGTTCACCCCGGAGGAGAAGGCCCGCAACTTCGCCTACTACGACGCCCGTACGGTCCGGGACTCGTCGCTCTCGTCCTGCGTGCAGGCGGTGATGGCGGCCGAGGTCGGCTTCATCGAGCTGGCCCACGACTACCTGGGCGAAGCCGCCCTGATGGACCTGCACGACCTGCACCAGAACGCCCGCGACGGCGTGCACGTGGCGTCCCTGTCCGGGTCGTGGATTGCGCTGGTCGCCGGCCTGGGGGGCATGCGGGACTTCAACGGTCAGTTGTCGTTCGCGCCGCGCCTGCCCAGCCGGATCAACGGCCTGGAGTTCTCGCTGCTCTGGCGCGGACTGCGACTGCGGGTCATCGTCAACGCCGAGGAGGTCACCTACTCGCTGCGCAACGGCGGCGGGTCGGCGCGACTGAGTCTGCTGCACCACGGCAAGGAGATCGAGGTGACGCAGGTCAAGCCGGTCACCGTGCCCATCCCGCCGCCGCTGCCGGTCGGGCCGCCGCCCACCCAGCCGGCCGGGCGCGCACCGGTCCGCCGGGCGGTCGGAAGCTGATCAGATGAGGGGCGCCCCGGACGGGGCGTCCCTCACAGCATCGACACGTGCACGTGGTCGGTGTGCTCGCTGTCGCCGTGGTACGCGTGCCAGCCGACACCCGGGAAGTAGATCTGCTTGAACCAGATCACGTAGAGGACGCCCAACCGGTCGGCGTTGCGGACCAGGAACGCCATCAGGTTGTTGCCGTAATCCTTCATGTCCCGGTTGTGCGCGACCGAGAAGCCGCTCTTCTGCAGCGACCAGTCGCAGGCGCGGCCCTTGGGGTGCTCGAACGGTCCGCCGTTGCGGTGACAGCCGACGAACCGGTTGAAGCCCGCCTTCTTCACTTCCTGGTACATGTGCAGGGTCCGGGCGGTGATGCACCCGTCGGTGGTCGGGTCGGGCACGGTGCACGGCTCGGGGGAGAAACCGCCGTCGGCGTTGCGCGCCGCCGGCGCGGCCACCGGCGACGTGGCCACCACGTCCCCCTGCGTCAGGCTCTCGCCGCCGATCAGTTTCAGCGCGGACTCGGCCGCCTGCTTCTGTTTGGCCATCACGGCCAGGTTCTGCTTCTGCGACGCGACCTCCTGGTCGAGCCGCGCCTTGGACGCGGAGACGTCGGCGATCGCCTGGTTGAGCAGATGGAGTTTCTGGTCGTTGAGCGCGTTGATCTCCTCCAGCGAGATCGCCCGCTGCAGAAATTTGTCGGTGCTCAGGCTGTTCAGCAGGAAGTTGGCCGTGGACACGCCGCCGGTCCGGTACTGCTGCGAGGCGAGCGCGCTGACCTGCGGGATCAGCGAGTCCCGGGTGGCTTCGGCGCTCTTCACGCTCAGCTGCAGCTGCAACTGGGCCGTGGTGGACTTGTCGACCGCGGCCTTGGCTGTCACGTACCGTCGCCCGGTCGAGTCGAGCACGTCGTTGAGCAGCGGATTGTCGTCGCCGTCGTCGGCGGTGGCGGACGTGCCGCTGCCCGGTTCGGCCTGCGCCGGCGCGGGGGCCGTCACGGCCAGCGCGGCGGCCGCGACGAACGGCGCCAGGGCCCGCGTCAGCCACCTGCGGGGTCGAGCGGTCATACAGGTTCCTTCCGTGGGACCGCCGACCGGGTCATCTGACGGGTTCACCCCACCGAACCTGGGTCTCCGGCTCGCCTCGCGGCGATTGAGCGGCGGCCCTGCCGGCACCTCGGGGGCGGTGCCTCCGGGCAGTGACCGGCGGCCAGCCTACCCGACTCAGCCGCCGCGGCGACGTACCGCGAAAGTGGCTTTCGCCAATATCGACCGTTCGTAATCGTGCGAACGCGTTCGGTACTACGGCTGTCGATCTCGGACGATCCTGGGTACGGTCGTCAACGGTCACCGATGGATAACGGTGACCGCCGCCTAATCGCCCTCGGGCGAGTCGGGGACCCAGGTTCGTTGGGGTGAATCCGCGCGACCGCGCGGTGGGGATTGCTTCCGTCCCGAATCCGTCAGCTAACCCGGCCGGCGGCCGACGGAAGGAAAGCACGTGCAACGACGGAGATGGGCGGCACTGCTCGCTCTGCTGATGGCGATGTCCGGGGCGATCGCCGCCCCGATCCTCGCCCTACCGGCTTCGGCTGCGCCCTCCGCGCCCTCCGCGGCCGGGGATGACGGCGAGGGCGGCTCCAAGACTCTGACCGACCAGTTGGACGCCGCGTCCCGGGGCTGGCTCGACGCCCAGGACGCGCTGGCCGCCTCGAAGAAGCGGCAGCAGAACCTGACGGCGTCGCTGGCGCAGATCGACACGGAGCTCGGTCCGCGCCAGGCGGAGATCGACAAGATCGTGTCCCAGACCTACCGGATCGGACGGCTGGGGCCCGTCAGTGCGCTGCTGACCGCGGACTCGTCGAGTGCCATGCTCGACCGGGCCGAGACCCTGGAGACGATCGCCGTCCAGCAGAACGACGCGCTGCGCTCCCTCCGGACCGCCCGCGCCCAGCAGGCGCAGGCCAAGGTGGCCGTCGAGGCCACCATCCGGGACCAGGTCCACCAGGTCAACGTCATGAACCGCACCAAGGCCCAGGCTGACAACGCGCTGAAGGCGGCGAACGCCGGCCAGGCCGCGAGCTCGCCCGGCGGCAGCAGTTCCGGTTCGGCCGCCTCGGCGAAGTTCGGCGGTTCGGGCGGCGACGCCTGCACGGTGAACGACCCGACCAGTGGCGGGTGCATCACCGAACGGATGTTGTTCGCCATGCAGCAGGCGCAGAAGGCGGGCTTCACCCACTACGTCCACTGCTGGCGCGAGCAGAACAGCGGCGAGCATCCCAAGGGCCGCGCCTGCGACTTCGCCGCCGACAAGAGCAGCTTCGGCGGGGTCGCGACCGGCGCCAGCAAGGATTACGGCAACCGCCTGGCGAACTACTTCCTCAAGAACTCGCGCAACCTGGGCGTGCTGTACGTCATCTGGTTCGAGCGCATCTGGCTCCCGAGCAGCGGCTGGAAGGCCTACACGCTGGGCCAGGGCGATCCGTCCAGCGACCACACCAACCACGTCCACCTCTCGGTGCGGTGATCGACGGTCTTGACCGCTTGATCGTCCACATTGCCGTCGGCGCTTCTCCGGCCCGGGCCGCGGGCTGCTCGGTGCCGTCCCACCGGCCGAACGGCGAGGAGATGCTCATCGTCTACGCCGCGTCGACCTGGATGCATTCCGGGCCGTACGACGTCTCTGCCCCGGCCAACTGCTCCTGTGGGCCGGCTGGCGCTTTGCCGGACCGCGAGCTCGGACCGCGAGTCGGCTCATGAGCAGGAGCGTCTGTCCCGCCGGGACCACCGACCGGGTCGGTGTCCCGCCGGGACTCGAGCTTTGGTCGCCCGTACCGGAAAGAGGGTTTGATCTGCGAAACGCCGTCTACCGGCGCATGTAGTCCTCGTACTCCTGGCAGACGTCGTCGGTGGGGCCGTCGGCGCGGATGACGCCGGACTCCAGCCAGATGGTGCGTTCGCAGGTCTCGCGGATGGTCGAGTCGCTGTGGCTGACCAGGAAGACGGTGCCGGCGCCCTCGCGGAGTTCGCGGACGCGCTGCTCGCTGCGGCGCCGGAAGCGGGTGTCGCCGGTGGCCAGCGCCTCGTCGATCAGCAGGACGTCGTGCTGCTTGGCGGCGGCGATGGCGAAGCGCAGCCGCGCGCCCATGCCGGACGAGTAGGTCTTCATCGGCAGCGAGCTGAAGTCGCCGCGCTCGTTGATGCCGGAGAAGTCGATGATCTCCTTGATCTTCGGCTTCACCTCGGCCGGGGTCATGCCCATGGCCAGGCAGCCCAGCAGCACGTTGCGCTCGCCGGACAGGTCGGAGAGCAGGGCCGCGTTCACCCCCAGGAGGGACGGCTGGCCGGCCGCGTAGATCGCGCCGCCGGGCTCGACCGGCATCAGGCCGGCGATGGCCCGCAGCAGCGTCGACTTGCCCGAGCCGTTCGACCCGATCAGGCCGATGGCCTCGCCCCGGTACGCCGTGAACGTGGCGCCCTTGACGGCGTGGATCTCGCGGACCGAGGCCGACTTCATGCCGGTGACCATGCGCCGGAAGCTGGCCACCGGGCTCGCCTGGGCGGTGGTCATGCCCGCGACCACGCGGTAGGTGATGTGCGCGTTGTGCGCGATGACAGTCGGGATGCGTTCCTCAGCCACGGCCGTAGCCCTTCTCTCCACGCCAGAAGAAGATGAAGCCGATGGTGCCGGCGACGACGGCCCAGAACGCAGCGTCGAGCCACAGCGTGTACGCCGAACCCTCGATCTTGTACGTGTCCAGCAGGTTGTGCCGCTGCAACTCGATGAAGACCAGCAGCGGGTTGAATTCGACCACCTGCCGCTTCCATCCGTGCGCGTGGTCGATGATGCGCTGGACCGGGTAGAGCACGGCCGACAGATACATCCAGATCCGCATGATGAACGGCAGGATCTGCTTGAAGTCGATGACCTTGGAGGTCAGGCGGGCGCAGAACATGCCGACGCCGGCGTTGAAGATGCCCTGCAGGAAGAGGCCGGGGATGACCAGGAGCCAGCGCAGGGTGATCGGCTCGCCGGTGAGCAGCACGATCACGATCAGCACGCTCATCGAGGCGATCAGGTTACGGACCTCGACGATTGCGGTCGAGATCGGCAGCGCCGCCCGCGGGAACTGCAACGCCCGGATCATGCCGAGGTTGCCCACGATCGAGTTCGCCCCGCCGCTGACGGTCTGCGAGGTGAAGGCGTAGATGAAGACGCCGGTGCAGAGCATCGCGATGTAGTTGCCGGCTCCGTCCTTCACGCCCAGGATCACGCCGAAGATCACGTAGTAGACCGCGGCGTTGAACAGGGGCGTCAGGACCTGCCAGAAGATGCCCAGGTGATTGGTCCCGAGAGAGGACGAGACCCGGGCGTTCGCGTACGCCGTGATGAAGTGCCGGTAGCCCCACAGCTGCCGGGCGTAGTTCGGCAGACTGGGCAATTTGCCCGACGAGTGGAGGCCGTGGCGATGGGCCAGCTCTCTGCTCGACTCACCGCTCTCGGTCACCGCCGCAGTCTGGGTCATGGGGTGGCGCTCCGATCTGTCGGCCCTGTCGTCTCTCAGAGCCTGGGGGACATACGCAAGCCTTGCGCGACAACACAGTAACCATCACGTACCGATGAAACGGAGTCGTATCGACGTGGCCAAGATAGCTGACGGAACGGTGGAACGCAACCGTTACGTCGTTGCGTTATATTGGCTACGTGGCGACTACGAAACGTGCACCGGCCGGGGCGGCGGTCCTCCGCGTGGACATCACCGTGGCGATTCGCAACGCGGTGATGAACGAGCTGGCGGAGGTCGGCTACGGCCGCCTCTCGATCGAGGCGGTGGCCCGGCGGGCCGGCGTCGGCAAGACCGCGATCTATCGCCGGTGGAACAACAAACTCGAGATGGTTCTCGAAATCGTATCCGATGTCGCCGGGCGCTCCGTGCCGCTGCCCGACACCGGTAGCTTCGCGGGCGACCTGCAGCTGCTGACGATGATCGTGAGCAAGGCGCTCCAGCACCGGATCGCGTCGCAGATCATCCCCGATCTGATGGCCGAGGCGGCCCGCAACCCGCAGATCGCGCAGACCCTGCAGAAGGCCCTGACCACTCATCAGCACGCGGTCGGCGACAAACTGGTGGGCCAGGCGGTGGCCCGCGGCGAGCTCCCGCCGGAGGCCGATCCCGAGCTGGCGGTCGACCTCATCCTCGGCCCGCTGTACTGGCGCCTGGCCGTCGCCCGCACCCCGATCAGCGACGACTACCTGCAGAAACTCACCGACGGGGTGATGGCTGCGCTACGAGCCGGTCCATCCGCCGAGTGATCTCCGCCGGCCTGCTCCGGCGTCTCGGCGCCCTCGGGCCACGGCCTCGACGCCGAACGCCGTCGCCATCTTGCCGTACTCGTCGAGCGTGTCGCGGTTGGTGGTGTGGTTGCTGTCGGCGTTGCGTTGCAGGTACGTGTTGTACGCCCCGCCGACCGCCGCGTTGAGCACGCCCAGACCGCGTACGGCCGCGCCTTGAACGACGCCCCGTCTCCGCTGCAGGCGGCGCTCTCGTCCGGCTTGCATCCCCTGGTTGTACGTCCAGGTCACGTCACCGCTGTTCTTGCAGGTGCTCAGGTTGACGCCGTCGTTGACCAGATTGGACGAGTTCAGCATCCCGGTGCTCTGGAACCACGACCAGCCGGCCTGCGCGCGCTGCCGATACGCCGAGTCGCCCGGGATCCGTAGAGGCTGTTGGGGATGGCGTTTTGGACGGTGCGGCCGGTGTTCCAGTACGCGCCGCCGCCACCGCGCGTGTCCCGGTTGCTGTACATCCGGTCGGCGTCGGCGCGGGCCGTGTTCAGGTAGCGGCTGTCGCCGGTCACGTCGTACGCGTCGACCCAGGCCGGACCCCACCACGTCGCGGCGACCACCGCTTGTAACCGTTTTGCCATAGGCACCTATCAATGTATTGACCGTGTTAAAGCAACCGGCTTGACACCGGCGGACCGCTCGCGTTGCCCGTTCACGCAGCCGAACTTAGGGGCTCCTGAACTTCCCCTCGGCCCCCGGAGCTCTGACGCCATGCGTACCAGTCGCGGCCCGCGTATCGACTCGACGATCCTCGGCGCGGCCACCGTGCTCGCGCTCGCCCTCGGCAGCAGCGGCGGCCAGGCCACGCAGCATTTCGAGACGGTGGCGGAGCCGGCCGTGGCCGCCTCGCAGCCGGGCGCCGGGGCGTACGTGGGGGTCTGGATGAGCGCCGACGACACGGTCCGGCTCGACATCTCCACCGACGGCACGTACGCCCGGAGCGTCACCGGACGCAAGCAGGCGGCCCGCGGCCTGTACCAGCTCGACGGCACCACGCTGCGGCTGCGCGACGAGTCGGGCGTCCGGACGACGGTGACCACCGTGCCCGGCGGCCTGGAGATGGCCGGGCACGTGCTGGCGAGGATCTGAGCCCCCCGGGCGATCCGACCCCTCAGCCACCCGGCCGGCGCGCCGAACTAGGGGTTCGTGACGTTGCGGAGGGCACTGCCACCGGTACTGGTCGCGCTGTCGCTGGCGACCGGCGGGTGCAGCGCGCTC
The DNA here is from genome assembly GCA_964236515.1 of uncultured Actinoplanes sp. Classification (GTDB taxonomy): domain Bacteria; phylum Actinomycetota; class Actinomycetes; order Mycobacteriales; family Micromonosporaceae; genus Actinoplanes. Next base: position 83,529 of record CAXSDA010000016.1, read on the forward strand.
GGCCTCGGCTCGACCACCGCCGGCTCGGGCCCCGGATCCACCGGGGCGTCCGCCGCCTCCGGCCCGTCGTGGCTGATCAATGCGACCGGCTCGCCCACACCGAGTGCCGGGCCGTCCGGCCCGCGGGGCTACAAGCCGATCCTGCCCGCCGTGTCCTTCCCGTCGGACGGCTCGGCCGGCGACTGCGGGAACACGGGCCGGTGGACCGTCGACCCGGTGCAGATCCCGCTCACCGTCACGCCCGGGAAGGGCTCGCTGGCCGTCTCCTGGCCCCGGCAGTACGCCCCGAACTACCGGATCACCGCGGTCCCGCAGCCACTGAAGTCCGGCAGCCAGCCCGCGTACACCTGGCAGAACGTGGCCGCCGGGAGTGGCTGCACGATGTCCGCCACGGTGTCCGGGCTGAAGCCGGGCAAGCCCTACGTGATCTGGCTGGACGCGCCCGACTCGGGGCACGAGCGGGACGGCTCCCGGCACCCGTACGCCGGCGAGTCCGGTGTCGTGTACCCGCTCTGACGCTTTAAGCTGCAACCATGACGTCGATGCCCGCGGCGTTCATCGGGCACGGCAACCCGATGAACGCGCTGGAGACCAACCGGTACACCCAAGCCTGGCGCGCGTTCGGCGCCTCGGTGCCGAAACCGCGGGCGATCCTGGTCGTCTCGGCGCACTGGTACATCAACGCGACCGCGGTCACCGCGATGCCGCGACCGCGAACCATCCACGACTTCTACGGCTTCCCCCAGCCGCTGTTCGATGTCGAGTACCCGGCGCCCGGCCTGCCGTCGTTGTACGAGGAGGTGAGCGACATCGTCAAGCCGACCTGGGTCGGCGCCGACCTGGACTCCTGGGGCATCGACCACGGCACCTGGTCGGTGCTGGTGCACGCCTTCCCGGACGCCGACATCCCGGTCACCCAGCTGTCCATCAACGCCGACAAGGGCTTCGACTACCACCTCGAACTGGGGGCGAAGCTGGCGCCGCTACGCGAGTCCGGGGTGCTGATCCTGGGCAGCGGCAACGTCGTGCACAACCTCGGCGGGGTCAGCTGGGACCTGCCCGACGCGGGATTCGACTGGGCCCAGCGCTTCGACTCCGACGCCAAACAGATGATGCTCACCGATCCCACGGAGGCCGCCCGGCTGGACGGGCACCGGGACTTCCGGACCGCCGTCCCGACCCCGGACCACTTCCTGCCGCTGCTCTACCTGGCCGGACTGGCCGGGGCGAGCGGAGAGGGGGCGGACGTGCTGGTGGACGGGTATACGTACGGCTCGCTGTCGATGACGGCGTACACGCTCGGCCTCGCCACCGACCTGGACCCTGATCCCACCGGCCCGGCCGCGGCGGCCATTCCCGCCGGGCTCCCGGCCGACGGCGTCAACATCTGACTCAGGCGGCGATCGTGTTGCGGCCGCTCCACTTGGCCGCGTAAAGGCGCTCGTCGGCCCGGCGGAACAGTTCCTCGCCGCTCATCCCGGCGGTCAGCACGGCCAGACCCACACTGACCGTCAGCCGTACGTCCGGCAGGATGTCGGCCCGCGCCACCGCCGCCCGGATCCGTTCCGCCACCTCGCGTCCGGCGCTCGCGTCGCCGTGCAGGAAGACGGCGAACTCGTCGCCGGCGTACCGGACCGGCACGTCCCCGGCCCGGCAGTGGGCCCGCACCACGCCCGCCACCGCGCGCAGCGCCCGGTCGCCGGCGCTGTGCGAGCAGGCGTCGTTCACCGCCTTGAAGTGGTCGATGTCGATGATCAGCAGGCACAGCGGCGGCTCGGCGCGTCCGATCAGCGCGTCGAACCGGCGCCGGTTGCCCAGCCCGGTCAGCGGGTCGCGCATGATCTCGCGTTCCGCCCGGACCCGAGCCGCGTCCAGCTCCTCCCGCTGCTGGGCCTCGCGCAGCATGGCCAGGCGCAGCTGCCGCATCCGCCACAGCTCGCGCATCTGTTCCTCGACCACCTCGTACAGGTCGCGGCTCGACCGGCCGTCGTCCATGGCCAGGGCGGTCAGCGCGGTCTCGTACCGGATGATCGGCGGCTCGTCCGGCCGGGGGCTGTACGCGCACAGTTCCTGCGCCGCCCGCAGTTCCCGCCGGGCCTCGGTCAGCGCCCCCTGCCCGCGCAGGCTGATGCCCAGCGCCAGGTGGGCCATCCGCGCGTACCGGTAGCTCTCGGCCGCCCGCAGCGGCAGCACTGCCTCCCGGGCCAGTTTCTCCGCCGGGACCACGTCGCCCAGCTTGGCCAGGGCCAAGGCCAGCATGGCCGCGCTGACCACGTCGCCGGCCCGCCGGGCGACCCGGCGCCGGGTGATCTCGGCGCTGCGCCGCAACCGGCCGGCGCCCTCGGCCGAACGTCCCACGTGGCCCAGGCGGATGCCCCAGTACAGCAGCGTCATCGCGTGCACCAGCTCGAACGACGCCGAGACGCCGGACAGGTGCTCGTACGTGGCGGCCGCGGTCTCGTACATCTCGGCCGCGGCGGCGGCGTCGGCGAACGAGCACAGCGCCGACCGCCGGCGCTCCGGGTCACCGTCGCGGACCGAGTCCAGCAGCCCGGCGGCCCGGGCGAGGTTGCGCAGGCCGCTGACGTACCGCCCGCGCATGACGTCGATCTGGGCGAGATCGCACCGGACCTTGGCCTCGCCCAGCCGGTTGCCGGAGCCCTGGTGGATCCGCAGGATCTGCTCGCCCAGCGCGGCCGCCTCGGAGATCCGGCCCAGGCTCAGGTTCGCGTACATCTTGCCCTGGAGCAGGAACGGCACGGTCCGGGTGTCGCCGGCCGCCCGGGCCAGAGCCAGGTAGGCGTCCGCGGCCGGGAGCGCCTCGTGCGAGCGCCCGTCGTTCGCCATCCGATGCACGCGGGCGGCCAGCAGATGCAACGGCCGAGAGCGGTCACCGGAACCAGAACATTCATTCACCCAGTATCGGCCGTTTATTGCTCAGGTCGATCAGCAGTTCCGATTCGACTGACTTTTCGCATGTCCGGAGCGTCGCAGGAGCCGTCGGCGCGCCATGGTCCTGGTCGTCGCCGTCCCGGTGACGGGGTGTAGACCCGCTGCTCACGGGTACGGGCACACCATGAGAGCCTTGATCATCAACTGCACGCTCAAGCCGTCACCCCAGACCTCGAACACCGAGGCGCTGGCCCGGGTCGTCGCCGAGGCGATGGAGAAGGACGGCGTGACGGTCGACTGGGTCCGGGCGGTGGACCACGACATCAAGCCCGGTGTGGAGAGCGACATGGGCGACGGCGACGGCTGGCCGGCCATCCGCGCGAAGATCCTGGACAGCGAGATCCTGGTGATCGCCACCCCGACGTGGGTCGGCAAGCCGTCATCGGTGACGCAGCGGGTGATCGAGCGGCTGGACGCGATGATCTCCGAGACCGACGACGGCGGCCGGCCGGTGGCCTACAACCGGGTGGCGGGCGTGGTCAACACCGGTAACGAGGACGGCGCCCACCACGTGATCGGCGAGGTCGCCGGGGCGCTCGGCGACATCGGCTTCACCATTCCGGGGCAGGCCTGGACGTACTGGCACCTCGGTCCCGGCGCGGGTCCCGACTACCTCGACGACGAGCGCGCCCACGACTGGTCGGCCAAGACCGGACGGGCCATGGCGCAGAACCTGGTCACCGTCGCCCGCGCCCTGCAGACAACGCCCCTGCAGGCACCACCGAGCTGACACGGTGTGATCCGGGCGGCTGCCCCGGCGTCGCGTCCCGGCCCGGATCCCTAACGTCGAGGCCATGAAGCGCATCGGTGTCGTCGTCCTCTGGATCATCGGGCTCTACTTCGTCGCCCGGGCGGCGGCCGAGCCGTTCGTCATCGATCCGAACGACCCGGCCACGTACCATCTCGACTGGGGCGGACCGCACCTGTCCGGCGTACTCGCCGTCCACTGTGGGCCCGGAATCGTGGCGCTCGCGCTGATGGTGTGGTCGGTGGGACGACGGCGAGTGCCGTCCGCCGTGGAGCGTCAGTGAGTCCCGGCGTCCGGGCGGCCGTGCTTCGGCAGCACGCACGGGACCTGGTCGGCGGCGAGTCGCGCTTCGAGTTCGCCCTGGACATGCTGATCGACGGCGTCGCCCGGCACGTCGGGATGTGACGCCGGTCAGATCGTGGGCAGCCCGGCGGCCCGCCAGGCGGCGAAGCCACCGGCCAGGTCGGTGGCCCGGTGCAGGCCCAGGTCCTGCAGCGCCGCCGCGGCCAGGCTGCTGGTGTAACCCTCCTGGCAGGTGATGATCACCTCGAGGTGGTACGAGGTGGCGAACGACAGCCGGGCGTCGCTGCGCGGATCGAGGCGCCACTCGAGCACGTTGCGCTCGATCACGATCGCCCTCGGGATCTCCCCGTGCTGGGCACGCTGAGCCGCCGGGCGGATGTCGACCAGAACGGCGCCGCGGGCCATCGCCGCCGCGGTCTCGTACGGGTCGAGCCGGGTGAGGCGGGTCCGGGCGGTGGCCAGGATCTCGTCGATGCCGTACGAGCCGGGCGGCGGGACAACGGCGGCGGTCACCACTGCACTCCCGCCTTCTCCACCGTGGCCACGCGCAGGCCCTCGGCGCCGAGCTGGTATCGGATCATGGTGGCCAGGGCCGGGCCGTACACGTGGACGCTGATCGCGGGGCGGCCGGAGCGGTTGGTGATCCGGTGGATGTGGCGCGTCCCGAACCGGCGGCCGGTGCCCTCGCCGAGCTCACGCGCGTGGAGCCGCACCGGCCCGCGGCCGTCCTCGGCGTGCGGCCCGGCGACCGTGTCCTCGATGTTCGGCCCGGCGACCGTGTCCTCGGTGTTCGGCCCGGCGACCGTGTCCTCGGTGAGTGTGCCGCTGACGACGTGGAAGGCGCCGGCCGAGCCGCCGTGGTCGTGCAGGTCGGTGCCCTGGCCGGGTAGCCAGGTGAGCAGCCACACCTCATGGTCGTCGGCGACCGTCAGCCGGTGGTACCAGCGATCGATCGGGTTGAACCGGGCCGCGACGGGCCACCGGTCCGGTTCGGCGGCGTACCCGGCGGCGATGGCGAGATGATCGGGGCGAATGCCGACGGTGGTCACGGAGAGCTCCCTCGTTTGCATATATAGCCTATGGATTCTATAGGTTTAGGGACACGATACGGCCCAGGCCTGTGCGGCGGGTGTATTGCTACTGGGAATGTCGGCGCTGATTACCGGAAGAACGCTCAGAAGGCGCTGTTCAACGGGGACAACGGGCGCTTGCGCACCGCGCCAGGTCGATCACCCGGCGCGTCGTGAGGATGATCCCCGGCCGCGTCATGAGGACGATGTTGACGCTGACGAGCCTTGATCGTCAAACCCGTACCATTATCCGGGACGGCCTAGGAAGTCTGCTGGAAGTTCGTCACGATCCGCTGCTGCAGCGTCAGGTTCGCCGCCCAGTCCTGGTCGGTGGTGGTCCACTGGAGCAGGAACGCGAGCCCCGGGCCGGTCTCCACGAGCACTCGCCGGGTGTGCTCCTGGACCTTGCCCTCGAGCCACGTGTACTCGTAGTCGGCGGCGCCGCTGCGGAGCGGCAGCGGAGCCATGCCGACATACCGGTAGCCGGGCTTGGTCTTCTCGGTCGTCTCCGTGGTCTTCCAGTACGTCAGCGGATCCGCGGTCACCGGGGCGCCCGAGTCGACGCGGAAGGCTCCGGTTCCCTTGGCGTTCCGGAAGCAGGTGGCCCCGCCGTCGATGGCCCGGCTCCAGCCGTCCGGCAGCGGCAGGGCGAACCCGGCGCTGTCCTTGTGCCAGACCCAGCCGGCGGACAGCGGGATCGGCGACGTGGCGTTCGTCGCGCCGACCGGAGTGGCGCCGGTCGACGGGAATCCGCACGGGTCGAAGGCCGGCGCGAGGCCGCTCCCGGTCCGGGACACGGTGGTGCCGGTGGTGGTCTTGGTGCCCTTGTCGGCGTTGCCCGTACCGGCCAGCGCGACCGTGGTGCCGATGCCGGCGGCCAGCGCGGCCACAGCGCCGACCACCGCGATCACCGCCCCGCGCCGCGGGCGGGGCCGCCGTACGCCCTCGGTGGCCGGTCGAACCGCCGCCGAACCCCGGGCTCCACCTCCCGAGGTCGGAATCCCGCTGATCGGCGCGCCGCTGATCGGCGTCCCGCTCCCCGGGCCGCCACTGACCGGAACCCCACTCCCCGGGCCGCCACTCCCCGAGCCGCCACTGACCCGGCCGCCATCGATCCGGCCGCCATCGATCCGGCCGCCATCGATCCGGCCGCCATCGATCCGGCCGCCATCGACCGGGCTGCCGCTGATCGGGCTGCCGCTGATCGGGGCTCCACTGATCGGCACGCCGCTGCCGGGTCGTCCGCTGCCCGGATATCCGCCGGCCGCAGTCCCGCCGACGGGCACGCCGCTGCCTGGCCGTCGGTTCCGGGGAATCCCGCTCCCCGGCACCCCACTGACCGGGTGTCCGCTGCTGCCCGGACCGACCCGGCCGCCGCCGCCCGGTCCGACCGGTGCGCCGCTACCCGGTCCGACCGGTGCGCCGCTGCCCGGTCCGGCCGGTGTGTCGCTGCCCGGTCCGGCCGGTGTGTCGCTCTCCGGCCAAGCCGGCGCGTCGCTGACCGGGCGGGCCGCCGGAGCCGTGCCCGACACGTACGCGACCGGAGCCGGGCGAGGGGCCGGGCCCGGAGCCGGGCTGATCGGACGGGTCGGGTCGAGGCGGCGGGCCGGCTGCGGGCGGGTGGCCGGTTCGACCCCGGAGCCGGCTCCGGGCGTACGCGGGATCGGCGTGACGATCCGGCTCAGCGCCTCCTCCACCCGGGCCGCCGCCGGACGACCTTGGGGCTCCTTGGTGAGCAGCGCCATGATGACCGGAGTGAGCAGTCCGGGGTGCTGCGGCTCGTCCGGCGGCTCGTGCAGCACCGCACCCAGCGACGCCTGCGTGGTCGCCCGGGCGAACGGCGGGTGCCCCTCGACCGCGGTGTACAGGGTGGCCCCGAGCGACCACAGGTCCGCCGCCTCGCCCTGGTCGATGTCGGCGGTCAGCCGCTCCGGGGCGACGTAGTGCGGCGAACCCATCAGCAGGTCGCTGGTCTTCTCCGCGCCCTCGAAGGTAGCCAACCCGAAGTCGGTGAGCACCACCCGGCCGTCGTCGGCCAGCAGCACGTTGTGCGGCTTGACGTCGCGGTGCAGGACGCCGACCGCGTGCGCCGCCCGCAACCCGCCGAGCACCTGCAACCCGATCCGGGCGACCTCGGCGTGCGGCATCGGCCCGTCCTGCTTGATCGCGTCGTGCAGCGAGCGGGACGGGACGTACTCCATCACGATCCACGCCTGGCCCGGCCGCCAGACCACGTCGAACACGGTGACCACGGCGGGATGGCCGAGCTTGGCCGCGGCGCGGGCCTCCCGGACCGTACGCAGTTGGACGTCGAGCATCTGGGTGTTGCCGGCGTCGACCGGGGTGTTGATCTCCTTGATGGCGACACGGCGGTCGAGCAGTTCGTCGTCGGCGAGCCAGACACGGCCCATCCCCCCGGCGCCGATGACGTTCAGCAGCCGGTACCGCCCGCTCACCAGACCCGTGGACACCCGCGACACCCCCATGGCATCAACACTCCCTGGTCCCGGTACTGGTTCACCAGCGCCTTTATGGTTTCGGTGCAGATGGCGTACGGGGCTGCCAACTGTCGGTCATCGGATCGAGGCCGAGACGATCGGCTGGTCCGGGCACCCTCCGAACCGGTTCGACTCCATGGTCGACCAGCCGATCAAGTACCGTCGGACCAACGTGCTGACCAGCGCCGACCCCGTTCGTCAGGCGGCTCGCCCGCTGTCCGCCGGCTGTCGATCGGCACGCTGACCGGCTGAATGATACGGATGGGCCGCGTCCGTAGTGTGCGCCATCAGTAACTTCGCGCAGTTGGTTCGGGTCGCATGTGGAGCACGCATTTCCCCCGATCGTGGCCGGATCGGATGCACCCCTGGGCGACGGTCACCACCAGCCGCGGCGCTTGGCCCAGATGAGCAGCAGCACCGACATCACGAACATCACCGCCAGCACCTCGATGAGCGCCGGGAGTTCGGTGTGGGCGTTGACGATGACATTCATGCCGTAGATCGACGACAGCGCCGTGATGGGCAGCGTGACCACGGCGATGACGGCCAGCCGCTCGGCCGCGATGGTCATCTTGGTGTCCGACCGCGTCCGGTAGAACTCGATGACTCCCTGCAGGTACTCGCGTTCGCCGTCGGCCAGCGCCTTGATCCGGGTCAGCTGGTCGACCACATCGGTCACCAGCGGCAGGTCACCGGCCGGGATGCGATTGTCCAGGGCGGCCACCCGGCCGTACACCTCGGCTCCGAGGGCGCCCATCGTGCGTACCGCGAGCAGGCCGTGCCGGGCCTGGAACAGTTCCTCCAGGAACTCCTCGGGATTGCCCATGTGGCCGCCGGTGACCCGCTGCTCGAGCCGCCAGACGTCGCGGGTCAGTTCCTCGATGAACGACTCCAGCCGGTGGACCAGGGCGGTGACGATGGCGTACGAGAGCTCGAAGGCCGTGGCCGGCCGCAATCGCCCCGACTCCAGTCGCCGGCGGACCGCGTCCGTCTCGCGCAGCGCCACCTCCGCGTCCACCGCGGGATTGATCGGGCCGTGCACGGTGACCAGGTATTTCTCGCCGATGATCTGGTCCAGCTCGATGTAGTGGATGTGACCGGACGGCCCGCGTTCCGGTCCGTGCACGATGAGCAACTGCTGGTGCGGGTAGATCCGGACCCGCGGCACACGGTTGCGTTCCATGCAGTCGCGTACGGCCAGGGGGTGGCATTTCAGGACATCCGTGAGCAGTACGACGGCCTCGTCACTGCACTCTGGAATGTCCAACCAGAGTAGAGAGTCTTCCCGGGCGAGGATGTCCTCGACGTCCGAGACGGAGTGCTCGTGCACCTCGCCGTGGGCAAGGGACATGACGCGGATGCCGGTCATGTACACACGCTAGACCCGAAAGAGTCTCAGAGCAGTTTGCCTCTTTCCGAACGGCAAGTGAAAACCGCCTTCTGCGACCGAGCGAACACGCTGCGTGGAGCATCCTCGTTCAGGTATCACCTCAACGGCCCATGGCCTCCGCCGTTAAGGCGGAATGCCAGCTCAAGCCGTGCGTCGACCATCGAGCGCGTTATATGGTCGGCGTCGCCGCGAGAGTGGCGCCGGAGGTTAACTCGCCCACCCGCCTCCGACCCCCCAGATGTAACGAGGACGGACAAGTGTCGATCTCCCGCCGTGGGCTGCTCGCCATCGGCCTGACCGCCGCAGTTGTCGGCTCCATCGGAGTCGCCTCGATGCTCAACGCCAACGCGGACGACGGCACCGACGGAGCCGCGCCGAGCGACTCGCCGTCGGCCGTCGCGGAGAGCACCGCTCCGGCCGCCCCGGGCACGTTGGTCACGACCGCCGACGGATCCGTGGCGCTGTCGTCGCCGGACCCGGCGCTGCCGAGGGCCGAGCGGTCGAGGCGCCTGCGGGTCGGACCGGTGGGCGCCAGTTCCGCACAGCTGGCCCGGTTGGGTGCGTCGGCCGCCAGCGATGACAACTCCGACACGGTGCGCCCGGAGTTCGGGCCCAAGGGCCGCAACGGCCGCAACGGCCGGCCGCTGGCCGTCGAAGAGACCACCGTGGTGCCGCCGCTGCCTCCGGTGCTGCGCGACGATCCGGTCACCTCGCCCATCGACAGCGCGTACTTCCTGTACGCCCGGGGCACGTACGGCTCGGACAAGAACCCGCTGGGCGCGGTCGGTGCCAGCGCCAACATCACCATCTCGAAGCCGTACCTGGACAAGCAGGACTGGCATACGCTGAGCGAGATCGCGGTGCAGTCGGTCGGCGGCGGCAACACGATCGAGGTCGGCTGGACCGTCGACCGCGGGGTCAACCACCTCAACGACGATCCCCACCTGTTCGTCTTCAGCTGGGTCAAGGGCGCGCCCGGGTGCTACAACGGCTGCGGCTTCTACCCGGTCGACGGCGCCACCATCAAGCCGGGCGACACCCTGCCGGTAGGCTCCACCCCTCATGCGTTCTCCATCAAGCACGTCGGCACCGCCTGGTACGTGGGGTATGACGGCAACTTCTTCGGCGGGTTCATCGACGATCAGTGGGGCAAAGGCGTTTTCACCACCTTCGACCAGGTCCAGTTCTTCGGTGAAGTGGCTGCGTCGACCCTGACGCCGTGCACCCAGATGGGCAGCGCCACCACCGCGACCATCGGGACCGGGTCCCGGTTCAGCAGCATCGCGCTGTCCGGCGGCCCGACCGACGATCAGGGCAACGCGATCGGACAGGGTCTGAACGTCCAGTCCCTGCCGGTGATCGACCCCCGCGACAACACCACCAAGATCGACGCGTTTTACCCTGCCATCGGTGTCACCAACAACCTGTTCCGGTTCGGCGGGAACGGCACGAGCAAGTGCACCGGTACGCCGCCCCCCGTGGTCAGCAGCAACTGACCCTCCGCACGACGCGATGCCCGGTCCCGGTGGGGCCGGGCATCGGCGCGTTCCGGGAACGTTGGGCGGTCCGTCGAACCGGCGGAGGCGGCACGGTGTACAACAACGTGGAGATCGCCGACGAGGGGACCGGGATGAAGAGACGGGCTAGCTCCGACGAGGAGCTCATGACCGCGCTCTACACCGAGCACTACGCGGTTCTGCTCAGCTTCATCTCGCGCTACGTGCACGACCGGCACAAGGCCGAAGACCTGGCCCAGGAGACGTTGCTGCGGGCCTGGCGGCACATCGACCACCTGGACACCGAACCCGGCCGGACGCGTTCCTATCTGCTGACCATCGCCCGGAATGTCGTGACCAACGCGTGGCGGGCCGACCAGCGCCGGCCGCATCTCGTGCAGGACGAGGCCGCCGTGGCGTCGCTGCCGTCCGCCGACAACGTCGACCAGCTGGTCGAGGGCTGGCTGGTCGCCGAGGCCATCGAGCGGCTGTCGACCGAGCACCAGGCGGTCGTCCGGGCCATGTACTACGAGGGCAAGAGCGTCGCCGACGCCGCCCGCCAGTTGTCCGTCCCGGAGGGCACGGTGAAGTCCCGCGCGTACTACGCCGTCCGGGCCTTGCGCACGGTGTTCGAGGAGATGGGGGTGCTGCGGTGAGCGACGATCACGACGAGCTCCGGCGGCTCCTCGGCGGCTACCTGCTGGGCGGTCTCGACGAAGCGGACACCGACCGGGTCGACGCGCATCTGCGCGACTGCGACGAGTGCCGGGCCGAGCTGGAACGGCTGGCCCCGGTGCCGGAGCTGCTGCAACGGCTGCCGGAGAGCCAGCGCATCACCGAGACCGGGGCGGCGCCGCTGCCGCTGACCGACGCGGCCGAGCCGACGGCCGAGCGGATCGAGGGACTGCTGCGGATGATGCGGGCCGAGCGGTCGCGGGACCGTCGCCTGGCCCGGGTCCGGTGGCTGGCCGCGGCCGCGGTGGTGGTGATCGCGGCGGCGGTCGGCCTCGGCGTGATCACCAGTCAGCACGGTCACCAGACGGTGGTCGTGCAGCCCAGCCCGCAACTGGTCACCGCCCAGTTCGAGCCGGCGGCGGGCAGTGGACTCTCCGGCGAGGCATTGCTGACCCCGAAGACCTGGGGCGTGTCGGTGTCGCTGGACGTGCAGCGACTGCCCGGCGAGGGCCCGTACGTCTGCCAGGTCAAGGACCGGGGTGGCGCCACCGAGCAGGCGGCCATCTGGGGTCCGACGCCGAGCGGCAATGCCAAGGTGATCGGGGCCAGTTCTATCCAGCTCCGGAACGTACGGTCGGTCGCCGTGGCCGACAAGGAGGGTCACGTGCTGGGTACGGCCGAACTGCCCTGAGTCAAGGCCTGTGTCAACCGGCCTGAGTGGCGCGGTACTGCTGCGGGCTGACCTGATGCATCCGCTTGAACGCGGTGCTGAACGCGAACGGGGTGGCGTACCCGACCCGGCGCGCCACCGCCGTCACCGTCGCGTCCGGCTCGGCCAGCAGGTCGGCGGCCAGCGACAGCCGCCAGTTGGTCAGGTACGCCATCGGCGGCTCGCCGACCAGGTCGGTGAACCGCCGCGCGAAGGCGGCCCGGGACAACCCTGCCGCCGCGCCCAGCCGGGCCACCGTCCACGGCTGGGCCGGTGTCTCCTCCATCAACCGGATGGCTCGCCCGATGGCCGGATCGGCGTACGCCTGGTACCAGCCCGGCCCGTCCGCCCGCTCGGCGAACCACCACCGCAGCACCGCGATCAGCACCAGGTCGAGCATCCGGTCGAGCAGTGCCGGCTGGCCCGGCTCGTCACTGGTGATCTGCTCGGCCAGGTAGTCGATGAGGGCGCCGGGCACGTGCTCGCGCGGCGCCACGATCCTCTCGGGCAGCGTGCCGAGCAGCCGCCGCCCGACGGTGCCGGTCGACTCGTAGACGCCGACCAGCATCAGCGTCGGTCCGTCGGGCGCGTTGCCCCAGGTCCGTACGCCGACGTCGGTCATCGGCGGGGTGGCCGAGCCGGCCAGCGGGACGCAGGCCTGACCCGGGTCGATGCGGACCTGCGGCGCGGTGCCGGGGTCGTCGGCCAGGACGTACGGCCGGGGTCCGCGCATCACGGCCACGTCGCCGGCGTGGAGCAGGAGTGGTTCGGCGTCGTCCGGGCGTACGTACGCCTCGCCCCGGACGAGGGCGACCACGCACAGCGGTGACTCGTCGGCGATGCGCATGGACCACGGCGGTTCGAGCGAGCACCGCAAGACGAAGGCGCCGCGCGCGCTCGGGCCGGTCAGCACATGGGAGATCGCGTCCATGACGTCACCGTAGACGGTGGCGTATGGAACGGAATGATTGTGCCGCGCGGCGTCTCGGGACGTGGCGCCCGGGGGCTCTCAGGCGCGGTCGTGGAGAGTGACGTGGTAGCCGTCGGGGTCGGCGAAGGTGAAGGTCCGGCCGAAGGGGCCGTCGATCGGTGCGGAGACGATGGTGTGACCGCCGGCGACGAGGGCATCGTGAATGGCCTGGACGTCGGTGGCGTGGAGCCAGATCGCGGCACCGATGCCGGGCTGAGCGACGGACGCGAGGTCGGTGCCGGCAACGACGTCGCGGAGGGCGAACGTGATCGGCTTCGTCTCGAAGACGACGGCGTGCGGAGGTCCGGCCGGTGAGCGGACGAGGCCGAGGTACTGCTCGTAGAACGCCTGCGAAGCATCGAGGTCGCGCGCTTGTAGCGAGATGAAGTCGGGGCCGGTGACGGGCATGAGAATGTTCCTTCCGGTTGTGTCAGTTTCCTGACACGAACCAATGTATGTCAGAATCCTGACATGAGTCAAGACGGTGCCGGCGTCGACCTGGAGACGTCACTGGGCTACCTGCTGAAAGAGGCGTCGAGCGCCTTCCGCACAGCCATGGAGGAGGTGTTGCGGCCGCTCGGGATGAGCGTGACGCACTACTCCTGCCTCGAGCTGCTGGCTCAACGACCGGGCTTGTCGAACTCCGAGCTCGCGCGGGGCGCGTTCGTGACCCGGCAGTCGATGAACGTGCTGGTCCAGGCGCTGGAGCGGGACGGCTTCGTGGCCAGGCCCGCCGAGGCAGCCATCGGGAAGGTGCTGCCGACCCGGCTCACGCCGCGCGGCCGCCGGAGCCTCGAGCAGGCGACCGTCGCGGTCCGGTCCGTTGAGGTCCGGATCCTGCGGAGCATGATCCACTCCCTGCGCACCGTTGCCGAGAGCCCAGAAAGTCGCCCCTCCGATTCCCTGCACGCCGGCCACGACTCCCCGCACGGCGGATGAACTACGACTGTAGTGTCGCGGCTTGACGGGTCGCCGGGACGAGCTGCTGGACGCGGCGATCGAGCTGCTGGGCGAGCGCGGCGTCCGGGGGGTCACGCATCGCGCGGTCGACGCGGCCGCCGGCCGGCCGGCGGGGTCGGCGTCGAACTACTTCCGGACCAGCGACGCGCTGCTGATCGCGGTGATCGAGCGGTTCGCCGACCGGGAACGGGCCGCCCTCGACGACCTCGCCGCCGGGCTGCGGCCGTCCGGGCCGGCCGCGGTGGCCGAGCTGCTGACGGCGGCCGCCCGGGCCTCGGCCGGACCGAATCGGACACTCACGCTGGCCCGGTACGCGATCCTGCTGGAGAGCGCGCAACGGCCGGTCTTGCGGGAACGGCTAATCGAGACGGGCGGCCGGGTGAACGTGTGGGCGGCTGAGTGGCTGAAGGCGGCCGGGTCGGCCGATCCCGAGCGGGATGCGCCGATCGTGCAGAACTACATCGTCGGTCTGGTGCTGCATCAGCTGGCCCGGCCCCGGCCGGACTTCGATCCCGGTCCGGGTGTGGTCGCACTGGTCACGGCGCTGGTGGGGAGTGGTCATGAATTCCGATGAGGCGTGGCGGGTCGTCGACGCCGAGCGGCTCGCCGTCGCCGATCTGGTCGCGACCGACACGGACTGGACGGCGGGAGAGGGCGCCGGAACGGTCGGGCGTACCACCACCGGCGCCGCGACCCGCCCGGAAATGGTCCTCACGATGGTGGTCGCGGCCGCCGCCTCGGTCCCGGTCTCGTCCACCGCGATGTACGCGTCATGCGTGGCCCGGCTGACCGTCAACCCGGGCGGGATGCCGCTCAGGTCGCCGCCACCGTAGATCGAGGCCGGTCCCGATGGCTTCGGGTCGGCCGATGCGCGGATGGTCCACTTCGGAAGGTGCAGCTCGACGTCGGCCGGGCGCAGGGCGGCCGCGACGGCCGACCTGGTCGCCGGGCGCAGCAGCTCGTCCGGCGAGCCGCCCGCCGCCGGGATCAACACCCGCATGACCAGATCGCTGTGCGCGTAAGGCAGATCCACGGCCGTCCAGCCGTGCCCCTTGGACGCGGGCCGCCTAGGAAAGGTTCCGCTGCGCCTGGGGGAGCGAGCAGGCCGGGGTGCCGCCCGGCATCAGGTGCCGGTGAGCGGCGATCCAGCGGTACGCCGGCCACGCCGCCCAGCGCACCGGACCCAGTTGCAAGGTCCGGCCGGGCAGCGTCCACCCCCGGCCGGCGTCCCGCAGCAGCATCGCGACCGCGTCCGGCCCGGCGGCGATCGTGCCGTCGGCGCCGACCCACTGCACCGCCGCCTCGGCCTGCTCCGCCGTCAGGCCGAGAGCCGCCAGGTCGGCGAACTGCCACGGCACCACGCGCGACGCCGACGGGATGCGCCGCTCGATGAACTGCGCGCACGACGTGCAGAACGCGCAGTCGCCGTCGTAGACGAAGGTCGGCTTCATCGGGAAATCATGTCACGCGCCGCATCCGGGCCAGGTAGGTCTGGGCCACCACGACGACGGCCAGGAAGGCGCCGCTGATCACCTGCTGCCAGCTGCTGTTGAGGTTGCCGACCTGGTTGATCATGTTCTGGATGACGCCGAGCAGCAGCACGCCGGCGATGGTCCCGGCGACCGTGCCGGCGCCGCCGGTGAGCAGCGTGCCGCCGATGACCACGGCGGCGATCGCGTCGAGTTCCATGCCGGTGCCGAGCACGGTCACGCCGGACCCGAGCTTGGCCGCGTTGACCGCCCCGGCCAGGCCGGCCAGCAGGCCGCTGAGCAGGTACACCGCGATCTTCGTGCGGCGGATGTTGATGCCCATCAGGCTGGCCGCGTCCTCGCTGCCGCCGACCGCGTAGACGGCGTGCCCGAACCGCGTCCGGGACAGCACCACCATGCCGGTGACGACCAGCACCGCCGCCAGCCAGACGGGGTAGCCGATGCCGAGGAACGACCCGCTGCCGAAGTGGCGGTAGCCGGCGCTCTTGACCAGGTAGGTGGTCGAGCCTTCGCTGCTGATCGCGCGCATCAGGCCGCGGGCCCCGAGCAGCGCGGCCAGCGTGACGATGAACGGCGCCATCCGGGTGTACGCGATCAGCAGCCCGTCGATCAGCCCGATCGCCCCGCAGACCAGCAGCGGCAGGACGACCGCCGGGATCCATCCCCACTGCGACGCGTACGCCGAGACCACGCCGCCCAGCACGAACAGCGATCCGACCGACAGATCGATGCCGCCGGTGATGATCACGAACGTCATGCCCAGCGCGATCAGCATCGGCGGGGACGCGGTGACCAGGATCGTCGCGGTGTTGTCGAAGCTGCGGAAGTTGGGGAAGGCCGCGATCGCGATGAGCACCACCACGATCAGGACGGCCGGGGCGCCCTGGCGCTGGACCCGTCCGACGATCCGGTCGGTGCGTTCCGCCCGGCGCTCGTCGGCGAGCAGCGCCGCCGGTGGCACCTGCGGATCGGCCACGACTTCGGAGGTCATCGCGTCTTCCTTTCCCGGGCCACGTACACGGCGATGAGGATGATGACCGCCTGGACGATCTCCGTGGTGGACGGTTGCAGATCGTGTTTGATCATGGTGGCCACGACGAGCTGCATGAGCAGCGCGCCTGCCACCGTGCCCAGCACCCGGACCCGGCCGCCGGTCAGCGGCGTACCGCCGACCACCACCGCGGTGATCGCGGAGAGCTCGATGAGCAGGCCGACCGCGGACGCGTCGCTGGACTGGATGCGGGCCACGGCCAGCACGCCGGCGATCGAGGCGAGGACGGAACAGATGACGTACACGGTGATCAGCACCCGCTTGACCGGCAGGCCGGCCAGTTCGGACGAGGCCCGGTTGCCGCCGATGGCCAGCAGCCGGCGGCCGAACACGGTCCGGCGGATCAGCAGTGCCACGATGACCACCAGCACGGCCGCGATCCACACCAGCACCGGCACGCCGACCAGGTCGCCGCCGCCGAGATACAACAGATCCGGATCCCGTACGTCCTTCAGCTGACCGCCGGAGATGACCAGCGCCAGCCCGCGGCCGCCGACGAACAACGCCAGCGTCGCCACGATCGGCTGCAACCCGACCCGGGCCACCAGCGTGCCGTTGACCAGTCCGACGATCACGCCGGCGATCAGCGACGCCACGATCGCCGCGACCACGCCGTACCCCAGGTAGAGCGGGATCAGCGCGGCGGCCAGGGCCATCACCGAGCCGACCGACAGGTCGATGCCCTCGGTGCCGATCACCATCGCCATGCCCAGGGCCACGATCACGATCGGGGCCACCTGGATGAGCTGGATCCGGACGTTGCTCCAGGCCAGAAAGTTCGGCGTGAAGAACACGTTGTAGAGCACCAGCAACAGGATGGCGACGTACACGCCGTACGCGGGCAGCCAGGCGCGCAGCCGCGCGGCGTCGATCGACGGCCGGTCGGTGGCCGCCACGGTGTCAGTGCTCATCGGTGTCCTCCGGCGACGCGACGACCTCGGCCGACGCGGCGATCGTCTCCAGTAGGTCTTCGGTCGTGACGTGCTCGCCGGTGAGGACGCCCACGACCACACCGTCGCGCAGCACGACCACCCGGTCAGCGCCCTCGATCAGCTCCTCGGCGTCGGACGACACCAGCACCACGCCCAGTCCCTCGGAGGCCAGCTCGTCGATCAGCGACTGCACCTCGGCCTTGGCGCCGACGTCGATGCCCCGGGTCGGCTCGTCCAGCAGCAGCACCTTGGGCGACGTGGCCAGCAGGCGGGCCAGCAGCACCTTCTGCTGGTTGCCGCCGGACAGGTCGCCGACCCGCTGGTGCGGACTGGACGCCTTGATGCGCAGCCGGTCCATGTACTTCTGGACGATCGCGTCGATCTTGGCGTCGGACACGATGCCGAAGCGGGACACCCGCGGCAGTACGGCCAGGGCGATGTTCTCCCGGACACTCAGGCCGGCCACGATGCCTTCGGCCTTACGGTCCTCGGGCTGCACGGCGATCCCCGCCCGTACGGCCTGGACGGTCGTGGGTCGTTTGAGGTCCTTGCCGTCCACCTGGATGTCGCCGCTGTCCAGCGGATAGGCCCCGCCGATGGCCTTGATGGTCTCGCTGCGGCCGGCGCCGAGCAGACCGCCCAGCCCGACCACCTCGCCCGGCCGGACCTCGAAGCTGATGTCGTGCAGCTTGTGCCGGCTGTTCAGGTCGGTCACCTTGAGCACGGGCGCCGCGCCGGTGTCACCGGTCATCTCGCCGGAGAAGGCGGTGGCCCCCGCGCGCCGGACCTCGGACATGTCCCGGCCCAGCATGAGCGACACCAGCCGGATGCGTTCCAGGTCGGCCAGCATGCCGGTGTGCACCACCTGGCCGTCGCGCAGGATCGTGACCGCGTCGCAGATCCGGTACAGCTCGTCCAGCCGGTGGCTGACGTAGACGATGCCGATGCCCTGCGCGTGCAGCTCGCGGATGACCCCGAAGAGCGTCTCGACCTCGCGCGGTTCCAGGGACGAGGTCGGCTCGTCCATGATGACCACGCGCGCCTCGATCATCACCGCCCGGGCCAGCGCGACCATCTGCTGCGCGCCCAGCGCGAGCGTGCCCAGCTGGCGGCGGACGTCGGTGGTGACGCCGTACCGGGAGAGGATCTCGCTCGCCTCGCGGTTCATCCGCGTCTCGTCCAGCAGGCCGAAACGGGTGCGCGGCTCGCGGCCGAGGAACAGGTTGTGCGCCACGCTCATCAGGGGGACGAGGTTGACCTCCTGATAGATGGTGGAGATCCCGGCCCGCTGGGCGTCCATCGGGGTGGCGAAGCTGACCGGCTGATCGTGGTAGCGGACCTCGCCCGCGTCCGGTTGGTAGACGCCGGTCAGCACCTTGATGAGGGTGGATTTGCCGGCGCCGTTCTCCCCGACCAGGGCGTGCACCTCGCCCTCGCGGAGTGTGAACGAGACGTCATCCAGCGCACGTACGCCGGGAAACACCTTCGCGACATCGACGACTTCCAGTAGCGCCATGAACGCATTCACCCACTTCTCAACATTAATCGTCAATACGAAACGGCGGCGCCATGGAGACAGCGCCGCCGTTCCTGGTGGGTCTGAACTCAGAACGCGCTGTTGAGGTCCGTCTTCGCGTTGCTCGAGTCGTACTGCCGGTCCTGGATGATGATGTCCTCGTTGATCGGCGTGCCGCCGAAGAACTTGGTGGCGGTGTCGAACGCGAGCGGGCCGAAGCGCGGGTTGGACTCGATCACCGCGGACGCCCAGCCGTCGACGATCGCCTGGACGGCGCCCTTGGTGCCGTCGACCGAGACGACCTTGACGTCGCCGGCCTTCTTGCCCGCACCCTTGAGCGCGACGATCGCACCCAGCGCCATCTCGTCGTTCTCGCCGTAGATGCCGTTGATGTCACTCTTGCTCTGCAGCAGCTGCTCGGCCACCTTCTGGCCGTCCGCGCGGTCGAAGTTGCCGGTCTGCTCGAACACGATCTTGATGTCCGGCGCGACCTTGGCGATCTCGTCCTTGAAGCCGCTGGTCCGCAGCGTGGTCACGTTGTTGCCGGGCGCACCCAGCAGGATCGCCACCTGGCCCTTGTTGTTCAGCGCCTTGGCCATTTCGTCGGCCGCCCGCTTGCCCTGCTGGGCGAAGTCCGACCCGATGAAGGTCAGGTAGTCCTTGCAGGGGTCTGCGTTGATCTTGCGGTCGATTGTGATGATCGGGATGTGCTTGGCCGTCGCCTTGGCGAACACCGAGTCCCAGCCGTCCGAGTTCAGCGGCGCGATGATCAGCAGCTGCACGCCCGAGTCGATCAACTGCTCGACGTCACTGATCTGCTTGGTGAACTGCGAGTTGGCGTTCGTCGCGGTCAGGTTGGTGATCCCCAGCTTGGCCGCCTCGTCCTTGATGGACTGCGTCTCGGCGATCCGGAACGGGTTCGCCTCCTTCTCCGACTGGGAGAAGCCGACTTTGGCCGTCTTGAGGTCGACCTGGGTGCCGCCGTACTGCTGCAGGGAGCAGGTTGCGCCGCCGGGCGCGGTCGACTGCACGACCTGGGCGCCGGCCGAGGCGTTGGTGCTGCCGGAACTGGTGTTGCTGTCTTCGGACTTGGCACAGCCGCTGATCAGCAGCAGGGCTGCGCCGAAGGTGGCGGCCGCCGGCTGCCAGCGGTATCGGGAGGTCATGAAAGTGGCTCCTTAGCGGTGGGTGCGACAGGGGGCGCCATCGGGGTTAACCGCGTGGAAACACATTCACGCACTATCAAACTTTTCCTGTCAAGACACAGATCATAACCAATCAGAAACGAACGTACGGAGATCGTCGTCGATGACCTGTGGCGCGACTGCGCAGCTCACGGGACCCGGGGGCGACGTGTCCGGCGATACGGCGATTCGGGCAGGTCGATGTGACCGACGGCGATCAGTACACTGCGATTAGTTCGATACCGGTGGATGCCATGCGCCGCCGCAGCCGGGTCGGATCACCGGCCGCCTCGAGGCCGGTGAACAGCCGGGCCGCTTCCCGGGCCACCGGCCGGGCCGCATCCGGATCAGTCCGGCCGTGAGGCACGGCCGCGCCGCCCCGGGCCGGCCGCGGTGCGCGGCGATCAGGGCGGCCACCCCGTACAGGAGCACGCCGGCCGCGCCCGGCTCACGGGTGCCGTGCACGGTGAGTCTGCAGCGCGAACGCGGCCTCGAACGGCTGCCGGAGCGCGGTCGCCTCGGCGACTATCGACCGGGCAATCGCGCTCGACCCGGTCCAGGTCGTCGAGCGTTGCCCGGTGGACCTGGGCCAGCAGCACCCGGTGCCGGGTCCGCCACAGCGGCGGCATGTCCTCGGCCTCCGCGTCGCGCAGCGCCGCGATCGCGCCCACGGAGTCGCCGCACCGGAACCGCATGGTCGCCAATGCCAGCCGCAGTTCCGCCCGGACGGTCGCGTCCCGGGTCAGCTCCAGCGCCCGGGCCGCCTCGTCCATCGGGTACTCGTCGGCGCGGACGCCGATCCGGACCACGGCGACCAGCAGCGCCTCCCGCTGGGCGGCCGTGGGCACATCGGTGTCGAGCGCCCGGCGCATCAGGTCGCCGGCCAGCTGCGGCGCGCGCCGGGACAGTTCGGCGTGGTGCCCGGACAGCCAGCCGGCGACCCAGGCGTCGATCACCGGCGACTCGGCGGCGAGCTGCTCGGCCACCCGGGTGATCGGGCGGCCGCCGGCCGCCAGCACCTCGGCCGCGTGCCGGTGCAGGCCGGCCCGCAGCGGCGCGGGCACGCCGTCGTTCAGCGCCGTGCGCAGGAACGGGTGCCGGAACGCGAGGTCCTCCCCGGTGTCCACCACCACGCCCGCGGCCAGGGCTTCGGCCAGGCTGTCGTACAGGTCGAACACCGACCGCCCGGTCACCGCCACCACGTCCGCGACGGCGAACTCGTTGCCCAGCAGGGCCGCCACCCGCAGCACGTCCTGGGTGGCCGGGCTGAGGAAGTCCACGGTGGCCCGGACGGCGGCCAGCAGCGACTCGGGCGGCTCCACGGTCACCGTGGCGTCCACCTCGGCGATCCCGCCGGCCGTCCGGACGGCCCCCGACCGCACCAGCGCCGCCACCATCTCCCGGGCGTACAGCGGATTCCCGCCGGTCCGCGCGGCCAGCGCCCGCAGATGATCCCCGATCGGCGCGCCCGCCAGGTGGGCGACCAGACGTTCCAGATCGGCGGCCGCGAGCGGGCGAAGACCGATCGGGCGGTGCTGCCGGACCTGGGCCGCCCGCCGCGCCTGACCCAGTTCGCGCCGGTTCGGTTCCGGCCGGGCCGCCGCCACCAGCAACAGCGGAAGCCGGGCGGTCAACGGGATCAGCCGTTCCCAGGCCAGGATCGTGGTCGCGTCGGCCCACTGCATGTCGTCGACCACCAGCACCAGCGGCCCGGCGGCACAGGCCGACCGGACGTACGCCAGGACCCGGTCGACGGACGCCGCCGGGCCCTCGTCCGGGTCACCGTGCCCGTCGGTGTCCAGCGCTCGCACCAGCACCCGCAACGAGACCCGCTGCCCGAGCTCGTCGGCGGTCGCCCAGGCCACCCGGCAGCCGTACGCCCCGGCGTCGGCGAACGCACAGGTGAGCAGCTCGGTCTTGCCGATGCCGGGCTCGCCGTCGACCCACACCGTGCCGCCGGTGCCCACCGCCACCGCCCGGACCAGCCCGCGCAGGTGGGCCACGTCGTCCTCACGGCCGAAGCAGGGCCGGCCGGTCAGGCCGTCGCGCAGCGCCCGGGCGACCGGACCGGGCAGCACCGAGGCGGGCCGGGCGGGCGGCTCGTCGGGCTCGCCCAGCAACAGCCGCTGGTGCAGGTCACGCAGCGCGTCGCCCGGTTCCACGCCGAGCTGGTCGTGCAGCACGCGCCGGGCCTGGCGGTACGCGTCCAGAGCCTCGGCGTGCCGGTCGGCCCGGTGTAGCGCCCGCATCAGCAGCTCGTGCAGCGACTCGACCAGCGGGTGGGCGCGGACCAGTCCGGTCAGCTCGGCCACCAGCCCGTCGTCGTGGCCAAGATCCAGCCGGATCCGGGCGCGCAGCTCCGCGGCCTCGAGGTGCTGACCGCTCAGGCGTTCCCGGTCGAGTTCGAGGAAGGGCGCGGGCAGGCCACCGTACGCATCCCCGTGCCACAACCGCAGCGCGTCGTCCAGCATGGACACCGCGCCGGCCCGGTCGCCGGCGGTCAGTCGCCCGGCCGCCGCGCCCCGCAACCGCTGGAACTCGTCGGCGTCCAGGCCGCCCGCCTCGACGGTCAGCGCGTACCCGGAGGGCCCCGACTGCACCAGCCGGCGAGCCGGGTCCGGTCCGAGGGCGCGGCGCAGTCCCGACACGTACGTGTAGATGCTCCCGGCCGCGGTGGCCGGCGGCGACTCGCCCCAGACGGCGGCGATCAGCTCGTCCCGGCTCACCCGGCGACCGGCCTGGGCGGCCAGCACGGCGAAGAGCGCACGCTGACGCGCCGGCCCGAGGTCGGCCTCCCGCTCGCCGACCCACGCCCGCACCTGACCCAGTACCTGAACGCGCACCTTCCGGCCTCCCGATCCGCGGCCTGGAAAGGGAGACCGGGGCGGGGTCATCGGATAACGGGAATTCGCTCGGCGAGCGGAAAAAGTGACGGAACCTCCGACACGTACGGCGTGAGCCGGACCAGGAGCTGCCGGTAGTGGGCCTGCCACCGCTCCGGCAGGCGGCCGCCCCGCAGCGCCGCCAGGACGCCGTCGACCGCGGCCGTGTGCTCGGCCCGCTGGTGCCGGCCGAGCGCGATGATCCAGCCCATCTCGGCGGCCAGCTCCGGATCGGCGGTCCGGCCGGCCACCCGGGCGGCCTCCGCGTCGCCGCCCGCCCCCTGCCAGAACAGCACCCGGGCCAGCCACGCGGTCAGCGTCTCCCGGACCGCGGGCTCGGCCGCGGCCGAGCCCGTCCGGCGCAGGATCGCGATCGCCGCCTCCGGATCACGGGCCACGACCTGTTCGGCGTGCCCGGCGACCCAGCCGGTCACCCAGCCGTCGACCGGCGCCGGGCCGGCCAGCAGCTGGGCCACCACCCGCTCGGGCCGGCCGGCGGAACGGGCGATCCGCTCGGCCATCTCCCGGTGCAGCATCACCCGCAGCGCGGCCGGCGTGCCGTCGTGCAGCACCCGGCGCACCACCGGGTGCCGGAACTCCAGCCGGCCGTCGGCGGCGACCGCGAGCAGGCCGGCACCGGCCGCCGCCTCGACGGCCCGCAGCAGGTCCGGCATCGCACGGCCGGTGACCGTGGCCAATTCGGCCGGTGTCCCGTCGCCCAGGAACGCCAGCGCCCGCAAGACGGCCCGGGTGGCCTCGTCGTGGACGTCCAGGTGGGCGGCCACCGCCGCCATCAGCGCCGGCGACAGTTCCCCACCCGCCGCCGCGAGGTGCTTCTGGTAGTACGGGTTCCCACCGGCCTCGGCCGCGCCGGCCAGCGCCCCGAGCCGGATCGTCTCCGCGCCCGCCTCGGTGACAGCCCGCCGCAGCAGCGTCAGCGACCGGTCCCCGACGGCCGGCCGGGCGGCCCCGACCAGCAGCAGTGGACACCGGCCGGTCAGGTCGTGCAGCGCCCGCCAGGCCGGCCGGGTGGTCTCGTCCGTCCACTGCAGATCGTCCAGCACCAGGATCAGCGGTCCGCCGGCGCACAGCTCGCGAACCCGCGCGACGACCCGGTCGACGGTCGGCCCGTCCCGCAACGCACCGACCGGGCCGAACTCCTCCAGCCCACCGATCAGCGCCCCCAGCGGCACGGCCCGGGTGAGCTCGTCCCCGGTGCCCCAGCCGCACCGCGGCCCAGCGCCGGCCAGTCCCGCCGCCAGTACCGTGGTCTTCCCGATCCCGGCCTCGCCCTCGACCCACACGCTGCCGCCCCGGCCACCGGCCAGTGCGGTCACCGCGCGGCGCAGCACACCCACCTCGGACGACCGCCCGCTCGGATCGGTGGCCGCCGTGTCGCGGAGGCCGGCCACGATCCGGCGCAGCGCCTCGCCCGGTTCGGTGCCGGTCTCCTCGGCCAGCCGTACGGTCAGTTCGTCGTACACCCGCAACGCCTCGGCCGGCCGGCCCAGCCGCTGCAGCGCGGTCATCAACACCGCCCGCGCACTCTCCCGGACCGGATGGTGGTCGACGAGTTCGCGCAGGGGCCCGACCGCGTCGCCGGGCCGGCCCAGCTGGAGCTGCAGGGTGGCCCGCCGTTCCGCGCCGGCCAGGAACAGCTCGACGAGCCGGAGCCGCTCGGCCGCCGCGAACGGGCCGGGCACTCCGGCCAGCGCGTCACCCCGCCACAGGGACAGCGCCGCCTCGACCGTGGCCAGCTGCCCGGCCGGCCGCCCGGTCCGCGCCTCGTCGAGGAGCGCGCACATGCGGAGCACGTCGACCGCGTCGGCCGGCAGGTGCAGGCAGTAGCTGCCGCCGCCCGAGGTCAGCAGCCCCCGGGCGCGTCCGGGGTCGATTGCCCGCCGCAGTTCCGACACGTACGTGTAGAGGTTCCCGGGGGCGCTGGCCGGCGGATCCTCGCCCCAGACGGCGGCGATCAGCTCCTCCCGGGAGACGGCGTGGCCCGGGTGCAGCGCCAGCACGGCGAGGACGGCCTGACGCCGGCCCGAGCCGAGCGGCCGCTCGGTGTCACCGCGCTCGACGGTGACCGGCCCGAGCAGGCGGACGCGTACGTCCGATTGCTCCACCGCCATCACCACCCGACGTTGCTTGAAGGTTAATGTACCCAGTTCCGCCCAACCGGGCCCGGGCCGCCGGAATCTTAAGGGCCCGCTAAGGGCAGACCGGCATGGCGGCGCGGGCACATGTCCGTCGCGCCGTCTTCCCGCGACGGTCGCGGTCTGATGGGCTTGGACGCATGTCGGAGTCCGGGCCACTCGTCGAGCCGTTCGTGGGTGACCTGTTCCTCGCGCTGGCCTCCGAGGGGCGGCTGGTGATCGACGCCGACCGGGCCGACGCCCTCGTCGACGGTCTGTCGCAGACGTTGGCCCAGGTCCAGGCCCGGTTGCGCCTGGTTCGGATCTGGCACGAGCTGCCCCGGCCCGCGCCGCTCACGCCGGCCCTGGTGGACGCCGCCTTCACCGACCAGCTGGCCCCCGGCCGACTCGAGGAGGCCGTCCGGGAACTGCCCAAATACATCGAGGCGGTGCAGGCCGCACGGCGTCTTCATCCGTGCTGAGCCGGCCGTGAAGGTTTTCTGAAGGCCCGTCTCCGACACTGGTGCCGATCGATCTTCGGAGGCGACAGTGGAAACCGTACGGGTGGCGTTGCAGGCCGGTGATCCGCTCAGCCAGGCCGGACTGGCCGGCTATCTGGCGAATCGCCCGGAGATCACCGTGCTCCGGCCGTCCCAGCGGTCCGAGGCGGGTGTGCTGGTGCTCGCCGCCGACCGGCTGACCGCCGAGGTGATCAGCGCGCTGCGCCGGGCCGCGGCCGAGGCCGGGACGCCGATCGTGCTGGTGATCAACGAGATCACCGAAGCCGAACTGCTCACCGCCGTCGAGTGCCGGGTGGTGGCCATCCTGCCGCGGGCCGCGGTCACCGCCGAACGGCTGGTGCACAGTGTCCTGGCCGCGGCCGCCGGGGGTGGCGTGATGCCCCCGAACCTGGTCGGCGAGCTGCTCAAGCACATCGAACGGTTGCAGCGGGACGTGCTGACGCCGTACGGCCTGAACGCCTCGGGTCTGACCCCGCGGGAGGTCGACGTGCTGCGGCTGATGGCCGACGGCCTGGACACGGCCGAGATCGCCGGCGAGCTGTGCTACTCCGAGCGGACGGTCAAGAACGTGATCTACGGCGTGACCCACCGGCTGAAGCTGCGCAACCGCTCC
Organism: uncultured Actinoplanes sp.; assembly: GCA_964236515.1. Taxonomy (GTDB): domain Bacteria; phylum Actinomycetota; class Actinomycetes; order Mycobacteriales; family Micromonosporaceae; genus Actinoplanes. The sequence continues at coordinate 109,624 of CAXSDA010000016.1, forward strand.
CACGCGGTGGCCTACGCGCTGCGGGCCGGGATGATCTGATGTCGGGGTGCGCACCCCTGCTGCTGGAGACCTCGGAGGAGATGCCGCCGGTCGAGGAGGTGTTCCGGATGCTGCGCAACGCCGGCGAACGCGGTCTGCGGCAACAGTTCCCGGCCGTCCTGGTGGCCACGGCCAAGGCCACGGCGATCGGCCACGACCGTACGCCCGAGGAGCGCGCCGCCTACCGGGCCGACCAGCCGGCGGCCGTGCTGCGGGCCGTCGCGGCGTACCACCCGTCGGCGATGGTCGTCTTCGGCGTCGACTTCGGACACACCGAGCCGCGGTGGATCCTCCCGTACGGCGGCCGGATGACCGTCGACGGGCCGAACCGGAAGATCACCGCCCACTACTGAGCGCGTCGACCTCGCGGGCGAACAGGCGGTCCGGGTCGAGGCCCATGGCCGCCCAGTTGCCCTCGATCTCCAGGCTGACCAGCCCGTGCAGGCGGCTCCAGCCGATGATCGCGTCGAGGGCGCGGCCGGGCGCGATGCCGGTCAGTCCCCGGCTGCCCGCCCACGCCTCGAGCTGCGCGGTCAGCGATTCGTCGCCCGGGTCGCGCGAGCCGGCGACGGTCAGCAGCACACGCATCGCCTCGGTGGCCGCGGCGACCAGCCGAGGATCGTGGGTGTCGTAGCCGGGCAGGGGCGCGGCGAACAGCAGGCGGTACCGGTGCGGCTGGGCCAGCGCCCAGGCCCGGTAGGCCACGGCCAGCGAGCGCAGATCCGAGCTGGTGGCCATGGCCGCGGTCAGATCGGCGTACGCGTCCAGGATGAGCTCGGTGAGCAGCGCGTCCCGGCCGTCGAAGTACCGGTACAGCGCCGGCCCGGAGACCCCGAGGTCCTTGGCGATGGCGTTGACCGACAGCGCCTGCGGGCCACCGGTGGCGAGCTGGCGCAGAGCCAGGTCCTTCACCTCCGACCGCATCTGGGCGCGGAAGCGGTCACGGATGCCCTCGGCCTGCGCCACTCGATCACCCCTTGACGTCCCGGCAACGGGCTCCACGCTACAAGCCCAGTGCTGAGTTAGAGGCTATAACACAACCCGGGTGGGACGTCCGGCCGAGCCCAGGTCTCAGCTACGGGTCTCCGGCTGCGGGTTTCGGGCTGCGGGTCTCGGGCTGCGGGTTTCGGGCTGCGGGTTTCGGGCTGCGGGTCTCGGGCTGAGGCTGTCAGCTGCGGGGATGGACCGGGGGGCCGGCCGGGTCGCAGAAGGTGCGGATCGGGCTGGCCTCGCGGACCACGACCCGCGCCCCGGTCGCCGCCGCGGCGGAATCCGGGGTGGGCGCCCAGGGCTCGGCCGGGGCCGGCGGCTCGGCGGACGGCTCCTCCGCGGGGGCGTCCTTCGCCGACGGGGCGCCCTCCTCCGGGGTGTGGGCCGGCAGCCGGGACGGGATGAAGATCGCGGCCAGGACCGCGCCCAGCACCAGCAGGCCGGCGCAGATCATCATCGCGTTGCGGTAGGTCGGGTGCAGGTCGTCCGCATCGGTCAGGCTGCCGGCCCCGATCCCGGCGGCCAGCGGCAGGACCGCGACCGCCAGCAGGCTCGCCGCCCGGGCCACCGCGTTGTTGACGCCACTGGCGATCCCGGCGTAGGCGTCGTCCAGGGAACCCAGCGCGGTCGAGGTCAGCGGCGCCACCAGCAGGGTCAGCCCCAGGCCGAAGATGATCACGGCCGGGAGGACGTGGGTCAGGTACGGCGCGTCGGTGCCGATGCGGGAGAGCAGCAGCAGCGCCACGGCACACACCGCCGGCCCCACGGTCATCGGGATGCGTGGGCCGATCTTCTGACCGAGGGCCCCCGACCGGGACGACAGCAGCAGCATCAGCACCGTCACCGGAAGCAGGGCGATGCCGCTGACCAGCGGGCTGTACCCGGCGACGACCTGCAGATTCAGGACGACCAGGAAGAACACGCCGCCGTTGGCCGCGTAGACGACGAAGGTGACCAGGTTCGCGCCGCTGAACGCCTTGGACTTGAAGATCCCCAGCGGCATCAGCGGATGCGGCGACCGGCGCTCGGTCAGCACGAACGCCGCCAGTCCGAGCACGCCGAGGGCCAGCGAGATCAGCACCACGGGACTGCCGGCGCCGCGGGCCGGCCAGGCGGTGAAGCCGTACGTCAGCCCGCCGAGCCCGATCGCCCCGGTCAGCACGCCGGTCACGTCGAGCTTCTGGGCGGCCGACGGGTTGCGCGACTCGGGCACGTGCCGGCCCGCCACCAGCAGCACGACGATGGCCAGCGGCAGGTTGATGAAGAAGATGAACCGCCAGTTCGCGACCTCGACCAGCCAGCCGCCGAGGAACGGGCCGAGCGCTCCGCCGATCCCGCCCAGACCGCTCCACGCGCCGATCGCCCGGGACCGGTCCTCCCGGACGAACGAGGCCTCGAGGATGGCCAGCGCCCCCGGGGTGAGCAGTGCGCCGCCGATGCCCTGCAGCACCCGGGCGCCGATCAGGACGTTGACGTTGGGCGAGATCCCGCACAGAAGCGACGCCGCCGCGAACCAGGTGACGCCGATCATGAACACCCGTTTCCGGCCGAACCGGTCGCCGAGCGAACCGCCGAGCAGGATCAGGGAGGCCAGGCTGAGTGCGTACCCGTTGATGGTCCACTGCAGGTCGGCCGCGCTGGCGTGCATGTCCCGGCCGATCTGCGGCAGGGCGATGTTGACGACCGTCGAGTCGATGAACGAGAGGCTGGACCCCAGCACGGTGGCCAGGAGAACCCACCGGCCCTTGGCCGAGCTGTAACGGATCACGGGCTGACCTTACGCGCGGGTCAGGCGAAGTCGGCGGCGTGATCCAGGGCCCACGACCGGAACGTACGGGCCGCGCCGATCTCCCGGACCTGCTCGGCCTGGGTGAGCGATTCCGGCCCGGTCCGGTCGTCCGTCCGGCCGACGTGATCGTCGGTGGTCAGCGCCCGGACCGCCGCGTCGGCGAGATCGCGCTCGTGGACCGGCGACCGTGCCGCCCGCCCGTACGGCCACCGCACGACGCCGTCCCGCCGGATCGTGTCCGCCCAGCCCAGTGTGTTCGTGGCGAAGCCGCCGGCCCGCAGGGACGTCCATTGGACGCTCGTGTCGGCGATCGCCGTCTCGACCTCACCCCAGAACCCGTTCCCGGCCGAGATCGCCGACAGGTAGACGATGAGATCAGTTCGGGCCAAACCCGAGCGAGCCGTACGCCCGCCTTGCGCACCGGACCGGGGAGTCCCGCCGCGACGTGCCGCCCGACGCTGCCGCTTGCCCCGAAGACGAAACATGCCGCCTAGCGTCGTACCTCAAGCCGACTTGAGGTCAAGCGCGGGCGTCGCGGCGGCCGCGGCCGGTCGCGCCATCGCCCCTCGCGCGGCCAGTAGTGCCACGCCGGCCGCGGTGGCCGACCGCCCGGCCGTCCCGGGACGGATGCGCAGCAGGTTCTCCATCCGGGCGGCGAGCTCCGCCCGGTGGAACGGCTTGGTCAGGTAGTCGTCCGCCCCGGCCCGCAGCGCGTCCAGGATCCGGTGGTCGTTCACGTCGGCGCTGACGAACATCACCGGAACGGTCGCGGTGTCCGGATTCCGGCGCAGCCGCCGGCAGAGGTCGATGCCCGACTCACCCGGCATCCGGACGTCGAGCAGGATCGCGTCCAGGCCGCCCTCGTCCACCCGTTCCTGGGCGGTGCGCGCGTCGGTCGCCTCGGCCACGTCGTACCCGAACCGCCGGAGCGCGATGGAGAGCAGCTCGCGGTGGTCGGCGTCGTCGTCGGCGATGAGCACGGTGGGCACGGCGGGACCTCCAGCGTGATGGTCATCCGTGACCGGTCGGGGCGTACGCAGAACTCTTCGGCAACTCCGCAGGAGCCGCTGAGGCGTTTTCCCCGATGGGACGCAACTGGCTGCACCGCGCTCGCCGCGACCTGCGGACATAGCCGGTACAGCCACCTGCGCTCGACCTGGCCGAACCCTACGGAACGGTGATGACGACCTTGCCGTGCAGCTTGCCGGCGGCGAAGTCGGCGTGCACGCCGGCCGAGTCGGCCAGGGGGCGCCGCTCGCTGATCAGCACCCGGACCTCACCGGCGTCGACCTGGCGGACGATCTCGGCCAGCTGGGCGGCGTCGCTGCGGACGCCCATCGCGATGTTGGCGATCTTGCGCTCGGTGTCCTCCGGGCCGGGGCCGGTGGCGGACACGAACACGCCGCCGGGCCGGATCCGGGCGACCAGACCGGTCAGCGCCTCCGGGTCCGTACGGACCAGGTTGAAGACGCCGTCCACCGGCTCGCCGGCGGCCGGGTCCCCGGTGGTGTGGTCGATGACCTCGTCGGGACCGGCGTCCCGGGCGATCGCGAGGCTGGACGGACCGGCGACGGCGATCACGGTGGCTCCGGCCAGCTTGGCGAACTGGACCGCGTACGCCCCGACCCCGCCCCCGGCGCCGTTGATCAGCACCCGCTGGCCCGGCTGGACGGCCAGGTGCTCGGTCACGGCCTGCCAGGCGGTCAGCGCCGCCGCGGGCAGGGCGGCCGCGTCGGCCAGCGGGATCGACGCCGGCGCCGGGGCCAGGATGTCGGCCGGGGCCAGGACGAACTCGGCCGAGGCGCCGTTGCCGGTCATCGGCAGGAAACCGATCACCGGGTCGCCGACCGCGAACCCGGTCACGCCCTCGCCGAGCGCGCTCACCGTGCCGGCCACGTCGATGCCCAGCACGAACGGCAGCTCGACCGGCATCATCGACTGCATGAACCCGGCCCGGATCGAGGCGTCGACCGGGTTGAACGACGTGCCCGCCACCTGCACCAGCACCTGGCCCGGACCGGGCGCGGGCGCGGGAACGTCCTCGAGACGCAGGACGGTGGGGTCGCCGTACTCGTGGAACTGGATGGACCGCATGTCAGCCTCCGGGAAGTGTTTGCTTCGAACTCGAAGCACTTAGCGACCGTAGCACGCTTCGAATTCGAAGCAAGTAGGATGGCCGGGTGAGTGACGCCACACCGCCGACCGCGGACCAACTGGCCGCGTACCTGGCTCTGCAGGACGTGAGCAGCATCCTCATGCATGCCGTCGAGCAGCAGCTCAGGGCCGATGGCGACCTCACCAACCCGCAGTTTCAGATCCTGGCCCGGCTGAACGCCTCGCCGGACGGCCATCTGCGGATGACCGATCTCGCCGACGGCCTGGTGTACAGCCGCAGCGGCCTGACCTACCAGGCGGCGCAGTTGGAGAAGGCCGGCCTGATCCGGCGCTCACCCGGGTCGGACGATGAGCGCAGCGTCACCGTCACGCTGACCGATGCCGGCCGGGAGCGGCTGGCGCAGGTGTTTCCGGGGCACATCGAGGTGGTGCAGCGGCTGATGTTCGGCGGCATGAGCGCCGAGGACGTCACCGCGCTCCGCGGCGTCATGGGCCGGATCCGCGAGCGCATGCGATCGGCCCCGCCCCGCTCGGCCCGGCCTAGACGGTCGCGCGAGCGTTCGCCACGGTCGAGCGGATGAGCTCGGCCAGGCCCTCCATCGGGTCGCCGTCGCCCACCCCGAGGTAGTTCTTGGTGCAGGCCACCGACAGGTTCAGGTCGGGGTAGAAGCCGGCCAGGCTTCCGCCCATCCCGCCCCAGCCGAACCGCTTGCCGTCCACCTCGACGGCGAAGCCCAGCGCCTTCGGCCCGTCGCCGCCCCAGGCCCAGTCCGGCCCGCTGGTCTGCACCTGGGTGACCTGCCGCAGCCGTTCCGGCGAGATCAGCCGTACGCCGTCCACCTCACCCATCAGCGCCGCGTACATCCGGGCCATCGCCCTTGCGCTCAGCGTGCCGACCGACGGGATGTCCGCCCGCAGGATGTCGCGGCGGTTGGCCAGCATGGCGTCCGGCCGTACGCCCGCGGGCGCGATCGCGTCGAAGTGCGGGATCATCTGGCTCGCCTGGTCCATCGCCGCCGACCAGTTGCGGTCCTTGAGGCGGGCGAGGTGACTGAGCTGCGTCTCCGGCACCGACAGGAACAGCTCCCGGTCGGCGTGCAGGGGCCGGGTCACGTCCTCGGCCAGCACCCAGGACAACAGCCGCCCGGTGGCCCGCCGGACCGTCTCGCCGACCAGCCAGCCCCAGGTCCAGGCGTGGTAACCCTGTTGCGTGCCCGGTTCCCACTCCGGGGTGGAGCCGGCGATCGTCCGGCACATCCGGTCCCAGTCCAGGAAGTCCTCGGGCATCGTGTACGACGGCAGGCGCGGCACCCCGGCCATGTGACTCAGCGCGTGCCGCAGCGTGGTCGCGCCCTTGCCGTGCCGGGCGTACTCCGGCCAGACGTCGGCGATCCGCAGGTCGTAGTCGATCTTGCCCTGCTCGGCCAGCACGTGCACCGCAGCCGAGGTCAGACCTTTGCCGGTGGAGTAGCTGAAGAACGGGGTGTCCGGCGTGACCGGGTTGCCGTTCGACTCCTCGGCCAGCCCGGACACGGCGTTCACGATCATGTGGCCGTCCAGGTATGCGGCCACCTGCACGCCGATCTCGAGACCGGCCCCGACCAGCCCGTCGATCGTCCTCTGCACCTGCTTCTGCAGCTCGTTCCAGTCGTGCGTCATCACATCAATATCGTCTACCGTGGCCGCCGGACGGGACGCAACCGGATAACGCGTTGAGCTCATGGTGGGGTTGTCCCTACCCTCAACCGGGTGGCTCACGGGATCGGCGAAGGGGCGTCCGGTGCCTAGCGTGAACGGCATGACGAGGACCTCACCGCTGCGCCAACTCGGGATCGACACCCAGTACGTGCTGCTGGGGTTCCCGCTCGCGATCGTGACCATCGTGGTGTGTGTGACCGGGTTCGGGCTCGGCGTGGGACTGGCGGTGCTGTGGGTGGGCGTACCGCTGCTGACGGCCACGCTGTACGCCGCACGCGGCTTCGCCACCCTGGAACGCGCCCGGTTGTCTCCGGTGCTGCGCCGGACGATGCCGCACCCGGTCTACAAGCGGGCGTCACGGCCCGGTTTCTGGTCGCGGGTGCTGACGCCGATCGTCGACGGCCAGACCTGGCTCGACCTGCTGCACGGCACGTTCCGGATCATCCCCAGTACGTTCGCCGTCGCCGTCGCCGTCACCTGGTGGTCGGGCGCGCTCGGCGGCCTGAGCTGGTTCCTCTGGGGCTGGACCATCCCGCACGGGGCGGACAACCAGGACCTGCCCGAGCTGCTCGGGATGGGGACCGCGTACTCGACCCGGATCATCTTCTACACCGCCGCCGGGATCTTCTTCGCCGGCACGCTGATCCCGGTGGTCCGCGGGGTGGCGCTGCTCGAGGCGCTGTTCGCCCGCGGTCTGCTCAGCGGCGTCAACGAGCTGCGGGCGCAGGTGGCGGTGGCCGAGGCCGCCCGGGACACGGCGCAGGCGCAGAAGGCGGCGGCGGTCTCGGCCGAGGCGACCGCGCTGCGCCGGCTGGAACGCGACATCCACGACGGGCCCCAGCAGCGGCTGGTCCGGCTGGCGATGGACCTGGGCCGGGCCGAGCAGCAGTTCGCCACCGATCCCGACGCCGCCCGGGCCACCGTGGCCGAGGCGCTGACCCAGACCCGGGAGACGCTCGATGAACTGCGCGCCCTGTCCCGCGGCATCGCCCCGCCGATCCTGGTCGACCGCGGACTGCAGGCGGCGCTGACCGCCCTCGCCGGCCGCTCGCTGGTCCCGGTGGACCTGGACGCCCCGCCGATGAGCCGGCTCGACCCGGCGGTCGAGTCCACCGCGTACTTCGTGGTCGCCGAAGCGCTGACCAACGTGGCCAAGCACAGCAAGGCCAACGAGGTCCAGGTCAGCCTGCAGCGGTACGACAACAGCCTGATGGTCACGGTGGCCGACGACGGCATCGGCGGCGCGAGCCTGGCCAAGGGTCACGGACTGGCCGGCCTGTCCGACCGGGTGCAGGCGGCCGGTGGGGTCCTGACCGTCGAGAGCCCGGACGGCGCCGGAACCACTCTGACCGCCGCACTGCCGATCTGACGAAGCCGATCTGACGAAGCCGATCTGACGAGAGATGACACCATGGCGGCATGCGCGTGGTGATCGCCGATGACGCCGTCCTGCTCCGCGAAGGCCTGATCCGGCTGGTGGAGGAGAACGGGCACACCGTGGTGGCCGCCGTCGGCGACGGGCCGTCCCTGGTCGAGGCGATCACCAGGCACCGGCCGGACGTCTCCATCGTGGACGTCCGGATGCCGCCCAGCCACACCGACGAAGGGCTGCGGGCCGCGGTCGAGGCCCGCCGCCGGGTGCCGGGCAGCCCGATCCTGGTGCTCTCGCAGTACGTCGAGGTGTCGTACGCCGACGACCTGCTGGCCGACCGGGCCGGCGCCGTCGGCTACCTGCTCAAGGACCGGGTGTCGTACGTGGCCGAGTTCCTCGACGGACTCGCCCGGGTGGCTGCCGGCGGCACCGTGCTCGACCCCGACGTGGTCGCCCAGTTGCTGGTCCGGCGCCGCCGCGACGATCCGCTGCGCAACCTCACCCCGCGCGAGCGGGAGGTGCTCGCTCTGATGGCCGAAGGCATGTCCAACACCGCCATCGCCCGCAAGATGGTGGTCACCGACGGCGCGGTCGAGAAGCACGTGCGCAACATCTTCACCAAGCTCGACCTGCCGCCGGACGACGAGCAGCACCGGCGGGTCCGCGCCGTACTGGCCTACCTGCAGTCGTAAGAACGTAAGAAGACGGGCAGAAGAGGCGGCCGGGGCGGGCGTGGCGGCGCCGCGCCCCGGCCGGTCCTGCTCGCGGGCCACGGTTACCCGCCGGAACAGACTGTGCCGCGTCCACTGTAGGCGACGATCTTGCGCCCGTCAGGCTGGAATTCCCTCAGGTCGCGCGCCGGGCCACCGATCTTGGCGGTTCGAGAGCCCCCTGAGGAGGATCGACCGTGCCCGCACGACTACGCGACACCAGCCGGCTGCTTCTTGCCTCCGGCCTGCTGATGGCGGTCACCCTGGGGTGGTTCCTGGTCAACCTGATCCACCCGGTCGGCCCGGCGGCCCTGCTCTGGGCGCCGTCGCTGGGCGGGGGCGTGCTGCTGACCGCGATTTATGCCCGGACCGCCCGGACCGCCACCCTCCTGCCTCCGGTTCGCCGCTTCTGGCGCCATCTGACACTCGTGGCCGCTCTGGTCACTTTCGCCTCCACCACTCAGGGCGTGGACGTGCTGACCAGCCCGGATGTGCGCGGCCAGCATCTCGGCACGGTCATGCAGCTCTGTGACGGGCTTGCCGTACTGGTCATCATCTACGCCCTATACCGGCTTCCGCTGGCCCGTCAGACGTTCCGGGAGTTCATCCGGCTGGGGCTCGACGCCGGCACGGTGATGCTGGCCACGGCGGTTTTCATGTGGCACTTCCAGACCCGTTACTCGATCGGCGCGCACGACACCGACACCAACGTCCTCGCGTCCCTCGGGCTGACCGTGATCGCCCTGCTGGCGGTGTTCGGCGTGGTCAAGGTGGTGCTGTCCAACAGAGGGCTGGTCGACCCGGCGGCGCTCCGGCTGTTCGCACTGGCCATGCTCATCGGCGCCCTCGGGCCGGCCTTCCGGGACTACGTCGAGCCGTTCCGGCCGCACCTGTTCCCGACCATGGCCGACATCCCGGCGGTGTACTTCTTCGCCGCCTGGGCGGGCGAACGGCAGCGGCGCGCGGTGTCCGGACCCCGCCGCGGCGCCGCCGAGGCCCGCCGCCGGTCGTTCAGCCTGCTGCCCTACTGCGCGGTGGCCGCGGTCGACGGCCTCCTGCTCTTCGTCACCTGGTCGGGCGAGCGCGCCGACCACCGGATGATCGTCTCGGCCGCCGTGCTGCTCACCGCGATCGTGATGATCCGGCAGGTCAGCGCGTTCCAGGACAACGGGCGCCTGCTCGAGCAGCTGGACCACACCGCCACCCACGACGCGCTCACCGACCTGCCCAACCGGGTGCTGTTCCACAAGCGGCTCAAGTCCGCCCTGACCGCCCCCGGCGACCGTCCGGTCAGCGTCGCCCTGATCGACCTGGACGACTTCAAGGAGGTCAACGACACGCTCGGGCACGAGGTCGGCGACCTGCTGCTGATCGCGGTGGCCGACCGGCTGCGGGGTTGCCTGCGCCAGGAGGACACGGTGGCCCGCCTCGGCGGCGACGAGTTCGTGGTGGTGCTGGACGGCGCCGACCCGGCCGCGGCCGACCTGGCCGCCGAACGGATGATGGCCGCGCTGCACGAGCCGGTCCGCGCCGACGGCCACGAACTGCCGATCCGGGCCAGCATCGGCATCGCCGACGGCCGCAGCGAACAGGAGCCGAGCGTGCTGCTGCGGCACGCCGACATCGCCATGTACGCCGCCAAGAACATCCCCGGCACGGCCTATTTGCACTACACCGACGCGATGGCCACCGCCGGCAGCGACCACGCCCACCTCGGCGCCGAACTGCGTACGGCCATCGCCGACGAGCAGCTCTTCCTGCTCTACCAGCCGATCGTGGCCCTGGACAGCGGCCGCGTCCTGGGCGCCGAGGCTCTGGTCCGCTGGGAGCACCCGGTGCGGGGCACGCTGGCCCCGGACGCGTTCATCCCGGTGGCCGAGCGCACCGGCCTGATCGTGCCGCTGGGCCGCTGGGTGCTGCGCACCGCGTTGCGCCAGCTAGCCGACTGGAAGGACCCGGTCTCCATCCTCAACATCAACATCTCGGCACGCGACCTGCGCGAGCCCGGCTTCGCCGCGTTCGTCGGCGACCTGCTGCGCGAACACGACGTGCCCGCCGACCGGATCACCCTCGAGGTCACCGAGACGATGGCGCTGGAGGCCGGCGAGCCGACGGTCAACCTGCACCAGCTGCGGGCGCTCGGCGTCCGGGTGTCGCTCGACGACTTCGGCACCGGTCACTCCACGCTGACGCTGCTGCACGACGTACCGGTCGACGAGATCAAACTGGACCGTTCGTTCACCCAGTCCGCGATCGACGGCCGGGTGCCGGTCTCGGCCGCCGTCATCCACCTCGCCCAGGCGCTCGGTCTGCACGCGGTGGCCGAGGGCGTGGAGACCGCCGAGCAGGCCGAGTCGCTGCTCTCGCTGGGCTACCTGGCCGCGCAGGGCTTCTACTTCGCCCGTCCGATGCCGGCCGACACGCTCGGCGCGCTCATCACCGATCAGCGGTCACTGACACCGGTCGCCTGAAATTTGTCGCCCGGCAAGCGGTTGCCGGGCGGGCCCCGGGGGTACTTTCGAGTCGTACCCATTCTCCTTGGAGGTAAAGATGGCGTTCGACGACAAGGTCGATAACAAGGCTGAAGAAGTCGGCGGCAAGGTCAAAGAGGGTGTCGGCAAGGCCACGGACGACGAGCAGCTCGAAGCCGAGGGCAAGGCCGACCAGGGCAGTTCCAAGCTCAAGCAGGCCGGCGAGAACATCAAGGACATCTTCAAGAGCTGATTCAGACGATGCGGTACGGGACCGCTGAGGTCCCGTGTCCGCAGACGCGGCCCGGGCGATGCGCCCAGCCGTGAACGCGCCTCTCGCGTGAGCGCAATCATGTGCGCGAGCGCGAATGCGGACAGGCGAGCGGCCGGACCCCATGGGGGGCCCGGCCGCTTGTGTTCATCCCGTCAGACACTGGGGAAAAGCAGCTCGCTCATGTCGGTCTCGGTGAGGGGTTCGGCGAAGTAGTAGCCCTGGCCGAGTTCGCAGTTGCCGTCGGTCAGCTCGAACAACTGGCCGGCGTCCTCGATGCCTTCGGCGATGGTGGACAGCTGCAACGCCTGCCCGAGCTGGATGATGCCCAGGGCCAGCGCGGCCGCGGCCGGGTCGTCCTTCACGTCGTCGACGAACGACTTGTCGATCTTGATGATGTCGACCGGGAACTGCCGCAGGTAGGCGAGCGACGAGTAACCCGTACCGAAATCGTCGATGGCCAGCCGGACGCCCAGCGCGCGTGTCTCCTCCAGTTGGCGCAGCGTGCTCGGCCGATGATCGACCAGCAGCGACTCGGTCAGCTCGATGACCAGGCAGGCGCCCGCCAGGCCGCTGGCCGACAGCGCGGCCTGCACCATCTCCGGCAGGTTGCCCTGGTCCAGCTGGACCGCTGACAGGTTGACGCTCACCGTCAGTGGCGGGCGCCCGTCGCGGCGGGAGTTCCACTCGGCCGCCTGCCGACAGGCCTCGCGGAGCACCCAGTCGCCGATCGGCACGATCATCCCGGTCTCCTCGGCCAGCGGGATGAACTCCAGCGGCGGGATGACGCCGCGCGTCGGGTGGTGCCAGCGGACCAGCGCCTCCAGTCCGGTGATCTCCTTCGTGCGCAGGTGCACGATCGGCTGGTAACGCAGCTGGAACTCGTGCCGCAGGACCGCCCGCCGCAGGTCGGCCTCCATCTCCAGGTTCGCTTGGAAGACCTCCTGCAACGCCGGCTCGAACACCTCGTAGCGGTCCTTGCCCTGCTTCTTCGCCTGGTACATGGCCAGGTCGGCGCGGACCATCAGCTCCTCCGCGTCGTGCCCGGCCTCGCTGAACGCGATGCCGATGCTGGAACTGACGAAGGTCTCCTTGCCGGCCAGCTGGAACGGCGCGCGCAACGCCTCCAGGATCCGCCGCGCCACCGGGACCACGTCACCGACGCCGTCGGCCGTGGGCAACAGCACCGCGAACTCGTCGCCGCCGAGCCGGGCCGCGGTGTCCGCGGGGCGCAGGCAGTCGCGGATGCGCCGGGCCACGCCCTGCAGCAGCACGTCCCCGGCGGCGTGCCCGAGCGAGTCGTTGACCACCTTGAACCGGTCCAGGTCGACGAACAGCGCCGCCACCCCGTGGCCGCCGGACGACGCGAACGCCGCCTCCATCCGGGTCATGAACAGCGCCCGGCTGGCCAGCCCGGTGAGCGAGTCGTGGAACGCCTGGTTCATCGCCTCGATCGTCTTGGCGTCGGTGACCGCCAGGCTGACGTGCTCGGCGAACACCTTCAGCACGTCCTGCGCTGTCTTGTCCCACGCGCGGGGCTCGGTGAACGAGCCGACCGACAGCGCCCCCACGACGGTGTCGTTCTCGTGCACGGGCACGGCCATGGTCGAGCGCAGCCGAGCGCGGGCCACCTCGGGGATGGCGATCGGCGAGCTGCCGTAGTCCTCGACGTAGGTCAGCTCGTCGCCCAGGATGGCCAGGCCGGCCACTCCGGCCGAGGCCAGCGGCACCCGTTGCAGCCGGCGGACCACGTCCGGCTCGAACCCGACCGCCGACTTCATGCTGGCCACGTCCGGCTCGCCCGGCTCGAGCAGACTCAGGCTGCTCATGTCCACGCCCAGCAGCTCGGCCGCGCCGCCGGTGACGGTGTCCAGGATCTGCTGCAGCGGCACCCGGCGGGCGATCGCGCGCTGGATCCCGGACAGGATCTCGAACAGTCGTTCGCGTTCCTGCAGCGAGCCGATCAACCGGTCGTTCTCCCGGGCCTGGCGCCGCTCGGACTCGATCATGTAGACCGACCGCAAGCTCAGCTCGAGTACCCGGGCCATGCCCCGCAACAGGCAGACGTCCTCCGCACTGAACGCCTCGTCCGGCCGTCCCAGCACCAGCACGCCGGGGGAGTGGCCGCCCAGCGGCGCGAAGGTCACGGCGTGGGTCCGGCCGCCGAGCGCGAGCGTGCTCCGGCGCCCGGCCGCGATCTCGGTCACCTCGGGTATCCGGATGTCGCCCGGGTCGGCCCCGGTCACGGCCGCGACGGCGCCGTCGATGACCAGGATCGCCACCTCGGCGTCGAGCGCCCGGGCGGCGCACGCCACCGCGGCGTGGTGCGCCGACGGCCCGTCCGGCCGGTCCGCGACCGCGGTCAGGAACTCGGACAGCTGCTGCGTCGCCGGCAACGCCGGTTCACCTCGCCGGACGGAGGCGAGGGCGGATGAGAGCGGAGATCACGCGTTGCCAGTCGGCCGGTACGGCCCCGATCTGAGCTTCCGGCCGATGACCGTTTCCACATCGCGGTGCCGTCACCGGCACATCTCGTTTCGATAACGACACCGTGATCGCCGGGAAATCGGTCATCCGGCCGTCCGGACGCCCGAACTCACACCGGCGAGCGGACCGAGTTCACACAGCGGGCAGGAAACGGGCGCGTTATCCGCCCATTCGGGCAAACCCTTCGTGACTGTACGCACCCCTCTGGGAGCATATGTACGGGTGGACCGTGGCCGGTGAACGGGCAACGGTCCACCCAAGTTGCCTAGGCTGTGATGGGGACCACACGTTTCTCCGGTGTTACAAAAGCGGTGCGGCATTCATCGGTCGCGCGAAGTGGTCGGAGGTGCGGTGTGAACGCGGACGAACGACAGCACCAGATCGTCGCTCTGGCGCGACGCTCGGGTGAGGTCGACGTCGCGAAACTCGCTTCCGAACTGGCAGTTTCAGCGGAGACCATCCGTCGCGATCTGCGACTGCTGGAAAAGCACGGTCTCCTTCGGCGTACGCATGGCGGTGCATACCCGGTGGAGACCGCCAAATTCGAAACCGATCTCGCGATGCGCACCACTCGCGGGGTCCCGGAGAAACGACGCATCGCGGCCGCTGCGGTCGGCCTCATCGGTGACGCGGAGACCATTTTCATCGACGAGGGATTCACCCCGCAACTCATCGCCGAGGCATTGCCCACCGACCGTCCCCTGACCGTGGTCACCGCGTCGCTGAACACGGCGGCCTGGCTGTCCACCAACACGCCGATCACCGTGCTTCTGCTCGGCGGCCGGGTCCGCGGCCGCACGCTGGCCACGGTCGACCACTGGGCCAGCGGCATGCTGGCCGGTTTCGTCATCGATCTCGCGTTCGTCGGCGCCAACGGCATCTCCCGGGAGGTCGGACTGACCACACCGGACCCGGCCGTGGCCGACGTCAAAGCGCACGCCGTCCGCGCGGCCCGCCGGCGGATCTTCGCCGGCATCCACACCAAATTCGGCGTACGCACGTTCTGCCGCTTCGCCGAGATCTCCGATTTCGAATCATTGATTACCGACACCGCGTTGCCGGCTAGTGAAGCGCAGCGCTATGCCCGACTCGGGCCGCAAGTGATCCGGGTCTGACAAACACCCGCACCGACAACCGTTTACCGAAAAACGGAGGAACTGCTGTGCTCAAAAAACTGCTCATTCCAGCGGGATTGGCCGCTGTTCTGTTGGCCGCGTCCGCGTGTTCCGGCGCGGGTTCGACCGGTGGTGGCGGCACCAAATCGGACAACACCATCACGGCATTGATGGTGGGCAATCCGCAGATGGAGGACATCGAGAAGCTCACCGCGGACAACTTCACCAAGCAGACCGGCATCACGGTGAAGTTCACGATCCTCCCCGAGAACGAGCTGCGCGACAAGGTCACCCAGGACGTCGCCAACCAGGGCGGGCAGTACGACGTGGCCACGGTCGGCGCCTACGAGGTCCCGATCTGGGCCAAGAACGGCTGGCTGCACGAGCTGTCCACCCAGGCCGCCGCGGACGCCAACTACGACCAGGCCGACCTGCTCAAGCCGATGGTCCAGGCGCTGACCGGTGACGACGGCAAGATGTACGCCGCCCCGTTCTACGGTGAGTCCTCGTTCCTGATGTACAACAAGGACCTGTTCACGGCCAAGGGCCTGACCATGCCCGAGCACCCGACGTGGGCGCAGGTCGCCGACTTCGCGGCCAAGCTGGACGACAAGTCGAAGGGCGTCGCCGGCATCTGCCTCCGCGGCCTGCCCGGCTGGGGTGAGATGTTCGCTCCGCTGACGACCGTGGTCAACACGTACGGCGGCACCTGGTTCGATAAGGACTGGACGCCTGAGGTCAACTCGCCGGCGTTCAAGGAGGCCACCAACTTCTACGTCAACCTGATCAAGCAGCACGGCGAGTCGGGCGCCCCGCAGGCCGGCTTCACCGAGTGCCTGA
This sequence comes from uncultured Actinoplanes sp., assembly GCA_964236515.1. Classification (GTDB taxonomy): domain Bacteria; phylum Actinomycetota; class Actinomycetes; order Mycobacteriales; family Micromonosporaceae; genus Actinoplanes. Next base: position 125,521 of record CAXSDA010000016.1, read on the forward strand.
ACAACTTCAGCCAGGGCAAGGCCGCCATGTGGTACGACGCCACGTCGGCCGCCGGCACGCTCGAGGACCCGAAGGCCAGCAAGGTGGCGGGCCACGTCGGTTACGCGTACGCCCCGGTGAACAAGACCCAGTACTCGGGCTGGCTGTGGACGTGGGCCTGGGCCATGCCGAAGACCAGCAAGAAGACCGACGCCGCGTGGAAGTTCATCTCGTGGGCGACCAGCAAGGACTACGAGAAGCTGGTCGGCGAGAAGCTCGGCTGGTCCCGCGTCCCGTCCGGCAAGCGCACCTCGACGTACTCGATCCCGGAGTACAAGGACTCGGCCAAGGCGTTCGCGGACCTGACACTCGGCTCGATCGAGAACGCCAACCCGCAGAATCCGGGGGTGCAGCCGCGGCCCGCGCTGGGCGTGCAGTACGTCGGCATCCCGGAGTTCGCCGACCTCGGCACGAAGGTCTCACAAGATGTCAGCGCCGCATTGACCGGTGCCAAGACGGTGGACGCCGCTCTCGACAACGGCCAGAAACTCGCCGAAGCAGTGGCGAAGAACTACAAGTAACGCCCGGCGGGCGCGCCGTGACCCCCGCGGCGCGCCCGAACCGATCGGAGGTTCAGCCATGACCGACGTGATCACCCGGGCGGACCAGCACGTAGATATGCCCGCCCCTCCGGCTAAACGCAACGCCAAGGATCGCTGGGTGCGGCGCGCGCCGCTGCTGCCCGCACTGATTTTCGCGATCATCGTGACCCAGCTGCCGTTCCTGTTCACCCTCTACTACTCGACCCTGAGCTGGAACGCGCTCCGGCCGGGGACCAAGAAGTTCATCTGGCTCAAGAACTACGAGACCGTGCTCACCGACGACCGGCTGCGGTCGGCGCTGTTCAACACGGTCGTCCTGACCGCCGGCGCGGTCATCGTCTCGATGATCCTCGGCCTGCTGCTGGCGATCCTGCTGGACCGCAAATTCTTCGGCCGCGGCGTGGTCCGGACCCTGCTGATCACCCCGTTCCTGGTGATGCCGGTGGCGGCCGCGCTGCTCTGGAAGCACGGCATCTTCAACCCCGACTACGGCCTGATCAACGGCATCTTCGGCGGCCACACCGCGTGGGCCACGCAGTTCCCGAAGTCGGCCATCATCACCACCCTGGTCTGGCAGTGGACGCCGTTCATGATGCTGATCCTGCTGGCCGGCCTGCAGTCGCAGAGCAACGACGTGCTCGAGGCGGCCCGGGTGGACGGCGCCAACGCGTGGCAGATCTTCGTCCGGATGACCGTGCCCCATCTGCGGCAGTACCTCGAGCTGGGCGCGCTGCTGGGCTCGATCTACCTGGTGAACACGTTCGATTCGATCTACACGATCACCCAGGGCGGTCCGGGTACGGCCACCACCAATCTGCCGTACGAGATCTACCAGACCATCTTCAGCAAGTACGAGTACGGCGAGGCCTCCGCCGCCGGTGTGGTCGTGGTGATCCTGACCATCATCGTGGCAACCTTCGCCCTCCGGGTCATCTCCGGTCTGTTCAAGGTGGAGGAAGGCCGATGAGCACCATCACCGCACCCCCGACCGCGCACCGGGCGGCGCCCGGCCGGCCCGTGAACACGTCGCGCCGGCTGGTGAACGGCGTCTGGGGCGTCGTCGCCTGGCTGGCCGGGATCATCTTCGTCTTCCCGGTCATCTGGATGGTGCTGACCAGCTTCAAGCAGGCGAAGGACGTGACCACCAACCCGCCGGTGTGGTTCTTCACGCCGACGCTGGAACACTTCCGCACCGTGTTCGAGGGCAACATCACCCCGTTCCTGCTGAACTCGCTGATGGCCAGCGTGTTCTCCACGATTCTGGTGGTCCTGCTGGCCACCCCGGCGGCGTACGCGCTGTCGTTGCGGCCGGTGGAGAAATGGTCCGACGCGCTGTTCTTCTTCATCTCCACCAAGATGTTGCCGGTCGTGGCGGCCATCCTGCCGGTCTACATCCTCGCGGTGAAGATCGGCCTGAAGGACAACATCTGGACGATGGTCATCCTCTACACGTCGATGAACTTGCCGCTGGCGATCTGGATGATGCGCTCGTTCCTGCTCGAGGTGCCGCGCGAGGTGCTGGAGGCGGGCGAGGTGGACGGCGCCGGCCTGATCACCTCGATCCGGCGGATCGTCCTGCCGATCGTGTCGCCCGGCCTGGCCGCGACCGCGCTGATCTGCTTCATCTTCGCCTGGAACGAGTTCTTCCTGGCGGTCAACCTGACCGACACCAACGCCAGCACCGCGCCGATCTTCCTGCTCGGCTTCATCTCCGGTCGCGGGCCGTTCCTGGCCGACCTGTCCGCGGCGGCCACGCTGCTCTCGCTGCCGGTGCTCATCGCCGGCTGGGTGGCCCAGAACAAACTGGTCCGCGGCCTGTCGATGGGCGCCGTCAAGTGAGGGCAGCCGTCGTGGTCACGCCGGGCACGCTCGAGATCCAGAACGTGCCCGACCCGGCCCCCGGCCCCACCGACGTCGTGGTCAAGCCGGCCGCGGTCGGCATCTGCGGCACCGACCTGCACATCATGGACGGCGAATTCGCCCCGGCGTTCCCGATCGTGCCCGGTCACGAGTTCGCCGGCGAGATCGTCGCGGTCGGTTCGCAGGTCACCGGCTACGCCGTCGGGGATCGGGTGGCGGTCGACCCGTCGCTCTACTGCGGATACTGCTACTACTGCAAGCGGGCCCGGGGCAACCAGTGCGAGAACTGGGGCGCGATCGGGGTCACGGTGAGCGGGGGTGCGGCCGAGTACGTCGCCGCGCCGATGGCCAACTTGTTCGCCCTGCCGGCCCACCTGTCCGCCCGGGACGCGGCGCTGATCGAGCCGCTGTCCTGCGCGGTCCGCGGCTTCGACGTGCTGCCCCGCGCCATGGCCACCTCCTACCTGATCTACGGGTCGGGCACGATGGGCCTGATCATGATGGAGCTGGCCAAACGGGCCGGCGCCGAGTCGGTGTCCATGGTGGACCTCAACCCGGAACGGCTGGAGACGGCGAAGCAGCTGGGTTGTACGGCCGCCGCCACCGACGCCGGCGAGCTCGATGCGCCGCGCGGCTGGGACGTGGTCATCGACTGCACCGGGGTCGCCGCGGCGATCCGCGACGGCCTCGGCCGGGTCGGCCGGGGCGGCACGTTCCTGCAGTTCGGGGTGTCAGCGTACGACGCCCGGGTGGAGATCGAACCGTACGAGATCTATCGGCGCGAGATCACCATCACCGGGTCGATGGCCGTGCTGCACAGCTTCGACCGGGCCGGTCAGTTGCTGGCCGCGGGGGTGCTCGACCCGGGCGTGTTCGTCAGCCACCGGTTCCCGCTGGATTCGTACGGTGAAGCGCTCCAGCAGTTCCGCGCCGGTATCGGGCGGAAGATCCTGATCGAGCCGTAACGCTTCGTCGTACCGGCCGGCACCCTCGCGTTCGGGGTTGCCGGCCGGTGTCCGTGCCAACTTTTCACCGTCGGTCACGTGTCCGTCACGAGCGGTTGTGCGTTGACCGCACGTACGTCTGAATGGACTGATGGGCTCCCGTGATCGACCGTCGCCGTTCACGCTCGCGCCCGGCCGTATCCCGGCGGCGGGCATCGCCTTCCTCGCGCTCGCCGCCGCCGCCCCGATCACCGTGCTGGCCGGTGTCCTGCCCGAGATGTACCGCCGCGGGGTCACCGGCGTCCCGCTGATCTTCGCCGCGGCGGCGGCCATCCTGCTGCTGTTCTCGGTCGGGTACGTCGCGATGGCCCGGCGCGCGCTGCACGCCGGGCCGCTGTCGTCGTTCATCGCCCGGGGGATCGGCCGCCCCCTCGGCGTCGGCGCGGGCTGGGTTGCGGTGGCGTCCTATCAGGCCGTCCAGTTCTCCCTGTACGCGGTGGCGGGCGCGGCCGCGGCGCCGCTGCTGTCGACGTTCCTGGGCGTACGGGCGGAATGGTGGGCGGTCGCCGCCGGCTGCTGGCTCGCGGTGACGCTGGCCGGCCTGTGCCGGATCGAGGTGGCCGGCGCCATCCTGGCCGTCCTGGTGCTGGCCGAGATCGCCGTCCTGGCCGGGTTCGAACTGGCCGACCTGCTCGACCCGGCCGGGCACCGGATCGGCTGGTCCTCGCTGGACGCCGCCCGGCTGATCCGCGTCGACCGGCCCGGACTGGGCCTGCTGCTGGTGGTGGCGGTGCTGGCCTTCGTCGGCTTCGAGACCACCGTGGCGTACGGCGAGGAGGCCCGCGGCCCGCGGCGGGCCCTCCCCCGGTCGACGTACACCGTGGTCGCGCTGCTCGGCCTGCTCTACGTGGCGGGCGCGTTCGCCACCAGCGTCGCCGTCGGCCCGGCCCGGCCCGCGGTCGCCGCCGCCCGCGGCCCCGAACTGATCTTCGACCTGGCCGCCGCCCGGCTCGCCCCGTGGGCTGTCACGCTGGGCCGGGTCCTGCTGTTCACCGGCATCCTGGCCGCGTTGATCGGCCTGCACCACACACTGGCCCGGTATCTGTTCGCGCTCGGCCGGGAGCGGCTACTGCCGACATGGCTCGGCCGCACGTCCCCCCGCGCCTCGACGCCACGGGCGGCGTCGGTGACGCAGAGCTTCGTGGCCGGCGCGGCCATCGCCGCCGCCTGCTATCAGCACCTGGACCCGGCGGGGTGGCTGGCGCTGCGCCTGGCCGCGGCGGGTGCCCTGGGGATCCTGGTCCTGCTCACGGTGTCGTCGCTGGCCACGCTGATCCACCTGAACCGGTCGCCCGGCAAGGAGAACGCGTGGCAGCGCTTCGTCGCGCCGGCGTCGTCCACGGTGGCGCTGGGTGCGATCGGCTACCTGGCCTACCTCAACCTGCCCGCGCTGCTCGGCGTCCCGGCGGGCGACGTGTACCCGCTCTACCTGGTGCCGGCCGTGATCGCCGCGCTGTTCCTGCTGGGCCTGGCGTACGCGCTGATCGTGCGCGCGGTCCGGCCGGTGGCCTACGCCGCGATCGGCCTGGGAGGCAGCGCGGTGGTCGTCGCCCCGGCCATCCCCGGGCCCCGGGTCCCCGGCGCCCACCGCCCCGAACGCGTCGAGCCCTGACCGGCTCCTCGTCACCGTCCGGCGCGACCTTCCGAGCGCCGGCCGCCGGCCCTGTGACCCCGGTGGCGTGCCGCTGTGCTGTACCACTGGCGCGCTCCACCGGTACGCCACGTTGGTGTTGGCGTGCCGGTATGTCGGGCGAGTGTCGGCGCGTCGGTCGGGCGGGTGCGGGCGCTGCTCGCCTACCACCGTGGCGTACCACTGGAGCGCTCCACGGGTACGTCAGGTGAGTGTTGGCGCGTCGTTCGGGCGGGCCGGCGCTGCCGTCTACCACCGTGGTGTGCCACTGGTACACCAGTAGCCCGAACGGCCGCCCGTTACCTCGCTGGTGTGCCACTGGTGCGCGCCAGTGGTACAGCAGGTGAGTGGTCGGCACCGTGATGTACCACTGAGGTATGTACCACTGAGGTGCGTCGGCGCTGCGGCCGGCCGCGGGCGTGGTGGTTTGTCGCGGGCGTTCGCGCTGTTTGTCGGCTGGTCCGGCGGTGCGGCGGCGGTCGGATCTTGCAGTACTGCCGTCTACCACCGTGGTGTGCCACTGGTACACCAGTAGCCCGAACGGCCGCCCGTTACCTCGCTGGTGTGCCACTGGTGCGCGCCAGTGGTACGCCAGGTGAGTGACCGGCACCATGGTGTACCACCGAGGTGCGTCGGCGCCGCCGCCGACCGCGACATGGCGGCTGGCCACCGGCGTTCGCGCACTCTGCGGACCGGTGGCGCGACGACGGCGGCCGGTTCCGGCGGCACGACGACGGCCGGTAACGTCACCGGTTCCGGCGGCGCAGCGGCGGCCGGAGATCGTGCGCCAAGCGCCGGCGGGCGGCGTTCCGTGCGCGGCCATGGGACGCAGGGTGACAGTTCAGTCACGGGATCCGGCGTGCACGCGCCGCCGCACGAACGGGTGGACTACCTGGTGCGACCCGCGTGACCAGGAAATTACGGGTTCGGGCGAGGTTGAGGGCTACGTCACGTTGCATAACATAGTTGTATAAGCCAGTGATATAAATTAGCTGTGCAACCGGTCATCGATCTCCCCACCCACAATGCGTCCCTCGAGGACGGCGCTGTCGCGGCGGGGTTCGCGCGCCTTTACGAGGGGCTTCGCCGCCTCTCGCCGCGCGACGGGCTGAGCCTGACCGCCGCCTCGACGCTGCGCCGCCTGGACTCCTCCGGTCCGCAGCGGCTCTGCGACCTGTACGCCCCGGAGGGGGTGACCCAGCCGGGCATGACCCAACTGGTCACCCGTCTGGAGAAGGACGGGCTCGCGCAGCGCAGCAGCGATCCGGCCGACCGGCGGGTGGTGCTCGTCAGCATCACCGGGGCCGGCCGGGCCGCGGTCGAGCGCCGCCGCGCCGTCCATGCCGAGGCGCTGGCCGAGCGGCTGCGGTCGCTCTCGCCGACCGACCGCGAGGCGATTCTGGCCGCGTTGCCGGCCATGGCACGGCTCGGCGAGCTCATCGCCGAGTAGTCGCACTGACTTCCGATACGCCACTGCGGTCGTACCGAAGCAAGTCGTACCGAAGTAACGAGTTTGAGCCCTGAAGGGGGTCTTTGCGTGCTTTCTGTGGATCACCCGCGCTACAAGTGGGTCGCGCTGTCGAACACCACGCTCGGCACCCTGCTCGCCACCGTGAACGCCTCCATCGTGCTGATCTCGCTGCCGGCGATCTTCAAAGGCATCAAGCTCAACCCCCTCGAGCCGGGCAACGTCAGCTATCTGCTCTGGATGTTGATGGGCTACATGCTGGTCACCGCGGTGCTGGTGGTCACGCTGGGCCGGCTGGGTGACATGTTCGGCCGGGTCAAGATCTACAACGCCGGGTTCGCCATCTTCACGGTGACCTCGGTCATCCTGTCGCTCGACCCGTTCAGCGACGGCGCCGGCGCGCTCTGGCTGATCGGCTGGCGGGTGCTGCAGGCCGTCGGCGGCGCGATGCTGATGGCCAACTCGGCCGCGATCATCACCGACGCGTTCCCGACCCGGCAGCGGGGGATGGCGCTGGGCGTCAACATCGTCTCCGCGCTCGCCGGGTCGTTCATCGGCCTGGTCGCCGGCGGCGTACTGGCCGAGTGGGACTGGCGGTCGGTGTTCTGGGTGAACATCCCGCTGGGCGTGCTGGGCACCGTCTGGGCGTACCGCTCGCTGCACGACACCGGCGTCCGCCGCCACGCCAAGATCGACTGGTGGGGCAACGCGACGTTCGCGATCGGGCTCACCGCGGTGCTGGCCGCCATCACGTACGGAATTCAGCCCTACGGCGGTCACACCATGGGCTGGAGCAGCCCGTACGTGCTGGCCGGCCTGTTCGGCGGCGGCCTGGTGCTGGTGCTCTTCGGCATCATCGAGTCCAAGGTGGCCGAGCCGATGTTCCCGCTCAAGCTGTTCCGGAACATCGCGTTCACCAGCGGCAACGCGGCCAACCTGCTGGCCAGCATCGCCCGTGGCGGTCTGCAGTTCATGCTGATCATCTGGCTGCAGGGCATCTGGCTGCCGTTGCACGGCTACACGTTCGAGCGCACCCCGTTGTGGGCCGGCATCTACCTGCTGCCGATGACGATCGGGTTCCTGGTCGCCGGGCCGCTGTCCGGTTTCCTGTCCGACAAGTACGGGCCGCGCCTGTTCGCCAGCACCGGTCTGCTGGTGATGGCGGCCTCGTTCCTCGGGCTGTTGCTGATCCCGGGCGACTTCAACTACCTGACCTTCGGCGCGCTGATCTTCATCAACGGGCTGGGCGGCGGCCTGTTCGCGGCGCCGAACACGTCGCTGGTGATGTCCAGCGTGCCGGCCAACATGCGGGGCGCCGCGTCCGGCATGCGGGCCACGTTCCAGAACGCCGGCCAGGTGCTCTCCATCGGCGTGTTCTTCTCGCTGATGGTGGCCGGTCTGGCCAGCTCGCTGCCGCAGACGCTGAGTTCGGGCCTGACCGCTCAGGGCGTACCGGCAGCGACCGCCGGCCAGGTCGCCCAGCTGCCGCCGGTGGGCACGCTGTTCGCCGCGTTCCTCGGCTACAACCCGATCGCCCAGCTGCTCGGCCCGCAGGTGTTGGGGGCGCTGCCGCCGGCGAACGCGGCCACGCTGACCGGACTCGAGTTCTTCCCGCGGCTGATCTCCGGCCCGTTCCACGACGGCCTGGTGATCGTGTTCTGGATGGCGATCGGCATGACCGTGCTCGGCGCGCTGGCCTCGCTGCTCCGGGCCCGGAAGTCGGCCGGCGCAAACGGGACGGTCGAGAAGGACGGGACGGCCGCCGAGAAGGAGAGCGACGACCTGGTCGCCCGCGAGGCCCGGCTCGAGGCCGAGCTGGTCGAGTCGCAGCCGTTCGCGCCGGCCGCCCGGGTGGCCGAGCCGATCGCGGACGCGGACGACGACGTGGTCGCCGACCGGCGTTGATCAGATGGTGAAGGGCCGCCGCGAACCGCGGCGGCCCTTCTTCACGTGCTCGTCAAACTCCGGTGACCGCGTCGACCAGGGTGGCGGCCATCGCGCGGACCGTGACCCAGGGCTGGTCCTCGGGAGCCATCCGGCCACCGACCAGGGCGCCGTCGTAGAGGATCATGAGCTGCCGGGTCAGGCCTTCCGGGTCATACACCCCGGCCTGCCGGGCCAGGTCGGTCAGCAGTTGCCGGGACCAGTCCCGGTTGAGCCGCCCGATCTCCTGGGCGACGCCGTCCGGCCCTGACTCGGCGGTCGCGTTGTAGAACGCGCAGCCCCGGAACCCGGGCGTGGTCACCGCGTCGGCGAGGACGTCGAACACGCCCAGGATCTTCTCCCGCGGCGTCGTCAGCGGCGCCAGCTTGGCCGTGATCCGGTCCCGCCGGACCTGGTGCCGGCCCTGCAGGTACGCCCGGACCAGCTCTTCCTTGCTACCGAAGGTGCTGTACAGCGACGCCTTGGCCACGCCGGCACGCTCGATGATCCGGTCGATGCCGACGGTGTGCACACCCTCGGCGTAGAACAGCTCGTCGGCCGCGGCCAGCAGGCGTTCCCGGGCCGACGGCTTCCGAATGAGTGATCCAGCGGACATGCCGTTGACGATACCAGACAGGTCTGTCTAGTATCTACGGGTGCAGACAGACCTGTCTGTTCAATGCATTACCAAGGAGTGCGACATGTCGACGACCGCCATCTCCACGGTCGAGCCGGCGCCCCAGGCCGTCCGGAGCAGACGTCTCTCCCGCCCGGTGACCTTCGCCGCTCTCGCGGCCATCTTCACGACGTTCATGGCGGCGAGCGCTGCGCCGTCCCCGCTGTACGTCGTCTACCAGCACGCCTGGGGCTTCTCGGCGAGCGTGCTGACCGTGATCTTCGCCGTGTACGTGGCCGGCATGGTGGCCTCGCTGCTGGTGCTGGGCGCGCTCTCCGACCACATCGGCCGCCGCCCGGTGCTGGCCGCCGCCGTCGCCCTCGAGGCGGTCGCGCTGGTGCTGTTCCTGTTCGCCGGGGACGTGACCGTGCTGCTCATCGCCCGGCTCGTCCAGGGCATCGCCACCGGCGCCGCCCTCACCACGCTCGGCGCCGCGCTGGTCGACCTGAACCCGCCGCACGCCCCGGGCCGGGCCGGTCTGATCAACGGTCTGGTGCCGCCGGCCGGTCTGGCCGTGGGCGCGCTCGGCGCCGGCGCGCTGGTCCAGTTCGCTCCTGCTCCGACGCATTTGATCTGGGCCGTTCTGCTGCTGGCCATGGTGCTCGCCGGGCTGGTCGTGGCGGTCATGCCGGAGACCTCGCAACTGCGTCCGGGCGGCGTGAAGTCGCTGATCCCGCGGCTCGGCGTGCCGGCCCGCCTGCGCAGCGACGTGCTCGCCCTGGTGCCGATCATCGTGGCCAGCTGGGCCATCGGCGGCCTGTACCTGTCCCTCGGCCCGTCGGTGGCGGCCGGGCTGCTCGGGCTGTCCAACCACCTGATCGGCGGCCTGGTGGTGATGTCGCTCTTCGGCCCGGGCGCGATCACCGCCTTCGTCCTGCGCAAGACCCCGACCGCGCGCACCCTGGCCATCGCCGGCACCCTACTCACGCTCGGCCCGATCGTCAGCATCGTCGGCGTGCAGCTGTTCGACGTGCCGATCGCCCTGGCCGGCACGGTGCTCTCCGGGATCGGCTTCGGCGGCGCCGCCCTGGCCCAGATGGCCACCCTGGCCCGGCTGGCCGCTCCGCACGAGCGGGCCGAACTGCTCACCGTGGCGCTGGTCATCGCGTACGTGGCGTTCAGCGTCCCGGCGGTGATCGCCGGATTCGCCAGCGGCCCGGCCGGGCTGCACCGCACCACCCTGGTGTACGCGGCGGTGGTCGCCGTGCTCGGCGCCACGGCCGTGGTCGCCCAGAAGGTGCGAGCCGTCTCGTCCGATCGGTAGCCCTACGGCGTGGGCGGTCGTCGGAGCGACCGCCCACAAACGACCATATGCGTATGAAACGACTTCTGGCCGCCGTGACGGTAGCCGGTCTCGTGGCGATGGGCGCAGTCGCGTCCGACGCCGCCGAGGCAGATCCGGCCCGTACCCCGACCCGCACGCCGACCGCCATCGCCTGGGGCCCGTGCACCGACCCGACTCTGATGTCGCGCAAGGCCGAGTGCGGGCTCCTGACCGTTCCGCTGGACCACGCCCGGCCGTACGGGCCGTCCATCCGGCTGGCCGTGTCCCGGATCAAGCACACCGTCCCGGCCGCCAAGTACCAGGGCGTGATGTTGATCAACCCGGGTGGGCCGGGCGGTTCCGGACTGGCGCTGTCGGCCCTCGGGTCGCTCGTGCCGGACCACGCCGGGGACGCGTACGACTGGATCGGCTTCGACCCGCGCGGTGTCGGCGCGAGCAAGCCGGCCCTGTCCTGCGACTCCACCTACGCCGGCTACGACCGGCCGGCCTACGTGCCCAGCACGGCCGCGCTCGAGAAGACCTGGCTGCGGAGGACCGAGGGATACGCCCAGGCGTGCGCCGCCTCCGGGGGCTCGCTGCTCGACCACCTGAAGACCACCGACACGGTCGCCGACATGGAGAGCATCCGCGAGGCGCTGGGCGTACCGCAGATCAGTTTCTACGGCTTCTCCTACGGCACGTACATCGGTGAGGTCTACGCCACGCTGCACCCCGGGCGGGTCCGCCGGATGGTCCTGGACGGCGTGGTCGACCCCGGTCGCGTCTGGTACGACTCGAACCTCGACCAGGACGTCGCCTTCGACCGCAACATGCAGCTCTACTTCGGCTGGCTGGCCAGGTACGACTCGGTCTACCACCTGGGCAAGACGACGGCGGCGGTCCGCCGGCTGTTCGACCGGACCGAAAAGGCGCTGACCAAGAAGCCGGCCGGCGGCGTGATCGGGCCGGACGAACTGACCGACGTGTTCCTCCAGGCCGGTTACTACGTCTTCGGCTGGACGGACGTCGCCACCGCGTTCTCGGCGTTGATCCACAAGCAGGACGGGGCTCCTCTGAAGGCGCTCTACGACAAGTCGAACACGCAGGAACGGGGCTCGGACAACGGGTACGCGGTCTACCTCGGCGTGCAGTGCACCGACGCCGCGTGGCCGTCGGCCTGGTCGACCTGGCGGGCGGACAACACCCGGGTGAGCAAGAAGGCGCCGTTCGAGACGTGGGCCAACGCCTGGTACAACGCGCCCTGCCGGGACTGGGCGGGCAAGGCCGGCACGCCGGTCACGGTGAACGGTGCCAAGACGCCGCCGGTGCTGCTGATCAGCGAGACGAAGGACGCGGCGACGCCGTTCTCCGGCGCCCTGGCGACCCGCCGCCGGTTCCCCCGCTCGGTGCTGATCGAAGGGGTCGGCGGCACCACGCACGCCGGCTCGCTCTCCGGTGGCTCCTGCGTGGACGGAACAATCGCCGCGTACCTGGCCAACGGCCACCTTCCCGCGCGAGTCCCGTCGAACCGGTCGGACAAGCAATGCGCGCCGCTGCCGCAGCCGAATCCGACAAAGGTGAAAGCGCGCTCCGCAAACGATCCAGAACGGGCAATGTTGCGGAAGGCCAGGTCAAGTTTGGGAAACGGATAGCCGCATTGCCGAGCCTCAATGGCTAGTCTCCGGAGGTCACCCCGGGTGTGGGCGGGACCACAGTGCCCGCCCACGCCCGCGGCGAACGCATCCGTAGACGAAAGGCATGGGATGAAACGACTTCTGGCGGCCACCGTCGCCACGACTGTCGGGTTGGTGTTGGGCGGGGCCATGATCCCCGCCGCGGCGTCGGCCCACAGCGGAACCCCGAGCTACACCCCGCCGCCCATCGACTGGGCCACGTGCGCGAGCGCGCGCCTGCAGTCGGCCGGCGCGCAATGTGGCTTCGTCATCGTCCCGCTCGACTACGCCCACCCCGGTGGCACCAAGATCAAGGTGGCCGTCTCCCGCGTCCTGCACAAGTCGGCCGCCGCCGACTACCAGGGCGTCATGCTGGTCAACCCGGGCGGACCGGGCGGCTCCGGCCTGATCTACTCGATCCTCGGCCCGGCCATCCCGAACGGCGTCGGCAACGACTACGACTGGATCGGCTTCGACCCCCGCGGCGTCGGCGACAGCGTTCCCTCGCTGACCTGCGACGGCAACGTCCTGGGCTACAACCGGCCGTACTACGTGCCGGTCACCCGGAAGCTGGAGAAGACCTGGCTGCAGCGGTCCAAGGCGTACGCCCAGGCCTGCGCGAAGGCCGGCGGCGCGCTGCTCGACCACCTGAAGACCACCGACAACGTGGCCGACATGGAGAGCATCCGCAAGGCGCTCGGCCAGAAGCAGATCAACTACTACGGCTTCTCCTACGGCACGTACCTCGGCCAGGTCTACGCCACGCTGCACCCGCAGCAGGTCCGCCGGTTCGTCTTCGACGGCGTGGTCGACCCGCGCGGCGTCTGGTACGGCGACAACCTCGACCAGGACGTCGCGTTCGACAAGAACATCAACACCTGGTTCGGCTGGGTGGCCAAGTACGACTCGGTCTACCACCTGGGCACCACCGCCAAGGTGGTCAAGGCCGAGTACTACGCGTCGCTGCAGAAGCTGCGCAAGGCACCGGCCGCCGGCGGCAAGATCGGCCCGGACGAGTGGACCGACGTGTTCCAGTCGGCGGCCTACTACGTGTACGGCTGGGAGGACGTCGCCACGGCGTTCGCGGCGTACGTCCACAACGGTGACGCGGACGGCATCCTGGCGCTCTACGCCCCGCCCGGTCCCGGCGCCGACAACGGGTACGCCATCTACCTCGGCACCGAGTGCACCGACGCCCAGTGGCCGACGAACTGGAACAAATGGCGGCGGGACAACTGGGCGATCTACCAGAAGTACCCGTTCGAGACGTGGGGCAACGCCTGGTTCAACGCGCCCTGCATCTTCTGGAAGGGCGACGTGGGCAGGCCGGTGAACGTCACCGGCAAGGCAGCTCCGCCGATCCTGCTGATCGCCGAGACCCACGACGCGGCCACGCCGTTCCCGGGGGCGCTCGAGATCCGCAAGCGGTTCCCGCGCTCGGTCCTCATCGAGGGCGTCGGCGGCACCACGCACGCCGGCTCGCTCAGCGGCGTCGCCTGCACCGACGACACCATCGCCGACTACCTGGACAACGGCGCCCTGCCGAACCGGGTGCGCGGCAACCGGTCCGACAAGCAGTGCGACCCGGTCCCGCAGCCGGACCCGACCGCGCCCGCGGCCGCGGCCGCGGCGGCGAGCAGCAACGGAAACGTCCGCGCGGCCATCGGCCCCGTGGCCGTGGTCAAGTAGGGCGGTAGGTCAGGGGATGGCCCGGGGGTTCTCGATGGACTCCCGGGCCATTCGTTCCCGGATCTCCTCGGGCACCAGTTCCAGCAGCTGTTCCCGTCGCAGGGGCAGGTCGAGCAGAGACAGCTTCACCCGGCTGAGACTGGCGTGTGTGCCCGCCGCCAGCCGGACCACCTGGGCGGCGTCCGGCCGGAGCCGGATCGTCAGCGCGTCGCCCCCCTTCAGCTCGGCCGACGCGGTGCCGTCCACATCGACCGCGACCGGGGCGCTGTCGTCGGCCACCGTCAGCCGGACCTCGTCGTTCGCGCCCAGTACGGCCGATCGGCTGATCCCGGCCATCGGCGCCACCGGGGTGACGACCACGGCCGAGGTCGACGGCGACAGGATCGGGCCGCCCGCGGCGTAGTTGTACGCGGTCGAACCGTCCGGTGTGGAGATGACCACCGCGTCGCCCTTGTAGTACCCGTACTGCACGTCGTTGACGGCGAGGTCGACCGAGACGGCACCGGTCCGCCCGAGCCGGGCCAGCACCACGTCGTTGAATCCGTGCGCGGTGGTCAGCTCGACGTCGCCGGCCTCGGCCACCAGGCAGGGGTGCGACTCGATGGTGAAGTCGCCGGCGACCAGCTTGTCCAGCGCCGCCTGGAGCATGGTCGGGGTGACCTCGACCAGGAATCCGAGGTTGCCGTGGTTGACCCCGAGCACCGGCACCGGCCGCTCGGCGACCAGCCGCATCGCCCCCAGCATGGTGCCGTCGCCGCCCAGCGCGATCACCGCCTGGACCCGGGCGGTGAATTCCTCGTCGCTGACCAGCTCGACCCCGGACGGAACGCGGAGGCGGTCCTGCTCCCGGGCGAGCGCGGCGTCGGTGTGCTCGGCGGACCAGGCCATGATCGTCGCGATCGAGTCCCCGACCGGTTTGGTCGGGTGCAGGACGAGGCCGAACGTGGTGACCGGCAGCTGGTGACTCACGCCACCCAGCCTAGTCAGACGACGTCGAGCACCCGATATGCTGTGCCCCGCGAAGGGGAGTAGTCCTCAATGTTCCGGTCGACATACTGACGCCGCAAGCGTCCGGCCGGGCGGCCCGCGTGACTGGGGCGGACGAGACCTTCGGCTTGGCTGTGCTGACATGGCCGGGTCGAAGACGCCCCGTGCGCTTCTCCCGGCCCGTACCGGGAGATTTTCTTTGTCTGGTTTCCTCGCTGCGACGGCTCTGAGCTTCGCGGTCATCTTCGTGGCCGAGCTCGGCGACAAGTCACAGCTCATGGCGCTCACCTTCGCCACCCGGTTCCGGCTGTGGCCGACGCTGATCGGGATCACCGTCGCCACCGCGCTGGTGCACCTGGTCTCGGTTGGCATCGGCTACGGACTGGGAGCGACGCTGCCCACCGACTGGATCTCCCTCATCGCGGGCGTGGCCTTCCTCGCGTTCGGCGCCTGGACGCTGCGCGGCGACTCGCTCACCGAGGCCGAGAAGGACAAGGCGGAGCACGCCACGGGCTCGGCCGTCCTGGCCGTGGGCGGCGCGTTCTTCCTGGCCGAGCTGGGTGACAAGACGATGCTGGCGACCATCACGCTGGCCACCCAGCACGGATGGCTCGGCACCTGGGTCGGCTCGACCATCGGCATGGTGATCGCCGACGCGCTGGCCATCCTGGTCGGCCGGCTGGTCGGCCGGCACCTGCCGGACAAGCTCATCAAGTACGGCGCGGCCGCACTGTTCGCTATCTTCGGCATCTGGCTGATCGTGGAGGCCATCGTCAAGCTGACCTGAGGGTGTGACGCCGTGGTGGAGTACCGGGCAGAGTTCGACGCCGTCGTCGCGTTCACCAACGGCGGCGGGCTGCAGACCCAGGGCTTCCGGGTGGACGTGCCGCACCCGGACGTCACCGAGGCCGAGCTCGGCGCGCTGTTCGTCCGGTCGCTGCGCCTGCTGCTGGTCGACCGGGTCGAGCTGACCGGGATCCGGATCTTCGCCGAGCCGCACCGGGGCACCCCGGCCGGGCCGTCCGAGCGCACGACGTGGATCGAACTCAGCCACGTGATCGGGGCCGGGCTGGTCACCTACCCGGGCCTGCCCGCCCCGGAGATCACCCCGCACCTGACCCGCGAGGACTCCCGGAAGCAGTACGCCGAGGGTGTCGAGTTCGCCATCGACCGGATCTCGATGCTCGGCAACACCGGCACCTACCTGGACAGCCCGTTCCACCGGTACGGCGACGGCACCGACCTGGCCGGCCTGCCCCTGGAGCGGCTGGCCGACCTGCCCGCGGTGGTGGTCCGCACCGTCGGCAGCGGCGTGCGCGGCGTCGGGACCGGCGCGCTGACCGACCTGACCGTGGCCGGCCACGCCGTGCTCCTGCACACCGGGGGCGACCGCTACTGGGCCGAGCCGGAATACGCGGTCGACGCCCCGTACCTGACCGCGGAGGCGTCGCAGTGGCTGGTCGACCACGGCGCCGCGTTGGTCGGCATCGACGCGGTCAACATCGACGACGTCTCGCCCGCGGCCCGCGGCGAGCGCCCGGCGCACAGCCTGCTGCTGGCGGCCGGCATCCCGATCGTCGAGCACCTCACCGGGCTCGAGGACGTGCCGCCGACCGGTGCCCGGTTCACCGCCGCTCCGCCCCGGGTCGCCGGATTCGGCACGTTCCCGGTCCGGGCGTACGCCGCTGTGCCCGCCTACGAGCCCCACGACCACAAGCGCTCGGCGGGCTGGTTGCCGACCCGGTGACCCGTGCGGGTGGGTTTCGCCGTTTCTGCTCGGGAAGGCCTCCGCGCTGCCGATGATGGCCAGGTGAGCCTCATCGTCGAGCAGGCCGGAGATTGCCGATGACCGATCTCGCCTTCCCGCAGGCGTTCGTCACCGAGTCCGAGCGCGGAGTGGCCCGGGCGGCCGCGTACTACGAGCGGGTCGACCCGGTGAAGGCGGCCGCCTACCTCGAGACGGTGCTGGCCACCGATCCCGGCAGCGCCGAGGGCTGGATCCTGATGGCCCGGGTGCGGCTCACCCTCGACCAGGCCGACCGCGCGCTGGACGCGTCCGGCCGGGCGGTCGCGCTGGCCCCCGAGGAGGCTCGTCCGCTGGCCCTGGCCAGCCGCGCGCTGACCCTGCTGGGCCGGCACGAGGAAGCGGTCACCATGGCGTACCGCGCGGTCGTGGTGGAACCGAAGAACCCGCGCTGGCACGACCGCGTGGCCTGGTCCCTGCTCGCCTGGGACCGGCAGATGGCCGACGCCGAGCAGGCCGCCCGGACGGCCATCGGGCTGGATCCGGGCGAGGCGCACTACTACTTCACCCACGGCGTGGCCCTGGACGCGCTCGGCCACACCGACCAGGCCCGCCAGGCGTTGATCATCTCGCTGCGGCTGGAGCCGGAGAACCCGGTCGCCCAGCATCGCCTGGCCGTACTCAACGGCGAGGCATCCCGGTCGCCCGACCGCCGCAAGCGTGGCTGGAAGCTGTTCGGCCGCGGCGGCGGCAAGGACGACCGGCCGATACGCCCCGAGGAGTACCTGCCCTAATCGGATTCGGGACGGGTGCGGTACCGCACGTACAGCCAGACCATCCACAGGCACAGCGCGTCTAACAGCCAGTTGCTCGCGGCCAGTGCGGCCGCGAGGGCGAAATTCCCCGGGTGCAGCCGAACCGATCGCAGGCCGTCGACGGAGCTCATCAGCTGGTCCTGCCCGTGGCCGGCCGGCCGTCGGCGGACCTGGTTGACGCCGCCGAGCAGACCCCGGGCCGGCCGGTCCAGCCACTCCGGGTCGCGCGAGATCGCACGGACGACCATCGCCAGCAGCAGCGCGCCGACGCCGAGGATCAGCAGCTGGTGCCGGCTGCCGGAGCTCTGGTCGTGGCCGTCGCGATCTGCGGCTGAGCGGCCATCCGGGCCATCCTGTCACCGCGATGATCGCCGGACCGGGGTCTTCGCGGAACCGACGCCGAGGATCGACCGGGGTGATCGTGCGCGGAACGGGTAACGGCTAGCGTGATGCGGACCCCCGACCACGAAAGGACCACCATGGCCCGTCCCCGGATCGTGATCATCGGCGCTGGTTTCGCCGGGCACACCGCCGCCCGCGAGCTGATCAAGCTGTCCCGTGGTCAGGCCGAGATCGTCCTCATCAACCCGACCGACTACTTCCTCTACCTGCCGTTGCTGCCCGAGGTCACCGCCGGGATCCTGGAGCCGCGCCGGGTCACCGTCTCGCTGGCCGGATCGCTGCCGCAGGCCCGGGTCATCCTGGGCGAGGCCGAGTCGTTCGACCTGGACGGCCGTACGGTGTCGTACGTCGACCCGGACGGCGAGAAGCACCGCATCGGTTACCACCGGCTGGTCATCGCCGCCGGCAGCGTCAACAAACTGCTCCCGGTGCCGGGCGTGACCGAGTACGCGCACGGCTACCGCGGCATCCCCGAGGCGCTGTACCTGCGCGATCACATCACCCGGCAGATCGAGCAGGCCGACGCGGCCGAGACCGCGGACGAGCGCCGGTCGCGCCTCACGTTCGTGGTCGTCGGCGCGGGCTACACCGGCACCGAGGTGGCGGCCCAGGGCGTGCTGTTCACCGAAGCGCTCACCCGGCACCGGGCGAATCTCACCGGGCAGCCGCGCTGGCTGCTCGTGGACACCGCCGACCGGGTGCTGCCGCAGCTGGCTCAGCGCCTCAGCCGGACGGCCGACGAGGTGCTGCGCGAGCGCGGGGTCGAGATCATGCTCAAGGACAGCGTCAAGGAGGCCACGGCCGAGGGCGTGCACCTGGCCGGTGGCATGTTCGTGCCGACCCGATCGCTCATCTGGTGCGTCGGGGTGCGGCCGGACCCGCTGATCGACAGCCTGGGCCTGGAAACGAAGCAGGGGCGGCTGGTGACCGACGAGTTCCTCACCGTGCCCGGCCGGCCGGACGTGTACGCCTGCGGCGATGCGGCCGCGGTGCCCGACCTGACCCGGCCGGGCGAGATCACCGGGATGACGGCCCAGCACGCGACCCGGCAGGGCACCGCGGTCGCCCGCAACATCGCGGCCTCGTACGGGAAGGGTGGCCGCCGGGCGTACAAGCACCACGATCTCGGTTTCGTGGTCGACCTGGGCGGCTTCGACTCGGCCGCCGACCCGCTCGGGGTGCCGCTGTCCGGGATCGCGGCCAAGGCGGTGACCCGCGGCTATCACCTGGTGTCGATGCCCGGCAACCGCGTCCGGGTGGCGTCCGACTGGCTGCTGAACGCGGTGCTGCCCCGGCAGGGGGTGCAACTCGGACTGGTGCCGGCGAACGCCGTGCCGCTGGACAGCGCGACGCCGCAAACCGAGTCCTAGCAAATGCGAGTAGCGCCACATTCGCAGCTCAGCGACGTTGTCCGATCTCCGGCATAGGTAGTGTGACGACTTTACGGGGTTGAAACGGGAGGACCTCCGGATGTCCGCCACCGCTGAGGAAGCACACACCGCTGCGTCCACGGAGCCGCATCCGCGGCGCTGGATCGCGCTCGGTGTCATCGCCATTTCGCAGCTGATGGTCGTGCTCGACGCGACCATCGTGAACATCGCGCTGCCGAGCGCACAGTCCGATCTGCACATCTCGAACGCCAACCGGCAGTGGGTGGTCACCGCCTACACGCTGGCGTTCGGCGGGCTGCTGCTGTTCGGCGGCCGGGTCGCCGACTACTGGGGCCGCAAGCGGACGTTCCTGGTCGGCGCGGCCGGGTTCGCCGTGGCCAGCGCGATCGGCGGACTCGCCCAGAACGGGCTGATGCTGTTCGCCGCCCGGGCGTTGCAGGGCACGTTCGGAGCGCTTCTCGCGCCGGCCTCGCTGGCCCTGCTCACCGTGCTGTTCGTCGAGGCCCGGGAGCGGGCCCGGGCGTTCGCCGTGTTCGGCGCCATCGCGGGCGGCGGCTCGGCCGTCGGCCTGTTGCTCGGCGGCGTGCTGACCGAGTACGCCAACTGGCGCTGGTGCCTGCTGGTGAACATCCCGGTCGCGGCGCTGGCGCTGGCGTTGGCGATCCCGCTGGTGCCGGAGAGCAAGGCCCACGGCGACACGTCGTACGACGTGGGCGGCGCGGTCGTGGTCACGCTCGGCCTGGCCTCGCTGGTCTACGGCTTCACCAAGGCCGCCTCGGACGGCTGGGGCGCGACCGTGACCGTCGCCTTCATCGCCGCCGGAGTGGTACTGCTGGCGATCTTCGTACTGATCGAACGGAAGAACCGCAACCCCCTGCTGCCGCTGCGGGTCGTGTTGGACCGCAACCGCGGCGGCGCGTACCTGACCTCGATGCTGATCGGCGCCGGGCTGTTCGGCTCGTTCCTGTTCCTCACCATCTACCTGCAGACCGTGCTGCACTACACGCCCCTGAAGGCCGGGTTCGCCTCGCTGCCGGTCACCGTCGGCGTGCTGATCTCGGCCGCCGCGGCCAGCAACCTGCTACCCCGGACGGGGCCGAAGGTCCTGATGGTGATCGGGCCGATCCTGGCCGCGATCGGCATGCTGATCCTGCGGTTCATCGCCGTCGACACGCCGTTCTGGACGATGCTGGCCCCGGCTCAGGTGCTGCTCGGCCTCGGCCTCGGCTTCACCTTCGTCCCGCTGTCCAGCCTGGCCCTGGTCGGCGTGCCCGAGCACGACGCCGGCGCGGCCAGCGCCACGCTGAACGCGACCCAGCAGGTCGGCGCCTCGCTCGGCACGGCGCTGCTGAACACGATCGCCACCAGCGCGATCACCGCGTACCTGACCACCCACGTGCCACCGAACGCCGCCACGGCCCTGAAGGCCCAAGTCAGCGGCTACTCGCACGCGTTCACCTGGGCGGTCGGGCTGATTCTGCTGTCGGCGGTCATCTCCGCCACCTTCATCAAGGTGAACAAGTCCGACCTGCCCAGCGGGGATGCGGTTACCCCCGTCGGGTGACAAATGTCAACCGATCGGGGTGCACGATCGTCCGTTCGGCACAATAGTCACACTAGTGTACAAAAGCTGTTACAGGCGATAATTCAGACATGCGTCTTCGTTCTCGCACGTTGGCCTTCGCGCTGGCCGCCGGTCTGACTGCGCATCTCTTCGGCGCCTCGGCGGCCTGGGCCGTCCCGGTGCCGGTCGACCTGGTCGCCCGATACACCTTCGACCAGGTGTCCGGCACGTTCGGCGACGAGTCCGGGCGCGGGCACACGATGACCACGTACGCGGCGCACCGCGGTGCGCTCCGGATGGTCAGCCACGGCACTGGACACGGGCTGGAATTCCCGGTCAAGTGCGCGGCCAAGGTGGCGACCTGCCCGCACGTGGTGCTGCAGACGCCGAACTCGGCCGACCTCAACCCGGCGGCCAAGCCGCTGGCCTTCGGCGCGACCGTCCGGCTGGCCAGGACCCAGACCAGCAAGGGCGAAAACGTCGTGCAGAAGGGCTACTCCGCCACCAGCAGCCAGTACAAGCTGCAGGTCGACGGACTGGCCGGTCGGCCGAGCTGCGTCCTGGTGGACCAGAAGTCGCCGATCATCCGGCTGGTCCGCAGCTCGGTGACCGTGGCCGACGGCACCTGGCACACGCTCGAGTGCCGCCGGGCGGCCGTCGCGTTCAGCATCGTGGTCGACGGCGTGACCCGCGGCCTGATCGCCGTGCCGGCGTTGCTCACGGTGACCAACACCAGCCCGCTCAGCATCGGTGGCAAAGGCGCCTACAAGGACAACGACCAGTTCCGGGGCGCCGTCGACGACGTCTGGGTCAAGATCGGTTGAGACCGCCGGCCACCGCCTTGACCAGGTCGGCCCGGGCGGTGTCCCCGGACAGCTCCCAGGCGAAGGCACCGCCGAGCGAGCGCTGCCGGACGAACGCCATCTTGGTCCGGATGGTGGCCGGGGTGTCGTAGCTCCACCACTGGTCGCCGCAGTGCGCGTACGCGGTGCCCCCGGCCGTGCCCGTCGGCGGGCAGCGCCGGACCAGGACCTTGTAGTCCTCCTGACCCTCGGCGTACGTGCCCGGGGCGGGTCCGCCGGCCGACCCGCCCGGCGCGGCGCTGGTCACCCCGGTCCACCCCCGGCCGTAGAAGCCGACGCCGAGCAGCACCTTGCCCGGGGGCACGCCCAGACGGACCATCTCGTCCACCGCGGCCGTGGCGGTGGCGGTACGCTCGGGGATGCCGGGGTAGGTGGTCAGCGGTGAGTGCTCCGCGGTCGGGCCGCCGGACTCGTTGCCCTCCGGTTCGCCCGCGCCCTGGCCGCCGTCGCCGGACGTACCGAAGTAGTCGTACGTCATCGCGCCCAGCCAGTCGGCGCTGCGGGCCGCGGCGGCGTAGTCGGCGGCCTGCAGCTTGCTCACATCTCCGGTCACGGCCGCGGTGACCAGCGCCGCCGGCCCGAGCGACGTCCGCAGGGCGCCGAGCAGGTCGGCCAGCCCCGACCGGCCGCTCCGGTCACAGTTCAGCCCGCAGGCGTTCGGGTACTCCCAGTCCACGTCGATGCCGTCGAACAGCCCGGCCCAGCGCGGGTCGTGCAGCAGCGCGGCGCAGCCGACCGCGAACGCCGCCGGGTCACGGGCGGCGGCGGTGAACCCGGCCGACCCGGTCCAGCCGCCGAACGACCAGATCAGCTTCAGCCCCGGGTGGGCCGCCTTGAGCTTGCGGAGCTGACCGAACATTCCCTTCAGGCCGGACGGGCCGTCGGCCCGGCCGTCCACGCTGTCGGCCGCGGTCACCGGCTTCCCGTAGTCGGCCCACGGGTCGGCGGCCGAGCACCGGCCTCCGTCGACGTTGCCGAACGCGTACAGCAGATGGGTGAGCTCGGCCGCACCACCGCTGGTCTGCAGGTCCTTGACGCGGTAGCCGCGGCCGTACCCGCCCCAGTCGGTGAGGTAGGCGACTACCCGGGCGCGCGGCGGCGCCGCGCTCGGGGACGCCCGCGGCGACGCGTTCGGCACCGGCGCGGGCACCGGTTTGTCGGTGCCGCAGGCGGCGGTGAGCAGACCGAGTAACACCACGACGAGGAGTGCGGGGGCGCGGGACACGGACGAACCTATCCCGCCCGGCTCGCCGACCGGGAACGGTTGTCACCCGACCGAGTAGTCCGAGATGGCGTAGCAGTACTCGTCGCCCTTGGTGTCCTTCTTCGGGTCGATCCGCACCTTCGTCGGGTGCCCGTCGGCGGCGTCGTGGTCGATCACGACTTCGTCCGCGCCGCTCTTCTGCGCGCTGCTCGCCTCGGTCTCGATCTGACCCAGGGTCGGCACCAGCTTGGCCAGCTTGAGTCCCAGCGCCTTGCGGGCCGGCTCGTCCAGCGCGGTGTTCTGCACCACCAGGCCACCCTGCACGACGCTCTGGAACGTGCCCTCGGGCGTGCCCTGCCCGCACGACGACTTCAGGGTGAATTTGTACGCCGCCGGTTCACTCCACGCCGGTGGGGTGGCCGGCATCCTCACCCCCGGGGTCGTGTCCTTCACCGTCGTCTGATCCGCGCATCCGCCGAGGGCGGTCACAACCGCTACGCCGTACACGACATTCCGGAACTGCAAGGGGGGACCTCCACTGCTGTCTCTTCGCCCGGCCAGCCGACGACGCTACCTCCTCCGGGTGCCTCCTGGGTTCCTCCGTACGTGTCCTTGGTGACCACGACAGGACGTCAAGGACGAGCTGTGCGATCGTTTCCCGGTGGCTACCGACCGCCTCCGCGATCCGTTGCCGGCCCCGCCCCGGCGGGACTGGCACGCGGAGCTGCGCGCGGTGCTCAGCTGGCGGCGGGTGGTCAACCGGCTGCGCGCGGTGATCCGCAGCGCCGTGGTGACGTTCGTCGTTCTGACCGTGACGCTGTGGCTGATGCCCGGCGTGAAGAGCACCGACGTGCTCGACACGCTCGGGCTGGTGGTCCTGGTGGCGGCGGTCGGCGCCGTGCTCCGCCCGCTGCTGCTGGTCGGGATCACCGCGCTCGGCGGCTGGGGCGCGATGTTGCTGGGCGTGCTGGCCCAGGTCACGGTGATCACCGTGGCGCTGGAGCTGGACCCGGCCGAACGGGTGAGCAACCTGCCGACCACGGTGGCCGCGGCGATCCTGGCCGTGGTGTTCGCCGCGATCCTGGACTGGATGTTCGACAGCGGGTCGGAGGACACCTTCGTCAAGGAGGCCCGCCGTCTGATGCGGGGCATCCGGCACCGGCAGGACCGGCGCAACGGCGGCCGGCTCATCACCTTCCGACGGCCGGTCCCGGGCACCGCGCCGGGGCTGCTGATGGTTCAGCTCGACGGGGTGGCCGAGCCGGTGCTGCGGTGGGCCGTCCGGGCCGGCAACCTGCCCACCATCGGCCACTGGCTGCGGTCCGGCAGTCACCGCCTGAAGTCCTGGCACACCGGCCTGCCGTCGACCACCCCGGCCTCGCAGGCCGGCATCCTGCACGGGGCGTCCTGGCAGATCCCCGGCTTCCGCTGGTTCGAGAAGGACACCGGCAAGCTGATGGTGTCCAACCGGCCGCGCGACGCCGCCCAGATCGAGACCCGGCTCACCGATGGCAACGGACTGTTGCGCGACGGCGGCGTCAGCATCGGCAATGCGTTCTCCGGGGACGCGGCGATCAACTTGCTCACGGTCAGCCACGCCGCGCTGCCCGGCCGGTCGGCCCGCGGCTGGGCCACGTTCATGGCCTCGCCCTTCGGCTTCACCCGGGCGCTGGTGCTCGGGGTGGGTGAGGTGTTCACCGAGCTGCACCAGGCCCGGCTGCAGCGGCGGCGCGACCTGCAGCCACGGGTCAGCCGGTCGGGCGCGTTCCTGGCCCTGCGTCCGGCGTCGATGCTGCTGCGCGACGTGAACGTCTCGCTGATCGCCGAGCAGATGGCCCGCGGCGCCCCGGCGATCTACTGCGACCTGGTCGACTACGACGAGGTCGCGCACCATGCCGGCCCGGCCCGGCCGGAGTCGATGCGGCAGCTGGAGAGCCTCGACCGGATGCTCGGCGTGCTCGAGCGCCTGGCTCCGGAGGCGGCCCGGCGTTATCACCTGGTGGTGCTGTCCGATCATGGGCAGAGCCAGGGATCGACGTTCCGGCAGCTGTACGGCGAGACGCTGGACGAGGTGGTCGACCGGTTCGCGAAGCCCGACGTGGTCCAGGCGCCCGGCACGCCCGCGGAGGAGGAGGCCACGGCCGAGCCGAACTTCCCCGAGCCGCCGCTGGCCCCGCTGCTCGTCGTGCCGTCGGGCAACCTGGCCCTGCTCTACCTGACCCGGTTCACCGAGCGGCTCGACCGGGCCCGGATCGACGAGGCGTACCCGGAGCTGATCTCCGGACTGGTCCAGCACCCGGGTGTCGGCCTGGTCATCGTGGACGACCACGGGCCGGTGGCGCTGGGCGGTCAGGGCTCGCACCGGCTGCACGACGGAACCGTCGAGGGCATCGACCCCCTCCTGCCGTACGGGCCGGAGGCGCGCACCGACCTGCTGCGGCACCAGGAGTCGGCGCACGTCGGTGACCTCGTCCTGATCAGTGGCGTCGACCCGCGGACCAGCGAGGTGGCCGCCTTCGAGGAACTGGTCGGGTCGCACGGCGGTCTCGGCGGGTGGCAGACCGACGCGATGCTGGTGCATCCGGCTGGGTGGCCGATGCTCGACGAACCGCTGCACGGCTCCGACGCGGTCCACCGCCAGCTGGTCGCCTGGCTGACCATGCTCGGCCTGCGCCACGAGAAGCCGGCCGCGCTCAACCCGGGGCTGCGTACCCGATGGACGGATCTCGATGCCGCGGATCTTTCCTCCGCCAAGGCGAGACTTTCCAGCGGCCCGGACTGTTAGACCGACGTGCGTTCCACCCTCCGTCTGACCGTCGCCGCTGTCGCCGCCTTCCTCGCCGTCATCGCCGGGGCCACCGCCGCGTCGGCCCTGAGCTCCGCCGCGGCACCCGCGCCGATGTTCAACGGAGGCGTGTACGCGATCGCCTACCGCGGTTCGACCGTCTACGTCGGAGGATCGTTCACCAGCGCGGTGGCCGGTGGGCGCACGTACCGGCGGGACCGGCTGGCCGCGTTCGACGGCCGGACCGGGGTGTTGCTGCGCTGGGCGCCGGACGCCGACGCGACCGTCCGGGCGCTGGCCGTGACCGCCGACGCGGTGTACGCGGCCGGTGACTTCGGCCACGTGTCGGGCGTACGGCGGGACGCACTGGCCCGGTTCGACCCGGTGACCGGTGCGGTCGGGCCGTTCGCGCACGCGCTGTCCGGGGCGCCGTACGCGCTGGCCGCCTCCGCCGGCCACCTCTACCTGGGTGGCAGCTTCACCGCGGTGGACGGCCGGCGGCGGACCAACCTGGCCGCGTTCACGGTGCCCGGCGGCACCCTCGAGGCGTGGCGGCCGCGGACCGACGACGCCGTGCACACCGTCCATGCGTACGGCTCCCGGGTGTACGTCGGCGGCCCGTTCGAGTCGGTGAACGACGCGTCCGGCACCGCCCACCTGGCCGCGGTGTCCGGCCGCACCGGCACCGTCGACGCCGGCTTCCGGCCGCATCTGGACGCCGAGGTCAACGCGGTCACCGCCGACGACGCCGGGGTGTATGCGGCCACCGGCGGCCAGGGCGGCGGGGCCGTCGCCTACACCGCTTCCGGGGCCCGGCGCTGGCAGCGGGTCTTCGACGGCGACGCGGCCGCGATCACCATCCTGGGCGGCGTCGTCTACGTCGGCGGCCACTTCGACAAGGCCTGCCTGACCGCCAGCAACGGGTCGCACGGCGCCTGCACCGACGGTTCCGTGCCGCGGGTCAAGCTGGCCGCGATCAGCCGCACCGGCACCCTGTTGGACTGGGCGCCGGTGGCCAACGGCGTGGTCGGCGTCCGTGCCCTGGCCGCCGCCCCGGACGGTGTCCACCTCAGCGCCGGCGGCGATTTCACCGTGCTCAACGGCCAGGACCGCCGGCGCTACGCGACGTTCTTCTAGGGCCGCTCGCCGGCCTTGTCGACTAGTCCGGAAGGCCGCGGCGGCGGGCGGCGCGCACGCTGATCGACCAGTAGCGGGTCGGGGTGAGGCGGGCCAGCCAGTCGGCGCCCTTGGCCACGCCGGTGATGACCAGCCGGGGCCGGCGCTTCTCGATGGCGGTGACGATCTGCTGGGCCGCGTCCTCGGGCGGCAGGATCAGGGCCGCCTCGGCGAACTTCCGCGCCTGAGCGGCCTGCTCACCGGTCAGGTCGACGCCGGACAGGCGGGCGTTGGCGGCGATGTTGGTCTTCACGCCGCCGGGGTGGACCACGGTCACGCCGACCCGGCCGGCCAGCTCGTGCCGCAGCGCCTCGGTGAAGCCGCGGACGCCGAACTTGCTGGTCGCGTAGGCCACCTGACCGGCCGGGGCGATCAGTCCGAACAGGCTGGACAGGTTGACCAGGTGCGAACCGGGCCGGTTCAGCAGCTGCGGCAGGAACGCCTTGGTCATCCGGATCACGGCGAACAGGTTGATCTCCATCAGCCACTCGAAGTCCTTCAGGCTGACATGTTCGAACGTGCCGCTCAGGGCCACCCCGGCGTTGTTGATCAGCAGGTCGGCGCCGCCGAACCGACTCGCCACCTCGGCCGCGAAGTCAGTGCGGTCCTGGCCGTCGGACAGATCGATGACATACGTCGCGACCTCGGCGCCGCTCCCGCGAGCCGCGGAGGCCACCGTCTCCAGCCCGTCGGCGTCCCGGTCCACCAGCACCAGGCGGGCCCGGCGCCGGGCCAGGTTCAGGGCCAGCGCCCGACCGATGCCACTGGCCGCGCCGGTGATCACGCAGGTCTTGCCGGCGAACACGAATCGCTCCACGTCACACCAGCCGGGTGAAGGTCATCGAACCGTCGTCGATCCGCCCCAGGCGCATGGCCGGCAGGTCGGTCAGATAGTTGTTGCGCATCCGCCACGGCCGCCGCGCCCCCTGTTTCGGCATGAGAGCCGTCGCCCGCTGGACGTACCCGGAGGTCAGATTCATCAGCGGCTCGGACGTGTCCTCGGCCTCGGCCAGGTGCGGGGTGGCGATGTCGATCCGGTGCCGGGTCATGTAGTTGAGCAACCGGCACACGTAGCGCGAGGTCAGGTCGGCCCGCAGCGTCCAGGATGCGTTGGTGTAGCCGACACACCAGGCCATGTTGGGCACGTCACCGAACATCATTCCCTTGTAGACGTGCAGCTCCGACGAGCGGACGGTGGCGCCGTCGACGGTGATGTCGATCTCGCCGTACGCGACCATGGTCAGCCCGGTGGCGGTGACGATGAGGTCGGCCTCGATGTCGGTGCCGTCGGCCAGCCGTACGCCCTTCTCGGTGAACGTCTCGACGACGCCGGTGGCCACCGACGCCCGCCCGTCGCGCATCGCGGTGAACAGGTCGCCGTCCGGGACCACGCACAGCCGCTGGTCCCACGGGTTGTAGACCGGGACGAAATGCGGATCGACCGGCACGTCCGGCGGCAGCTGGGCCGCCACGCCCTTGCGCAGGAACGTCGCCACCCGGTCGGGCCAGCGCCGGGTGGCCTGGTAGAGCCCCCAGCCGAAGGCGAGGTTGCGGGTGCGGATGATCTGGGCGGCCACGCTGCGCGGCAGCACCGCGCTGAGCTTTTCGAGCGTCTCGTCCCGGGCCGGAAGGGTGGCGATGTGAGTGGGGGAGCGCTGCACCATGGTCACGTGCGCGGCCGTCGCCGCCATGGCCGGCACCAGCGTGACCGCGGTGGCGCCGCTGCCGATCACCACCACCCGCTTGCCGTCGTGCTCGAGGCCGGCCGGCCAGTGCTGCGGGTGCACGATGCGCCCGGTGAAGTCGGACGCCCCGGGGAAGTCGACCTCGTACCCGGCCGAATAGCGGTAGTAGCCGGTGCAGACGTAGAGGAAGGCGCAGGTGTACTCCTCGCCGCCGGCGGTCCGCAGCGTCCACACCGCGGCGTCCGAGGACCACGCGGCCGTCACCACCTTCCGCCCGTACCGGATCTGCCGGTCGATGCCGTAGACGCGGGCGGTTTCCCGGACGTACGCCAGGATCCGGCCCCCTTCGGCGATCGAGTCCGGCTCGCGCCACGGCCGGAACGGGAACCCGAGCGTGAACATGTCGGAGTCGGACCGTACGCCCGGGTAGCGAAAGAGGTCCCACGTGCCGCCGATGGTGTCCCGGGCCTCGAGGATGAGGTAACTGTTGTCCGGACACTCGGTCTGCAGGTGGTATCCCGCATCGATACCGGACAGCCCCGCGCCGACGACGACGACATCCCGGTGCTCGCTCATGGCCTCATTCTGCTACCGGCAAGTAGCTTCGGTGAACCCTTAGGCTGCGAACCATGACCGCGCCAAGATCCGGAGAGCCCACCGTCACCCCGCAGTCCGTGCTCAGCCCGCTCACCGACGCCGCGATCTTCCTGGTTGCGACCGTCCGAGAGGGCGGCGAGGCGACCGTGCGGGATCTGCTCGGGGACATGACCGCGTTGCAGCGCTCGGTCGGCTTCCGGGTGCCGGCGGCCCAGCTGTCCTGCATCACCGCGATCGGATCGGACATGTGGGACCGCCTCTTCCCGGGCGGCGGGCGCCCGGCTGAGCTGCACCGGTTCCGGGCCTGGAAGGGTCCGCGGCACGAGGCGCCCGCGACCCCCGGCGATCTGCTGTTCCACCTGCGGGCCGGCCAGGTCGACGTGTGCTTCGAGATGGCCGCCAAGATCGCCGGGCGGCTGGCCGGGGTGGCCGACATCGTCGACGAGGTGCACGGGTTCAAGTACTTCGACGAGCGCGACCTGCTCGGATTCGTGGACGGCACGGAGAACCCGGCGGGCGAGATCGCGGGGCGGGCGGTCGTGGTCGGCGCCGAGGACCCGGACTTCGCCGGCGGCAGCTACGTCCTGGTGCAGAAGTACGTGCACGACCTGGAGGCCTGGAACAAGCTCCCGGTCGAGGAGCAGGAGGCGGCGATCGGCCGGAGAAAGCTCGACAACATCGAGATCCCGGATGGCGAGAAGGCGGCGAACTCGCACGTGAAGCTGAACACGATCGAGGACCCGGACGGCAACGAGCTGAAGATCCTGCGGGACAACATGCCGTTCGGTTCGGTGTCGGCGGGGGAGTTCGGGACCTACTACATCGCGTACGCGGCCACGCCCGACGTACCCGAGCAGATGCTGCGCCGGATGTTCTTCGGCGACCCGTGGGGCACGTACGACCGGATCCTGGACTTCTCCACCGCCCGGACCGGCGGCCTGTTCTTCGCCCCTACCGCGGAGTTTCTGGACGACCTTCCGGAGTGAGCCGCTCGGCCAGCTCGAGCAGTGAGCCGATCCGCAGGTCGCCATCCAGCCCGCGCAGCGCCGCGGTGGTGGCGCCGGCCGCGCGCCCGGCCTCAACACCGGCGTCGGCGTCCTCGACCACCAGACACCGCGACGCCGGTACGCCCAGCAGTTGCGCCGCCCGCAGGTACCCGGCCGGGTCGGGCTTGCCGACCGGCACGTCGTCGCTCGACACCAGCACCGGCGCGGTGATCCCGGCGGCGCCCAGGCGGGCGGCCGCCAGCCGGGTGTCGGCGCTGGTCACCACGGCCCACGGCACCCTGCGGCGGGCGAGCCGGTCGAGCAGCTCGAACGCGCCGGGCGCGGCCGTGACGTCGGCCAGGTCGGTGTACTGCAGCTCGAGCTGGCGGGCGACCCCGGCCGCGACGGCGGGCTCGTCCAGGTGCGGCAGCATCGTGCGGACGGTCGGCTCGCTGGGGCGGCCGTGGGCGAGCTCGACCGCCCGGACGCCGTCGACGCCGTACTCGGCGGCCCAGGTCATCCACGCCCGTTCCACCGCGGCGTCGGACGTGACCAGCGTCCCGTCCATGTCGAAGAGCACCGCTGCGAACTCCACACTGCCCACCTAACGCCCGCACAGCGCAGGCATAGCCGACCTCGCCACGCTTCTGGTCATCGCAGGATCGACAACGAGGAGAGCCACGGCGATGACCGTTCACGATCATTCCACCCGGCCATCGGGTCCCGAGCCGGCCACCACGGTCTGGACTCCCCAGCATGACTCGGGGGCGGCCCCGCCGGCCTGGACCCCGCCGCCCACCGGCCTCGGTTCCGGCCCCGGCACCGGCCCGGTCACCGAACCGGCCGCGTCGCCGCGTGGTCGCCGCGGCAAGCTGGCGGCCGCGGGCGCGCTGGTGGCGGTTGCGGTGGTCAGCGCCGGGGTGACGGCGGGGGTGATGGCGGCCACCGGCAGTTCCGGTAGCGGCTCGACCACGACCACCGGACTGGGCGGCACGGGCGGGCCCGGCTCCGGGTCCGGGTCCGGGTCCGGCACCGGGACCTTCGGCGGCGGCGGAGGGCCGAACGGAGCGATGGGCGGCAGTCAGGCGACCGCGTTGCACGGCACGTCCGTGGTCTCGGACGGCAACGGCGGTTACACCACGCAACTCACCCAGCTGGGCACGGTCTCGGCCGTCAGCACCAGCTCCATTACGGTGAAGAGCGTCGACGGCTACACCCAGACGTACCTGATCAGCAGCTCGACCAGCGTCGACAACGGCTCGGACGCGGTCTCGGACGTGTCCACCGGTGACACCGTCCGGGTCACCGCGACGACCGCGGACAGCAAGAACACGGCGACGGCGATCCAGGACACCGACGTGGCCGGCGCCACCGGTCAGCAGGGCACCACCGGTCAGCAGGGCACCACCGGTCAGCAGGGCACCACCGGTCAGCAGGGCGGGGCACCCGTGGGGGCTGCTCCGGGTGGTACAGGAACGGGTACCGGGACCGGCACGGGTACCGGGACCTGAGGAAACCGGCCGGCATCGGCGGCGGAGCGACAAGGCCAGATCCGCCGCCGGTGCCGGACCGGATCGTCAGGTGGTGGTGCGGGTGCGCGCGGCCGTCTTGCGCGCGGCGGTCCGGGCCGCCGTCGCGGTGGCGGCTTTCGCCGGCTCCGGTGCGGGATCGGCCGACGCAGCCCGGCTCCGGCTCGGGGCCCGCCGGGTCGCGGCCGGCGAGCTGGAAGTGGCCGGGCCCGGTGAGGCGGCCGCGGCCGTCTTCGCCGCCGCTGTCCGGGTCGCGGTCGTCCTGGTCCCAGCCGCCTTGGTCGCGGCCGGAGAACGGGATGAGTCCGATGCACGGGATGCGTCCGACGAACTGGTCGCGGTGTTTGAGCTGGACGCGGCCGGTGAGTTCGATGCGCCGGGCAGGCTCTCGGCGCCGACCGTCGGAGCCGGCGGCGCGGCCTCGGCCGCCGGGGCGGTCGCCTGGGCCTTGTCGCGGGCGATCTCGCGTTTCACCAGGTCGCCCAGCACCGACTTCTCGTACTTGGCTTCGGCGCCTTCCGCCTTGGCCTTCGCCTTGGCCGCCGCGGCGACGGCCTTCTTGCGCGCTTTGCCCAGCCGTTCCTTCTCCTGCGTGCCGATCTTGAGTGCCCGCTTGAGCCGGGTCACCTCGGCCTCGGCGTTGCGCAGGGCCCGTGTGTGCTCCTGGGCCATCTCGGCATTCGTCTGGATCCGGCGGTCCAATTCGGTGACTCCGGTTTGGGCCTTCTCCGCGGACGCGGTGGCGGCAGCCGCCCGGTCGCGGTGCCGGGACAGTGCGGACTCGGTACTCGTGACGGTCACAGTGGTCTCCCTCCGATCGAGCACTGAATGCCTACCCGGTGGGGAGCGCGCGCAATCACGAGCGTGCCTGTGACTCCTGCGGCAGTGGTTCAGGCTCCGGATCGGGCTCGGCCACCCGGGCGGCCGCAGCCTTCGCCCGGCGCCGGCGGACGTGCCGCACATGCAGCGTGATGTAGGTGCCGACGGCCAGCACGACCAGCGCGATGGCCCACCACTTGTACTGGTGGGCCTCCTCGATCACGTCGACCAGGTGGGTGCCGAGGAAGTACGACAGGGCCGACCACCAGCCGACCCAGAGCGCCGCACCGATCGCGTTGTAGAGCAGGAACTTGCGCCAGGGCATCGCCGTGATGCCGGCTATCACGCCGTTGAGCTGGCGCAGCCCGTCGATGAAGCGGGCCACCACGACGATCCGGTTGCCGCGCTTGGCGAAGAACTTCTCGGCCTTCTCCAGCCGTTCCGGCGTGATGAAGATGTACCGGCCCCACCGGTGGGCGAGCGCCCGGCCGCCGCGCACGCCGATCCAGTACCCGATGTTGTCGCCGACCACGGCCGCGACGAAGGCGATGCCGGCGACGGCGAACACGTTCAGCCGTCCGGCGCCCGCATAGATGGCGGCCGCCACCATGATCGTCTGGCCCGGCGCCGGTATGCCGAAACTCTCCACGCCGATGATCCCCGCGACGGCGAAGTAGCTGTACCGATCAAGGATCGGGGCGACGCCGTGCAGGAAGCCGGGTAGATCGGACGGAGGCGGCATGGTTCCCTTACGGTATCCGCCCGGCGCCCGGCCAAACGCACAGGTCGTCCAACTCGTCGGGTCAGTTCTGCGGGGGCACGTCGGAGGATCCGCTGCCCCAGGTCACGCTGGGTGCGGTGGAGAGGGTGTACGTCAGGCGGCCGCCGGTGCGTACGGTCGAGGCGGGCAGCCACGCCCTGGTCGTCGGCTTCCCCCCGACCGTGAGGCCCTGCACGTACGTCCCGGAGCCGGTGGTGTCGATGGTCAGATCTTTCCCGCTGCCCAGGTGCAGGACCGCCCGCGGGAAGAGTGGACTGGTCAGCGCCAGCTCGGCCCGGGTCGGCACGGTCGGGTAGAGACCCAGCGCGGACAACACGTACCAGGCGCTCATCGTGCCCGCGTCGTCGTTGCCGGGGATGCCTCCGGTGCCGTCACTCCACAGGCCGCTCAGGATCGCCCGTACGGTCTCCTGGGTCTTGTAGGCCGCCCCGAAGTAGTTGTAGAGATACGGCGTCTGAATGTCGGGCTCGTTGGTCGCGTCGAACCGGGTGTTCTTGGCCGCGCTCAGGTCGAACGAGCCGTCGGGGTTGCGGAAGAACCCGTCCAGCCGGTCGATCGCGGTCGCGTTGCCGCCCATCGCCGCCGCCAGTCCGACCACGTCGGAGTAGACCATCCAGGTGTAGCGGGCGCTCGTGCCCTCGACGAACCCGGTCTCGGTGGACGGGCTGAAGCCCTCGGCCCAGGTGCCGTCGGCGTAGCGGTCGCGCATCCAGCCCTTCGCCAGCCCGTCGGCCGGTACCGGGGTGGGCACCGCCGGGTCGGCCAGCTCGAGCTCGGCCAGCTGGGTGATGGGGGCGCCGTTGTTGGCGGTGACGTTCAGGCGGTAGTAGAGGTACGGCTGGGGATCGGCCACGGTGAACTCGTGGGTCTGACCGCGGCCGGTCCAGCTCTGAGAAGTCTGCGTGTCGACGGTCGTCCAGGTGGTGCCGTCGGCCGAGCCCTGCAGCGTCCAGTCCTTCGGATCGCGGGTGGGCTCGTCGTTGGCGCTGGTGATGGCATATCCGGTGACCGTCTGCGGCTGCTTGAGCTGCGCCTGGATCCAGCCACTGGTGGCGAAGGTGAGCCACTTGGTGCCCTTGTCGCCGTCGAACGCCTGGGCCTTGCCCTCGTACGGCGCGTTCTCGGCACTGGCCGTGATCGCCGCGATCTGGAGCCGGATGTTGTGCGCCAGCCCCGGATCAGCCTGCGCCGACGGGTCGTACACGTTCTTCCAGTGATGTGAGCGGTCCAGGAACGCGGGCGCCCGGCTGTCCCCGAGCGCGGTGCCGAGCTGGTAGAGCCCGTAGTCGGCGGCGGCGTCCTCGAGCGTTTCGGCCGCGCCGCCCCAGCAGTGGCAGTCGTCGGCCGGCACGTATCCGAGCGCCAGGTACTTGTCCAGGGCCGGCCGCTCGCCGACGCACTCGACGTTGCAGCCGGCGTCGCTCCCGTCGTTCGCGGTGGGGACCGTGGCCGCGTGCACCAGCGAGTCGAAGGCGCCCTGGGCGTCGAAGTCGTGGCCGCCGAACGCGTAGATCGCCGCCACCGCGGCCGCCGACGGGTCGCCGGACATCACCGACGTCTTGCCCTGTTCCAGCAGCCACCGGTCCCACTCGCCGCCGCGCTGGCCGGCGTAGTTGAACAGGGACTGGGCGAAGTCGCCGGCCATCCTGGGGTCGAGCATGGTCAGCAGCTGGACCTCGGCCCGGTAGACGTCCCAGCCGGAGAACGTGCCGTACTGCGCCTGCTGACCGGCGGCGAGCGGGTGGGGCTGCCCGTCGGCGCCCGCGTACTGCCCGTCGGCGTCGCTGGTCAGGGTCGGCTCGAGCTGCGCGTGGTACAGCGCGGTGTAGAACGTGCGCTTCTGGGCCTCGGTGCCGCCGCCGATCCCGATCGTCTTCAGCCGGGCCGACCACGCCGACCGGGCGCCGGCCGCGATCGCGTTGAAGGACAGCCGATCCGGTGACTCGGCGGCCAGGTTCGCGGCGGCGCCGGCTTCGCTGACGTACGAGATGCCGACCCGTACGCCCACCGCCGTCGTCCTGGGCGCGAACGTGACGTACCCGCCGGAGCCCTTGCCGGAGTTGGCCCGGCCGGTGCTGCTGTAGCCGCTGCCACCGGACGCGTCGGTCCCGCCCGGGCTCACCGTGGCGTCGGTCCAGGTGCCGGTGGTCGCGAACGGGGTGTCGAGCTGGGCCACGAAGTGCAGCGTGTAGTACGCGTGACTGTTGTCGATGCTCTGCGGTCCGCAGAAGTTGCCGGCGCTGACCGATCCGGACACCGTCCGCGTGACCGGATCGATGTGGACGGTCGCGCCCGCGCTGCCGGTCTCCGACAGCGAGCTGCGGAACAGCAGACTGGCCGCCTGGCCGGCGGGGAAGCTGAACTGCCCGAAGCCGGTCCGCGGCGTGGCCGTCAGCGTGGCGCCGGCGCCGTTGTCCAGGCCGACCTGGTAGTAACCGGGCCGGGCCGACTCGTTGGCGTGGGCGAACGTGCTTCCGTAGACGGAGTCGTCGAGGTCGCTGCTCGGCGACGTCGTGACGGCCCCGACGTACGGCATGATCGGGATGTCGCCGTTCCCCCCGGAGCAACCGACGCCACTGAGGTGGGTCAGGCTGAAACCGTGCAGGCGGTCGGCGGCGTACTGGTAGCCGCCTGGCGCGACCGTGGAGTACTGGTTGTTCGGCGACTCCTGCGGGCTGAACGCCAGCATGCCGAACGGGGTCACCGCGCCCGGGTAGGTGTTGCCCAGATTGCTGGTGCCGATGAACGGACTCACGTACGCCGCCGGATCAGCCACCAACGGCGGCGGCGCCGGGACGGTCAGCGTGACACCAGCGAGGACGGCGGCCGCGGCAGCATGGAACCCGATCAATGCATCCCCCTGATGACATCGATGTCAGGGGATCAGCTTCCATTGATCTAGTCCGATGTGTCAAGCCGTGGGCTGCTCCTTCGTCAGGTGCAGCAACCAGTTCGGCCCATCGGTGCGGATCAGTACGTACCGCCGCGGCTCGTCCCGGCCGTGCAGCGTGAACACGAACCGTTTGTCGTTCCGGTCGTCCTCGTGCCACCAGCCGATGTCGGCGATGAACTTGTTCTCGTCGGTGTACGTCAGGTGGTCCAGCGCGTGGTCGGGAACGGCCACGGCCAGCCGGTTCTGCCCGGGCGAGTCCGGCAGGCCGCGCGGCACGGCCCAGCTCTTCAACACGCCGTCCTGCTCCAGCCGCAGATCGAAGTGCGGGCGCGGCTTGCGATGGTCGTGCAAGACGAAGCTCGGTTCAGTCATGGTCGGGCTTCCCGGTGACCAGATGGTCGCCCGCTTCCAGCGCCTCGGTGACCAGTCGCCGGACGTGGCCGCCGCGGGCCCGGTAGAGCACCCGCCGCCCGTCCCGCCGGCTGGTTACCAGGCCGGCCAGCAACAGCTTGGCCAGGTGCTGGGAGACCGCCGGCCGGGACGCCCGCACGGTCGTGGTCAGCGTGCCGACGTCCTGCTCGCCCTCACGCAGCAACCACAGCAGGCGCAGGCGGGTCGGGTCGGCCAGCATCCGCAGGGCGGTCACGGTGGCGTCGACCTGGTCTTGTTGCAGCTCCTGGGCAGTTGCCGCGTTGTCGCGTGCGTACATGAGCACCTATTCTGCCACCATGGGCCACAGCCACTCGCACGACCACCATCACGAAGATTCCTGGGCTCCGCCGACTGATAGTCCAGGCTTGGGTGGAGACACGGCGGGTCTGCGGGCATTGTGGATCTCGCTCGCCGCACTGTTCTTGACCGCTGTTGCCCAGGCGGCCGTCGTGCTTCTCAGCGGCTCGGTGGCGTTGCTGGGAGACACGCTGCACAACGTCGCCGACGCGCTCACCGCGGTGCCGCTGGGGGTGGCCTTCCTGCTCGGGCGCCGGGCCGCCAGCCGCCGCTACCCGTACGGCTACGGCCGGGCCGAGGATCTGGCCGGGCTGTTCGTGGTCCTGGTGGTGGCGTTGTCGGCGGTGCTGGCCGGATGGCAGGCGGTGGACCGGCTGCTGCACCCGCATCCGGTGTCCCACCTGCCGTACGTGGCGGCGGCCGGCCTGATCGGTTTCGCCGGCAACGAGTGGGTGGCCCGGTACCGGATCCGGACCGGCCGGCGGATCGGCTCGGCCGCGCTGGTCGCCGACGGGCAGCACGCCCGCGCCGACGGCCTGACCTCGCTGGCCGTGCTGGCCGGGGCCGGCGGGGTGGCGCTCGGCTGGCCCCAGGCCGACCCGGTGGTTGGACTGGCCATCGCCGCGCTGATCGCGTTCGTGCTGGTGAACACCGCCCGTACGGTCTTCCGCCGGCTGCTCGACGGGGTCGACCCGGCCCTGGTCGACTCGGCCGAGGCGGCGCTGACGGCCACGCCCGGCGTGACCGCGGTCGGCGCCGTGCGTCTCCGCTGGACCGGCCACCGGCTGCGCGCCGAGGCTGAGATCGCGGTCGACCCGGCGCTGACCGTCGGCGCCGCCCACGCCATCGCGATGGCCGCCGAGCACGAACTCGGCCACGCCCTGCCGCACCTGGCCGCGGCGACGGTCCACCTCGACCCGGCCGATCACCACCATCACCACGCGGACGCCATAATGCGCTGATGCACGCGGACGCCATAATGCGCTGATGATCGCGCGGGGGCGGACCGGAGCGGCGCTGGCCGCGCTGGCCATCGGCACGTTCGCCATCGGCATGACCGAATTCGT
>CAXSDA010000016.1:163315-165827 GCA_964236515.1 uncultured Actinoplanes sp.
TCGACCACCGGGGGCTCGGTGCTGACCGCGGTCCTGGCCCTGTGCGTCCTGCTCTATCTCAACTGGAAGCTCACGGCGGTCACCATTGTCGTCCTCGGGACGTTCGCCATCGGCATGACCGAATTCGTGATCACCGGCCTGCTCCCCGAGATCGCCGGCGATCTGCACGTCTCCATCCCGCGGGCGGGGCTTCTCATCTCCGGCTACGCGCTCAGCGTGGTGATCGGCGGGCCGATCGTCACGGCGCTGGTCTCCCGGCGGCGGCGCAAGCCGGTGCTGGTCGCGTTGCTGGCGTTCTTCGTGGTGGGCAACGCGATCTCGGCGCTGGCTCCGGGCTACGGCGTGATGATGACCGGGCGGATCGTGGCGGCGTTGTGCCACGGCGCATTCATCGGATTCGCCACCGTCGTCGCCGGCGATCTGGTGCCGGCGGCGC
This sequence comes from uncultured Actinoplanes sp., assembly GCA_964236515.1. Classification (GTDB taxonomy): domain Bacteria; phylum Actinomycetota; class Actinomycetes; order Mycobacteriales; family Micromonosporaceae; genus Actinoplanes. The sequence goes on from CAXSDA010000016.1 coordinate 163,752, forward strand.
GGCGGAACCGGGCGATCGCCGCCATGGTGTCCGGGCTGACCGTGGCCAACGTGGCCGGGGTTCCGCTGGGGACGCTGCTCGGCCAGCATCTGGGGTGGCGGTCGACGTTCTGGGCGATGGCGGTGCTGGGACTAGTCGCGGCCGCCGCCACCGCCGCGTTCGTGCCGGGTTCCGACGCCGTCGGTGAGGCGCGGACGCAGTTGGGGGCGTTCCGGACCGTACGGGTCTGGATGGCGCTGGCCCTGACCGCACTGGCGTTCGGTGCGGTCTACGCGCCCTTCACCTACATCGCGCCGCTGATGACCGATGTCGCGGGTTTCTCCGACGGCGCGCTGCCGTGGCTGCTGTCGCTGTTCGGGCTGGGTCTGGTGCTGGGCAACGTGATCGGCGCCCGGGCGGCCGACCGCCGGCTGATGGCCACGCTGATCGTGGCGTCGGCCGCGATGCTGATCGTGCTGGTCGTCTTCGCTGCGACGGCGCACTCGCGGTGGCCGGCCGCGATCACCTTGTTCGTTCTCGGAGTGGTCGCCTACACGACCGTGCCCGGTCTCACCACGCGTGTGGTGACCAGTGCGGACAGTGATGCCCAGAACCTGCTGGCGTCGTCGGCTGCAGTTTCCGCGTTCAACCTGGGCAATGCGGCCGGCGCGTTCTTCGGTGGCCGGGCCATCGCGGCCGGCTGGGGTTACGCGTCGACGCCGTTGATCGGAGCGGTGATGGAGTCCGGTGCGCTGGTGCTGGCCGTTCTGTCGGTCACGGTCTTGGCGGTGCGGAACCAAAGAATTTCGGGACGGTGATTGGTGATCGACGCGGTTGGGTACCAGGATCCGCGACGGAACGGATTCGTCGAGCGAAACGGAGCAGTCATGGTTGTCTTGGGCGTCATCCTCTTGCTTCTGGGTATCTTCCTCGGGATCCCAGTTCTCTACACGATCGGAATCATCCTGCTGATCGTCGGCGTCGTCTTCTGGATCCTGGGATCGGTCGGCCGCCCGATCGGTGGCCGGAAGTATTGGTATTGATCCTGACGCTCCAGCGGATCTGACCGCCGGACATGCTCGCGGACCCGAGCCGACGTTTCGTCGGCCCGGGTCCGCTGTGTTTCCGGGGATCTGGTTGGCTCGTGGCATGACGATTCTGGTTACCGGGGCCACCGGCAACGTCGGTGCCGAGCTGGTCCGCATCCTCGGCCCGGAGGCGCGCCCTCTGGTGCACGACAAGGACGGCGGTGGAGACCTCGACCGGCCGGCAAGTCTGCGCGAGCCGCTGGCCGGCGCTGAAGGGCTGTTTCTGCTGTCCGGCTACGCCGACATGCCCGGCGTTCTGGCCGAGGCCGCGACCGCCGGCGTGCGGCGGGTGGTGCTGCTCAGCGGCAGCTCGGCCGAGAGCGGCGACACCAGCAACGCGATCTCCGCGTACATGATCGATTCCGAGCGCGCGGTCCGGAATTCCGGGCTGGCCTGGACCATTGTGCGGCCGCACGCCTTCATGTCGAACGCGCTGCGCTGGCTGCCGCAGCTCAACGACGGTTCGACCGTACGGGCGCAGTGGGGCGACGCGGTCTCGACCACCGTCGACCCGTACGACCTGGCCTCGGTGGCCGCCGCCGCGCTGAAGACGGGGGACCACGACGGGCGTACGTACCGGGTGACCGGGCCGGAGCCGCTACGCCCGGCCGACCAGGTCGCGATCCTGGCCGACGTGCTCGGCCGCCCGCTGGAGTTCGTCGGGCTCAGCCACGACGAGACCCGCGAGGAACTGATCCGGACCGGCACCCCCGAGCCGTACGTCCGGGCGTTCTGGAACCTCTACGCCGAGGGTGCGCTGGACGAATCGATGGTCACGCCGGCAGTGGCCGACGTGACCGGTCGTCCACCCCGGACGTTCCGCCAATGGGCCGAGGCGCACGCGGACGCGTTCGGATAGCAGAACGGCCGGCGAGAATCTCGCCGGCCGTTCCGTGTTCGAACGAGTCTTAGATCGTGTCCTCGTTCAGCTGTCCGCGGAGCTTGGTGAGGGCTTTGGTGAGCAGCCGGGAGACGTGCATCTGGGAGATGCCGATCTGGTCGGCGATCT
>CAXSDA010000017.1:0-11215 GCA_964236515.1 uncultured Actinoplanes sp.
GCGGTGAAATACCGAAGAAGCCCGCATCGAACTCCCCGGCCCGGTGCAGGAAACCACCCCGGTTGACGTAGCTGGCGCCGCGCAGGCCGTCGGTGTCGATCAGCGCGTCGAGGTCCCAGCCCCGGTTGGTGGGGAACTCCGAGATGCCTTCGCGCTCGGACAGGACGAGATCCCACAGTTCTTCGGGTGAGCCGACGTCGCCGGGATAGCGGCAGCTCATCGACACGATCACGATCGGGTCGTCGGACACCGGCGCCGGCTGGTGGACCGGCACGGGAGCGTCCGTGCCGGCCAGCCGGTCGTACAGGAAGGCGGCGAGCCCGGCCGGTGTCGGATAGTCGAACACCAGGGTCGCCGGCAGCCGCAGGCCGGTCTCCGTGGTGAGCCGGTTGCGCAGCTCCACCGAGGTGAGCGAGTCGAAGCCGAGCTCCCGGAACTCGCGGCTCATGTCCAGGGTGTCCGGCGACGAGTGGCCCAGGACCACGGCCACCTGGGCGAGCACGACGTCCAGCACCAGCCGCCCCCGGTCCGCTTCCGGCGCCCGCGCGAGTCGTCCGGCCAGGCCGGCGTTCGCGGAGGCGCGGTGCCGGACGCCGGGCACGACTCGTCGCAGCAAGACCGGGATCTCGCCCTGGGCGCGCAGGGCCTGCAGGTCAACCCGCATCGCCACCAAGGTCGCCTCCGGTGACGACAGTGCCGCCTCGAAGAGGGCCAGTCCCTGCTCGGCGCTCAGTGCCGGCAGGCCCGAGCGGGCCATGCGGTCCATGTCGGCCGCGGTGAGTCCGGCGGTCATGCCGGTCTCGGCGGCCCACGGCCCCCACGCCATCGCCGTCGCCGCCAGTCCGATCCCGGCCCGGTGGCGGGCCAGGGCGTCAAGAAATGCGTTCGCCGCCGCATAGCTGCCCTGGCCGGCGCCGCCGATCACTCCGGACACCGAGGAGAAGAGCACGAACGCGGCCAGGTCCATCCCGGCGGTCAGCTCGTGCAGATGCCACGCCCCGTCGACCTTCGGCCGCAGTACGCGGTCGAGCCGTTCCGGGGTCAGCGACGTCAGCACGCCGTCGTCGAGCAGCCCGGCGGCGTGGATGACAGCGGCCAGCGGGTGGTCGATCGACTCCAGCAGCGCCGCCACCGCAGCCCGGTCGGCGACGTCGCACGCGGCGATCGTCACCTCGGCACCCAGGCTGGTCAAGGCGTGGCGCAGGGCGACCGCTCCGGGCGCGTCCAGGCCCCGCCGGCTGGTCAGCACGAGCCGGCGTACGCCGCGGCTGGTCACCAGGTGCCGGGCCAGCACGGCGCCCAGACCGCCGGTGCCGCCCGTGATCAGCACCGTTCCCTCGGGGTTCCAGTCTGCGGTGGCGACGCCGGACCCGGTCCGGCCGAGGCGGGCCACCCGCACAGCGCCGTCGCGGACCTGGATCTGCGGTTCCTCACGGAGCAGCGTCGCGCCGAGCCCGGCCACGGTGGAAAGGGCGTCCCCGTCGAGGTCGATGAGAACGAACCGCCCCGGGTTCTCGGCCTGGGCCGCCCGGACCAGGCCCGACACCGCGGGGGCGGCGAGCGCCTGGTGGTCTGCTCCGCGGGTTGCCACCACCAGGCGCGAGTCGGCGCACCGCTCGTCCGCCAGCCAGACCTGCAGCACGTGCAGCACCCGGGCCACGATCTCGTGAACCGACTCCACCACCTCGCCCGGCCCGGCCTCCGCTTCGTAGACGGCGACGGCCGGGACGGGGTCGAGTTGCGCCGGGTCACCGTCGAACGCGGCCACCTCGACGCCGCCGGATGTCGGGGCGACCTCTGTCCACTGCACCTGGAACAACGAAGAACTGCCAGTCACGGCACCGGCGACCGCGGACCGCTCCTTCAACCCGCCCAACGTCGCCACCGGCGTCCCGGTGCCGTCGGCCAGCGCCAGCTCCAGGGCGCCCGTCGCCGTCCGGGTCAGCCGCGCCCGGAGCATCGGCGCACCGCCCGTATGCAGCCGTACGCCGGCGAAGGCGAGCGGCACCCGGCCACCCGGGCCGAGCAACGGCACCGTCTGCAGCGCGGCGTCCAGCAATGCCGGATGCAGACCGAAGAGCCCGGCATCATCGACGCTCGGCGGCAACGCGGCCTCGGCGTACACCACGTCCCCGGAGCGCCACGCGGCCTGCAGTCCGCGGAAGATCGGCCCCAGCTCATAGCCCTGGTCGGCGAGGCGGGGGTAGAAGTCGCCCAGATCCACCGGTACGCCGTCCGGCGGCCAAGCGGTCGCGTCGAAGGTGTCGGACAGCTCGCCCGTGGTCACGACACCGACGGCGTGGCCGGTCCACGGCTCGTCCGGGTCGTCGGCCGGCCGGGAGTACACGTCGACGCCTCGCCGGCCGGCCGGGTCGGGGACACCGAGCCGGACCTGTAGAACTGCCCCGCCGCCGGTCAGCCGCAGCGGCACGCCCGGCGTCAGCTCCTCGACGAGGTCACAGCCGACCTCGTCGGCGGCACGGATCACCAGTTCGAGGATGGCCGCGTCGGGCACGACCACGGCGCCGTCGATGCGGTGTTCGGTGAGCCACGGATGGGTTCGGGCCGACACCCGGCCGGTGAACAGGATCCCGTCGCCGGCGGCGAGCTCGACAGCGGCTCCGAGCAGAGGATGCCGGGCCCCGACGAGGCCGATCGCCGTCGCGTCCCCGGTGGCGACGGGACTGGCGGGCCAGTACCACTCGTGCTGGAAGGCGTAAGTCGGCAGGTCGACCGGCCGGCCGCCCGCCGTGAGCGGCGACCAGTCCACCTCGGTCCCGCGTACGTACAGCTCGGCCAGCGCCGACACGGCGGTCACCGACTCGTCGCGGTTCTTGCGCAGCACGGCTGCCGTCGCCACCCGGGCGTCCTCACCGAGACACTCCTGGGCCAGGCCCGACAGCACCCCGTCGGGGCCGATCTCAAGCAGCATCGACGCGCCGGCGTCGACCAGTGCGGCGACGGCGTCGGCGAACCGGACGGTCGCCCGGACGTGTTCGACCCAGTAGTCCACACTGCTCCATTGCGCCGGGTCGATGACCGTGCCGGTCATGCTCGACACCACCCCGCACCGGGGTTCGCCGAACTCGAGTGATCCCAGCGCCGCGCGGAACTCGTCCACCATGGGGTCCATCAGCCGCGAGTGGAACGCATGCGAGACCCGTAGCCGTCTGGTCTCCGGGAAACCGGCGGCGGCCGCCAGGACCAGCTCCTCAGCGCCGGCGATGACCACCGACCGCGGGCCGTTCACGGCGGCGATCGACACATCGCCGGTCAGCCGCGGCGCCACCTCGTCCTCGGCGGCCGGGACCGCCACCATGATCCCGCCCGCGGGCAGTGCCTCCATCAGGCGGGCCCGGGCCGCGACCAGCCGGGCCGCGTCGGCCAGCGAGAGCACCCCGCTGACGTGCGCCGCGGCGATCTCGCCGACCGAGTGGCCGGCCACCCAGCCGGGCCGGACCCCCCACGACTCGAGCAGCCGGAAGAGCGCCACCTCGAGGGCGAACAACGCCGGCTGGGCGAAGCCGGTGGATTCCAGCGCTGCCGGGTCGTCCCCCCAGACGACCGTCCGCAACGGCATCCCCAGCGCGGCCTCGGCCGCATCCCACGCCTGCGCGAACACCGGATGATCGGCGTAGAGCCGCGCGCCCATACCCAGTCGTTGCGAACCCTGGCCGGCGAACAGCAGGGCCACGACGGGATCGCCGCTCGTGACCCGGCCCGCGGCGACCTCGGACAGGCCGTCGGGCGAGGCCAGCAGGACAGCCCGGTGCGGAAACCGGGTGCGGCCGGTGGCCAGCGAGTAGCCCACGTCGGCGGCCTCGTGGCCGGCGGTGTCGGTGGCCGCGACGAGCCGGGCGATCTGGGCGGCCAGCGCGGCCTCGGAGCGGGCCGACACCGGCCACGGCACGACGGCCGGGAGGTCACGCCGCGGATCCGGTACGGCAGTGGGCGATGCCTGCTCGACGATGACGTGGGCGTTGGTGCCGCTGATGCCGAACGACGACACCGCCGCCCGGCGCGGCCGCCCGAGTTCCGGCCAGGCGACGGCGTCGGCGAGCAGCCGTACGGCGCCGGAGTTCCAGTCCACCTGCGTCGACGGCGACTCGGCGTGCAGCGAACGCGGCAGGATTCCATGCCGCATCGCCTGGACCATCTTGATGACGCCGGCGACCCCCGAGGCCGACTGGGTGTGGCCGAGATTCGATTTGACCGAGCCCAGCCACAGCGGAGTGTCGCGGTCCTGGCCGTAGGTTGCCAGCACGGCCTGAGCCTCGATCGGGTCACCCAGGGTCGTTCCCGTCCCGTGCCCCTCGACGGCGTCGACATCCTGGGTGGACAACCCGGCGGCGGTGAGCGCCTGCCGGATGACGCGCTGCTGGGAGGGCCCATTCGGCGCGGTGAGGCCGTTGGAGGCACCGTCCTGGTTCACCGCCGAGCCGCGCAGGACGGCGTGGATGTGGTGGCCGTTGCGCCGGGCGTCGGACTCGCGTTCGAGCAGCAGCAGGCCGACGCCTTCGGACCAGGCGGTGCCGTCGGCAGCGTCGGAATAGGACTTGCAGCGGCCGTCGGTGGCCAGGCCACCCTGCCGGCTGAACTCGCCGAAGCCGTCGGCGGTGGCCATCACCGTCACGCCGCCGGCCAGCGCCAGGGAGCACTCGCCGGAACGCAGCGCCTGACTCGCCCAGTGCAGGGCGACCAGTGACGACGAGCAGGCGGTGTCGACGGTGACGGCCGGACCTTCCAGGCCGAAGACGTACGACAGGCGGCCGGAGAGCACGCTGGCCGCCGTACCGGTGAGCAGGTGGCCCTGCAGATCGTGCCCGGAGCGGATCAATGCGTCCAGGTAGGCGCCTTCGGTGGCGCCGATGAAGACGCCGGAGCGGCTGCCGCGCAACGACGAGGCGTCGATCCCAGCGCCTTCGATCGTCTCCCAGGCCACTTCCAGCAGCAGTCGCTGCTGCGGATCCATCGCCAGCGCCTCACGGGGCGAGATGCCGAAGAAGCCGGCGTCGAAGGCTCCGGCGTCGTGCAGGAAGCCACCGTCGCGGGCGTCGCTGTGGCCACGGGCACCGGGGGGCGCGTCGAGGTCCCAGCCGCGGTTGTCGGGGAAGCCCGTGATGCCGTCGCGTCCTTCGACGACAAGCTCCCACAGGTCGCCAGGTGTCTGTACGCCGCCCGGGTACCGGCAGGCCATGCCGACGATGACGATCGGGTCGCCCGGATCGGCGCCGCCGGTCGTGGTGGGCACCGGGCGGTGGGCGTCGCGTTCGCCGAGCAGGAGGGACAGCAGGTGGGCAGCCAGAACGGCCGGGCTCGGGTAGTCGAAGATCAGGCTCGCGGGCAGCGGCAGAGCGGTGGCCGAGCTGAGCCGGTTGCGCAGCTCGACGGCGGTGAGCGAGTCGAAGCCCAGATCGCGGAAGGCGCGGCCGGTGTCGACGTCATCGCTGCCGGCATACCCGAGCACGCCGGTCACCTCGCGACGGATCAGCGCCACCAGGTCGGCCCGGGCGTCGGGCTCACTGAGCGTCGCCACCTTCGCGGCCAGCGCGGACTCCGGGCCGGCGAGATCGGCCGCAGCGGACCGGCGGGTACGGCGGACGAGCCCGCGCAACACCGCCGGGATCTGTTCCTGCCGGCGCAGCGCCGACGGGTCGACCCGCATCGGCACCACAGTCGCCACATCGGCGTCCAGGGCGGCGTCGAACAGGCGCAGGCCCTGCTCGCGCGTCAGCGGCGGCATGCCGGATCGGGTCATGCGGCGGACGTCCGCATCGGTGAGCCCGCTGGTCATTCCGGCGTCCTGGGCCCAGGCGCCCCACGCGAGTGAAACGGCGGGGTGGCCGAGGGCGCGGCGGTGCTGGGCCAGAGCGTCGAGGAACGCGTTGGCGGCGGCGTAGTTGGCCTGCCCCGGGCTGCCCATGACGCCGGCGACCGATGAAAACGTGATGAACGCGGCGAGGGGGCGGTCCATGGTGAGTTCGTGCAGGTGCCAGGCCGCGGTCGACTTGGGCCGCAGCGTGGTGGCGATCCGGTCGGGGGTGAGGGCGCCGACGACGCCGTCGTCGAGGACGCCGGCGGTGTGGATGATCGCGGCGAGCTGCGGGATGTCGTCAAGCAGGTCGCTCAGGGCTTCGCGGTCGGCGACGTCGCAGGCGGCGATCCGCACGTCGGCCCCGAGAGCGATCAACTCGTCGCGCAGGTCGGTGGCGCCGGGAGCCGCGCCGCCGCGGCGGCTGGTGAGCACCAGGCGGGTGACACCCCGCTCGGTGACCAGGTGCCGGGCGAGGACGCGGCCGAGGCCGCCGGTGCCGCCGGTGATGAGGACAGCGCCGTCCCACTCGGGCCGGTGGCGCGGGCTGGGGGTGGTCAGCTGGGTGAGGCGGGCGACGTGGACGGTTCCGGCTCGCATCGCGATCTGCGGCTCGTCCAGGACGAGCGCGGCGCCGAGGGTGTCGTTCGAGCCGTCGGTGTCGATCAGGACGAAGTCGCCGGGGTTCTCGGCCTGGGCGCTGCGGACGAGTCCCCAGACGGCGGCGCCGGCCAGATCGGTGACGTCCTCGGCGTCGTCCACGGCGACCGCGCCGTGGGTCACGACGGCCAGCCGGGCCCCGCGGAACCGGTCGTCGGCCAGCCACCGCTGCACGATCCGCAGGACGTCGCCGGTCAGTTCGTGGGCGGCCTGGTCCGGGCTCGCCGCGGGCGCGGCGACGGCTCGGACCACCACCACGTCGGGTACCTCGGCCAGGGCGGCGAGGTCGCCGGTGGACTCGACCAGTGCCGGCGGGGTGGCCGTCGAGGGCACGGCCGCGGCGACCCAACCCAGCCGCAACAGCGGGCCGGTCGCGATCGCACCGATGAGGTGCCGGCTACGCAGGCCGTCGACGGACAGCACCGGAGCGCCCTGCGGATCGGTCGCGACCAGCGAGACGGCGTCATCGTCGGTGGGCCGCCGGCGTACCCGAAGCGTGGTGGCGTTGCGGGCGTGCAGACGGACCCCTCGCCACGAGTCCGGTCGCAGGTCGCCGACGGCCGCGTCGATCAGCGCCGGGTGAATGGTGAACAGCCCGGCATCCTCAAGATCGTCCGGCAACGTCACCTCGGCGTACACATCGTCGTCCAGGTGCCACACGCCGGCGTCGGCCTGAACGGCACCGGCCGGTGGCCAGGGGCCGGACCCGAGATCTTCCAGCTGGGCGCCGGTGGCCAGCACGCCGTCGCCCTGAAGCGTCCACGGGTCGTCCGGGGTGACGGCGCTGCGGCAGTGGATGCTGAGCGAGCGCCGGCCAGAGTCGTCCACGGGGCCGACCGACACCTGTAGATCGACGCTGACCGACAGGTCGGGCGTGGTTTCGCCCAGGTCGAGGCGTTCGACCACGTCGCTGCCGATCACGTCGGCGACATGGATGGCCACCTCCAGCATGCAGGCGCTCCACGGTTGATCGATGAGGTGGATGCGGCCGGTGAAGACCATCTCCCCCGATCCGGCGATGCGTACGGAGGCGTTGAGCAGCGGATGTTCCTCGGTGACCAGGCCGAGGGCGGCGGCGTCGCGGGACGCCTGAACCGGGCGGGGCCAGTAACGGCGGCGCTGGAACGCGTACGTGGGGACGTCGAGCAGGGCGGCCCCGGTGCCGGCAAAGAAGGCGGCCCAGTCCACCCGTACACCGTGGGTGTGAACCGCGGCCAGCGCCGTGATCGCGGCGACCTCCTCGCCCAGGTCCTTACGCAGCAGCGCGACAGTTCCGACGGCCGAACCGGGCTCGAGGCACTCCTGGGCCATCGCCGTCAGCACCCCGCCCGGCCCCAGCTCGAGCAGGGTGGTCACGCCGGCGGCGGTGAGCGCGGCGACGCCGTCGGCGAACCGCACGGCGGAGCGGGCTTGCCGCACCCAGTACTCCGGAGTGCGGATGTCGCTGGTGGCGGGCCGGCCGGTGGCCGTGGACACGAGCGGGACCGCAGCGGCGTGGTAGGTGACACTGTCGGCGACCGCGCGGAAGTCGGCCAGCATCGGGTCCATCAGCGGCGAGTGGAAGGCGTGTGACACGGCCAGCCGCTTCGAGCGGGGGAACGCGCCGGCGACGGCGAGGACCTCCTGCTCGGGGCCGGCGATGACGACCGAACGGGGCCCATTGACCGCGGCGACGGCGACGTTGTCGCTCAGCCGGTGGCGTACCTCCGACTCGGAGGCGGCCAGTGACATCATCACGCCGCCCGCCGGAAGGGCCTGCATGAGCCGGCCCCGGGCGGCGACCAGGCGGCAGGCGTCGGCCAGGGTCAGGATGCCGGCGACGTGGGCGGCGGCGAACTCGCCGACCGAGTGACCGGCGAGGTGGTCGGGGTGAACGCCCCAGGACTCCACGAGCCGGTACAGCGCCACTTCGAGGGTGAACAGCGCGGGCTGGGCCGCCTCCGTCCGGTCCAGGGCCGGCGCGTCGGCACCCCACATGACCTCGCGCAGCGACGGGTCGAAGTGGGCGAGCACATCGTCGAACGCCGCGGCGAAGACGGGGAAACGACCGTACAGTTCGCGGCCCATACCGAGGTGTTGAGCGCCCTGGCCGGCGAAGATCATGGCCAGCTTGCCGCCGGGCGGGGCGAGGCCCTGGACGGCGCCCGGGGCCGACTCGCCGGCGAGCCAGCGGGCCAGGGTGTCGCGCAGGGATTCGCGGTCGGGGCCGGACAGCGCGAGCCGGTGCTCGAAGCCGCTGCGGGAGACGGCCAGGGAGTACGCCAGATCGGTGGCGCCCGCCTCGGGGATGGCGTCGACATGGGCCAGCAGCCGGGCAGCCTGCGCGTGCAGAGCCTCAGCGGTGCGCGCGCCCAGCACCCACGGTATGCAGATGGGGGTGGCCGTCACCGGCTCGGCCGGGGCGGGGTCTTCCGGCGCCTGCTCCAGAATCGCGTGGGCGTTGGTGCCGGTGACCCCGAAGGAGGAGACGCCGGCGCGCCGCGGCCGTCCGGTCTGCGGCCACGGGGTCGTCTCGGTGAGTAGTCGCACGTCCCCACTGGTCCAGTCCACATGCGACGAGGGACGGTCAACGTGCAGGGTGGCCGGGAGCACGCCGTTCTGCATGGCGAGGACGGTCTTGATGATGCCGGCGACCCCGGCGGCGGCCTGAGCGTGCCCGATGTTGGACTTCACCGATCCCAGCAGCAGCGGATGCGCGCGCTCCCCGCCGTAGGTGGCGAGCAGCGCCTGGGCCTCGATCGGGTCGCCGAGCCGGGTGCCGGTGCCGTGCGCCTCGACCGCGTCGACGTCGCCCGCGGACAGTTCCGCGCTGCTCAGCGCCTGCCGGATGACGTGTTCCTGGGCCGGGCCGCGCGGGGCGGTGAAACCGTTGGAGGCGCCGTCGGAGTTGACCGCCGAGCCGCGGACCAGGGCCAGGATGCGGTGGCCGTTGCGGCGGGCGTCGGACAGCCGCTCGACGACGAGGATGCCGGCGCCCTCGGCCCAGCCGGTCCCGTCGGCGGCGTCGGCGAAGGCTTTGCACCGCCCGTCGGCGGCCAGGCCGCCCTGGCGGCTGAACTCCACGAACGCGCCCGGGGTCGACATGACGGTCGCGCCGCCGACCAGGGCGAGCGCGCACTCCCCCGCGCGCAGGGCCTGGGTGGCGAAGTGCAGGGCGACAAGCGACGACGAGCAGGCCGTATCGACGGTAACGGCCGGACCCTCCAAGCCCAACGTGTACGCGAGGCGGCCCGACGCCGCACCGGCCCCGATGCCCGTGCCGACGTTGCCTTCGAGGTCGCTGAGCGCGTTGACCGTGAGATACGAGTAGTCCTGGCCGCTGAGCCCGACGAAGACGCCGGTGCGGCTGCCGCGCAGACGGGCCGGATCGATGCCGGCGCGCTCGGCCGCCTCCCAGGCGGTCTCCAGCAGAAGCCGGTGTTGGGGGTCCATCGAGAGTGCCTCGCGCGGCGAGATGCCGAAGAAGCCGGGGTCGAAGTCACCGACCCCGGTGAGGAACCCGCCCTCCCGGGTGACGCTCGCGTCCAGCGCAGCGAGGTCCCACGCCCGGTCGGCCGGGAACGGACCGATGGCGTCACGGCCGGCGCTGACCAGCTCCCAGAGGTCCTCCGGTGAACTCACGCCGCCGGGGAACCGGCAGCTCATCGCGATGATCGCGATCGGCTCGCTCGCCGCGGCGGTCAGCTGCTGGTTGACCAGGCGTAGCCGTTTGGTCTCCTTCACCGAGGCCCGGAGCGCGTCGACTACCTCTTCGCTGGGCGTAGCCATGATCAACTCCGTGAGCTCGCGGGACCGGGTGAGCCGTCCCAGCGAGTCAAGCCCACGGCAAACCGGCAAAGACCTAGAGCGTGCGGCCGAATACTCGCTGAGCCCACCGGTCGACCGCGGCGTCGCCGGTGTCGCTGATCAGCGCACGCCGGCGGCGACCGGTCGCGCGCGGCTGAAGGCCCTAGCCGGTCCACCACGACCTGCTCATGGGCATCGAGCCGCGGCCGGGCGCCCGCATCGCGTCGATCGTCGACGGGCGGTTCGTGGCCCGGATGAGAGCGGCTTAGGGAATTCACCGCCCGGGGCGGGCTATCACAGAGCGGGGTGCCGGGCCCGGCGCTCCGGACCATGCCACTGGAGGGCACCCAACCGTGAACGACACTCCACGGCCGATCCTGTTCGTGAGCACTCCGGAGAGCGGCCTGCTGAATCCCATGCTGGTGCTGGCGGGCGAACTCGCCCGCCGGGGCGTACCCGACCTGTACTTCGCCACCGACGACAACCGGCGGGCCGACGTCGAGAAGCTCTCGGACGTGACCGAGGTCAAGTTCGTGTCGCTGGGCGCGGTGATCCCCCAGTTCTCGTCGATGACCTGGGACGACGAAACCTATCGGCAGGTCACTCAGCCGTCGCGCTGGAAGGCGTTGCGGGCCGTCGCGCTGCACACCTTCAACCCGAACTTGCGGCTGGGAAAATACCGGCTGCTCGACGCGGCGATCCAGGAGATCCGCCCGGCGCTGATGGTCATCGAGAGCTTGAGCTTCTTCGCCGTCACCGCCGCGATCACCCGCGACGTCCCGTTCGTGCTCGACGTGCCCTTCATGCCGAGCAACGCGCTGCGCCAGAACCTGCCCAAGGGTTTCCCGCAGCCGAACTCGGGCCTGCCGCTGGACATGACCTTCGGCCAGCGGTGGACCAATCGCATGTTCAAGATCCGCATGGCCGGCCTGCTCCTGCGTCCGACGATGGTCAAGT
>CAXSDA010000017.1:11225-32854 GCA_964236515.1 uncultured Actinoplanes sp.
TCGACCAGCCGGCAGACTTCGCCGACACCCTCACCTCCGAGCTGGCGCGGCTCACCCAGTCCGGTGCCGCGGTGGGTGCCAAGTCGATCCTGGCCTACCGCGAGACCAGTAGGAAGCTCGGCATCTCCCCTAAGGCCAACAGCGTCTTCGCCAAGACGGAAGAGGCACAGATCATCCTGTGCAACTCGGTCAAGGGCCTGGACTTCCCGATCCCGCTGCCGGAGAAGCTGCACATGGTGGGCACGATCGTGCCGCCGCTGCCCGAGGCCGAGCCGGACGCCGGCCTCTCGGCCTGGCTGGACGCCCACGAGTCGATCGTCTACATGGGATTCGGCACGGTCACCCGGCTCAACCGGGTCGAGGTCGCCGCGCTCGTCGAGGTCGCCCGCCGGCTCGACGGGCGCCACCACGTACTGTGGAAGCTTCCCGAGGAGCAGCAGAGCCTGCTGCCGCCGGCTCACCAGCTGCCGGCGAACCTGCGCGTGGAGAGCTGGTTGCCGTCGCAGTTCGACGTCCTGGCGCATCCGCATGTCACCGTGTTCGTCAACCACGGCGGGGGCAACGCCTTCCACGAAGGTCTCTACTTCGGCAAGCCGCTGGTCATCCGCCCGCTCTGGGTGGACTGCTACGACCAGGCGGTCCGAGGCGAGTGGAGCGGTGTGAGCCTGACCGTCGACCAGCCCGCCACCATCGACCCGGCCGACCTCATCGACAAGATCACCCGGGTGCTGGCCGATCCCGCCTTCGGCGAACGCGCCCGGCACTTCCGGCGGCTGCAGCTCGAGGCCGGCGGCCGGACCAAGGCCGCCGACCTCATCCTCGGCCTGGCCGCCTTGAACGCACCGCACCAGCCTGCACCCGCCGGGAGTGGACACTGATGACCGAGACGATCGAATTCCCCCGCCGGGGGGTCGGCCAGCTCGCCCCGCCCGACGCCTACGCCCGCCTGCGCGAACAGGGTGGGCTGGTGAAGTCCGCACTACCCAACGGCAGCTCCGTGTGGCTCGTCACCCGCCACGAGGACGTTCGGGCGGTACTGACCCATCCGGACGTCAGCTCGAACCCGACCCGCGAGGGCTTCCCCGACATGGGCCGCCCCGGCACGGTGCCGCTGCCCGACCAGATCCCCGGCTGGTTCGTCGGCTTCGACCAGCCCGAGCACGGCCGGTTCCGCAAACAGCTGATCCCGGAGTTCACCGTGCGCCGGGTCAAGCAGCTGTACCCGGAGATCCAGAAGATCGTCGACGGCCGGATCGACGCGATGACGGCCGCCGGCAACACCGCCGATCTGGTCTCGGCCTTCGCGCTGCCAGTGCCGTCGCTGGTCATCTGCACCCTGCTCGGCGTGCCGTACTCCGATCATGACTACTTCGAGACCCGGACCCGGTTGCTGGTGACCATCACCACCCCGCACGACGAGCGGGAAGCCGCGGCGGGCGAGTTGCTGCAATACCTGATCCGGCTCATCTCGATCAAGCAGCGTTTTCCCGGCGAGGATCTGCTCAGCAAGCTGCTGACCGAGGGGGCGCTGAGCGCCCAGGAGATCGCCGGGGTCGGGCTGCTGCTGCTGATCGCCGGGCACGAGACGACGGCCAACAACATCGCCATCGGCGTCATCATGCTGCTACAGCACCGCGAGTGGATCGGCGATCCGCGGGCGGTCGAGGAGGTTCTGCGCTACGCGTCGGTCGCCGACGTGGTCTCGTTGCGGGTCGCGGTGCGCGACGTCGAGATAGGCGGGCAACTCATCAAAGCCGGCGAGGGGATCGTGCCACTGGTGGCGGCCGCCAACCACGACAAGTGCACCTTCGAACGGGCGGATGAGTTCGACCCCGGCCGCCCGGCCCGGCACCACGTCGCCTTCGGCTTCGGGATGCACCAGTGCCTGGGCCAGAACCTGGTGCGGGCGGAGATCGAGATCGCGTACCGGACTCTGTTCGAGCGGCTGCCGACTCTTCAGATCGACATGCCGGTCGAGGAGCTGCCGTTCAAGTACGACGGGATCCTGTTCGGCGTGCACTCGCTGCCCGTCCGCTGGTAAACACCTCAACCACAATGGCCTCCGGGGAACCGGGGGCCATCGTTGTGTCGGGTCGCCTTCTCAGTCGCCGTTCTCCAGCGCCGCTTGGACCAGTTCGTCGAGGTCCATGGCGTCGACCGCGTCGTCGTCCTCCGGCATTGCCGCATCCTCGCTGGCCAGCCGCAGCAGCGGGGCGAGCGCTCCGATGCCGCGCAGCTGCTCGATCGGCACCGACGCCAGGAAGGCCCGCAGTCTCGCCTCGTCCGCCGACGGCGCCGGCGCGCCGTCGGGTACGAGGCAGCGGACCAGATAGTCGGTCAGGTCGGACGGGCTCGGGTGGTCGAAGACAAGGGTGGCGGGCAGACTCAGGCCGGTGGCGGCGCCGAGTATGTTGCGCAGCTCCACCGCGGCGAGGGAGTCGAAGCCCAGGTCGCGGAAGGCCCGGTCGGGACCGACCGCGTCGGCGGTGTCCAGTCCGAGCTGGGCCGCGACCTGGCCGCGGACCAGGTCCAGCACCGCCTCGCCCCGCTCGAGCGGGGACAGCTCGAGCAGCCGGTCCCGCAGGCCGGTCGAGGCCGGGTCCGGCTCGTGGTATCCCGGCAGCTCGCGCAGCAACGGGTTCGCCCGGCGCCGGGTCGCCATCTCGACGAACCGCTCGTGGTCGAGGTCGACGACCACCGTGGTCGCCGCGTCTCCCCCGGCCACCCGCTGCAGGGCGCTCAGCGCGACCTGCGGCGGCAGGGCCCGGATGCCGGTGCGGCGAGCGGATTCCTCGGCTCTGGGCCCGCCGGCCATGCCGTCGCCGGCCCATGAACCCCAGGCGATCGACGTCGCCGCCGACCCGGCTGCGCGCCGCTGTTCGGCCAGGGCGTCCAGGACGGCGTTCGCCGCGGCGTAGTTGGCCTGCCCGGCGTTGCCGACCGAGCCGGAGGCCGAAGAGAAGAGGACGAAGGCGTCCAGGTCGAGTCCGGCGGTCAATTCGTCGAGGACGACGGCGCTGTCCACCTTGGCTCGCCACACGGTGTCGAAGCGTTCGGAGGTCAGCCCGTCGATCACCCCGTCGTCGAGGACGCCGGCGGCGTGCACGACCGCGGTCAGCGGTACGCCGGTATCGGCCATGCCCGCCAGCAGGTCTGCGGCGGCTGTGCGGTCGGCGACGTCGCAGGCAGCGATGGTGACCCGGACACCGAGCGCGGACAGCTCGTCGCGCAGCGCCGGCGCGCCCGGGGCGTCGAGCCCGCGGCGGCCGGCGAGTACGACGTGCTGCGCACCCGCTCCCGCGGCCCAGCGGGCGACGTGCGTCCCGAGCGAGCCCGTGCCGCCGGTGATGAGCACCGTGCCCGACGGGCGCCAGGGTCCCGTACACGGCGGGGTTGCCGGCAGCAGCCGGCGCCCGAACGCCCCGCCGGCCCGCACGGCGACCTGGTCCTCGCCGTCGAGGCCACCGAGTACGCCGGCGAACCGGCCGGCGGCGCGCTGGTCCAGCTCGGCCGGCAGGTCGATCAGACCGCCCCAGCGCTGCGGGTATTCGAGGGCGGCGACGCGGCCGAGGCCCCAGAGCGCCGCCTGCCGCGGCTGGGTGACCGGGTCGGCCGGCCCGGTGCTAACGGCACCGCTGGTCACGCACCACAGGGGCGCGTCGACGCCGGCGTCGCCGAGCGCCTGGATCAAGACGGTGGTCAGGATCAGCGCGCCGGGGCGGCCGGCGAGCAGGGACACCACGCCGACGACGCCGCGGTAGGCGGCCAGGCGATCGGCCAGGGCCGCGCGGTCGAGCGCGTCGTCGGGCAGCTCGAGCCGGATGACGTCGTCGCCGAGCGCGGCCAGGGCGGCGTCGGCCGAGGCGCCGGGTTCGGCCGGGACGACGGCCAGCCAGGGTCCGCGGCCGCGGCCGGCCGGGACGGCGTTGACGAGCTTCCAGCCGGCTCGGTAGAGGCATCCGTCGACGGTGGACTCGTCGCGGCGCCGGCGGTGCCAGGTCGACAACGCGGGCAGCAGCGCGGCGAGGGCGGCGTCGTCGACGTCCAGGTCGGCGGCGAGCGCGGGGACATCTGCGCGTTCGACGGCGGACCAGAATTCCGCGTCCGCACCCGAGGTGGCGGTGCCGGTCGCCGGCTCGTCGTCGGGCCAGAAGCGACGGTGCTCGAAGGGATACGTGGGCAGTTCGACCAACTGCGCCCCGTGGCCGGCGAAGAAGGCCGCCCAGTCGATCGCCACTCCACGGGTGTGCAGGCGGGCGAGCGCGCCGACGATCGCCTGCTCCTCCGGCTCGTCGCGGCGTAGGGCGGGCACCAGGACCGCATCCGCGTCGGCGGTGAGCTGGGCCATTGCGGTCAGCACGGCGTCCGGACCGAGCTCCAGGAACGTGCGTACGCCGTAGCTGCGCATCGTCTGCACACCGTCGGCGAAACGGACCGCTTCGCGGGCGTGCCGCACCCAGTAGCCGGGATCGCACACCTGCTCCGCGGAAGCCAGCGTTCCGGTCACGTTGGCGACGAGCGGGATCGACGGCCGCGAGTAGGAGAGGGTCGCGGCGACGGCGGCGAAATCGTCGAGCATGGCGTCCATGTGCGGCGAGTGGAAGGCGTGCGACACCTGCAACGACTTGGTCCGGCGGCCGTCGGCGGCGAAGCGTTCACCCAGCCGGTGTACGGCTTCGGCATCGCCCGCTACGACCACCGAGTCGGCCGCGTTGACGGCGG
Source organism: uncultured Actinoplanes sp. (assembly GCA_964236515.1). Lineage (GTDB taxonomy): Bacteria > Actinomycetota > Actinomycetes > Mycobacteriales > Micromonosporaceae > Actinoplanes. The sequence continues at coordinate 15,948 of CAXSDA010000017.1, forward strand.
CGATCGCCAGTCGGGCGGGGTCATCCCGTACGAAAGGAAGGACCTCCTGCTCGCCGGCCTGCATGGCGAGCATCGCGCCGCCGGTGGGCAACGCCTGCATCAGCCGGCCGCGGGCGGCGACCAACCGGCAGGCGTCGGCCAACGAGAAGACGCCGGCGACGTGGGCGGCCGCGATTTCGCCGATCGAGTGCCCGGCCAGCATGTCCGGCCGAATGCCCCAGGATCGGACGAGGTGGAACAGGGCGACCTCGACCGCGAACAAGGCGGGCTGGGTGTAACGGGTCTGGTGGATCAGGGCCGCCTCAGCGCTGTCTTCGGCGGCGAAGAGCACCTCGTAGAGCGGCCGGTCGAGCTCGACGTCGAGGTGGGCGACGACCGCGTCGAGAGCGTCGGCGTACACCGGGAACCGCTTGTGAAGGTCTTTGCCCATGGCGCAACGTTGCGAGCCCTGGCCGGTGAAAAGCAGACCCAGCTTGCCGGCCGGGGCGGCCGTGGACTCGGCGATCGGCCCGGTCAGGCCGGACTCGTCGGCCAGCAGTACGGCGCGGTGCTCAAATCGGGACCGGGTCGTGGCGAGGGAGTAGGCGACGTCGAGGACTTCCACCCCGGGGCTGGCTTGCAGGTAGGCGGCCAGATGCTGTGTCTGGGCGTGCAGGGCCGTGCTCGTCCGGGCCGACACGATGATCGGCATCCTCGTCAGAGGTGGGGTCGTCGCCACCGGCGTGGGCTCGGCGGCCGGTGCCTGCTCGAGGATGACGTGGGCATTGGTGCCGCTCGCCCCGAACGAGGAGACCGCGGCACGGCGGACCCGTCCGGTTTCGGGCCAGGCGGTCGCCGCGGTGGTCAGCTCGACCGCGCCCGCGGCCCAGTCGATCCGGCTCGATGCCTGTTCGACGTGCAGGGTCTTCGGGACGACGCCGTGTCTCATCGCCTGCACCATTTTGATGACGCCGGCCACGCCCGAGGCCGACTGGGTGTGCCCGATGTTGGACTTCACCGAGCCCAGCAGCAGCGGGTGCTCCCGGTCCTGCCCGTAGGTCGCCAGGAGGGCCTGGCCCTCGATCGGGTCGCCGAGCATGGTGCCGGTGCCGTGCCCCTCGACGGCGTCGACGTCCCGCGCGGCCAGCTGGGCGTCGGCCAGCGCCCGGGAGATGACGCGCCGCTGCGAAGGCCCGTTGGGGGCGGTGAGGCCGTTGGACGCACCGTCCTGATTGATCGCGGAGCCACGGACGACCGCGAGTACCTGGTGCCCGTTGGCCTGCGCGTCGCTGAGCCGTTCCAGCACGAGCATGCCGACACCTTCGGACCAGCCGGTCCCGTCGGCCGATTCGGCGAAGGCTTTGCACCGCCCGTCGGCACTCAGCGCGCCCATCTCGCTGAACTCGACGAACCCGGTCGGGCTCGACATGACGGTGACGCCCCCGGCGAGCGCCAGCGTGCACTCGCCGGCGCGCAGCGCCTGGGTAGCCAGGTGCAGCGCCACCAGCGACGAGGAGCAGGCGGTGTCGACGGTGACCGCGGGTCCTTGCAGACCGAAGGCGTACGACAGGCGACCGGAGAGCAGGTTTCCGGCCTGGGCGGTCTGCTGGTGCCCGCGGGTGTCGGCGGGCGGGCGGTAGTCGCCGGTCGCCCCGCCGACGAACACGCCGGTCTCGGTGCCGTGCAGGGCCCCCGGGTCGATGCCGGCGCGTTCGATGCCTTCCCAGGCGACTTCGAGGATCTGGCGTTGCTGCGGATCCATGACGATGGCCTCGCGGGCGGAGATGCCGAAGAAGCCCGGGTCGAAGTCGGCCACGTCATCGAGGAAGCCGCCCCGTAGGGTGCTGCTCGCCCCCCGGCCGTCCGGGCCGCCGTGGGCGAGCCGGCCGAGATCCCAGCCGCGGTCGGCCGGGAAGTCGGTGATGACGTCCCGCTCGTCGGTCAGCAGCTGCCACAGATCCTCCGGCGAGCGCACCCCGCCCGGGTAGCGGCAGCTCATCCCGACGATGACGACCGGGTCGCCGGTGCGGGCCACGACGGCGGGGGCGGCAGCGGGCTCGTCGTGGTGGCCGGTGAGCTCGTCGAGCAGGTAGTCGGCCAGCACGGCCGGGGTCGGATAGTCGAACACCAGCGACGCCGGCAGAGCCAGCCCGGTCACGCCGGCGAGGGCGCTGCGGAGCTCCACGGCGGTCAGCGAGTCGAACCCCAGGTCCTTGAAGGCGTGGCTGAGTGAGATCTCGTCGGCGTCGGTGTGCCCGAGCACGGACGCGGCCTGGGCGACGACCACGTCCACCAGGGCGACGCGTTGTTCGTCGCGGGGCAGTTCCCGGATCCGCCAGCGCAGCGCCTCCATGATGGCTCCGGCGCCCGCCGGCTCGGCCGGGCTCCGCTGCTTCAGGGCGTCGCGGGCCGCCGGGATGTCATCGAACAGGCGGCTCGGCCGGTCGCCGGTGAACGCCGGCACGAACCGGTCCCAGCCGATGTCGGCCACGGTGACCGCGGTCCGGCCGCCGGCCACCACCCGGCCCAGGGCGGCCAGCGCCAGCTCCGGGTCCATCGGCGGCAGGCCACTGGCCCGCAGGTGCTGCGCCACGCTCTCGTCGGTCAGCATGCCGGAGTCGGCCCAGGCGCCCCAGTAGACGACGGAGGCGGTACGACCGGCGCTGCGCCGCCGCCGGGCCAGCGCCTCCAGGGCAGCCTCGGCGGCGGCTCCGGCGCCGTGGTCGCGTAGGCCCCAGACACCGCCGATGGTGGCGAACAGCACGAAGGCGTCGAGCGGGCGGTCGCCCTGCAGCGCGTCGAGGTTCTCGGCCGCGCGGACCTGGGCCGAGAAGAGGGCTTCGAGGTCGTCGGAGGTGGCCGTGTCCAGCGGGCCCGGGCGTACGCGCCCGTCGGTGTGGACCACCGCGGTCAGCGGGAACTCCGGTGCCACCGACTCGAGGAGGGCGCCCAGGGTGCGCCCGTCGGCGACGTCGCAGGCGGCGATGGTGACCTGGGCGCCGAGCTGGTGCAGTTCGGCCCGCAGCAGCACGGCGGCGGGCGTTTCGGGGTCGCCGGTCAGAAGCAGGTGCTCAGCGCCGCGTCCGGCGGCCCAGAGCGCGACCCGGCGGCCGACGGCGTTGGTTCCGCCGGTGATCAGCACCGTGCCGCGCGGCTGCCAGGTGCCGGCGGCCAACCCGGTGCACGGAACAAGGCGCCGGCCGTAGGTGCCCGAGGCTCGTACGGCGACCTGGTCCTCCCCGCCGCCGGCGAGGACGGCGCTCAGCCGGGTGAGGGTCCGCGCGTCGAGGGTGGCCGGCAGGTCGACCAGGCCGCCCCAGCGCTGCGGATGCTCGATGGCGGCGACCCGTCCGAGGCCCCAGACGCCGGCCTGCACGACGCTGTCCGCGGTCTCGGACCGGCCGACGGCAACTGCCTCGCGGGTGGCACACCACAGCGGCGCGTCGACGCCCGCATCGCCCAGAGCCTGGACCAGGGCGGCGCTGAGCGCGAGCCCGTCCTTCTGCAGCGCGAGCAGCGACAGGACACCCGCGAAGCCCGTCGGCAGGACACGCAGCTGCTCGGTCAGGTCGGGGCGGTCGGCGTCGCCGGCGGTCAGCACGAACGGGTCGTCGCCGGTCGCAGTCATGGCCGCCCGGGTCCAGTCGTCCGGTTCGGCCGGTACGACGACCAGCCAGCGGCCCGCCGGGGTGGCCGCCGCGCCGATCAGGGGCTTCCAGGCGACCTCGTAGTTCCAGGCGTCGACCGCGTCGTCCTGCCGGCGTCGCCGGCGCCAGTTGGACAGGGCCGGCACGAGCTCGCCCAGCTTGTCGTCGCTCAGCTCGAGGGTCGAGGCCAGCGTGGCGACGTCCTGGTTGTCGACCGCGGACCAGAACTCGGCGTCGGCCGCGTCGACGGACACGGGCGTCCCGGCTGGGACCTCGGGCCAGAAGCGGCGGTGCTGGAACGGGTAGGTCGGCAGGACCGTGCGCCGGGCGCCGGTACCGGCGAACAGAGCTGGCCAGTCGACCCGGCTGCCGGAGACGTGCAACTGGGCGACGGCCTTCAGCAGAGTCGTCTCTTCGTCGCGGTCGGCGCGCAGAGTCGCCACGGCCACCGTGGGCCGCCCGTCGAGCACCTGCCGGGCGAGCGCGGTCAGAACACCGTCGGGGCCGACCTCGGCGAAAACTCCGATGCCAGTTCTGTCGAGGGTACGGACGGCGTCGGCGAAGCGGACGGTCGCGCGGGCCTGTTCGACCCAGTACCCGGGCCGGGTCAGCTCGCCGGCTCCGGCGAACGCGCCGGTCACGGTCGACACCAGCGGGATCCGCGGCTCCTGGAACTCGACAGTGGCGACGACCTGCCCGAACTCGGCCAGCATCGGTTCCATCAGCGGCGAGTGGAATGCGTGCGAGACGGTGAGCCGCCGTGTCCGGCGGCCCCGCCCGGCGAGGACCTCAGCCAGCTCCAGCGCCTCCGCCTCGTCCCCGCCGATCACCAGGGCATCGGGGCCGTTGACCGCGGCGATCGACATCCCGCCCGTGAGCAGCGGCCGGACCTCGTCCTCGCTGGCCTCCAGGGCGATCATCGCGCCGCCGGCGGGCAGCGCCTGCATGAGTCGGCCGCGGGCGGCGACCAGCCGGCAAGCGTCGCCGAGCCCGAAGACCCCGGCGACGTGGGCGGCGGCGAGCTCCCCGATCGAGTGGCCGGCGAGCGCTGCGGGCCGGACCCCCCACGATTCGAGCAGCCGGAACAGGGCCACCTCGAGCGCGAACAGCGCCGGCTGGGTCCACCGGGTTTCGTTGATCGACGCCTCGCCCGCATCGGCTCCGGAGATCAACAGCGCCCGAAGGTCCCCGCGAAGCTCGTCGTCGAACTGGGCGAGGACCTCATCGAACGCGGCGGCGTAGGCCGGAAAGCGCCGGTAGAGCTCGCGGCCCATGGCCGGCCGCTGGGCGCCCTGGCCGGTGAACAGCAGGGCGGTCCCGGGGTCGCCGTCGGCCACTGCCCGAATCGTCTGGCGGGAGCCGTCGGCGGCGGCGAGCACGACCGCCCGGTGACCGAACGCCTCCCGCCCGACAGCGAGGGTGTAGCCGGCGTCGAGCCGGTCGAGGTCGCCGGCCGCGTCGAGTTTCTCGAGCTGGGCGTCCAGCGCGGCGGCGGTCTTGGCCGAGACCACCAGCGGCACGATCGGCGGCTCTGCCCTCTGAATCTCTGCGGGCCGGCCGGCGGGCTCTTCCACGATCAGGTGGGCGTTGGTGCCGCTGACGCCGAACGCCGAGACGGCCGCCCGGCGCGGGCGCCCGGTCTGCGGCCAGGGTGTGTTCCGCGTGACCAAATCGACGGTGCCGCCGCTCCAGTCCACATGCGAGGACGGTTCGGCGACGTGCAGCGTGCGCGGCAGGACGCCGTGACGCATCGCGAGGACCATCTTCTGCAGGCCGGCCATGCCCGCCGCGGCCTGGGTGTGCCCGAGGTTGGACTTGACCGATCCGAGCAGCAGGTGGTGGTCGCGGTCGCGACCGTAGGTGGCCAGGAGCGCCTGAGCCTCGATCGGGTCGCCCAGTTCAGTGCCGGTGCCGTGCGCTTCGACCGCGTCGACGGCGCCGGCCGGCAGCCCGGCGGTCGCCAGGGCCTGGCGGATCACCCGTTGCTGGGCCGGGCCGTTCGGGGCGGTGAGCCCGTTGGAGGCACCATCCTGGTTCACGGCGCTGCCCCGTACGACGGCCCAGACCTCGTGGCCGAGGCGGCGGGCATCGGACAGCCGTTCCAGCACCACGACGCCGACCCCCTCGGACCAGGCGGTGCCGTCGGCGTCGGCGGAGAAAGCCTTGCACCGCCCGTCGGGGGCGAGGCCGCCCTGGGCGCTGAATTCAACGAAGGCCGCCGGGGTGGACATCACCGAAACACCCCCGGCCAGGGCGAGGGAGCACTCGCCGGCCCGCAGGGACTGTTCGGCCAAGTGCACGGCCACCAGCGAGGACGAGCAGGCCGTGTCAACGGTGACGGCTGGTCCTTGCAGCCCGAGGGTGTAGGACAGCCGGCCGGACATCACGCTGGCGGTGGTGCCGGTCGCGACGTGCCCGAGCACGTCCGCGTCGGCGCGCATCAGCAGGGCGGTGTAGTCCTGGCCGTTGGTGCCGACGAAGACGCCGGCGTCATGGCCGCGCAGCGTGGCCGGGTCGATCCCGGCGTGTTCCAGCGCCTCCCAGGTCGTCTCCAGCAGTTGCCGCTGCTGGGGGTCCATCGCGAGGGCTTCCCGGGGGGAGATGCCGAAGAAGGCGGCGTCGAAGTCGGCGGCCCGGTCGAGGAAGCCGCCGTGCCGGGTGGCGGAAACCCCGCCGTAGGTGCCGGCGGCGCCGTCGAGATCCCAGCCGCGGTCGTCGGGGAAGGCGGTGATGGCGTCGCGGCCTTGCTCCAGTAGCGACCACAGATCATCAGGATTGCGTACGCCGCCCGGGAACCGGCAGCCCATCCCGACGATGACGATCGGGTCGTCGTCCGCGACCGCGATCGGCGCGACCTCCGCTTCGGGCAGTTGGCCGAGCAGTTCCGCGAGCAGGAAGGCTGTCAGCGCGACCGGCGTGGGGTAGTCGTAGACCATCGTGGCGGGCAGTGTCAGTCCCGTCGCCACGGCGAGCGCGTTGCGGATTTCGACGGTGGTCAGGGAGTCGAATCCCAGGTCCTTGAACGCCCGATCCGGCGCCACAGCCTGCGCGTCGCCGTGGCCGAGGACCGCCGCCACCTGCCCCCGGACGAGAGTGAGCAGCAGGTCGAGGCGCTCCGGCTCTCCGGCCGCGGTCAGCTGCCGGCGCAACGCCGACTCGTCACCGGCGTCGCGGGTGGCCGCGTCCAGGATCCGCCGTACCTCGGGCAGATCCCGGACGAACGGGTTGGCCCGGGTCGCGGCGAACGCCGGCACGAACCGGTCGAAGTCGATGTCGGCCACGGTGAGCAGCGTGTCGCCGTTCTCGATGGCCTGCCCCAGCGCGCTCAGCGCCGCCTCGGTGGCCATCGGGGCGTAGCCGCCGCGGCGGATGCGCTGCAGGACGGCAGGGTCGGCGACCATCCCCCCGGACGCCCAGGGTCCCCATGCGACCGAGGTGGCGACCAGGCCCCGGTGGCGGCGGTGCTCGGCGAGCGCGTCGAGGTAGGCGTTGGCGGCGGCGTAGTTGCCCTGGCCGGGCGCGCCGAAGGTGGCGGCGGTCGAGGAGAACAGCACGAACGCCGACAGGTCGGCCGCGGCGGTGAGCGCATGCAGGTTCGCGGCGGCGGTCATCTTGGCGTGGAGCACGGGCGCGAGCCGCTGTGGGGTCAACGCGTCGATGACGCCGTCGAGCACCAGCCCGGCCGCGTGGAACACCGCTGAAAGCGGCTGCTCCGGCGGCACGGTGGCCAGAGCCGCAGCGAGGGCGTCCCGGTCGGCCGCGTCGCCGGCGACGACGCTGACCCGGGTGCCGAGAGCGGTCAGCTCGCCGACCAGGTCGCCGACGCCGGGGGCGTCCGGCCCTCGGCGGCTGACCAGCAGCAGGTGGGGGGCGCCGGCGGCGGCCAGCCAACGGGCGATCCGGGTACCCAGCGCTCCGGTGCCGCCGGTGATCAGCGTGGTGCCGGTCGGCGTGAAGGGCCGGTTTGCCGTCCGGGCCGGGCCGGGCCGTACGAGCCGCCGGGCGAAAACGGCGGACCCGCGGAGGGCGACCTGGTCCTCCCCTGCGTCGGCGAGCACCGCCATCAGGCGTTCGAGCGTGGCCGGGTCGGGCTCGGCCGGTAGGTCGACGAGCCCGCCCCAGCGGGCCGGCTGCTCCTGGGCGATGACCCGGCCCAGTCCCCACAGTGCACCCTGTTCCGGGTTCTCCACCGGGTCCGTGTCGTCGACCGCGACGGCGCCGCGGGTCAGGCACCAGAGCCGGGCGTCGCTGCCGGCGTCACCCAGGGCCTGCACCAGCAGCGTGGTCAGACTCAGCGCCCGCGGCACCCCCGGGTAGGCGTCGCCGTCGGCTTCAGCCAGCAGCGACAGGACGCCGGTGGCCGGTGTGGCGCTGAGCCGGGCGGCCAGGGCCGAACGGTCGTCGTCGCCGACCCGCAGGACGGGCATGCCGAGTTGGGCGGCCCAGGCCGGCACGGCGGTCGCGTCCGGCAGCACGAGCAGCCAAGTACCGGGCAGGGCATCGGCGGGCCGGCGTGGCAGGGGTTTCCACACCGGCTGGTAGCGCCAGCCGTCGACCTGAGATTGCTGACGGCGCCGGCGGCGCCAGGACGAGAGGGCGGGCAGCACCTCATTCACGGAAGCGGCGTCGACCTTCAATTCGCCGGCGAGCGTTTCCGGGTCGGTGTCGTCGACGATGGCCCAGAAGTCGGCGTCCACCTGGTCGGCGGCGGGTCGCGCCGGCTCGGGCCACAGGGCCACCCGCTGGAAGGCGTACGTGGGCAGGTCGATGCGGCGGGTACCGGAACCGGCGAAGTAGCGGTTCCAGTCGACGTGGGCGCCGTGCACGTGTAGGGAGCCCAGCGCGGTCACGAGCGAGATCTCCTCGCCCCGGTCGCGCCGCCCGGCCGGCACAGCCGCCGTCTCGCTGCTCTGCCGGACCAGGCCGCACAGTGCCCCGTCGGGCCCGATCTCGAGGAAGGCGGCGACCCCGGCGTCCGCGATCGCGGTGACCGCGTCGGCGAAGCGCACGGTGGCACGGGCGTGGCGCACCCAGTACTCGGGGTCGGTGATCTCATCGCCGGCTGTACGCCCGGTGACCGTCGACACGATCGGGATGCTCGGTGCCATGAAGTTCAGGCCCGTGACCACGGCGCGGAAATGCTCGAGCATCGGCTCCATCAAGGGCGAATGGAAGGCGTGCGAGACGGCCAGTCGCCGGGTGCGGCGCCCATCGGCGGCCAGCCCGTCGGTTAGGGCGGACACCGCGCGTTCGGCGCCGGAGAGCACGATCGCGCGCGGGCCGTTGACCGCGGCGACGGCGATTTCTTCGCCGAGCAGGGGCGCCACTTCGTCCTCGGTGGCCTCGACGGCGACCATGGCGCCGCTGGCCGGCAGGTCCTGCATCAGCCGGCCCCGGGCAGCGACCAGCGTGCAGGCGTCGGCCAGCGAGAGCACCCCGGCAAGGTGGGCGGCGGCGATCTCGCCGACCGAGTGACCGGCCAGGTAATCGGGGGTGACGCCCAGCGACTGGACCAACCGGGCGAGCGCCACCTCATACGCGAAAAGGGCCGGCTGGGTGAACTCGGTGCGCTGCAGCGCCTCGTCGGCGTCGCCGAACATGAGGTCGCGGAGCGGCCGGTCGATGTCGCCGTCGAGGTGGACGAGCACGGCATCGAGGGCATCGGCGAAGGCCGGGTAGCGCCGGTACAGTTCCGCGCCCATGCCCGAGCGCTGAGCGCCCTGGCCGGCGAACAGGAACGCAACCGCCTCGCCGCTGCCCCGGCCATGCAACAGGCCGGGGGCGGGCTGGCCGGCGGCCAGCGCGTCGAGCGTGCTCAGCAGGTCGTCGCGGTCGTCGGTGACGATCGCGGCCCGGTGCTCGAACGCCGCCCGCGACGTGGCCAGCGAGAACGCGAGATCGCCCAGCCGGGCACCCGGATCGGACGTGACCCGCTCCCGCAGCCGGATCGCCTGCTCCGCCAGCGCGGCCGGCTCCTTGGCCGACAGCAGCAGCGGGACGAGCACGACCGGCGGCTCCCCGGCGCCGGCGTCGCCCTCGACGTCGGGGGCCTGTTCCAGAATGGTGTGGGCGTTGGTGCCACTGAGCCCGAAGGACGACACCGCGGCCCGCCGGGGGCGCCCGGTCTGCGGCCAGGCGGTCTCGTCGGTGAGCAGGTCGATGGCGCCGCTCGACCAGTCCACATGCGACGACGGCTGATCGACGTGCAGCGTGCGCGGCAGCCGGCCGGTGCGCAGCGCCTGCACCATTTTGATGACACTGGCGACGCCGGAGGCCATCTGGGTGTGGCCGATGTTGGACTTGACCGAGCCGAGCAGCAGGGGCGTTTCGCGGTCCTGGCCGTACGTGGCGAGCAGGGCCTGAGCTTCGATCGGGTCGCCGAGGGCGGTGCCGGTGCCGTGGCCCTCGACCGCGTCGACCTCGGCGGCGGTGAGCCCCGCGTTGGCCAGCGCCTGCCGGATGACCCGTTGCTGGGAGGGCCCGCTGGGGGCGGTGAGCCCGTTGGAGGCGCCATCCTGGTTGATCGCCGAGCCGCGGACGACGGCCAGCACCTCGTGGCCGTTGCGCCGGGCGTCGCTGAGCTTCTCGACCAGCAGCAGACCTACGCCCTCGGCCAGGCTCATCCCGTCGGCCGCCTCGGAGTAGGCCTTGCAACGGCCGTCGGGGGCCATCGCGCGTTGCCGGCTGAATCCGACGAACGCATCCGGAGTGGCCATCACCGCGACGCCGCCGACCAGGGCCATCGAACTCTCGCCGGTGCGCAGCGACTGGCAGGCCAGATGCAGGGCGACCAGCGACGACGAGCAGGCGGTGTCGACCGTGACCGCCGGGCCTTCCAGCCCGAACAGGTAGGACACCCGGCCGGAGAGCACGCTGCCGATGGTGCCGGTGACGGCGTGACCCTCGATTCCCTGCGGAAGCCGGCCCGAGACGGCGGCGTAGTCGTTGTAGCTGGAGCCGATGAAGGTTCCGGTGCGGCTGCCGCGTACGGTCGCCGGGTCGATCCCGGCCCGTTCGAACGCCTCCCATGCCGTCTCCAGGATGATCCGCTGTTGCGGGTCCATGGCCAGGGCCTCGCGGGGTGAGATGCCGAAGAAAGAGTGGTCGAACAGCGACACGTCGTGCAAGAACCCGCCCTGGGTGGAGTACGTCCGGCCGGCCTTGGCCGGGTCGGGGTCGTAGAGCGCGCCAACGTCCCAGCCTCGGTCGGTGGGGAACGGGGAGATGACGTCGGCGCCTTGGTGTACGAGCTCCCACAGTTCTTCGGGCGAGGTTACGCCACCGGGGTATCGGCAGCTCATGGCGATGATCGCGATGGGCTCGTCGGCGGCGGCGCCAGCCGGGGTGAGGGTGTCGGCGGCGCGGTCGTCGTCGCCGTTCATGCGGGCGAGCAAGAACGCGACCAGGTCACGCGGGGTCGGATGGTCGAAGACGACGGTGCTCGGCAGGGTCAGCCCGGTGACTGCGGCCAGCCGGTTGCGCAGGTCGACCGCGGTCAGCGAGTCGAACCCGAGATCCCGGAACGCCCGGCCGCCGGTCAGCGCGTCCGAGGAGGTCCGGCCGAGTACTGTGGCGCTCTCGGCGCGGACCACTTCGAGCACTGCCTGGGCGCGTTCCGCGGCGGCCAGAGTCCGCAGCCGGGTGGCGAACGCCCCGGGTGCGCCGGCGGTCCGGCCGGCCACCTGGTGGACTTCGGGAATCTCGTCGAACAGGTGGGTGGGCCGGCCCGTGGTGTAGACGGAGTGGTAGCGCGGCCAGTCCACGTCGGCGACAGCGATGGCGGTTTCGTCGTCGTCGAGAGCGCGGCCCAGGCCACTCAGGGCGAGCGCGGGGTCCATGAACCGCAGCCCGCTACGAATGATGTGTTCCGGGTCGACCCGGTCCAGGCGCAGGTCGTCGGACCAGATGCCCCACGACACGGCGGTGGCGCTGAGGCCGCGGGCGCGCCGGTTCTCGGCCAGGGCCCCGAGGTAGGCGTTGGCGGCGACGTAAGCGGCGTGCCGGCCGCTGCCCCACATGCCGGCGGTCGACGAGAAAAGGACGAACGCGTCGAGCCGATCGCCGAGCAGCTCGTCGAGGTGCCGGGCCCCGTTGACCTTCGCGTCCACCACTCGGGCGACGGCCTCGAGGCTGGTATCGGCCAGCGGCTCCAGCTCGATGCAGGCGGCGGCGTGGACGACCGCGCGGACCAGGTGGCCGTCGCGGTCGAGGCCGGCCAGCATCGCCGCCACGGCGTCGCGATCGGTGATGTCGCAGGCGACGTGGGTAGCGGTTGTGCCGAGCTCGGCCAGCTCGGCCACGAGGGTGCCGGCGCCGGGGGCCTCGGAGCCGCGCCGGCTGACCAGCACGATGTGCTGTGCGCCGCGGCCGGCGAGCCAGCGGGCGACGTGCGGGGCCAGGGTTCCGGTCCCGCCGGTGAGCAAGGTGGTGCCGCGTGGCGTCCAGCTCCGGCGCGGGGCGCCGGTGGCCGGGCTAGGCAGGATCCGGCGGACGAGGACCCCGGAGGCGCGGACGGCCAGCTGGTCCTCTCCACCGGCGGCGGCGAGCACGGCCGCGAGCCGCTGCCCGGCGCGGTCGTCGATGGTCGCGGGCAGGTCGACGACGCCGCCCCAGCGGTGCGGATGCTCCAGAGCGGCGGTCCAGCCGACGCCGTGGATCTGCGCCTGAGCCGGGCTGGTGAGGCGGTCGACGCGGCCGGTCGAGACACCACCCTGGGTCAGGCACCACAGCGGGGCGTCGACGCCGTCGAGCGCCTGGATCAGCCGGATCGTCAGGGCCAGGCCCAGCGTCAGGGCCGGGGTCCGGGTGCTCGGCTGCTCCGCGAAAGCCAGAGTGGACACGATCCCGGTGAGCTGAGGAAGATCGGCCAGCAGGTCGCCATCGGTCTCGTCGAGCTCGCGCCGGACGACCGTGGCGCCATTGGCGGCGAGCGCCGCGGCGACAGTGTCGTCGGCGGCGCTGCCGGCGGTGACCAGAAGCCAGATTCCGGTCAAGGAGGCCGCGGACACGGCGGCCGGGCGCCAGGCGATGCGGTGCCGCCACGAGTCGACGGTGTCGTCGTCACGGCGCCGGCGACGCCAAGTCGACAGGGCGGGGAGCACGGCGCCGAGCGCGTCCTCGTCGATGTCCAGGCTGCGGGTCAGCGCCGCGACGTCGCCCTGGTCGACGGCCGCCCAGAACCGTGCCTCGGCCGCGTCGGGCTCCGTGGCGGCGGCCGCGGCCCGCGGGATCCAGAACCGTTCGTGCGCAAAGCCGTACGTCGGCAGGGCGACGCGGCGCCCGGCGGCGAGGGTGGCGGCGAAGTCGACCGGCCCGCCGCGGACGAACAGTTCCCCGGCCGAGGCCAAGAAGCGGGCCAGATCACCGTGCCGGCGGCGCAGCGATCCGACGGCCACCGCGGTGGTCTCAGCGGCGTCGGCGACCTCGTGGATGCAGCCGGTCAGCACCGGATGCGAGCTGACCTCGACGAACGCGTGGTGGCGTTCGGCCAGCAGGGCCCGGACGGCGGGTTCGAAGCCGACCGTCTGGCGCAGATTGCGATACCAGTACGAGGCGTCCAGGTCCGGGCCGTCCTCCCAGCGGCCGGTCACTGTGGAGTAGAAGGGCACCTGGGTCGGCTGGGGCCGTACGCCGGCGAGGACGGCGCTCAGTTCGTCCTCGAGCAGTTCGACCTGGGCCGAGTGCGAGGCGTAGTCGACGGCGACGGCGCGGCTGCGGATCCCGTCCAGCGCCACGTCGGCGGCGAACTGCTGCACGGCGTCGGGCTCGCCGGAGATCACGATCGCGCGGGGGCCGTTGACCGCGGCCACGGAAACCTGGCCCGCGTACCGGTCGAGGTGGGTTTCGGCCTCGGCGAGGGACATACCGAGAGCGGTCATGGAGCCGTGCCCGGCCAGCGTCCGGGCGATCGCCTGCGAGCGCAGCGTCACCACCTGGGCGCCGTCCTGCAAGGACAGCACTCCGGCGACCACGGCCGCCGCGATTTCGCCCTGCGAGTGCCCGAGGACCGCGTCCGGCCGGACACCATAGGACTGCCAGACCTGGGCCAGGGCCACCATGACCGCGAACGAGGCGGGCTGGACCACGTCCACCCGTTCGAGCGACGGCGCGCCGTCGGCCTCCCGCAGGACGTCCAGCAGCGACCAGTCGGTCCACGGCGCCAGCGCGGCCGCGCATTCGGCGATCCGCGCAGCGAACACCGGCGACTGGACCAGCAGGCGGCCACCCATCCCGGCCCATTGCGCGCCCTGACCGGGGAACACGAAGACCAGCCGCCCGTCGCTGTCCGCCGTTCCCACCACGACGTTCGCGGCGGAGTGACCCGCGGCGAGGCTCCGGGCGCCCGCGAGCAACTCGTCGCGGTCGGTGCCGACGACGACGGCGCGGTGGTCGAGCAGCGCCCGGGACACCGACAGCGAGTGGGCGACGTCGTACGCGTCCAGGTCGCCGGCCTCAACGGCCGCGACCAACCGCGCGGCCTGGTCGGGCAGCGCTTCCGGGCCGGCAGCGGAGAGCACCCAGGGTACCGGCCCGGCGCCCGGCGTCACCGCGGCCGGCTCGTCGGCGGGCGGCGCCTGCTCGAGGATCGCGTGGGAGTTGGTGCCGCTGATCCCGAACGAGGAGACGGCCGCGCGGCGCGGGCGCGGCGAGGCGGGCCACGGGGTCTGCTCGGCCAGCAGTCGGACCCCGGCGGCGGACCAGTCCACATGGGTGGAAGGCGTGCCGGCGTGCAGGGTGGCCGGCAGAACGCCGTGCTGCATCGCCAGGACCATCTTGATGACGCTGGCGACGCCGGCGGCCGACTGGGTGTGGCCGATGTTGGACTTGACCGAGCCCAGCAGCAGCGGCCGCTCCCGGTCCCGGCCGTAGGTGGCCTGCAGAGCCTGGACCTCGATCGGGTCGCCGAGGGCGGTGCCGGTGCCGTGCGCGTCGATCGCGTCGATGTCACCGGTGGACAGGCCGGCCCCGGCGAGCGCGTCGAGGATGACCCGCTGCTGCGCCGGTCCGTTGGGTGCGGTCAGGCCGTTGGAGGCGCCGTCCTGGTTGATCGCCGAGCCGCGGACCACCGCAAGCACGTCGTGACCGTTTAGCTGAGCGTCGCTGAGGCGTTCCAGCAGCAGCAGGCCGACACCCTCGGCCAGGCTCATGCCGTCGGCGCCGTCACTGAAGGCTTTGCAGCGGCCGTCGACGGCCAGAGCCCGTTGGCGGCTGAAGGCCACGAACGGATCCGGGGTCGTCATGACGGTGGCGCCGCCGGCCAGGGCCAGCGTGCTTTCCCCGCTGCGCAGCGACTGGCAGGCGAGGTGCAGGGCGACCATCGACGACGAGCAGGCGGTATCCACGGTGACGGCCGGGCCCTGCAGTCCCAGGACGTAGGAGATCCGGCCGGACAGGACGCTGGGGATGGTCCCGGTGATCAGGTGACCCTCGCTGCCGTCGCCGGTCGCGGCGCCGTACTCCTGGTGGCTGGAGCCGATGAACGCCCCCGTCCGGGTGCCGCGCACCCGGTGCGGGTCCATCCCGGCGCGTTCGAAGGTCTCCCACGCCGTCTCCAGGAGCAGCCGCTGCTGCGGGTCCATGGTCAGCGCTTCCCGCGGCGAGATGCCGAAGAAGTCCGGGTCGAACTCGGCGGCGTCGTGCAGGAATCCGCCCTGGATGCTGTAGGTCCGGCCGGCCTGGTCGGGATCGGGGTCGAAGAGGCCGGCGGTATCCCAGCCGCGGTCGGTGGGAAATTCGGAGATGGCGTCGACGCCGTCGATGAGCAGCTCCCACAGCTGCTCCGGTGTACGGACGCCACCGGGCAGCCGGCAGCTCATCGCGATGATGGCGATGGGCTCGTCGACGGCGCCCGGCGCGGCGGAACCGGACTCGACCGTGTCGGCACCGCCGCCGATCTCGGCCAGGAGATGCTCGGCGAGATCGGCCGGGCTCGGGTGGTCGAAGACCATCGTCGCCGGCAGGTCGAGGCCGGTGACGGCGGCGAGGTGCCGGCGCAGCTCGACCGCGGCCAGCGAGTCGAAGCCCATCTCCCGGAACGCCCGGTTGACGGTGATCACACCGGCGGAGCCGTGCCCGAGGACCCGGGCCGCCTCGGCGCGGACCAGCTCCAGCACGCGGCTGTGCTGCTCGCCGGCGGTCAGCGTCCGCAAATCGGCCAGGAACGCGGTGTCGGGCGCAGCGACTCCGCGGCTCTGGACCAGGGGCCGGATCTCCGACAGCTCACTCAACAGGGGGCTCGCCCGGCGCGAGGTGAAGACCGGGAAGAAGTGTTCCCAGTCGACCTCGGCGACGGTCACGGAGGCGTCGGGGCCGTTCAGCGCGCGGGCCAGTTCGCCGATCGCCGCGCCGGGCGGGAGCAGGCCAAGCCCCTGGCGGGCGAGGTAGCCGGCGATCGGGCCGTCGGCGGCCATGCCGGTGTCGGCCCAGGCGCCCCAGGCGATGGAGGTCGCGTGCAGGCCGCGGCCGCGACGGTTCTCGGCGAGCGCGTCGAGGTAGGCATTGGCGGCCCCGTAGGCGCCCTGACCGCCGCTGCCCCAGACGCCGGCGATCGACGAGAACAGCACGAACAGCTCGAGGGGGCGGTCGCCGACCAGCGCATCGAGGTTCGCGGCGCCGACCGTCTTGGCCGCGAGCACGTCGGCGAGTTCCGGCAGGTTGAAGTCGTCGAGCGGACGGTGGGCCTGGGCGACGCCGGCGGTGTGCACCACCCCGGTGAGCGGGTGCTCGGCCGAGATGGCGGCCAGGACGGCGGCCATCTGCTCACGGTCGGCAACGTCGCAGGCGACGATGTCGGTATGGGTGCCGAGGGCGGCGAGTTCGGCCGCCAGTTCGCCCGCGCCGGGCGCGTCGGGGCCGCGGCGGCTGGTGAGCAGCAGACGGGGGGCGCCCCCGTGGGCCAGCCAGCGGGCAACCTCAGCGCCGAGACCACCGGTGCCGCCGGTCACCAGCACCGTGCCGGTGGGCGCGAGCGGCATCGCCGGCGTCTCGGTGGCGGCGCCGTGGTGGACCAGGCGCCGCACGAGGACACCCGTGGCCCGGATCGCGAGCTGGTCCTCACCGCCCGGGTCGGCCAGCACGAGGGTCAGCTTGCGCAGGGCGCGCGGGTCGGGCTGCTCGGGCAGGTCGACCAGGCCACCCCAGCGGCCCGGATGTTCGAGCGCGGCGATGCGCCCCAGGCCCCACAGCTGCGCCTGGACGGGGTGCCGCGGGTACTCGCGGTCGGCGACGGCGACGGCGCCGCTCGTGGTGCACCACAGGGCGGCGTCGCAGTCGCGGTCGCCG
>CAXSDA010000017.1:32864-81325 GCA_964236515.1 uncultured Actinoplanes sp.
GTGCTCGTCGGCGCGCTCGCCTGGTGCTTCTTAGGCTGCGAGCTCGCCGAGCGCCTGCAGCAGGGCGGTGGTGAGGGCGAACCCGGTGGTGACGGCCGGGTGTTGCGGGTGCGGCTGGTCGGCGGTCGCCAACAGCGACAGCACGCCGACGACGCCGACGAGGTCGCCGAGCCGCTCGGCCAGGACGGTTCGGTCGGTGCAGCCGGCGTCGACGGCCACGACGCGAACGTCGGCGCCGGCACTGCGCAGGGCGTTGATCTCGGGGTGTGGCGCGTCCGGGTCCGCGGTGACCACGAGCCAGGTTCCGGAGAGCAGGCCGGGACCGGTGAGGCGGGCGGGCCGCCATTCGATGCGGTAGCGCAGCGGGTCGGCCTGACCGGCCACCGAGCCCACCGGTGCAGGCCAGTAGTGCTCGTGCTGGAAGGCGTACGTCGGCAGGGGAATCGTATGTCCGGCGGCGCCGGTCAGATAGGCCGTCCAGTCCACGGGCACCCCGCGTACGCCGAGGTGTGCGAGCGCCTGGGTACTGGCGGTGAGGTCGTCGCGGTCCCGCCGCAGCAGCGGGACCGCCACGATCCCGCTCAGCGCCTCCTCGGCGGCGGCGCAGAGCACCCCGTCCGGCCCGAGCTCCACGAAGGTGGCAATCCCGCGGGCGTGCAGACTCGTCAGGGCGTCGCCGAAGCGGACGGTCCGGCGCACGTGCTGCACCCAGTATTCCGCGCTGCTGATCGGCTCCGAGGTGGCCGCGGTGGTCACGATCTCAAGGTCGGGTTCGCGGAACGTCAGGGTCTGCACGACGGCCCGGAACTCGTCCAGCATGGGATCCATCAGCGGCGAGTGGAAGGCGTGCGACACGGCCAGGCGCTTGGTGGTGGCGAAGCCGGCGGCGACCCGCAGTACGGCGTCCTCGGCCCCGGCGATGACGACCGATTCGGGGCCGTTGACGGCGGCGATGTCAACGCCGTCCTCGAGGGCCTCGGTGACGACAGGCTCGGTGGCCCGCAGGGAGACCATCGCGCCGCCGGGGGGCAGCGCCTGCATTAACCGGGCGCGAGCCTCGACCAGGGTACAGGCGTCGGCCAGGTCGAGGACTCCGGCGACGTGGGCGGCGGCGATCTCACCGACGGAGTGCCCGGTGAGCACTCCCGGCTGGACGCCCCAGGACCGGATCAACCGGTAGAGGGCAACTTCGAGGGCGAAGATCGCGGGCTGGGCATTACCGGTCCGGTTCAGCGACTCGGCGTCGGAGGTGCCGATTTGCGTGCGCACGGACGCGCTGAAGTGGGCCACGACCTCGTCGTAGGCGGTGGCGAAGACCCCGAAGCGCTCGTACAGGGCGGCGCCCATGCCGAGGCGTTGCGCGCCCTGTCCGGTGAACATCAACGCCACGCTGCCGAGTGCCTCCCGGACTCCGCGGATCAGGCCGGGCGCGGTGGTGCCGCCCGCCAGCGCCCGCAGGCCGGCCGTGAACTGTTCGTGGTCGCCGGCGACGATGACCGCCTGATGGTCGAAGGCCGAGCGGGTGGCGACCAGCGAGACCGCGACGTCGGCCGCAGCCGGAGCGGGTTCGACGCTGACGTGGGCGAGCAGCCGGGCGGCCTGGGCGCGCAACGCGGCGTCGGTCTTGCCGGTCAGGACCCACGGCAGCACCGGCGGCGTCGACGTGGCGGTCGGTGCCGGCGACGGGGCCGGCTGTTCGAGAATCACGTGGGCGTTGGTGCCGCCGATGCCGAACGAGGAGATCCCGGCGCGGCGGGGACGGTCGCTTTCCGGCCAGCCGAGCTCCTCGGTGAGCAGTTGCACCGCGCCCGACGTCCAGTCGACGTGCGACGACGGCTCATCCGCGTACAGGGAGCGGGGCAGGACGCCGTACTGCATGGCCAGCACCATCTTGATGACGCCGGCGACGCCCGCCGCGGCCTGGGTGTGGCCCAGATTGGACTTGACCGAGCCGAGCAGCAGGGGTACCGGGCGGTCACGGCCGTAGGTGGCCAGCAGCGCTTGGGCCTCGATCGGGTCGCCCAGCAGGGTGCCGGTTCCGTGTCCCTCGACGGCGTCGACGTCGCGGGCCGACAGCCCGCCGCTGGCCAGTGCCGCCCGGATGACGCGCTGCTGCGCGGGCCCGTTGGGGGCGGTCAGCCCGTTGGAGGCGCCGTCGGAGTTGATCGCCGATCCGCGAATGACGGCGAGGATCCGGTGACCGTTGCGGACCGCGTCGGACTGTCGTTCCAGGACGGTCATGCCGATGCCCTCGGACCAGCCCACCCCGTCGGCGGTGGCGGAGAAGGGCTTGCAGCGCCCGTCCGGCGACAGCCCGCGCTGCCGGGAGAACTCGATGAAGGCCACCGGGGTGGACATCACGGTGACACCGCCGGCCAGCGCCAGCGTGCACTCGCCGTTGCGCAGGGCCTGCGCCGCCCAGTGCAGAGCGACCAGGGACGACGAGCAGGCCGTGTCGACCGTGACAGCCGGGCCTTCCAGGCCGAGGGTGTAGGCGACCCGCCCCGAGGCCACGCTGCCGGCGGTGCCGTTGCCGCGATAGCCCTCGTATTCCTCGGCGTCGAGCAGGGTGGCGTAGTCGTTGTACATCACGCCGGCGAAGACCCCGGTGCGGCTCCCGCGCAGGGTGAGCGGGTTGATCCCGCCGTTCTCAAAGGCCTCCCAGGACGCTTCGAGCAGCAGCCGGTGCTGGGCGTCGGTGGCGCGCGCCTCGTGCGGGCCGATGCCGAAGAAGGCGGCGTCGAACCCGGCCGCGTCGTCCAGGAAGCCGCCGTCGCGGGTGTACGAGGTCCCGAGGTGCTCGGGGTCGGGGTCGTACAGCTCGTCGAGGGCCCAGCCGCGGTCGAGGGGAAAGCCGGTGATGGCATCGACGCCGGTGTGCACGAGCTGCCACAGGTCCTCGGGCGATTGCACCCCGCCCGGGTAGCGGCAGCTCATGCCGACGATGACGATCGGGTCGACGTCGGTGGCCGCGGCCGCCGGTAGGTCCGGGGTCTGGTCTTCCTCGGTGCCGAACATCTCGGCGAGCAGATAGCCGGCCACGGCCTGGGTGCTCGGGTAGTCGAAGACGAGGGTCGTCGACAGGTGCAAGCCGGTCGCGGCGGTGAGCCGGTTGCGCAGTTCGACCGCGGTGAGCGAGTCGAACCCCAGGTGGGTGAACGGCCGGTCCGGGTCGATGTCGCCGGTGCCGTGCAGGCCGAGAACCTGGGCGGCGTGGGCGCTCACGAGCTCGAGCAGCGCGGCGGCGCGGCCGGCCGGGACGAGGCCCGAGAGGGTGTCGAACAGAGCCGCTGCCGTGCCCGAGCCGCCCGCGACCCGGCGGGTGGCCGGGCGGACCAGGGCGTGCAGAAGGGCGGGGACGTCGTCTCGGGTGCGCAAGGTCGACAGGTCGAGGCGGGCCGTGACGACAGCGGGTTCCGCGGCGGCCAGGGCGGCGTCGAACAGCTCGAGGCCATGGTCGGCCGACAGTGCCGGCAGTCCGGCGGCGGCCAGGCGTTGCTTCTCGCGTTCGCTGAAACCGCCGGTCATGCCGGTGCCGCGGGCCCACGCACCCCAGGCCATCGACTGGGCGGCGAGCCCGTGCGCGCGCCGATGGCAGGCCAGCGCGTCGACGAACGCATTGCCGGCCGCGTAGTTCGCCTGTCCCGCGTGGCCGAGGACGCCGGCGATCGAGGAGAAGAGGATGAACGCCGAGAGCCCGAGGTCGCGGGTGGCCTGATGCAGGTGCCAGGCCGCGTCGGCTTTCGGTCGCAGGACCGCGGACAGCCGTTCCGGTGTCAGGGCCTGGACCAAGCCGTCGTCGAGGACAGCGGCGGCGTGGATCACGGCGCTCAGCGGGTGCTGCGCCGGCACCTGAGCCACCAGAGCGCGAACCGCGGGCCCGTCGGCGACGTCGCAGGCCACCACGTCGACGTGGGCACCTTGCGTCTGCAGGTCGGCCACCAGGTCGTCGACCCCGTCGGCGGCGGGCCCGCGCCGGCTGGTCAGCAGCAGGTGCCGTACGCCGTACGCCTGCACCAGGTGCCGGGCGATCAGCGCCCCGAGTCCGCTGGTGCCACCGGTGATCAGCACGGTGGACTCGGCGTCCCACTGCTCGCGATATTCCGCCGGGGCCGCGACCCGGGTCAGCCGGGCGACGCGGATCTCGCCGGCACGGATGATGATCTGTGGTTCGTCGAGGGCGAGCGCGCCGGGCAGCGCCGCTGCCGACGCGTCGGTGTCGTCGAGGTCGGCCAGCACGAACCGGCCAGGATGTTCCGCCTGCGCCGAGCGGATCAGCCCCTGCACCGCCGCGGCGGCCAGCTCGTCGCCGCGCGACAGCACGACGAGCCGGGATCCGCGCAGCCTGGGCTCGTCCAGCCAAGCCTGCAGCCGGTTCAGCACCATTGCCGTGGCGGCGTGGACCGACGCCACCACGTCGTCGCCGGCGGCGGGCACCGGGAGCACCACCGTGGCCGGTGTCGCCACCTCGGCCAGCCAGCCAGGATCCGCGCCCCACTCCACCAGGTCGGCGTCGGCCGGCCCGGGTTCCACGGGCTGCCAGTCGACGGCGAACAGGGCTTCCGGCCGGGCGGCGGCGGTCAGTTGGCGGGCGGCGACCGGCCGCACCGACAGCGCGTCCACCGACACGACGGGGGCGCCGGCCGCGTCGGTGACGTGCACGGACACGCGGAACGGACCGGCTGGGGCGATCCGCACCCGCAGGGTGGTCGCGCCCGACGCGTGCAGGCTCACTCCCTTGAAGGCGAAGGGCACGTTGCGGCTGCCCGGTTCGCTGTCGCCGGTGAGATCCGCCGCCTGCAGGGCCGCGTCGAACAGGGCGGGGTGCAGACCGTACCCCGTGGGGTCCAGCCCGTCGGGCAGGCTCACGTCGGCGAACACGTCGTCCCCGTGCCGCCAGACCTGGCCTAGCCCTTGGAACGCCGGCCGGTACTCGAAGCCCTGGTCGGCGCGATCCAGGTAGTAGCCGGCGGAGTCGACCGGCTCCGCGCCCACCGGTGGCCACGGTCCCGCGACACCGTCGTCGGTGCCGGGCGAGGCGACGGTCAGGGCACCGCTCGCGTGCTGGGTCCAGGGATCGTCAGTGCTGACCGCGGACTGCGGCCGCGACGAGATCGACAGCGCCCGCCGGCCGCCTTCGTCGGCGCCGACGCGCACCTGCACCTGGACGCCGCCCTGGCGAGGCAGGATCAGCGGGTCACCCAGGACCAGTTCCTCCAGATGCGAGTATCCGAGCTGGTCGCCGGCGCGGATCGCCATCTCCACCCAGGCCGTCGCGGGCAGGACCGCCGCGTCCACCACCCGGTGGTCCGCCAGCCAAGCCGGCGCGGCCGCCGACAGCCGGGCCGTGAACAGGGTGCCGTCGCCGCCGGCCAGGTCGACCGCGGCGCCGAGCAGCGGATGCCCGAGCTGCGTCAGGCCGGCCCGGCTGACGTCGCCGGCCCGTGTCCCCGACCCGCCGGCCCAGTACCGTTCGCGCTGGAAGGCGTAGGTGGACAGGTCGACCGCCCGGGCGGTGGTCCCGGCGTAGAACGCCGGCCAGTCCACCCCGGCACCGTGAACGTGGGCAGCGGCCAGGCCCGCGATCACGGTGGCCGGCTCATCGCGGTCCTTGCGCAGCAGCGGCACCACCGCTGCCTTTTCGCCCAGGTTGTCGCCGAGCAGGGCTGACAGGCCGGCGTCGGGGCCGACGTCGACGAAGCAGGTCACGCCGGCGGCCGACGCCCGGGCGACCACGTCGGCGAACCGGACCGGCTCGGCGACGTGCCGCACCCAGTAGTCCACACTGTCCGGGCTCGGCGAGCCGGGCACCGCGGAGAGAAACGAAAGGCTCGGCGCCTGCAGGGACAGGGACTGCACGACCGCCCGGAAGTCGGCCAGTATCGGCTCCATCAGCGGCGTGTGGAACGCGTGCGACACCGCCAAGCGGGTGCTCTTGCCGAACCGGGCAGCGACGGCCGCCACGGCGTCGTCGTGCCCGGCGATGACCACTGACCGGGGCCCGTTGACCGCGGCAATCCACACCCCGTCGCCGACCAGCGGTGCCACCTCGTCCTCGGCGGCCCGCAGGGCCACCATGCCGGCCCCGGACGGCAGGGCCTGCATGAGCCGGCCGCGTGCCTCGACGAGGCGGGCCGCGTCCGGCAGCGACAGCACGCCAGCGACGTGCGCCGCCGCGATTTCACCCACGGAGTGACCCAGGACCAGCTCGGGGTGTACGCCCCACGACTCGAGCAGCCGGAACAGCGCCACCTCGAGGGCGAACAGCGCCGGCTGGGCCAGCGCCGTCTGCGCCAGCGCCAAGGCGTCGGCACCCCACATCACGGTGCGCAGGTCGCCGTCCCACAGCGCGAGCACCTCGTCGAACGCCGCCGCGAAGACTTCGAAACGCTCGTACAGCGGCCGGCCCATGCCGAGGCGCTGGGCTCCCTGACCGGCGAACACCATTGCCGTACGCCCGGTCCGCGCCGGGGCCAGCGTCAGCGCCGGATGCGGCTGCCCGGCCGCCATCGCCGCGAGAGCCTGCACGGCCTCCTCGTGCTCGCTGGTCACCACGGCGGCGCGCTGGTGCAGATGAGCTCGCGTGGTCGCCAGCGAAAAGCCGGCGTCGAGCAACCCGGGCTCGGGGCCGGCCTGCAATTGGGTGCGCAGCCGGGTGGCCTGGTCGCGCAGAGCGTCAGGGGTACGGGCGCTGAGGATCAGCGGCACGGCGACCGGCGCGGAGGGCGTCTGCGGATCGGCCGGCTCGACCGGCGGCGCCTCTTCGAGGATGACGTGAGCGTTGGTGCCGCTGATCCCGAACGACGACACGCCGGAGCGGCGCGGCTCCCCCGTCACCGGCCAGGTCGTCTGCTCGGTGGCCAGCTGCAACGCCCCGGCCGACCAGTCCACCCGGGCCGAGGGCGCATCGACGTGCAGAGTGCGCGGAACGATGCCGTGCCGCATGGCCAGCACCATTTTGATCACCCCGGCGACACCGGCCGCGGCCTGGGTGTGCCCGAGGTTCGACTTGACCGAGCCGAGCAGCAGGGAATGCCGGCGCCGGCGGCCGTAGGTGGCGAGCAGTGCCTGCGCCTCGACCGGGTCGCCGAGACGGGTGCCCGTGCCGTGGGCCTCGACGACGTCGACCTGGTCGGCGGTGAGCCGCCCGTTGGCCAACGCGTCTCGGATGACCCTCTGCTGGGAGGGGCCGTTCGGGGCGGTGAGCCCGTTCGAGGCCCCGTCCTGGTTCACGGCGGTGCCACGGATCACGGCGAGGATCTGGTGACCGTTGCGTTGCGCGTCGGCGAGGCGTTCGAGCACCAGCATGCCTACGCCTTCGGACCAGCCCGTGCCGTCGGCCGAGTCGGCGAAGGATCGGCAACGTCCGTCGACGGCCAGCCCGCCTTGGCGGCTGAACTCGACGAACAGTTCGGGGGTGGCCATGACGGTCACGCCGCCGGCGAGGGCAAGGTTGCTCTCGCGGGAGCGTAGCGACTGCACGGCCATGTGCATCGCGACCAGTGACGATGAGCAGGCGGTGTCCACGGTGACGGCCGGTCCGACGAACCCGAAAGTGTAGGCCAGCCGCCCCGACATGACGCTGTTGGTCTTGCCGGTGAGCACGAAACCCTCGGTGCCCTCGGCGCCGGCGGCGTAGTCCTGCGCCATCGCGCCGACGAACACGCCGGTGGCCGAGTCCCGCAGGGTGTCCGGGTCGAGCCGGGCGCCTTCCATCGCTTCCCACGCGGCCTCGAGCAGCAGCCGCTGCTGGGGATCCATCGCCATCGCCTCGCGCGGGGAGATGCCGAAGAAGTCCGCGTCGAAGGCGGCCGCATCATGCAGGAAGCCGCCCTCGCTGGTGGCGGAGAAGCTACCACCGGCCGGGTCGGCGAGCGCCTCCAGGTCCCAGCCACGGTCGACCGGAAATCCGGTGATGCCTTCCTCGCCCCGCAGAACCGTGCGCCAGAGGTCGTCCGGTGTGGCCACGCCCCCGGGATACCGGCAGCTCATACCGACGATGGCGACCGGCTCGTGGCCGATGTCCTCGAGTTCGCGCACGCGCCGCCGGGTCCGTTTGAGATCCGCCGTGGTCCGCTTCAGATAGTCCAGAAGTTTTGCTTCATTTTCCATGGGAGCAGACCTGTCTCACGCGGTGGGCAGGGAGGCCGGTGGCTTCGGCCTGGGTCTCGGCCATGGCCACGGCAGAGGCCATGGCCAGCGCGTTCCGGCCGGCCCGCGGAGGGCCTCGCGAACGGTCATGATCACGCGCGACATAATCTGAGTGTCGTCCGCGGAAAGCCGATATTCCCCTAGTACGGCAGCCGCCGTTCGTGAGGGTCACCTCGGGTCCCGCGGGAACGAGGACGGCCACCACATGATCGTCTGTGCGTTGTGGACACACCGAATCCTGGACCGACGATCGCCAACTGTGTGAGCAGGCCGGCGTCCCGGACGACGTCGTCTTCGCCACCCGATCCGAACTGGCCGACGACATGATCACCGCCGCCCGCCTGCCGGCCTCCGCATGGACCCGGCGCAGCGCCGGCGACGGGTCGAAAGGGCCACGGTTCTACGACTGGGCCTGGCTCGCTGCCGTCGCCGCCGACGGCGACCCCGACGACGACGGCCGGCACAGCCTGTTGATCCGCCGCAACAACACCACCAGCGAACTGGCCTTCTACCGCTGCCGGACACCCCGACCGGCGACCCTCGCCCAACTCGTCCGCGTCGCCGGAGTTCGCTGGACCGTGGAGGAGTCATTCCAAGCCGCCAAGGGCCAAGTACGGGCTGGACCAGCTCCAGGTCCGCCGCTGGACGTTCTGGCACCGGTTCACCACCCTCGCCCTGGCCGCGCTCGCTGTCCTCGCGATCTGCGGCGCCGACGCCCGATCGGCAGACCGCCGCGCCCCAACCCGACATGATCGAGCTGACCGTCAACGAAATCCGCCGCCTGATCAACGTCCTGCTGATCCGGCCAACCCGCAGCATCACCCACCGTCTGCGCTGGTCACGCCGACGACGACGACACCAAGCACGAGCCAGACGAGCCCACTACACCCGCCGGCTCGCCCTTGAGCTCCAACCATGACCACGAATGGCGGCTGCCGTACTGATGCCCCGTGATGCTGATCGATTTATTTCGAGCTGTTCGTGACGAGCTTCTTGACGTTGAGCTGGGTGCCTGGGCACGAACCGCAGCCAGCGGGCCTCGGATCTGTCCGAGCAGCGCCTGCGCCACGGCGATCGTCACCAACTCGGCGTCAAAGAGTCTCGGCGGGCGACCGGACCGCCGCGGCTGTCCCAACCAGTCGTCGATCTGCACGAACAGTGCGGTCAGAAAAGTGTTGAGGTCTGTCGTCACAAACGGATCATCGACACCCTTCGTCATGCCCATGACTCAGGGGTGGTTAGGACTTACTCGTCTAGGTGGGCGGCGTCCCGGCTCGCCGGGAACATGACTGGTTATCTGTACAACGAGCAGCCGCCTAGGCTTGCGCGGCACCGTCCTTTTCGTGTGGGCGGGGCGGCCGTAAACGACGGATCGGAGTGGGCCGATGACCGGCCGGTTGGACGGTAAGGTCGCGCTGATAACGGGAGGCGCTTCGGGCATGGGCGCGGCCCACGCCGAGGCGTTGATCGCCGAAGGCGCGCAGGTCATGATCGCGGACATTGCCGACGAGGCCGGGCGCGCGGTCGCCGCCGCGTTGGGCCGGTCGGCCGACTATGTGCGCCTCGATGTCACCGACAGCGCGCAGTGGCACGCCGCGGTCCAGGCCGTGCGCAACCGCTTCGGGCAGCTGAACGTCCTGGTCAACAACGCCGGCATCCTCAACGGCGGTGCGATCGGCAGCTTCTCCGAAGCCGAGTGGCAGCGGGCGCTCGCGATCAACCTGACCGGCCCGTTCCTCGGGACGTCCGCCGCGGCCGATGCACTCAGCGAGGGCCGCCCGGCGTCCATCGTGAACATCTCGTCCGTCGCCGGGCTGCAGGGCATAGCCCGCATGCACGGTTACACCGCGTCGAAATACGGCCTGCGGGGACTGACGAAATCCACCGCGCTGGAACTGGCCTTCCGCGGAATCCGCGTGAATTCCATCCACCCGGGATCGGTCGTCACTCCGATGACCATCGCCGCGGGTGGACCTACCACTGTGGACCTCAGCGAATGCACTCTCACCCGCTATGGGCTCCCGAGCGAGATTTCCGCTCTGGTCGTCTATCTGGCCAGCGACGAATCCAGTTTCTCGACGGGTGCCGAGTTTGTCGCCGACGGCGGAACGAGCGCCGGTGTCGTCTTCCCGCCCCGTGAGAGTTAGCCGCCCGTCACGCTGATGCGCACCGGGCGGTGGTCCGAGCCGACCCCGCCGAGGACCGCCGGGTCGGTCACGGTGACATCCGGGCTGACCAGAAGGTGGTCTAGCTGGGCGACCGGCCGGTGCGCCGGCCACGTCGCACCGCGGACGGCGGGTCGGAAAGGGTGCGCAAGGTAGATCTGCGGCCGGCACATGTTGAAGTCGCCGGCAATCACCGTCGGCACCGAGCGGGCTCCGAGGCCGCCGATCAGTCGCCGCAGCTGCCTCGGGCCGTGCAACAGCCGATGGGTGAGGTGGACGTTAACCAAGCGCAGCACGCCGCCGTCGGCGAGCGGCATCACCAGCACCTGGGCCAACCGTTCCCCTACCACGTCGCCCCGCGCCGCTCCGAGCCTGACGGTGCCCGAAGCGGTCCACGGCCGGCGGCTAAGCACCGCCAGGCCCCAGGCACCCGACTCCTCGGGAACCGGCCCGGCGACGATCTCGAGGTCGGCCAGCGGGCTGTCGGCGACAAGATCAAGTTCGGCGAACCAGGGATAGTCACATGCCTGCGCCGCCTGCGCGGCGAGACTTTCCGACCCCGGGGGACGCCAGTTCTCCTGCAGGAGGACCACATCGGTCTCCAGCGCAGCGACCGCGGCCTTCACAGAAAACGGCTGCGCATGACGATCAAGGCCGCAGTGCAGGTTGATGCTGGAAAGACTCACGCCTTCGATCTTGCTGCTCCCGTCGATCCGGCCACCACGAACAGAATACCGTGCGCAGCAATCGCCAGGTGCAGCAAAGTTTCGACCAACGTTCTCGATGCCGGAGGCCAGGGCGTTCAGGCCTGACGGGCGTCGCTGACCGCCTCATCTTTACCGTTCAGTTCGAAAATGCTCAGCAGGTCGATCGCCCACGGAGGCGAAGGGACCGAATCAGGACCGACCACCCGCATCGCTCCTAGGCACGTCATTAGCATGCCGACGGCAAAGAATTCGCGCAATTCCAGCGCAGAGGCGCCGGTCAGGTCACGGACGACCTCGTAAAGCCGGCCGAAGCAGGCTCGGACCGGCTCCGCTATAGCCGGGTCGGCACTGGCCGTGTAGCCGTGCAGCATCAACGCGATCAGCTCTCGTTCCGCTAACAGATCCTCATGGGCGTAACCGAGATTGATGAGGGTCGGCTCGGCCGCCGCCGCCGCCCGGAACTTCACTTCGATCCGGTCGCCCGCGTGGTCCACAGCGGCTAGGAAGAGCTCTTGCTTGGTGCGAAAGATCCGGCTCACATACGGCTGGGAGACACCTGCGAGGCGTGCCACCTGATCCGTAGTTGTACCGGCGTAACCGCCGACGCTGAACGCGGTGACAGCCGCGGTCAAGAGCTGGCCGTGGCGCTCCTCGGCGGTGAGGCGGGTTCGCGTCATGACTATGAGGCTATCAATCGATAATTGATTCAGCACTCGGACTTTCTGTCGTAAAACTAGGAGAAAGACAAGACAAAACGAATACCATACGCCTAACAATGCTGCCCTACGCACGAGCCGACAGAAGTCGTGGTTGCGGCGCCGGTTCCCTCTTCGACGCCAAGCGGCGACCAGATAACCAACCTGGCGTTGACTTGCGGCCCGCTTGACCCATATTTCGGTGGAAGCTGGTACCGGGCGGGTGAGTTGTGCCCGGCCACTGACGTGATCTCAATGGGTGTTTCAGAGGGGTGTCGGACGGCGTGTTTGCGGTGATCTTCAGGACGGCGGGATGGTCGCGGGGTGGGTCGTCAGCGTGCTTACCCGTCGGATCTGACCCAGCGGCTCACCCCGGCCCGTATCCGGCGAGGGTTTCGGCACCTGCACGCCCGCACAGGCACTCCACCAGCGCACCGAACCCTGCCTGTTGACACCCTGCAGATAGTCGCGGAATTCGAGGGTCGCGCTCTCGGAGCTGGACGGCGCGGTGCATCCGCTCTTCGTCGGGCCGCATTGTCAGATCAGGCCGGAGCGCAGGGCGAAAGCGACAGCGTGCGACCGGTTGCGCAGCTTTAGCCGGTGGGTGACGGCGTAGATGACGTTCTTGACCGTACGCTCCGAATAGCAGAGCTTGCCGGCGATCTCAGCGGTGTCCAGACCGTCGGCCATCAGCCGCAGCACGTCGACTTCGCGAGTGGTCAGGCCGGCCGCCGTCAGGCCGTGCGGGGCGAGCACGTCACGCTGCAGGCGCTCGATGTGCTTGAGAAGCTCGCCAACCAGATTCGGCGGCATCACTCCGCCACCGGCGGCCGCCGCCAGGATGCTGTGCAGCAGTCGCTCGCCGCTGACCGCCGCCCGGGGCAGGATTGCGACCACCCGGCACTCCACCGCCGTGAGCAGTTCGGCCTCGGTGATCTCATTGGTGACGAGGACGACGGGCTTGCCGCCCTGGGTCGCCGCGCGCTGGAGCGCACCCACGACGTCGGGGCTCAGCCGGTCCGCCACCGCAGTGACGACGTCTGCGCTATGGCGCTGCTCACTTCGCAGGACAACGACTTCGGGTCGGGACTTCAGGTAGCTGGTTAGGCCGGCGAGACTGAGCGGATCCGTCGCTTGCAGGACGACGCGAACTTGTTCCACTGCTACCTCCGGGCATAATCCATGTGGGGAGGCCAAGTCTGGACGGGAACCCTTCGTGAATTCTTCACAGCTTTTGCTAGGCGACGTAAATCGTGGAGGTCGGACTTCATTTCGCAGTTCGCCGCTGAATAGACCGAAGTCGATGTTGGGTTCGGAACTGGCAAGATCACGCTTCGTCACGAGCACGGAAGCATCGGGCGGCTCCCAGCGCCGCGACGTATTTTCGGCAACTTCACCGCTGCCGGGCGAGCGCCCCAGGAGCGAGCTGATCGGCGAACACCGCGTCCACGACCGTGTCGGCGACCTCGGCCGCAAGCGTGCCGATGGCCGGAGCCGGTCCTGCCGCCACACCTCGAGGACTCGCGGCGCGCATGCAGCACATCGATGGTGCGCTCCAGCTCGGCGATCTTCTCGTCGGCTCGTCCGGAGTCGACCACCAGCCAGCCTTGTCGGCCAGCGCGAGAAAGCTCACCGGCGAAATCGCCGTACGGCTCCGTAGGCTCGTTTCGTCGGTCCATTCCCCCACCCCGCCTCACCCGGCCGCCCAGCAACGGAAGCGGACCATGACCGAGTTCACCACCGTCAAAGCGCGACGGTAAGTCGACGGCGAACACCCCTGCCCGTGCTACTCCGGATCGATGCCCCCGAGCAACCGACGCGGCACCCACGGACGGGGTTGACATGACGAATCGGACGGTTACCGTCATCGAACGTCTAAAAATTAAGGCGACCTTCAACAGTCATCACGATCTCCTTAAGTAAACCTGAGGCCGCGGTCCGATCTGTCCGAAGTTCATCCCTGGAGACCCAGATTAGCGAGGGCGGCACGGGGTCATGGCATCGCTGAGACAACGTGGGGAAGTGTGATGTCGGCAGAGCGCAACGGATTGAGGATCCGCCTGCTCGGCGCCGTGCACGCCGAACGAGACGGCGAGGAGATAACCCTTGGCTCCGCCCAGCGGCAGGCTGTCTTCGCCGCCCTCGCGACCAACCCCGATCGCGCGCTCTCACGCGAAAAGCTCGTCGGCGCGGTCTGGGGTGACGACCCGCCGGCCAGCGCTCTAGGCAGCATCTACACGTACGTGTCGACCTTGCGTGGCGTGCTGGAGCCGAGCCGGGACAAGTGGGCCGCCGGTTCCGTCCTGACCTCCGGCAACGGCAGTTACTGCCTGCACGTCGACGAGCAGGCCGTCGACGTGTTCCGGTTCGAGGCGCTGCGCGAGGAAAGTCGCCGGATACGGGCGACCCGGGACCCGGCCGCCGAGCTGGCCGTCGTCCGCGAGGCCCTCGACCTGTGGCACGGCGAAGCCCTGACCGGCGTCCCCGGCCCGTACGCGCAGCGCCAGCGCCTGCGCCTTGCCGAGCTGCACCTGAGTACCGTCGAACGGCACGCCGAGCTGATGCTCGTGCTCGGCCGGGCGACCGAGGTCCAGGCCGAGCTGACCGAACTGGTTGCCCGGCATCCCCGCCGCGAACAGCTGACCGTGCTGGCGATGACGGCCGCCGCCCGATGTGGCCGGCTCGCGGAGGCGACCCTTCTCTACCAGCGGCTGCGCGACCGGCTGATCGACGAGACCGGCACGGAGCCCGGCTCGGCCCTGCGTCAGGCGTACGCCCAGCTGGTCGCCGACCCGCCGGAACGGGTGCCGCCGGAGCCGAAGGTCGCCGGCTTCATCGGGCGGGCGGACGAAGTGCGGCTGATCCGCCAAGCCGTCGCCGAGGCGGCGGCCGGCCGGGGCGGCAGCATCTGGATCGACGGCGGGCCCGGCAGCGGCAAGTCGGCGCTACTCGACGAGGGCCTGCGCGAAGCCCGCCGACTGGGCTGCCGGGTCGGCTGGGGCGTCGCCGACGAGCTGGCCCAGTGGATTCCGATGAGCGTTCTCTTCGAGTGCTTCGACGCGACCAGCGGCCCACTCGAGATCGGCGACACCGCCCGCGGGCCGAGCGGCACGTGGCGGACGGCTACGGAAATCGTGACGAATTCGACGAACGCGGCGATCGAGAGCGTGCAGGCGCTGATCGTCGAGACCTGCGCCGACGGCCCGCTGGTCCTCGTCATCGACGACCTGCAGTGGGCCGACGAGACCTCCCTGCTGGTCTGGCACGCGCTGCACCGGTTGATCGAGCATCTGCCGTTGCTGCTCGTCTGCGCCTGCCGCCCCCTGCCCACCCGCCGCGAGCTGCACCTGCTGCGCAGCGGGCTGCCGGCGAGCGGAACCCGGCACATCGAGGTGCCACAGCTGAGCACCCAGGAGTCCCGGCTGCTTCTGGAGAGACTCGGCCCGATCGCTTCGGAGCGCGCCGCCGAGCTGGTCACCGAGGCCGCCGGCAACCCGCTGTATCTGACCCTGCTCGCCGCTACACCAGTTGACCAGCTCAGCCCTGGGCTGGTCGCCGCGATCACCGAGCACTTGGCGATCCTTTCGGACGAGACCCGGCGCGTCCTGCAGGCGATCGCCTTCCTGGGCGACGACTGCGAGGTGACCGACCTGTCCGCGGTTACCGGAAATGCGGTGCCGGCGCTAATCCGAGCGGTCGAATCGGCCCTCGACTCAGGGCTGTTGGTGGAGAACGGGCCGCGGTTCGAGCTACGCCACCCGATCGTCCGACGAGTGCTGCACGACGCCACCCCGACCGCGTTGCGGGTAATGGTGCACCGCGAGTTCGCCGCGCGGATCGCCGCCGCCGACGGCCGGCTGGACCGGGTCGGCGGCCAACTGATCGCCGGACCGGTGCCGATCGACGCCTGGGTCGAACGATGGCTGACCGAACACGCCGAGCAGATCGCCGTCTACTTGCCCGACCGGGCCGTGGCCACGTTCCGTTCCGCTACCGCCCGGCCCGGGCTCGATCCGCGAGTACGCGAGGTGCTGACGGCGCAGCTGGCCCGGCTGCTATTCCAGCACGGCGACTCCGCCGAGGGCGAGGCGGGCTGGGTCGCCGCCCGCACCACCGACCCGGGACTGCGGGCTGAGATGCGCTGGATCATCGCGGTCGGGCACCACCGGCGCGGCGAGGATTCTGCCGCGCTCGCGGTCGTCCGGCAGTCGCTGCACGACGAGGGGCTTCCTCAACTGTGGTCGCATCGCTACCGGGCGCTGTTGACGCATCTCAACCCCACTGTCGGCGCGATGTCGAGACTACGGCCGGCTCCTCCGACAAGAGACAAAATTTCTGTTATCCATTGACGGCCGGCCAGTCTCCATGACAGTGCTGCCGACACGTGGAGGGCATTAGGTGTCCAAAGGTCTTCGGGTCTGTCTGCTCGGGCCGGTCCGCGCCTGGGTCGGCGACGACGAGGTCACCCTGGGCCCAGCCCGCCAGCGGGCGCTGTTTGCGATGCTGGCGGCGAACGCCAACCGGGTGGTCAGCCGCGATGAGCTGATCGAGGGCCTGTGGGGCATCTCCGCGCCCACCGCCGCGATCGGCAACATCTACACCTATATCTCCGGGCTGCGCCGCGGCTTGGAGCCAGACCGCTCCCGCTGGTCGGCAGCCAACCTGCTGACCTCGGGCCCAGCCGGTTATTCGTTGCGTCTCGAACCAGGCGCAGTCGACGTCCAACGCTTCGACGCGCTGCGCACCCTCGCGGCCAGGAGCCACCCGGCCGAGGCGATCCCATTGCTCGACGAGGCGCTAGCCCTCTGGCGCGGCGAAGCGTACGCGGGGCTCACCGGCTCTTTCCTGGAGCTCGACCGGCAGCGCCTGGCCGAGACGCGCCTGGCCGTCGTCGAGCAGCGAGCCCGCCTGGTGCTCGATGCGGGCGGTGACGACAGCCTGGTCGCCGAGCTGACCGCCCTGATCCGCGACCACCCGCTGCACGAGCCACTGCACGAGCTGCTGATGCTGTCGTTGCACCGGGCCGGCCGCGACGCCGAGGCGCTGGAGGCCTTCCGCGGTGGACGGCGGGTGCTGAGCAGCGAGCTGGGCGTCGAGCCGAACGCCACCATGCGCGAGCTGCATCAGGTGATCCTCGAAGGCTCGATCGAGGCCGTGTCGGTCCCCGAGCCGGTCCGGGCTCCGGCCACTCTCGCCCCGGCCGTCGTGCCGCCGCAGGCGAACCGCACGGCCAGCGGTTCGTACGTGGGACGGGCCGACGAAATCGACCTGCTGCGCAGCCTACTGGCGAACCTGGCGGGCGGACGCGGTAACCCGGTCTGGATCGAGGGCGAGCCGGGCATCGGAAAGTCGGCGTTGCTGGCCGAAGCGCTGCACGAGGTGAAGGCGGCCGACTGCCAGCTCGCCTGGGGGGTGGCCGACGAGCTCGGCCGCCGGGTCCCGCTGCAGGTGCTGACCAAGGCGCTCGGCCTCAGGACCACCTCCCCCGACCCCCGGCTGGCCACCCTGGCCGCGCAGTTGTACGGCGATCCGACGGCCGGCGACCACGGGGCCGCCGTCGGGGTCGGGCGGATCCAGGCGTACGTCCGCAGCATCTGCGCCGCCGGCCCGCTCGTGCTCGTCGTCGACGACATGCAATGGGCGGACGAGACCAGTCTGCTGGTCTGGGAGCGCCTCGTCGCGCTTACCCGCCGGCTGCCGTTGCTGCTGATCGCGGCGGCCCGGCCGGAACCGCACGGGCGCGAGCTGGGCCGGCTGCGGCGCGGCGTCGAGGCCAGCGGCGGCCACGTCCTCGCCTTGACCGCGCTGCCCGAGCCAGACGTGGAAACGCTGTTCAGCGACGCCATCGGCGCCGCGGCCGGTGAGTCGTTGCGCGCTCTCGCGGCCCGCACCGCGGGCAATCCGCTCTACGCCCGGGAAATGGTCACCGGCCTGCTTCACCAGCAGGGCGTGCAGATCGTCGACGGGGTCGCCGAGGTCGATCCGTCGATCGCGGCCGAGGTCCCGGAGTCGCTGATCGCCGCGGTACGGGCCACTTTGGACTTCCTCACCGACGACACCACGGAAGTCCTGCGGCTGGCTGCGCTCCTCGGAGTGGAATTCGCCATCGCCGACGTGGCGGCGGTCAGCGGCCGGTCCCCGTTGGACCTGATGGCCGCCCTGGACGAGGCGATCGCAGCCAACGTCCTGGTCGACGCGGGCAGGGAGCTGGCCTTCCGGCACCCGTTCCTGCGTCAGGCCCTGAGTGAGAGCGTCCCCGCCGCGCTACGGCCCGCCCTGCACCGGCACGCCGCCGAAGCGCTGGCGGCCGGCGGTGGCTCGGTCATCCGCGTCGCCGAGCAGCTCGTCGCGGTCGAGCCGTTCGTCGACGCCTGGCTGGTCGACTGGCTCGTCGCGAACCGAGACGAGATCGCACGGACCGCCCCGCAGATCGCCGGTGAGCTGCTGCGGCTCGCCCTGACCGGCGATCTGCGCGATCCCCGCCAGCATGAGCTGCTGCTGATCGCCCAGGTCAAGCTCGAGTTCCGGCACGACCACTATCCGATGGACGAGGCGCTTCTGGCGATGTCGCTGGCCACCGATCCGGCCGACCGGGCCGAGATGCGCCAGCTGCTGGCCGCCATGCGGTTCCGGCGCGGGGACACCCCGGGCGGGATCGGGCTGCTGACCGACGCGGTCGATGACCCGGCCGTGCCGGAGCTGTGGCGCACCCGGCACCAGGTTCTCCTGGCCAATTTCCGGCGCGGCAGCCTCGACGACCTGGCCGCCGCCGAAGCCCGGGCGGTCGAGGCACACGCCGAGGCAGGCGCCGCCAGCCGACCGTACGAGGCGGCCTTCGCACTGCAGACCCTGTGGCTGACCGGGTCGATCCGGCGCGACCACGGATTCGCCCGGCGGCACATCGAAGAAGCGATGACCATCGCCCGAGCCGAACCCGAGCTGGCCAGCATGTATTTCGACCTGCTGGACAACCGGATGTTCTCCCTGCAGAACCTCGACCAACTCGACGAGGCTCAGCACAACCTGCGCGAGGCAGCCGGCTTCGCCGCCAGCCACAACCTGCCGGCCACCCTGCAGGTCGCGGCGGCAGTCCAGGCTTACTGGCTCGGGCGCTGGGACGACGCGCTGGCCGAGGTCGGCACGGTGACCGACGACGCGCCAGGGATCACCTTCCACGGCATGCGCGAGCCCGGCGCGGTGACGATGCTGCTGCACGGGGTTGCCGCCCTGATCGCCGGCCGCCGCGACATGCAGGATCTGGCGATGAGCCACCTCACCGCGGCTGAAGTTCTGCCGGCGACCGCCGCCGAACGGGAGAGCTGCGACTTCCTGCTTGTCGCGCAGGCTCTCGCGGCGGAGCAGCAAGACCAGCCCGCAGACGCCCTCGCTCTGCTCGAACCGTTGCTGCAGCCCGAGTACGCGCCGATGATGCTGCGCCACCAGTGGCTGCCGGACGCGATCCGGCTCGCTCAAGAGAACGGGCGGCTCGACATCGCCATCCGGGCCGGCGAGATCTGCGCGGCCGAGGCGGCCAAGGAGAAGACCCCGGCGCGGGCGTACGCGGCGGATGCCCGCTGCCGGGCGCTGAACACCGGCGACGTACGACCGGCGTTGCTCGCAGCGGCCCAGTACAGACGGGTACGCCGGGTGCCGGAACTGGCCGCAACTCAGGAGGACGTGGCCGTGCTGCTGGCCGCCAACGCCCAAATGGACGAGGCGGTGGCGGCCGGGCGCGAGGCTTTACAGCTGCTCGGTTCCATTGCCGCCGCCTGGGACATCCGGCGGGTCCAGAGGCGGCTCTCAGCGTTCGGAATCACGCTCTCACCCTGGACGGCGTAGCCCCCCCACTATCAGCTGGAGCGAAAGCGGAGGCCTCTCCCCAATGGATCATGGAGTAAGTTGTGTCCGGAAGGGGACTTGAACCCCCACGCCCGATAAAGGGCACTAGCACCTCAAGCTAGCGCGTCTGCCATTCCGCCACCCGGACCTGCATTGACAGCTTGCCGAAATCCCGCTCCTGGGCGCGCCCTTGAGCGGCAGCTCGGCGAGCCGCACAGGAGAGCACTTTACACGGCACTTCCGGCGGGATGCGCTCCGGGTCGAGGGTGGCCGACAACGGGGTGAACCGGACATCGGGGTGGCGTTCGGTACCGGCTCCGGGGCAGCATGACGGGCGTGTCGCAGCCCTCTGGATTGTTGGCCGCCCGGCAGAGGGCGGCGGCCCTGGCCGGGGCGCGGGATCTGGCCGGAGCGCAGGCGGTGCTGGAGCACGCCGCGGAGGTCGGGAAAGGGCTGCTCGGCGAGGATGATCCGGGGGTACTCGGGGCGCTGCACCAGCTGGCCCGGGTGCATCAGGAGGCCGGCGATCCGATGGCCGCCCGGCGGGTGCTCGAGGAGGCGTACGCGGCGGGGCGGTGGCGGCTCGGTGACTCCGATCCGCTGATGCTGGAGATCTCGTACGACCTGGGGATCGTGGCCGAAGAGCTCGGGAACCGGCACGAGGCGCGGAGGGCGTTCGGGCGGGTGGCGACGCTCGGCGCCGAGGTGCTGGGGCCGGAGCACTGGGCGGTGACGCAGGCGCGGGCCTATCTCGGGGACGAGCCCGCGGTGCCGGAGGGGCCGTTGACGGTGGAGACCGGGACGGCGACAACCTCGACCTACGGAAACGGGCCGATCGGGCCCGCCCCCCGGACCGCGCCGGCGCTCGAGGAGCCGACCGCGGTCCAGCCCGCAATTCTTCCCCGCCGCGCCGAGCCGGACGTCGCGGCGGCGGCACCGACGCCACCCGCCATCGTCACTCGGCCGCAGCTCCCGGTCCAGGCCCGGCGCGGGCCGGAGATGCCCGCCGAGGTCATCCGGGATGTGCCGGCGAGGACCCGTGCCCCGGCGGCGCTCGTCCCGGCCATGCTCGTGCCGGCGGCGCCGGACCGGTCGTACCGCAGGAGGGGGGCGGCCGTCTATGCGGCGATCGCCGCGTCCCTGGCCGCCGTGATCGCGGTGATCGCGCTGGTCGTGGTTCTGGCGAACCGGCACTCCGGCGACGACAAGACATCGCCGAACGTGCCAACTCTGGGCGGCCCGGCACCGAGCGGCGTTGAGCTGGCGGACAAGCCGGGCACCATCACCGTGACCTGGACCGATCCGGCTCTCGGCAAGACGACGTTCGTGGTCGAGATGGCCCGGCCGGGTGAGGTGATGAAGGCCGTGGGACACGTCGGACCTGGGCAAACGTCGTTTCGAATGGACGGCCTGAACGACAAACTGGACTACTGCTTCACGGTCGTCGCGGTCTATAGCACCACCCGGTTCTCGCCCTCGTCGCAGGCCTGCACGAGCCGCGAGACGCCGCACTGACCACTACGGAACGCGATCACATCTATTCAGAACCGTGACTTTGCGGGTGTCCACGAACTGCCCCGTTCTTCTATGATGTTCCGCGTCCTGGGAACGGGGAAGGAGGACGACGCCGGTGGTCAGCGCAGATGACGTGAAGCGTCCGTGGCGTACGCGCGGCGGTCTGGTCACGATCGGCACCGTGATGGCGCTCGTCACCGGTCTCGGTCTCACCGTGCTCGGTCTGGGCGCGGCCGACACGGCCGTGGCCAGCTTCGACGCCGCCTCCTGGGTGTGGAGCAAGTCCAAGGGCGAGATGGCGCGGATCAACGGTGTGACCGCCAAGGTGGACACCCGGGTCGACGTGCCGCAGGCCGGCGGGCATCAGATGCAGGTCAGCCAGACCGACCAGTACGTGATCCTGCGCGACGTGACCACCGGCCGGATCTCCTCCATGGACCTGACCAGCCTGCAGGTGGCGGCCGGGCCGGAGACCGCGTCCGGCATCGGCGTGAGTGTGGCCCTGCACGACGACGCGGCGTTCGTCGTCGACGCGGTGCAAGGGGTCGTGCAGCAGATCGACCCGCGGACGCTGACCCCGATCGGCGCGGCGCTGCACTACCCGCCGGGCATCACCGGTGGCGTGTTCGACGGCAAGGGCCGGTTGTGGATCGCGATCCCCAGTCAGGGGACGGTCTCGGCGATCACCGCGGCGCCGTTGCCCTCGGGCGCGCCCGACGCCGGCGGCGGTGCGGGTGCGGGCGGCCCGGCCGGGCCCAAGCTGGTCAGTACGACCACGGTGGCCGCACCCAGCCACGACCTGACGATCTCCACGCTGGACGGCGGCGGCGTGGCCGTGCTGAACCGGACCACCGACGCGCTGACCGTGATCGACGGCGACCGCACGACCACCACATCGCTGCCGCTGGCCGGGCCGGGGTCGCTGGCCCCGCACACCGACGGGCTGTCCGTCCCGGTCACCGTGGCCGACGCCCGCCACGTGTACGTGGTGAACAACGGCGGCGTGCGCACGAACTTCCAGGTGCCCGGGGCGGGCGCCGGGATGCAGCCGGCCGTGGCCTGGCAGGGCTACTTCTACGTGGCCGACAACGCCACCGGTGTGGTGCACGTGTTCAACTCGGCCGGGGTCGAACAGGCGCCGATCGCCTTCGACCGGCCGGGCGGCCCGCTGGAACTCGAGGTGCGGGAGAACTACCTGTTCATCAACGCGCCCGGCTCGTCCACGGCCCGGGTGGTGGACGACGCGCACGGCGTCCGGACGGTGGACAAGTACGCCGACGACATCCTCGGTGGCGACCCGCCGCCCACTCCCCCGGCGCCGCCGCCCCCGCCCAAGCCGAAGGTGCCGCCGGTGACCAAGCCGGGCCCGCCCCGCAACGTGCGGGCGACGGCCGGCAACGCCGAGGCCCGGGTCACCTGGCAGCCCGCGGCGGCCAACGGCGCGGCGATCACCAAGTACGTGGTGGTCGGTGCGGACAAGACGTTCTCCGTCGGCGCGAACCAGCGGTCGCTGGACGTGACCGGGCTGGTCAACGGGCAGACGTACGGCTTCGAGGTGCACGCCGTGAACGCCAAGGGCGACGGCCCGGCGAAGCGCAGCAACCCGGTGCGCCCGACGTCGGAGGTGCCGGATCCGCCGGGGGCGCCGACCGCGACGGCCAAGGCCGACGGCACGGTCACCGTCAACTGGCCGGCCGCCGACGGGCAGGGCCTGAAGATCGACAAGTACACGGTGACCGCGATCTCGGACGGCACGAACGCCCCGGTCGGCACCGTTTCCGGCACGTCGCTGACGACCCGGGCCGGCGACCTCGATTACGGCACGCAGTACGCGTTCTCGGTGGTGGCGATCAACGAGCACGGCGCCGGGTCGAAGACCAGTGGGATCAGCGGCACGGTGGTGCCGTTCACCAAGCCGGGCCGGGTGACGAACCTCGACGCGACCACGGTCGCCGCCCAGGCCGGGGCGATCCGGGTGACCTGGACGGCGCCGCCGGAGAACGGGCGGCCCATCACCCGGTACGTGGTGTCGGCGGCCGGCCGGTCGGCGGACGTGACCGGCGGGGCCACGGCGACGACGCTCACCGGGCTCGGCAACGGGCAGTCGGTGCAGGTGCAGGTGGTCGCGGTCAACCAGGCCGGCAGCAGCGACCCCGCAGTGAAGACGGCGAAGACCGTCGCCGCCCCCAAGCTGACCATCACCGCCGGGTCGTCCACGTACAACACGGCGACGGTCACGTTCACCGTGGACGCAGGCGGCGGTGCGGCGTCCTGCCTGATGACGGCCAACAGCAAGACCTACACCGGCAGTTGCTCCAGCCTGAAGGCGTCCGGGCTGAAGTCCAGCGGCAGCAGCTACGTGCTCAATGTGACGGCGAGGAACGCGGCCGGTCAGATCAGCGGTTCGCGGACGATCAAGACGCAGACGCTGACCGGCAAGGCCACCTGCGTCGACAACCTGGACAGCTCCGACGACGCCCAGAAGGTCTACTGCGACAAGGACCGCCCCGGCCGCAACGGCAACGAGGTGTTCGCCAAGCCCGACCAGAGCTCCACGCAGGTCGGCTGGATCGATCCCAAGGGCACCGCCACCGAGCGGACCGTCTACTGCAAGAAGCAGGGGCCGGACGTCGTCGACTCCTACGTCTACAACCATCAGAAGGCCAGCAAGTGGTGGTTGCAGATCGACTACAGCGGCAAGAACTACATCCCGTGGGCGTGGCTCAACCTCGGCAACGGTGACGACCTCGATGCGGTAGCGACCTGCTGAGATGACCACGGAACCACTACCGCCGAACCACATCACCGGTTTCGCCCAGGTCGCCGGCCAGCTCGCCGACCAGATCGGCACGATCGTGCTGGGCAAGCCCGAGGTCGTCCGGCTGGCCCTGACCGCGCTGTTCGCGCAGGGCCACGTTCTGCTCGAGGACGTGCCCGGCGTCGGCAAGACCACGCTGGCCCGGGCGCTGGCCGCGGCCGTACGCGGGCAGTGGCGGCGCATCCAGTTCACGCCCGACCTGCTGCCCTCCGACGTGTCCGGCGTGACCATCTTCAACCAGGCCAGCCGCGGCTTCGAGTTCCATCCGGGGCCGGTGTTCGCCAACATCGTCATCGCCGACGAGATCAACCGGGCCTCCCCCAAGACCCAGTCGGCGCTGCTCGAGGTGATGGAGGAGAACCGGGTCACGGTGGACGGTGTGCCGCATCCGGTGCCGCAGCCGTTCCTGGTGGTGGCCACGCAGAACCCGGTCGAGATGGACGGCACCTACCGGCTGCCCGAAGCCCAGCTAGACCGGTTCCTGGTCAAGCTGTCGGTCGGTTACCCGGACGAGGACGTCGAGGTCGAGGTGCTGCGCGGGGCGGCGCTGCGGTCGCCGGACACGCTCGAGCCGGTCACCGACACGAACACGGTCGGCGAGATGGTGCGGATGGCGCAGCGGGTGCACATCGCCGACCCGCTGTACACGTACGCGGTCCGGCTGGCCGCCGCGACCCGCAACCACCCCCAGGTCCGGGTCGGGGTGAGTCCGCGCGG
This sequence comes from uncultured Actinoplanes sp., assembly GCA_964236515.1. Classification (GTDB taxonomy): domain Bacteria; phylum Actinomycetota; class Actinomycetes; order Mycobacteriales; family Micromonosporaceae; genus Actinoplanes. The sequence goes on from CAXSDA010000017.1 coordinate 57,472, forward strand.
GGTGATCGCGCTGACCCGGGCGGCGTGCGCCTACGCGCTGATCAACGCGCGCGGCTACGTGCTGCCGGAGGACCTGAAGACGCTGATCGCGCCGGTGTTCGCCCACCGCGTACTGCTCACCCCGGACGCCCAGCTGCGCGGAGTGACGGCGGCCGAGGTGCTCGACGACGCGGTCCGGCAGGTTCCGGTGCCGTTGCCCGACAACCAGCGGGCATGACCGCCCGGGGCATCGGGATCGCGGTGGCCGCGGCGCTGCTGCTGCTCGCCGGGTTCCGGTTCGGGTACCCGGACCTGGCCCTGCTCGGCGCGGCGGCCGCGATCGCGCTGGCCTGCGGGGCCGGGTTCGCGCTGTGGCGGCCGCGCCTGGCCGTCGACCGTCGCGCCGATCCGGACCGGGTGGCCCGCGGCGATCCGGCGGCCATGTCGCTGACCGTCCGGAACGCCAGCCGGATCCGCGCGGCCAACCTGGTCGCCACCGACCGCTGCGGCGGCAACCGCGTGCCGGTCCCGCTGTTGCGGCTGCGGCCGGGCCGCAACACCACCGTGGAGTACCCGGTGCCGACGAGCCGACGCGGGGTGGTTCCGGTCGGGCCGCTGCACGTGACCCGCGGCGACCCGCTGGGGCTGGTGCGCCTGGCCCGGACGTACGGAAACGTCACCAAGGTCTGGGTGCACCCGCGGATCCATCTGCTGCGCGCGGTTCCCGCGGGCATGGCCCGCAGTCTGGACGGGCGGATCGACAAGGTGCCGCACGGCACGATCACGTTCGACTCGTTGCGCGAGTACGTGGTCGGCGACGAGCTGCGCAAGGTGCACTGGCGCAGCTCGGCCAAGGTCGGCGAGCTGATGGTGCGCGAACAGGTGGACACCAGCGAGCCGACCATCATCGTGCTGCTCGACGACCGCGCGGCCGCGCATCCGGACCCGGAGACGTTCGAATCGGCGTGCGAGGCGGCGGCGTCGATCGTGGCTGCCGCGGTCCGCGAGGACCTGCCGGTCATGCTGCACCTCGTCTCGGGGGTCACCACCGGCCCGTACCTGGACGTCCTGGCCGAGGCCTCGCTGGGCCCGGGCGACCTGACCACGAGGCTGCGGCACCTGCGCACCCACCGGCTCGGCGACACGCTGGTCTACCTCACCGGGCCGGGCGCGCGGGCCGAGCTGGGCGCGGTCAGTGCGCTGCGGGGGCCGTACCCGGTCGTGATGGCCGGCCTGTTCGGCGACCGCGACGGCGCGCCGGTGTCCGGCGGTGACGGGCTCATCGTGATCGAGGCCGAGGACGGCGCCCAGTTCGCCGGCGCCTGGGACGGGGTCCGCGGCTGGTGAGGAAGACCGTCGTGGCGATCACGCTGGCCGGGATGATCGCCCTGGCCGGCTCCGTGCTGGGCCGCATCTACGCCGACGATCTGGTCGCCGTGCTGGTGGCGGGCGCGGCGATCGGGGCGGTCGGGATCAGCCTGGCCACCCGCCGGCTGCCGAGCTGGACGGCGGCGCCGATCTCGGTGCTGTTGCTGGCCGCGTACACCGTCTTCGCCGTGCGGACGGCCGCGAGCCGGGCGGATTTGACCGACCCGCTGCCGCACCTGCTCGCCGACGCGGTCGCCAACGGCATTCCGCGCCTGCTCACCGCCATGATCCCGGTGGAGTCGACGCCGGACACGGTGGTGGTCCCGGTGGTCGCGGCCTGGCTGGCCGGGCTGGCCGGGGCCGAGGCCGCGGTCCGGTCCGGCCGGGCGTTGCTGGGCTGCGCCCCGCCCGCCGCCCTCTACGCGGGCGCGCTCTACGTCGTCGGCCCCAACGCCGATGCCGCGGGCCGTCTGACTCTGCTCTTCACCGGCCTCGTCGTGGTCGCCCTTTTCGTCAGTACGGATCGGCGCCGGGAACCGCAACCGGGGGGCGGATCCGGGCGCGGGCGCAAGCTGGTCGGAGCGGCCGCCGGGCTGATCGTCGGGGCCGGGCTCATTGCCGTCGTCGCGCCCTGGGTCGGTGACCGGGTCGGGACCACCCCGGTGGATCCCCGCAAGTACGTCGAACCGCCTCAGGTGGACAGCCTGGACGAGAGCCCGCTCAACCGGATCTCCGGCTGGGCGCTCACCCCGAACCAGAAACTGCTGCAGGTGACCGTTCCGCCCGGCACCGGGTCGCCGCCCCGGCTACGGCTGGCCGTGCTGTCCGACTACGACGGAGTGACGTGGCGGGTCGGGGCCACGTACCGCAACGCGGGCCGGGTGCTGCCGCCGGAACCGCTGCTGCCGGACGCGGACGTCCGCTCGGTCCGCGAGGACGTCACCGTGGACGGGCTGACCGGACGGCTGCTGCCGGTGGTACCCACGCCGACCCGGGTGGACGGCGCCCGGGTGGCGTTCGACCCGTCGACGGGCACGCTGATCCGGCCGGAGGGGCTGGCGCCAGGCGTCCGCTACACGGTGACCTCGCAGGTGCAGACGCCGGACGAGAACCTGCTGTCGACCGCCGACACCCCGTCCGGGGACGCGGTGGCGCGCTACCTGCGCCTCGGTGCCGGGGTGCCCGACCCGATCCAGAAGCTGGCCGACACGCTGGCCGAGGGCAACGCCGGCGGCTACGACCGGGCGGCGGCAATCGAGGACTTCCTGGCGGCGCACTACCGTTCGGTGCCCGATGCCCCGAGTGGCCACGCGTACCCCAATCTGCAGTTCTTCCTGTTCGGGCCGCGCGACCAGGGCGGGCAGCGGGGCACGTCGGAGCAGTTCGCGGCGTCGTTCGCGTTGCTGGCCCGGCTGACCGGCCTGCCCAGCCGGGTGGTGGTCGGGTTCACCGTGCCCAAGGGCGGCGGGACGGTCACCGCGGCCGACGCGCTGGCCTGGCCCGAGGTGCTGTTCGACGATCTGGGCTGGGTGGCGTTCGACCCGATGCCCAAGGACGACCACCCGACGCCGGTGGAGGAGGACTTCACGCCGAAGCCGTCCCCACCGCCGTCGCCGTCGGACGATCCGACTCCGCCGACGCCGGACGCGAGCACGCCGGCGCCGGCCGCGGTGCTGGCCGCGGGTTCCGGGGGCGGCGCGGCGGGCGTGGTGGCCGGAGGTGCCGGCGGCTCGGTGCTGCTGTTGCTGCTGGCCGCGGCGGGCGTGGTGCTGATGATGCGGCGGTCGCTGAGCCGGCGGCGGCTGGCCACCGGCGGTCCGGACGCCCGCATCGCCGGCGCGTGGCACGAATTCACCGACGCGCTGCGCCTGGCCGGCCGGCCGGTCCCCCGGCACCTGGCCGCCACCGAGGCCGCGGCGTTCGCCGGCGCGCTTCCCCCAGCCGTGCGCGGACCGGCCGGGCTCCGCCGCGCCGCGCCGAAGTCCGAGACGCCCGCACCGGACACGCGGCCGCAGGATCGAGCGGCAGGCGCTGAAGAGGTCGGCGCCGAAGGGACCGGAGCAGACCAGTCAGGTGCGGAAACGCCGATGACCGATCGGGCGGCGGGGGCGGGCGAAGTCGTGGCGCTGCCGCCGCTTGATGAGCTGGTGGCCGGGGTGAACGCCAGCGCCTTCGCGCCCGGGGCGACCGACGCGGCCCAAGCGGAGCGGGCCGGCGCCCAGGCCGTCGCCTACGCCGAGGCCTTGCGGTCCCGGCGCCCGTGGTGGCGGCGACTCTGGTGGAGCCTCAATCCGGGGCCGCTGCGCTGGTAGCCGCGTGCGTGGCGCTTCCGGGCGTCGGTGAAGGAGTGTCAGGCCAGCATGACCGCAGTCACCGAGACCGTACGAGCGAGACGCGGCACCGGTACGGTTCTGGCCGCCCTGCTGGTGGCGGCGCTGCTGGGGCTGGGCGTGGCGCTGACCGCGGTACGAATCGGGCTGGCCGTACAGCCCGGACCGGACCTCGGCGCCGTCGCGGACCTGGTCTACCCCGGCCTGGCCGTCACCACCACGGCCGACCCGTTCACCGTGATACACCGGCACCCGACCGCGTCCACGATCGCCGTGGCCGCGGTGGCCGGCCTCGCTTCGGCGGTGCTCGCCTGGTGGCTGTGCGCAGGCGGCAGGCGGCGGATGCGGACGATCGGGCCCGGCGCCCGGACCGCCGTCCGGGAGACCGCGGTGATCGGCCTGGTGCTGACCCTGCCGGCGCTGGCGCAGACCGCGCTCATCCTCAGTGGACGGACGACGGCCGACTTCCACCCGCCGCAGTGGGCCGAACTGCTGGTGCAGTACGCGCGGTGGCCGGCCGCCCTGGGTCTGCTCCTGCTGCTGGGCGCCGCGGCCGGACTGATGGCGGCCGAGCCGGACCGGGGTCAGCCGAGCGGGTGATCCTCGTCGAGCAGGGCGGCCAGGACCGGCCCGTACAACCGGGTCTTGATCGTGCCCAGCGTCGGCGACGCCTTGCCGGCCAGCGACGCGGCAAGCGCCAGGGCTTCCGGCCGTACGGCCTCGGGGTCGACGGCCCGGTCCACGATCCCCCGCGCCTGGGCCTCGGCCCCGCCGTACCGGCGTCCGGTGGTCATCGCCTCGTGCGCCACCTGGGGTGACAGGCGGGCCTGCAGCAACGCCGACATGCCCGAGCTGAACGGGATGGCGATGTCGACCTCGGGCAGGCACCAGAAGCCGCGGTCGGCCCGCATCACCCGGAAGTCGTGGCACAGCGACAGCATCGCCCCGGCCGCGAAGCAGTGCCCCTGCACGGCCGCCACCGTGATCAGCGGCAGTGACAGGAACCGGGCGAACAGCGCCTGCACACTGACCACGTACGGCTCGAAGGCGTCCTCGTGCTGCCCGAGCCAGTCCAGATCGAGGCCGTTGGACCAGAACTTGCCGGTGGCCGCGGTGACCAGCGCCTGCGCGCCCGTCGCCCGTCCGATCTCGTCCAGGGCGGCGTTGACGTCGTCCAGCCAGTCCGGGCCGAACCGGTTCTCGGTGTCGCCGAGGTCCAGCACGTAGACGTCGTCGTGGCGGTCGAGCGTGGGCATGCGGGGCCTCCCTGGTTACTGCGCGGTAGCCTAAGCGTGTCCGGCCACCTGCGGCAATCTGCTCCGCTCGTACGGGCTCGCGCGTAGCGTCGGCGTGATGATCCGGGGCCGTGCCGTGCGATCGGCACCGGGCGCGCTCGCTCTCGTGATCGTGCTCGGTGTCGCCGGGACGACGCTGGCCGCTCTCGCCCTGCACCACGCCGACCAGGACCGGGCGGAGCGGGCCGCCGCCCAGCAGACCATGCTCGTGCAGCAGACCGTGTCGGCCGAGATCGCCCGGTACAGCGGCTCGCTGACCGACCTGGCCGCGGCGGCCGGCGCTCAGCAGGAGCTCGAGGCGGCCGAGTTCTACGCGATCACCGCGCCGGTCGACCGGGCCCGGCTGCCCGGCGCGACCGGCGTGTCGATGGTGGTGCCGGCCACGACCAGCGACATCCCGGGTGTGCAGTCGTACTGGCGGGCGCGGGGCGTCGCCGGGCTCAAGCTGGCACCGGCCGAGGGCACGGCCAACCACCGGTTCATCGTGCTGAGCCGGACCATCGACGGTTCCGCCCCGGCCTTCGGGCTGGACCTGATCGCGTCGGCCGCGGCCACCGACGCCATGCAGGCGGCCCAGGACCAGCACGCGGTGGCCATCAGCCGGACGTACCGCCTGCTCCGCGACGCGAAGCTGCCACCGGAGCGGCAGCAGCTGTCGTTCGTGCTGGCCGCCCCGGTCTACTCGACCTCACCCGGAGCGCCGGACGAAGGCCGGTTCCGGGGCTGGGTGGTGATGGGCCTGCGCGGCGGGGACTTCCTGCACGAGGTGATCGGCACCGTGGCCCGGGACACGGTCGCGGTGATGCTGTTCGACCCCAGCATCGGCCGGACCACGCCGGTGGCCACCTGGCGGCCGGGTGCCCGGGCGGACAGCTCCGAACCCGCCCACCGGGTGACGGTGTCCGTCCCGCAGCGGTCCTGGGAGCTGACCGTCCAGCCGACCGTCAACCTGCTGCCCGAGTCGGACCGGAACCTGGACAGGATCGCCTGGGTGATCGGGCTGATCATCACCGCGCTGCTGGCGGCCCTGATCCGGACCGTGATCACCGCTCGCGACCGGGCGCTGAAGCGGGTGGACGAGGCCACCGTGGCGCTGCGCGACGACATCCGGCGCCGGGAGGCGGTCGAGCATCAGCTGCGGCAGCGGGAGAGCGAGCTGGTCGGCTTCGCCGGGGTGATCGCGCATGACCTGCGCAGCCCGCTGGCCCGGATCACCGGGTACGCGGACTTCCTGCGCGAGGAGGCGGCGCCGCGGCTGGAGCCGGTGCACCGCGACTTCCTGGACCGGCTGTACGGCGGGGCCGAGCGGATGGGGTCGCTGATCGACAACCTGCTCGACTACGCCACCGCGGACAACCGGGAACTGCACACCACCCAGGTCGACCTGCGCAAACTCGTCGACGACGTGCTGGCCGAACGGGTCGGCGACTCGGTCGAGCCGACCGTCGTGGTGGACCGGCTGCCCGCGGTGCAGGGCGACCCGACCCTGCTGCGGCAGGTGCTGGACAACCTGATCGGCAACGCGTTGAAGTACACCCGGTACGGCGACGACCCGTACGTCCGGATCACCGGCAGCGAACTCGGGCCGGCCGAGTGGCGGATCGACGTGGTCGACCACGGCATCGGCATCCCCGAGGAGCAGCGGGAGTCGGTGTTCACCGCGTTCCACCGGGCCGGCGGCAGTGCCGGCTACCCGGGCACCGGGCTGGGCCTCGCCATCGTGCAGCGGATCGTGGAACGGCACGGCGGCGACGTCGGAGTGGCGGCGAACCCGGGTGGCGGCAGCCGGTTCTGGTTCACGCTGCCCCGGGCCGTGCGTCAGCTCAACTCGAGTGCGGCCGCCACGTCGGCTTCGAGCTGATCTTCGGTACGACCCGGGCGTACGGCGATCGCGGGCAGGTCCAGCGCGGCGGTCTCGGCGGCCAGCCGGGCGGTGAAGAGATCGTCCCGGGTGAGCAGGTTGTCCAGCGCCCGTTGGGGATCGGTGGTCCGCCCGGCGATCGTCCACAGGCCGCCGCGGCTGGTCAGCGCGGCCCGGCGGAACTCGGCTGACGGCAGCAGCCACACCGCCGGCCGCGGGCCGGTCAGCAGCGGCTTCACCCGCCCCGGCAGCAACCGGAACCCCTCCGCCAGCACGATCCGATCCCGCGGGAGGGCCAGCAGGTCGTCGACGATCAGCTCGAAGCCCTCCCCGGCGTACCAGTGGAAGGTCTCCAGCATCTCCACCGGTGACCGGGTGGCCCACCGCTCGTCCATGGTCATCGACAGGAACTCGTGCAGCCGGGGACTGTCGGCCGCGGTGGTCCGGGCGGCGTGCTCGCCCATCACGGCGTCGGTGTCGTAGAGCCGCAGCCCGTACCGGGCCGCCAGCCGCCGGGCGATGGTCGACTTCCCGCCCCCGCTGCCTCCGCCCAGCCACCGCACGTGCGCCAGTTCCCCCGCCTCCGGCCGCATCGCTACGGCAACTCCAGGAACTCGCGCAGTGCCGTCTCCACCGCCGCCATGGTGGCGTGTGAGACGAACCCGTGGTCGTCGCGCAGAGCGCTCCGGTCGAGGATCTGGACCACGCTGTGAATCCGGACGAACGCACCCGCGAGGGGATCCGCGTTGTCGAGACGTACGGTCAGGTGATTGCGGAGGGGCACGTCCCGAACCACCGCCATACCCCAGACCGCGAGTTCGTCGACGCCGTTGTATTCGTCGTTGCTGATGATCAGAACGCGGTGCCGGCTGCTTCCCCGAAGCAGGGTCCAGACCTGCCCGCGCCTCACCACTCCGCGTCGCGCAACGCGATGTCGTTGCTGTTCTCGATCGACGCGCGGTCTTCTGCGGTCTCCTGCGGGATCCGCCCTCGCAGGTATTCGCCGTACGCCCGGGCGGCCGTCCGCTGCCGGGCTCGTCGCGCTTCGGGCAGCATCCGGCGTACCGCGTCTGTGACCGCGGCCGAGACATTCTCCTGGCTTTGCAGATAGGTGGCCACGTCGTTGGGCACGCTGACGCTGATCTTGACGGTCATACTTTCATCCTACCGAGTCGGTCAACCCGGCCTCGCATGTTGACTGACTAGACACTCTCTTATAAGGTCACCGTATGCCGAGACCGAGGAGTGCGGACCGCCGGGACGCGATTCTGACGGCGGCTACGCGCGTCATCGCGGTTCAGGGGCTGGGGGCAGCGACGGCGGCGATCGCTAAAGAGGCGGGGGTGTCGAACGGGTCGTTGTTCCTCTACTTCGACACCAAGAGCACGCTCCTGAACGAGCTGTACCTCGCCCTCAAGACCGAGATGGGCGCGGCCGCGGTCGACCGGTTGCCGCCCGCGGGCGACTCGCGCGAGCAGGTCCGGCACATGTGGAACCAGTGGCTCGGCTGGGCCACCACCTTCCCGGCGAAGCGGCGGACGCTCGCCCAGCTCGACGTGTCGGACGAGATCACCGCCGAGAGCCACCGGGTCGCGAGCGCCGCGTTCGCCGGCGTCGCCGAGCTGCTGGAACGCAGCCGGGCGGGCGGCCCGATGCGGGACGCGCCCCTGAGTCTCGTCCTGGCGCTGATGACCGCGATCGCCGAGACCACCATCGACATGATCATCCGCGACCCGGCCGGCACCGAGAAGAACCGGGAGCTTGCATTCGACGCGATGTGGCGGATCGTCGCCACCCCATCCGAGGAGCGGACATGACAGACAACGCGTGGATCATCACCGGGCCGACGGCCGGCATCGGCCGCCGCACCGCCCTGGAACTGGCCCGGCACGGCACGGTCGTGCTGGTCGGCCGCAACCGCGACAAGCTCGCCGACGTCGAGAGGGACATCCAGGCCCGGGGCGGCCGGGCCGTGGCGGTGGTGGCCGATCTGTCCGACGTCACCAGCGCCCGCCGCGCGGCCGCCGAGATCGTCGCGCTCGGACTGCCGATCGCCGGCCTGCTGAACAACGCCGGCATCATGGCGATGCGCCCGTTCCCGTCGGCGCAGGGCTGGGACGGCACGTACGCGACCAACCACCTCGGACCGTTCGCCCTCACCGAGGCGCTCGTCCCGCACCTGCCCGACGGCGCGAACGTGGTCTTCATCGTCTCGGCCGTCGAGGACCCGGACCGCCGGCCCGCGGTGGTGGCCGGTTTCCGCGGCGGCCGCTATGTCTCAGCCGAGGCGAGCGCCCGCGGCGAATGGGCACCGGGCGGTTCGAAGCTGCCGGGCGGGGACGCGTACGCCACCTCGAAGCAGGGCAACCTCGCCACCGTGCTGGCCTTCGCCCGCGAGACGCCGCGGCTGCGCTTCAACGCCGTCGAACCGGGTTTCAGCCCCGGCTCCGACCTCGGCCGCGACGCCGGCCTCGGGCTACGCCTGCTTTCGAAGTACGTGCTGTCTCCGATCGCTCCGCTGATCAAGTACTGGAGCAACCCGAGGATCGCGGCCCGCATGATCACCACCGTTCTGACCGGATCCACCGGCACCGGCGTCTACTACGACGAGAAGGGCCGGCCGATGCGCGCGTCCACCGAGGTCGGTGACCCCGCGTTCCAGGACCGGGTGGTCGCCGAGACGCGTGCCCTGCTGGCCACCGTGCCGGCCGCGGTCTAACCGAGTCCGGCCAGCGTGGTCGTCACCCGCGCGCGCAGCGCATCCGGGAGCGGGGCGTAACCGAGGCGGCCGGCCGCGGCCTGGCCGGCGTCGCTCACGGCGTACGTCAGGAAGCTCTTGAGCAGCGCCGGGGCGCCCTTGGCGCAGACCACCTCGTAGGTCACCAGGACCAGCGGGTACGCCCCGGACGCCGAGGTCGTGAAGTCCAGCGCCAGTTGCAGATCCTGGCCGGCGCCGGCCGGTCGGGCCCCGGCCACGGCGGTGGCCGCCGCGTCCGCGGTCAGCGGCACGAACTGGTCCGCCCCGTTGGCCACCGACGCGGTGTGCAAGTTGTGGAAGCGGGCGTAGGACCACTCCACGTACCCGATCGCCCCGTCGGTTCCGGCGATCGTCGCGGACACCCCGTTGCTACCCTTCTCGGCCCGGCCGCCGGGTGCCGCCCAGACACCCCCGGTCCCGTACGCCCAGTCCGCCCCGGCCGTCGCGGCCAGGAACTTCTGCAGGTTGTCGGTGGTGCCGGAGCTGTCCGACCGGTGCACGGTGACGATCGCGGTGGACGGCAGCGGGACGCCCGGATTGTCGGCCGCGATCGCCGGGTCGTTCCAGGCGGTGACCTGGCCGGCGAAGATCCGGGCGATGGTCGCCGGGCGCAGGTGCAGGTCACCGACGCCGGCCACGGTGTAGGCCAGGGCCACCGGGCCGGCCGCCATTGGCAGGTGGATGGCCGGGCCGCCGCAGCGGGCGTTCGCCTGGGCCTGCTCGGTCACCGACAGCGGGGAGTCGGTGCCGGCGAAGTCGCCGGTGCCGGCGATGAACGCGGCCCGGCCGGCCCCGGAACCGGTCGAGTCGTAGGCCACCGTCGCCTTCGGACAGTCGATCTGGTACGCCCGGATCCAGCTGTTCACGGCGCCGGCCTGCGCCGACGAGCCCTGCCCGGCGATCGAACCGGACCCGCACGGGACGGCCGGCGCGGCGGCGGGGGACGGGGTGACGCCGCACGCCGCCACGGTGGCCAGGAACGCGAGGCCCACGGCGTACCGCAGGGGTCTCATCGGTACTCCCCCAGCCGGCGGCGGACGCCCAGCACGGCCAGCGCCATCACCAGGGCCATGGCGACGATCGGAATGACCGTCCAGCCGCGCAGCCGGTGGTCGGCGGACGCCACCGCATCGTCGAAGGACTGTTTGCGGCCGGCCGAAATCCGGCTCACCGCGTCGTCGTAGTAGGAGAAGTCGAACGAGGCGTCGCCGCGCTGGATGCCGGTCAGCGAGTCGATCGCGGCGGCCGCCTTCCCGTTGTCGGCCAGCGCCACGATCTTCGCGTGGTCGCGCTCGTACGCCATCCACCGGTCGCGTACCTGCCGGTCGCCGGACACGTCGGAGAGGCCGCCGCCCTCGGGTCCGCAGCCGGCGCCGTCGGCGAGGCAGCCCGACTTCCGCGCGAAGTCCTGTCTGTAGTACGGAAGGTTGCCGCTGATCAGGTACCGGCTGGTGTCGGCGGCGGCGTCGTAGCTGACCGCCTGCGCGTGCGACAGCGCCAGGTACGGCAGCAGGCTGCCGGACCGCGCCGACCTCAGTTGCTCGCCCTCGGACAGGAACACGAAGCACGCGCCCAGCGTCACCACCGCCGTCAGCACGGTCGCGGTCAGCAGCGCCGGATTGAGCACCCGCCGGAACCGCCGGACCAGCCAGCTCTGCAGGACCACCAGCAGCACCAGCAGGGCGCCGCCGAGCAGCACCGTCAGCGCCACCCCGGCGACCTCGGTGATCAGCTGCGCCGTGTACGCGTCGTCGAGCCGCTGCCGGCTGGAGTCGCGCAGGCGCTGGGCGGCCGGCAGCAGGTCGACGTGCAGCGCGTTGGTGGCCTGGGTGTAGTAGCCGAGCGCGGCCGGCGGCAACTTGCCCGGCGCGGCCGGCGGGAGCTGCGATTCGGCCGTCATCGCCTGCCAGGCCCACTCGCGGTAGTCGCCGAGATGGCCGAGGATCCGCAACGCGGTGGCCCGGTCGGCGGCGGTGTCCGCGCCCGCCATCAGCCGCTGCAGATCGGCGTCGACCTGATCGCTGCGTTCCCGGTACGCCGCGAGCGCGTCGATCTGGCTCGCGGCCAGCGAATCGGCATTGTCGATCAGCACCATCCGGGCCACCTGGGCGTCCAGGTCGCTGAGCGCGAAGTAGAGATCGGACGCGGTCGCGGCCTGCGGGGCGGCCTGGTCCCCGATCACCCGGGCCTGGTCCTGCACGCGGGCCATCAGCAGGCTGGTGGCCAGAAGCACAGCCGCGGCGGCCGCGATCACGGCGGCGGTCCACAGTCGCAGGCGGGCCGGCGTTTCCCGCCGGGTGACGTTCCGGGTGGCCTCGAGGACTGCGGTCACGCCGTCAAGGTAGAGGACCCGGGCCACACCATCGACGGCTCACACCCATTGTTCACCCGCGGTTAACCGGTTCCAGGGGCGGCGCGTCGAGGTCGTGGGTGTCGAAGCCCTCGCGGTGCATGGTGCCCCACACCGCCTGCCGCCCGTGCCACGCCGACGCCGCGCCGGTCACCTGCCACGCGGCCAGGATCTGCCGGTAGCCGAAGTTCTCCAGGATCGCCGCCAGCACCCCGCGGAGAAGGTCCGACCAGCGCGGGTAGCGGTGGAAGGAGACCTCCTCGATGAACAGCGCGATCAAACTGATCAACAGCCCGTAGCCGTACGCGACCAGCGCGAACCGCCAGGCGAAGTTCCAGTCGACGGCGTCCTGCCACAACCCGAGCGGCAGCAGTACCAGGGCGGCCAGCTCGATGAACGGCGCAAGCAGCTCGAACACCACGTAGTAGGGCAACGCGACGAGCCCGATCCGGCCGTACCGCGGTTTGCCGATCATCCCGCGGTGCTTGCTCAGGATCTCGGCGATGCCGCGGTGCCAGCGGCGCCGCTGGCGGCCCAGCACCTTCAGCCGGGTCGGCGCCTCGCTCCAGCTGACCGGCTCGGCCACGAAGATGACCCGGTAGTCCTCGCGGCGCTCGCGCAGGTGGTGGTGCAGCCGGACGACCAGCTCGGCGTCCTCGCCGATGGTGTCGTGGGCCATCCCGCCGATCTGCACCACCAGGTCGCGGCGGAAGATGCCGAACGCCCCGGAGATGACCACCAGCCCGCCGAGCCTGGACCAGCCCGTACGGCCCATCAGGAAGGCCCGCAGGTACTCGACCACCTGGGTGCGGACCAGCCACTGGCGGGGCATCCGGACGTCGACCACACGGCCACCGATCACCCTGCAGCCGTTGGCGATCCGGACCACGCCGCCACACGCGGCGACCCGCAGCGGGTCGTCGCCGAACGGCTTGGCCACCGACAGCAGCGCGTCCGGGTCCAGCACCGAGTCGGCGTCGACCATGCAGATCAGCGGGTGCTGGGCCAGGTTGATGCCGACGTTGAGCGCATCCGACTTGCCGCCGTTGGTCTTGCGCACGACGGTCAGCGCCTCCGGGTTGCCCCGGGCCACGTGCACCGACAGCACCTGGCCGCGGAAGGGCACCTCGGACGGCACCACCCTCGGCACCTCGACCAGGTCGAACTGCGCGCGGAGCCGGTCGAAGGTGTCGTCCGACGACCCGTCGTCGACCACGATGACCTCGTACCGGGGGTAGCGCAGCGCGGTCATCGCCTGCACTGCGGCGACGATCCCGGGGCCCTCGTTGAAGGCCGGCACGATCAGCGACACCGGCAGGGTCAGCGGGCTGCGGAACATGTCGTCGGCGCCGGCGAACGGGATCCGGCGCAGGTGCCGGCCGAATTCCAGCCCGGCCAGCGTGATGAGGATCAGGTAGCTGCTGTTCAGCGCCACGAAGTAGGCGAAGATCGCCCAGTCGGCGACGCGCAGGATCTCCCGGACGATCATCGCGCGACGCCTGCGCTGATACTGGTGGCCGAGCTGGCCGAGCTCGCCGATCCAGGTCCCGGCGCGGCCGATCCGGGCCCCGGCGCGGCCGATCCGGGCGCCGGCGCGGCCAGCTCGGCCTGGGCCAGCGCCTCGCGGGCGTGCGCGGCCGCGGTCGACGGGCGGGCGTGCGACCCGACGCCGGCCGCCGCCATCTCGGCCCGCTCGTTGTCCACGCAGGCCCGTAGCGCCTGCAGGCCGGTCCGGCCGAGCCGGCGCAGCGCGTGCCCGGCCTCGTGCGCCACCCGGTACTCCTCGTCGCCGAGCAGGGCCACCAGGGCCGGTACGGCGCTCGGGGCGCCGAGTTCGCCCAGCGCGCGGGCGGCGGCCGCCCGCAGCGGCGCCGGGCGGGCCGGGTTCAGCGCGCCGACCAGCGGGTCGAGAGCGGCCCGGACGCCGAGCTTGCCCAGGTTCACGGCGGCGGCCACGCGGACGTCGAGCACGGTGTCCTCACGCAGCACCCGGGCCACCCGCGCCACCGAACCGGCCGCGCCGAGCAGTCCGAGGGCGTCCAGGCAGACCGCGCGTACCCGGGCCTGGGGGTGATCGAGCGCGGCCGAGAGGGTGACCTCGGCGTCCGGCCCGAGTTGCAGCAGGGTGTGCGTGGCCAGCAGGGACGGGACCGGGTCGGCCTGGTCCAGACTGGCGATCAGCCGCCAGGCGGCGGCCGGGTCACCGATCCGGCCGAGCGCCCGGACCGCCACCACGCGGACCTCGGAGTTGCGGTCGGTGAGCAGTTGGCACAGCTGCGGGACGGCCTGCTTGAGCTCCAGGTCGCCGAGCACCTGGGCCGCCCGGGCGCGCTTGACCGGGCTGCGCGCGCCCAGGTCGCGCAACGCCTGACGGGCGGTCCCGCGACGCAGGAACACCGACACCAGCGCCTCGTGGGCCTCGCCGCGCAGCTTGCCGAGCAAGCTCAAGGCGCCCGGCTCGGCCGCCTTCCACGCGTCGTCCGGGATGGCCACCAGGTCGTGGCTGCCCTCCTCGCCGTTGTCGGCGACGAAGGACAGCAGCGCCCGCCGTGGACCGGCGGCCAGCGCGGTCCGCCTGCTCAGCCGGACCTTGCGGGCGATCCGGGCGGTCACGATGCTCGCCCCGGTGAGCGTCACGATCGCCGCCAGCACGGCGATGGTGATGGTGAAGACGCGCAGCATCAGGAGCCCACTCTCTGCAGCGCCGACTCGACCCGCAGCTGCAGCGCGCGAGGGCTGAACGGCTTGGTCACGTAGTCGGTGGCACCGGCCGCGTAGGCCTTCTCGACGTCCTCGGCCCGGGCCCGGGCGGTCAGCATGATGATCGGCACCCGCTCGGTGCCGGGGTTCTCCCGCAGTTCCCGGCACACGGCGAGGCCGGACATCCGGGGCATGTGTACGTCCAGCAGGACCAGGTGGGGCGGGTGCCGGCGGGCCAGGTCGAGCGCGGCGAACCCGTCGGCGGCCTCGACCACGGTCAGTCCGCTCGTCGTCAGCTTGTAGGCCACCAGGTGCCGGATGTCCGGATCGTCCTCGACGAGCAGAACTGTGCTCATCGTCCCCCCGATCCTCCGTCGACCTGCCCAATATATCCGTTATGAGCGTTGGTGACCGGGCACTCGGTAGCAAACCCGTTGTGCCCGTACGCATAGCTCAAGCCACCCCCACCGGCGGCCGATAATGGCGTCGTGACCATCCGGGGAGTCGGCGCGGTGAGCCGGCGCGGCATCGCCATCGCGGCGGCCGTGCTGGCCCTCGGGCTGGGCAGCGGCGCCGCCGCCGCGGCCGGGCTGGCCGCCGCCGGGCACGCCGCCGCCGCGGACGCGCGGGCGCTGCGGACCGCTCAGGTCCGCAACGCCCTGGACGCCACCTTCCAGCACTACGCCGACACCATGCACGACCTGGCCGCCGCGGCCGCGTCGCCGTCCGGGGCGCTGAACACCACCGTGGGGCGGATCGCGAGCGAGCGTCTGCCCGGCGAGCAGCAGGTGCTGGTGCTGTCCCCCGGCCGTACGGTCGTCGCCGCCCGCGCGGTCGACGGCGGCATGCCCGTGCCGCAGCCGGAGCCGGAGCTGAACCGCGCCCTCGAGGTGTCCCAGGCCACCGGCCGGCTGATCGCCACCCCCGCCCACGTGCTGCCGGCCGACGCCGCGCTGCCGCCCGCGCACCGCCCGGCCGGCTTCGAACTGGTCGCCCCGGTGCACGACGACGCGTTCCTGGGCTGGGTCGTGATCAGCGTCCGCGCGTACGACCTGCTGGAGACCTCGCTGCAGGGCGCCGGGGTCACCGGTGTGGCCGCCACGCTGGTCGAGACCACGCCCGACGGCGTCAGCCGCGAGGTCGCCGGGTGGGCAGCCGGCGGCGACGGTTACGGCGACGCCGGCCGCCTCGACGTGGCGCTGGCCGGGCACGCCTGGGAGATCCGGGTCCGCCCGACCACGCCGCTGCTGGACACCGCCCGGCGGCTCGCGCCGGCCCTGGTGATGGGCCTGACCGTCGCGCTCAGCGTGCTGCTGGCCGCCGTCGTCCTCGGCCTGGACGCCGCCCGCCTGCGGTCCCGGCGCGCGTTCCGCACCGCCGCCGCCGAACGCGACCGGGCGCAGCAGGCGCTGCGCGACCGGGAGGCCGAGCTGGCCGGCTTCGCCGCCGCGGCCGGCGAGAACCTGCACGCTCCCCTGCACACCATCGCCGGCTACACCGACCTGCTGCTGGAGGACGTGGCGCCGCAGCTCGACCCGGCCGCCCGCGGCTTCCTGGAGCGGATCGGCCGCAGCACGGGCCGGATGCTGCGGGTGGTCGACGAACTGGTGGCGTACAGCGCCGCCGGCGAGGCTTCGCTCAAACTCGAGCCGGTGGACGCGCACCTGGTGGCCCTGGACGTGGCCGCGACGGCCGCGCTGACCGCGGCCGACCGCCCGTCCGTCGACGTCGGCGACCTGCCGGTGGTCACCGCGGACGCGGAGGGGTTGCGCACGGTGCTGGACCAGCTGATCGGCAACGCCGTGAAGTACGTCCGGCCCGGCACCCCGGCCCGCGTCACCGTGTCGGCGGCTCCGCTGCCCGGCGGCTGGTACCGATTCGAGGTCGCCGACCGCGGCATCGGCGTGCCCGGCGAGCAGTACGCGCAGATCTTCCAGCCGTTCCACCGCGCGCCGTCGGCCGAGGGCTACCCCGGCACCGGCCTCGGTCTCGGCCTGGCCCAGCGCATCATCGCCCGCCACGGCGGAGAGATCGGCGCCACCGCCAACCCCGGCGGCGGCAGCGTCTTCTGGTTCACTGTGTCGGCAAGCGGCGCGACGCTGTCCGCCGACGACCTGGCCGCGCTCGCCTCGGCCTGACATTCGCCCCGCACGCGGTGAAGGCGGGACGGTCCCCGGCCAGCCGGGACGACTGCCTGCGGACGCTGGTGGCCGTCATCGGTGATCGGGGCTGGCCGAGGACCTGGCGGCGGAGGGCTTCGCGCGGGCCTTCGCGGCCTGGGCACGGTCGGCCGCCATCCGGCGCCCGCGGCCCGGGTGGTCCGGACGGCGCTGAACGCCCGGGTCTCCCGATGGCGCAAGAGCCGGTGGGAGGTGCCGCTGGCCGCGCACGACGTCTCGGTGCCCGCGGCCCGCCGGCGCGATCGACGGGACCTTGCCGGACGCTGGCGTTCAGCGTGGTTCGGGTTCTGCCCGATGGAGCGGAACCTCATTGCCGGCCTTAGGTCGAGGAGGCCCAGACGGCCCATTCGTGCAGCCAGCGGCGGCGGGAGCCGGAGGACCAGGCGTCCTGGGCCGGGCGGCTGCTGACGGCGTCGGTGAGGCGGGTCGCGTACAGCAGGGACTCGGTGATGGCCCGCTCGCGCCGCCGGGGATCGTCGCGGAACCACTCCGCCCCACCGTGCAGCTCGGTCAGCTGGTCGACCAGCGCCCGTACGGCCAGGTCGGCCTCGGGTTCCCTCTGGTCGGCCAGGTACGCCTGGCGGGCCACCGCGGCCCGCCACAACGCCGCCCAGTGCGCGGGCAGGCCTCCGCCGGGCGTACCCCGCCGCCGGTCCTCGGCCGCCTC
Organism: uncultured Actinoplanes sp.; assembly: GCA_964236515.1. GTDB lineage: Bacteria > Actinomycetota > Actinomycetes > Mycobacteriales > Micromonosporaceae > Actinoplanes. The sequence goes on from CAXSDA010000017.1 coordinate 74,960, forward strand.
GAGGGCGGCCGTCACCAGCAGCCGGTGCGGCTCACCGGCCGGCGCCGCGGGCGCGTGGGAAACAACCGGCGACGGCGGGCGCCAGGCGTCGAGCAGCCCGTCGATGTCGGCCCGGGTGTCGAGAGCGACCAGCGCCGGATGCCAGCCGTGGCCGGCCACGCTGATCGTCACGTCGCCGTGGGTGCAGCGGACCGCCCACCAGTGTTCACCCGCCCGGACGATGCGGGCCGGGATCGGCCGGCCGTCGAGCAGGACGGTGGCGTCACCCTCGGACCAGACCAGCGACGACGCGGCGCCGGGGACGTACGGCTCGATCAGCTCACGCAGCGGGACGGCCGCGCGGGAGGTGCGGACGACGGCGAACACCGCGGACGGGTCGCCGTACCGGATGGACACCGTGACCACGACGTCGCCGCCGGTCTGTTCCAGCCCGTCGAACGCGGCCTCGGCGGGCGCGGTGGCCGCGGACAGCCCGGCGACCGGCAGGCCGCACTCGCGCAGCGCCCGCCGCATCCGTTCGGTGTGCCGGACGAAGAGCCAGTCCGACCGGTCGAACTCCACGCCCCTCAACTTAGTGGCCGCGTGGATGTTCGTCGCGTGCCGAAATTAGGGTGGGTGGCATGGTGGCCCAGGCGAGCAGGCTGAAGAACGTCCGATACGACATCCGCGGTCCGGTGCTGCGCCGCGCCCAGGAGCTCGAGGCCGCCGGCAACCGGATCCTCAAACTCAACCTCGGCAACCCGGCGCCGTGGGGGCTGAACGCCCCCGAACCGATCATGGCCGACGTGGTGCACAACCTGGAGGCGGCGCAGGGCTACAGCGACGCCCGGGGCATCTACTCGGCCCGGGTGGCGGTCGCGCAGTACTACCAGAACCTGGGCGTCCGGGACGTGCAGCCGGACGACGTGTTCCTCGGCAACGGCGTCTCCGAGCTGATCGTGATGTCGCTGCAGGCGCTGCTCAACACCGGCGACGAGGTGCTGGTGCCGAGCCCGGACTACCCGCTGTGGACGGGCGCGGTGACGTTGTGCGGCGGCCGGCCGGTGCACTACCGCTGCGACGAGTCGCAGGACTGGCAGCCGGACCTGGAGCACGTGGCCGCGTCGATCACACCCAGCACCCGGGCCATCGTGATCATCAACCCGAACAATCCGACCGGGGCGGTCTACTCGCGCGAGGTGCTCCTCGGCCTGCTGGACCTCGCCCGTACGCACGGACTGCTGGTTCTGTCCGACGAGATCTACGACAAGATCCTGTACGGCGACGCCCGGCACGAGTGCGCCGCCGCCCTCGCCCCCGACCTGATGGTGCTGACCATGGGCGGCCTGTCCAAGACGTACCGGGCGGCGGGCTTCCGGTCCGGCTGGCTGGCCATCAGCGGCCCGCACAGCCACTCCGACGAATACCTCGAAGGGCTGCAGCTGCTGGCCAACATGCGGCTGTGCCCGAACGTGCCGGCCCAGCACGCGGTGCAGACCGCGCTCGGCGGCTACCAGAGCATCACCGAGCTGATCCGGCCCGGCGGCCGGTTGGTCGAGCAGCGTGACCACGCCTGGCGCAAGCTGACCGCCATCCCCGGCGTGGACTGCGTGAAGCCGAAGGGCGCGCTGTACCTGTTCGCCCGGTTGGACCCGGACGTGCACAAGATCCGCGACGACCAGAAGCTGATCATCGATCTGCTGGAGGACCAGTTGCTGCTGCTGTCCCACGGCACCGGCTTCAACCTGCCCACCCCGGACCACCTGCGGATCGTGTTCCTGGCGCCGGTCGAGGTGCTGGACGACGCCACCGACCGGCTGGCCCGCTTCCTCTCGACGTACCGTCAGTGATCGGGAGGATCCATGACTGACATCGTCGTACGGACCCGGGAACTGCTGACCGGCGTCGACCGGCTGGGGGTGGCGTTCTCCGGCGGGGTGGACTCGTCGGTGCTGGCCGCGCTGGCCGCCCGGGCGCTGGGCGCGGACCGGGTGGTGGCCATCCTCGGCGTCTCGCCCAGTCTGGCCGCCGCCGAACGGGACGAGGCCCACGTCGTCGCCCGGCACATCGGGGTGGCGGTGGCCGAGGTGGAGACGCACGAGGGCGACCGGCCGGAGTACCGCGCGAACGGGCCGGACCGGTGCTTCCACTGCAAGGACGAGCTGTTCACCCGGATCGCGGACGAGGTGGTGGACGCGTACCGGCTGGACGCCGTGGCGTACGGGGAGAACGCCGACGACGCCCGCCGCCCGGACCGGCCCGGCAGCCAGGCCGCGACGAAACACCGCGTGCTGCGCCCGCTGGCCGACCTCGGTCTGGACAAGGCGGCCGTAAGGGCCATCGCCCGCGAGTACGGGCTGCCGTCCGCGGACAAGCCGGCCGCCCCCTGCCTGGCCTCCCGGATCCCGCACTTCCAGGTCGTCGAACCGGAGAAGCTGGCCCAGATCGAGCGGGCCGAGGCCGGATTGCGGGAACTCGGGTTGGGCGACCTCCGGGTGCGCCACCACGGGGAGGTCGCCCGGATCGAGCTGACCCCGGACGACCTGGTCCGCGCGGTGTCGCCGGACCTGCGGGACCGGGTACGGGCGGCGGTGGTCGCGGCCGGGTTCCGGTTCGTCACCCTCGACCTGGCCGGTATCCAGTCCGGCGCGTTCACGCTGCCGCTGCTGCAGGTGTCGGCGCGTGACTGACTTCGACCTCGACCTCGAGCGCTCGGCCCGGCGCGGCTACCCCGAGGCGGTGTACTGCGCCGGCAAGACTCCGTCGCAGGTGGCCGGGATCGCCGCCGCGGTGCGCGCCCGGCCGGACGTGGTCACCCTGTTCACCCGGGCGTCGGACGACCACGCCAAGGCGATCCTGAGCGAGCTGCCGGACGCGTTCGGAGACACCGAGGCCGGGCTGCTGGCGTGGCCGCCGGCGGTGCCGTCGCCGGTCGGCGGCCCGGTGCTGGTGGTGGCCGCGGGCACCTCCGACCTGCGCGCCGCCCGGGAGGCCCTGCTGACCGCGCGTTACCTGGGCCGGTCGGCCGAGCTGATCGTCGACGTGGGCGTGGCCGGGCTGCACCGGATCCTGTCCCATCTGGACGAACTGCGGGCGGCGCGGGTGGTGGTGGTCGCCGCCGGGATGGACGGCGCGCTGCCGAGCGTGGTCGCCGGGCTGATCGCCGCGCCGGTGGTGGCGTTGCCGACCTCGGTCGGCTACGGCGCCGCGTTCGGCGGGCTGGCGCCGCTGCTGGCCATGCTCAACTCCTGCGCGCCCGGGGTGGCCGTGGTGAACATCGACAACGGGTACGGCGCTGGTCACCTGGCCGCCCAGATCGCCGCGCCGTGACCCATCTGTGGATCGACGCGTCGGCCGGGGTGGCCGGCAACATGCTGCTGGGCGCGCTGGTCGACGCCGGGGCGTCGCTGAACGCGGCCCAGGCGGCGGTGGACGCGGTGATCCCGGGTTCGGTCCGGCTGACCGCTTCGCCGGTGCAGCGGGCCGGACTTCGGGCGCTGCACGCCGACGTGGTGCCGCTGGTCGACAACCCGCCCCACCGGACGTGGCGCGATCTGCGCGACCGGCTCACCGGCAAGCCCCTGGCCGTGTTCACCCGGCTGGCCGAGGCCGAGGGCCGGGTGCACGGCATCGACCCCGGCGACGTCCACTTCCACGAGGTCGGCGCGCTCGACTCGATCGCCGACGTGGTCGGCGTCTGCGCCGCCCTGGACGACCTGGGCGTGACCGGCGTGTCCGCGGGCGAGGTCGCGCTCGGCTCGGGCCGGGTCCGGACCGCGCACGGCGAGCTGCCGGTGCCCGCCCCGGCGGTCGCCGAGCTGGCCCGGGGGTGGCGGGTGCGGGCCGGCGGCGACGGCGAGCTGGCCACCCCGACCGGGCTGGCGCTGCTGCGCACGCTGGCCGCCACCGACGAGGACCTGCCGGCGATGACGGTCGACGCGGTCGGGGTCGGCGCCGGCGGCCGGGACACGCCGGGCCGCCCGAACGTGGTCCGGGTCCTGCTCGGCGCCCCGGCCGGTGACCGGGTGGAACCGGCGGTCGTGCTGGAGGCCAACGTCGACGACCTCGACCCGCGACTGTGGCCGGGCGTGCTGACCGGGCTGCTGGACGCGGGCGCCTCCGACGCCTGGCTGGTGCCGATCCTGATGAAGAAGGGCCGGCCGGCGCACACGCTCACGGTGCTCTGCCCGCCGGACCGCACCGCCGCGCTGCGCACCCGGATCTTCGCCGAGACTAGTACGCTCGGCGTCCGCGAGTCGCCGCGGACCAAGGTCGCACTGGACCGGATGTTCGTGCCGGTCGCGGTGGGCGGCGGCACGGTGGCGGTCAAGGTGGGCAGTGCGGACGGCGTGATCGTGCAGGTCATGCCGGAGTTCGACGACGTGGCCGCGCTGGCTCGGGACACCGGCCGGGCGGCCCGCGTGGTGCTGGCCGAGGCCCAGGCGGCGGCCGCGGCGGCCGGTCTGAAAACCGGCCGGAAGGTTCCGGCGGACGAGCGATGAGTTTCCGGGCGTCCTGCTGCACGGCGGCCTCGGCGCCGGCGAGATGTCCGGCCCGATCATCGGCGCGTTCGCCGCCAACCACCGGATCATCCTGGTCGACCTGCCGGGCCACGGCCGTACGGCCGACGGCCGGAGGTGTTCCCGCGGTTGCTCGACAAGGTCGGCCAGTCGATGCTGGCCATCCTGCCCGGCCTGACCCACTACAGCGTGTTCAGGTCGCCGCTGTTCGCCACGGTCACGCTGAACTTCCTCGACCAGAAGTGATCTCCCGGCCGCCGCCGGCGAGAGAATCGGCGGCGGCCAGCACCACGTGGAGGTCGGCGAGCGCGTCGGTCACCCCGACCACCGGCGGCCGGCCCTCGGTCACCGCGGCGGCGAAGTCGGCGACGATGGCGTGGTGGCTGTCGTAGTAGTACTCGCCGGTGACCAGCGGCTCCGGCGGAGCGCCCGGGGTGATCAGCACGGCCGACCCCTCGGCGGAGTCGTAGGCGACGCCGATCTCGATCCGCCCGGCGGTGCCGTACGCGACGGCCTCGGTCTCCACCGCGGTGGGCGGCGTGGTCCACGTGTAGAGCGACTGCCCGACGACGCCGGACGCGAACCGCAGCGTCAGCCCGACGGTGTCAATCACCGACCGTCCGGGTGACGCCGACACGGCGACGACCTCGCCGGCCAGCCGGCGCAGCAGACTGGTGTGGTGGGTGCCCTGGTCGAGCAGGATCCCGGCGGCGCCACCCCCGCCGCGACGCCAGCCGTCCCGCACCCAGACCCCGCCGAGCTCGTACGCCCGGGTGGTGCGCACCGCGACCAGGTCACCGATGCGCCCGGCGGCGATGGCGGACGCCGCGGCCCGGACCGACCGCAGGTGCGGGTAGTTCTCGGCCACCGCGACGACCGTTCCGCTGCGCGCGGCCGCGTCGACCATGGCCTGCCCGTCGGCGGCGGTGGTGGCCAGCGGTTTCTCGACGATCGCGGGCCGCCCGGCGGCGAGCGCCTCGAGCAGGGCGGCGGCGTGCCCGTCGTGCGGCAGCCGGATGTCGACCGCGTCGGCGTCGGCGGCGGCCAGCGCGGCGGCCAGCGAGCCGAACGACGGGACGCCCAGCAACTCGCCCACCACGGTCGCCCGGTCCGGCCGCGCGTCCACCGCGGCCACCACCCGGGCCGGGGCGCCGGCCCGGGCGTACACCAGACGCGCGACCAACTCCCCCATCGCGCCGCAGCCGACCAGGACGACGCGGGGCGTGGCGCGGGCGGCGTTCACCCGCGCCACGCTACGTCAGAACTCGACGTGGGCGCTCCGCAGCCGGGCGGCGACCGCCGGGTCACCGGCTCGGAGATGACCCCGGTGGGTGGCCGAGCCGCCGCCCACGGTCAGGCGCGCATCGGCACCGGCTTCCTGGACGTACGCGGCGACGGCGACCGCAACCGGCACATGCATGACGGCGTGCGGGTGGACGGCCAGAGCCCGCGGCCCCAGCCGGGCGGCCACCGCCTCGGCGAGCGGCCGCTGCCCGGGCGTGGAGATCACCACGACTTAGCCGGCACCGAGCCGCTCGATCTCGTCCGGCAGTCTCTCGATGCTGCCGGCGCCGAACACCATCCGGGCCGGCAGCCCGGCGACGGCGAACCTGCTCACGACAGCATGATGTCGAACTCGATGAGCAGGCCCGGATCGCCGTCGACGGTCTGCACGTCGCGGATCAGGCTCTGCTTGACCCCGAAGACGGTGTCGTCGTCCAGGTACGGGCTGCCCGCGATGAACAGGTGGGTGGTCACCGGGGTGTGGCCGGGCGCGCCGGCGATGAAGTGGATGTGCGCCGGCCGATACGGGTGCCGGCCGGTGGCGCGCAGCAGCTCGCCGACCGGCCCGTCGTCCGGGATGGGG
>CAXSDA010000017.1:81335-164147 GCA_964236515.1 uncultured Actinoplanes sp.
CGTCCGATGGGGTAGTGCCGGGGCACGATCGTGGTGAACCGGTAGTGGCCGCCGGCGTCGGTGGTGAACAGGCCGCGCAGGTCCCGTCCGGACGACTTCTGCACGTCGTAGAAGCCCTCGTCGTCGGCCTGCCATACGTCCACCCGGGCGCCCGCCACCGGCCGGCCGGACAGGTCGAGCACCCGCCCGCGGACCAGGCAGCGCGGGCTGTCGCTGTGCGCGGCGATGTCCGCGCCGAGCTCGAGGACCGGCGACGCGACGACGTGGAACGGGCCGAGCACGGTCGATTCGGTGGCGCCGGCCGGTTTCCGGTTGTTGATCGCGTCGACCAGCATCGACACGCCTATCACGTCGGAGAACAGGATGTACTCCTGGCGGGTGTCGTCGCATTTCTGCCCGGTACGGGTGAGGAAGCCGACGGCCTGCTCCCACTCGAGCTGGGTGGGCTCGACCTCGCTGACGAAGTCGTGCAGGTGCCGGGTGAAGGCATCGAGGATCTCCCGCAGTCGGGGGTCGGAGGTGCCGGCGAAGCTCGCGACCACCGCGTCGGTCGCGGTCTGCTCGGAGAAGTCTGATCCCATGGCGTCGAAGATGCCACGCCGGGACTCAGACGGGTAGCCGGACGGTGACGGTGGTGCCGACGCGTTCGGTGGACGCCAGCTCGATCCGGCCGCCGTGGTTGTCGACGATGGTCCGGACGATGGCCAGGCCCAGCCCGGTGCCGGGGATGGCCTGGTGGATGGCGTTGCTGGCGCGGAAGAAGCGGGCGAACAGGGCCGCCTGCTCGGACTCGGGGATGCCCATGCCGGTGTCGGCCACCGCGACCACCATGTCGGCCCCGTCGCGCCGGGCGGTGATCGTGATCGTCCCCTCGGCCGGGGTGAACTTGACCGCGTTGCTGAGCAGGTTCGCCAGGACCCGGTCGATCTGCCCGGGGTCGGCGTCCAGGGGCAGCGGGCCGGCCACCTCGAGGTGCAGGCCGACCGACGCCTTGGCCGCGGCCGGGGTGATCGCCTGGACCGCGCCGTCGATCAGGTCGGCCAGGTCGACGGCCTCCTTGCTGGTCCGGAAACCGCCGGCCTCGATCTTCGACAGCACCAGCATGTCCTCGATCAGTTCGCGCAGCCGGCGGGTGTTGCGTCCGATCACCTCGAGCATCCGATCCTGGCCCGGGCTGATCTCGCCCGCCTCGGCGTCGCGCAGCAGTTCCACGTAACCGGCGATGCTGGTGAGCGGGGTACGCAGCTCGTGCGAGACCGTCGACATGAAGTCGGTCTTGGCCGTGTCCAGTTCCCGCAACCGGTTCACCAGCGCGTGTTCCCGCTCGTACTGCCGGGCCAGATGGACGCCGCGGCCGAGGTCGTTGGCGACCACCTCGGCCAGGCGCACCTCGACCGGCGTCCAGGCCGGCCCCGAGTCCCGGATCAGGGTGAGCGCGCCGATCCGCTCCTCGCCGCCGGACACCGCCACGATCAGCACCGGGCCGTCGCCGACCTGGGCCCAGGCGGCCTGCTCGGCCTCCGGCGGCGACACGTCGCCGGCCGGGGCGGGGTCGTCGGTGGCCCACACGTCGCCGCCGTTCAGCCAGGTCACGTCGCAGGCGGCCAGGGCGGTCAGCGGACCGTCCCGGTGCTCGTCGTGCAGGCTGGTCAGCGGGGGCACGCCCATCTGGTCGGCGGCCATCCGGATCAGGACGTGGTCGGCGCCGAGGATGGCGTGCAGGCCGGACACCGCCTCCCGGACGGCGTCCTCGACGACCAGGTGGGCCCGGATCCGGTACCCGAGGCCACGGACGGCGCCCCGGAGCCGGGAGACCTCCTGTTCGGCGGCGTCGGCCCGGGCGTTCTCGTCGGCGCTGGCGTTGACCTCGGCCGCGACCGCCCGGATCTCGGCCGGTCCGGTGAACGGATCGGCCCGGACCGCACGGTCGCCGGCCCGGCGCCGGGCCAGCATGTCGACCAGACCGCCCAACGGCCGGGTGATCAGCCGGGTCATCCGGCGGGCGGTCAGTGCGGCGAACGCGGCCGCGGCCACCGTGAAGGCCAGCACGGTGCTCACCGACAGCGCGTTGAGCTGGGCGCTCTCCCGCTGCAGGCCGGCCGTACGGGCGGCCAGCGCCAGGTCGAAGGCCTGGTTGGCGTCCTCGAACTGATCGAACAGGGGCTTGCCCTCGGCCACGAACCGGGCGGCGACGTCAGTGCGCGGCTCGGCCCGCCGCTGCCGCTCGGCCAGACTCCACCAGGTGTCGGCCCGGACCGCCTGAGTGTCCACGGCCGGTCGTTCCCCGGCAGTGGCCAGCGCCCGCACGTCGTCGACGGCCAGCGGGTAGTCGCTGTGCGCGATCAGGTACCCGTTCAGCAGCTGCTGGTCGCCGGTGAGCAGGTAGCCGCGCAGGCCGCGCTGGGCATCGGCGAGCACCGCCTGCAGATGGGCGTTGGCCAGTTCGAGGGGCTGGACGTGGGTGGTCAGCTGGCGGCCCACGCGGTGCTGGACCAGCATTGCGGCCGTCTCGGCCAAGCCGGAGCAGACGATCAGCACCACCAGGGCGCCGAAGGCCCGGGTGAGCAGCCGCCCGACCGACCAGTCGCGGGGCATCGGCGATCCCGCCGATCAGGCGCGGGTCCGGCTCAGCAGCGCCTGGATGCGGGACACGAGCTCGCGCGGGCTGAACGGCTTGGTGACGTAGTCGTCGGCGCCGGCGCTGAAGCCGCCCTCCACGTCCTGCTCCTGGACCCTCGCGGTGAGCATGATGATCAGCATGCTCGACGTGACCGGATCCGCCCGGAGCATGCGGCACACATCGATGCCCGACAGACCCGGCATAGAGACGTCGAGGACGGCGAGAGCAGGCTGACGACTGCGGGCCTGTTCCAGCGCGGCCTGGCCGTCCTCGACCGCGACCACCTCGAGTCCCGCCTGTTCCAGCTTGAACGCCACCAGGTCACGGATGTCGGCATCGTCGTCGGCGACCAAGACCACCGTCACGGCATTCCCCTTTCGTTACTTATCCAACGATATCCCGTTAGTCCTGGACATGACGGCAGCTCCACGAAGCCCGGCCGGATGCGGTGGGCCCGCACCGGGGTACACCAGGCGTTTTCCTGGGGCGTGACCGTCCGTAAGGATGATCGGGAAAGAGCGGCACGGGCCAGGGCGGATTGGCGACCGATCCGGTTACGGTGAGTCAATTCTGCCGAACCGAGGAGTGCCGCCGTGCCCGAACGTCCCGGACGGCGCCGCGCCTGGCGTCTCAACCGGTACGTGTCCGGGCGTCATCACCGCGCCCCCGCTGGTCCGGGCCGCCTGCGCGCCGGTCTGCTGGCCATCATCGGCGGACTGACCGTGGCCAACGCGGTGCTGGGCGGCCTGGCCGTGCACGCGGTCCGCACCGGCGCCACCCCAGCCGCCGTGGCGCCGCTGCCGGTGGTCGCGTTCCCGCCGCCGGACACGGTCGCGGTCAAACCCTCCCCGGCGCTCCGCGGAGCCGACCGGCAGGTCGCCAAGATCCGGGCCGCGGTGCAGCTCGGGCCGGCCGAGCTGGGCGCCTCGCTCACCGCATACTGCCTGGATCGGGTGAACGGCGCGGTCGGCGCCAAGCCGGGATCCGACACGTGGGTGTGCGTTCGGGGCACGGCCGTCCCCTACCCGATCGACATGAACGTGGCCTGCGCCTGGCTCGACGGGCCGGACGCCTGGGCCGGCATGCTCGACGACAACGATCCGCAGACCTGGCGCTGCTACCGCGACGCGTCGTAGGCTCACCGCCATGTCCGCGCGATTGAGTATGTGGTGGCCCGCCGACCCGGCGGCCACACCACCCCGCGCGTAACCATTGACCGCGGCCGCCTCCCCGAGGCGGCCGTTCTTCGTTGCACGGTTCGACAGCCTCGGCGGCGGCCCCAGCCTTTCGAGGGACACCATGCAGCCATTCGCTTTTCTTCACCGGGACGGCGCCGACGAGGTCGAGGTCCTGACCGGCGACATGATCACCGTGCCGGCGCTCGCCGACATCCCGCTCGAGCCGGGCGGCCGCACGCTCGCCGTCGTCCCGTACCGGCAGATCACCGAACGCGGCTTCGACTGCGTCGACGACGGCGCGCCGCTGGAGTGCCTGCGGATCACCGGCTACGAACGACGACCGCTGGACGCCTTCCCGGACGGGGAGTTCACCGTCTCCGGCGGACGGTTCGACCTGTCCGACGACGAGTACGCCGAGGTCGTCGGCGAGGTACTCCGGGACGAGATCGGCCGGGGCGAAGGCGCCAACTTCGTCATCCACCGGACGTTCACCGCGACCGTGGACGGCGACCCGGTGGCCGCCGCGAAAGCCGCGTTCGCCCGGCTGCTCGCCCGCGAACAGGGCGCGTACTGGACCTTCCTGGTCCACACCGGCACCCGGACGCTGGTCGGCGCCACCCCGGAACGGCACGTCAGCGTGGACGACGGGCTGGTCATGATGAACCCGATCAGCGGCACCTTCCGCAACGGCGAGCGCACCCTGCTGGAGTTCCTCGCCGACACCAAGGAGACCGAGGAACTGTGGATGGTGCTGGACGAGGAATTGAAGATGATGGCCACGGTGGCCGAGCACGGCGGGCAGGTCGTCGGCCCGTACCTCAAGCGGATGGCCCACCTCACCCACACCGAGTACCTACTGGCCGGGCGGGGCACGATGGACGTCCGGGACGTGCTGCGCGAGACCATGTTCGCGCCCACGGTGACCGGCAGCCCGATCGAGAACGCCTGCCGGGTGATCGCCCGGCACGAGCGGACCGGCCGCGGTTACTACGCCGGGGTGCTCGCGCTGCTCGGCCACGACCCGTCCGGCGGGCAGACCCTGGACGCGCCGATCCTCATCCGCACGGCCGAGATCTCCCCCGCCGGTGAGCTGCGGGTGCCGGTGGGGGCGACGCTGGTCCGGCACTCGACCGCGGCCGGCGAGGTCGCCGAGACCCACACCAAGGCGGCCGGCGTCCTGGCCGCTCTCGGCGTCGTCGGTTCCCCACCCCGATCCAGCCGTACGGACGAGGCCGCCGATCCCGCGGTGGCCGCCGCCCTGGCCGCGCGCAACGACGGGCTGGCCCGGTTCTGGCTGGACCAGCGGACTCCGGGCGCGCTGGCCATCGAGTCGCTGACCGGTCGCTCGGCGGTCATCGTGGACGCCGAGGACACGTTCACCGCGATGCTCGCCCACCAGCTCAAGGCGCTCGGGCTGTCGGTGACCACGGTGCCTTGGCACGCGGCGCTCGTGCCGGCGGCCGATCTGGTGGTGGTCGGGCCCGGGCCGGGCGACCCGTCGTCGGACGACCCCAAGATGGTGCGCCTCCGCACCCTGATGACCAGCCTGCTCGAGACGGCGACGCCCACGCTGGCGGTCTGCCTCGGCCACCAGATCCTGGCCGGGCGGCTCGGGCTGGCGCTGTCCCGGCGCGAGACGACCTATCAGGGGCTGGCACGGGACGTGGAGATGTTCGGGACGGTGCGGCGCGTCGGGTTCTACTCGAGCTTCACCGCAACGACGCCCGTGGACCGATTGCACGGCGCGTACGGAATGGTGGAGATCTCGCGCGACGAAGCCGGCGGCGCGGTGCACGCCCTGCGCGGCCCGGCGTTCGCGGGGGTGCAGTTCCACCCCGAGTCCGTGCTCAGCCGGGACGGGATGGACGTCCTGGCCGAACTTCTTCCGCCGATCCTCACAACTGTGGTTAGTCCCGCCCAGGGCGGGTAGCGATAGATGTACGCCGGTGGTCCGAGCGGGTTGAGAGCCCCCGCTCGGGCCCCCGGCCCTTCCATGTCCGTCAGGCCTGCGTCGGCGGAGGCGTTCGCGCCGCAGGCGACAACGTGAGCGTAGGTTCGAATCATGGAATACCGCACCCTCGGGCGCAGCGGATGCGCCGTCTCCAATCTCTGTCTGGGCACGATGACCTTCGGCAACGAGTCGGACGAGAAGGTCTCGCACGAGATGCTCGACCGGTTCATCGAGTCCGGCGGCACCTTCGTCGACACCGCCGACGTCTACTCCAAGGGCGTGTCGGAGGAGATCATCGGCCGCTGGTTCGCCGCCCGCCCGGCCGAGGTCACCGACCGCGTCGTGCTCGCCACCAAGGGCCGCTTCCCGATGGCCGACGAGCCCAACGGCCTCGGCCTGTCCGCCCGCCACCTGACCCGCGCCCTCGACGCGTCGCTCACCCGGCTCGGCCTGGACTCCGTCGACCTCTACCAGTGCCACGCATGGGACCCGCTCACCCCGCTCGAGGAGACGCTGCGGACGCTGGACGGTTTCGTCCGGGCGGGCAAGATCCGCTACTACGGCTTCTCCAACTTCACCGGCTGGCAGCTGACCAAGGCCGTCGGCCTGACCCGTTCGCTGAACCTGGTCGCGCCCGTGTCGCTCCAGCCGCACTACAACCTGCTGGTCCGCGGGATCGAGTGGGAGATCGTGCCGGCCGCGATCGATGCCGGGCTGGGCCTGATGCCGTGGAGCCCGCTCGGCGGCGGCTGGCTGACCGGCAAGTACAAGCGCGACCAGCGGCCCACCCGCGCCACCCGGCTCGGCGACAACCCGGACCGCGGCATGGAGGCCTGGAACCGGCGCGACACCGACCAGACGTGGGACGTGATCGACGCCGTCCAGCGGATCGCCGAGGACCGCGGCGTCAGCATGGCCGAGGTCGCGCTGGCCTGGGTCACCGACCGGCCGGGCGTGACGTCCACCATCCTCGGCGCCCGCACCCTGGAACAGCTCGACACCAACCTCCAGGCGGCCGGTCTGCACCTCACTTCGCAAGAAACCGCTTCGCTGGATGCGGCGAGCGCCCCCGCGGCGCCCGACTATCCTTACGGCGAGCTTGGAGTCGACCAGAGGAGCCGGGCCATCTGATGGAAGCCACCTATTTCTTCGATCCGGTCTGCCCGTTCACGTGGCGGACCTCGCGCTGGCTCGTCGCGGTCGCCGCGGAACGGGACGTCACCGTTCAGTGGCGGTCGTTCAGCCTGTCCATTCTCAACGGTGGCAACACGCCGGACCAGTACAAGCCGATGATGGACGCCGCGGCCAAGGCCCTGCGGCTGGTCGAGGCGCTGCGCGCGGACGGCCGCAACGACACCGTCGGCGCGTTCTACACCGAGATCGGCAACCGGACCCACGAGGCCGGCGCGGCCCTGTCCGACGACATCGTGGTCGCCGCGGCGACGGCGGCGGGAGTGGACGCTCCGGACAAGATCCTCGAGGACTCCTCGTGGGACGACGCGGTGAAGGAGTCGCACGAGTACGCGTTCGGCTCGGCCGGCCCGGACATCGGCTCCCCCGTGCTGTGGGTCGAGGGCGCGCCACGCGGTGTGCACGGTCCGATCATCGGGGTGGCGGAGAACCCGCCGCTGGAGGAGTCGTTGGCCATCTGGGACGCGGTGGTTCCGCTCTCCCGCAGCTCCCACTTCTTCGAACTGAAGCGCGGGCGCAGTTAGGCCTGGGTTCAGGGGTTTATCGGCGCGGCGCGGATGGGTATCCGCGTCGCGCCTTGTTCTTTCCTACACGTCACAGGAGTTTTCTCATGGTCGAGCCGCACGTCACTCTGGATCCCGCTTCGCTCGACGGCGTCGAGGCGAAACTGCGCGGGCCGCTGGAGGACCAGCTGACCTCGGCTCTGCAGGTCGCCGCGGACAAGGTCGAGGCTTCGTACGCAGGCGAGCCGGTCGACGTGGTCACCACCCAGCTGCTCGACGAGACCCGCCACGGCCTGCACCCGGACATCGCCGCCGGCTGGAACCCGGACATGATTGAACTGCAGCGGGTGGCCCAGGCCATCGTCCACCAGCGTTCCTGAAGTCCGGCGCCGGGCTTGTGGGCCCGCTCGGTGCCGACACGTCGCCTACAGCATCCTAGGAACCTAGTCATCCGTACCCACGCGCATGACCTGGTCTTCTGTGAGTCGTCAGGACATCCGGGTCAGGGCGGCGCGGAAGCGGGCCAGGTCCCGTCGGCGGCGCTCGAGCGTCATGGCCAGACCGACCAGCAGGAGACCGCCGGCGGCCAGCGGGATCCAGCGCGGCAGCAGGTCCCAGACCAGCACGAGTTCGTGCAGGGCGACCAGCGCCAGCACGGCGCCGCCGAGCACCACGGGCGCCCGCCGGCGGGTGTACGCCCCGGCGAGCACGACGACCAGCGCCCCGGCGCCGAGCAGCAACCGCCGCAGCGGGTGCCCGTCGCCGGTCAGCACCGACGCCAGCGTGGGCAGCAACGCCGCCGCCAGCGCCGGGCCGTGCGTGGTCCAGCTGCTCAGTGTCGGCCGGGTCCGCAACGCCAGCGTTCCGGCAAGCAGCGCGACCGCGGCCGCCGGCACGGTGTACGCCTCGAGCACGGCCACCGAGGCGGAGACCAGCAGCAGCCACCATCCGCCGAGTTCGAGCGCCGCCGCGGCCACCCCGTGCGCGAGCCGCACCGGCGACCGCAGCGCCCGGACCGCCACCGCCAGCCCCCACAGCGCCAGCACCGCGGCGGCGTACCGCGCCGATCCGATCGTCAGCAGCAACGCCAGCAGCGCCCCGGCGTGCGCGGCCGGCTCGAGCACCGCGGTGGCCCGCCGGGCGACCCCGACGGCCAGGACCACCGCGGCGGTGCCCAGCACCACGAACGCCACCGTCCGCAGTGGAAGGTCCGCCATCCGCCCGGCGGTGACGGCGAATCCGTAGGCGGCCGGCGCTGCCGCGAGCCACCCGGCCGTCCGTCCGGCCATGGCGACGACGGTGCCCGCGACCACCACCGCGCCCAGGACGGCGAGGGTGGTCGCCCGGGTCGGCAGCGAACCGGCGATCCCGGCCGCGGCCACCGGGAAGGCCGCCACCGCGAGCGCGACACGCCCGGCCCGCGTCCCGGCGGCCTGCCTCCCGGCCTGCGCTCCGACGGCCTGCGCTCCGGCGGCCTGGGCTCCGGCGGCCTCCGCTCCGGCACCGGCGGCCCCGAACCCGCCGGTGCCGGACGCCGCCAGGAAGACCAGCGCGGACAGCCCGATCGCCGCACTCGCCAACGGCACCACCGGCCACCCGGCCCCGGCCGCGGCCAGCGCCATCGGCACCGCCCACACCAGCACCGGCAGAACCACCCGGACGGCCGCCCGCCG
This sequence comes from uncultured Actinoplanes sp., assembly GCA_964236515.1. GTDB lineage: Bacteria > Actinomycetota > Actinomycetes > Mycobacteriales > Micromonosporaceae > Actinoplanes. The sequence goes on from CAXSDA010000017.1 coordinate 90,452, forward strand.
CGCGGCCACCGCACCGGCCACGCCGGCCGCCACGAGTCCGGTCACCTCGGCCGCCGTCACCCGTCCCAGCCCGAAGGGGTCCAGCCCGGTCCCGTCCGGGTGCCCGGCCCAGATCCGGCCGATCCAGCCGAGCGGTAACACCAGCACCGAGAACAGGCCCGGCGCCGCCCCGGCCAGCGCGGTCACCCCCAGCGGCACCGCCGCCAGACCGGCCGCGACCGGCCCGGCCACCGGGAGGGCCAGCGCGACCAGCACCAGCGCGATCCCGGCGTGCAGAGTCACCGGTTGCCCCGCCAGGATCGCCGACACCGGCACGGCGGCGGCCGCGAGCATCGAGCCCGCCGCCGCGGCCGTCCGGTAGCCGGGCCACGCCCGGGCGACCAGGTGTAACGCCCCGACCAGGACGGCCACCGCCCCCAGTACCAGCCACGCCCGGACCGGGGCGGCTTCACCTTGCGCCGCGGCCGCACTCGCGGCCAGCGCCGGCACCGCCAGGAAGGCGACGGCGAGCGCGACCCCGCCCAGCGTCGCCGTGTCCGGCCGGCGGCGGGCCGCGGCGGCGGTGCCGGCTCCCAGCACGATCAGCGCCGCGAACGTCGCCGTGGCCAGGGCCGCCCGGCCCACCCCGACCAGCCCCGCGTGGCCGGCCAGCACGACCGCCGCGCCGGCCAGCAGCGGCGACGCCAGCCGCAGCGACGTGGCCAGTCGAGCCGGCCGTACGGGGAACGGGCGTACGGCCAGGACCAGAGCGACCGCCGCGGCGAGCAGATCCACCGCGACCGCGGACGACCACGGCCGGCCGAGCGCCGCAGGCACGGTCGCGGCCATCAGCGTGGCCCCGGCGGGGAGCACGATCCAGCGCGGGAACAACGCAGCCGCGGCCACGGTGAACAGCGCAAGCGTGGCGAGCGTGCGCCAGTCCCCCGGCGCGGTGCCGACGCCGGCGTGGAACAGCCGGACCGTGCCGTCCGCGGCTCGTAGCGCGCCACCCACGGCGAACAGGGCCGGCAGCGCGGCCACGATCATCACGCCGGCCCGCAGCGACCGCACCGGCAGCGCCGACACGGCCCCCCGTGCCGACACGGCCCGTGCCGACACCGCCCGTGCCGACACCGCCCGTGCCGACACCGCCCGTGCCGACGAGGTCAGCGCCGACGAGGTCAGCGCCAACACCGCCCGTGCCGACGAGGTCAGCGCCGACACGGTCAGCGCGAGGACGGCCATGACCGCCGCGACCAGCACGGCCGAGTACCGCCCGCCGGCCAGCGCGGCGACCCGGCCGGCGGCCGCTCCGACCGCGATCACGAACACCGCCGCGGCGTACGCCTCGACCCTCCGGTACCGACCCAGCCGGGTGCCGGCGACCGGCAGCGCGGCGGCGGCGATCAACGCCGCGCCCCCGGCCGCTGCCGGTCCGGGGCGGCCGGCCTCGGCGAGCGCGGTGACCGCGCCCGCAGCCGCGGCCACACAGGACAGAAGCCCGAGCCCGTACGCCGTGAGCGTCACGAGACGCAGCCGGGCCACGGCCAGGTTCACCAGCGCCACCGCCGACAACGTGAACGACCAGCCGGCCGCGTCCGGGTGCAGCGGCGTCACCAGCAATGGCAGGATGGGCTGGGCGGCGACCAGGGCGGCGAAGCGCGGGCCGGTCAGCCCGGTGTGGCGCTGGTACCCGGCGGCGACGGCGGTGGTCACCGCGGCGACCGCGCCGGCGTACCCGTACGGCGAGTGGGCGGCCACCCCGAACAGGTCGACGTACCAGGCGGCGTACCCGTCCAGCACCACCAGCAGCAGACCGACCGCGGCGAACGTCTCGGCGGTGGCGGTCAGCCCGCGGCGCCGGACGAGCAGCGGCACGGCCAGGGCCAGGGCGGTGAACCCGGCCAGCAGCACCGCCCGGCCACCCACCCCGAACTGCGACCAGGCGACCGCGGTGAACACGATCGCGGCCACCGCCAGCAGCAGGCCGCCGAGCAGGAAGAGGGCGTTCTGCACGAGCCGGGTCGACGCCTCCCGGGTCCGCCGCGGCGGCAGAGTGAGCGGCGGCACCGGAGGCGGCACCACCGGGAGCGGCGAGGGCAAGGGCGGCGTCATCGGAGGGCCGGCGGCGACCCGCTGCCGCACGGCCGCGGCCGCTTCATTCCGCTGGTTCCACGCGCGCGCCAGTTCCCGCTCGAGCGCCGCCATCCCCTGCTGGGCGGCGGTCATCCGCACGTTCAGGCTCGCGATCTCGGCGTCGGCCCGGATCACCGCCATCGCGTACGGGTCGGGACCTCGGCCGCAGCCGGGGCAGCCGGTGTTCTCCTCGGCGGTGCTTCTGCAGTACGGGCAGGGGTAGGTCACGCCGTCCAGGGTCGGCCGGTTCCGCTCCGTACAGCTGAGTTCGCGTACTCAGACTGCGTACTCAGGTAGGCCAGCTCGACCATCTCGTCACGGCGATCCGCAGGTACGGACCGGGCGGCGGGGTCGCCTGGTACTGCGGGTATTTCGCGGCCAGCCCCCTCCGGCGACTCGTCCAGAACCGAGGCGACCCCGTCGGCCCGGACCCACCGGTTGTGCCGCTTCGGCTTGGCGTCGCCAGCCGGGCCACGCGCGCCCCGGCAAAGAGGTTCACTGCCCGGTGAGGTCGTTGACGGCCGCTTCCCACTTCTCGAGCGCGGGCTCGACCACACTCCACGGTCCGGACGGGATCCAGGCCGACACCCGGTCCACACCGGCCGCCTCGAGACGTTCGAACGCCTTGGGGTCGGCCGGCACCGAGAGCATCTGCACCTGGAGCGGCCGGTCGGCGCGGGCGCGGAGCTCGGCGATGCGCTCGATGACGTCGCGATCCCGCCACTGCGGGAACCAGCCGTCGCCGTGGTCCAGCACGCGATCGATGACGGTCGGCCCGCCCCCGCCCAGCAGCACCGGCGGGTACGGCTTCTGGGCCGGCTTGGGGTACGACCAGATGCGGTCGAAGTTGACGAACTCGCCGTGGAAGGTGGCTTCGTCCTGGGTCCAGATCGCCTGCATGGCCTTGATGCGCTCGACGCTCAACCGCAGGCGGGTCCGCGGGTCGGTGCCGTGGTTGGCCATCTCCTCGCGGTTCCAGCCGTTGCCCACCCCGAACTCGAACCGCCCACCGGACAGATGGTCGACGCTGGCGACCTCCTTGGCCGTGGTGATCGGGTCCCGCTCGACGACCAGGCACACGCCGCTGCCCAGCCGCAGCCGGGTGGTGGCCGCGGCGGCTGCGGTCAGCGCGACGAACAGGTCGTAACAGTGGTAGTACTTCCGCGGCAGCTTGTCGCCGCCCGGCCACCTCGACTCCCGGCTCGCCGGGATGTGCGTGTGCTCGGCGAAGAAAAGTGCGCTGTGGCCCCGCTCCTCGACCTTGCGCGCCACGTCACCGGGCGAGATGCCGTCGTGCGTGGGAAAGTAGCCGACCCCGAACTCCATGGTCCCAAGTCTAGGCAGGAGGGCGGAGGCGTAAGCGCTCAAGCCGCTCGGTTCAGTGAATGCTGTCGGCCACGGGCTTCTGCGGTGCGGGGAGTGCGCGCCCGAGCTTCGCGACATAGATGTCGTACTTTTCGGAGCCGTCGTTCAGGTCGATCGCGCGCAGACGGCGGCAGCCGGCCCGCACGTAACCGAGATGCGCGTACATGGCCCGGGCCGGGTGATTGAATTCGTCGATCCCGATCAGGACCTTCTTGTAGGACTTCCGCCGCAGGAGCGCCTCGGCCTCCTCGATCAGACGGCGCCCGATTCCTTCACCTCGACGAGACGGGTCGACGTACAGATGCGCGATCATCGGCACGCCGGGGAGATGATGTCGAACGGCCGACTCGCGGGCGCGGGCCCAGGAGACCACGACCACCCCCTTCATCTGACCGTCCGGGAAGGCGAACAGAATGTCGAACCGGCCCCGTCCGAGGACCCTGTCCTGATCGGTGAGGTACCGGTGATGCTCAACACCCAGAGCAGCAGGGACCAGTTCGAGATCACCAGGTCGGGCAGCACGGATGACAAGCTCCACAGGTACACCCAACCTCACATCGAGCCGAGTTTCGAGTGTGCCCCGGCGCCTGTCACTCCCGGGGCACACTACTGGTGAAAAACGCTCGATCGGTCAACGACCGGCGGCCGACACGATCAGGGCGCCGACGAGCACGGCCACGGCCAGAAGCAACAGCGCGACCACGCCCAATGCGTTGAACAGTGTCCGGATCAGGTCGAAGAGGGTCACCACCACCGGCTTCACCCCCTTCAGGGCGAAGCCGAGCAGCATGATCACCACGACGATGGCGATGGTGCTGAGCACGTCCGGCGAGGCGGCCGCGACCGCAGATCCCGCCACAAGTGACGTGTGCTGGTGGTATGCGAATCCGGGGGACAGAGCTACGCCGACGCCGGCTTCTGGTCGGAATTCCTGGCTTACCGGAGCAGCTTCATCGCCAACGCGCGATGGCGCCTGGACCGGGCGACCTGGATCGGCGCGTGCAGATCGCAGCATCGCTCGACGCGGCGCGCGGCAGCCTCGCGATGGTCACGCCGGAGTACTGCGTCGAGTACCTGGACGCCTGGCGGCGGGATAGCGGGAAGTGGCGCGACTGGATAGAGGAACTTCCCGCCGACCTCAGCGTGGCGGAAGCGCTCAGCTACCTCGGTGCAGGGTGAGGATCAGGTCGACGACCAGGGCGGTCCAACCGGTCTGGTGCCAGGCGCCGAGGCCGGCGCCGTTGTCGCCGTGGAAGTACTCGGGGAAGGCGATCAGGTCCTTCCAGTCGGGATGGGTCTGGAAGAGCTCGGTCGTCCCGTAGATCGGGCGGCGGCCCCAGGAGTCCGGCACGAACAGCGACACCAGCCGGCGGGAGATGTCGTCGGCGACCTCGGCCAGAGTCACCTTCGTCTGCGCGCCGGTCGGGTACTCGACCAGCATGTCGTCGCCGAAGAAGGCGGCGAACTCGCGCAACGCCTCGACCAGCAGGTAGTTGACGGGCATCCACACCGGACCACGCCAGTTCGAGTTGCCGCCGAACAGGCCGCTGGTGCTCTCCGCGGGCTCGTACCCGACGGTGAAGTCCGAGCCGCCCAGCGACACGGTGAACGGCTTGTCCAGGTGAGACCGCGAGAGCGTGCGCAGGCCGTACGGCGAAAGGAACTCCTCGGGGTCGAGCATCCGCGCCAGGATCCGCAGCAGCTGGTCCTGCCCGACCAGCGCCAGCAACCGCTGCTGCCGCCCGTCGGCGCCGATCCGCCGGGCGCTGATCACCTCGCCGTACTCCCCCTGATTGGCCAGCATCCAGCGCAACCGCGCGGCCAGCTCGGGCAGCTGGTTCAGCGTGCCCGCGGTGAGCCGGGTGGTCGCCGCCAGCGGCAGCAGCCCGACGATCGAGCGCGCCTTGAGCGGCAGCTTGTGCCCGTCCGGCAGGCGCAGCACGTCGTAGAAGAAGCAGTCCTCGTCGTCCCACAGACCCTGCCGGTAGGCGGCCTCGGCGATGTAGGCGAAGTGCTCGAAGAACTTGGTCGCCATGTCTTCGTAGCTGCGGTCGTGCAGGGCCAGCCGGATCGACATGTCCAGCAGGTTCAGCGCGTACATGGCCATCCAGCCCGTGCCGTCGGACTGCTCCAGCACGCCCGCCACCGGCAGCGCGGCCGAACGGTCGAACGCGCCGACGTTGTCCAGGCCGAGGAAGCCGCCCTCGAAGACGTTGTTGCCGCCGACGTCCTTGCGGTTCACCCACCAGGTGAAGTTGAGCAGCAGCTTGTGCATCACCCGGGCCAGGAAGTCGTAGTCGCGGCCGCCGTCGATCTCGAAGACCTTCAGGGCGGCCCAGGCGTGTACGGGCGGGTTCACGTCGCCGAACGCCCACTCGTACGCCGGGATCTGGCCGTTGGGGTGCATGTACCACTCGCGCAGCAGCAGCAGGAGCTGCGCCTTGGCGAAGCCGGGGTCGACGCGGGAGATGCTGACGCAGTGGAAGGCCAGGTCCCACGCCGCATACCACGGGTACTCCCACGAGTCGGGCATGGAGATGACGTCGAAGCTGTTCATGTGCCACCAGGCGTTGTTGCGCCCGTACCGGCGGCCCGGCGGCGGCGGGGCCGAGCCGGGGTCGCCGGTCAGCCAGGTCTGCACGTCGAAGTGGTAGAACTGCTTGGCCCACATCAGCCCGGCGATCCCCTGCCGGGCCACGGCGGCCTCCTCGGCGCTGGCCGCGGCCGGGATGAGCTCGGCGAAGTACTCGTCGGCCTCCCTCCGGCGGTCGTCGCAGACCTGGTGGAAGTCGAGGTCGAGCGGCGGCGCCGGGTCGTCGGTCTGGGTCAGGCGCAGCCGGATCTCCCGCGTCTCCCCGGCGGCCAGGGTCAGCTGATAGTGCAGCGAGCCCTTGGTGCCGACGCCGGCCGGGTTGACCGTGGGCGCGCCCGCGATCAGGTGGTCGTTGATGCCGTCCTTGGGGTACAGGCTGGTGCCGGGCTGACCCCACAGCCGCTGCGCGTTGGTCTCGTTGTCACACAGCAGCGCCGGTGGCGAATCGGCGCCGTCGAGCGTGATGTGGCCGAGGCCGCGGTGCTCGCCGGCCAGGCGCCCGGGCGTGCCGGTGAGGACCGGGACCGGGCGGTTGGGCAGGCCCCACGACCACGTGTTGCGGAACCACAGCGTGGGCAGCAGGTGCAGGGTGGACTCGTCCGGGCCGCGGTTGGACACGGTGATGACGATGCACATGTCGGTCGGTGAGGCCTTGGCGTAGTCGACGGTCACCGCCCAGAACCGGTCGTTGTCGAACACGCCGGTGTCGACCAGCTCGTACTCGCCCTCCTCGCGGGAGCGGCGGCCGTTGACGGCGACCAACTCGTCGTACGGGAAGGCCTCCTGGGGGTAGTGGTAGCGCCAGCGCAGCCAGGAGTGGGTGGGCGTCGAGTCGAGGTACCACCAGTAGTCCTTGGCGTCCTCGCCGTGGTTGCCGCCGTCGCCGCCGAGCCCGAACATCCGCTCCTTGAGGATCGGGTCGCGGCCGTTCCACAGGGCCAGGGCGAAGCAGAACGTCTGCCGGTCGTCGCAGATGCCGCCCATGCCGTCGTCGTTCCAGCGGTACGCCCGGGACCGCGCGTGGTCGTGCGGGAAGTAGTCCCAGGCGGTCCCGTGCTCGCTGTAGTCCTCGCGGACCGTGCCCCAGGCCCGCTCGGCGAGGTACGGGCCCCACGCCCGCCACGGCTGTTCCCCGGAGTCGGCCTCCGCCAGGCGTCCGCGTTCCGCCACGCCCGGTCCCACCCCCACGTCTAGCTGTTCGTCCAGGGTTCCCTGACACTGAGATTGTCATCGCCCGGTGTTACGAACCCTAACGTGAGGCGGAATCATGCGCCGGATCTCCTTCGGTCCGCAGGTCTGCGGTCACATCGGCGAGGGGTCGGCGCGGGAGTGGCTGGTCACCGACGGGCTCGGCGGGTACGCGATGGGCACGGTGAGCGGGCTGCGCACCCGGCGCTACCACGGGTTGCTGATGGTGGCCGGTCCGTCCCCGGCGAGCCGGCGGCTGGGCCTGGCGGCGCTGGACGCAGTGCTCACGCTGCCGTCCGGGGCGACGGTCCGGCTGGCCACGCACGAGTGGGCGTCGGGGGCGGTGGAGCCCCGGGGGCACGAGTTGCTGGCCAGCTTCGAGCTGGAGGACGGGCTGCCGGCGTGGCGGTGGCGGATCGGCTCGGTGGTGCTGGAGCGCACGATCGCGATGGAGCACGGCCGCGCCGGCGTGGCGGTGGTGCACCGGCTGCTCACCGGCGGCCCGGTCAGCCTGCGCCTGCAGGCGTTGTGCACGTGGCGGGACCAGCACGGGTCGCGGACGGCGGCGGCGCCGCTCGACATCCGCACGGCCGAGGGCGGGGTGGTCGTCGAGGACGCGTACCGGCTGCGCGGCCCCGACTTCGTCCCGGGCGGCGAATGGTATCTGGGGGTGCGGTACCGCGCCGAGGCCGCGCGCGGGCTGCCCGACACCGAGGACCTGTGGTACGCCGGGAGCTTCCACGCCGAGCTGCGCCAGCCCGGGGACGTCGCCGCCGTGTCGGGGTGGGCCGGGGCGCTGGACGAGCGGCCACCGCCCGCGGCCCAGGTGGTGGACGCCGCCCGGAAACGCCACCAGGGCTTCGCGTCGCCGCTGGAACACGCGGCCGACCAGTTCGTGATCCGCACCGCGACCGGGCCGGACGTGGTCGCCGGCTATCCGTGGTTCGGCGCCTGGTCGCGCGACACGATGCTCAGCTACGAGGGCCTGTTCCTGGACACCGGCCGGGCGGACGAGGGGCGGGAGCTGCTGCGCGGGTACGCGGCCACCCTGAGCGAGGGGATGCTGGCCAACACCGCCGACACCGGCGAGCCCGCGTACAACACCGCCGACGGCACGCTGCGGTTCGTGCATGCGGCCGGCCGGCACGTGGCCGCCACCGGCGACAGCGACCTGGCGGCCGAACTGCTGGCCCCGCTGCAGTCGGTGATCGACGCCCACCTGGCCGGCACCCGGTACGGCATCCGCACCGACCCGGCCGACGGCCTGCTCACCCAGGGCGCCCCGGGCCAGGCACTGACCTGGATGGATGCCCGGGTGGCGGGGGTTCCGGTGACGCCCCGGGCGGGCAAGGCGGTGGAGATCAACGCGCTCTGGGTCAACGCGCTGGCCACCATGATCAAACTGGCCTGGCAGGCGCGGGCGCACGCCGGCGCGGCCGTCGCCGCCCACCCGGCGGCGCTGGCCGGCTTCGCCCGGCGGTTCCCGCTGCCGTCCGGGCTGCTGCACGACGTGGTCGACGGGCCGGACGGGGACGACGCGTCGCTGCGGCCGAACCAGCTGCTGGCCTGGTCCCTGCCGTACGCCCCGCTGCGCCCGTCGCCGGCCGCGCTGCAGACCATCGGCGCGGCGCTGATGACCCCGCTCGGGCTGCGCACCCTGGCCCCCGGCTCGCCCGGGTACCACGGGACGCACCGCGGCAGCCCGGCCGAGCGCGACTCGGCGTACCACACCGGGTCGGTCTGGCCGTGGCTCACCGGCCCGTTCGTGACCGCCTGGCGCCGGCTCGGCGTGGCCGCTCAGCAGACGCTGTCGGAGGCCGACGCCCACCTGGGCGAGTACGGCCTGGGATCAATCTCGGAGACCGCCGACGGCGACGCCCCGCACCTCGCCACCGGCTGCCCGTTCCAGGCCTGGTCGGTAGCCGAGTCGGTGCGCATGCGCAACCTTTAGAGGTCGATCGCCAGCACCTGGCCGGAGCCGGGCTCGACCGGCGACGGCTCGCTGAAGCCGAGCCAGACGGCGGCCGTGATGTAGAGCGTGCCGTCGCCCAGCACGCAGGCGAAGCCGCCGCGGTCGAGCTCGACCGTCCGGAGGACCTCGCCGCCCTCGGCCACCCGCCGGCACCACTGGTGGGGGACGTCGGCGTACCAGACCGCACCCGCGGCGTCGATGTCGATGCCGTCCGGGGTGCCCTCGCCCAGGTCGGCCCAGACCCGCCGGTCGCTCAGCGTGCCGTCGGCGGCGATGGTGAAGCCGATCAGCTGGTGGCGGTACGAGTCGGCCACGATCAGCGTCGAGTCGTCGGCCGTGACGACCATGCCGTTCGGGAAGAGGATGTCGTCGGCGACCCGGCGGACGGCGCCGTCCGGTTGTACCACCACGATGAAGCCCGGATTCCCCCAGTCCATGCCGTTGACGTAGAGCAGGCCGCTGCGGGTGACGGCGGTGTCGTTCCAGCCGGGGCGGCCGAGGTCGGCGTAGACGTCGCCCTCCGGGGTGAGCACGCGGCCGTTCGGCGAGTCGACGAGAAGCAGGCGGCCGTCCGGCAGGAACGCCGTGCACAGCGGCAGCGACCGGACCGTGGCGACGACGGTGCCGTCGAGGGTGAGCACCTCACCCGCGGTCCAGTCGGAGTAGTACAGCCGGCCGTCGTGCCAGCGGGGCGATTCCACCAGGCCGCGGCCGGTCGCCAGGACGCGCAGGTCATCCGTCACGCCGGTCAGTCTGCACCCGCTTCCGTGATCTCGGCGCGCCGGCGGGACAGGTGCGCGCGTTCGGCCTCGGTGCGGACCTTGGCCAGGGCTTCGTCGAACGCCTGGGCCGCTTCGCCGGTCCGGCCCAGGCGAACGAGCAGTTCCGCCCGTACGACCGGGACCTGATGACTCGCCGGCAGCGCCTCGCCCAGCCCGTCCACCAGGGCCAGCGCCGCCTCGGGGGCACCCGCCTCGGCCACCGCCACCGCCCGGTTGAGCCGCACCACGGGCGAGCCGGTCCGGCGTTCGAGCTCGGCGTACAGCCCGGCGATCCGCGACCAGTCGGTGTCGGCCCCGGTGACGTGCTCGGCCGCGATCAGCGCCTGGAGGTGGTAGTCGCCGCGCCGGCGGTCGAGGCGGCGCAGCAGGTCCATGCCCCGGTCGATCTCGTCGTAGTGCCAGCGGGTGCGGTCCTGCTCGGGCAGGCGGGCCAGCCGGCCGTCCGGGCCGAGGCGGGCGTCGCGGCGGGCGTGCTGGATGAGCATCAGGGCCAGCAGCGCGACGATCTCGTCCTCGTCGGGTAGCAGCTCGCCCAGCAGGTAGCCGAGCCGGATGGCCTCGGCGGCCAGCTCGGGCCGGGTCAGGGCCGGCCCCGCGGTGGCCCGGTACCCCTCGGTGAACAGCAGGTACACCACGGTCAGGACGATCCCGAGCCGGGTCGGCAGCTCGGCCGCGGACGGGCGGCGCAGCGGGATGCCGGCCATCGCCATCTTCTGCTTGGCCCGGGTCAGCCGGGCGCTCATGGTCGGCTCCGGCACCAGGAACAGCCGGGCGATCTCGGCCGTGGTCAGTCCGGCCACGAACCGCAGCATCATCGCCGCCCGCGCGTCCGGGGACAGCGCCGGATGGCAGCAGGCGAACAGCATCCGCAGCCGCTCGTCGGCGAGCGGGCCGTCCGCGTCCGGCTCGGCCGCCGGCGCATCGGTGATCAGCAGGGGCAGCCGGCGGCGGTCGTTCTCCTCGCGCCGGAGCCGGTCGAGCGCCCGCCGCTGCGCCGTCGTCATCAGCCAGGCCGCCGGACGGTCGGGCACGCCGTTGGCGGGCCAGGTGCGGGCGGCCGCCGCGTACGCGTCCTGCAGGCTGTCCTCGGCCAGATCGAACCGCCGCAGCCGGCCGACGAGCAGCGCGAGCAGGCGTGACCAGTGGTCCCGGTACGCCTGCTCGACCGCGTCGGTGACGTTCAGCTGCCGCTCTCCGGGGTGGGCACCAGCGGACGCACCTCGATGATCGCGCCCGGCACCTCGCGGCCGAGTTCGACCGCCTCGTCCATGTCGGCTGCTTCGACGATGTAGTACCCGCCGAACTGCTCGGCGGTCTCGGCGAACGGCCCGTCGGTGACGCTGACGTCGCCACCGGCGCCGTGCCGGATGGTGCGGGCGGTCGACGAGGCGGCGAGCTCGCCGCCACCGCGGATCGCCCCCCGCTCCTGGAGCATCTTGGTGAACCGGTCGTGCTGCGCGTACATCTCGCGCCTCTCGTCCGGCGCGGCTTCGGTCCAGGTCTTCTCGTCGCCGTAGATCAGCAGGGCGAATTCCATCGGGGTCTCCCAACACGTGCGAGTGGGTCCAGGTCGCGATGATGACGCCGCCGGGCTGCGGATTTCGACACCGCCGCGAAGAAATTCAGGTGAGCCAGCCCGGTCGGATCAGGCCGGCCTCGTACGCGTAGACGACCAGCTGCGCCCGGTCCCGCGCGCCGAGCTTGACCATGGTCCGGCTGACGTGGGTCTTCGCCGTGGCCGGGCTGATCACCAGCCGGGCTGCGATCTCGTCGTTGGACAATCCCTCGCCGACCAGCACCATCACCTCCCGTTCGCGGTCGGTGAGCTGGGTCAGCTCCCGCGGCGGCACCTTCGGGGCGGCGCCGGCCGTCGCCGCTCCGGCGAACTGGCCGATGACCCGCCGGGTCACGCTCGGCGACAGCAGCGCGTCCCCGGCCGCGACCGCCCGGACGCCGCGCAGCAGCTCCACCGGTTCGGTGTCCTTGACCAGGAAACCCGACGCCCCGTCGCGCAACGCCTCGAACACGTACTCGTCCAGCTCGAAGGTGGTCAGGATGACCACCCGGGTGCCGGCCAGTGCCGGGTCGGCGACGATGCGGCGGGTGGCCTCGAGGCCGTCGACGCCGGGCATCCGGATGTCCATCAGCACCACGTCGGGGCGGGTCTCGCGGGCCAGCCGGACCGCGTCCAGCCCGTCCGCCGCCTCGGCCACCACCTCGATGCCGGGCTCGGCGTCGAGCAGCGCCCGGAACCCGGCCCGGACCAGCGCCTGGTCGTCGGCCAGCAGCACCCTGATCATTCCGGCTCCCCCGCGTCCGAGGCCGGCAGGACGGCCGACACCATGAATCCTCCGCCGTCGAGCGGACCGGCCGCCAGGGTGCCGCCGAGCGCCTCGGCCCGGGCCCGCATGCCGGCGATGCCGCTGCCGCCCTCCTCGGTGGTGGCCGCGCCGCCCGGGGTGTTGCACACCGACACCGTCAGCCGGTCCGGCTCGTACGCGACGCACACCTCGGCCGACCCCGCGGGCGCGTGCCGGCGGACGTTGGTCAGGGCCTCCTGCACGATGCGGTACGCGGCCCGGTCGACCTCGGCCGGCAGGGGCCGGCGGTCGCCGGTCACCGTCGTCTTCACCGGCAGCCCGGCGTCGGCGGTCAGGTCGTCGAGCCGGTCCAGGCCGAGCGCGGGCTGCCGCGGCGCCGCCTCCTGGTCCGGCCGCAGCACCCCGAGCACCGCCCGGACCTCGCGCAAGGCCTCCGAGCTGGCCGTCTTGATCGCGGTCAGCGCCTCCCGGGCCTGTTCCGGCCGGCTGTCCATCAGGTGCAGCCCGACACCGGCCTGCACGTTGATCAGCGACAGGTGGTGGCCGAGCACGTCGTGCAGCTCCCGGGCGATCCGCAGCCGTTCCTCCGAGGTCTGCCGCTTCTCCTGCTCCTCGCGGGCGCGGGCCCGTTCGGCCCGCGCCTTGGCCATCTCGGCCATGTACTCGCCGCGGGCCTTGCTGGCGCCGGCCAGGATCGCGGTCATGGTCACGCCGAGGGCCAGCACGATCAACGCCGGCAGGTCGGGGCGGGCCGCGGCGGGCACGTGCAGCGGACCGGCGAAGACCAGATTGATCAGGACGTACGCGACGTACGCGGAGACGGCGGTGACCAGCGCCGGGCGGGCGTGACCGGCCCGGACCGCGGAGAACAGCGCGATCACCGGCGCCGCCGCGTACATCCAGCGGGGTTCGGCGAACGTGGCGAAGGCCAGCGACGCGGCCGCCGCCACCGCCAGCACCGGGACCGGGAACCGGCGCCGCCAGAGCAGCGCGACCGGGCCGATCACCAGGAGCGTGACGGAGAGCAGGTCGAGCGGCCGGGCGAGCGCGCCGGCATTGGCGGCGGAATTGGCCGCCACCACCTGGATCACCAGCGCGGCGAAGACGGCGAAGACCGGTGGGGCGGGGTGCGGACCGCGGCGGCGGCCGTGGCGGTCCCGCCACACCGGCGGCTCGGGCGGCGTCCAGGCGAACCGCGACATGCCGCTGCCCCCGCCACCCGGCTGCCGCTCGTCGCTCACGCCCCCGAACCTACGGCACCGCCGTAGCCCGGACATCGGCGTCGGGGGGCGGCCGCTCGTACCTCCCCGGGCGTACGCCGGGCGGTGGTCCTGCTCCCCCGGGCGTACGGCCGCGGGGTTCTCCGGTCCGGAACCCGCCTCCAAGTTGCTCCCCCGGGCCGACGCCCGGATGGCGCGGACGAGCGACTCTGGAGTCAGTCCCGCCGTAGGAGGAAGCAGTGAATCCCAACGAAGCCACCTGGTCCGGCCCCAACCGGCTGCGGACCTCCGACAAAGAGCGCGAGCAGATCGCCGAGATCCTGCGCGCCGCGATGACCGAGGGCCGGTTGAACTTGGAGGAGGGCGAGGAGCGGCTGGCCGCGGTCTACGCCGCCAAGTACCGCGACGAGCTGGCCCCGCTGACCGCCGACCTGCCGGGCAACGGCCGGCCCGCCCTCGCCGAGACGCCCGAGGCCCGCACCGCGACACGCCGGGCGGTGCGCCGTCATGTCGGTGGCGTGGCCGTCGTCGCGGCCCTTCTGGTCGGAGTGTTCATCCTCACCGGCGCGCACTTCTTCTGGCCCATCTTCCCGCTGATGTTCCTGCTCTTCGCCCTGCGCGGACGCCGGCGACAGGCCATGTACTACCGCCACGACCACCACCAGGGGTACGGCCGGCCGGTCGCGCCCTGGAACTCGCCCGACTACCGCTGACCGCGCGGGTCGTTGAACGCCCCTCTCCGCTCTGCCATCTTGGTGGCACTACGGGGAGGGGCGTTCAACCATGATGGGGCCGTCGCATGCCTTGTCCGGTGTGCGGCCGTGTGGCTGGCCGGCAGCTGGGCGCTGGATCACTACGCCCAGTACGGCCAGTCGCCGCTGACCGTCGCGGTCGGGACGGCGGTCTGCGCCGGCGGCGCTCTGCTGCCCGACCTGGACCTGTCCGGCCGGGTCACCCGCAACCAGGGCGGCGCGACCGTCGCCCGGACGTTCGGGGTGTTCTCGCTGTTCGCCGCCGAGGTGATCGAGAAGGTCTCGCTCGGCGTCTACACGCTGACCCGCACCCGCCGCGACCCGCACCGCCGCAACGGCCACCGCACGCTCACCCACACCCTGCCGTTCGCCGCCCTGATCGGGTGGGGCACCACCGAGCTGGCCATCCACTTCGGTAAGTGGGCGGTGGTCGGGATCGTCTTCCTGATGGCCGGCCTGGCGCTGCGCGGCCTGTTCGACGAGTGGGCGGAACGGGCCGGCTGGCTGATCGTCACGCTCTGCGCGGCGGCCGTCGCCGTGTTCACCGCGGCCCGCCTGCCGGGCGACCGCGGCTACCCGATGCTCGGGTTCGCGGTCGGCGCCGGCTGCGTGGTGCACCTGCTCGGCGACATGATCACCAAGGCCGGCGTGCCGATCATGTGGCCGGTGCCGGTGGGCGGGCGGATGTGGCGGATGGTCGGCGTGCCGGACGGCATCGCGGTCAAGGTCGGCGGCCCGGGCGAGGTGTTCGGGTTGCGGACCCTGTTCGCGATCATCGCGCTGGTGGCGATCGGAGCCCTGTTCGCCCCCGGCCTGGTGCACCGCTTCGAGGCGCTTAGCCTGACGTGATGCGACTGCACGTCGGGTGCGCGATGTGGACCCACCGGGCCTGGCCGTTCTCCGGGCTGCGCGCGTACGCCGGCTGGTGCAACGCGGTCGAGGGCAACACCACGTTCTACGCCACGCCGGCCCGGGACACGGTGGCGTCGTGGGCGGCGCAGACCGGTCCGGACTTCCGGTTCGTGGTCAAACTCCCGCGCACCATCACGCACGATCGGCGGCTGCGCGGCGCCGAGGCCGAGCTGCGCTCCTTCCGGACCGCGATCGAGCCGCTTGGCCCGCGCGTGCACGCGTGGTGGATCCAGCTGCCGGCGTCGTTCGGGCCGGGCGATCTCGGCACTCTGGCTGCCTTCCTGCGCTCCCACCCCATGCCCCAGCCGTACGCCGTGGAGGTGCGGCACCCGGACTTCTTCGCCGAGCCGGCCGGGCTGGAGGACGTGCTGCGGGCGGCCGATGCGGAGTGGGTGCCGTTCGACACGACCGCGTTCTTCGCCTCGCCCCCGGCCAGTCCGGCCGAACGCGACGCCTGGACCAAGAAGCCGCGCGTCCCCCGGCGGTCCGCCGCCCTCACCGACCGGCCCATCGTGCGGTACCTGGGCCGCGACGACCCGGCGCGGACGGCCGAGGGCTGGCGGCACTGGGTCTCGGTGACCGTCGCCTGGCTGCGCGAGGGTCGCACGCCGACGGTCTTCATCCACACCCCGGACAACGCCGACGCGCCCGCCCTCGCCCGCCGCTTCCACGCCGAGGTCCGGGCGCAGGTCCCGACCCTCGACCCGCTGGCCGATCCCCCGCCGGTCGACCAACCGCTGACCCTGTTCTGATTGTCGTCCACAAGGGAATTCCTCGGAATAAGCGAGCTTTCCCCGAGGAGTGATCCACATGTGGGGGGTCGGAATTGACTGTTCCGGCACTTTTCCATCGTTCAGTCGTGCTGAGTAGAAACCCCCTGACCGGGGAGGTAATACGGTAGGGACGGGTCGCCCGTCCGGTGCGGCAACCCCGGCCGACCGGTCTGATTTGGCCCGGTCAGCGAGTGGCCGGCCGTCCTTCCGGCAGCTGATCAACTGGCTCGCGAGCTGCATAGATCCATTCGAATGGGAATGATCCGGTGGGCGAAGCGTCAACCAAGCCGGACGCAATCAGGTGATAGCCGATCGATGAATCCGCCTCTAGAGTCCGTCCTCGAAGGGAATCGCCCACCTTCACCCCTGAACAGAGAAGCTCGATGATCCCCATGAGAATGCCGTGGCGCCGATCGCGCGCTTCGCTGGAGGCCGCGCGAAGCGCATACATGGCCGCCCGGTCCGACAGCACCGCCGACCGCGTCCGCGCCGCCGGCGCCTGGTGCACGGCCGCGACCGACGCCGATGCCGCGGATGAGACGGCCGACGCGTACTGGGAACTGATCGTGACCGACGCCGACGCGGCGGTCCCGTCGTCCCGCCGCCTCCCCGGCCCCTTGTCCGGCTCCGGTGCGGCGCTCGGTGAGGCCGGGTACCGCCTGCTGCTGGCCGGCCGGTCGGAGGACGCCGCGCGGCTGCTCGAGTACGGCCGGACGGTCCAGGTGCGGCGGGCACTCGGCGCGATGACCGCGCGGCAGCGGTCCGTCCTGCTCGATCTCGGCGAGGAGGCGCTCGTCGACGCGTACGACGCCGCCGTCGCCGAACTGGCCGCGGTGTTGCGGGCGTACCGGACCGAGGACGGCGTGCTGCACCCGATGACCGAGGGGTACGACCCGGTGCCGGCCGCGGAGAAGGTGGTCGCCGAGCTGGAGGAGGCGATCGCCGCGGTGCTGGGCGCTCCGGCCGGGCCGCCGGCCTACGCCGAGATCCAGGCCGCCGCGGACGACGCCCCGCTGATCTACCTGGGCGTGGCCGGCGACGGCGGGTACGCGATCACCATCGGCCCGTCCGGTCCCCCGGTCAGCACCGCGCTGCCCGGGCTCACCCGGCATCAGGCGCACCGGCTGCACCGGGTGGCGCCGAGCGAGGCCGTCGACCGGCTCGTGCCGCTGCTCATGCCGGTGACCGCAGTCGCAACCGCCGCCTCCTCCTCGGTCTGGGCCTCGACTTCGACCTCGGCCGGGCGGCCCGGTCCGCGCCTGGTCACGCTGGTACCGGTCGGGCCGCTCGGGCGGCTGCCGCTGCACGCCGTGTTCGTGCTGGCCGGCCTGGCGGTGCGGCACACATCCAGCGCGGGGGCACTGCCGCCGGGCGGTCCGGCACTGCTGCCCGGCAGCACCGTGATCGGGGTCGAGGCGGCGCACCCGGCCGACCGGCGGATGGGTGACCTGCCACTGGTCGGAGCCCAGGACGAACTGCTGACCGGCACGTACGGGACGCGGTGGCGGCGGATCCCGGACGCCACGGCCGATCAGGTGCTGGCCGAGCTGCCCACCGCGGACGTGTGCCAGTTCCTCTGCCACTCCGACGCCGACCCGGTCCGGACGTACGACAAAGGGGTGGTCCTGACCGACCGGACGCTGCGGGTGAGCGAGATCCTGGCGCACGCCCCGCGGCGGCAGCGCCTGGTCATCTTGAGCGACCTGTCCCGCACCCCCGGCGCCGGCCGCCCGGACGAGCCCGCCGGCTTCCCCGACGCCATGCTGCAACTGGGCGCGCAGGGCGTGGTCGCGCCGTCCTGGGCCGCCTCTCAGGCGGCGGCGGCGCTGGTGCTGCAGCGGTTCCACGAGGAGATGGCGGCCGGCACCGAGCCGGTGAACGCCCTGGCCGACGCCCAGCGCTGGCTGCGCTCGGCCACCGGCCGCGAGATCAGCCGCGACTTCCCCGGCCTGTACCACGATGAGCCCCAGGCCGACCCGGCCGCCCGCCCGTTCGCCGCACACGCCGAGTGGGCCGCCTTCACCTACACCGGAATCTGACGCCGGCCCCGGAACCCAGCCAGCGGCCGGGTCTAGGGCCGGTCGGCGATCAGGACGCGGCTGTTGGTGAGGGAGCGGGGGTGCCGGACGGGCGTGTGCAGCGCCTCGGCCACCCCGAGCAGGCCGGTCTCGGCGGTGACGCCCCAGCCGTGCCGCTGCAGCAGCCGGCCCATCGCCGCCGCCGTCCAGAACGAGCGCCACGGCTCGGTCCGCCACACCGAGGGGCGGTGGGTGGAGGCGCTCAGCAGGCGACCCCGCCACCGGTCCAGCCGGGTGGCCAGGCCGGGCGGGGCCTGGAAGTTGACGATCAGCCGGCTGCCCGGGGCGGAACTCACCGCGATCTCGGCCACGGTCGCCTCGACCTGCGCCGGGGTCAGGTAGGGCACGACGCCCTCCCAGATCCAGGTCGTGGTCCGGCCGGGGCGGTGCCCGGCCTCGGCCAGCGCCCGGTCCAGCGGGTCGGAGCCGAACTCGACCGGCACGTACGCCGGCGGTGTGCCCCGCAGCGCCCGCGCCCGGTCCCGCTTGTCCGCCTGCAATGCCGGTTGGTCGACCTCGAAGACGGGCTGGCCGGACAGTTCCGGCATCCGCCACGCGCGCCCGTCGAGGCCGGCGCCGAGGATCACCACCTGCCGGCCGCCGTGGGCGCGGACCGCGTCGTCGATGGCCACCGTGCGCGGCACCATCAGCTCGGCGTTGGCCCGGACGGTCTCGTAGTCGACCCGCTGGGTCCAGTCGGCGGGCACGTCGTCGTCGCGCACCCACCGGACCGGCACCTGCTCCTCCGGCCGCAGCAGCTCCAGCGCGGTCGGGTCGGCGAACCGGCCGGGTGCGATCCGGCCGTACGCCGCCGCGCGGCCCTGACAGACCAGCACGGCGGTGCGGCTCGCGGTCAGCATCCCCCCGAGGATAGACCCGCCGCGCCGATCGTCAGGCGGCGTCGGCGTAGCACTCCACGACGGACACATCGAGCGGGAACCGGACCTCGGTCGCGCCGAACAGCAACCGGACGGCCTCGGCGGCGCTGCGGTGGACCGCCGCCACCACCGCCTCGGCCTCCTCCGCCGGGCAGTGCACGACCACCTCGTCGTGCACGAAGAAGACGAGCTCGGCCTTGGTGCCCTCGAGCTCGGTCCGCAGGGTGGCCAGCAGCACCGACGCCCACTCGGCGGCCGATGCCTGCACCACGAAGTTGCGGGTGAAACGGCCCCGGGCCCGACCCGGGGCGCCGCCCTGGGGCAGCTCGGCCGAGCCGCCGGTCTCGTCCGAGTCGGGATCGCGCACGGACATCGACGCGGGCGGGCAGGTGCGGCCGAGCCAGGAGCGGACCAGGCCGCCGGCCTCGCCCGTACGGGCGGCGGCCTCGACGAACTCGAACGCGACCGGATAGCTCTGCCGCAGCACGGCCAGCGCCGGGATCGCGTTGCCGCCGGTCTGCCCGTACATCGCCCCGAGCAGCGCAATCTTGGCCTTGGCCCGGTCGCCGTCGAACGAGTCGGCGGCCAGCGCGGCGTAGAGGTCGCCGGCCGCGCCCGCCGCCGCCAGCCCGGGATCGCCGGAGATCGAGGCCAGCACCCGGGGCTCGAGCTGCCCGGCGTCGGCGACCACGAACCACCACCCCGGGTCGGCGACCACCGCCCGCCGGATCACCTTGGGCACCTGCAGCGCTCCCCCGCCGCGGCTGGCCCAGCGGCCGGAGACGACACCGCCGGGCACGAACTCGGCCCGGAACCGCCCGTCGGTCACCCAGGCGTCGAGCCACGACCAGCCGTGCGCCGTCCAGATCCGGTACAGCTCCTTGTACGCCAGCAGCGGCGCCACCGCCGGGTGATCGAACCGGCGCAGCACCCAGGCGCGGGTGTTCGGCACCTCGACGCCGGCCCGGGCGAACGCCCGCACCACCTCGGCCGGCGAGTCGGGGTGCAGCCCGTGCGTGCCGAAGGCGGCGTTGACCTCGGCCGTGAGCTCGGCCAGCCGGCGGGGCGGCCCGACCGGCTGCGGCGGCCCGAGCAACTCCCGCAGCACCTCGTCGTGCACGTCGGCCCGCCACGGCAGCCCGATGTACCCCATCTCCGCACCGACCAGGGCGCCGGCCGACTCGGCCGCGACCAGCAACCGGAACCGGCCGCGCGGCTCCGTCGCGGCCAGCCGCCGCTGCTGGTCGGCGTACACGTCGGCCAACGCGAGCAGCGGGTCGAAGCCGGCCGGGGGCACCGGGGTGGCCGTGGTCTCGAAGAGGACGCTCTGCACGTGACCGGGCGGATCGGGGATGCGGGCCGGCGGATCGGGCGGCACCGGCAGACCGTTCAGCCGGGCCCAGGCCGCCGGGAGAGCGCGGGGCTCGCCCCACCGACCCGCGTACCCGGACAGCAGCGCCTCGGTCAGCTCGAGGTCGTGGCAGCGCCGGACCCGGACCCCGGCCCGCAGCAGCGCCGGGTAGACCTCGGGCCACGAGGGCCAGACCCAGCGGACGTCACCCGCGGCCTCGCGCGCGGCGACCGCGGCGGCCAGGTCGGGCACCGTTTCGACCGGGCCGGCGGGCCGGCCGTCGGGATGCAGCGCCAGCAGCCGGGCGCCCCCGTGCGCGCCCGATCCACCGTCACCCACCACCCCGACCAGCACCCTGACAGTGTGCCGGTGAGGTACGACAGAAACGGCTACTTGACCGCGCCCGCGGTCAGACCGGCCTGGATCTGCCGCTGGAAGATCGCGTACACGATGATCATCGGGATGATCGACAGGGTGAGCGCGGCGAACAGCGTGGACCACTCGGCGTGGTACCCGGCCTGGGTGCTGATGTTGGCGATGCCCTGGGTCAGCACCCACTTCGAGTCGGCGCCGGCGCCCTGCATGATCACCACGGGCAGCAGGTACTGGTTCCACTGACCGACGATGTTGAAGATGGTGATGCTGATCAGACCGGATCGGGCCATCGGCATCATGATCTGGAAGAACCGGCGCAGGTGCCCGGCGCCGTCGACGGTCGCCGCCTCCTCGATCTCGCCCGGCAGCGTGCGGAAGAACGCCACCAGGAAGAACACGGTGAACGACAGCGAGTACGCGATATAGACCAGGATCAGGCCGGTGAAGGTGTTGAGCAGTCCCAGGTTCTGCACGATCCCGAACAGCGGGGCCAGCGCCATGAACGTCGGGAAGGCCAGCCCGGAGACGAACAGGTAGTAGATGACCCGGTTCCCGGGGAACTTGTAGCGGGCCAGCACGTACGCCGCCATCGAGCCCAGCAGCATCGTGCCGGCGGTGCCGATCAGCACCACGAACACGCTGTTGACGAAGTAGCGGCCGATGTGCGCGGTGGTCCACGCGTTCGCGTACGTGCTGAAGCTGAAGTGGCCGGGCAGCGCGAACGGGCGGCCCAGGAAGATCTCGGTGTTGTTCTTGAACGAGGCCAGCAGGACCCAGATCAGCGGGCCGGCGGTGGCCAGCGCCCACAGGAACAGGGCGATGTGCGCGATCCCGCCCAGGGGGTTGAGTTTCGAGCCGGTGGCCGGCTTGCGGCCGGCCGCCCTGGGCTCGGCCTTGGGCCGGGCCGCCACGGCATCGGTGAGGTTCGTCATCGTCGCCTCCGGATTCTCAGGCTTCGACGGTGTCGCGGCGAGTGACCCGCAGGGTCAGTGCGGCG
Organism: uncultured Actinoplanes sp.; assembly: GCA_964236515.1. Classification (GTDB taxonomy): domain Bacteria; phylum Actinomycetota; class Actinomycetes; order Mycobacteriales; family Micromonosporaceae; genus Actinoplanes. Next base: position 112,124 of record CAXSDA010000017.1, read on the forward strand.
AAGGTCAGGGTCAGGAAGAACAGCACGACGCCGAGAGCCGAGGCGTACCCGGCCTGGGAGTTCTGGAAGGCGTTGAGGTAGATCTGCATGCTCAGCACCTGGGTCGCGTTGTTCGGGCCGCCCTTGTTCACCGACATGATGTTGACCAGGGCGAACGCGTCGAACGCGGCGATGCCGAGGTAGACCCAGGCGACCTGGATGGTGCCCCACAGCAGCGGCACGGTGATCCGGAAGAACAGCGTGATCCGGGTGGCGCCGTCGAGCGCGGCCGCGTCGTAGACGTCCTGTGAGATCGAGCCCATGCCGGCCGAGAAGAGCACCACGTAGAAGCCGACGGCCTGCCAGATCAGCACGATCAGGATGCAGGTCAGTGCCCAGTGCTCGTCGGCCAGGAAGAGCTGCGGCGACCACGCCTTCGGGAACAGGCCGTTGATCATGCCGCTGCGGTCCGGGCCGAACACCCGGCCGAAGATCACCGCGACGATCGCCAGGGCCAGCAGCTGCGGGAAGAAGAAGATGACGCGGTAGACCTTGGAGCCCCAGATGCCCCGGTTGACGCCGGCCGCCGAGCCGCCACCCACGTTCAGCAGGAACGCGAAGACCAGCGCGAGCGCGATGGTGACCACCGGCAGCAGGATCAGCAGGAAGACGTTGTGCCGCAGCGCGATCCAGAAGACGTTGTCGTGCCAGAGCTTGGAGAAGTTGGCGAAGCCGATGAAGGTGTACCCGCCGAAACCCGACCAGTCGGTCAGCGACAGCAGGAACATCTGCAGGTAGGCGCCGACCACGAAGACCAGGTACAGCGCCAGCGGCACGACAAGGAAACCGATGATGAAGGGATACTTGCCGTGCCGCATGGCGCCTGCCTAACTGACGAACCGATCAGGACCGGGTGAACTTGGTGATGGAGGAGTCCTTGGCCACCGCCTGGGACGCCGCCTCCATCGTGTCGCAGAACTTCTTCGCGTCGCCGCCCTTGAACATCAGCTCGTTGGCCGCCTCACGGGAGGCGTCGTCGAGCTTCTTGTACCAGGTGTCGTACAGGTAGCCCACGAAGATGTCCTTGCCGGCCTTGCTCAGCAGGTCGTTGGCGCTGGTCAGCCCGGGCGAGATGGTCTGGCCGTCGGCCGCCCCGGCCACCACCGTGAGCGACTTGGTGAGCTTGGTGAAGCCCAGCGCCGCCTCCTTGGAGAGCATGGTGCGCAGGTACTCCTTGCCGCCCTGCGGGTTCTTGCCCTTGGCCGCGGCGAAGTAGATCTCGCCGGCCGCGGCGTTGATCGCGGTCGCCGGGAGCTGGTCCGAGGTGGTCACGCTCGGGTAGGCCGCCACCGCGTACTCGAAGGTGGGCGGGGTGTCCTTGGCCTGCTCGTTCTCCAGCCACGACCCGCACGGGTAGAAGGCGACCTTGTCCTGGTCCTGCTGGAGCTGGACCTCGGTGTGGCGCAGGCCGAGGAAGCTCTTGTTGATGTACTTGTTGCCGATCTCGCCCCAGGCCTGCGCGGCCTGCATGATGGCCGGGGCCTGCCAGGCGCCGGCCTTGAGGTTGTCCAGGTCCTTCAGCACCTGCTCAGTGCCGATCTTGGCCGCACTGGTCATGACCGCGCGGACCATGTAGTACGACGCGTTGGCGCCGGCGAAGCCGAACGGGGTGACGCCGGCCGCCTTGATCTTGTCGCACAGGGCGGTGAAGTCGGCCCACGTGGTCGGGACCGTCCACGAGTTCTTGTCGAAGAGCTTCTTGTTGTACCAGAGGCCGAAGACGGTGAAGGAGTAGTTCACCGCGTACGGCTTCCCGTCGTACGTGCCCTGCTGGATCGCACCCGGCACCAGGGTGTCGCCGACGGTCTTGCCCGCGATGTCCAGCGACGGCGCCGCGAACAGGTCGGTCAGCTCGGCCGCCTGGCCCGCCTTGACGATGGCACCCATGTCCATCAGGTCGGAGCCGGAGTTGTTGATCATGTCCGGCGGGCTGCCCGCGTTGAGCCGCGGCTTGATCGTGGTGGCCACCTGCTGGGTCGCCGAGTACGTGATCTTCGCGTTCGGCCACTTCTTGTTGAACAGCGGGGTGTCGACGTCGGTGGAGTACTTGGTGCCGAGTCCGCCGTCGAAGATGACGACCTCGACCCCGGCCTTGTCGTCGATGCCGAGCGGGTTGTCCGCCGATTTGGTGCCGGTCGACTGCTTCTGGGTGTTGTCACTGCCACCGGCACAGGCGGCCAGCATGCTCACCGCCGGAACGGCCAGCAGGCCCACCGCGCCGGCGTTCCGCAGCAGCGTACGGCGGTCCATCTCGGACGGTTTGCCGAAGATCTCGGTCATCGATCGTCTCCTCGAATCAATTTCCATATGGGGGGCGAATCAGCCCTTGACGGCTCCCGCCGTCAGGCCGGTCGCGATGTTGCGCTGGATGAGCAGGAAGAAGATCACCACCGGGAGCGAAGTGATGATCGCACCGGCCATGAGGTTCCCCCAGGCGGTACCGCGGCTGGTCTGGTTCTGCAGCAGCCAGGCCATCAGGTTCTGCTTCTCCGGGCTGTTCAGCGTGTTGATGATGATGAACTCGTTCCACGCCTGGATGAACCCGTAGACGCTGGTGGCGACGAGGCCGGGGCCGGTCAGCGGCAGGATGATCCGCCAGAACACCTGCATCCGGGTACATCCGTCGATCAATGCCGCCTCGTCCAGCTCGCGGGGGATCGCGGCGATGAAGCCGCGCAGGGTCCACACCGTATACGGAAGGATCAGCACGAGATAGATGAAGGTGACACCGATCAGGCTGTTGGTCAGGTCGACCTTCTGCAGCATCAGGAACAGGGGGATGAGCAGCGACAGGAACGGCACGAGTTGGACCGCCAGGACGATCAGGATCAGCGCGCGGCGGCCGTAGAACTGGAAGCGCGCGATCGCCAGCGCCGCCAGGAAGCCGACGACCAGCGCTGCGAGCACCGCCGCGACGGTGATGATCAGGCCGTTGAGCAGGTCCTGGAGGAAGTACTGGGCCTTGATCGCGGACAGGAAGTTGTCCAGCGTCGGGTGGGTCGGCACCAGCGTCGGCGTGAATCTCAGGACCTCGTCACTGCTCTTGAAGGCGGTGTTGAGAACCCAGTAAACCGGGAAAATCATCACGATCGAGAAAAGAATGCCGACCAGATTGGCCACGAATGTGCCGACCTTGCTGCGGCCGACGGTGATGACCGCGTCGGCGTCGGGCGAGCGGCGACGGCGGCGGCCGGCGACCACGGTGCCCGGAGTGGTGGCGACCATCAGTCCACGTCTCCGATCTTGAACATCTGCCGGACGTAGAACACCATCGCGACCAGCATCAGCAGCACGGTGATGACCGAGATGGCCGCGCCGAGGCTGTACCGGGACTGGGCGAACGCCTGGATGAACGAGTACTGGGCGAGAGTCTGGAACTCCGCCTCGGGCTTGCCGTCGCGCAGCACCCAGGGCTGGGTGAACAGGCCGAAGTTCCAGATCACGGACAACGTGGTCACGATGATGATCAGCGGGCGCAGGATCGGCAGGATGATGCTGCGCAGCGTCTGCCAGGGCGTCGCGCCGTCGCACGTGGCCGCTTCCAGCAACTCCTTCGGCACCTGGGTCAGGCCGGCGTTGAGCGTGATCGCCAGGAACGGGATGCCGGCCCAGATGACCAGCACGGTGATGACGGTCCAGCCCTGCAACGGCGTACGGAACCAGCTGTGGTTCTGGAAGTTGACGCCGGGCAGTTTGTCGATGAGGTAGTTGACGACGCCGAAGTCGGAGTCGGTCATCCACTTGAAGATCTGCGCCTGGACCAGCTGCGGGAGGGCCCAGACGAACATCATGGCGACCACCATGAACAGCCGTACGCCCCGGGCCACGCGGCGCATCAGCAGCGCCACGCCCAGTCCGAGGACGACCGAGAGGGTCACCGACACCACCGTGAACTCGACGGTGTGCCAGGTGACGCTCCAGAACACCGGGTCGGTGAGGACCCGCTGGTACTGGTCGAACCCGACCCACGGCGGGGCGAGACCGCTGAGCAGCTCGCGCAGCCGCATGTTCTGGAACGACAGCACGATCATCCGGAACAGCGGGTAACCCAGCAGCGCGACCAGCACCACCACCGTGGGCAGCGCCAGCAGCCACGGGGTGCGGGAATTGTTGCGGCGCCGCCGGCGGCGCTGGGCGCGGTCGGTCGAGCGGTGGTTCTGCACTCCGCCCGGCGCGCCCTTGCGGGTGGTCGGGGAGTCGACGGCGTACATCTGGGGGAACTTCCTCTCCCGGTGCGGGAGACGCCGCCCGCCCGTGGCCGGGCGGACGGCGCCTGATCGTCAGCTTTCGTTCAGCGTGCTGGTGATCTGGTCGTCGGCGGCCTTGGCGGCGTCGGCGACGGACTTCTTGTTGGTGAGGATGTCGACCAGCATGTTCTGCAGGATGTTGCCCTTCTCGACGTCAGCCCACTTCTCCGCGCTCGGCACGAACCAGCTGCTCTTCGCGGCACCGGCGGCGGCTGCGATCGACGGGTTGTCGGTCGCGGCCTTGTCCAGCAGCGCGGTGGAGTTGGGCAGCGCGTTCGCCTTCACCAGACCGGCCATCGAGGTGCTGTCGGTATACGCCTTGATCCACTGAGCGGCGAGTTCCTTGTTCTGGCTCTTGGTGGGCACACCGAGGTTCGAGCCACCGAGGAACGACGGGGTCTCGGGCATCGGCGCGGCGGCCAGCTTGCCCTTGACCTTGGTGTCGACCAGCTTCGAGTTGGGGTCGTTGGGGTCCTTCTTGACCTGCTCGGCCGCGCCCAGCTCCCAGCTGTTACCGACGAACATGGCCGACTCGCCCTGGGCGAAGATGCCCGCCTGGTCCGACTCGTCCTTGGTGACGTCGGCCTTCGAGTACTTCTTGACCAGGTCGACCCAGCGCTGCAGGCCCTGGATCGACGCCGGCTGCTCCAGCTGGCCGCTCCACTTGTCGCCGTCCTTCTTGGCGATGTCACCACCGGTCGCCTTGACGAACGACATCGCGGCGTACCAGTACTTGCCGGGCATGTAGACCGGGGCGAACTTCGAGTCGCTCTTCTTCGCCGCGGCGAGCTTGTCCGCGTCCTGGGTGAACTCGGCGTAGGTCTTCGGCGGGGCCGCGATCCCGGCCGCCTTGAACAGGTCGGTGCGGTAGATCAGGACCCGGGCACCCGCGTAGTAGGGCACGCAGTAGGTCTTGCCGTCCAGCTCGCAGGCGCCCTTGAGGCCGTCCAGCCAGGTACCGGAGTTCTCGAAGTCGCTCGGGTTCACGGCGGCGAACGCGCCGGAGAACACGTACTTCGGGAACTCGGTGTTGCCGAGCTCGACGACGTCCGGGACGGAGCTGCCGGCCAGCGTCGCGTCCAGCTTGGTCAGGTGGTTCGGCCACTGCTGGTACTCGACGTCCACCTGGGCGCCGGTGGCGTCGGTGAACCGCTTGCTGGCGTCGTCGACGACGCCCTTCCAGCTGGTCTGTGCGTCGACCATGAGCCAGACCTTGAGGGTCTTGCCCTTGCCGTCGACGGCGCCGGTGGCCGAGGTGGTCGGGGTGCTGCTGTTACCGGAACCGCACGCGGCGGCACCGAGCAGCGTGGCCGCGAGCGCCGCGGTTACCGCGATGGTGCGCTTCACGCTTCCTCCTAGGGGAAGGTCGTTTCGAATCATGAGGGGGTGGAGGTGGTGCGTTTATCGGGGCGATCGGTCATGTCGTGGTCCCGTCCTTGACGGCTTTGTGCCCGTGGACGGCTTGAGCGGTGCGCTGAAACGCGGCATGCGAACGTTCGTGGGTCCGCTGCGCGACGGCGACATAGAGCAGATCGAGCACGACCAGCTGCGGGTGCCGCGCGGAGAGCGCGTCCGGCCGGAAGGTCGTGGCTTGGGTGGCGGTGAGCAGCACGATGTCGGCGAGCTCGGCCAGCGGCGAGCGGGGGAAGCTGGTCAGCGCGATCGTGGTGGCGCCGCGGCTGCCGGCCTCGGCCAGCATCTCGATGGTCTCGCCGGTCTCCCCCGAGTGCGAGATGCCGAGCGCGACGTCGCCCGGGCGGCAGAGGGCGGCGCTGGCCAGGCCGTTGTGCACGTCCAGCCAGGCCCACACCGGTACGCCGATACGGTGCAGGCTGAACTGCATCTCCTCGCCGACCAGGGCGCTCCCGCTGGCGCCGAAGATGTTGACCCGGGGCGCGGCGGCGATCGCGACCGCGGCCCGCTCGACCTCGCCCAGGTCGAGCAGCGCAGCGGTGTCGGCCATGGCCCGGGTGTCGGCCGCCATGATCTGGCCGAGGACGCGCTCGAGCGGGTCGCCGGGCTGAATCTCGCGGCCGATGTCGACCGTCCAGCCGGCCGACCGGGCCCGGCCGGTTTCGGCCGCGATGCCCAGCCGCAGATCGGCGTACCCGTCGAAGCCGAGCGCCCGGCAGAAGCGGGTGACCGTGGCGGGCGAGGTGCCGCTGCGCTCGGCCAGCTCGACGATCGTGGCCCGGGAGGCGGCGGCGGGATCGGTCAGCACCTGCTCGGCCACCCGCTGCAGCGCGCCGGTGAATTCCGGCAGCAGCGTGCGCACCCGGATCAGGACACCGTCCGAGGAGTTCAAGGAGGCGTGGCCGTTGAAGGACGCGTGGCCGCGCACAGGCGATTCGACGACCGCAGTCGATGCGGTGCCGTCGACGTCCGGCTCAGCCATGAGGTCCCGACCCTTCAGGAAGGAGTGTTAACTGTCGCGGTAAAAGTTCTTACTGAAGGGCCCCTCCTGTCAACAGTTTGGGCGAAGTTTTCAAACCGTTACCTGGCGAACGTCGATGAACGCGTGTTTCCGAGACGTCGGTTGATACTTATCAATCCCGGTATGACCCATACGTTCGTTCAGACCATCGATGTCAGTCTTAGGAGGCATCCGTCCTCAACCGATCGGCATATGCGGGGCGAGCCGATCGAGCGATGGGGGTATCGGCCGTCCGGCCGAACTCCGGGAACGGCGAAACGTCGCCGCAATGCGGCGACCGATCAGGAAACCTGCCGTCAGGCCGCCGTGTCGGCGATGGCCTGGGCGAACACCTCGGAGCGGTGCTCGAAGTTGCGGAACCGCCCGTAGCTCGGGGCGCCCGGCGACAACAGCACCACGCCCCCGGCCGGGGTCAGGTCCCGGGCGAGGGCGACCGCGGACTCAAGATCGTCGGCGTTCTCGATGCGGACCCCGGGCAGGCCGGTCAGCTCGGCCAGGATGCGAGGGCCGCTGTCCGGCAGCCCGATCACCACGAGCTCGCGGCCGGCCAGGTGATGCCGCAACGGTGCGTAGTCGACGCCCCGGTCGGTGCCACCGACCAGCACGGTCAGTGGCCGGCTCTCGTAGGCGTCGATGGCGTGCATGGTCGCGTACGGGCTGGTGGACAGTGTGTCGTCGACGAAGGTCAGGCCGGACGGGTCCTCGATCTCGGCCAGCCGGTGCGGCAGCGGCTCGAACGCCTCGGCCGCCTTCTCCAGCACGCCCCGCTGGTCGATCACGTCCACGCCCATCCCGTCCAGCACGGCCAGGGCGACGCACAGGTTCCGGCCGTTGTGCCGGCCCCGCAGCCGCAGCGTGTCCCGCCGGAACAGCCGCACGTCGCTGGCGTACACCCACTCGTCGGCCTCGACCCGGAACCGCGAGTCGGGCGTGCCGACCGCGACCGGCCCCCAGCCCTGCGCGTCGCGGGCGTTGGAGAGCTCGCCCATCAGGCGCTCGTCGGCGCCGTTGACCACGATCAGTTCCGGCCCGTAGGCGAGCATGTTGAGCTTGTCCCGGTAGTACTCGCGCTCGCCGCCGTGCGCGTCCAGGTGCTCCGGGAACAGCGACGTCACCACGGCCACCCGGGGCGAGTCGGTGAGGTCGGCGCACTGGTAGCTGGACAGCTCGAGCACGTACAGGTCGGCCGCCGGCAGGTCGAGCAGCGGCACGCCGATGTTGCCGCCGAACTCGTTGGCCCGGCCGACCGCGGCCAGCAGGTGGCTGATCATCGCCGACGTGGTGCTCTTGCCCTTGCTCCCGGTGACCCCGACGGTCCGGGCGGCGTGCTCGGCCATCCACAACGCGCTGCCACCGGTGACGGTCACACCGCGTGAGCGCAGCTCGGCCATCCACGGATGCGTCGACGGCACGCCCGGGGACCTCACCACCACGTCGGCGGCGGCCAGAGCGCCGAACGCGTGATCACCTCCGGCCAGCGGGGCCAGCACCGCGAGCTCGCCCGCCCAGGGGGTGGACAGGTAGTTGGCGCTGTCGTCGACCACCATGAGCCGGGACGGCCCGGACGGCGCGATCGCGGTGACCGCGGCGCGGCCCTCCCGGCCGGTCCCCCACACCGTCACCGACTTGCCCGCCAGGTCCTCGAGGCGCACGGCTCCCCCTTTTGTCGAGTCGCACTAGTATTGCCCCCGGTTCTACGACGGGAGTCCGTGGGTGCGTTCAACGTTCGAGGTCATGCGCTTCCCCTCGTACGCGTACGACCCGGCCACCGGCGTCGCCACGTTCGAGTACGCGCTGGACGACCTCTCGTTCACCGAGACGATCTCGTTCCCGGTTCCCTTCGCCGGCGCTGAACCGCCGGCGCGCTTCCACCGGGTGCTCGACCTGCTGCATGTGGTCGCCGGGGTGAGCTACTACAAGGTCGGCGCGCCGCGGCGGATCGTCGCCCCGTCGGCCGTGCCCGCCGAGGCGGCCGCCCTGTTCACGGCCGTGTACACGCTGGGGCTGGGCGAGTTCGCGTACCGCAATGATCTTCCGTACGTGCTGGACCTGACCGTGGAGACGCCGGGCGTCGCGCCCGCGGCCGACCCGGTGGACAACGCCGACGGACGGCCGCTGTCCGCGGTCGGCGGCGGCAAGGACTCGATCGTCACGCTCGAGATCCTGCGGGCGGCCGGCTTCGACCCGGTGCCGTTCTCGGTCAACCCGAACCCGGTGATCGTGAACGTCAACGCCGCTTCCGGACTGCCCGCGCTGGCCGCGCGGCGCCGGCTCGACCCTCGCCTGTTCGAACTGAACCGGGCCGGCGCGCTGAACGGGCACATCCCGGTGACCGCCATCAACTCGCTGATCGCGATCGCCACCGCGGTCCTGCACGGACTGGGTCCGGTGGTGATGTCGAACGAGCGCTCGGCGTCCGACCCGAACCTGATCTGGAACGGCCACGAGATCAACCACCAGTGGTCCAAGGGGGTGGCCGCCGAGGGGCTGCTACGGGCGGCGGTGACCGCGCACACCGGGCTGACCGAGCCGTACTTCTCGTTCCTGCGGCCGCTGTCAGAGCTGCACATCGCCCGGCTGTTCGCCCATCACAGGGCGTACGACGACGTGGTCACCAGCTGCAACAAGGCGTTCAAGCTGCACGACCCGGCGGTCCGGTGGTGCGGCGACTGCGACAAGTGCCGGTTCGTGTTCCTGGCGATGGCGCCGTTCATGGACCGCGACCGGCTGACCCACATCTTCGGCAAGGATCTGTTCGCCGACCCGGCGCAGATCCCCGGCTATCTGGAACTGCTGGGCATCGGCGGCCACAAGCCGTTCGAGTGCGTGGGCGAGGTCGAGGAGTCGGTGGTCGCGCTGTCCATGCTGGACGACGACGCGCCCGTCCTGACGGCGCTGCGCAGTGCCGTGCCGCCGTCGGCGTGGGCCACGGCGTCGCGGGACGAGGTCTTCACGCCGGGCGGGCCGGCGTTCCTGCCGCCCGCCTACGCCAAGGCCCTAGCCCAGGCGGTCGGTCAGGAAAGCTAGCTCGTCGGCGGTCAGGTCGGCGTCCCGCGAGACCGCGCGGGTGGAGTGGCCGACGCCGGTCTCCCGCCGGATCAGGATCGGGCCGCTGCCGGACGTGACCGCCTGCAGCCGGGCGCACATCTTGCGGGCGTGCAGCGGGTCGACCCGGGTGTCGCCCTCGAACACCGCGAACAGCGTGGCCGGGTAGGCCACCCCCTCGGCGACATGGTGGTACGGGGAGTACCCGCGGAGCCAGGCCGCCTCCTCGGGCACGTCGGGGTCGCCGTACTCGCCGGTCCACAGCTCGCCCAGCCCGAAGAGGTGGTAGCGCAGCATGTCCAGCAGCGGCGCCGAGCAGACTACGGCCGCGTACTTCTCCGGGTGCCGGGTCAGCGCGGCGCCGACCAGCAGGCCGCCGTTCGAACCGCCGAAGATGCCGAGCCGGTCGCGGGTGGTGATGCCGGACTCGACCAGGTGGTCGGAGGCGGCGGCGAAGTCGTCGAACACGTTCGTCTTGTGCTCGCGCATGCCGGCCCGGTGCCAGTCCTCGCCCTCCTCGCTGCCGCCGCGCAGGCTCGCCACGGCGTAGACGCCACCGCCGGCCACCCAGGCATGGATCCGCGGCGAGTAGCCGGGCGTGTTGGCGATGTTGAAGCCGCCGTAGCCGTACAGGATCGCCGGCCGCTCGGTGGCCTCCCCCTCGGGCTCGATCAGGAACATCCGGACCGGCGTCCCGTCGTACGAGGAATAGACCACCTGCCGGGTACGGATCCCGGTGGCGGGCCGGGCGCCGGGCGGGGCCGCGTACGGCGTGACCGCGCCGGTCGTCACGTCGAGCCGGTGGACGGTGGCCGGATCGGTCCAGCCGGTCCAGGTGAACCACGCCGACCCGGCGTCGCTGGTCACCTCCTCGACCGAGCCGAGCCCGGGCAGCGGCACCTCGTGGATCGGCGCGCCGGTGGCCAGATCGTGCACGGTCAGCTCGCTCACCGCGTGCCGCGTCCGGGTCACCACCATCCGGCCGGCCTCGGGCAGGATCTCGGCGTCGGCCAGGACCGCCTCCGGGTCCTCGGGCAGCAGCTCCTGCCAGTCCAGGGTGTCCGGGTCGACCCGGCACAGGCGCCAGCGCGGAGCGTCCAGATTGGTCAGGACGTAAAGCCCGCCCGTGCGGTCGAAGTACGGCCAGGCGTGCGCGTCCGCGCCGGCGAGGATCGGCCGGAACTCGAGCCGGTCGGCGGTCAGATCGGCCAGCCAGGCGTCGTTGCGGGCGTCGGTGCCGCGGGTGCCGGTGACGGTCAGCCGGCGGCCGTCGTCCGAGGTGGACACGCCGAGGAAGGTGGCGTGGGCCAGCCCGCTGCCGAACACCTCGGTGTCGGTCGCCGGGTCGGTGCCGAGTTCGTGCTCCAGGATCCGGTAGTCCATCTCGTCGCCGGGCGCGAACCGGGAGTAGAAGAACCCGCGGCCGTCGGCCCGCCACGCGATCGACGGATGCCGGGTGCGGTCGATCGGCCCGTCCACGACCTCGCCCGTACGAACGTCGAGCACCCGGAGCTCGGAGTGCTCGGTGCCGCCGTGCGACATCCCGTAGGCCAGCCGGGTTCCGTCCGGCGACGGCCGCCACACGTCCAGCGTGGTCAGCCCGCTCGGGTCGGTGGCCAGCGGATCGATCAGCACCCGCCGCTCCCCCGACGGCTCGGTCACGGTCAGCACGCCGTGCTCCTGGCCGGGTTCCCGGCGCTTCGCGAACGCCCGCCCGCCCCGCCACGTCGGCGCGCCGACCGAACCCGTCGCGTACAGCTCGGTCAGCTTCTCCCGCAGGGCCGGGCGGGCCGCCCAATCCTTCTGCGCGGCGGCGAACAGGGCGTCCTGCTCCACGGACCAGGCCTGCGTGCGGGGGTCGTCCACGTCTTCCAGGAACCGGTACGGGTCGTCGTCGGGCACGGCACCTCAGCCTTCGGCAACGTCGTGGTGGATGCGGCCGGGATCCACGCCCAGCAGTTGCAGCTCGGCGCTGGTGGCGGCCAGCATGGTCGGCGGGCCGGCCAGGTAGACCTCGTGCCCGGACCATTCGCCGTACGCGGCGACGGCGTCGGTGACCAGGCCCGACGCGTACGGCCCGGCTTCGCCCTCGGAGATCACCGGCACCACGGTGGCGCGGCGTGCGGCCCGGGCGATCTCGGCGATCTCCTCGATGTCGTACAGCTCCCCCAGATTCCGTACGCCCCAGAACAGCACCGCCGACCGCGGGTCCGCCGTGTCGGCGAGCTCGGTCAGCAACGCCTTCAGCGGGGCGACCCCGGTGTCGCCGGCGATCATCAGCAGGTCGCGGCCCGGGTGCTGGTGCAGGCCCATCTCGCCCTCGGCCCGGGCGAACCGGACCCGTTCGCCGACCTGCGTGCGGTAGACCAGCGTGCCGCTCACGCCGTCGGTCGTCTTGGCCCGGACGTGCAGCTCGATCAGGTTGTCGCGGCGGGGCGCGCCGGCCAGCGAGTACGGCCGCCAGACGCCGGGCAGTTCGGGCACCTCCACCCGGGCGTACTGGCCGGGGCGGAACGGCATCGGCAGGTACGGCCGGAACCGCACCACGGCCAGGTCCTGGCGGCGGCGCTCGTGGGCGACCACCTCGGCGCCCCAGATCGTCGGCTGGTAGGTGATCTGAGCCTCGCCGTGCACGATCCATTCGTACGCGTGTTGCCAGGTGGTCCGCCAGGCCTGGTCCAGATCCATGCGCCAGGCCGCGCCCAGGCCGGCCCGCATCGCCTCGGCCAGCGCCGCCCCGACCAGCTGCATCTGGCCCGGCTGGACGCCGCACTCGGCCAGCGCGGCCCCGAGGCGGGCGCAGCCGGCCGCGACCACCGGCGGCTGGTCCAGGTTGTGCACCAGCCAGGTGAGCGCGTCGGCCAGCTGTTCGCTCTGGGTCGTCGCGTTGCCCGGGATGGCCGCCAGCAGCTGCGGCTGAGCCTGCGCGAGTGCGGTCCGCAACCGGACGCCGACGTCGCCCGGGCCGCCGGCCCGGGACAGGCTGTTGCTGACCAGGCGCTGCATCTCGAGCAGGGCGGCGTGGTCGGCCGGGTTCATGCCGTCCCTCGCGGCCGGCGGGGGGCCGGCGGCCGCGGGCGCCGAAGCGGGGAGAGCCTCGCGGAGGGCGGCGGCGAGGAGTGCGGGGCCGGGCGGTTCCGGGAACGAGCCCGGCACCGGCCGGCCCAGCGGGAGCGGTCCCGACAGGGGCGGGATGGGGCTGATCGACGCCCGCGGGGTGACGAGCTGCGGTACGGCCGGGTTCGCGGGGCGCGTTGCCGGGGCCGGCCCCCGCCCGGTGGCGCCTGGCGCGGGCGGCCGGGTCGAGCCGAGCGGCGTCAGCCCGGGACGGCCGGGCGCAGGTGCGGCGGGGTAGAGCGGCGCCCCCGGGTGGCTCGTCGCAGCCGGGTGTGCCGGCGCGCCGGCGCCGGTCGGCGCGGCGGGACCGGGTGGCGTGGCCTGGCCGGGTGGCATGGCCTGGCCCGGTGGCGTGGCCTGGCCGGGTGGCGTGGCCTGGCCGGGTGGCATGCCGTTCGGGAGGGGCCGGGTGGTGAACGGCTGGATGCCGCGCAGGGCCGGGATGGCCAGACCGGCCGGGATCCGGATCGGGCCGGACGCGCCGCTCGGAGTTCCTCCCGCCGGCGCTGCCGACCGGGCCGGCGATGGTCCGCGCGGGGCGGTTCCGGGCGCCGGTACGGAGGTCCCGGAGGATGGGGCCGACGTCGTGCCGGGCGGCGGGGAGCCGGACCGGGGCGCGGTGCCGGAGCCGGCCGCCGACGGGTTGGTTGCGGCCGGACTGAGATCGATCTGGTCGAGGTGACCACCCGGATCGGCGCCGGCCGGAAACAACAGCCGAGAAGGAATCGATCCTGGAGCCGGAACGGTGCCGGGCGCGGGTGGGCCGCTCGGGGCCGGGGTGCCCGGCGTTGCGGATGCGGTGCCGCCCGCGGCCGGCGGTGAGCCTGCGGACGAGTCCGGCGGCCCGGACGAACCCGGCGGCCCGAACGAACCCGGCGGCCCGGACGAACCCGTCGCGGTCGGCGGCGGGGCGGTCAGTGGCGGGGCCGTAGGTGGCGGGCCGGTGGGCGAGACGGTCGGCGGGGCGGTCGGCGGGGCGAGGGGCCGGGACGGGACGCCGCTCAGCCCGGCGCGAGGTCCCGCCACGGGCGGCGGATCCGAGCCGGCAGCCGCCGCCCGCACGTCGGCGGCGTCCTCCGCCGGGACGCGGAAGGCGTGACCAGCCGGGTGCGCCCCCGGAAGCTCGACCTCAGCGTCGTACACGTCGGAATCATGGATCTCGGAGTCATGGAGCTCGGCATCGTGGACCTCGGCATCGTGGACCTCGGCATCGTGGACCTCGACGTCGAGAACCTCGGCGAACGAGTCGTCGTGCTGATCCCCGGGGGCCCCGGACCCGGGCTCGGACAACGGCGGAGCGTGTTCGGTCTCGTAGTGCTGGGCCCAGAACTCCTGGGGCTCGTCGGCCGGGGTGTCACCGGACAGCTCCGGGTGGGCCGGAACCGCGGACAGGCTGGGCCGGGCCGGTGCCGGCGGAAGCTCGTGCGGGCCGGCCAGGGCGGCGGCGGCGTCCGCGGCCCCGGCCGCCGCCGCGTCGGGCGCCGCCTGCCGCAGGCGGATGGCCCGGAGCAGCGCGAACAGATGCGGGTCGGAGCCCGAGCCCGACGACACCAGTGCACCCCCGGACGACGATCGACGAAAGCGGACAGCACAACCGTACTGCCGCAGCCGGCCTCTCGTCGGCTACCCGGGGACCGCGGCCGCCATTCGCCGCACCGCCTCGTCCAGGATCTCCGCACCCGTGGCGAAGTTGAGCCGGGCGAACCCGGCGCCGGCCGCGCCGAATCTCGGTCCGGGCTCGAGCGCGACCCGTCCGCGCGTGCGGAAGAGGGCGTCGGCGACCGGCGGCGCAGATCGAAGTCCATCTCGGCCACCGTCAGCGGAAGCCCGTCGGCGGGGTAGGTGCGCCACTTGGCGCTCCGGCGCTTCCGGAGGACGGCGAGCGGGGCAACGGTGAGCAGGTCGGCCATCACCCGATCGTCGCGGATGCGGCGCCCGGGGCACGCCGGTGGTCAGTTCCGGACGCGGTTGTCCAGCGGCTCGGGCTGCGTCGCCCACCACTCGCCCGGGATCCGCGCGTAGACCTCCTGCGCGAGCGTCCGGAGGTGCGGCTCGACCGGCTGCGCGTGGTGGGCGTCGGCGAGACCCGTCAGGCGCACGTACCACTGGGCGAGCTCTTCCACGGTGACGCTGACCTGGTAGTCCATTCCCTTAGACTAGGACTTTCCGGACATGAAGGCACGCTTATCGGCCCCGATCCGGTAGACCAGGCAGCGCCGCAGCCGGTCCTCGGTCACCTCGGGATCATCGAAGTCCAGGGACGGCACGGGGGTCATGCCGAGGCGGCGCATGACGGCGAAGGAGCGCTCGTTGCCGGCCACCGCGATGGCGTAGATGTCGCTCAGGCCGAGCTGGTCGAAGCCGTACGCGACGGCGGCCCGGGCGGCCTCGGTGGCGTACCCGTGGCCCCACGCGTCCCGGGCCAGGCGCCAGCCGGTCTCGACCCCGTCGAACGGCGCATCGTCGATGGGGTCGAGACCGGCCATGCCGGCGAATCGGCCGGTGGCGGCCACCTCGACCGCCCACCACCCCCACCCGCGGCGTTCGAGATCGCCGGCGATGGCATCGACCTGTTCGGCCGCCCGGGACGGGGTGAGCAGGTCGGGCCAGAACTGGCGGACCGCCGGGTCGGCGTTCATCGCCGCCCACGGCGCCACGTCGTCGTCCCGCCAGGGGCGCAGGATGAGGCGGTCAGTCCGGATCGTCGTCACGGCTCAGCTCCCAGAAGGCGACGGCCGCCGCGGCGGCCACGTTGAGTGAGTCGACGCCCCGGCGCATCGGGATCTTGACCGGGACGTCGCTGGCCGCCAGGGCCTGCCTCGACAGGCCCGGGCCTTCGGCGCCGAGCAGCAGCGCCGACCGGGCGCGAGGTCCGGGCCCGAGACGCTGCAGCGGGACGGCGCCGGGGTCAGGAGTCAGCGCCAGCACGGTGAACCCGGCCTGCCGGACCTGGTCCAGGCCGTCCGGCCACGGTTCGATCCGGGCGTACGGCACGGCGAAGACCTCGCCCATGCTCACCCGGACGCTGCGCCGGTACAGCGGGTCGGCGCACGTCGGCGACAGCAGGACCGCATTCACTCCGAGCGCGGCCGCCCCGCGGAACACCGCGCCGATGTTGGTGTGGTTGTTGACGTCCTCCAGGATCGCCACCCGCCGGGCGGTGTCCAGGACGGAGACGGCGGTCCGCAGCGGCTGCCGGTGGAACGAGGCCAGTACGCCCCGGTGCACGTGGAAGCCGGTCACCGCCGACAGGACGGCGGGCGTGGCCGCGTACACCGGTGCGTCCTCGCCCAGGTCGGCCAGCTGATCGGCCCGTTTGGCGTCGACCAGGTACGACCGGGGGCGGTACCCGGCCCGCAGCGCCCGCCGCAGCACCAGCTCGCCCTCGGCGATGAACAGCCCGTTCGGCGGCTCCCAGCGGGTCCGCAGTTCGAGGTCGGTGAGCGCCCGGTAGTCGCCGAGCCGGTCGTCGTCCGGGTCGGTGATCTCGAGGACGGGCAAGTCAGTCGACCCGGTACGTCAGGTGGGTGGCATGGCCGGAGACGCGCACGTGGGTCTGCCGCAGCGTCCGCGGCTGCTGCCCGGTGAACAACGGGGTGCCGCCACCGAGGATGACCGGTGACAGGTGAAGGCGCAGCTCGTGCAGCAGGCCGGCGTCGAGCGCGCCCCGGAGCACCGCCGCGCCGCCCATGATCACGACATCGCGGTCGTCGGCCATCGCGATCCCCTTGGACACGGCGCTGCCGATGCCGTCGACGACGAACGTGAACCGGTCGGCGAGCCGCGTGGTCGCCGGCGGTGTGCGGGTCACCACCAGCACCGGCGGCTTCGCGTTGAGGCCGGCGCCGTACCCCACCTCGTCGGACCAGCCGCCGGGCGCGTCGACGATGTCGTACAGGCGGCGGCCCATGACGACCACCCCGGTGGCGTCGGTGGCCTCGGTAAGCACCTCACGGTCGGTCGCGTCGCCGTCGAAGACCCACCGGTGCAGGGCCTCGACGTCCGCGCCGGGGCCGGTGACGTACCCGTCCAGGGACACCGAGATGTCGCCCACCACCTTGGTCATCGCTGCTCCTCCTGCGGGGTCGCCGTCGGAAGGAGCATGCCACCACGTCAGGTGCGGGGTACCAGCCGGTTACCGGTCCAGGCGAGGCCCATGCCGGCCGCGAGCAGCAGCAGCGCGCCCACCGTGGGCAGCGGGCGGATCGCGTACGACCCGGCGCCGATGGAGACCGCGGCCAGCATCAGCAGGACGCCGTCGGCCGGGTTGACCAGCTTGGACCGGAACACCGCCCAGCCCAGCAGCAGCCAGCCGGCGCCGGTGACCGCGGACGCGACCAGGGCCAGCGTGTGCACCTGGGCGGCGGTGACCGGGAGGCCGTCCGGGCCGACCCCGGGCGGGAGCGCCGCCACCGGAAGCAGCAGGATCGACCCGGCCAGCCCGACGAGCAGCCCGGCCAGCGCGGGGCGGCGGGTGCGGGAGCCGGCCAGCAGCCCGGCCAGGGCGATCATGGCGACGGAGCTCAGCCAGCCGGCGGCCAGCCGGACGAGAAGGGGGCCGGGCGGGGTGGCGACACCGAGCGTGGACCACCCGTACAGCAGGGCGGAGACCGGGAGGGCCCAGAGCGCGACCCGCGCGTACCGCCGGACCGACCAGATCCACACCGCGTCCCGGACGGGCAGCCGGTCATCGTCGGAGGCGGCGGCGCCGCCGACCCAGGCGGGCGCGACCCGCAGGGGACGTCCGCTGGCCGTCTGGTGGTGGCTGATGCTCATGGTGCCGCCTCATGCTCATGGCAGTTGAGCCGAGCGGCCCGGGGGCACCGGTCGGAAAGACCTTCGAGGAGCATCGCAAACGGACAGCGTACGCAAACGCGAACGCCCAAAATGGGACGGCTGGGACTGATGTTCAGTCCCAGCCGCCGGTGAAACGGATTGCTCAGGCGCGTTCGGGCTCGCCCGCGCCGTTGTAGTCGGCACCGCCCAGCGCCGCCGTCGGCGGCACCGTCTCGGGTGTCGGCAGGGGTGTGGACCCGATCGCCGGGGCGGACGCCCCGTTGATCTGTCCCTGGTCCCCCGACACCTGAGCCTCGGCCGCGCGAACGGCGTCGTCGACCTTCCGGGCCTCGGCCGCCGCGGCCTCGGCCGCTTCGATCGCCTCCCGCTCGACCGCGGCCGCGTTCACGCCCGCCTTGGGGATGTCGCCCACCATGTTGGACAGGCCGCCGAGCGCGCCGCCAAGACCTTCCAGGGCCTTGGACAGCTCGGTCGGGATGAGCCACACCTTGTTGGCCGTGCCGTTGGCGATCTGCGGCAGCGCCTGCAGGTACTGGTAGGCCAGTACCTTCTGCGACGGGTTGGAGGTGTGGATCGCGTCGAAGACCGTACGGATGGCCTTGGCCTGGCCCTCGGCCTGCAGGATCCGGGCCTGCCGGTCACCGTCGGCCCGCAGTACCTGGGATTGCTTCTCACCCTCGGCGGTGAGGATCGCCGCCTGCTTGTGGCCCTCGGCGTTCAGGATCGTGGCGCGCCGCTCCCGCTCGGCCCGCATCTGCTTCTCCATCGAGTCGCGGATGCTCGCCGGCGGCTCGATCGCCTTGATCTCGACCCGGGTGACCTTGATGCCCCACCGGCCGGTGGTCTCGTCGAGCACGCTGGACAGGTGCCGGTTGATCTCCTCACGGCTGGTCAGGGCGCGCTCGAGGTCGAGCGAACCGATGACGTTACGCAGCGTGGTCACCGTCAGCTGCTCGATGGCCTGCAGGAAGTTGGAGATCTCGTACGTCGCCCGCACCGGGTCGACGACCTTGAAGTAGAGCACGGTGTCGATCGACACGACGAGGTTGTCGGAGGTGATGACGGGCTGCGGCGGGAAGCTGACCACCTGCTCGCGCATGTCCACCTTGGTCCGCACCCCGTCGATCGCCGGAACCAGCAGGTTCAGACCGGGGGAAAGCGTGCGCTTGTATTTCCCGAACCGTTCGACGACGTCCATCCGCTGCTGGGGAACGATGCGGACGGATTTGACGACCGTGACGATCACAAAGATCGCGATGATCAGGATCACCACGCCGAGAATTGCTTCCATGGCGCCTCTCTCTATATGTCGGGCAGGTCGTCACGCCACACGATGGCCGTGGCGCCGTCGACCTTGACCACCCGGACGCGTTCGCCGGGCAGGTACTTCTCGTTGCCGTCGACCGACCGGGCCTGCCACATCTCCCCGCCGTGCTTGATCATGCCGTGCTCGCCGTCGACCTCTTCCAGCACGGTGGCGTGCGTGCCCTCCATCGCCTCGATGCCGAACGGCGTGTCGCCGGTCTCCAGGTAGCTCTTGGCATGCCGGACGATAATCGGCCGGAGCGCCGCGACCGTGACGCCGGACACCAGGCAGAAGACCAGAACCTGGAGCAGGAACGGCGCACCGAGGGAAGCGACGCCGGCCGCGGCCAGGGCCCCGACCGAGAACATGATGATGAAGAATGTCACTGTGAAGGCCTCACCGATCGCCAGCGCGACCGCGAGGATGATCCACAGCACGGATTCCACATACTGATCGTGACACGCCTGCGCACGCACGGCGATACGAGTTTTTCGCGTAGCCATATCATCGGGCGGCAGTTGGACGGAATAGTCGTCCCCCGTTCTGACCGCTTCGTCGGAAGGCCGAATCGTGTCGCTGCTGCCCGAGACCGTCCGGCGCGTACACGAGATCGCCGCCCACGCGCAGTCCGAGGGCCGGGTGCCGTCGCTGGCGCTGGCCGTGGTCCGGGACCGCGCGGTGCTGCATTTCGAGGGCGTCGGCGAGCGTCCGAGGCCCGACCCGAAGACGCAGTACCGCCTCGGCTCGATCACCAAGACGCTGACCGCGACGATGGTGATGCAGCTGCGGGACGAGGGCTTCTTCGAGCTCGACGATCTGCTCTACCGCCATCTGCCGGGCACGCCGGTGGGCGGGGTGACGCTGCGGCAGCTACTCGGCCACGTCTCCGGGCTGCAGCGCGAGCCGGACGGGCCGTGGTGGGAGCGCCACCCCGGCGGCGACGCCGACCAGCTGCTGGCCGACCTGGCGTTCGACAAGCTGGCCCGGCCGCCGTGGCGGGCCCATCACTATTCCAACCTGGGATACGGGCTGCTCGGGGCGGTGCTCCAGCGGGTCACCGGGGAGACCTGGGCGTCGCTGGTCGGGCGGCGGGTGCTGGACCCGCTGGGGATGAAACGCACGACGTACGCGCCGGTCGAGCCGTACGCCCGGGGTTACGTCGTGCACGAACTGGACGGCCGGCTGCACGAGGAGCCCCGGACCGACTCGGGAGCGATGGCGCCGGCCGGCCAGCTGTGGTCGACCGTGACCGACATGGCCAAGTGGGCGGCGTTCCTGGCCGACCCGGCGCCGGCCGTGCTCCGCCGGGAGACGGTCGACGAGATGTGCATGCCGGTGGCCATCGCCGACCTCGAGTCCTGGACCACCGGGCACGGACTCGGGCCGCAGCTGTTCCGGGTGGGCGAGCGGGTCTTCGCCGGGCACGGCGGGTCGATGCCGGGGTACGTGTCCTTCCTGGCCGTCCACCGCAGGACCCGGACCGGGGTGATCGTGTTCGCCAACGCCTACACGATGCCTGGCGGTATCGGCCCGCTCGGCCTGAACGCGCTGACCGCGGTGCTGGACGCCGAGCCGCCGCTGCCGCCGCCCTGGGTGCCGGCCGGCGACCCGACGCCGGCGCAGGCCGAGCTGACCGGCCGCTGGTGGTGGATGGGCCGGGAGCACGAGATCCGGGCCGAGGGCGCCGAGCTGGTGATGACGGCGCCCGGCCGGTCGCCGAACCCGCCGTGGCGGTTCGTCCTCGAGTCGCCGGACCGGTGGCGCGGGGTCGCCGGGCCGAACGCCTCCGAGCTGCTCCGGGTCCGTCGCGCGGTGGACGGGGCGGTGACCTCGCTGGACATCGCGACCTTCGTCTTCCAGCGGGACCCGGCCCATCTGGCCTAGCGGTCGTGCTCGCCGTAGTCGGGGACGTCGGCGGACAGCAGGCCCTGAGCGCCGTTCTCCAGGGTCTTGGCGATGTCGGCCGAGCGGGGCAGCATGACGTCCTCGTACGCGCGGAGGGCGTCGCCGACGGTGGCCGAGGTCGTCAGGGCCAGGGCGAGGTCGCTGCCGTCGAGCATGGCCAGATTGACGCCGACGCCCAGCGGCGGCATCACGTGGGCGGCGTCGCCGAGCAGGGTCACCGACCCGTGGCCGGCCCAGGTGTGCGGCACCGGCAGGGCAAAGATGGGACGGTCGACGTACGGGCCGTCGTTGTCCGCGACCATCCGGCGCATCCGCGGTGACCAGGCGGCGAACTCGCCGAGCAGGTGGGCGCGCAGCCCGGCGGTGTCGGCGGCGGACAGACCGGCCGCGGCGATCCAGCCGGCCGGCACCTGCTGGATGATGTAGACGCGGATGTCGCCGCCGCCGTTGCGCTGGGCGAAGAGCCCGCGCTCGCCGTCGGCGGCGTGCGCGCCGCCCTGGCCGACCAGCTCGGACAGATCGGCGTGCCGTTCCTCCACGTCGTCGAACCAGGCCTCGAGGAAGCTCACGCCGGTATGCGCGGGCACCGCCGGTGAGACGGCCGGGCGGACCCGGGAGAACGCGCCGTCGGCCCCGATGACCAGGTCGTTCTCCACGGTCGTGCCGTCGGCGAAGTGCAGGGTGCCCGATCCGGTCACGCCGGTGACCGCGCTTCCCCACCGTACGGTTCCGGAGTGCAGGGAATCGAGCAGCAGCGTGCGCAACCGGCTGCGGTCGATCTCGGGTTTGAAGAGTTCGCCCGCCTCCGGAAGGTGGTGGCTGCACAGGGTGCCGGTGATGTCGTACCCGCGCATCTCCTGTCCCTCGGGGCGGGCCAGCGCAAAGAACTCGTCGAGCAGGCCGGCCTCGCGCAGGGCGAGCTGACCGTCGTCGGCGTGCAGATCGAGCGTGCCGCCCTGGTCACGGGCGCCAGGCCCGGTCTCGCGGTCGTAGACGGTGACCGCGAGGCCGTGGCGCTGCAGGATGCGGGCGCAGGTGAGCCCGCCGGGCCCGGCGCCCACGATGGCGATCCGGGCGGTGCGGGGTGCGAGGGAAGTCATGCTCCCAGGAAAGCAGAACGAGTACGAAAGTGCAATGAGTCAGCTTTTTAACTGAAGTCACCTTCGGGGTAGGGTGCGGTCATGACCGAGGTCCCCGTCGGCCGCCGGGAACGCAAGAAGGCGGCCACCCGTCAGGCGATCGCCGACGCCGCGCTACGGCTTTTCCTCGAGCGCGGGTACGACCAGGTGAGCATCCGGGACATCGCCGACGCCGCCGACCTGTCCACCACGACCCTGTTCAAGCACTTCCCGGGCAAGGAAGCGCTGGTGTTCGACCAGGAGCAGGAACGGGACGCCGAACTCGTCGCCGCCGTCCGGGACCGGGCCGCCGGCCAGAGCATCGTCGACGGCCTCCGGCAGTACGTGCTGCGCACCTGGCCGCCGATCGCGGCGCATCCGGAGGCGGCCGTGTTCAACCGGCTCGTCGACTCGACGCCGGCGCTCCGGGCGTACTGGGAACGCATGTGGTCCCGGCACACCGACACGCTCAGCCGGGCCATCGCCGACGAGACCGGGACGGATTCCGGCGACATCGCCGCCGTGACCCTGGCCCGGTTCGTCCTGGACATCCCGGCGCTCACCCGCGGCCGGCCCGACCGCCGGGCTGCCGTCGAGACGATCTTCGACATTCTGGAGCACGGCTGGCCGCCGGATCCGCCCGGCCGGTGAGCGTCGCCGGATCCGCCCGGCCGGAGAGCGCCGCCGGATCCGCCCGGCCGGAGAGCGCCGCCGGATCCGCCCGGCCGGTGAGCGCGGCGTCAGGCCGGCGGATCCGCCCGGCCGGTCAGCCCCAGCGTCAGGCCGGCGGCGACGACGGCGATGCCGGCCCACACCGCGAGCGACGGGAACGGCCCGCCGAGCGCGACGCCCGCAGCCGCGGCGGCGATCGGCGCGATGCCGGTGAGCAGGCCGGCCCGACCGGCACCGAGCCGGGCCACGCTGGTGTACCAGAGCACGAACGCCACCGCCGTCACGCCGACCGCCAGGTACGCACCCGCGGCCAGATCGCCGGCGGTCAGCCGGACCACCGCGCCCGGCCCTTCGGCGGTCGCGCCGAGCACGGCGAACGCGGCCGCGGCCATCCAGGTCGCGTGCACCGACACCCCGAACGGCCCGTGCCGCCCCAGCACCGGCACGGCCAGCAGCGTGAACGCGGCCTCGCAGCCGAACGTCACCAGCGCCCAGACCAGCCCGGTCCCGTCGGTCCGGCCGAAGCCCTGCACCAGCACCGCCCCGGCCGTCACCACCGCGGCCGCGACCAGCACCGCCCCGCGCGGACGGTGGCCCTGAAGAGCCGGGCCGACCAGGGCCAGCAGGACCGGCACGCAGGCCACGGCCACGCCGAGCACGGCCGGTTCGGCGTGCCGGGAGCCGTGCACCAGCGCCAGGTTGAACACCA
The DNA here is from genome assembly GCA_964236515.1 of uncultured Actinoplanes sp. Lineage (GTDB taxonomy): Bacteria > Actinomycetota > Actinomycetes > Mycobacteriales > Micromonosporaceae > Actinoplanes. Next base: position 135,513 of record CAXSDA010000017.1, read on the forward strand.
CCAGACCGGTGACCGTCACGCCGGCGAGCCAGGCCCACTCGGCGCCCCGGGGCATCCGCACCGCCGCCCCGGCGACCCGGGCGAACCCGAGCAGCAACAGGCAGGCCACGGCGTACCGCAGGGACTGGAGGGTGAACAGCGGAGCGCTCGCGAGCGTGCCGGAGACGGCGACGCTGCCGCCGACGAAGACCATCCCGGTCGCGCCGGACAGGGCGGGCAGGGCGGTGGCGGAGCGGGGAGCGAGGGCGACGGCGGTCATGCCGACCACGGTCCTCGTGCCTGTGGTCCACTTGAAGGACCAATCCGCGAGCCGGGAGGTGGACCAATTCAGGGTACGGACTTCCTTCAGCTGCGCCCGGAGACGGCACCGCCCAAGGGGCTGGCCGGATGGCTGACCGACGGCCTGCGAGAGGCGGTCGTGGCCGGGCGGCTGGCCGCGGGCGCGCGACTCCCGGCCACCCGGACGCTGGCCACCGACCTCGGGATCTCCCGGGGCGTGGTCGTCGAGGCCTATCAGCGGCTGGGCGACGAAGGGCTGGTGCAGGCGCGGACCGGCGCCGGAACCGTGGTCGCCCCGTCCGCCCGACCGGTCGCCCAGTCCGCCCGGCCGCCGGTCGCCCCGTCCGCCCGGCCGCCGGTCGCCGCCGGGGCGGACCGGGCCGGGCCGCTGTTCCGGCTGCCGCTGCCGCCGCAGGCCGGGATCGACATCGACCTCTCCCCCGGCCTGCCCGACCTGTCGGCCTTCCCGCGGGCCGCCTGGCTGCGCGCCGAGCGGACCGTGCTGACCCGGGTCAGTGGCTACGACCTGGGGTACGGCGACCCGGCCGGCACGCCCGCGCTGCGCCGGGAACTGGCGGCGTGGCTGGCCCGGACCCGCGGTGTCCGCGCCACCGCGGACGACATCCTGGTGGTCGGCGGCGTCGCCCAGGCGCTCGCGCTGCTGGCCCAGACGTTGCGGGCGGGCGGGGTGACCGCGGTCGCCGTCGAGGACCCGGGGTCGCGCGGCGCCCGCGACCAGCTCGCGCACTGGGGCGTCCGGCCGGTCGGGGTGCCGGTGGACGCGTGCGGCCTGCGGGTGGACGACCTGGCCGCGACCGGGCTGACGGCCGCCGTGCTGACCCCGGCGCACCAGTTCCCGACCGGCGTCGTGCTCAGCCCGGCCCGCCGGCAGGAGCTGTTGGCCTGGCCGGGCCTGATCGTCGAGGACGACTACGACGCCGAGCACCGGTACGACCGGGCGCCGGTGGCCGCCGTCCAGGGTTCGGCGCCGGACCGGGTGGCGTACACCGGCAGCACCTCGAAGTCCCTGGCCCCGGCGATGCGGCTGGGCTGGCTCATCGCGCCCCGGCCGCGGCAGGCGGCGCTGCTGGCGGCCAAGCACGCCAGCGACCTCGGCAACCCGGCGCTGCCGCAGCTGGTGCTGGCCCACCTGCTGGCCTCCGGCGACTACGAACGGCACCTGCGCGCGGTCCGCCTCCGCCAGCGGCGGCGCCGCGACGCGCTGCTCGACGGCCTGCGCGAGCATCTGCCCGCGGCCCGCGTCGAGGGTGTCGCCGCCGGCCTCCACCTGCTGGTCACTCTACCCGGCACGACAGCCGACACCGACCTGATCGAACGGGCGGCGGAGGTAGGCGTACTGGTGCATCCGCTGAGCTGGCACCGCCACCGCCCGGGACCGCCCGGCCTGGTCCTCGGCTACGCCGCGGAGCCGCCGGACCGCCTGCGCGAGGCCGCCGCCCGGCTGGGCCGGGTCCTCAGGCCGTGACGAAGTCGATCAGGCGTTCCATCGAGTTGATCAGCGGGGTCTCCACGTCCTTGTAGGAGCGGACCGAGCCGAGGATGCGGCGCCACATGTCGGCCGGCTCGCGGACGCCCGCGGCCGCGCAGACGCCCTCCTTCCACGGCTGCCCGGGCGAGATGACCGGCCACGCGCGCAGGCCCACCCGGTCGGGCTTCACCGCCTGCCAGACGTCCACGTACGGATGACCGGTGATCAGGACGTACGGGGAGGTCACGGCGGCCACGATCCGGCTCTCCTTGGAGCCCGGCACGAGGTGGTCCACGAGCACGCCGAGTTTGCCCGACGGGCTGGGCAAGAACGCCCGTACGGCCGCGGCAAGCTCGTCGATGCCGTCCAGCGGTTCCACCACCACGCCTTCGATGCGCAGATCGTCGCCCCAGATCCGCTCGACCAGGGCGGCGTCGTGGATGCCCTCGACCCAGATCCGGCTGGCCCTGGCCACCTGCGCCGGGACGTGGCCGACGGCGACCGAGCCGGAGGCGGTGACCTTCCGGGCGGCCGGCACCGGAGCCGCGGCCGGCTTGCGCAGCGTCACCACCTGGCCCTCGAGCAGGAACGCGGCCGGTTCCAGGGGGAAGTTGCGCCGTTTGCCGTGCCGGTCCTCGAGCACCACCGCGCCGTACTCGAACCCGACCACCGCGCCGCAGAAGCCGGAGTCCGCGTCCTCCACCACCATGTCCCGTTCGGCGTCCACCTCCGGGATCGCCTTGCGGCGCCGCCAGTTCCCGGCCAGTACGTCGTCGCCATACATGGGCCGCACGGTAACTCGTGAAGTGGGACTCGGGACCGGCGACGCGCAGGCGCTGACAAGGCGGCCGGACGCCACGTACCCTTGCCGCATGTTCCCCGCAGCGGATGCGGCGACGCTGACCGCACGCCGATCGACCCGGTTCGTTGCCTGGGTACGCGCCTGGCGTGCCGGCCTGGTGCCGTTCGACGACCTTGCCGACGAGATCGCCGGTGATGAGGAGACCCTCGTCGCCGACGCTCCCGGCACCTGGACCGACGTGCCCCTGGGCGCGGCTCTGCCACTGTTCGCCAAGCTGGCGCCGGACGACGTCCGGCTGGTGCTGCCCGCCCCCGGCGACCCGCGCGGACTGCCCGGCCCGGGTGAGCTGACCGGCGCCGCGTTGCTGGCCGGCGAGGCGGTGATGACTCCCGGGTTCGGCCTGGTGCCGGAGGTCCGGCGGCACACCTCGGGGTCCGGCGTTGAGTTCGGGACCGTCCTCTGGCGCTGGTACCCGGTGGCCGACTACCGGCCCGGCTTCCAGGTCGGCGCGGCCGAGGCGGAGACCGAGCTGGCGACCGCGCTGGCCGAGGCGACCACCCAGCTGACCCGGCTGGACGTGGCGCAGTGGCGGCCCGAGCTGGCCGGGGCGCTGCAGGCGTTGCGCCGGCCGGAGAGTTCGGGCACGCTGCCGGTCGGGTACGACCCGCGGGCCCGCCGGCTGTTCGCCCGTGCCACCGTTCTCGACCAGGTGCTGGCCCTGGCCGGCGACAGCGCGCCCGGCGGTGCGGTCAACGGTTTCGAGGCCCAGCAACGGGACGCCGCGTTGCGCCCGCTGACCACCGCCTGCCGGCAGGCTCTGGTGGCTGCCTGCAACTCGCCGTTGCGACCGTAGGCATGCCCGATCGGTACGCGCACTGCACGTTCTGCGGTGCCCGGTTCACGCCGGACCAGCCGTGGCCGCGACGCTGCGCCGCCTGCGGCGAGATCAGTTACCTGAACCCGAAGCCGGTGGCGGTGGCGGTGCAGCCGGTCGGCGGCGGGCTGCTGGCCGTCCGCCGCGGCATCCCGCCCGCAAAGGGCCGGCTGGCCCTGCCCGGCGGATTCGTCGAGGTCGGCGAGGCGTGGGAGGAGGCAGCGGTCCGCGAGCTCTCCGAGGAGACCGGGCTGGCCGCCGACCCGCGGGCGGTCCGGCTGTACGACACGCTCAGCGCTCCGGACGGGACGCTGCTGGTGTTCGGGCTGCTGCCGCCGATCCCGGCGCTGCCCGACTTCACGCCCAACGACGAGACGCTCGGACTGGCCGTCCTGAACGGACCCCAGGAGCTGGCGTTCAGCCTGCACACCCAGGTCGCGAACCGGTTCTTCGGATGAGCGAACCGATGAGTGAACCGTCGTACGGGCCGCACCGCTGGTCGGCCGGCTTCCACACGCCGGACGACCGGTTCGCCGGGGGCGAGTTCACCGTGGCCGATCTGCGTGGCGCCCGGTTCGTCGATTGCGACCTGCGGGGCGTACGGATCGTGGACAGCACGGTGGCCGGCGTGGAGATCTCCGGCTGGATCGAGCATCTCGTCGTCAACGGCGTGGACGTCACCGGGTACGTGTCGTCCGAACTGGACCGCCGGCACCCGGAACGCGGGCAGCTCCGCGCGATCCGCGACGCCGACGGGTTCCGGGCCATGTGGGACACCGTGGAGCGTCTCTGGTCGTCCGCGGAGGTGACCGCGCCGAACGAGGGCGTGGACGGCGAGTGGTCCTATGTGGATACGCTCCGCCACCTGATCTTCATCACCGACTCCTGGGCCGCCCGCACGATCCTCGACCAGGACAACCCGTTCCACCCGTACGGCCGGCCGCAGACCGCGTACCGCCCGGCCGACGCGGCCACGCTCGGCCTCGACCTGGACGCCCGCCCGTCGTACGCCGAGGTGGCCGCGGTCCGGGCCGGGCGGATGGCGACCGTACGGGCCATCGTGGACGGCCTGACCGACGCCGACCTGGGCCGCCCCGTCCGGCTGTCCCCCGCGCCCGGCTACCCGGACGAGCCGCGGGTGGTGGCCGACTGTCTCGCCGTCGTGATGCACGAGGAGTGCGACCACCACCGTTTCGCGGTGCGTGACCAAGCGGTTCTCAGCGAGCGACAGGCAGCTCCTCCGGCAGATCGCTGACGCCGACCTCGATCGCTTCCTCGTGGCGGCGCCGCGCGGACGGCAGCGCCAGGGCGGCGGCCACCGGCGCTGGTGGCCTCGCCGGTCTGGGTGGCCGGCACGCTCTCGATGATGGCGTTGGCCATCGACGCGAACGCCAGGCCGATGCCGGCCCCGGTCAGGACACCGGACAGCACCACCTCCCACAGGTCACCGTGCGCGAACGCGGGCACGGCGAACGCCGCCACCACCGCGATCGCGCCGAGGAACATCGGCAGCTTCGGCCCGTACCGGCGGCTCAGCATGCCGGCCAGCGGGCCGAACACGACCATGGTCAGCACCGTCGGCAGCAGGAACAGGCCGGACTGGGACACCGACTTGCCGAACCCGTACCCGGTCGCCGCGGACAGCTGCAGCAACGTCGGCACCAGCAGGAACGTGCCGAACATGGCGAAGCCCAGGATCAGCGAGACCAGGTCGGTGGCCCACACGCCGCGGTGCCGCATCAGGCGCACGTCGACCAGCGGCTCGGCCACGCGCAGCTCGGCGACGACGAACCCGATCAGGGCGACCACGCCGACCGCGAGCAGGCCGATCGTCCGGCCGGCGCCCCAGCCCCACTCCTCGCCCTTGCTGATCGCGAGCAGGAGAGCCACCAGCCCGACCGAGAGGATGCCGGCGCCGAGGACGTCCAGGCGCCCCGGCGTCCGTACGGGCGACTCCTTCATGCCGAAGATCGCACCCAGCAGGGCGACGACGACCAGGACGAGCGGCAGCCAGAACAGCCAGTGCCAGGAGAGGTGCTCGACGATCGGGCCGGCGGCCACGATGCCGACCCCGGCGCCGATGCCGAAGATCGCGGAGAGCAGCCCGACGATGACGCTGACCCGCTCGCGGGGCAGCTCGTCCCGGACGATGCCGATGGACAGCGGCAGGATCGCCCCGGCCGCCCCCTGCAGCGCGCGGGCGACGATCAGCACGGGCAGGGTGGGCGCCAGCGCGGCCAGCAGGGTCCCGGCGGCCAGCGCGACGAGCACGCCGATCAGCACCCGGCGCTTGCCCAGCATGTCGCCGAGCCGGCCGAGGATCGGCGTGAGCACCGAGGCCGACAGCAGGTACGCGGTGATGATCCAGCTGGCGTCGCCGGTGCCGGCCTTCAGGGCGTGCCCGATGGTCGACAGGGCCGGCGCCACCAGTGACTGCAGCACGGCGAAGGCCAGGCCACCCAGGGACAGGTAGACCACCAGCAGGCCGCCGCCGCGGGTGGCGGGCTTTCCGGCCGCCTCGATCGTGTCCGTCATGACGTCCCTCTACGCTCGATGTAAACGCTTGCTGACTAATTATCGGCGGCCGGTCGCCTAAGTCAACAATTGCTTACGTCACATTCCGTCCTTACGCTGGGTTCGTGGCAGAGAACACGACGGCCGCGGCGGCGCCCCGGCGGCGCAACGCCGCCCATACCCGCCAGGTGCTGCTCGACGTGGCCCGCCTGCGGTTCATCCGGGACGGCTACGCGGCCACCACCGTGCGCGAGATCGCCGACGACGCCGGCGTCAACGTGGCGCTGATCAACCGCTACTTCACGTCCAAGGAAGGGCTGTTCGAGGCCTGCCTCACCAGCGCGGTCACCGACATCCGGGACAAGTTCGCGGACCTGTCGCTCGACCGGATAGCCGAGCGGATCGTCACGCGGCTCACCGCCACGTCCGAGGAGGACGAGCTGCGCAACGGGCTGCTGATGCTGCTGCGCACGACCGGCGACGAACGCATCGACGACATGCGCCGCACCGTGCTGGAGGCGGTCGGCCGCCGGATGGCCGAGGCCGCGGGCGACCCCGAGCCCGATCGCCCGGCTCTGCTGCGTGCCCAGATCGTGCTGGCCACCGCGCTCGGCCTGACCCTGCTGCGGACGTCGCTGCGGATCGAGCCGCTGGCGTCCGCCGGCGAGGGGGAACTGCTCGGCCCGGTGACGGACGTGATCAACGCCGTCCTGCCTCGGCCTCTTGCTCAGCCGTAGAGCTGGGCGATGAGTACCGGCGCACCCTGATTCGGCACGCCCCCGGCCGAACCCGCTTCCCACAACGCCTTCAGCGCGCTGGACGAGGACCAGGACGAAGCATGGCTAGTCGACGAGGCCCGCCGTGTGCAGTTCGGTCAGCAGCACCTGGATCGCCGGCGCGCAGCGGGCCGAGTCGGCGGTGGTGAACCGGTCCAGTTCGGCGATCTCGGCGGCGGCGAACGGTTCGGCGTCGCTGTCCGCCAGGAAGACGATCAGCCGGACGTCGGTGCCGGGGCGGCCCCACGCGGGCGCGATGATCGTGGTGAACGGCCGCAACGACCCCAGCGGCAGCTCGACCCCGGTCTCCTCGCGCACCTCGCGGACGGCCGCCTCGGCCATCGTCTCCCCGGGCTCCGGCTTGCCGCCGGGCACGTAGAACTTCTCGACGTTCTCCGGCCGTACGACCAGGAGCCGGCGGTCCCGTACGCAGGCCCAGGCCGACGCGATCACCTCCGGCATGCCGCTCCCCGTGTGATTCACCGGCTGGCGGTCAGCCGGCGACCGGGGTGGCTGCGGCGGCGATCTGACGGCGGGCCTCGTCGATGGTCGCCATCACCGTCACGGTCTCCCGGTGGTCGTGCATCGGCGACTCGACCCGGCCCTGCGCCACGTAGGAGGCGAAGTAGTCGGCCTGATACGCGAGCCCCTCGTGCAGGGTCGCGAAGGCCTCGTCCCGCCACGTGGCCGACTCCGCAGCCGCCAGCGGCCCGGTCGTGAGCGTGACTCCGGACGGCCCGAAGAAGGGACTCAGGACGTCCAGGCGGCCCGCCGAGCCTATGATCGAGGCCGTGACGGGCAGGGACGTCACCAGTGAGGTCGAGGCGATCGCGGTGGCGCCGCTCGCGGTGGTGAGCAGCAGGTCGGCCCGCTCGTCGACGCCGGCCGGGGTCTGCGAGCCGACCGCTGTCACCGCGGTCGGTGCGCCCAGCACCGAGGACGCGAACGAGATCGGGTAGACGCCGGCGTCGAGCAGCGCTCCCCCGCCGAGCTGCGGATCCCACAGACGGTGCGCCGGGTCGTACGGCATGACGAATCCGAAGTCGGCCCGGACGAGCCGGACCTCGCCGAGCACGGCCGAGGCCAGGACCTGACGGATGATATCGGCCTGCGGCAGGTAGCGCGTCCACATCGCCTCCATCACCAGGACGCCGGCCGCCCGCCCGGCATCGGTGATCGCCCGTGCCTCGGCGGAGGACATGGCGATCGGCTTCTCGATCAGGACGTGCTTGCCGGCGGCGATCGCCTCCAGCGCCAGATCGTGATGCAGCGGGTGGGGTGTCGCCACGTACACGACGTCTACGCCCGCGTCCCCGATCAGCGCCGCCGGGTTGTCGTGCACCGTCGCGATCGAGTGCTCGGCGGCGAAGGCGTCGGTCCTGGCACGGTCCCGGGCCGCCACGGCGACCGCCCGCTGCGCCGTATGGGCGTGGATGGCCCCGACGAACCGTCCCGCGATGCCCGTGCCGATCACGCCCCACCGCAGAGCCGGGACGGAATCCCCGGTCAGCGGCCGGGGGGCCGGGAGAGTGAGTGACATGTCGTTCCACCTGACGGTTGGGGAAAGCCGGCGTCGTGGTCGGATCGCTCGACCCCGGGCCGACGCGATCACCCCGGGGCATCACGCCAGGCTAGCGGTGACCCCGCCGGGGACCGGTGACCACGCAGGTGACGCCCGGGTACTGGACGTTGATGAGCAGGTGCCGGCCGTCCGAGGTGAACGAGGCGCCGGCCAGTTCGCGGGCACCGGTCGGGCCGGGCGACGGGAAGTCCTCCGGGTCCCCAGTAGTGCAGGCGGGCCGCGCCGGCTCGGGACCGGCCGGGCGGGGAGGCCCGTACCCGTCGCCCGGGATCCGCCCGGTCGCCGCGGACGCCGCGGACGCCGCCCCGCGACGGACGTACGGCCGATCCGTCAGATCTCGGCGATCAGGCCAACTCGTCCGTCGCCCTCCTGGTCGTGGTGCTATTCAAGAGGGATGAGCTGGCATTTCGTACGTCAGTTCTGGTCGACATCGGTCGTCTTTGGTCAGCGTTTGACGGCCCAGGGACGGCCCAGACGGCCCAGAGACGGCCCAGGAAGATCTTCAACGGGGACGGGCCGGGCTCGGGCGGAATGAATTGTCGACAGCTGGTCGCGTGAAGGCAGGCGGATAAGAAGTTGTAGCGCTCGAAACCTTCCTGATAGTCATGACCCGATAGTCATGACCCGCCTTGACCTGCGCATCCGCGTTGTCCGCATGATCCGTCCGGCTCCGTTGTTGCCCGCTGTTGGCTGCGGGATCGGGCACGTAGCGAGCACGCTTTTGACGTTCACGCGGCGGGGTGTGCTGATGGCTGTTGCGGCATCCCGTCGCGCAAGCTTCGCTCGGCCGAGCCGGGGTCGGGGTGTCAAACAGCTCCATCGTTTGACACCCCGGGACCGGGCTGGTTGCCTCCGGTGCGCGATGGCTCGCGGCAGGTCGGCTGGGCATCCCAGAGCTGCCGGGGTCCAGGGGCGCGTAGCCCTGGCCGCCGGAGGCTCTCTCCGGGTCGTAGGGCCGGAGGCCCTGCCCGCCGGAGGCGCTTTGGTCCGAATGATGAGGAAACGACAACCGAATGGGGGAAGGCAACGAGAGCAACGCACGATCATGGTGATCTCAACGGGCGCGTTGCATCGCGGAGGCAACATGAGCTGGTCGGAAGCGGACTGGGCCGGCGGGCTTGTCGCGGCCATGTTCGGCGTTATCGTCCTGACTTTCGGCGTTCGCGGCGTCTCTAGGGCCCGCCGCACCGGCGGCACACCGGCGTTCGGGACTTCCATGCATAGCACGCGATCGATGCTTTTGGGTGGAGTAGTGCTTCTAGTGCTGGCTGGCGAGGATGTCCTTCGGCCGGTATTCGGGTATCCGGTACTCGTGCCGGGCGTCGTCATCGTGCTCTTCTTGATCGCTTTCGGCGTACGTGAGGAGATCAGGGCTCGCGCGGTCGAGAAACCTGCAAGAGCTGCGAAACCCGCAAGCCCAGGAATGCCCGACTTGTAGATGGCTCGGCGCCCAGTCGCGTCAAGTTGGAGCCCCCCGGTCGATGCGTTATTTCGGCCGGGGTTCGGCATGTCCGCGGGTGCCGCGGTGGCTACCGCCGGTCCGCGCCGTGAGCGAAGCGGCAAGGCGCGGACGGCCGGCGAGGGTGGCCTCGCGTGCGGCCCGGAGGGCCGCCTTGAAGACGTATAGAAAGTTCTCACCGACCGCATGGGAAACGTCAGGACGAGGATTGTCGAGCTTGGATTGATGCGTTACACGTTGGCTTCAGATGATGCGTGACACTCCGCCGAGTGCTGGTGGAGATGAGCGTGACGGAACAGCGGTATCGCGCCGTAGTTGAAGTGCAGTCCGGCCTTGCGGTGACCGAGGTAGCCGACCGGTTCGGTGTCTCCCGCCAGGCTGTCCATCGGTGGCTGCGTTGGTATGCCGACGCTGGGCTGGACGGTCTTGCGGATGGGTCGCATCGGCCCCGGTCACACCCGGCCCAGACTTCGTCGGAGGTGGAAGCCAGGGTGTGTGAGTTGCGCCGGGCTCATCCGCGGTGGGGGCAGCACAGGTTGCAGTTCGAGCTGTCCCGGCTGGGCTGCCCTGGCCCGGTCCCGTCGGTGAGCACGCTGTATCGGATCCTGGTCCGGCATGGCCTGATCGATCCGGTGTCCCGGCGCCGGAAACGGGACGACTATCGGCGGTGGGAACGCAGCCGCCCGATGGTACTGTGGCAAATGGACATCGTCGGCGGCGTCCAACTCGTCAATGGCGGTGAGGCGAAGGTCGTGACCGGGGTGGACGACCACTCCCGGTTCTGTGTGATCGCGCAGTGGTGCCCAAAGCCACCGGCCGGGCCGTTCGCCTCGCCCTCACCGAGGCGTTGGTTGAGTACGGCATCCCGGAGGAACTGCGGACGGATAACGGTAAGCAGTTCACGGCCCGGTTCGGTCGAGGCGGAGAGACGATGTTCGACCGGATCTGCCGGGAGAACGGCATCACTCACCGGCTCACTAAACCCCGTTCCCCGACCACGACCGGGAAGATCGAAAGGTTCCATCTGAGCCTGCGCCGGGAACTACTGGACGAGCTGCCGCCGTTCCGGTCGGTGGCTGACGCCCAGGCCGCGATCGACGGCTTCCGCCGCGACTACAACACCGACCGGCCGCATCAGGGCATCGGCATGGCCTTCCCCGCCGACCGGTTCCAGCCGAACAGCGACGGACTGCCGTTGAAGCTGCCACCGTCGCTGACCCCGACCGCAGATGTCATCCCGGCAATGCCCGTGGCCTCGCCGCCGGTCCCGGTGGTCGCGCCACCGATCGGGTTGGCGGGCGAGGTGGACCGAGCAGTCCCGGCCTCGGGAAACATGACCATCAGTGGGCATCAATTCTGGCTCGGACCCGTGCTGGCCGGGCAGCATGTCACCGTCTGGGTCGACACCACCGTGGTCCACCTGATCCGCCACGACGGGGGTCCGGCTCAAGAGCGTTCCATCCCGGTTCACCCTCGCCCAACTGCAACAACTCCTGGATGGTGGAGGACGCAAAGCCGGTCCACCACCCATCGCTTCCGCACCGGTCCAGTCCAAGCAGGGGCCGGCGATCGAGGTCGACCGGACGATCAGCGCCTGCGGGCTGCTCGGCCTGGCCGGACGGCAGCACCCGGTGGGCTACCACCTGGCCGGACGCCGGGTGATCGCCCGCCTCGACCACGGTGTCCTGCACCTACTCGACCAGGACCGCACCGTGCTGCGGTCGTTGCCGAACCCACTCACCCCAGCCGACCTGCCCCGGCTGCGGGATGCCCGCCCGACCGGACCTGCCCCCGGCACCCACCACGACGGCCTTGCGGGTGGATCGGCGGATCAGCGCCGCGGTTCTCTATCGGTGGCCGGTCAGAAGATCCAGGTCGGCATCGGCCACGCCGGCCGCACGGTCACCGTTGAGCAGGCTGACACCAGCTTCCGCGTCTACGACGCAGACCAACTCCTCATCGAAGTCGTCCGCACCACCACGAAGACCATCGCCCGCTTCAAGGTCCGCCAACCCGAGGTACCACGGCAACGACAGCTACCCTCGACTGATCTTCATGCAGGCGCCCCTAGCTATGCGGACGGCGTAGCAATGACCTAACATCACGCATACTCCTGTTCCAGGTTGGCCAAGTCGCGGTTGGCGAACTGCACGTGCGCCCACTGGTCGTTGAAGATGACATGCAGGCATTTAGCCGCAGTGCGTTCACCTGGCGGCGGGCAGCCGAGCGCGGTGTTCGGCCCCCGCACCCGGTCCAGCTCCTCCTGTGTGACCTCCGCCAGATACGCGCGCAGATCGGCGATCCGTTCGGCGCGCACGGCGAGGATCTCGCTGAGGGTCGGCGCGGCCGACTCGTCGATGCCGAACTCGGCGCCGTTGGTGGTGAACGATGCGGGCACGCCGATCGGATGGAACGGGTTCGGCCGAAGGGCCGCCGCATGGCCGTACCAGGCGTCCAGGACGAAGATCGTGTGGCGCAGGGTTTGGGCGAGCGACCATTCGGCGTTCACTGATCTGTAGGCGGCTTCCTCCGGCAACGCGCTCGCGCGTCGGACGGTCGCTTGCCAAAGCTCCTCGATGACATCCACCGCGTCGCGCATCGTCTCGGGTGTGGCCGGCTGCAGTCGCAGCCGTTCGGGGTGCAAGCGATCCAACTCGGCCTCAATCAACGGCATGACCTCCACGCCATTGATGCGCAGCCCGTCGATCGCCCCGTCGATGTCGGCGTCGAACAGCAGCACGCCACGCATCCGGGCGCCGCTGAGATCCACCTCGCGGAAGGTCGCGCTGGCCATGGACAAGTCGATGAACTCTGCACCCTCGTAGTCGGGCTGCCGCTCGAATCGTGTCATCGGCACATCGTAGGAGCCGGGTACGACAAGACCGCCAAGCCAAGATCCAGTCACCACGTGCTGCCAACGACCCACAACCGCGCCTTCTCCCGCCTCACCAACTCGGGCACTGGACTCGCCTACCAACGAGATCATCAAGAAAACGACAGATTGGTGAGAAGAATCCGCCGACAAATCGATGAGAGAGCCCGAACTCACGCCAGGTCAACAGCATCGGCTCCGACATTTCTGACGGGAACCTACAACAGCGCCTGCGGCCTCCTTAGCCTCGCCGGACGGCAACACCCAGTCGGCTACCACCTGGCCCGGACGGCGAGTCATCGCCCGTCTCGACCACGACCGCACCGTGCTGCGATCCCTGCCGAACCCGCTCACCGCCGCCGACCTGGCCCGGCTGCGTGACGCCCGCCCCGCCGGACCCGCACCGGCACCCGCCAGGACCCCGTTGCAGGTCGACCCGCGCATCAGCAGCCGCGGCTCCATCTCCGCGGCCGGGCAACGAATCCAGGTCGGGATCGGCCAAGCCGGCCGCACCGTCACCGTCGAACAGGCCGACACCAGCTTCCGCGTCTACGACGCTGGGCAGCTGCTCAACGAGGTCACCCGCACGACCACGAAGACCATCGCCCGGTTCAAGGCCGGCAAACCCGAACCACCCCGGCAACGACGACTACCCTCAACCCAACAAAATCCCTGACTTCTAGCCGGAGCTGTCACGGATCATCCGACCAGAATCCGTAACGCATCAATTGAAGCTCGGCACGCATGGGAAACCATTGTCGTACTCCGCTTGATGCGTTACACGGTGGCACCACTTGATGGGTTACACGAGCCCTAAGCGTGCCGGGAACTGACAGTGATGCGGACGGTCCGCGATGCTGGTGTGCGAGTCATCCCGCTTCTAGCCGAGAAGAGTGCGTTGGCCAGCGGTGAGTACCCTCAGTCGCTGTCGGGAGTTGCGGCGGCGCTTGCCCGACGTGACGAACGGGGCGTAGTTCCGTTATCCGCTTCGTCGCGGCGATGGAGTTCGATCAATTCCTCGCGGTACCGATGGTCCGCTGAAGGTAGTTCGCCGTGCACTTGAGCCCCATTGTCCCACCACTGCGTCAAACCGCGTCCCAGCTCTTGGCCGGCGCGTGTGTGTACGCAATGGGCGTAGTCCGGGACCTCGACCAACGCCTCTCCGAGAGCAACCTTCGTAGCCACCCAATCGGCGTGCTCGGAGCTGGTCCGGTCCTTGGGTGCGGAAGCGAGCAACCGCACGGCGTGGCATGCCATCATCCAGTCTCCACCTGGGCTGGAATTGAAGTTGCGGTGGAGCACTTCGATCAGCACAGGTCCCATCGGCAGACCCATGCCCACGTCTTCGACCGCGATGAGACCTAGACGCCGCCACAGGTGCTGGGTGACGTCCGGCGAGGTTATGAACATCTCGTAGGCGGCGAGAACGGCGTTGTCGATGTGACCGCGCCTAATCTCTTTCTGGAGGACAGACACGAGGTCGTCCACAGGAATGCCATGCGGCGATACGATTTGCGAGTAGGGGTCTTCGGTGAAGTGGCCGGGACCGTAGAGACGTGGCACGGATTAGGCTCCTTCCGCGTCGCAATGACAGACACGTCCGGCACATGCGGAAGGGGTCTCTAGCGCGTGGAGCATAGCACTGGCAAGGGGCGACTGAATTCACGCCCATCGTGCCGCCGGTTGACGCGCGGACAGCCCTCCCCCGTCGCCCATTCGGAACGTGCCAGGCTTGCTCTTCTGCCGCCGAGAGCGCGCGCTCTGACCCCGCAGGGCCCTGCGGGGTCAGAGCCGTTCGGAAGCATCGAGAGCAGTTGCGCGAAGAAGTAGGGTCGCGCCGATAATCTCCACCCCCAGCAGACGTCCGTCGGCATCGAAGTCGAGAATGACATCACCTCTTCCCGGACGCCCAACGACAACGTTCTCGACGGCAGTCCCCTCGGCGATGTCCTCGAGCGCGAGGTAAGCAGCGTTCGCTTGGTCGTCGTACGTAAGTCGCATGAGGCATTTGACCACGTTCCACCGTTGCCATGCCGTACCCGACGCACTGGTCTGCCGCCGACAACGCGCGCCTTGTCTAGCGTCAAGGGTCGCGTGCCCGACAGGAGGCGCCATGTCAGTCACACACCGTCTCGGTCGAGCCTTGAGGACTGGAGGGTCGCACCCCCTCTGGTTGGGCCCGCTCGTGGCCGCTTCCGTCTTACCGGCTGCCAAGACGCGACGTAGGGTCCTTACTCGTTCGAGCCTTCGGCGTGTGCTCGGTCAGGTGCATCAGCATCGGGCCCACCCGTGTTGCGAGTTCGGGACTCCATCGGTGTAGTCCGGCAGTCGCCACAGTCACCGCTGCGTTGTACGCGCGACACAATTCCGGTTCAGTCATCGCTCGGACCAGGGTCGTCGCTAGGGCGGTCGTCTGCTCGTCCGGCAGGAGGTGAGCGCCTTTGGCGTAGGCGGTCGGGTGACCGAGACGCAGGCAGGCCAGCGTTGTCGTGTAGTCCCTGAGAGCGCTGATCCAGTGTTTCGGCCTGCCAGTAGTGTCGCCGCTGGAGGCAGATCCACGAGTGCAATGCGGTCCCTCGCGTGGATCGCGAACCAAACCATCGCCGCCGGGAAGGGCGCCCCCGACCCCCAGACAGCCGTGAACGTCTACCTGATGGCTCTGAGCGACAACGACGACGCCGGGCTGCTGCCCATCGTCGGCAACGACGATCCTTCCCCTGGCCCCACGCATCGCTACCTCACATCCCGGTACCGGCCTTTCAGCCGACGCCCGCCGGGAGAACGAGCTCGTTGGTGACGACAAGCCCTCACGTCGTATATCGGGAGTTCGCGGTGGTGAGCAAACACAGGAAGCCAACCCCCCCACCGGGGCCTCGCAGCCGGCCCTACACCCGTCCAGCTGTGGTAGCCGCGGTCGCCGGCGCGACGATTGCGTTGGGCACCGCGGCGGTATACGCGGCGGCCGTAGTGCATGGACGAGCCGACCTGGTCGTTCAGCAAGCCGCGGTAGCCAGCCTCGTCGCGTCCGACATACACCTCTCAGGCCTGATCCCCGGCGCAGCCACCGACCTGTACTTCACAGTTCGCAACCCCGGCAAAGTGTCAGTCACCGCCGACCGCATCACTGCCCTGCTGCCGTTGCGCGACGCCCGGCCGGCGGGATGCGCCGACAAAGTCTCCGGCCCTCTGATCGCCAGCAACGGCCTACGTCTTGCCGGTCAGCCACGCCGGACGTTAGCGCCAGACGAAAGCCAACAGATCACCGTGCCTAACGCACTACGACTGGCAGCAAGCGCGCGGACCGGATGCGGATTCCGAGTCACCGTCGATGTACAGGCAATCCAAGCGCCGGACTCGACATCATCGACCACCCAACCGTCCGCGTCGCCGTCCGTGTCTGCGATCGCTGTTCCACCAGCGCACAAGGAGACGGCACCCACACCCCCTAACCAAACTGCGCCAGCACCGCCAACCCAAGGTGGTACGACCACCCAAGCAGGCACGAACACGGCCGCGCCGCCAATCTGTACCTTCGACCCCATCACGAATCCGGACTGTCCGTCGTGACTTAAGGCCACCTTGACGCTAAAACGACGGAGAAGAAACGATGGACAGAAAGCAAGAGTCCTATTGGACGATCGCTGAGGTGGGCGCCTGCCTGCGCGTGCCTGTCGAGACGCTCTACACCTGGCGCAAACGCAACTACGGCCCCCCGGCCGCTCGGATCGGTCGCCACATGCGTTACGACCCGGAGTCGGTCCGGGCGTGGGTCCGTGAGCGGGTGGCGTAGCCATGGGTCACATCGAGGATCGCTGGTACAAGACAGTCGCCGGGATCGACGACAAGCCGAAGCGGGTGAAGACTGATCGCTTCGGCTTGGGCGAGCGGTACCGAGTGCGCTACATCGCCCCAGCTGCCGGGCGTCAGCCGTTCAGCACATTCGCGGAGGCGTGGCTGCGTAACCACCACATCGACGAGTCGAGCAGGGAGTCGGTTGAGTTTCGGGTCCGCAAGCATGTCATTCCATTTTCGGTGACCGGCCAATTTCGTCGATTCAGCCGAACACTGTCCGGGAGTGGGTTAGCAGCCCTGTCGGAGTCCACGCCATTAACACTAGTCCGGCGACCTTCACGAATCTCAGCGCGATTCTGACCGCTGCCGTGGACGATGGGCTGATCCCCCAGAACCCGTGTGCGGCGAAGTCCGTGACGCAGCCGCGAGCGGCCCAACGGAAGGTTGTCCCCTGGCCAGTGGAGACCGTGCCGGCAGTACGCAACGGCCTGATCCCGCGTTACCGGCCGATGGTGGACATCGGTGCGGGGTGTGGCGCCCGGAAAGGTGAGATCTTCGGACTGTCACCCGACGACTTCGACTTCGCAGACGGTCGGATGTACGTCCGGCGGCAAGTCAAGCGGGCGCGTAACCAGCTCGTGTTCGGGCTCCCGAAGAACGACAAGGAACGGCGTTTGCCTGGCACAAAGCGCTACTCAGCGCGGGCATCGAGCCGAGCCGAGAGGACGGCATGCACGCGTTGCGGCACCTGTTCGCCTCGGTGCTGCTGGATGCAGGCGAGAGCATCAAGGCCATCGCCGAGTGGCTGGGCCACTCCGATCCAGCCTTCACGCTCCGGACGTACACGCACCCTGATGCAGTCCAGCCAGGGCAGGGCACGCCGGGCCACCGACGAGCTGTTCGGCGGCCCAGACGTCTCCGACGGCCCACCGACGGCCCAGGACGGGGTTTGAGGTGCGTATTCCCAGCTCACCGGGGGTTAGGCGGTCAGATCTCGGCGATCAGATCGGCCACGCTGTCGACGATGCGGGACGGGCGGTACGGGTAGCGCTCGCTCTCCTCGCGGGTCGAGATGCCGGTGAGCACCAGGATCGTCTCCAGCCCGGCTTCCAGCCCGCACAGCACGTCGGTGTCCATCCGGTCGCCGATCATCGCGGTGCTCTCCGAGTGGGCCTCGATGGTGTTCAGCGCCGAGCGCATCATCATCGGGTTGGGCTTGCCCACGAAGTACGGCTCGACCCCGGTGGCCTTGGAGATCATCGCCGCGACCGAGCCGGCGGCGGGCAGCGCGCCTTCGTTCGACGGCCCGGTGACGTCCGGGTTGGTGCAGATGAACCGGGCGCCGGCGTCGATCAGGCGGATCGCCTTGGTGATGGCCTCGAAGCTGTACGTCCGGGTCTCCCCCAGCACCACGTAGTCCGGCTTGTAGTCGCCGAGCACGTACCCGACCGCGTGCAGCGCCGTGGTCAGCCCGGCCTCGCCGATCACGTACGCCGTCCCGCCCGGCCGCTGGTCGGCCAGGAACTGGGCGGTGGCCAGCGCCGACGTCCAGATCGACCGCTCCGGCACCTCGATGCCCATCCGGACCAGCCGGGCCTGCAGGTCGCGGGGCGTGTAGATGGAGTTGTTGGTGAGGATCAGGAACGGCTTGCCGGACGCCTGCATCTTCGTCACGAACTCGGGCGCCCCCGGCACCGGCTCGCCCTCGTGGACGAGGACCCCGTCCATGTCGGTCAGCCAGCTCTCGATCGCCTTGCGCTCGGACACGGGAAGCCTCTCTCAGCGTCGTCGGGCGGGCGCCGCGCAGCAGTTCGCGGGGCAGACGTCCCAGATCGGGAGCGTACCGAGTCGCTCCCGGGGGTGTCCGGACGTCCGTTCCAGCACGAGCTCGCGGACCATGGCCACGAACCGGGGATCGGTGCCGGGCGTACCCGCGCGGGCGAAGCCCAGCCCGAGTTTCGCCGCGGTCTCGTTGGCCTCGTTGTCCAGGTCCCAGATCACCTCGAGATGGTCGGAGACGAACCCGATCGGGCTGACCACCACGTCGGTGATACCCTGCTGCTCCAGCGCGACCAGGTGGTCGTTGACGTCGGGCTCGAGCCACGGCACCTGCGGCGGCCCGGAACGGCTCTGCCAGACCAGGTCCCAGGCCAGGTCGGGCGCGGCCGCGGCGTGCACC
The DNA here is from genome assembly GCA_964236515.1 of uncultured Actinoplanes sp. Taxonomy (GTDB): domain Bacteria; phylum Actinomycetota; class Actinomycetes; order Mycobacteriales; family Micromonosporaceae; genus Actinoplanes. Next base: position 154,131 of record CAXSDA010000017.1, read on the forward strand.
AGACCGGCCGTTTCGGTCAGCTGGTCGGTGTAGCGGCCGCCGTGCGGGCCGGCCGTCTCGGCCATCGACACCGGGATCGAGTGGGCGGTGAACACCAGCCGGGTGGTCGCCCGCCGCGCCGGGTCCAGCCGGCCCAGAGCCGTCCGTACGGCCTCGGCATGGGGTTGCACGAAACCGGGATGGTCGTGGAACTGCCGCAGCTTCGTGATCTCGGGGGCGCCCGGCCCGACCTTGGCCCGGGCGGCATCGATGTCCTCCCAGTATTGGCGGCAGGACGAGTACCCGCCGTACGCGCTGGTGGCGAAGCCCAGGGCCGAGGTCACGCCGTCGTCCCGCATCTGCGCCACCGTGTCGGCCAGCATCGGCGCCCAGTTCCGGTTGCCCCAGTACTTGGGCAGGCCGACGTCGATCGCGGCCAGCAGGTCGCGGCACTGCCGGTTGATCGGCGACACCCCGCCGAAGTGGTAGTAGTGCTCGGCCACCTCGGCCAGCCGTTCGTCGGGTACGCCGCGCCCGCGCGTCACGTTGCGCAGGAACGGCATCACGTCGTCCGGATGCTCGGGTCCGCCGAAGGAGAGCAGCACAAATGCGTCGTACGCCACCGGACCATCCTAGGGACGGTCCGGCGACGTTCGTCATGGGCTACCCGGCGCCGCGGCTTGCGGGCGACGATCGGTTGGCCAGTCGGAGGAATCGGCGGCTCAGGCCCCCAATGCGTGATACCCGCCGTCGACGTGCACGATCTCCCCGGTGGTCGCCGGGAACCAGTCGGACAGCAGGGCACACACCGCCCGGGCGGCCGGTTCCTGGTTCGACAGGTCCCAGCCGAGCGGCGCCCGTTGCGCCCAGGCGTCCTCGAACTGCTCGAACCCGGGGATCGACCGGGCCGCCATCGTGCGCAGCGGACCGGCCGAGACGAGGTTGCTGCGGATCCCCCGCTTGCCCAGGTGCAGGGCCAGGTACCGGGACGCCGACTCTAGGCCGGCCTTGGCCACGCCCATCCAGTCGTACACCGGCCAGGCCTTGGTGGCGTCGAAGGTCAGCCCGACGATGCCGCCGCCCGCGCTCATCAGCGGCAGGCAGGCCGTGGCGAGCGACTTGTACGAGTACGTCGACACCCGCAGCGCCGTCGCCACGTCGTCCCAGCCGGCGTTGAGGAACTCGCCGCCCAGCACCGACTGCGGCCCGAAGGCGATCGAGTGCACCACCCCGTCGAGCCCGTCGACGTGCTCGCGCACCTTGCCCTCGAGCGAGTCCAGGTGCTCCTGGCTGGTCACGTCGAGCTCGATCACCGGCGCCGGCTGGGGCAGCCGCTTGGCGATCCGCTCGACCAGCGACAGCCGGCCGAAGCCGGTCAGCACCACGGTCGCGCCGTTCTCCTGGGCCAGCCTGGCCACCGAGAAGGCGATCGAGGCGTCGGTGATGACACCGGTGACGAGCAGCCGCTTACCGGCCAGCAGTCCAGACACTCTGTTCACTCCTGCATCTAGTGGCCCATGCCCAGGCCGCCGTCGACCGGGATGACGGCCCCCGAGATGTACGCCGCGGCGTCGCCGGCCAGGAACACCGCGGCCGCCGCCACCTCGTCCGGGTGAGCCAGCCGCCCGGCCGGGATCGCCTTGAGGATCTCGGCCTTGCGCTCGTCGGACAGCACGTCGGTCATCTCGGTGTCGATGAACCCGGGCGCGATCACGTTCGCGGTGATGTTACGGCTGCCCAGCTCGCGGGTGATCGACCGGGCCACACCGACCAGGCCCGCCTTGCTGGCGGCGTAGTTGACCTGTCCCGGGCCGCCGTACAGGCCGACCACCGACGAGATGAAGATCATCCGGCCCCAGCGCGCTCGCAGCATCTTCGAGCTGGCCCGCTTGGCGCACCGGAAGGCCCCGGTCAGGTTCGTGTCCAGCACCCGGGTGAACTGGTCCTCGCTCATCCGCAGCAGCAGCGTGTCGTCGGTGATGCCGGCGTTGGCCACCAGCACCTCGACCGCGCCGAGCTCGGCCTCCACGGTGCTGAAGGCGGCGTCCACGGCGGCCGAGTCGGTGATGTCGCACAGCACGCCGAACAGCCCGTCGGGAGCGCCGCTGCCGCGATGCGTCACCGCCACCCGGTCGCCCTGCGCCGCGAACGCCCGGGCGATAGCCAGCCCGATGCCCCGGTTGCCTCCGGTGACCAGCACGGTCCGCGCCAACGCGAGCTCCTTCTCATACCCGGGTAGGGGGTGCCGGATGGCACCGCAGGGGCACGACGCCGTGGTGTCACGTCCGTAACCTGCTGGGAATGGAGACTATCGGCCCGGTACGCCCGCTGCGCACCCTGGTGGCCGGACCGGACCGGCGCGTCAGCATCGGGCACGGGTGGTTCTACCGGTACGGGGTCCCGCTCGGCCTGCTGGCGCTGTTCGGGCTGGGGGCGGCCAACTTCGAGGACCTGGCCGCCAACCGTCACCTGAATCCGCTGGTGAACCTGCTGTTGACGGCAGGAGCAGTGGTGCCGGTGGCGGTGGCCGTCCGCCGGCCCCTGCTGGCGTACCGGATCGCGTACCCGTTCCTGTTCCTCGGCACGATCATGGCCCGGGCGTCGGACGCCTGGCCCTGGTCCCCCGTGCAGATCCTCGGGTTCCTCGCCGTGCTCGTGGGCGTGGCGGTGACGGAGCCGTCGGCGGTGACGTTCTGGGCCAACGCGCTCACCGTCGTGGTGCCGTTCCTCTATACCGACACGGCCAACGCGTTCGGCGTGGCGGTGTTGTTCGTGGCGATCGCCCTGCTCGGTGACATCGTCTCCCGGCGGCGGACGGCCCGCCGGGCGCTGGCCGAGCAGACCGAACTGACCGAACTGGAACGGGCCCGGCGCGCGATCCTGGAGGAGCGCACCCGGATCGCCCGGGAGATGCATGACATCGTCGCCCATCACATGTCGATGATCGCGGTGCAGGCCGAGACCGCGCCGTTCCGGCTGACCGGGATGGACGAACCGATACGCGACGAGATGGCCGGCATCGCCACCGCAGCCCGGTCCGCGCTGACCGACATGCGCCGTCTGCTCGGCGTGCTGCGGTCGGACGACGCCGCGGCGCTGCGGGCGCCGCAGCCGGGTCTGGCCGAGATCCCGGCGCTGGCCGAGACCGCCCGCCGGGCCGGGGTCGAGGTCACGCTGTCGGTAGCCGGTGACGCCGAGGTCCGCGAACCGGTGGGGCTGGCCGCGTACCGGATCGTGCAGGAGGCGCTGGCCAACGCGGCGCGACACGCCTCGGGCGCGCCGGTCGTCGTCGACGCCGGGATCCACGGACGGGATCTCGTGGTGTCGGTCATCAACGGCCCATCGGCGGTCGTCGCCGTGCCCCGGCCCGGCGCCGGGCTGGGCCAGATCGGGATGCGCGAACGGGCCGAGCTGCTCGGCGGCACGCTCACCACCGGTCCGGTCGACGACGGCGGCTACCGTGTTCGGGCCACGTTGCCGCTGGAGGAGGCCCGTTGATCAAGATCCTGATCGCGGACGACCAGGCCATGGTGCGCCAGGGTTTCGGCGCGCTGCTGGCGTCCCAGTCCGACCTGCTGGTGGTCGGCGACGCCTCGGACGGTGCGGCGGCCATCGCCCAGACCCGGGCCCTCGACCCGGACGTCGTCCTGATGGACGTCCGGATGCCGGTGCTGGACGGCCTCGAGGCCACCCGCCGGCTGTTGCGCAACGCCCACTCCGACCGGCCCAAGATCCTCATACTGACCACCTTCGACCTGGACGACTACGTGTACGAGGCGTTGCGCGCGGGAGCCAGCGGCTTCCTGCTCAAGGACGCGCCCGCGGCCGACCTCATCCAGGCGGTCCGGATCATCGCGGGCGGCGAGGCGCTGCTGGCGCCGTCGGTCACACGCCGGCTGATCGCCGAGTTCGCGGCCCGGCCGGCGACCAACCGCCCACGCCCGGTGGAGCTGAACGCCCTCACCCCGCGGGAGACCGACGTGCTGCGGCTGATCGCCCGCGGTCGGTCCAATCAGGAGATCGCCGCCGATCTGGTGGTGGCCGAGCAGACCGTGAAGACCCACATCGGACGGATCCTGGGCAAGCTGCACCTGCGGGACCGGGCGCAGGCCGTGGTCTTCGCGTACGAGACCGGTCTGATCGCGGTGGGCGAGTAGTACCGCGGTAGCACCCCCAAGTCCGGTCCGGAGGGTGACGATGCGGGGCATGTCGTAGCCGGAATCTCCGGTCCATGCGCACTTCCGCTCTCGCCCTCGGGCTCGCCGTCCTGCCCTTCTCCCTCCCGATCTCCGCGGCCGGCGTCCCCGTCGTCCCGCATTTCGCCACACCCGTCCCGCTCTTCACCAGCCCCGCCTCGCTCTTCACCAGCCCCGTCCCGCAATTCACCATTCCGGCGGCGGCGATGACCGCGGCCGGCGCGCCCTACGCCAACTGGATCAACGCGGGCCGCCGGTTCGCCGAGTTCGACCGGTCGGCCGGCACCGCGGTCGAGGTTCTCGACGACCTGGCCACCGCCGACCGGATCGCGATCCTGGTGCCCGGCGTCAACACCCGACTGGCCGACTTCGACCGCGGGCTCGGCGGGGCCGCCCGGCGCGCCCCTGCGGTCCAGGCCCGGTCGATCCTGTCCCGGTTGCACGCGGACGACCCGAAGGCCCGGGTGGCGGTCGTCGCCTGGCTCGGATACCACCCGCCGGACGGCGTGAACCTGGCCGCGATCGGTGAGGGGCGGGCCCGGTCGGGTGCGGCCGCGCTGGTCTCCTTCGTGCACGGCGTGCTGGCCGCGCATCCCGGGGCCGACGTCACGCTGGTCGGGCACAGCTACGGGTCGATCGTGGTCGGCCTGGCCGCCCGGAACCTGCCCCAGGTGCACGACGTCGTGGTGATGGGCGCGCCCGGGCTCGGCGTGGACTCGGTCTCGGATCTGCCGGGGACGCGGGTGTGGTCGGCGCTGGCGCCCACCGACTGGATCTCCAAGATCCCGCAGGTCCGGCTGTTCGGCCTGGGACACGGGCCGCGGCCGTCGTCGGGCGGCTTCGGGGCGGTCGCGCTGCCGACCGCCGGCGTGGCCGGGCACGACTTCTACCTCGAGCCGGGCAGCCCCACCCTCGACGCCGTCGCCGACGTCGTCCTGGGCCATATCGCCCAGTTGGGAAGTGCGGCGTGAGCGCCCGGGATCACAGCGTCGACGCCGTCCGGGCGGTGGCCATCGGCGGCGTGGTCGGCGGGCACTGGCTGGTGACCGGCCTGAGCCTGGACCACCACGGAGTGCTGCGGCAGGCCAGCCCGCTGGCCATGATGCCGTGGTTCGCGCCGGTCAGCTGGATGCTGCAAACTCTCGGCCTGTTCTTCTTCGCCGGTGGGTTCGCCGCCGTCCGCTCCGGCCGCCGGCTCGACGTGCGGCGCCTGGTCCGGCCGGTGACGCTGCTGCTGGGGTTGTGGACCGCCGGGCTGGCGCTGGCGGCGGTCGCCGGAGTGCCCCGGGAGACGTTGCGGACCGTCGGGGTGCTGGTGGTCAGCCCGTTGTGGTTCCTGCTGCCGTACCTCGCCCTGACCGCGCTGACCGGGCCACTGGCCCGGTTGGTGGACCGGGTGGGCGCGGTGGTGGCTCTGGCCGGCGTGCCGGTGGTGGTGCTGGCCGATCTGCGGCTGATCCCGGGCTGGTTGTCGATCCCGGCGGCCTGGTCGGTGCCGTGGATCCTGGGCGTGGCCCTGGCCCGGGGGCGGCTGCGGGGCGGGCCGGCGCTGACGGCGACCGGCATCACCGCGATGGGCGTACTGATCCTGGCACTCGGCTACCCGGCGAGCGCGGTGGGCGTACCCGGGCAGGGCCGCTCGAACCTCGACCCGCCGTCGCTCATGGCCGTCGCGCTGACCGTCGCCCAGATCGGGATCTTCCTGATCGTCCGGCCCCGGCTGATGCGGCCGAACCGGGCGCTGGCCGCGGTGAACCGCCGCTCGCTGCCGATCTATCTCACCCACCAGAGTGTGCTGGTGCTGGTCACCAGCATCGCGGCGCTGGCCGGCACGCGGCCCGCGGCCCTGCTGACCGCCCCCGACGGACCGATCTGGGCGGCGCAACGACTGGTGTGGTTACCGGTGTTCGCAACCCTCCTGGCCACGCTGGTGGGGTTCCGGCGTGCCCGCGCACATTAAGTTTGGTTTAAGGGGTACGCTCCTCTACGGTTCTCCCGCAGGGGAGCCCGGCCCGTTCCGGTCGACTCTTCGCCGGACGACTTTTCGGGAGGTGATCGCTGTGCGAGATAGCGATCCTCCTAGTCGTGGCCGGGCCGCTGTCGGCGTCTGACCGCTGACTCCCCACCACCCGCTCCCACCGGTTCCGTTCGGCGATGAACGCCGCGGCCGGTGCTGTCGTGCGCGCCGCGACGACGGAAGCCGGGTGCCGGCCGCGACGTGAATGTGTGCGCTCTCCCCCGCCCACGTCACCACGGAAGGTTCTTGTCCGATGAACCGTTTCGTCGCCCCGCTGAGCTTCACGATCGCCGCCGCCTGGGTGCTCGTCCTCTTCGTCCTGGTGCACAGCACCCCGTAATAGGGTGCACAGCAACCCGTAATAGGGTGCACAGCACCCCGTAACGCCCGCTACGGCAGGCGCGACGTCCACAGCAGACTCATCGCGGCCGCACACAGCCCGAACAGCAACGCCGCCCCCGCGTACCACTGGGTCACCTCGCGGGCCTCGGTCTTGTGGCCGATCGAGCTGCCCATGTCCTCGTACACCTTCTTCAGTTCGCTGACCGAGGCGGCTTGGTAGAAGTAGCCCTTCGTGCTGTCGGCCAGCTGCTGCAACGACAGCCGGTCGACCGGCACCCGCTGCAACTGGCCGCGGATGTCGACCACGCCGGTGTCGGTGCCGAAGGCGATCGTCGACACCGGCACGTTGGCCGACGACGCCGCGGCGGCCGCGTCCTCGATGGACCGGCCGGACGTCCGGTAACCGTCGGACAGCAGCACGATCCGGGCCGGCGGGGCGCCGTCGGCCCCGTCCGCCGGCACCGAGCGGATCGCGTCCAGTGACGTGAAGACGGCCTCACCGGTCGCGGTGGCCTCGGCCAGCGCCAGGCTGTCGATCCCGGCGATCACCGCCGCCCGGTCCTTGGTCGGCGACACCAGCACGTTGGCCGACTTCGCGAACGACACCAGCCCGAGGTTGTAGGTCGGCGGCAGCTCGCTGACGAACGCCTTGGCCGCCTCCTGCGCCGCCTGGATCCGGGTCGGGGCCACGTCGTCGGCCTGCATCGACAGCGACACGTCGATGGCCAGCATCACCGTGGCCCGCTCGAGCGGCTCCTTGTGGTCCACCGACGGACGGGCCATCGCGCTGCCCAGCGCCACCAGCGAGAGCAGGAACGCCCCGGCCGCGGCGTGCCGGCGCCAACCCAGCCCGCGCGGGGCCAGCGTGCGCAGCAGGTCGACGTTGGTGAACTTCATGGCGTAGTTGCGGCGGCGGAACTGGCGCCAGACGTACACCCCGGCGACCGCGAGGACCGGCAGCAGCGCGAGCAGCCACCACGGCTGCAGGAAACGGATCATCGGGTGGTCCCCCGGGTGCGAGCGTGGCGTTGAGAGGCGACGAACCGGACGATGTCCAGCAGCCAGTCGGTGTCGGTACGAAGTCTCAGGTGGGCGGCGCCGGCCGCGCGCAGCGTCCGGGCGATCTCGCCGCGCTGCTGGGCGGCGGCCTCGGCGTAGTTGCGGCGCAGTTTCTCGTCGGCGGTCTGCACCTCGTGCAGGTCACCGGTCTCGGGGTCGGCCAGCACGAGCACGCCGACGTCGGGCAGCTCCAGCTCACGGGGGTCGACGACCTCGACCGCGAGCACGTCGTGCCGGACGCCGAGCTTGCGGATCGGGCGCGACCACTGGTCCACCGGGGACAGGAAATCGGAGATCACCACGGCCACGCCCCGGCGGCGGGGCGGCCGGTTCAGGCGGTCGATCAGGTCGCCGAGGTCGGCGCGGCCCGGCCGGACCGGCATGTGCGCGATCGCCCGGACCAGGCCCTGGGCCTCCTTGCGGCCAGGGCGGGCGGGCAGCCGGACGATCGACGGCGTCAGCGCGGCCGCCTCGGGCTCGGCCGCGCGGCGCCGCCAGCGGCCACCGCCGGCCTGCGCCGGGATGCCGGGGCCGGTTCCGACGACCGCGCCGATCCGGTTGCCGCCGCGGACGGTCAGGTGGGCCATCGCCGTGGCGGCGGCCACCACCAGGTCGCGCTTGAGCCACTGGGCAGTGCCGAAGTCGAGGCTGGCCGACAGGTCGACGGCCATCCAGGTCTCCAGCTCGCGGTCGGCCACCGTCCGGCGGACGTGCGGGGTGGTCGTCCGGGCGGTCACCGGCCAGTCCATCCGGCGCACGTCGTCGCCCGGCCGGTACTCCCGCGACTCGCCGGCCTCGGTGCCCGGACCGGGCAGCAGACCCACGTAGTCGCCCTGCAGCAGGCCGTCCAGCTTCCGCGTGACCAGCAGCTGCAGCCGCGACAGGACGGCCTCGGACCGCTCCGGGCCGGCGGTCTGGGTCACGGTTGTCCCGGCCAGCCCGCACCCGCGGGCACACCGCTCGTCGGGGCCGGCTGCGCACCGTTCGGTGCGGCCCCCTGCCGGGACGCCACCTGCGGCATCGGAACGGTCTGCATGATCCGGGCCACGATGTGGTCGGCCGGGACGTCGTCCGCGAGCGCGTCGTAGCTGAGCACCAGCCGGTGCCGCAGGATGTCCGGCACCACGTCCTGCACGTCCTGCGGCAGCGCGTAGTCGCGGCCGCGCAGCAGCGCCAGGGCCCGGCTCGCCCGGACGATGCCGAGCGAGGCGCGCGGGCTGGCGCCGTACTGCACCAGCTGGGCGATGTCGGGCATGCCGTGCTGGGCCGGCGCGCGGGTGGCCAGCACCAGCCGGACGGTGTAGTCGACCAGAGCGTTGTGCACGAACACCTGGTCGGCCCGGCGCTGCAGGGCCAGCAGATCGTCCGGGGTGAACACCGGGGACGGCTCGGGCGGGCTCACACCCATCCGGTAGACGATCTCCCGCTCCTCGGCGTCCGTCGGGTAGCCGACCAGGATCTTCATCAGGAACCGGTCGCGCTGGGCCTCGGGCAGCGGGTAGACGCCCTCCTGCTCGATCGGGTTCTGGGTGGCCATCACCAGGAACGGGTCGGGCACCTCGTGGGTCTGCCCGCCGATCGACACCTGGTGCTCGGCCATCACCTCGAGCAGCGCCGACTGGACTTTGGCCGGCGCCCGGTTGATCTCGTCGGCCAGCAGGAAGTTGACGAACACCGGGCCGAGCTCGACGTCGAACTTCTCGCTCGACTGCCGGTAGATCCGGGTGCCGATGATGTCCGCCGGCACCAGGTCAGGGGTGAACTGGATCCGGGAGAACGTCCCGCCGACGACCGTGGCCAGCGTCTCCACGGCCAGCGTCTTGGCCACCCCGGGGACGCCCTCGAGCAGGCAGTGGCCGCGCGCCAGCAGCGCCACGAACATCCGCTCGATCATCCGGTCCTGGCCCACGATGACTCGCTTGACCTCGAACATCGCCCGCTCCAGCTGGGACGCGTCGGCGGCCGGGGTCACCGGCGGGCCGTCGCGATCGGGGCGGTTCTCGGGCGTGGTCGGCTGGGCCACCGGTCCTCCACTGCGAAGTCTTTGGGTCCGCCGGCGCGACCGCCGGCGCCCTCAAGACTTACACGACCCGCCTGAGAGGGAACCGGCAAGGGCGCAATACGCGCCGCACGGGTCCGGCGCGAGTCGATCTTTCTGCGCGATCTGACTCAACGGGCACCGAGAGCGGGGTGGACGTCACGGCCGATCACCCGTGTAACATCGGCATCGTCGCCGGGCGACTTCCCCCGTGGTCGCCCGGCGTCGTGCCTTGGGTGCCCCTGTCCGCGGAATGCGCGGACCAGGGGCACTCCGCATTCTTGCTCCGGGGCCGAGCCCCGGAGACCCCACGGTGCGGTGGGCGCGGTTCCTCGGGGGGCCCGGTTCGTCGGTGGGCGCGCGGCGTCGGTGGGCGGCGTGCGGCG
>CAXSDA010000018.1:0-91517 GCA_964236515.1 uncultured Actinoplanes sp.
ACCGCGCTCAAGGGCGTCTCCGAGCAGGTGCGCGACAAGGTCACCGGCAACCTGTCCGAGCGCGGCCGGGAAAACCTGCTGGAGGAGATCGACCTGCTCGGCCCGGTCAAGGTCAAGATGGTCGAGGAGGCGCAGCAGAAGATCGTCTCGGTGATCCGGTCGCTCGAGGACTCCGGTCAGATCGAGATCCAGCGCGGCGGCGAGGCCGATGAGCTCATCGCCTGACGAGCGGACGGTTCTGCGGGGGTCGGCGGCCGACTCCGCGGCCGCCGCCCGGTTCGCGGTCGACCTCCGCCGGGAGACGCCGCCGGACAGCGCCGCGGTGGAGCGGGCCAAGCAACAGGCCCGGACCGCCGGGTACGCCGAGGGCTGGGCCCAGGGTCAGCGCGCCGCGGCGACGGAGGCCCAGGCCGCGGCCGACCGGGCGCACACCCACGAGCTGGCACACGAGCAGCGCCGGTCGGCTGCCCTGAGCCAGGCCGTGAACGCCCTCGGCCGGGCCGTCACCGGCCTGGAGAACCAGCTGATGCCGACCATGCACGAGTTGCAGGAGGCGGTGCTGGTGCACGCGTTCGAGCTGGCCGAGGCGATCGTCGGCCGGACCCTGCACGACCCCGAGGGCCGGGCCGCGGACGCCCTGCGGCGGGCTCTGAGCGCCGCTCCGGACCACGGCGACATCGTGGTCAGCTTCCACCCCGACGATTATCGGAACCTGGTCGGCACGGCGACCGACACCGACTACAACTACGAGGGACGGCCCGTGCACCTGCGGGCCGATCCGGCCCTGAAACCCGGCGACGCGGTGGCCGAGACCGGCACCACCACAGTGGACGCTTCGATCGCCACCGCCGTCGCCCGCGCCCGGGAGGCTCTCCGGTTGTGACCGATTGCACCGAGCGGCACCGGATGGAGCCGACGACGGCCTGGCCGGCGAGGGCCATGAGGGCACAACAAAGGAAGCACAGCTTATGACCGATCTCTTCCGCAGCCGGATGGACGCCGCCGTCACCGCCTCGCGGCCGCTGGCCAAGGGCCGGGTCACCGGCGCGGTCGGTCTGCGGGTGACGGTGTCGGGGGTCGAGGCCCGGGTCGGCGAGCTGTTGCAGATCGGTGAGGGTGACGACATCGTGCTGGCCGAGGTGGCCGCCCTCGACGGCGACCGGCTGGCCTGCCTGCCGCTCGGCCCGATCGCCGGGCTCGGGACGGGCAACCCGGTGATCAGCACCGGCGGGCCGCTGAAGGTGACCGTCGGACCCGACCTACGCGGGCGCATCCTGGACGGGCTGGGCCGGCCGATGGACGGCGGGCCACCACTGCGGGGCGAACCGGTGAGCGTCCAGGCGGCCCCGCCGTCGGCGATGGAACGGCAGCTGGTGGACGCGCCGATGTCGTTGGGCGTACGGGTCCTGGACACGCTCGTGCCCTGCGGCCGGGGTCAGCGCATCGGCATCTTCGCCGGCTCCGGCGTCGGCAAGTCGACGCTGATGAGCATGATCACCCGCGGCACCTCGGCCGAGATCAACGTGGTCGCGCTGGTCGGCGAGCGTGGCCGCGAGGTCCGCGAGTTCATCGAGCACGACCTGGGACCGGAGGGGCTGGCGCGCTCGGTGGTGGTGATCGCCACCTCCGACACGCCGCCGCTGGTCCGGCTGCGGGCGGGCGCGGTGGCCACCCGGATCGCCGAGTACTACCGCGACGACGGTCACGACGTGCTGCTGATGATGGACAGCGTGACCCGTGCGGCGATGGCCCAGCGCGAGGTCGGCCTGTCGGTGGGCGAGCCGCCGGCCACCCGGGGCTACCCGCCGTCGGTCTTCGCCATGCTGGCCTCGCTGCTGGAACGGGCCGGGCCGGGCGCCCGGGGCAGCATCACCGGCCTCTACACCGTGCTGGTCGAGGGCGACGACCACAACGAACCGATCGCCGATGCCGCCCGTTCGATCCTGGACGGCCACATCGTGCTGGACCGCAAGCTGGCCACCGCCGGGCACTTCCCCAGCGTCCAGGCCCTGGACTCGATCTCCCGGGTGGCCAACCGGATCACCACGTCGCAGCAGAAGGCCGACGCGACCGAGCTGCGCCGGATGATGGCGGCGCACCGGGACGTGCGCGAGCTGGTGGAGATCGGCGCGTACGTGCCCGGCACCAACCCCGAGGCCGACCGGGCGACCGCGGTGTGGCCGCAGATCGCCGGGTTCCTGCAACAGGGCCTGGACGAACGGGTCAGTGCCGACGACTCCTGGAACGCGCTGCGTCAGCTCATCGCGGCCAGCTGAGAACTCAAGTGCAGGTTGGGTGCGGGACCTCAGTGAATCCGGGCCGGGGTCGAAGCGGCAGGTGAGGGCGTCGCACGCCCGTGCGAGGAGGCTGTGGTGAACCGCTTTTTCCGGCTTGGACCCGTGCTGCGGGCCCGCAAGGCCCAGGAGGACGCCGCCCGTGGCGCCGTCGGCCAGTCGCGGCAGGAGATCCGGGACGCGCAGGCGTTGGTGAAGCGCCGGGCGCTGGACCTCGCCGGAGCGGACGCGCCGACCGAGGGCACCGCCCGGGCCATGGTGGCGTCGATGGTGGCCCGGCAGTCGCTGGCCGCCACCCTGTCCGGCGCCCACCAGATGGTCACCGAGGCCGAAGAGGCCACCCGAACCAAGGTGGCTGAACTGGCCGACGCGGCCAAGCGGCGCCGGGCGGTGGAAATGATGGCCGAGCGGCACGCCGAGACCGTCCGCAAACACGATCTGACCACCGAACAGGCCAACCTGGACGAACTCGCGATCACCTCCAAGGCCCGCAACGCCGCCCGGGGAGTCGACGCGCAGACCGAGGAGAGGGCCAACCCGATGCGTACGGGCTCGGGCAACGCGGCCGACCGGGAGGACGTGGCGCGCCGGGCCGCCAACGCCGTCGCGGCCGAGCGGGAGGTCGTCAATCTCGGCGACGCCGCCCAGTCCATCGCCGACCGCCGCGGCGACCTGCTCACCGTCCGGCACCCGGTGCCGGCGCTAGTCGCTAAGCCCGACGCCGAAGAGGCCGAAGTCGACAACGACGGCACGGACGACGAGTAGAACCGGAGTCGCGGATGTTGGGTGTCAACGGGGTCATCAACCGCATCTCGGAGCTCAACCAGCAGCTCGGCATCACACCTCCCGCGACCACCGACAGCACCGGCGGCACCGACTTCGCCTCCGCCCTCTCCGACGCCTCCGACCCCAGCGGCGACAGCAGCGAGAGCGGGGTGTCCGGTGACGACGTCGTCGCGTCGGCCAAGAAGTACCTCGGCACCAAGTACGTCTTCGGCAGCACCGATCCGGCCAAGGGGCTGGACTGCTCGGCGCTGGTCCAGCGCGCGTACAAGGACATGGGCATCGACCTGCCCCGCAACTCGTGGCAGCAGGCGCAGGCCGGCACCAAGGTGAACAGCCTGGCCGAAGCCAAACCGGGCGACATCCTGGCGTTCGACACCCCCGTCGACCACGTCGCCATCTACCTCGGCCACAACAAGATGATCGCGGCGCCGAAACCGGGCGACCACGTGAAGATCGAGTCGGTCTACAAGACACCGTCGGCCATCCGCCGCGTCGTCGGCGGTGACGCCACCTCCGGCACCGCCGCCGCCTTCGGGGCGTCGGCGCTGCGGCCGGCCAGCCTGCGCAACGCCGGCGGGCTGGACGGGGTGCCGTACGGCGATCTGTTCGTCAAGGCCGGCGCCAAGTACGGCGTCTCGCCCAAGCTGCTGGCCGCCGTGGCCAAGGTCGAGTCCGGCTACGACCCGCAGGCCGTCAGCAAGGTCGGCGCGCGCGGGCTGATGCAGCTGATGCCGACCACCGCCAAGAGTCTCGGCGTGGACAACGCGTTCGACCCGGAGCAGGCCATCATGGGCGGCGCCAAGCTGCTGGCGCACAACCTCAAGGAGTTCAAGACGGTGCCGCTGGCGCTGGCCGCGTACAACGCGGGTGGCGGGGCGGTGCACCGCTACGGCGGCATCCCGCCGTTCGCCGAGACCCAGGCCTACGTGCCGAAGGTCCAGAAGGCACTGGCCGCACTCGGCGGCTGAGCCTTTGCCAGCGCAGGGAGGATCGTCCGACATGAACACGTCCACCCCGATCACCGGACCGGACCGCCGATCGGTCACCGATGCCGGCCGCCGGTCCGCGGGCCGCCGCGACGACGGGAGCGCGGACGAGTTCCAGACCGCGCTCACCGCCGAGATGGACCGCGACCCCGGGGTGGACGAACAGGCCGACCTCGACCGCACGTTCCAGAACCGGGCCGACTCGTCGCGGCTCGAGGAGGGCCGGGCCCGTACGGATGCCGACCGGTCGTTCCGGAACCAGGGCGATCGTGACCGGGCGGTCCAGAACCGGGCGGTTCAGAACCGGGCGATGAACCGGGCCTCGGCCGACCGCGCGGCCCAGGCGCGGATCGACGAGGATCGACAGGCGGAGACGCGAGCCGATCAGGACCGGTCGATATCGGACCGGTCCGAGACCGGCAACGATGATCGATCAACGGCCGACGCGATGACCGGGCCGGCCGATCGGACGCCGGCGGACGGGTCCACGGCCGCGGATCGCCGACCGGTGGAGAAAACCGCCGACGGTGACCACGGCGAGGACGTCACGGACACGAAGGACACGGCGAAGACGAAGGACGCCGGCAAGAAGGACGCCGGCCGTACGAAGGAACCGGCCGCGGTGACGCCGCCGGAAGCCGCGACGACACCGGCGCAGGCGGCGGCGGCGCAGGGCACCCCGGCCGTGGTCCAGACTCCGGTGCCGGCCGATCCGGCGGCGGCCCAGGCGCCGAAGCCGGCGGCGGCGAAGGGCGGGAAGGACGGCGTGGGCGCGGTGGCCTCCGGTCCGGCCCGCGGAAAGGCTGCCGCCGGCACGGGAACCACCGGCGCGGGAACAGGAACGGCGGCAGCCGCACCATCCGCCGCCCCACCTGCGGCCACCGATCCGGCCGCCGAACCGATCGACCCGGCCACCGCGACGGTCGCCCGGCCCGACACGAAGGCACCGCCCACTGTGGCCGGTGAGGCCAAAGCGGCGACAGCCACGACCCCGGGCCAAGCGCTACCCCCGGCCGCAGCCGCCCCGAAAACGGCGGAGGCCTCGGCTGCATCACCGCCGGCCGGTTCGGCCCCCGCCGCCGGTGACGGGACGACCGCGCCGATCAACCCGGCCGTGGCCGCACTGGCCCCGACCGCCCCCGCGGCCCCGGCCGCTCCCGCCGCTCCGACGGCGCCGGCCCCGGGTGTACCCGGACCGCCGGCCGTCCAGATCGCCGTACGCATCACGCCGCTGCGCCTGGAGGCGGACGGCATCCACCGGCTGACCATCAACCTGCACCCGGTCGACCTGGGCCCGGTCCAGGTGGTCGCGGAGATTCGCAACGGCGAGATCAACGTCCAGCTGACCGGCTCCACCGACGCCGGCACCAGCGCCCTCCGCGACTCGCTCGACGACCTGCGCCAGCAGTTGCAGGACGCCGGTTTCGGCAACACCAACCTCGACCTGCGCCAGGGCACGCCGCAGGACCAGGGCCGGCAGCAGTTCGGCTTCATGGAGAACGGACAAGGGGAAGGCCGCGGCGGCTCCGGAACCTCGTCCGGCGGGCCGGCGCCCGCGGACGAACCACCGGCCCCACCACGCCGGGACAGCACCAGCCGCCTCGACATCCAGGCCTGAGCGCGAGTACCGGCTAAGTGATTACGGGAGCCCGCCGAAGACCAGGAGAGGGACCGACGGATCCGCCGCTCCCACGGTGTACGCGAACGGCCGGGAGGACATCATGACTTCACCGATCAACGGGTTCGTCAGCAACAAGTTCGACACCCCCGCGACGGCCGGGACGTCGCTGTACACCAACAAGACCACGACCGACGTCGGCTCGAGCAAGTCGGTCGCGGACCAGGACACGTTCCTGAAGCTCCTGGTGGCCCAGCTGAAGTACCAGGACCCCAGCAACCCGGCCGACTCGACGCAGTTCCTGGCCCAGACGGCCCAGTTCACCCAGGTCCAGAAACTTCAGCAGATCGCCACCATGATGCAGGCTCAGCAGCTGATCGGCGCGAGCTCGCTGGTCGGCCGGACGGTCACGTACCAGGACGACAACGGTGCGCCTCAGACCGGTGTGGTCAGCAAGACGAAGCTCAACGGAGACAGCGAACCGACGCTTGTGGTCGGCAACACGGATGTGCAGCTGTCCAAGGTCACGGAAGTCCAGGCAAGCGCAACCGCACCCACGGCGACCCAGCCCACATCCGGTACCGCCTCCACAAAGGACAAGTGACACATGCTGCGTTCCCTTTTCTCCGGCATCAGCGGGCTCCGCGCGCATCAGCAGATGATGGACGTGACCGGCAACAACATCGCCAACGTCAACACCACCGGTTACAAGTCGAGCCAGGCCGTCTTCCAGGACACGCTGTCGCAGATGGTCAACGCGGCCGGCGCACCGCAGAACGGCGCCGGTGGCACCAACCCGGCCCAGGTCGGCCTGGGCGTCCGGCTGGCCGGCATCACCAACAACTTCAGCCAGGGCGCCGCCGAGACCACCGGCAAGTCCTCGGACATGATGATCCAGGGCGACGGCTTCTTCGTGGTCAAGAGCGGCGGGGAGTCGCTCTACACCCGGGCCGGCTCGTTCTCCTTCGACGCCAACGGTTCGCTGACCACCCCGAACGGCCAGATCGTGCAGGGCTGGAGCGCGGACAACGCCGGCGAGGTGAACGTCTCGGGCGCACCGGGCAACATCAAGCTGCCGATCGGCATCAGCCTGGCCCCGACCGAGACCAAGAGCGTCACCTTCAGCGGCAACCTCTCCAACGAGGCGGTCACCGGGGACAGCAAGGACATCCCGGTCGCGGTGTACGACAAGAACGGCGCCTCAAAGACGACCGACTTCAAGTTCACCAAGACCGACGCCAGTACGTGGACGGTGGCCCTGCCCGACGGCACGAGCGCCCCGATCACGTTCGCGGCCGGCCGCTCGGTCGGCGACCCCGATCCGGCCACCGGCAAGGACACCGGGATGAAGACCCTGAGCGGCACCAACCCGGACGGGACGCCGTACAGCTTCACCATCGACGTGAAAGATCTGACCCAGTTCAGCGGCGCGACCGAGGCCAAGGTCAGCAACTCCGACGGATCCGGCTCCGGCATCCTCAGCTCGTACACCGTGTCCAACACCGGCCAGATCGTCGGTGTCTTCTCCAACGGCCTGAAGCAGACGCTGGGCCAGGTCGCCCTGGCCAACTTCAACAACGTCAACGGCCTGGAGAAGATCGGCGACTCGATGTTCCGCAGCACCGTGAACTCGGGCCTGGCCCAGGTCGGAGCGGCCGGCTCAGGCGGCCTCGGCCTGATCACCAGCGGCGCGCTGGAGATGTCGAACGTCGACCTGGCCCAGGAGTTCACCAACCTGGTCATCGCGCAGCGTGGCTTCCAAGCCAACTCACGCGTCATCACCACCAGCGACGAGATCCTCCAGGAGCTCGTCAACCTGAAGCACTAGAACCAGCAGGACGAATCCGGCGCCGGCCGGGGCAGGCAACGTTGCCTGCCCCGGCCGGACCGCATTCGGGGCCGGTCGCACCTGTATCGCGACCGGTCCGCGCTCATCGGCAACCGTTCGGAGGCCGATGGACAAGTAACGGCCACGGATGGCCGGGACCAGCCAAGACAGACCAAGGACGGACGTCGTGATTCTCGTAACCCGCCTGAACGGTGCCGTGTTCGCCCTGAACCCCGACCTCGTCGAGCGTGCCGACTGCACGCCCGACACGGTCATCACGCTGGTGGACGGCACCAAGTACGTCATCGCCGAATCCGTGCCCGAGTTCATCGACTCGGTGCGCCACTACCGGGCTTCGCTGATCGCCAGCGCGAGCCACCTGGAGGCCGTTCCGCCGGCCACCTTGTCCGAGACCGCCGATCAGCCGGACGCGGTCGTCGTCCCGCTGCACCGGAAGGAACGCTGATGGACATCTCCACCATCGTCGGCGTCGTCGCCGCCCTGGCCATTGTCTTCGTGGTCCAGATCCTCGAGGGTGGCAGCCCGTCCTCGATCATCCTGATCCCGTCCATCCTCCTGGTCTTCGGTGGCGCTTTCGCCGCGGGTATGGCGGGCGGGGTGCTGAAGGACGCGACCGGCGTCGGCAAGCTCCTGGGCAAGGCGTTCATGGCCAAGGTGGCGCCGCCGACCAAGCTGGTCGACGACATCGTGAAGCTGGCCGAGCGGGCCCGCCGCGAGGGGCTGCTGGCGCTCGAGGACGCGGTCAAGACCGTGGACCACCCGTTCCTGAAGCGGGGTCTGCAGCTGGCCATCGACGGCACCGACCCGGAGGAGCTGCACGACATCCTCCACGCCGAGGTCGCCGCCAAGAAGAAGGCCGACAAGGCCGGCATGAAGATCTTCGAGAACATGGGCGGCTACGCCCCGACCGTCGGCATCATCGGCACGGTCATGGGGCTGGTGCACGTACTGCAGAACCTGAGCAAGCCGGAGACGCTGGGCGAGTCCATCTCGGCCGCGTTCGTCGCGACGCTCTGGGGTGTGCTCTCGGCCAACCTGCTGTGGCTGCCGATCGCCGCCCGTCTGGCCCGTCTCTCCGGCATCGAGGCCGAGGAGATGGAGATGGTGATCGACGGAGTGCTCGCCATCCAGGCCGGTTCCAACCCGCGCCTGGTCGCCCAGAAGCTCCGCTCCCTGCTTCCTCCGGACGCGGCCAAGGCGGCCGAGGCCGCTACGACCAAGAAGGCAGCGTGATCTGAATGAGCTCAGGCGGCGGGGGCGCCAAGCGTCGGAAGGGCGGTCACGAGGAGCACGAGGAGCACGTCAACCACGAGCGCTGGCTCGTGTCGTACGCCGACATGCTCACGCTGCTGTTCGTCCTGTTCGTGGTGCTGTTCTCGATGAGCAGCGTCGACCAGAAGAAGTTCGCCGAGCTGGCGGCCGGCCTGTCGGCCGGCTTCGGGGCTCAGAGTGTGGCGTTCCAGGGTTCGGCCTCGACGCTGGACGGGTCCGGCAACGCGACCCAGTTCGTGCCGATCGACCCGGGCACCAACCCGGGTGACGGCGGGTCCGGCACGGCCAACATGTCGGCCAAGGAGAAGCAGGCCGTCCAGGCGGCCGTACGGGCCGAGAGCCGCACCAAGGCCTCGAAGAACGCGCAGGCCGCGGCGAAGGAAGCGCAGGACCTGAAGAAGGTCGAGCAGCAGATCTCCGACTCGCTGGCCAAGTCGAAGCTGCTGGGCGACGTCAAGTTCACGATCAACCAGCGGGGCCTGATCGTCACCGTCCTGACCAACGAGGTGGTCTTCCCGGGCAACCGGGCCGAGCTCCAACCGGGTGGCGCCAAGATCCTCGACGCCATCGCGCCGCCGCTGACCAAGCTGCCGAACAACGTCGAGGTCGACGGCAACACCAACCAGCTCAAGGCGACCACATCGTTCTACCCGAGCGGCTGGGAGTTGTCCTCGGCCCGGGCGTCGACGGTGGTCCGCTACCTGATCGGCGAAGGGATGGCCAAGGACCGGATGCAGGCGGTCGGGTTCTCCGACACGAAGCCGCTCCTGCCGGCCAGCGACCCACGTTCCGTCCAGCTCAACCGCCGGGTCGACGTCGTCGTCCTGACCCAGCTCTCGGCCGACCAGGCGGCACTGCTGCCGTCCGCGGCCGGCTCCGACAGCACGTTGCACGCAGGCCAGACCACGGCTCAGGCGACCGCCGCAGCCAAGACCACCACCAACTGATCCGGGGAGATGAACCCAATGGCAGATGAGAAGGAAACGGCCGAGGCGCCGAAGAAGAAGTCGAAGATGCCGCTGATCATCATCATCGCGGTCGTCGTGTTGCTCGGCGGTGGCGCCGGCGCGTTCTTCATGCTCAAGGGTGGCAGCAAGGCCGAGGCGGCGCCGAAGGCGCCGGTCAAGGGCGCCGTCGTCACGATGGACGACGCGATGACCATCAACCTGTCCGACTCGCACTACCTGAAGCTGGCCTTCACGATGCAGCTGACCGCCGACGCCGGCACCGAGTCGATCGACAACTCGGAGGCCCGGGACCTGGCCATCCAGCAGTACACCGGGATGGACATCGCCGACCTGTCGACCGACAAGCAGCTGGAGAAGAGCAAGGCGGAGCTCCTGGCCGCGATCGAGAAGGCCTACAAGGAGGACAAGAAGCAGATCGTCATGGACCTCTACTACACGTCGTTCGTCACGCAGTAACCCAGGCGGGCACCGATGGGCAGGTCCGGATCGCGGACCTGCCCATCCTGCTTGTTACGGCTCAGCGGTCGGCTTAGTGAGCCGATCAGGACGATGTGACCTCCACCGCGCGCCCCCCGGGCAAGATGTCGCGTCGCGGCAATTCGGGGCCGGCCCCCTACGACTTCCGCAAGCCGATCAAACTGTCCCGGGAGCACGTCCGGACCCTGCAGATCGCCTTCGAGACGTACGCGCGCAGTTGCGGCACCCTGCTCACCACGCGGCTGCGGGTGGTCAGCAGCGTTTCCTTGGCGTCGATCGAACAGCTCACCTACGACGAGTACGTGGCCTCGCTGGCCAACCCGACCGTGATCGCCATGGTCGCGCTCGACCCGCTGGCCGGCACGGTGCTGGTGGAGTTCGCCTCCTCCGTGGCCATGACCGCGATCGATCACATGCTGGGTGGGCCCGGAGGACCCCAACCGGAGCGGCCGCTGACCGAGGTCGAGATGCCGCTGCTGCGGGGCCTGCTGGAGCGGATGCTAGGTGAGCTGCGCTACGGCTTCGAGACGCTGGTCGACATCTCCCCCAAGCTCAAGGAGATCGAGTACAACGCCCAGTTCCTCCGGGCACACCAGCCCGGGGACGCCGTGGTGATCGCCTCGTTCGACATGAAGATCGGGACAGAGGAATGCATCGGCAGTCTGTGCCTGCCGTTCAACACCATTCTCCCGGTGCTGGAGAAGCAGGAGACGATCGAGCTCACGGCGGCCGAACGGATGCTCCGGGACAGCTCGCACCGGAACCTGGCGGCCGGCCTTTCCGCCGCTCCGATCGATGTTGCGGTCCGATTCCACCCCATCCGGATGCGGACCGATGACATCGTGGACCTACGGCCCGGGGACGTCGTGCCGCTCGGGCATCCGACCAGCATGCCGCTCGAGATCACCGTCAACGAGACCGTTTTCGCCCACGCTGTGCCCGGTAACCAGGGCGCCCGATTGGCCTGCCTCGTCGTGCCGTCGCCGCTCACGGAGTCATCCCGCAAGGAAGTTGGCCGCTCATGACCGCGCCCACGATCACCGAGCCGCAGCTGGCGCTCGCCCGCAGCGCCGCCGAGGCGGCCCTCGCCGTGCTGCCGACCAGCCGCCAGCTGACGGTCGGAGCGCCGGGTCCGGCCTCCGCCGACGCGCTCAGCGGAGGTCAGGCGATCACCGCGCGGTTCAGTGGGGCGGCCACCGGCGAGGTCGTCGTGGTGGTCGGCCAGGATCTGGCCGACGCGCTCAAGGAGAGCCCGATCGGCGAGCTCGACCTGACCGCAGCCGTACGCCCGGCCCTCGAGGCCGCCGCCCGGGTCTTCGGACCGGTGGTTCTCGATCCCGGCCAGGCGATGGATCCGGGCGTGGCCCTGAGCTCGATCGCGGCCAAGGGCGACGCGGTGGCGGTGCCGCTGCTGGACGGCGGCGAGGTGGGGGCGGTGGTGGCGCTGACGCTCACCCCGTGGCCGGCCGACGCCGGGCCGGGCGGCGTGGCCACCCGGGGGTCAGCCGGGGCGGGGCTGCGCGGCGGGCTGGACATGTTGCATGACGTCGAGATGGAGGTCTCGGCCGAGCTCGGCCGGACCCGGATGAGTGTGCGGGAACTGCTGTCGCTCAGCCCGGGCGGGATCGTCGAACTCGACCGGGCCGCCGGCAGCCCGGCCGACCTGCTGGTCAACGGCCGGCTGATCGCACGCGGTGAGGTGGTGGTGATCGACGAGAACTTCGGCATCCGGATCACCGAGATCGTCTCTCCCGGCAGCGAACGGGAGTAGCCGACTTGTTCGAACTCGCTCTGCGGATCGGCTTCTCGCTGCTGATCGTGTTCGGCCTGATGTGGGGCCTGGCCCGGGTGGTCCGCCGCCCGCTCAGCGGCCACCACCGGACCGGCACGCTCTCGGTGCTGAACCGGCAGCAGCTGAGCCGGGGTTCGTCGGTCGCCGTGGTCCGGGTGGCCGACCGGGCGTTGGTCCTGGGCGTGACCGACCAGCAGGTGAGCCTGCTGGGCGAGACCGAACTGGACGCATTCGTGAAGCACGACGACCAACACGAACACCGGGACCCGGTTCTGATGGCTCCCGAGGCGCTCGGGTTCGCCACCGGCGACACGGACAAACTCGAGGGCTCGGTGCTGTCTCCGCGCACCTGGCGCTCGACCATGAGTTTCCTGCGCGACCGGACGACGAGGCGTTGACCATGCGACGGTTATTCGCGGCTCTGTTCATCGGATTTCTTCTCGGGCTGGCACCCAGCCCGGCCACCGCGGCTCCGACCCCGCCGGCCCCGCCGACGGCGCCGAAGGTGTCCCCGAGCGGCGGCTCGATCAACTTCAACATCAACAGCACCAACCCGGACGGCAGCAAACCGGCGACCTCACTGGTCATCGTGCTCGGCCTCACGCTGTTGTCGGTGGCCCCGGCCGTACTGCTGCTGACCACCGCCTTCACCAAGGTCTTCATGGTGCTCGGGGTGACCCGCAACGCTCTCGGGCTGACCAGCATGCCACCGAACCAGGTGCTGGCCGGCCTGGCCCTGTTCATCACCCTGTTCATCATGAGTCCGACGTTGTCGGCGATGAACGCCCAGGGCGTGCAGCCCTATCTCAAGGGTGACAAGACGCAGACGCAGGCGTTCAAGGACGGCGTCAAGCCGCTGCGCGACTTCATGTACAAGACCACCCGGCCGGACGAGATCGCGCTGTTCGTCAAGGTGTCCGGTCAGAAGGCGCCGAAGAACAAGGACGACGTCCAGCTGACCACGCTGATCCCGGCGTTCGTGCTGTCCGAGCTGCGGGCCGCGTTCATCATCGGGTTCGTCATCTTCATCCCGTTCCTGATCATCGACATGGTGGTGTCGGCGTCCCTGATGTCGCTGGGCATGATGATGCTGCCTCCGGTGACCGTGGCCCTGCCGTTCAAGTTGCTGCTGTTCGTCCTGGTGAACGGCTGGGGGCTGGTGATCACGGCGCTGGTGGCGAGTTACAAGTGAACTACAGCATCCCGACCGCCGAGATGCTGGCCATCATGCTGGGGTCGATCCGGGCCGGCGCGTGGATGCTGATCGCGCCGCCGTTCAACTCGAAGCTCATCCCGACCCCGGTCAAAGCCCTGTTGTCGGTCGGGCTGGCGCTGCCGATGGCGCCGTACCTGACCCACAACCTCCCGTCGGCCGAGACGCCGGACATCGTCGCCAGCGCGATGCTGCAGTTCTTCATCGGCGCCGCGCTCGGGTTCGTCACGCTGCTGATGTTCTCGGCCGTGCAGGCGGCCGGTGACCTGCTCGACGTGTTCGGCGGGTTCACGCTGGCCCAGGCGTACGACCCGTTGTCGATGGCGCAGAGCTCGATCTTCGGCCGGTTCTACAACCTGGTCGCGGTGACCCTGCTGTTCGCCAGCCAGGGGCACGAGCTGATCCTGCGCGGGTTCCTGCAGACGTTCCGGACGCTGCCGCTGAACGCGTCGTTCTCGATGGGCACGCTGAACGAGCTGCTGATCCGGGGCGTCGGCGAGATGTTCGTGTCGGCGTTGCAGATCGCCGGGCCGCTGATCGCCGTGCTGTTCCTCACCGACGTGGCGTTCGGCCTGCTCAACCGGGTGGCGCCGGCGCTCAACGCCTTTCAGCTGGGGTTCCCGGCCAAGATCTTCCTGGTGCTGACCGTCGGCGCCACCAGCATCGCGATGCTGCCGCCGGCGGTGGGGACGCTGGTCGACAAGGCGGTGGCCGCGGTCGTGAAACTGGGCGGCGGTTGAGATGGCCGGTGAGAAGACCGAACAACCGACCCAACAGAAACTCAAGAAGGCCAAGCAGGAAGGGCAGATCGGCCGCAGCCAGGACGTCGGCGCCTGGTTCGGGATGCTGGCGGCGAGCATCATGCTGCCCCGCACGCTCACCTCGGCCATGGGTCACGCCCGCTCGCTGATGGCCAAGGTGCCGGACGTCATCGCGCACCCCGATCCGGCCACCGCCCTCGGCATCATGAAGGACGGCATGATGAGCGCCGCCTGGGCGGTGGCGCCGCTCTCGCTGACCATGATGGCGGTGGGCGTCGCGGCGGCCGGCGCGCAAGGCGGCATCCGGGTCGCCACCAAGCTGTTCGTCCCGAAGTTCAACCGGCTCAACCCGCTGCCCGGGATCAAGAAGATGTTCGGCCCGCAGTCGCTGTGGGAGGGCACCAAGGCGCTGGTCAAGACCGGGGTGCTGGCCGCGGTCCTCTACTCGACGATGAAGAACATCGTGCCGCTGCTGATGACCCCGGGACGGCTGGACATCGGCTCGCTGCTGGCGGTGGTCCAGAAGGCGACGCTGTCGGTGATCCGGGCGGCGTCGGTGGCCGGCATCGTGATGGCCGCGGCCGACTACTTCGTGGTGCGCCGCCGGACCAACAAGCAGTTGCGGATGACCAAGGAGGAAGTCAAGCAGGAGAACAAGAACACCGAGGGTGACCCGCACCTCAAGGCGCACATCCGCGGCAAGCAGATGGCGATGGCCCGGAACCGGCAGATGGCCGACGTGCCCACCGCCGACGTGGTGGTGGTCAACCCGACCCACGTCGCGGTGGCCCTGCGGTACGACCCGGAGAGGGGCGCCCCGCGAGTGATCGCCAAGGGCTCGGGCGCGATCGCCACCAAGATCCGCGAGCTGGCCACCGAGCACCGCATCCCGATGGTGCAGGACGTACCGCTCGCCCGGGCGCTGGAGAAGAGCGTCGAGATCGGCATGGAGATCCCGGCCGAGTTCTACGGCGCGGTGGCCAAGGTGCTGGCGTTCGTGATGAACCTGAAGTCGAAGGGCTCGGCCGCCGGCACGCACCGCAACCCCAACGCAACGCCGGTCCCGGCCTCAGATAGGGCCGCATAGCACAATCTGGGAGTTTTCCTCACATCACCGACAGTTCCGCGAGACGATCTGCGGGGAGGGTGCCGTGAGGAATCTGAACCTGGGCAAGTTCGCCGTCCCCGTCGGGGTGATCGGCATCATCGTCATGATGGTCGTGCCCCTCCCCACCTTCCTGCTCGACCTGCTGATCGCCACCAACATCACCGTCGCCCTGCTCGTCCTGCTGGTCAGTATGTTCGTGGAGCGCCCGCTCGACTTCGCCGTCTTCCCCGCCCTGCTGCTGGTGATGACGCTGTTCCGGCTGGCGCTCAACATCAGCGCCACCCGGCTGGTACTGCGCGACGGTGACGCCGGCAAGGTGATCCACGCGTTCGGCAGCTTCGTCGTCGGCGGCAACCTGGTCATCGGCCTGGTCATCTTCCTGATCCTGATCATCGTGCAGATCGTGGTGGTCACCAAGGGCGCCGAGCGGGTGGCCGAGGTCGGCGCCCGGTTCACCCTGGACGCGATGCCCGGCAAGCAGATGGCGATCGACGCCGACCTGAACGCCGGCCTGGTCGACGAGGCCACGGCCAAGCAGCGCCGGGCCGACGTGGCCGCCGAGGCCGACTTCTACGGCGCGATGGACGGTGGTTCCAAGTTCGTCAAGGGCGACGCCGTCGCGGCCATCATCATCACCGTCATCAACCTGGTCGGCGGGTTCGCCGTCGGCATCCTCCAGCAGGGCCTCTCGCCGGCCGATGCGATGAACCAGTACAGCCTGCTGAGCGTGGGCGACGGCCTGGTCTCGCAGATTCCGGCGCTGCTGCTGTCGGTGGCCACGGGTCTGATCACCACCCGGTCGGCGACCGACGGTGACATGGGCAGCAGCGTGACCGCCCAGCTCGGCCGGAACAAGCTGGCGCTGCGGATCGCGGGCGGGGCCGCGCTGGCCCTGTGCGTGATCCCGGGACTGCCCAAGATCCCGTTCCTGCTGGTCGGCGTGGGCACCCTGTTCATCGCCCAGCGGGTCAAGACGCCGACCGCCGACGAGCTGGCGGCCGAGGCCGCGGCGGCCGTCGAGGTGGACCGCCCGTCGCCCGACTCGCCCGACCAGTTGATGGGCGAGATGCGGGTCGACCCGCTGGAGCTGGCGTTGTCCCCCGACCTGGTCGACCTGGTCGACACCAACGGCGGCGACCTGCTCGACCGGGTCCGGGCGCTACGCCGGAAGATGGCTCTGGAGCTGGGTGTGGTGATGCCGCCCGTACGGACCCGGGACGACCTCGACCTGCCGCTGTCCACGTACGCGATCCGCATCTCCGGGGTCGACGCCGGCACCGGCCAGGCGCCGCCCGGCACCGTGCTGGCCATCGGTGACAGCCTGCAGGCGCTGCCCGGCCGGGCCGGCGTCGAACCCGTCTTCGGGCTGGCCGGCAAGTGGGTCCCGGCCGAGTTGCACTACCAGGCCGAACTGTCCGGCGCGACGGTCGTCGACCGGGCCTCGGTGATCATCACGCACCTGGCCGAGATCGTCCGCAGCAACGCCAGCCGGCTGCTCGGCCGGGAGGACGTCCGGTCGCTCACCGAGATGGTGAAGCGCACCCACCCGGTGGTGGTCGAGGAGCTCACCCCGACGCTGCTGAGCCTCGGCCAGATCCAGCGGGTGCTGCAGGCGCTGCTGGACGAAGGCGTGCCGATCCGGGACCTGGTCCGCATCTTCGAGTCGCTGTCGCTGCGGGCCAAGGTGTCGACGGAACACGACGGGATGGTCGAGGCGGCCCGCAGCGCGCTCGGCCCGGCGATCGCCGCCCAGTACGCGGTGCACGGCCGGCTCACCGTCATCACCCTCGACCCGATGCTCGAGCAGGGCCTGCTCGAGTCGTTGCGGCCGAGCGACACCGGCGCGTTCATGGCCATCGACGGGATGCGCGCCGAGGCCGTCGTCAGCGAGGCGGCCCAGCTGGTCGAGTCGGCCGAGCAGCAGGGTCTGACGCCGGTGCTGGCCTGTTCGCCGCAACTGCGGCTACCGCTGATGCGACTGCTGCGCGCCGGCTCCCGCCGCGTGCAGGTGCTGTCGTACTCCGAGATCTCTGGTTCCACCGCACAGATCGAGACCATGGGGGTGGTGAACGGTGCCTACGCGGGTGCTGCTTGAGGGTCCGGCCATAGAGCCGTTGCTGGCGCAGGTACGTCAGGAGTACGGCTCGGGGGTCCGGATCATATCGGCGGACAAGGTCCGTAGCGGTGGCTTCGGGGGCTTCTTCGCGAAGCAGCACTACGAGCTGTCGGTAGAGGTTCCGGATTCCACCGAAGACAGGATCGAGATGCCACGCAGGACATCCACCCCGCCTCGGCGCGAGGACTCGGCGAACACGCTCGAGCAACTGCTCGAACAAGCCGAGTCGCGGGATCGGATCGCGCACGTCGAGCCACCGGTTCCCGCCCCCGCCCCGGTTTTCACGCCGGAACGGCACAGCGGGCGGGCCGCCGGGACCGGGGACGCCGACGAACGGTTCCGGGGCGGCGGCCCGAACGCGTCCGCGTTCGCCGAGCTGCTGGCCGGTCTGGACTCCGGGAACCACCTGGCTCCGGCCGGGACGCGGCCGTCGCCGCACCCCCGCCCGGCGGTTCCGGCCGCTCTCCCGGCGGCTCTCCCGGCCGCTCTCCCGGCGGCTGTCCCGGCGGCGGACGGTTCCGGCGGCAACCCGGCCGTACGGCCGTTCCGCCCGGCCCAGGCGACCGGCGCCCCGATCAACGGACATGGCCGGCCGCTACCGTCCGTGCCCAGCCTGGCCGAGCTGATGGGTGGCCTCGGACTGGGCGACCCGGAGACGTTCGAGACGACCCGGCCCGCGCCCCCCGCCCCGGCCCCGCAGCCACCGGCGCCGGGCCGGTCGGCGGCCGCCGCGTACGGGCTCCCGGCACCCTCGACCGAGGTGGCGATCTCGCCGCCGCCGGCCTCGCCGCCGGCGCTGCGGGCGGTGCACAACGACCCGGTGGTCAGCAACCTGATGTCGGTCGGTGTGCCCGAGGCCATGGCGAATCAGATCACCGGCGGCGACACGTACGCCGGGGTACTCAGTGTGCTCGCCGCCCGCCCGGCCGCACCGGGCATCCCGGACGCTCCCGGCGAGATCCTGGTCCTGGCCGGCGACGTGCACCACGCCATCGGGATCGGCAAGCAGCTGCTGGTCCAGATCGGCATCGACCAGAGTCACCTGCTGCTGGCCGGCCCGACCGCGGCCGGCACCGGGCTGCACTCGTCCCGGCTGATCCACGACGCCAAGGCGGCCGCGCTGCGGGCGGACAAGCTGCAGAGCGCCGACGCCCCGTGGATCGTGGTGCTGGACGCCCAGGTCGGCCGGACCGACCCGATCTGGGTCAACGACATGTGCGACGCGCTCGGCACGACCGCGGTGTGGGCCGTGGTCGACGCCACCCGCAAGACCGCCGACACCGCCCGCCACCTGCGGACCCTGGGCGAGGTCGAGGCGCTGGTGGTGCACGGTGTCGACCTGACCGCCGACCCGGGCACGGTGCTCGGCCTGGATCTGCCGATCTTCTCGCTGGACGGCAAACCGGCCACGCCGCACGCCTGGGCCGCCATGTTGTGCGCGCGGATCGCCGCCGACGTCACCGGAATGGCCGCCGCCCCGCGGCGGGTGGCGCGGTCGGCACGGCGATGATCCGGCCGTCGGTCCTGTGGTTCGCGCTGCTGATGAGCGCGCCGGCGCTCTATCGCTACGTGTTCGACGAGATCGACATCACCGAGGTGTTGATACGGTTCCTCATCGCGGTGCCGATCGCCGCGATCCTGCTGGCCGGCCTGCGGTTCATCACCGCCGGGTACGGCAAGCGGGACGAGGAGCCGGCCACCCCGGTGACGCCCACCCCGGACGTACGGCCGCCGTCGTCCTGAGCGGCGTTTTGCCTGTTCGTCGAGGGGGTAGACCATCGCGGTGAATACTGTGGACAACCGGACCGTGGCCCGGTACGCGCTCGTGGTCATCGGCCTCGTGCTGGCCACCCTGCTGGTGCTGGGACTGGCCTACGAGACCCGTCAGGTGTTGACCTGGATCGTGATCGCGGTGTTCTTCGCGGTCGCGCTGCACCCGCTGGTCTCATGGCTGGAACAGCACGTCGGCTGGATCAAGCGCTGGCTGGCCACCCTGATCGTCTACCTGCTGGCCGTGGTGTTCATCGCCGGGCTGGTCACGGTCTTCGTGATCCCCCTGGTCAAGGAGGCCGGCCAGCTGGCCGACCAGATGCCCAAGCTGATCGACGACGTGAAGGCCGGGCGCGGGCCAATCGGCGGACTGGCCGAGCGGTTCCACGTGATCAGCTACATCCAGTCGCACACCACGCAGATCCGCGGTTACGTGTCCGCGCTCGGCGCGCCGACGCTGGCGGTGGTGCGCGGGGCGGCCACCGGCGTCGCCGGGCTGCTCACCATCTTCGTGCTGTCGTACCTGATGGTCCTCGAGGGGCCGAAGCTGGTGCACGGCTTCCTGGCCCTGTTCAGCGAGCGCCGGGCCGGGCGGATCCACCGGGTGGGATCGGACTCCGCCCGTACGGTCACCGGCTACATCAGCGGGAACCTGCTGATCAGCCTGATCTGCGGGCTGCTGACCTGGCTGGTTCTGGCCGTGCTGCACATCCCGTTCGCCGGCCTGATCGCGCTGTTCGTCGGCATCGCCGACCTGATCCCGCTGGTCGGCGCGACACTGGGCGCGGTCGCCGGGGTGATCGCCGGGTTCACCCACTCGGTCACCGCGGGCATCATCGTGATCATCTTCTTCGTGGTCTACCAGCAGTTGGAGAACCACCTGCTGCAGCCGCTGATCTTCGCCCGGACGGTCCAGCTGAATCCGCTGACCGTGCTGCTGGCCATCCTGATCGGGGTCGAACTGGCCGGCATCCTGGGCGCGCTGCTGGCAATTCCGGTGGCCGGCATCATCCAGATCGTGGTCCGCGACATCTGGGACACCCGCCGCGGCCGCCTCAAGTCCGAACCGACCGTCGGCAAGGACGAGAAGCCCACGTCGGCGGTCACCATCCCGGCGCCGGACCCGACCCCGGCCGACTGAGGAGTCCCGCCTGATCAGGGCGCGAGGGACAGCGAGAGCTTGCCCTTGCCGTAACGGCTGACCTCGATCGTCAGGTCGAGCCGCCGGCCCAGCGCGAGCAGATGCGCCCGCGCGTCGGTGGGCAGCGGCATGCCCGGGTAGACCACCTGGTGGAGCTTCACGTGCGGCGCCCCCTCGCGGTTGAGCAGGCTGGTCAGTACGTTGCAGAGCTCGAAGACGTTCTCGGCCAGGTTGGGGAACAGCTGCTTCTCGTCGATGCTGTCCTCGGCCGCGCCGGGCGGCAACAGGCCGAGGGCGGCTCCGACGTTGGCGGCCAGCGGCAGCGTCATGCCCAGGACGCCGTGGATCTGCTGCGCACGGTCGGTGTAGATGGCCACCGCGGCCAGTTTCAGGTCGTCGCCGGTCATGGGGTCGGCGGGAGCGACGTTGCAGTCTCGTCCCAGCAGGTCCTCGAAGAGGTTGCGGACAGTGAGGGGTGCGGGGATAACCGAGGTGTCAGACATAGCTGTATCATCCCAAAATCGGAGTGAGGACCTCATCAAAACGGTCAGCCGTGAATGGCTTGACGATGAAGAACGCCGCGCCCGCCGCCTCGGCCTGCTGCTGCATCTCGGGCGTGCACTCGGAGGTGACGAAGCCGAACTTGACGTCGTTGCCGGCCGACCGCAGCTTGCGGAGCACCTCCACGCCGGTCATCTCCGGCATGTTCCAGTCCGAGATGACCAGGTCCGGATTCTCGGAGGTGGTCTTGTCCAGCGCCTCCTGGCCGTCCGCGGCCTCGACCAGGTCGTGCCCCTCGAAACCGGCCTGCCGCAGCGTGCGGGTGACGATCTGGCGCATGACCCGGCTGTCGTCGGCGATCAGGATCTTCATGCGGTCTCCTCCTTCTTCACGTCCGCGCGGCTCTGCCACATCGAGATGGACACCGGCTCGCCGTCCCACACGCCGTAGAGGCCGGTGACACGGTGAGCGCTGGGGTACTTGGACGCCGACGCCGACGCGAGCACGACCTGGGGCAGCGACAACAGCGCCCCGGCCGGCAGCATCGCCTTGACGTTGCCGCCGATGATGTTGGCCAGTTCACCCAGCACGTCGGAGACATCCTCGATGCTGACCTCGTCCTCGCCCATGGCCATGA
Source organism: uncultured Actinoplanes sp. (assembly GCA_964236515.1). Classification (GTDB taxonomy): domain Bacteria; phylum Actinomycetota; class Actinomycetes; order Mycobacteriales; family Micromonosporaceae; genus Actinoplanes. The sequence continues at coordinate 21,290 of CAXSDA010000018.1, forward strand.
ACGCGGCAGCGGCCCGGCGGGCGGCCGTGCTGGACGACGCGTAGACGACCACGCCGTTCCAGGAGCCCGTGATGGACACCGACGAGTGCACTTCGGACGGCTGATTCTCGTCGTAGGTCGGGATCAGCGGGGTCACGCCCTCCGGATCCAGATAGGAGACCCAGAGCTGTTCCACCATCTCGACGAGATCGTCCTCGTTCACCACGACATCGACGCCGGTGCCGGCCGACGCTCCGCTGTTCGGCGATCGTCCACCGTCGTGGTCCAGGGTCGTAGCCTCTCCACTCTCGCTCATTGGTTCGCTCCGGTCGGGACGAGGCCCAGGAGGGCTAGTTTTTCGATCATCGCGCCCTCGGTGAAGGGCTTGATCACGTACTCGTGGGCACCGGCCGCGAGCGCCCGGACGATCTGGTTGTGTTCGCTCTCGGTGGTGACCATGACCAGGGTCATCTCCCGCAGCCGCGGGTCGGCCCGCGCCTTGACGACGAACTCGAGCCCGTTCATGTTGGGCATGTTCCAGTCGATCAGGGCGAGTTCCGGCACCTCGTCCAGGGTGCCCAGGAGATCGATGGCCTCCTGACCGTCACCGGCCTCGACCACCTCGAAGTTCAGCTTGCCGACGATGCGCTTGAGGATCATCCGCATCGCCCGGGAGTCGTCGATCACTATGGCCTTCATCGCGGATCACCCTCTCCTCGCGGCGCCGACCGGCGACGCGTTCCGCACTCGATAGGCCGATGTCCGGCCGGCCGCCAGCCGTTCGTAGTTGTCGTCGATCCCGATGGTCGTCTCGGCCGCGCCGAGGAACAGCCAGCCGTCCGGCCGCAGCAGCCGAGCGACGTTGCGCAGCACCGATTTCTTGGTCGCCACGTCGAAGTAGATGAGTACGTTGCGCAGGAAGATCACGTCGAACTGCGGCATCGCCGGCAGGGGGCCGGTCAGGTTCATCAGCCGGAACGAGACGTTGCGGCGCAGCTGCGGGGTGATCCGCCAGTGCGCGCCGACCCGCTCGAAGTACTGCACCAGCTGGGCCGCGGGCAGCCCGCGGTTGACCTCGACCTGGCTGTACTCGGCCTTCTCGGCCCGCTCGACCATCTCGGTGGAGATGTCCGAGCCCATGATCTCGTACGACCACCCGGGCGGCAGGTGCTCCTGCAGCGTGATGGCCAAGCTGTACGCCTCCTGCCCGCTGGAACTGGCGGCCGACCACAGGCGGACCTTCCGGGCGGCGGCTCGCAACTTGACCAGTTCCGGCAGCACCACGTCGGTGAGTGCGGCAAACGGCTCCTGGTCGCGGAACCAGGACGTCTCGTTGGTGGTCAGGGCGTCGATGATCCGGCGCTGGTGGTCGATGCTCGGCCGGCGCTGCAGGTCGGCCAGGAAGGTGGCCACACTGGCCGCGCCGACTGCCCGGGCAACGGGGATCAGACGCGCCTCGACCAGGTACTCCTTGCCCGGCGCGAGCACGATCGCGGCCTCCCGCCGGACCAGCGTCGAGACGAAGGCGAAGTCGGAAGCGGACAGACTCATTGGGCCACCGCCGCGGTCCGGGCGACCTTGATCCGCGCCACCAGGTAGGCGGCGATCTTGTCGAGCGGCAGGATCTCGTCGGCCAGGCCGGCGGTCACCACCGCCCCCGGCATTCCCCAGACCACGGAACTCTGTTCGTCCTGGGCCACGATCTCCGCGCCCACATCCCGCAGCACCGCTGCTCCACCCCGTCCGTCGTGCCCCATTCCGGTGAGCACGGTCGCGTGCGCGCTTCCGCCGTAGAGCGCGGCCACCGACCGGAACATCACGTCGACCGCCGGTCGGCAGGAGTTCTCCGGCGGAGCCGTGGACAGCTGCGTGACCGTGGCCGTCCCGCGGCGCACCACCAGCAGATGCCGGTCGCCGGGGGCGATGTAGGCGGTGCCGGCGGTCAGCTCCATCCCGTCCGTCGCCTCGACCACGGTCAGCGGCGTGCTGCGGTCCAGCCGCTCGGCGAACATCCGGGTGAACACCGGCGGCATGTGCTGGGTCACCACCACCGGCACCGGCAGGTCGGCGGGCAGGCTCTGGAACACCTTGGTGAGAGCATCGGGGCCGCCGGTGGACGAGCCGACGGCCAGGATGTCGACCCGGCCCGGGGTGCCGCGACGGCGGGACGACGCGGTCGGGGCTGTGCTGTTACCGGCGCCTGGTCCTACGGACGGCGCGGAGAATCCAGGCCCCTCCGGGGCCGGCCCCGGACGGGACGGCGCAGAGAATCCAGGCCCCTCCAGGGCCGGGCCCGGACGGGACGGCGCGGCGGGGAGCGGGCGGGCCGGTGCGGCGGGGAGCGGGCGGGCCGGTGCGGCGGGGATCGGGCGGGTCGGTGCGGTGGCGGACGGGCGGATCGGCGAGCTCGGCCGCGGCGGGGGGCCCGAGCTGCGGCCGCGGCCGGCGAGCGCGTGGATCTTCGGAACCAACTGCTGTCGTACGGCCGCGATCGACTCGGCGATGCTGCCGACGTTCGACGGCTTGGTGACGTAGTCGGTGGCTCCGGCCGACAGTGCCTCGAGGGTGGCGCTCGCCCCCGACGCGGAGAGCGTGCTGAACATGATGACCGGAATCCGGGGATGCCGTTTGCGTAGCTCCCGCACCGCGGCGATGCCGTCCATCTCGGGCATCTCGATGTCCATCGTGATCACGTCGGGCTTGAGCGAATCGATCTTGGCCTGGGCCAGCAGCCCGTTGGACGCGGTGCCGACCACCTGGATGCCCGGCGCGTCGCCGAGCGAGTCGACGATCAGTCGCCGCACCACCACGGAGTCGTCGACGACCAGAACGGAGATCATCCGAGCGCACCCTTCTCGCCGAGCCAGGCCGGGCCGAGCGCCGCGATCACCGGCGCGAGCAGCCGGTGGGCGGTGGCGGTGTCCAGCAGATCCCGGACGACCAGCGCCTGCACCGCGCCGCTGAGCATGTTCCAGACGCCACCGGCCCGGTCCGCGAGCGGAATCTGGGCCGTGTCCATCGCCTGCACCAACAGCATCTGCGCGGCGGCGGCGGTGCGGACCCGATCCGACAGATAGGCCGCCCAGGACGCCGAGTGGACCGCCGGGGACCAGCCCCCGGCGTTGCGCCGCGCGTCGTCGGACGAGGAGACCAACCGGCTGAGGTCCTTGGCCCGGATCGAGCGGAGCCGGTCGAGCAGCGACGAGATCGCGTAGTGGTGCGGACCGAGGTCGATCGGGGCGCCGGTGGGCAGCTTGCGCAGCGCCGACACCCAACCCGCGCCGAGCATGCGGCGGGTCGATTCGTCCAGGACGTCGCGCAGGTAGCTGGCCACCGCCGCGTCGCACAGCAGCCCGGTGGCCGCGGCCGCCTGTTCGCTCTGCCGCGCGTCCCGGCCGCTGCCGTGCCAGGTCCACGACATCACGTCGTACCGCAGGCAGGTCAGCAGGGAGTCGACCGAGCCGATCGGGGCCCGCTCGACCAGCGCCAGTGCGCCCGCCGGGTCGTCCTTGGTCATGTTCTTGAGCGACGGCATCTTGCGGGCGGCGCTTTCCACCTCGACCCAGAGCGGACCGCGGACGCCCTCGTCGGGCAGCCGTTCGGCCAGGATCGGCAGGTCCCCGACCTGCAGCCGCAAACCACGCAGGACAACCTCGGCGGTGGCCGACCCGCCGGCCAGGCGGGTCAGGTCGAAACCGAGCACGGGGGCACTGACCAGGCTGTACATCAGATGGTTGCTCGTTGCGTATCGGCGGCCTGGTTGACGTCCAGGGCCAGCATCAGCCGTCCGTCGAGTTTGAACGTGCCGACCACGAGGTCCCGGGTCGGGCCGCTGAGCGTGTCCGGCGGCGGCTCGAACGTGTCGTCGTCCAGGTCGACCACCTCGCCGATCCGGTCGACCAGCAGGCTGACCGGCTCGCCGTCGCCGCCACTGCGCAGGATCACGTTCATCACCGGGCCGTCCAGCTCCTGCCGGGCCATGCCGAGCTGGACCCGGAGATCGACGGCGGCGATCACCTGCCCGCGCAGGTTGAACAGGCCTCCCACGGCCGGCGGGGCCAGCGGCACCGGGGTGTACTCGTTGTACGAGAGCACCTCCTGGACGGTCTGCACCTCGACCCCGAAGAGCTGGCCGGCCACCTCGAAGGTGGCGAACTGGCGGCTCGGCATGTCAGGCCTCCACCAGGTGTTCGTCGGCGGCGTCGCGGTAGAAGTTCGGGTCGGCGGCCAGGATCGCCCGGCGGACGTCCAGCAGCTCGGTCACCCGTTGCTGGATCACCGCGGTGCCGACCAGCCCGTCCTCCTCGACGTCGCGGCGGGCCGTGGTCGAGTTCTCGGCGATGTCCACGATCCGGTCCACCACCAGGGCCACGCTGCGGCCGCCCTCGCTGTAGACCACCACCGAGACGGTGTCCCCCTCGGGCTCCTCGCCGTACACCCCGAGCAGGTGCGACAACCGCACCAGGGGCAGGATCTGGCCGCGGTACTGCACCACCTCGCGCGATCCGGCGTGCTCGATCCGGTCCCGCGGGAACTCTTCCAGCCGGGTCACCGTGTCCAGCGGGATCGCCACCCGGCGCTCGCCGACCGCAGTCACCAGCAGGCGTTCGCCGGTGCCGGCGACGGTGGTGGCGCGCGAGGTGTCGACCAGGTTCGACCGCTCCGAGTCGACCGCCAGATGGCTGCGGCGGGCCAGCGAGGAGGCGTCCAGGATGAGGCCGACCTTGCCGTCGCCGAGGATGGTGGCCCCGGCGTACAGGCCGATGTCCTTGAAGCGCGAGTTGAGCGCCTTGACCACGACCTCCTCGGTGTTCAGCACCCGGTCCACGACCAGGCCGAAGCGCCGGCCGTCGGCCTGCAGCACCATGATGTACACGCCCTGGTCGCCGCCCACGTCGAGGCCGAGAGCGCGGTCCAGCCGGACCAGCGGGAGCAGCTTGCCGCGCAGCCGGTAGACCGGAGCCCCCGAGGCGTACTCGATCTTCGTGCTCTGCCCGTCGATGAAGACCAGTTCCAGTACGGCCACCTGGGGCACCACGTACCGCTGGTCGCCGCAGTCCACGGTCAGCGCCTGGATGATGGCCAGCGTCAACGGGATGGTCAGGCGCCACACCGTGCCCTCGCCGAGGGTGGAGTCGACGCTGACCGCGCCGCCGATCCGCTCGATGTTGGTCTTCACCACGTCCATGCCGACGCCGCGGCCGGACACGTTGGTCACCTTGGCCGCGGTGGAGAACCCGGGCTGGAACACCAGCGCCATGATGTCCCGCTTGTCCATGGTGGCCACCTGGTCGGGCCGGATGATGCCGTTCTCCACGGCCTTGGCCGCGATCCGGTCGACGTTCAGGCCGGCGCCGTTGTCGGCCACCTCGACCGCGACGTGACCGCCCTCGTGATAGGCCCGGAGCGTCAGCGTGCCCTCGGCCGGTTTGCCCGCCGCGATCCGCTTGTCCGGTTCCTCGATGCCGTGGTCGACGGCGTTGCGGACCAGGTGGGTCAGCGGATCCTTGACCGCTTCCAGCAGGCTGCGGTCGAGCTCGGTCTCCTTGCCCTGCATGACCAGCTGGACCTGCTTGCCGAGCGAGTTGCTCAGGTCACGGATGACCCGGGGCAGCTTCGACCAGATGTGGTCGATCGGCTGCATCCGGGTCTTCATGATGCCGGCCTGGAGTTCGGAGGTGATCATGCCGAGTCGCTGAGCGCTGCGAACCAAGCCGGACTCGCCGATCTCCATCACGCCGCGGACCAGTTGATTGCGGGCCAGCACCAGTTCGCCGACCATGTTCAGCAGGTTGTCGAGCAGGTCGACGTCGACCCGGATGGCCTGGTCGGCGACGCCGCGCTTGGGCGTCTGCTGCTGCAGAGCCTCGATCACCGCGGCCGGCTGGGCCTTGCCCTCCTCCAACAGGATCGTGCCGAGCTTGCGCTCGTCGCCCTCGAGCTGGGCCTGCAGCGCCGAGCCGACATCGGCCGGCTTGGCCGCGCCCGAGTCGACCAGGATCTTGCCCAGCGGCTCGCGCTGACCCTCGACCGGTTCCGGGGCCGGCCGGCGCGGCTCGTCCAGGTCTGTGCTGCTACCGGCACCTGGTCCGGCGGACGGCGCGGAGGACCCAGGCCCCTCCGGGGCGGAAGCGGCGGGCTCGGCTTTCGGGGCGGCCACCTCGGCCGGGGCGTTCATCTGGGCGTGCACCGTGGTGATCAGGTCGTCGACGTTGACGTCGCCCTCGGTGCCGTTCTCCTCGATCGTGGTCAGCAGCGACCGGACGCCGTCGATCGTGGCCAGCAGCGTGGTGATGGTCTGCGGGGTGACCGGCTGGACGCCGTCGCGCAGCCGGGACAGCAGCGACTCGCCCGCGTGGGCCAGCTTCTCCAGCCGGCCGAAGGCGAGGAAGCCGCTGGTGCCCTTGATCGTGTGGATGGCCCGGAAGATTCGCGAAATGAGGTCGCGCGAGTTCGGGTCCTGCTCGAGATCGACGAGATCCCGGTCGATCTGATCCAGGTTCTCATGGCTCTCCATCAGGAATTCGCCGACGATCTCCCCAAGATCTTCCACTGCGCCCTACCTCCTGATCGACACTCCAAGCCCCTGATCGACGTACGCCCGGCGCTGCTTAGTTTTCGCCGCCCGGGCGGCGGTAGCGGTACCCGAAGCCGCGCACCGACTCGATCGGCGACTCCTCGGGGTCGGACCAGCCGAGCTTGCGGCGCAGCCGGAGCACGGCGAACTTGACCCGTTCCTGGCCGATGCCGGTCGGATCGTCCCACGCCTGGGTCAGCAGCTGGTTCGGCGACAGCACCGCGCCGGCGTGCCGGACCAGGGCGTTGAGCAACCGGAACTCGGTCGGGGTGAGGCGCTTCTCGTCGCCCTTGACGTACACCCGGCGCTTGGTCGGGTCGAGGTGTACCAGGCCGTCGTCGTAGATCTGGCTGGCCCAGCTGTTCTGGCCGTTGGACGAGCGCCGCAACAGCGCCTCGACCCGGGCCAGCAGTTCGTTGTTGGCGAACGGCTTGGTCAGATAGTCGTCGGCGCCGCCGCGCAGGCCGCGGACCTTCTCCGCCTCCTGGCCGTGCGCGGTGAGGACCAGCACCGGTACGTCCGACACGTCGCGCAGCCGCTCGAGGACCTGCCAACCGTCCATCTCGGGCAGTCCGACGTCCAGCACCACCAGGTCGGGGTGCTCGGCGTACGCCTCCTTGAGGCCGGTCCGGCCGTCCCCGGCGTGCGCCACCTCGTACCCGGCCCGGCTGAACAGCAGCCGGAGGGCGAGTGCGATGTCCGGGTCGTCCTCGACCACCAGCAGGCGGCTCACGCGTCGACCGTTCGGGCGTCGCCGTGCACCGCGTCACCGCACCTGGTCCTGCTCGTTGAACCCATCGCCATACCCCCGTCGTGCGTCGGTGGACGCGGCGCGCCGGCCGATCGGCCCAGAGAAACGCGCAAAAAAGCACGATAGCGTGATGTCACCATTCATATACGGACAGTTATAGTTTAGCGTGCTTATCCGACGTCCGGGTCGGTCCGCGAGGATCCGGTGACCCCAACCTCAGCGCCCGCATCCGCCACTCGTCACTCCCGTGCCGGCACTCTCGAGGCGCGCTTCCTCGCGGTCATTGCACACGAGCTCCGGACGCCGCTCACCACCATCGCCTCGTTCACCGAGAGCCTGGACGACGACGGACTGGCGCCGATCGAACGGTCCACCGCGCTGGCTGCGGTGCGCCGCAACACCGACCGCATGCTCACTCTGATCGACGATCTGATGGTCATCGGCCGCCTGCAGACCGGCGATCTCGAGCTGATCCCGGCCCGCGTCGAACTCGGCCCCGTCGTGCAGGAGGCGGCCGAACTGCTGGCCGTCCGCGAGCCGCACACCGCGGCGACCTTCGCACCGGCCGCCGGTCCGCCGCTGACCGGCGATCCGCGGTGGCTGCGCGAGTTGTTCTACGCCGTGCTCGGTACTGTCGCCAGCGGCGCCACCGACCGCTCGGCCCCGGTGACGACCACGCCCGGCCCGGACTCCTGGACCGTGACCGTCACCGCCCGGCAGTCCGAGGAGCTGACCGACGAGTCGCTGATGTCGGGAGTGCTGGCCGAGCCCGAACCGCCGTACCGCCGGCGCAGCGTTGCGTTGTGGATGCTGCTGGCCGACGCGATCGCCGCCCGGCACGGCGGCTCGGTCACGCTCGCCTTCGACCCCGCGCGGGGCGCAGTCGCCGAGATCCGGCTCCCGTGGACGACCCGTACAGCCTGACACCAACGGGTACCTCTGCGGCCCGGATCGGCCAAAGGTGAGACGTACGTCAAGAAAACCGGTGCCATACGGGATGAGTGGGCGAATCGCGCCCGCCGCGCATCGGGAGGCACCATCGTGTTGTCCAGCGTCGCCCTCGGGCTCGCCCTGACTCTCGGGATCTCCGGCCCGCAGATTCCGGTGGCCGGTCAGGTGAAGCCCGTGGCCGGCTACCCGCGGGCCGTGCCCGCGGCCCGGTTGATGTCGGAGATCGTGACCCGCACCAACATCCTGCGGCACCACCACGGCTGCGGTCAGCTCGCGGTCGACCACGACCTGATCAAGGCGTCGGTCAAGCAGAGCTACTTCATGGCCGAGACCGGTCGGTTCAGCCACGTGGGGCCGGACCGCTCGACGTTCGTGAACCGGGCCCACTCGGCCGGGTACGCCGACCCCGCCGCGGAGAACATCGCGTGGGGCTACCGCGACACCGACGCGGTGATGGCGGCGTGGATGGCCAGTCCCGGACATCGGGCCCACATCCTGGACTGCCGGGTCAAGTCGGTCGGCACCGGCGTGGTCTACGCGCTCAACGGCCTGCCGTACTACACCGAGGTGTTCGGCTGGGACTGATCTTTACCATCTACGTATTGACATTTCCCTTCGTGAGGCGTTCTTTTAGTTAGTTTTCCTAACTAGCCCCCCGAAGAGGTCTCATGCGTCGATCTCGTCTCGCCACCCTGGCCGCGGCGGCCGCCGTCGCCGTCGGGGTGGGCGGGTTCCTCACCCTGTCCCCCAACGCGCAGGCCGCCACCACCTCGCGCATTCCCCCGCACGTCTTCGCGCCGTACTTCGAGGCGTACAACGGCGACAGCATGGACTCGTTGTCCTCGCAGTCCGGCAACAAGTTCCTGACCATGGCCTTCGTGCAGACCCCGAGCGCCGGGTCGTGCACGGCGTACTGGAACGGCGACACCGGCCTGCCGCTGGGCTCGGCGTTCGCCTCCGACATCGCGGCCATGCGGGCCCGGGGCGGCGACGTCATCCCGTCCTTCGGCGGGTACGCGGCCGACAACCAGGGCACCGAACTGGCCGACTCGTGCACCAGCGTCGACTCGATCGCGGCGCAGTTCGAGAAGATGATCACGACCTACGACGTGACCCGGATCGACCTCGACATCGAGGACAACTCCCTGACCCGTACGGACGGCATCGACCGGCGGAACAAGGCCATCAAGAAGGTCGAGGACTGGGCCGCGGCCAACGGGCGCCTGGTCCAGTTCACCTACACGCTGCCGACCACCACCCACGGGCTGGAGTCGACCGGCCTGGCCGTACTGCAGAACGCCAAGACCAACAACGCCCGCATCGACGTCGTCAACATCATGACGTTCGACTACTACGACAACGCCGTCCACAACATGGCGACCGACACCCAGACCGCCGCCACCGGCCTGTTCGGCCAGATCAAGTCGCTGTGGCCGGGCAAGACCGACGCCCAGTACTGGGGCATGGTCGGCGTGATCGAGATGGTCGGGGTGGACGACTTCGGTCCGGCCGAGACGTTCACCATCGCCAACGCGACCGCGGCCACGAACTGGGTGAAGGCTCAGGGCATCGGGTCGTACTCGTTCTGGGCCCTGCAGCGCGACAACGGCGGCTGCCCCGGCGGCGGCGCGGCCGACAACTGCTCCGGCGTCTCCCAGTCGACCTGGCAGTTCAGCCACATCATGCAGTCGTTCACATCGGGCACCGCGACCACCCCGCCGACCACCACCCCACCGACGCCCCCGACCACCCGGCCGACGACTCCGCCGACCACCAAGCCGACGACTCCGCCGACCACCAAGCCGACGACCGCGCCGCCCACCACCCCGCCGACCGGCACCGCGTGGGCGCCGTACACCGCGTACACGGTCGGGCAGGTCGTCACGTACAACGGCAAGCGGTACCAGTGCCGGCAGTCGCACACCTCGCTGCCCGGCTGGGAGCCGCCGAACGTGCTGGCGCTCTGGCTTCCGCTGTAGCCAGGAGCTGGAGCCAGAAGCTGGAACCAGGAGCTGTAACCAGAAGCTGGAACCAGGAGCTGTAACCAGAAGCTGGAACCAGGAGCTGTAACTAGAAGGCGCAGTTGACCAGGACCGGTTCGGGGTGCAGTTCGATCCCGAACCGGTCCTGCACGCCGTCCCGGATCTCCGCCGCCAGCTCGAGCAGAGCCGCGGTCGTGCCGCCGCCGCGATTGGTCAGCGCCAGCGTGTGCTTGGACGAGATGGCCACGCCCCCGCCCCGGGAGTAGCCCCGGGTGAAACCGGCCCGCTCGATCAGCCAGGCCGCCGGGATCTTGACCGTTCCGTCCGCGGCCGGCCAGTTCGGCATCGCCGGGTCGGGCAGCGCGCCGAGCACCGGGTTGGTGAAGAACGAGCCGACCGACCAGGTGTCCCGATCGTCCGGGTCGAGCACCATGCCCTTGCCCGCGCGCAGCTTCAGCACGGTGTCCCGGGCCTGGGTCAGCGGCACCCGCTCGCCGGCCTCGACACCGAGCTGCCGGGCGAGTTCGGCGTACCGGACCGGGCCGGACAGCGCCGATCGCTCCAGCCGGAAGTCCACATCGAGCACCGTCCAGCGCGGCGAGTGCTTGAACACACTGGACCGGTAGGCGAAGCGGCACTCTGCCGGCGACATCTCAGCCACCACGCCCGCGTCCCGGTCGTAGACGTGCACGGCGGCGATCGTCTGGGCGACGTCCTGCCCGTACGCGCCGACGTTCTGGATCGGCGTCGCCCCGGCCGAGCCCGGGATGCCGGACAGGCACTCCACGCCGGACCAGCCCTCGGCCACCGCCCGCCCGACCAGGCCGTCCCACGGCTCGCCGGCCGCGACCCGGACCACCACGTGCCCGGCATTGCTCGCCACCACCCGGATCCCCGTGGTGCGCAGCAGCATCACCGGGCCCGGAAAGCCCGCGTCGGAGATGACCACGTTGCTGCCACCGGCCAGAATGAGCAGTGGTCCGGCGGCGCGCACCGTCTCGACGATCTCCGCGGTCTCGAACGCGCTGGTCAGTGCTCCGGCCGGGCCCCCGAGGCGTAGCGTCGTGCAGGTCCCGAGGGAAATGTCACTCTCCGGAGATGCAGCGATCGGGTGTTCAGCACTAACGTCGGACACGGCGTTCACCCTAGGCTCAGGGCCACGGGTGGCTCACCGGCGGGCCGGTGGAAGCGGGAGAACAACGATGAGCAAGCTGCATGCGACGAAGGACTTCTGGCTGGCGGCGCTGCGTGCGGACGGACCGGCGCTGCAGGACGCGGTGGCCGAGACCGGCCCCGCCGCGCCGGTGCCCGGCTGTCCCGAGTGGCTGGTCGCCGACCTCGTCGCGCACCTGACCGGGCTGCTGCACCGGGTCCGGGAGAACGTGTCACGCGGCGTGACGACCAAGCCCGACGACCGGACCGACCCGCCCCGCCCGGGCGGGGACGAGGCGCTCGACCAACTGCGCCGTGAGCTCACCGGCACGATCGAGACGCTGGACGCGCTGGACCCGGAGTTCCCGGCCTGGACCTGGCCCGCCCAGCCGAAGAAGGCCGGCTTCTGGCATCGCCGGATGGCCCACGAGGTGTCCGTGCACCGGTGGGACGCGGAGACCGCCGCCGGCCGGCCCACCCCGATCGAGAGCAAGCTGGCCGTCGACGGGGTGAGCGAGGTGCTGGACACCTGGTTGCCGGCCGGACGGCGTCGCGGGCCGACCGACCTGCACGGGGTCGTGCACCTGACCGCCACCGACACCGCCACCGAGTGGTTCGTGCGACTGCGCGGCGCGGGGGTGGCGCTGCTGGACACCGGCACGATCCTCGATTCCGACGATCACCACCCGCGGGCCGAGGCCTCCGGGTCGGCGAGCGACCTGCAGCTCACGCTGATGGGCCGGCTCACGCCGGACGTCCTGGCGGTCAGCGGCGACCCGCGACTGGTCCTGGCGCTTCAGGCGGAGTGACGTCCCACATCGTGGTCGGCCCCGAAGGCCTGGGTTCTCCGCGTTGTCCGTCGGATCAGGGGCCGGAAGCAGACCGGTTCCGGAACTTCCGGTCGGCCCGCCGAAAGGTGAAGAGCTTTAAGCTTTACCGGTCAGCACAGCACCTCAGCAGGCAGGGATCGGTGAAGGCATGACGGCTACCGTCACCTCGACGTCGGCGGAAAGTTCCGGCGCCGCGGAACCGGCAGGGCTGCGGTTCCCCGACGGCTTCGTGTGGGGCGCGGCCACCGCCTCCTACCAGATCGAGGGGGCGGCGCACGAGGACGGCCGCGGGCCGTCGATCTGGGACACCTTCGCCCGTACGCCCGGACGGGTGTGGGCCGGGCACACCGGCGACGTCGCCTGCGACCACTACCACCGGTACCGCGACGACGTGGCGATGATGGCCGACCTGGGCCTGGCGTCGTACCGCTTCTCCGTCGCCTGGCCCCGGATCCAGCCGGACGGCACCGGCCCGGTCAACCTCCGAGGGCTGGACTTCTACGACCGGCTGACCGACGAGCTGCTGAGCCGGGGCATCGACCCGGTGGTCACGCTCTACCACTGGGACCTGCCCCAGACGCTCGAGGACCGCGGCGGCTGGACCGTCCGGGAGACCGCCGAGGCATTCGCCGCGTACGCCGCCATCGTGCACGCCCGCCTCGGCGACCGGGTCCGCACCTGGACCACGCTGAACGAGCCCTGGTGCTCGGCCTACCTGGGTTACGGCAGCGGCCGGCACGCGCCCGGCGTCACCGACCCGGCGGCGGTCTTCAAGGCCGTCCACCACCTGCTCCTCGGCCACGGGCTGGCCGCCCGGGCGCTGCGGGCGGCCGGGGCGCAGAGCGTCGGCATCACACTCAACCCGGCCGCGGTGTTCCCGCTCGACCCGGGCAGCGCGGCCGACCTCGAAGCGGTCCGGGTGATCGACGGGCTGAACAACCGCATCTTCCTCGACCCGCTGGTCAAGGGGCACTACCCGGACGACATGCGCGAACTGATGAATCGATTCACCGACCTGTCGTACATCGTCGACGGCGACGAGGAGATCATCAACGCGCCGATCGACGTGCTGGGCGTGAACTTCTACCAGCCCGCGTACGTGTCGGCCCGCCCCGGCACGGCCGCCCTGCCGGAGCATCCGGGCAGCGAGGGCATCGCGTTCCGGAAGCCGGTCGGCCCGGTCACCGACATGGACTGGCAGATCGAGCCGGCCGCGCTGACCCGGCTGCTCGAGCGGCTGCACACCGACTACGGCGTACCGCTGCTGATCACCGAGAACGGCGCCGCCTACCCGGAGGGCCCGGACTCCGGCGACGGCCGGGTGCACGACATCCGCCGCGTCGAATACCTGGACGGCCACCTGCGCGCCTGCCACGATGCGATATCGCGGGGTGTCGACCTCCGTGGCTATTTCGTGTGGTCGCTGATGGACAACTTCGAGTGGGCCGAGGGCTACGCCAAGCGCTTCGGCATCGTGCACGTCGACTACACCACGCAGGAGCGGGTGCCCAAGGACAGTGCGCGGTGGTACGCGCAGGTGATCGGCCGCAACGGTCTGGAGTGAAATCGATGGCGGTACGGGAACGGCCGACGCTGGAGGCGGTGGCCCGACGCGCCGGAGTCTCCCGGGCGACGGTGTCCCGTGTGGTGAACGGGTCGACGACGGTGGCACCGGCGATCCGGGACGCGGTGACCCGGGCGGTCGACGAGCTGGGGTACGTCCCCAACCAGGCCGCCCGCAGCCTCGTCACGCAGCGGACCGAGTCGATCGCGCTGATTCTGCCGGAATCGGCCAGCCGGGTCTTCTCTGACGACCTGTTCTTCCCCGCGGTCATCCGCGGCGTGAGCCAGGAACTGGAGGCGGCCGACAAGCAGCTGGTGCTGATGATGGCGGGTTCGGCCGCCAGCCACGACCGGGTCGAGCGGTACGCGATGAGCGGCCACGTGGACGGCGTCATGTTCGCCTCCATGCACGGCGCCGACCCGCTGCCGGGCGTGCTGATCCGGCTCGGCATCCCGGTGGTGTGCAGCGGCCGCCCGATGAACCCGCCGGCGACGCCCATCCCGTACGTCGACGTGGACCACATCGGCGGCGTCATCATGGCCGTCGAGCACCTGATCGGGATGGGACGGCGGCGGATCGCCACCATCGCCGGCCCGCAGGACATGATCGCCGGAGTGGACCGGCTGAAGGGCTACCGGCTGGCGCTGGACGCCGCCGGGCTGCCCGCCCACAGCGCGATCGGCGACTTCACCCGCGAGTCCGGGATCCGGGCGATGGACCAGTTGCTGGCCGACGACCCGAACCTGGACGCGGTCTTCGCGGCGTCGGACATGATGGCGCACGGCGCGTTGCAGGCGCTGAAGGCGACCGGCCGTTCGGTGCCGGCCGACGTGGCGGTGATCGGGTTCGACGGCTTCGAGATCGGGCGGTACAGCGAGCCGCCGCTGACCACCGTCCGGCAGCCCGCCATGGAAATGGGCCGGACCATGGCCCGGCAGATGCTCGCGCTGGTCAACGACGAGCCGGACGTACCGCCGGCGGTGGTGCTGCCGACCGAGCTGGTGATCCGCGCGTCGGCCTAGCCCTCCAGCGCGGCCGCGAAGCGTTCGGCGACTGCGGCCACGGCGGCCCGCAGCTCGGGTCCCTCCTCGACGGTGAAGGCGAACGGGACGGCGGCCAGCCACTCCTGGGCGTACATCTCGGCGTTGCGGGTGCTGCCGGTGAGCACGCACCCGTGCCCGTCGGGCTCGAGGCGGCCCATGGTCGGCCGGATCCAGGGCGCCACCCGGTCGTACGGGTCGGCGAACCGCACCCGGGTCGGGTATTTCCAGCCGGCGCCGAGGTTCTCCTCGAGCGCGGCGACCGGGTCGAGGCCGTCGGGCGGCGTGAAGCGTTGCGGGAGCGGCCGCACGGCGCGGATCCGATCGATGCGGTACGTCCGGATCGCGTCCGCGCGGTACGAATGGCAGAGCAGGTACCAGCGGCCGAACCGCACCACCACCGCCCACGGGTCGGCTTCGGTGTCCCACTCCTCACCGGTCCCGTTCGCGTACGTGACCAGCACGCGATGCCGGTCGGCGACGGCGGCGACCAGGACACTCGTCAGGGCCGGATCGGCGTGGGCGGCCCGGCGGTCGGGAGCGGCCGAGGCGTACGCCCGTAACGCCGCCGCCTGCCGCCCGATGCTCTCCGGCAACGCCCGGATGACCTTGGTGAGCGCCGCGCCGACCAGGTCGTCGCCGTCGATCGCGGCCGGTTGCCCGTCCAGCACGGCCATCACCAGGCCGAGCGCCTGCTCCTCGGTGAAGACGACGGGCGGCAGCCGGGTGCCGCGTCCGAGGCGGTAGCCGCCGTACGGCCCGCGGACGGACTCCACCGGGATGCCGGCCTCGCGCAGGATGCCGATGTAGCGGCGCGCCGCCCGCTCGCTCACGCCCAGGCTGGAGGCGAGTTGGTCGGCGGTCGTCCCCGGGCGGCCCTGCAGGATCTCGAGCGTACGCAACGCCCGGGCGGTGGGGCTCTCCACGTCGCGAACGATACCGGAAGCCGAACGTCCGGAAAGGGTCCTAGCCTCGGGGGCATGACGGACGAACAGATCGTGCTCCTCGGTGGCCTGTGGCTCGACGCGTCGGCATGGGACGGCGTGGTCGCCGGCCTGCCCCGCGCGGTGGCCGTGACGTTGCCCGGTCAAGGTGACGGGAACACCTCGGCGACGCTGGACGACCAGGTCCGGGCGGCGCTCGCAGTGGTGGACGCGGTCCCGGGCGGGTCGGTGGTGGTGGGCCACTCCGCCGCCAGTGCCCTGGCATGGCTGGTCGCCGACGCGCGGCCCACCCGGGTGCGCGCGGTGGTGATGATCGGCGGGTTCCCGCAGGCCGACGGTGACTCCTACGCGCCGTTCTTTCCGATCGCGAACGGCGTGATGCCGTTCCCCGGTTGGGAGCCGTTCGCCGGCGCGGACTCGGCCGACCTCGACGACCAGGCCCGGAAGCGGTTGGCGGACGCGGCCATCGGAGTTCCGGAGGCGGTGGCCACAGCGACCGTGCGGCTGACCGACGAGCGGCGCTACGACGTACCCGTGGTGCTGGTCTGCCCGGAGTTCAGCCCGGCCCAGGCCCGCGAGTGGATGGACGCGGGCGACCTGCCCGAGCTGGCCCGGGTCAAGCACGTCGAGATGGTCGACATCGACTCCGGGCACTGGCCGATGTTCACGCGGCCGGCCGAGCTGGCCCGCATCCTCGAAGACATCTGAGGGCCGGTCAGATCGTCGTCGAGATCGTCTCGATGGTGACGGGCTGGCGCAGCACCCGCCTGGAGAGCAGGGTCGCGCCGGCCACCGCGGCCGGCATCAGCAGGATCGCGCCCAGCGGGATCAGGAAACAGAGGAACACCGCGATCCCGAAGCCGAGCACGACCGGGCGGTTGGCCCGCAGCACCCGCCGCCGGTCCCGCAGCCGCTGGCCGCGGCGCTGGAACGGGGCGCCGGTGAGTTCGAGCGCGAGCAGCCAGCCGCCGACCACCGCGCCCAGCACCGGCGCCACGGTCTGCCCGACGACCGGCACGAACCCGAGCGCGAACAGTGGCAGGCCGACCACGATGGACAGCGTGATCAGCCGGACCGAGTCGATCAGGCTGCGACGCAGGCCGGCCCAGAACGGGACGTCGACCTTGTCCGGCACCCCGCCGTACCGGTTCTCGATCAGCTCCGAGATTCGCTCGTAGAAGGGATCGCCGACGGCCAGCGTGACCGCGGTGAAGGTGAGCACGCCGAGTGTCACGGCCGCGCCGACCAGGGCGATCCCGCCGAGCACCCGGAACAGATCGCGCCAGCCGGTCGCCCAACCGGCGGCGAACCAGGTCATCGCGTGGGTCAGGCCGGGCAGAAAGATGATCAGAACGATCAGCGCGGCACTGTAGAGCACCCCGGCGATCAAGGCCGGGAGCAGTCCGAGGCCGAGCAGCCGGGGCAGCCGGAGCATCAGCTGCAGGCCTCGGCCGAGCAGACCGGCCCCGGTGAAGAAGTCGCGGACGGCGCCGCCGGTGTCAACCACGACCCCGGAGTCTAAGGGGTGACAGCAATTGCACCGGATCGATGTCGGTCGACTCGGGCTTGGCGCTGCTCGACGCCGACGCGCTCGCCGACGGGTCGGTGATCTCGGTCGGCGTCGGCACCGGCGGCGCCCCGCTGAGCGACGGCAGCGGTGACTCCGTCGGAAGCGACGGAGGTCCGGGGGTCGCGGTGGGCGGCGGTGCGACCGCGGTGGTCGGTACGGGCGAGGACACCGAGGGCGTCGGCGTGGCCGAGGGTGCCTCGTACCCGGCCGGTGTCATCGGACGAGTCCCCGCCGGTCGGACCGGTGCGGCGCCGATCCCGCCCGCGCCCCCGACCCGGCCGAGTCCGGCGGTGGACGCGGGAACCTCGGTCGGCGTGCCGAGGATCCAGCCGATCGCCACCGCGAGGGGCAGACCGAGAGCAACGATGCCGAAAAAGAGGGATTTGGGGGAAAGGCGCACGCCAGGAAAACGGGCCGAAGCCCCCGGGAGGTACGGCGCTATCGGTGGCTAATCGCCCGAATTGGACACGCGCCAGGTCAGCCCCGGTCAGCCCCGGGCGGCCGGTCGGCCTCCGGTCAGCTGTTCAAGAAAGCCGAGATCCGCTCGCGGAGTTCCTTGCGGTTGGTCCACAGCACCGACGGCCGGTCGTAGATGTGCAGATTGGCGTCCGGCAGCAGTCCGGCCAGCTGTTCGGCCACCGCCGCCGGGTGCAGCTCGTCCCCCACGCAT
Source organism: uncultured Actinoplanes sp. (assembly GCA_964236515.1). GTDB lineage: Bacteria > Actinomycetota > Actinomycetes > Mycobacteriales > Micromonosporaceae > Actinoplanes. The sequence goes on from CAXSDA010000018.1 coordinate 39,300, forward strand.
CCCAGCACCAGGGCCCGCCCGGTGAACCGCGCCAGCACCGTCAGGTCCGGTACGGCCGGGGTCCGCCACAGCGTGTCCAGTTCCTCCGACAGCCCGTCGCGCAGCAGCTGCTCGACGCGTTGCCGCAGGTAGGACCAGCCGGTCGGGGTGTTCCGCACCGACGGCGGCAACTCCGGCTCGACCGCCTCGGCCACCGCCGCGGCATCGCCGGTCTCGACCGCCGTCAGCAGCCGGGTCAGCCGCGCCTCGGCCACCGGAGGGCGACGACCGTCCAGGGGCGCCGGCAGGTAGAGCACGACCCGGTCGAACCGGTCCGGCGTGTCCGCGAGCAGTCGGCACAGCGCGCCCGCGCCCATGCTCACGCCCAGCGCCCGGGTCGCGCCGGTCCGGTCGGCAACGCCGCGCAGGTCGTCGGCAAGGTCGGCGAAGCTCCATGGTCCGGGCGGCGCGTCCGAGCGGCCGTGCCCGCGGAAGTGGAAGAAGATCCGGCGGCCGAGAACCGCGCTACCCAGCGGCCGAGTGCCGGCGATGTCCCCGGCCAGGCCGTGGGCGAACACCGTGACCGGTTCGCCGACGCCGGTGACGAGCTGCTCCAGCCGTACGCCGGACGGGGTTCGGATGATCTCGGTCGGCGCGTCGGGCAGCGTCGGGCGGCCACCGCGAGGGCCGGACGGACCGGGACCGTACGTCCGGGGGCCGCCGTCCGGAGGCGGCGGCCAGCGGAACGATCTCACCAGCCGCGACCGTCGGACAGATCACGCAGGCCCGGCCGTACGTCCAGCAGATAGATGGCGGCGGCACCCAGCCCGACCAGGGCAAAGATGCTGAGTGGCGTCCGCAGCAGCAGCGTCAGAACGACACAGATGGCCAGAATCGCGATCCACACGCCTTTGGGCAGCGTGCCGATCGCGGTGAAGCCGTCGCCGCGCTGCGTCAGGCAGTGCACGACGGCGACGGCTTGCACGATCACCGAGGCGACGAGCAGCACGCGATTGATCCACAACGTGACGTCGTCGTAGAAGAGCGGCGCGGCGGAGTAGGCCATGACAACGATTCTATGCTGCGGGGCTGGGCCGCTTCCGGCACCTGGTCCTTCAGAACCCAGCCCCGTCGAGTTACGGCCGGCCGGTTACTTCGCGGCCGGGCGGGGGGTGGCGCGCTTGCGCGGCTTCGGGGCCGGCGTGGCGTCGACGGCCCGGGCCGCCTCGACCGCCTTGGGCTCCTCGGTGGTGGTCAGGTCGGCGTTCACCACGTCGGCGGCGGTGACGACGCCGGTGCCGACGACCTTCTCGCCGCGGGCGACGAGGGCGGTGTAGAGGGCCACCGCGCGGTCCTGGGCGACCTGGGCCAGCGTGACGGCGCTGCTGGCGGCGTTGTTGCGGAGCTTGTCCAGGTCGGTGGCCGACGCCTTCTCCCGCAGCGTGTTGGCGCGGGTGCCGGCGGTGTCGTTCACGGTCTTCAGCTGGGCCGCGGCGCGGTCGCTGAGCTCCGTGAGCACGGCCGGGAGCTTGCGCAGCTGCTGGTAGGCGAGGTCGCCCGCGCCGGCGGCGGCGTACAGCGGGGCCGGAAAGCGGGTCTTGGTCTGGTCGGTCATTTTGTCTCCTCGGGAATGGGAATGGACTGGGCCACGTCGGCCTCGGGCCGGGCCACGTCGGGCTGGGCCGCCTCGGAAGGGGCCGTCTCGGAAGGGGCCGCCTCGGAAGGGGCCGTCTCGGAAGGGGCCGTCTCGGAAGGGGCCTCGTCGGCCGGAGCCGAGCGGATGTTCTCGTTGCGGAACGTCTCGTAGATCTGTGACAGCGACTGCTTCTGCGCGAGAGTCAGCTCGGGGTCGACCGCGATCGCGGCCAGGACACCCTGCGAACCTTCGCTGTCCAGCAACCCGGCCCGCAGATACATCGCGGGCGTCGACACCCGCAACGCGCTGGCCAGCGACTGCAGAACCTCGGCACTGGGCTTGCGCAGGCCCCGCTCGATCTGGCTGAGGTACGGATTGCTCACCCCGGCCCGCTCGGCGAGCTGCCGGAGCGAGATCTTCGCGGACTGCCGCAGGTCGCGGATGAATCCCCCGACATCCTGCGGCAGGTCTTTCGGTGTGGCCATGTCATCGACGGTAGCGCCGAGTGCTAGCTCCTGCAAGCAAAACGCTTGCAACAGCAAGCGTGAGTTGTCTCACCAGGTGGCACGGACCTCACCGACCGGTTCCCCGCCGCCCAGGACCAGCTCGGTCACCTGCGGCGCGGGCACGCCGAGGCGGCGCAGGGCGGACAGCAGGACGGGCGTACGGGCCCGCATCGCCCCGTCCTCGATCTTGATCGCCACCGCCCCGGCCCCGGGTACCGCCACCGCCACCACGCCCTCGGCCCCGCCCTTGGCCAGCAGCCCGGGTACGGCGCTCATCAGCACGGTGTCGTCGCCGTCGGTGCCGGACACCAGCTCGGGATGGGCGCGCATCTCGTCGGCCACGCGGCGCGACGGCGTGCCGGCCGGCGCTTCGACGAGCCGCTGGAACGCGCGGGCGAGGGCGGTCAGCGAGAAGCCGAACACCGGCGCCCCGCAACCGTCGACCCCGGTCGCCGCGACCGGCTCACCGGCCAGGTCGGCCACGGTCCCGGCCGCCGCGACCTGCAGGGGGTGCTTGGCGTCGAGGTAGGTGTCGATCGGCCAGCCGTTGGCGACACAGGTGGCGAGCATGCCGGCGTGCTTGCCCGAGCAGTTCATCAGGATCGGTTGCGGGCCACCGCCGGCCCGCAGCACCGCGTCCCGGGCCGGCACCGACAGCGGCAGGTCGGCCGGGCAGCGCAGGGCGGCCAGTTCGAGTCCGGCGTGTTCCAGGATGTCCCGGACCCGCCGGACGTGGAACGGTTCGCCGCGGTGGCTGCCGCTGATCAGCGCGAGGTCGGCGCCGTCGGCCGGCACCAGCCCGGCGAGCAGCATGCCGACCGTCTGCAACGGCTTGTTGGACGAGCGCGGGAACACCGGCGCGACCACCTCGCCGACCGAGTCCACCGGCGTGCCGTCCGGGCCGAGCACGACGACCGACCCGTGGTGCACGCTCTCCACGAAGCCGGAGCGTACGACCTCGGCCACGATCACCGGGTCAGGCCCAGCATCGTCCGGGCGTCGGACGTGGTCAGCGGCGGCCGCTGGGCCAGGTGGGCGAACCCGACCGCCCGCGCCACCAGCTGCATGTTCGACTCGACCGGGCGGCCCTTGGAGTAGGTGACGGTGTCCTCCATGCCGACCCGCAGGTGGCCGCCGGCCGACAGGGACGCCATGATCACCGGCAGCGTGCTGCGGCCGATGCCGGTGGCCGCGAAGGTGGTACCGGCAGGCAGGTCGCGGATCGCCGCCTCGCACGCGACCAGGGCGGCGGCGGTGCCGGGCATGCCGCCGGGCACGCCCATCACCAGGTCGACGTGCACGTGCTCGCCGGCCGGCAACCCGTACCGGTCGAGCAGCCGCTGCAGCGTGGTGAGCTGGCCCAGGTCGAAGATCTCGTACTCCGGGCGGACGCCCTTCTCCTGCATCCGGGTGTGCAGGTCGACGATGAAGTCCCAGCGGTTCAGGAACACCCCGTCACCGAAGTTGACCGTGCCCATCGTGCACGAGGCCATCTCCGGCCCGGCGTCCAGCACGGCCAGCCGTTCCGACTCCGGGTCGGTGACCGCGCCGCCGGTGGACAGCTGGACGATCAGGTCGGTGGACTGCTTGAGCGCGGCCACCGTGGCCCGCAGCCGGCCGAGGTCGAGGGTCGGCTCGGCAGCGTCGTCCCGGATGTGCACGTGGATGACGGCGGCGCCGAGGGCCTCGCACTCCTTGGCCGTCGACACCAGCTCGTCGATGGTCACCGGCAGCGCCGGCACTTTCGCCTTGCTGCTCTCGGCGCCGGTGGGCGCGACAGTGATCAGGGTCCCGGTGGTCATGGCCCGATCCTGCCACGACGGCCCGGGTCAGAGCGTGGGGTCGATCGCCGCCGCGGACTCGCCGACCAGCAGGCGGGCGGCGTCGGGCACGTTGCGTTTGACCACGGCCAGGGCGATCATCCCCAGCTCGTGATGCCGTACGGCCGTGCCCACGAACCCGACCGGGCGGCCGTCCAGCACCACCTCGGTCCCGTGCGCGGGCGGGTTGTCGGTGGCGATCCCGTCGAGGTGCAGCAGGACGAGCCGGCGCGGCGGCCGCCCGAGGTGGTGCACCCGGGCCACCGTCTCCTGCCCGCGGTAGCAACCCTTGTCCAGGTGCACGGCGGTGGCCACGAAGCCGGCCTCGGCCGGGATCGTCTTGTGGTCGGTCTCCCAGCCCAGCCGCGGGATGCCGTGGGCGACGCGGATGGCCTCGTACGCCCACAACCCGGCCGGCGGCAGGCCCAGCTCGGCGATGACCGCGTCCTTGTCCGCCCGCGGCACCAGCAGGTCGACGCCCAGCGGCACGCGCCGGGCCAGCCCGCCGGCGAACGCCCGCACCGGGTAGAGGGCGGTCGGACCGGCGCCGACCGTCCCGGCTGCGAACTTCGGGCCCGGGACGGCGCCGATGAACGGCTCGCCGAGGTCGCCGATCACGTCGGCGGCACCCGGACCGACCAGCGACAGCACGGTCATCTCGGCGGTGGCGTCGCGCGGCTCGACCCGGGTGAAGAAGCGCATCATCTCCAGGTACTTGAACAGGCCCTCCCCCGCCCCCGGCTCGGTGTCGAGCCAGGCGGTGGTGCCGTCCTCGGTGATGAAGGCGTGCTGCTCGACGTGCCCGTGCGGGGACAGCACCAGCAACTCGCTGGCCTGCCCGGACCGCAGATCGGTCAGGTGCTGGGTGGTGATCGTGTGCAACCAGCTCGCCCGCTCGTCCCCGGGCACCGCGAGCACGTCCCGGTTCGACCGGTCGACCAGGCCGACAGCCGTGTCGAGCGTCCGCTGCTCGCGCATCGGGTCGCCGTAGTGTGCGGGCACCCCGGCGTCGGCCGACTCCGGGGTCAGGTCCTCGATCATGATCATGGAAGCTCCTTGCAGTCCCCGCATACGCCGAACAGCGACACGTGGCCGACGTCGACCCGGAAGCCCTGTTCCGCCAGCAGTCGCTCGGTCACCGGCTGCATCACGCCCGGATCGACCTCGGTGATCGAGCGGCAGCCCCGGCAGACCAGGTGTACGTGCTGGTGTTCCCCGGCGGCGTGGTAGGTCGGGGATCCGTGCGAGAGGTGGGTGTGGTTGACCACGCCGAGCCCCTCGAGCAGCTCGAGAGTGCGGTAGACGGTGGTGATGTTGACGCCGGCGGCCCGTTCAAGGACGTGGTTGTGCACGTGTTCGGGCGTGGCGTGTCCCAATTCGTAGACCGCTTCCAGGATCAGCTGGCGCTGCGGGGTGAGACGCAGGCCGCGCTCTCGGAGCATGGCGGCGAGGGACGGGGCGGACACCGTCCCAGCATAGTTCGCCGCTTGCCGGTCAGCCCCCGACGCGGGGCAGCCGGGCAGACAGGTGCGGTTCCAGGTCGTGGCCCTCGGCGGCGAGTTCCTGGGCGTACAGCAGGGCGCCGTCGACGATCCCCCAGAGCCGGCGCCCGGCGGTGACCTCCTTGGCCGTGGGCGAGCGCACGATCGCGTCCGCGTCCATTTCCAGCTGCGTGCCGTTGCGGCTCAGCTTGCCCAGGTAGAGCTCCATGATCCCGGTCGGCGAGACCATCGTGGCCTCCATGTCGTCGGTGGCGTTGCCCGACTCGTCGGTCACCGGACGCCACCAGCCGAGTTCACGGCCGCCCGGCCGGATCGGCGTGGAGTCGTCGTCGAGGATCCAGGCGCGGGACTCGTACTTCAGGAAGGGCCGCCCGTCGTGGCTGAGCACGATCTCCTGGGCGAAGTTGAAGTCCTCGACGCCCGGGTAGCCGCCCTGCCCGCGCCCGCGCCACGACCCGATGAACGGCAGCAGGCCGAGCAGCGAGTGGTGCAGATCCGGCCCTTTGCGCAGGTCGTACGTCTCCTCGTACGGGTACCCGTCGACCGCCGGCGCGTTGAGCCAGGGCGGCGGGCCCAGCGGGTTGTCCGACGACGTCACCAGCGCCCCCTCGAAATACGCATCGCCAGGTATCCCAGGCCGCCGGCGAGCGCACCCAGGCCGGCCACCAGCAGGCTCACGAACCCGATCTCGGTAACCATGATGGGGTCATCGTAATCGGGCGGCCCGTAGGCTCTCGCACATGGCTCGCCTGCTCGTGGTGAAGACGACCGCCGGTGCCGACGCCCCGGAACGCTGCTCCCAGGCGTTCACCGTGGCCAGTACGGCGGCCGCCTCCGGGATCGACGTCTCCTTCTGGCTGACCGGCGAGTCGGCGTGGTTCGCGCTGCCCGACCGGGCCGGGGAGTTCAGCCTCCCGCACGCCGCGCCGCTGTCCGACCTGCTGACAATCCTGCTCGAGGCGGGCCGGGTCACCCTGTGCACGCAGTGCGCGGCTCGCCGCTCGATCGGCCCGGACGACGTCCTCGCCGGGATCCGGATCGCGGGCGCCGCCGTCTTCGTCGAGGAGATCATGTCCGACGGCGCCCAGGCCCTCGTCTACTAGCTGGTGATGATCCGCCAGCGCTGATTGGCCAGTCCGAGGTCGGCCCACTGACCGACGGGGGCGCCGTCGGCAGTGGACTGGCCGGCCACCTCGAGCGCCTTGCCGTCGTGCCGGGCGATCAGCGCGAAGACACCGGCCGACGACCACGCGAGCCGCCACTGCTGGTTGCCGCCGCCGGCGTAATCCCACTGCACCGCCGGGGCACCGTCGGTGGTGGACACCCCGTTGATGTCGACCACCTTGCCGTCGAAGGTACTGACGATCCGGAACCAGCCGGAGCCGACGTCCTCGAAGTGCCACACGTGGTCGGCGGTGCCGGTCGGCGGCCACTGGGTCAGCTGAGCGCCGTTGTCCGTCGACATGTTCGAGATGGCCAGCACCTTGTTGGTGTGGGTGACCTGCAGGCGGACGTTGCCGTCGGGCAGGAACCGCCAATTGTGGTCGGCGGTGCCGCTGTCCGCGAACTGCACCGCGTTGGCCGAGTCGGCGGTCGACATGCCGGCCACGCCGAGCACCTTGCCGGAGTTCTTGTTCTTGATCCGGACGTACCCGGTGCCGTTGTCCAGCACCTGCCACAGGTGGTCGGCGGTGCCGCTGTCCGCGTACTGCACGACCTGGGCCGAGTCGGCGGTGGACATCCCGTCGACGCCCAGCAGCTTGCCCGAGTTGACGTTGCGGATCTTCACCCAGCCGTCGCCGTTGTCGACGATCTGCCACAGGTGGTCGGCCGTGCCGCTGTCGGCGAACTGCACCACCCGCGCACTGTCGGCGGTGGACATCACGTCGACACCGAGCACCTTGCCCGAGTTCTGGTTCTGGATCCGGAACGCGGCCAGGGGTGGCGTCCACGGCTTGCCGTCGCCGATGCGCGGGAACGAGGTGATCCGCAGCCGGGCGGCCCCCATCGGGATCAGCGTGACCGACTCCACCGGTTCGCTCGACGGAGTCGGGCTGTCCTGCAGCGGCGTGACGATCGTGTCCGAGTCGGCGACCCAGTTCCCGATCTTGCGGGCGTTGGTCCTGATCCGCACCGGCGCGGTGGCCGCGGTGAACGGGTCGGCCGCGTTGCCCAGGCCGGTGGTGACCGCGAACCCGTCCAGCGCCAGCCCGTAGTTCCAGGCCGACCCGGGCGTGACCTGACTCGTCGGCCAGGCGTCGGTGCCGCCGATCCTCGCCCAGTTCTCGGTGACGGCCAGCGAGAAGGTCAGCGCGCCGAAGTCGACCGAGACCGAGCCGTGGTTGTTCGCCCAGGTGCGGGTCTTCGCCTGCATCGGCAGCCTCAGCACGACCTTGTCGCCGTTGTTCCAGGTACGGGCGATCTTCGCGTACGACGGACCGCCGCTCACCGCCACCGTCGCACCGTTGACGGTCAGCGCCGGCGCCGCGCACCAGCCGGGCACGCGCAGGTACAGCGGGAAGGCCAGTGCCTTCGGCGTGGTCACGGTGTACGTGATGGTGTCGCCGAACGGGTACGTGGTGGCGGCCGCGATCGTGACGGACGTGCCGTCACCGACCTTGGCGGTCACTGTCGACGGTCCGTGCAGTTGCGCCACCAGACCGTTGTCGGGCGTCGCGGCCCACATCTCCTCGACGTAGTACGGCCAGCCCATGCCGTAGTTGTGCGGGCAGCACCGGTAGTTGTCGATGCCCAGCATGTACGCCTGCATCGCGAACCCGTTCTGGAACTGCCCCTGGTGCCCCGGCCGGTCCAGCAACGCGATGCTGTTGGCGCTGGTGATGTAGTGGATGCCCTGCTGCTTCGGATCGAGCGCGGCCGGCAGCGAGTTGAACGCCAGGTCCTCCACCCGGTCCGGCCAGACCGGGTCGCCGGTGATCCGGCCGAGGATCTCGTGGCTGGCCATGAACTCGACGATCCCGCACGTCTCGAAACCCTGCCGAGGGTCGCCGAAGCCGGGCCGGGCGTTCTCGTCGCCGGCGAACCCGCCGCCGGCGAACTGCCCGTACTGGCTCATGATCGAGGTGTAGTCGTGGTAACTGGCCTGCCGGTGCGACGCGTCGCCGGACAGGACGGAGTAGACGGCCGGCTCGCGGAAGCCCTGCGCCAGGTTGACGTTGTGCAGCGACGGCAGGTTGTCGATGTAGTTGGCCGAGTTGGCGTGGATCTTCCGGGCCAGGTCGAGCAGGAAGGCGTCGCCGGTCCGGTTGTACGTCCAGAACACCACTTCGAGCGTGTCGGCCCAGCGCTGGGAGCCCCAGCTCTGGTTGAACGCGCTCGGTCCCTGGGCGTTGACGAACTGGAAGAACCGCGTGAAGGCCGGGACGATGCGGCTGTCGCCGGTGTACTCCTGGTACGACCGGAGCGCGTGCAGCATCGGCATGTGCGGCCAGAAGTCGGGGCCGCCGTTGAGCGAGGTACGTAGTCCGGTCGGCCCGAACCATCCGTCGCCCGCCTGGGTGGCCAGCACGCCGTTGACCCACTTGGTGGTCTCGGTCTGCACCCGGCTGTCCCCGGTGACGAACCCGAGGCTGCTGAATCCCTTGAGCCAGTACGGCAGTTCCTCCCAGCCGACCAGGTTGGGGTGGATCCAGCCGGTGTTGTCGTACGCGAGGAAGTGCGAGATCTCGGTCATCCGGCCGTTGATGCCGTTGAGCTGGTAGCCGAGCTGGGTGGCGATCCAGCCGCCGGCCCGGGTCGAGCCGGGCGGCAGGCGCAGGAAGGCGTCGGCCTTCAGCGGCGCGCGGTTGACGACATAGCCGGCGACCGCGGCCGCAGCCGGTTCTCCGGTGATCGTTTGTGTCAGAGCCGCGGCGGCGGGGACGGACGCCGCTCCGGCCAGGAGAGTACGACGATGCACAGCTGCCTCCGGTGGGTGACGACGGCGTGCGGTCATGCGCGGAAATGTGCGACCACTATCGTTACGCGATCGTAAACTACTGATAGACTGATGTAAATAAAGCGCTTTCTCAGCGGCAGGCGGTGGTGGCCGTGACCGTGATCCGGCCACCGTCCTCGCCGACCACCAGAGAGTCGCCGCCGGCCCGGTAGGCCCAGGTGCCCGGATCGGAGCGGATCACGGTTGCGCCGCCCAGCACCGGCTGCAGCGCCTGCCCGAGGTCACCGTGCGCGGTCAGGTTGTCCACCGCGTACGTGCCGGCGGGCCCGGACGGGCAGGCCAGCGCCACCGTCTGCGGAACCACCGGATCGGTCGTCGTCGCCAGAACCCGCAGGGCGGCGCTCAACGCGGCCGGCGGGGCCGCCGGAACCGGATCGGGAGCCACCCCGGCGGTGCCGGCGGCCGGGCGGCAGCCGGTGGACGCCTCGAGGGTGAACGACTGGGCGGCGGCCGGCGTGCGGGCGTCCACCGCGACGTACCCGCCCGCGTCGGCCTCGAGCCCGAGCAGCCGGCCGGCGTTGCTCTGCCGCACCTCGGCCCGGTAAGCGTGCGGAAGCGCCGCCGCGATCCCGTCCAGCGCCTTCCGCGCCCCGTCGGCCTGGACGAACACGGTGACCGCGCGGGTGCCCTCGACGCCGTGCCGCACCGGGGTGATCCGGCAGCCCGGGGTCAGGCGGAGCGGGCCGAGCACGATGACCCGGTCGGGGCCGTCGGCGGCGGCCGCCATCACGCCCGCGGCCCGTTGCAGCACCGGCAGCGCCTGCGCGATGGTGCGCTGGTCGGGCACGGTCGGGGCCGAGTGGTGGACCGACCAGAACGCCAGCCCGGCCAGCGCGACGATCCAGACCGCCACCAGGACCGGCGGACGGCGGCGCCGGGGCCGGACGGGAGGTGGCACGACGCTCACGGCAGCCATGGTGACACGCTCGTCCGAATCACTGCGGCGGGTACACCACACCGACCTCGCTACGGATGGTGTCCATCAGGTTCATCAGCTCGAGCGTGGTCTCCTGCGACACCAGCGGGCTCTCCAGCTCGCCCGCCTGCAGGCACCGGCCGACCTCGGCCGCCTCGAACTGGTAGCCGTGCCCGTCGAAGGGGAACTCGACCCGCTCCGGCTCGTGGCCGTCGCGGAACAGCTCGTACGACCGCGGCACCCAGAACCCGGACGGCAGGTCGAGCCGGCCCGTGGTGCCGGTGATCGTGGCCGCGTTCCGGGAGGGCCCGTTGATGCTGCAGGTGAGCGCGGCCACCGCCCCCGACTCGTAGCCGAGCAGGATGCCGGTGGTCTGGTCGACGCCCTCCGGGGTGAGCCGGGCCCAGGACCGGACGGTGGCCGGCGTGCCGAGGAACAGGTGGGCCAGATGGAGCGGATAGACGCCCAGGTCGAGCAGCGCACCGCCGCCGAGCTCGGGCGCCCGCAGGCGGTGGGCGGCGTCGAACGGTCCCTGCAGCCCGAAGTCGGCGTTGACGCTGACCAGGTCGCCGATCGCGCCGTCGGCGACCACCTGGACCGCCTGCCGGATGACCGGACTGCAGCGCATCCACATGGCTTCCATCAGGAACGCCCCGCGCCCACGGGCCTCCTGCACCAGCGCGGCTGCGCTCGGCAGGTCGAGCGTCATCGGCTTCTCGCACAGCACCGCCTTGCCGCCGGCCAGGCAGGCCATGGCGGCGTCGTAGTGCCGGGCGTGCGGCGCGGCCACGTAGACCACGTCCACGTCGGGGTCGGCGGCCAGCTCGGCCCAGGAGGCGTGGGCCCGGGCGAAACCGTACCGCCGGGCGAAGTCCTCGGCCCGGCCCGCGGTCCGGGAGCCGACGGCGGCCAGTTCGGCCCCGTCGACCAGCGGGAGGTCCTCGGCGAACTGGGTGGCGATCCAGCCGGTGCCCAGGATGCCCCAGCGGACGGTTCGGTCGCTCATGATCGTCACCGTAACGCCGTGACAGGATCGGTGTGTGCGCGATGCGATCCCGATGCCCCCGGCGATGGCCCGGCGGGCGGCCGATTTCCAAGGTCCGCCGGCCCCGCCGCGGGCGGCGGCGACGGTAGTGCTGCTCCGGCCGCCGCTCGAGGTCTACCTCATGCAGCGCCAAGCGACGATGGTCTTCGGCGGCCAGCACGCGTTCCCGGGCGGCGGCGTCGACCCCGGCGACCGGCCGGCGCTGATCCGGGATGACTGGGCCGCGCGGCTGGGGGTGCCCACCGAGTCGGCCGCGGCGGTGGTCGGCGCGGCCGCGCGCGAGCTGTTCGAGGAGGCCGGCGTGCTGCTCGCCGGTCCGGTCGGGCAACCCGACCGGACCGTCGGCGACGTCAGTGCCCCGGGCTGGGAGGCGGACCGGGCCGCGGTCGCCGGGCGTACGACGACGTTGACCGAGGTGCTGCAGAGGCGCGGCCTGCGGTTGCGCGACGACCTGCTGCTGCCGTGGACCCGGTGGCTGACCCCCGAGTTCGAGCCGAAACGGTTCGACACCTGGTTCTTCGTCGCGCTGCTGCCGGACGGTCAGACCGCCCGGGACGTGTCCGGTGAAGCGTCCCGGACCACGTGGATCAGCCCGGCGGCGGCCAACGGCCTGGCCATGCTCCCACCTACCCGGTCGATGCTCGACGATGTCCGGGCGTACTCCCGTCTTGATGAAGTCGTCGCGGCCTCGGCCCACCGCGACGCCGCCGGGATCCGCATGCCGCACGCCGACGGGGATCTTCTGGTGCTGCCCTGAATCTCAGCCTCTCAGCCGAAGCGGCCTCTCAGCCGAAGCGGCCGGTGATGTAGTCCTCGGTGCGCTTCTCGCCGGGGTGGCTGAAGATCTTCTGGGTGTCGTCGTACTCGATCAGCCGGCCGGGGTCGCCCGTCTTGTCGATCGAGAAGAAGCCCGTTCGGTCGCTGACCCGGGCCGCCTGCTGCATGTTGTGGGTCACGATGATGATCGTGAACCGGTCCTTGAGCTGGAACATGAGGTCCTCGATGGCCAGCGTGGAGATCGGGTCGAGGGCCGAGCAGGGCTCATCCATCAGGATCACCTGGGGCTCGACCGCGATCGTCCGGGCGATGCACAGACGCTGCTGCTGACCACCGGAGAGACCGGCGCCGGGCCGGTCCAGCCGGTCCTTGACCTCATCCCAGAGGTTGGCCGACTTGAGCGTGCGCTCGGCGGCGTCGTCCAGGACGCTCTTCTTCTTGACGCCGTTCAGCTTCAGGCCCGCGACCACGTTCTCGTAGATCGACATCGTCGGGAACGGGTTGGGCCGCTGGAACACCATGCCGATCAGCCGCCGGACCGCGGTCACGTCGACGTCCGGGTCGTAGATGTTCTGGTCGTCGATGGTCAGCTTGCCCTCGATTCGGGCACCCGGCAGCACCTCGTGCATGCGGTTGATGGACCGCAGGAAGGTGGACTTACCGCAGCCGGAGGGCCCGATCAGCGCGGTGATCGTCTTCGGCTCGACGGTCATCGAGACCTTGTCGATCGCCTTGAAATTGCCGTAGTACGACGAGACTTCGCTCGCTTCGATGCGCTTGGCCATGGGGGGTGACACCTCTTCTCAGGAAATTCGGCTGCGCCGAGCGAGCAGCTTGGCCGCAATCGTCAGGATGAGCACGACGGTGACCAAGGTCAAGGCCGCGGTCCAGGCCCGGGCCGGGGCGAACTTGGAGGCGTCCCCGGCCTGCTGGAAGACGTACAGCGCGAGCGAGGACTGGTTGCCGTTGAACGGGTCGAAGTTGATCGCCGACGCCCCACCGGCCACCAGCAGCACCGGGGCGGTCTCGCCGGCCGCCCGCGCGATGGCCAGCATGATGCCGGTCACGATGCCGGGCAGGGCGGTCGGCATGACGATCTTGAGGATCGTCTTCCACTTCGGGACCCCCAGCGCGTACGCGCCTTCGCGCAGCGGCCCCGGCACCAGCCGGAGCATCTCCTCACTGGACCGCACGATCGTCGGGAGCATCAACACGGTCAGCGCCAGGGAGGCCGCGAACCCGGAGAACCGCGGAGTGCCGTTGTTGAAGACCGGGCTCACGATCAGCACCCAGAAGGCCAGGATGAACAGGCCGGCGACGATCGACGGGATACCGGTCATCACGTCGACGAAGAACCGGACCGTGGTGACGAACGCGCCGCGGCCGTACTCGACCAGGTAGATCGCGGCCAGCACACCCAGCGGGACGGCCAGCACGGTGGCGATGCCGACCTGCTCCAGCGTGCCGATGATCGCGTGGTACGCGCCGCCGTCCGGGTCCCGGGCGCCGATGTTGTTCATCGACGTGAGGAAGAAGTTGCCGTCGAGGCGGCTGACGCCCTTGGACACCAGGGTCCAGACCACCGAGGCCAGCGGCAGGACGGCCAGCACGCAGGTGGAGTAGATCAGGGTCCGCACCATACGGTTGCGGGCCGACCGCGGGCCCTCGATGCGGCCGGCCACGATGGACAGGCCGACCAGGTAGAGGATCGCGCCGATCACCACGACCAGCACCCAGTTGCCGATGCCGGCGGGGTAGACGATCAGCGCCGCGACGATCAGCGCGACGACGGCCACCCCCAGGTCGGCGCCCCAGTGCAGGCGGCGCGTGGTCAGGTTGTCCGGCGTCATGACGACGTCCGGCTCTTCGTTCAGCAAGGTATCGGTCATGCCGCACTGTCCCGGAACTCGCGCCGGCGGTAGATGATCGTTCGCGCCGTGATGTTGACGACCAGGGTGATGGCGAACAGCACCAGGCCGGAGGCGATCAGTGCGCCCCGGCCGACGCCGTTGGCCTCACCGAACTGGGTGGCGATGTTCGCGGCGATCGAGTTGCCGCCGTTCTGGATGATGTTGAACGAAACGTTGAAGACCAGACCCAGCGTCAGCGCCAGGGCGATGGTCTCGCCGAGCGCCCGGCCGAGGCCGAGCATGACCGCGGCGATGACACCGGGGCGCCCGTACGGCAGCACGGCCGTCCGGATCATCTCCCACTTGGTGGCGCCCAGCGCGATGGCGGCCTCCTCGTTCATGGCCGGCGTCTGCCGGAAGACCTCGCGGGACAGCGAGGTCACGATCGGCAGCACCATGATCGCCAGGACGAGCGAGCCCAGCAGGATGGAGTTGCCGAAGGGTCCGTCCCCGCCGAAGATCGGGATCCAGCCGAAGTAGTGGTTCAGCCAGACCGAGAAGTCCCGGACCGGGTTCTGGAACAGGTCGCGGCCCCACAGCCCGAACACGACACTCGGCACCGCGGCCAGCAGGTCGATGACGAAGCCGAGCGGGGTGGCCAGGCGCTGGGGCGCGTAGTGCGAGAGGAACAGCGCGATTCCGAGGGAGATCGGCACCGCCACGATCAACGCGATGACCGCCGTCAGCACCGTGCCGAAGGCCAGGGCCGCGATACCGAACTTCGGATCCGTGTCGTTCGGGAACCAGTTCTTGTAGGTCAGGAAGTTGACCTTGTCCGCCCTGATCGCCGGGACGGCCTTGGAGATCAGGAAGACCGCGATGGCCACGATGATGACCAGCACCATCGCGCCGGCCGCGACACTCAGGCCGCGGAACCCGGCCTCCATGCCGAAGCGGCTCTTCCTGGGCAGCGCGCCGCCGCCGCCGAGGGGCTTCGGGTCGTCCGGGGGGATCGGCGGGACGCCGCTGCCGGCGGCCCGGCTGTGACGTGGTGTCACGGTCGGACCGCCGGCGTTGGAGTGCGCCGAGCGGGAAGGGATGTCACCCATTCGCTGGCTCGCTGTCGTCTAGGAGGGGAGTCGTGCGGTGGACGAGGTCAGGAGATCGCGGCCACGGCGGTCGCGACCTTGGCCTGGATCTCGGCCGGCAGCGGGGCGTAACCGAGGCTGCTGAGCTGGCTCTGGCCGCCGGTGCTGGCGGTGTAGGTCAGGAAGCCCTTGATGGCCGCGGCCTTGGCGCTGCCCTTGTCGCAGGCGATCTCGTAGGTGACCAGGACGATCGGGTACGCACCCGGGGTGGTCGTCGCGTAGTCGATGGCCAGCGGCAGGTTGTTGCCGGTGCCGGTGATCTTGGCACCGGCGATGGTCTTGCCCGCGCTGTCCCCGGTCAGCTCGGTGAACTCGCCGGCGCCGTTCTTGACCTTGGCCATCTTCAGGTCGCTGTTCTGGGCGAACGAGAGCTCGACGTAGGCGATGGTGCCTGAAGTGCTCTTGACCTTGGCGGCCACGCCGTCCGAACCGGTGGCGGCCACGCCGCCCGGCGCCTTCCAGGCCTTGGCGTTGCTGTAGGTCCAGTCCGCGGACGCGGTCTTGCTCAGGTACTTGGTGAAGTTGTCGGTGGTGCCCGATTCACCGGAACGGTGGACCGCCTGGATGGCGGTGGCCGGCAGCTTTGCGCCCGAGTTGAGGGCGACGATGGCCGGGTCGTTCCACTTCGTGATCTTGCCGGCGAAGATCTTCGCCAGGGTCGACGCGTCGATCTGCAGGGCGTCGACACCGTCGACGTTGAAGACGACCGCGATCGGGCCGATCACCATCGGCAGGTTCAGCGCCTCGCCGCCGGCGCACTTGGCGTTGGCCGGCGTCTGCTCGGTGTCAGGCTTCAGCGAGGAGTCCGAGCCGGCGAAGTCGGCGGTCCCGGCGATGAACGCCTGGACGCCCGCGCCCGAACCCGTCCCCTGGTAGTCGATCTTGGCACCGGAGCACTGCCCCTGGTAGGTCTTGACCCACTCGTCCATGGCGTTCTTCTGGGCCGTCGAGCCCTGGGACGTCAGGGTGCCCGCGGCGCAGTTGCCGGCCGCGGCGGAGGCATTCGCGCCGCTGTTGGTACCGCTGCCGCTGCTCGTGTTGTCCGAGCCACACGCAGTGAGCGCGATCATCGCGGAAAGAGCAATACCGGCCACGTAGCCGGACCGCTGGAGCTTCACAGTTTTCCCTTCGAATGGAATACATCTCCGGGCTCCGAGGCCCAGGCGCCGGCATCTCACCGGTTCACCGGGAACTTAAAAGGGCGAGGTGACCTGCCGCAGGGCCACAAGTGAACGCAGGGTGAACGTATGTTCCCGCTGGTATAGCCAGCGACTGAGGGCCAGTTGTCCGTTCCGTTAACCGAGTGAAATGAGACGGAAATGTCTACTCATTACGGACAATGTTTATCGCCCCGAAATGCATCCTTGACCGTCTTGTGACCCGCCGGACTCCGCTGTGATGTCGATTACTGTGCGTACATGACGTCGGCGGCGGAGACCTCAAACCCAAGCTTCCGATAGAGCCGTACGGCCGCGGAGTTCGACTCGTCGACGTACAGCATCGCCTCGGCCACCCCCCGGCCGGCCAGGTACGAGAGGCCGGCCACGCTCAGTGCCACGCCCAGTCCCCGCGACTGCCCGCCGGGGTCGACCCCCAACACGTAGATCTCGCCCACCCCGTCCGGATGCACCTTCGTCCAGTGGAAGCCCAGCAGCTTGTCCTCGATGTCCACGGCCAGCAGGAAGCCGTCGACGTCGAACCACGGCTCGTCCCTCCGGGCCTGCAGATCGGCCTCGGTCATCCGGCCCTGCTCGGGATGGTGGGCGAAGGCGCGGGCGTTGACGGCCAGCCAGGCGGCGTCGTCGGTCCCCGGCCGGAAATGACGCAGCGTCACGCCGGCCGGCAGCGGGGCGTCCGGCAGCGGTTCGGCCAGGGACCGCCTCATCTGCCACAGCACGCGGGCCCGGGCGAAACCGTTCTTCTCGGCGAAGACCCGGGCGCCGGGCTCGTCACCGTGCGCCCAGAACCGCATGCCGCGATCCTCGGCGTGCCCGGTGGCCGCGGCCAGCAGCGCGGTGCCGACGCCGCGCAGGCGGTGCCGGGGATGCACCACGAGCTCGCCCGACGGGCCGTCCGGGTCGCTGCGGTCGAGATACGCGTACCCGCCGTCGGTCAGCAGGTGGACCCGGCCCTCGGACGCGCCGCGCCGTAAGCGCAGCACGGCGTCCTCGGAGAGCGGGTACGTCCCGTCGGCCTCGACGGCGGCGGTCGCGATGGCCAGCACGTCCCCGGCCTCGGACGCACTCAGCCGGTCCGCGGCACGGACCGGCTGAGTCATGGATCTCTTTGTATCAGACGTTCTCGGCGGTCCGGATCTGGATGGGCTCGCCGTCGGGCAGCTGGCGGCCGTTCGGCGGGACCACGAACTTGTAGCCCACCTGGCGGACCGTGCCGATCATCGACTCGTACTCCGACCCGAGTTTGGCTCGCAGGCGCCGGACGTGCACGTCCACCGTCCGGGTGCCCCCGAAGTAGTCGTAGCCCCAGACCTCGCGCAGCAGCTGGTCGCGGGTGAACACCCGGCCGGGGTGCTGCGCCAGGAACTTGAGCAGCTCGAACTCCTTGTACGTGAGGTCGAGCGGACGCCCCTTGAGCTTGGCCGCGTAGGTGTCGGGGTCGATGTTGAGCTCGCCTGCCCGGATCGAGCCGCCGGCGCCCGACGTGGCGTTGTTCAACCGGCCCACACCCAGACGCAGGCGGGCCTCGACCTCGGCCGGACCGGCGCTGGCCAGGATCACGTCGTCGACGCCCCAGTCGGCGTTGAGGGCGATCAGGCCGGCCTCGGTGACCACCGCCACCAGCGGTACGCCGATGCCGGTGGCGTGCAGCATCCGGCACGTCGCCCGAGCCTCGGAGAGTTCCGAGCGGGCGTCGACCAGAACCGCGTCCGGGCTGGGCCCGGAGACCAGGGTGCGGACATCGCGGGGCGCGGTCCGTACGGAATGGGGAAGCAGGTCCAGCGCCGGCAGCACCGCGGAGGGCTCGCCGGCACGTGCCGTCACCAACAGGAGGATTTCCACACTCGCCTCGCATCCTTGCAACCCGGATGGGGGCCGCTCGGGTGACCCGGTGCCACGATCGGAGCAGCGCAGCTCAGAAGCGTGTCCCCGGAGGGTCTTGTCCCGGCGTCATCGACGGGTGGGCTGGCATTACCTTAACCGATGCATCCTCTTAACCCACCTCCCCGGATCACCAAGTGATGTAGTGAACGCTCCCGCTGAGGTCACGCGGACACCGCGAGTGCGCCCGGTAGGGGTTTTCTGGCACCATCGCAGGGTGTTTCCCTCCATGCCGACGGACGACGAACGCGACTCGTGGGATGCCGAACACTCGCGGGAGATCGCCCGGACCGCGCCGCCCCGGCCACGCAGCGGGACCTTCGGCATGTTCGGCGACTCCGAGCTGCTGTCCAGCAACCGGCCCGAGGGCGACGCCGACGAGCACGAGGAGATCTCGGTCGTCGCCGTCCGCCGGCAACTGTCGCTGGCCATCGGCGGGTTCGCCGCGCTCCTCGGGGCCGGGCTGATCCTGGGCGCGCAGTCGGCCGGACCGGACGCGCGGCTGCCGTACGCGATCGTCGTCTTCGGCGTTCAGCTGCTGTTCGTGCTGGCCTGGACGATGGCCATGCGCCCGCCCGCGGCGGCCGTGGTCGCCGGGGTGGCACTGCTGGCCGGGCTGTACGCGGACTATCGGGCGGTGACCGCCACCGCACGGCTGTGGCCGCTGCTGTTCGTCGCGCTGATCGCGGTCGTGGTG
This sequence comes from uncultured Actinoplanes sp., assembly GCA_964236515.1. Classification (GTDB taxonomy): domain Bacteria; phylum Actinomycetota; class Actinomycetes; order Mycobacteriales; family Micromonosporaceae; genus Actinoplanes. The sequence continues at coordinate 58,193 of CAXSDA010000018.1, forward strand.
GCGGTGGTGGCCCAGCAGTTCCGGGCGGCCGACCGGCAGCAGACCCGCGACGCGCTCGGCGCCGACATCCTGCTGGTGCTCGGGCCGGTGGCGTACGCGTCGCTGATCATGCTGACCCGCCTGCCGATCGGTACCCAGGCGATCGGGGTGTGCTTCGCCGCGGGCGCGGTGACGCTGCTGGTGGCGCGGGTGACCGACGCCGTCCTGGCGAAACCGCGGATCGCCGCTCAGGTGCCCCGCGGCGCCACCGGCATCATCCTCGGCGCGATGCTGGGCACGCTGGCCGCCGCCGGGCTGGGCAGCGTGCTGGTGCTGCCGTTCACCCCGGCCAAGGGCGCCGTGCTCGGGCTGATCGCGGCCGGGCTGGCGGCCCTGCTCGACCTGGCGGTGGACTACACCGAGGCCGGCCGTAGCATGGCCGGCGACGCGCCGACATTCTGGCTGGCCCGGCACATGCAGGGGCCGCTGGGCGCGTTCGCCCTGGTGGCGCTGGTGGCGTACGGGCTGACCTCGTTCTTTCTGTCCTGATTCGTTTCGGGCCGCACTGGCCGCGGGCATATACCCTGCCCGACAACTGCGAGGAGGACCGGTGGCCGGGGTTTACGAAACACAGCAGAGGCCGCGGCGGCGATGGGGCCGGCGTCTGCTGATCACCCTCATCGTGCTGCTGATCATCCTGGGTGTCGCGGCCGTGGTCCTGGACCGGGTGGGCGCGTCGATCGCCGAGCGGATGATCGGTGACCGGGTGGCCGAGCAGGTTCGTAACCAGAAGGCGACCTCCGACAAGCCGGACGTCACGGTCGAGGGCGTGCCCTTCTTGACCCAGGTGTTCAAGGGCCGGTACCAGGAGATCAAGATCGACCTCAAGAACTTCTCCGCCCCGGCCGGCACCGGCAAGACCGTCCGGATGCCGCTGCTGGACATCCGGGCCAAGGATGTCAAGGCACCGCTGGACACGCTTCGCACCGGCAACGGCGACATCGTCGCGACCACGGTCACCGGGACCGGCACCATCGGGTACGCGGCCCTCTCGCAGCTGATCGGGCAGAAGGGCCTGACGCTGTCGGAGACCGACGGCAAGCTGGTCGCGGCCGCGCCCGTGACGGCGCTGGGCCAGACCTTCAACGTTTCCGGCGAGGCCGCGCTCACCGTGGCCGGCGGCGTCGTGCAGGTGCGGTTCTCCAAGGTCACCGCGGCCGGGCTGCCGGACGTGCCGCTGGTCCGAAACATAATCGACTCGTACGCGCAACGCCTCGCCCTCGACCTCAAGGTGCCGGCGTTGCCGCTGAAGCTCGCCGTCCAGAAGGTGCAGCCGACCCCGGCCGGCCTGGTCGTCACCACCGGCGCCAACGACGTGTCACTCAACGCCAGCGGACTGTGACAGTGGACTCGGTCCCGGATGGTGGTCGACGGTGTCCGGCCACTGGACCCGCTGGTAGGGTCGATTTCATGCTGAGCCCGTTGCTCACCAAGAGGCGCGCGGTCGACCTGTGCCGCGTAGCCGCCTGCCTGTGTCGCCCTGTCGTCTGACGGGGCCATCCGGCATTTCCTGTTCCGGCAGTTCAGCCCGGCAGTGGCGCCGTTCGCACCAAGACTCGCAGAACCACCTTCCGTGGTCCGCGTGTGTGCGGACCGAAAACCCCCAATCTCTCAAGGGAGTAAACCGATGAGTCGCGACACCGCGCTCGTCTCTGCCGACTGGGCCGAGAAGAACCTGGACACCTCCGGAATCGTCTTCGTCGAGGTCGACGAGGACACCACCGCGTACGACGGCGGCCACATCCCGGGTGCCGTCAAGATCGACTGGAAGAAGGACCTGCAGGACCCGGTCCGGCGGGACTTCGTCAACCAGGAGCAGTTCGGCGAGCTGCTGTCCTCGCGCGGCATCGCCAACGACGACCTGATCGTGCTGTACGGCGGCAACAACAACTGGTTCGCCGCGTACGCGTACTGGTACTTCAAGCTGTACGGCCACGAGAACGTGAAGCTGCTCGACGGCGGCCGCAAGAAGTGGGAACTGGACGCCCGGACGTACAGCAAGGACGTCCCCCAGCGGGCCACCACCAGCTACTCGGCCAAAGCGCCCGACCTGTCGCTGCGCGCCTTCCGCGACGAGGTCGTGCAGGCGATCGGGGCGAAGAACCTGGTCGACGTGCGCAGCCCCGACGAGTTCGCCGGCCGCCTGCTGGCCCCGGCGCATCTGCCGCAGGAGCAGTCGCAGCGGGCCGGGCACATCCCGACCGCGATCAACGTCCCGTGGAGCAAGGCGGCCAACGAGGACGGCACGTTCAAGTCGGACGACGAGCTGTCCAAGATCTACGGCGACGCCGGCCTGGACGGCAGCAAGGACACCATCGCGTACTGCCGGATCGGCGAGCGCTCCTCGCACACGTGGTTCGTGCTCAAGGAGATCCTCGGCCAGCAGAACGTGAAGAACTACGACGGCTCCTGGACCGAGTACGGCTCCCTCATCGGCGTGCCGATCGCCCTCGGCGACGAGCCCGGGAAGGCGTGACCATGACGACTCCGAACATCGCGGACGGCTGCGCCGCTCCCGACCAGTCCCTGCCCATCCCGGCGGGCGTCGACCTGGCGAAGGAGACGGTCATCACCGGCATCGTCTCCACCTCCGCCGGCTCGGCCGTCGGCGGCGCGTACGTCCGGCTGCTCGACTCGACCGGGGAGTTCACCGCCGAGGTGGTCTCCTCCCCCGAGGGCGTGTTCCGGTTCTTCGCCGCGCCCGGCTCGTGGACGCTGCGGGCGTTGTCCCGGGAGGGCAACGGCGACCTGAAGCTGGACGCCACCCGGGGCGTCAACGAGGTCGCCCTTGCGGTGGCCGGTTCCTGACACCGTTCGACGTGAAACGGCGGGGCCCCGAGCCGGGGTCCCGCCGTTCTGCCTTTCAGAGGTAGTTCTGCCTTTCAGAGGTACCGGACGACCGAGGTCGACATCTTGTCGTGCAGGGTCTGGTTCCGGTTGCCGAAGATCATGAACGAGTCGACCAGGAAGTAGATGCTGAAGGTGACCGTGTTCAGCAGACCGCCGAGCAGGCCCTTGATGACGAACTCGCGCAGCGCCATCCGGCCCCAGTCGAAGACCTGACCGGTGTTGGCGTCCACGACCACGTGGCCGAGCAGCTTCTTCGCCGGGGTCTGGCCGTCCGACCAGGTGATCAGCGCCCAGATCAACCAGCCGATCCACAACGTGACGATGGCCAGCAGGACGTCGAGGAGCACCGCGCCCAGTCGGGCTCCGGGGCCGACCAGCCGGTCGTCGGAGACGCCCGGGTAGGCCGGCGAGCCGTAGGGCTCGCCGTACGGGACGGCGGCCGCCGGGGCGTACGGCTGGAGGGCGCCGCCGGAGACCGGATTGCCGTACGCGCTCGGGGTCCCGTAAGCGTCCGGAGCGCCGGAGACCGGATTGCCGTAGGGGGCCGGGGGCGTCGAGACCGGATTGCCGTACGCGCTCGGGGCGGCTGAACCGTACGTGCCCGGCCCGGGCGTTCCGTAGGTGGGCGGCGCAGGCCTTCCGTGGGTGGGCGCGCCGTACCCGGGGTCGCCGTAGCCGGGGTCGGCCGGTACGCCGTAGCCCGGGTCGGCCGATGCGCCGTAGCCCGGGTCGGTCGATGCGCCCCAGTTCGGCGGGGCCGGCGTCCCGTAGGCCGGCGTGCCGTAGGTCGGCGAGGCCGGCGTCCCGTACGTCGCCGGTGAGCCGTAGACGCCGTCGCCGGCCGTCGAGCCGTAGACGCCACCCACGGATGGGGACGCCGGCGAGCCGTAGGTCTGCGGCGGATACGGCGTCCCGGGAGTCGGGTCGCCCGGGTTCCCGGCTACGGGTTCAGTCATGGCTCACGCGCCCCTTCGGCGTCTGATTCGGATTGCCTGTCCAGGCTGATCGAAATCTTGGGCGCGGACGATCCCCCGCCCGGCTCTTCGCCTCCGCCGGTCGGTCGGCGCAGTACTCAGCCACATCGACGATCACCTACTCAGCTGAACAACGGCCGGACGGCGAAGAAGATCACGGAGGCGAGCCCGGCCGCGGCCGGGAACGTGATCACCCAGGCGATGACGATGTTGCCGGCGACGTTCCACCGAACCGCGTTCAGCCGCTTGGTCGCGCCGACGCCGGTGATCGCCGCGGTGATCGTGTGCGTGGTCGAGATCGGGGCCTTGAGGACGAGCGCGTTGAAGAACAGCACCACGCTGGCCACCGTCTCGGCCGCGAACCCCTCGGGCGGCCCGAGGTCGATGATCTTGCGGCCGAGCGTCCGGATGATCCGCCACCCACCGGAGTAGGTGCCGAGGGCCAACATCGTCGCCGAGGTGATGTAGACCCACCACGGGATGTGCTTCGGGCTGTCCTGGAACCCTCCGGTGTAGAGCGCCAGCACGATGATGCCCATCGTCTTGGCCGCGTCCTGCAGGCCGTGCCCGATCGACATGGCCGCCGCCGACACCGTCTGGGCCCAGCGGAAGCCGCGGTTGAGCTTGGCCGGCTGTCCCTTCCGGAAGATCCACAACAAGGCGATCATGAACCCGTACGCGAGGACGAAGCCGACCAACGGCGAGAGCACCATCGGGATCAGCACCTTGGTGGTGATCACGTGCCACTGGATGATCCCGCCGGCCGCGAAGAAGGTGGCGCCGACCAGCCCGCCGAACAACGCGTGGGAGGAACTCGACGGCAGTCCGAACCACCAGGTGACGAGGTTCCAGACGATGGCGCCGAGCACACCGGCGAAGACCACGCCCAGACTGGGCACCCCGGTCGGCAGCTTCACCAGGCCCTCGCCCACGGTGGCGGCGACGCCGCCACCGAGGTGGGTACCGATGAAGTTGCCGATCGCGGCCATGCCCAGGGCCAGCCGCGGGGTCAGGGCGCGGGTGCTGATGCTGGTGGCGATGGCGTTGGCGGCGTCGTGGAAGCCGTTGGTGAAGTCGAAGGCCATCGCGGCGACGATCACCGCGAGGGTGGCGACAAGTTCGGCGGACAAGACTCAGGATTCCTTGACGGTGATCGTCTCGACCGTGTTCGCCACGTGTTCGAAGGCGTCACAGGCGGCCTCCAGCTCGTCGGCCACCTCCTTCATCTTGAGCACGGTCAGGGCGTCGTATTCGCCCGAGAAGAGCCGGACCAGCAGCATCCGATAGACCCGGTCGCCCTCGTTCTCCAGCCGGTTGATCTCTATCCAGTACTCCTCGAGACCCTTCATCGTGCGCAGGTTCGGCATCGCCTCGGAGGTGGTCCGGGCCTGCTGGTCGAGGACGGTGACGAGCTCGTGCATCTCCCGCGGCAGCGACGGCAGCTCGGTCAACCCGTACAGATAGAGCAGGTTGCCGACGGCTTCGAGGTGATCCATCACGTCGTCCAGCTGGGAACCGAGCGAGTAGATGTCGGCCCGGTCGAACGGGGTGATGAAGGTGGAGTTGATCTTCTTGTAGAGATCGTGGGTAATTTGGTCGCTGTCGTGCTCGACGTCGGTGAGGCGATCACTCACCGACTGCACGTCGACGCCCGGCAGGTTCAGCTCGTTCAGCAGTTCGGTGCCTCTGACCAGATTGTGGGCGGCCCGATCGAAGAGGTCGTAGAACGCGCCCTCGACCGGGCGGAAGGAGAACTTCACGGCGTGAACCTTCTACTGGGCGGGGGTGATCTGGAAGAGATGCTAAGGAACGCACCTTCCATGGGGGCAGCCGCCCACCCCTGAACAGCCGTCGTTCAGCTTTCGTTCACCCTTTGTTAACCATCGACCGGGCCGGCGGCCGTGGTGCCGGCTTGGCCGTCCGGGGCCGTGGCGACGGCGCCGGCCGCGGGATCGGATGCCGCCGCAGATACCGGGCGAGCGCCGCCTGATCGGTGCCGGCGATGACGTCGACCCCGGCCGCGGCCAGTTCGTCCCACACCGCGCGGCGCGCGCCCCGCGACCCGCCGGGCAGGCCGGAGATCCGGACCGTACGGCCGTCGGTGTGTGCGGCCCGGACCAGCGCGTGCAGCTGATGCCGCTCCTCGGCCGAGATCGCCTCGCGCCCGTCCCAGCCGAACCGCCGCGACCAGGATTCGCTGATCATCGGCACCAGGGCCGGCGGGGCGGTGAGCGACCCGATGTCGTCGAAGGTGCCATCCACGAACATGTACCGGTTGGGCTGGCCCGCCAGCAGCTCACGGACGTCGACGATGCCGGCCACGGCCACCGTGACCGCCCCCGGCTCAAGACGTCCGCCGGCGTACCGGCTCAGCAGCGGGGCGTGGTCGCGGAGCTGCTGGTCGAGGCGGTGGTAGGCGCGGAGCAGAGTCTTCGCGTCCCGGATGGCCCCACCGATCTCCACCACCAGGCGGAACGGCACCCGCTGATCGGCGCACAGCCTGCCGTCGCGGGCCCGGGCCCGGGTGAACAGCGGCTGCAGCACCAGCCGCCGCAGCGTCCGGCCCGGTTGCGGGCCGCCCGGGCCGATGTACAGCTCGCCGTGCGGCCCCGGGCGGACCGGCACGGTCAACCCGGCCAGGCCCTGGTCGAGCACCGCCGGAAGGGGGTCGGCCATGCTCGGGCCGGTCAGTGCGTGACCGCCGGGCAGGTACGGCCGGGCCCGGCGGCGCAACAGCGAGAAGCCGACGCCGACCCCACCCGTGGCCCCGGCCAGTCCGGCCACGGTGCCCACGATGGTCGTGAGATTCTCGGCCACCGCCGGCCTCCTGGGCAAAAGGTACGTTTCGTGTGTCACCTACTGTGACACACGGACCACCCCTCGAGGGAACGCCGCTCCGTCAGTCGACGACGTGAGCCAGCCACTTCCGGTACCGCGTCGCGAACGGCTCGGTGCCGTCGCCCAGCGCGACCAGCAGTTTCCCCGCCGCCGCTTCCGCCTCGCCGACCAGCTCGTCCGGATAGCCGAACTGGCGCCGGTGCTCCTCGAACTCGTCCTCGTCGCGCAGCTCGACCAGGCCGGTTGAGCGGCGCCGAACCACGTCCAGGTCGAGGTCGATGATGTGCACGGTGTCGCCGTCCCAGCGGGCCGGCGTGGTGATGTCGCAGTAGACCTCGCTGGTCCGCGGCGGCGGGTTGAACATCCCGGTCCACCACGAGTCCCGGGGGACGAGCAGCACGAACGGGATCTGCTCGATCGACGGCCGGCCATGGTAGACGGACGGAGTGCCCTTGGGGACGCCGAGCCAGATGCCGAGGTCGTCCTCGGTGAGCCGGCGGGCCGGATAGTCCCGGTGGGCGGAGCCGTCGTACTTGGTGTAAACCACCCGGACCGTGTCGCTCGGCATGAAAGGAACCCTAACGGTGCGACGTTTTCGTCGGGGGGTCCGGGTACGGTCTTCGACGTGACCGCCCGCGCCAAGCCTTCCGCCGCCGCTCTCCTTGCCGCCGCCGTCGGCGCGGTGCCCGGCGGCTCCTCCCGGCCCGGTCAGGAAGCGATGGCCGAGGCGATCGAGAAGGCCATCGGCGACAAGGAACATCTCCTGGTCCAGGCGGGTACGGGTACGGGCAAGTCGCTGGCCTACCTGACCCCGGCGTTGCTGGTCGACGGGCCGGTGGTGGTCTCCACCGCCACCCTGGCGCTGCAGAACCAGCTCGTCGAGCACGACCTGCCCCGGCTGGCCGACGCGGTGCAGCCGGTGCTCGGGCGGCGGCCCACGTTCGCCGTCCTGAAGGGCCGCCACCACTACCTCTGTGTGGCCAAGATGGAGCACGCCGACGAGGAGGAGCCGACCGACCTGTTCGGCGACGCGCCGGTGAAGTGGCTGGGCGAGCGGGGCAAGCTCGGCAAGCAGATCGAGCGCCTGCAGGCCTGGGCGGAGAAGACCGCCACCGGCGACCGGGACGAGCTCGACCCGGGCGTCGACGACACCGCGTGGCGGCAGGTGTCCATGCCCGCCCGGGACTGCGTCGGCGCGGCCAAGTGCCCGTACGGCAACGAGTGTTTCGCCGAGGCCTCGCGCGCCCGGGCCCGCGAGGCCGACGTCGTGGTCACCAACCACAGCCTGCTCGCCGTCGACATGCTCGCCGGGCGCCACATCGTGCCGCCGCACAAGCTGCTCATCGTGGACGAGGCGCACGAGCTGGCCGACCGGGTCTCGTCCGCGGCCCAGGCCGAGCTGACGCCGGACGCGGTCGAGCGCGCGGCCAAACGGGCCCGGCCGCTGATCCCGCCGGCCGCCGCCGAATCACTGGCCGAGGCGGCCGACGCGCTCACCGTGGGGCTGGCCGACGCCCCCGCCGGGCGGCTCACCGCCGGGCTCCCGCCGCATCTGGCCCAGGCCGTGATCCTGCTCGACTCGGCCACCCGGGCCGGGCTGGAGGCGATCGGTGACGTCAAGAACGACGATCCCGACCCGGTCCGCAAACAACAGGCCAAGGCGACGCTGGACGATCTGTCGACCACCGCCCAGCGGTTGCTGGAGGAGTCCGACCACGACGTCGCCTGGGTGGAGAAATCGGACCAGGGCAGCGGGCGGCGGGCACTGGTGGTGGCGCCGCTGTCGGTGGCCGGCACGCTCTCCAATCACCTGTACGACGAGCGGACCGTGGTCGCCACCTCGGCCACGCTGGCCCTGGGGGGCCGGTTCGACACGGTCGCGCGGGCGCTCGGGCTGCCCGTCGGGGCCGGTCCGGTCTCCTCCGGCGAGGGCTGGGACTCGCTCGACGTCGGCTCGCCGTTCGACTACCCCAAACAGGGCATCCTGTACGTGGCCGCCCACTTGCCCCGCCCGGCCGCCTCGGGCCTGCCGGACGCGGCCGGCGAGGAGCTGCTGGCGCTGGTCGAGGCGCTCGGCGGCCGTACGCTCGGGTTGTTCTCGTCCCGCCGGGCGGCGACCCAGGCGGCCGAACTGGTCCGTGCCCGCACCGACCTGCCGGTCCTGCTGCAGGGCGAGGAACAGCTCCCGCTGCTGGTCCGCAAGTTCCGTGAGGACAAGGCCAGCTGCCTGTTCGGCGTGATGTCGCTGTGGCAGGGCGTGGACGTGCCCGGCGACGCCTGCCAGCTGGTGGTGATCGACCGCCTGCCGTTCCCGCGCCCCGACGAGCCTTTGGCGGCGGCCCGGGCGGCCGCGGTCGACTCGTCCGGCGGCTCCGGCTTCGCCGCGGTCAGCGTGCCCATCGCCGCCGTCCGCCTCGCCCAGGGCGTCGGCCGCCTGATCCGCTCGGCCGGCGACAAGGGCGTGGTCGCGGTCCTGGACTCCCGCCTCGAGACCGCCCGCGGTTACGGCGGCTTCCTCCGCCAGTCGCTCCCGCCGTTCTGGTACACCACCCGGCGCGAGGTCGCTGTCGGTGCCCTGACGCGCCTGGCCCGGTCCTGACAGCGATCTGCGGGTGGCGTGCCAGTGGCGGAACCTAACGTCGTCGGCATGGAGAACACCAGGGTCCTCATCTCCGGCGCCAGCATCGCCGGCCCGGCACTCGCCTACTGGCTGCACCGGTACGGCTTCGAGGTGACTGTCGTCGAGAAGGCGTCCGCGATCCGGCCGGGTGGTCAGGCCGTCGACTTCAAGGGCGTCACGCACCGGACCGTGCTGAGCCGGATGGGCATCCTCGACGACGTCCGGCGAGCCCAGACCGGCGGCCAGGACGGAACCGTGGTCGACGCCGCCGGCCGCAAGCTCGCCGTCATCCCGGCCGAGTTCACCGGCGGCGAGATCGAGATCGTCCGCGGCGACCTCGCCCGGATCCTCTACGACCGCACCTCGGCCACCTGCGAATACCTCTTCGACGACTCGATCGCCTCGCTGACCGAGACCGCCGGCGGCATCGAGGTGACCTTCGCCCGCTCCGCCCCGCGGACCTTCGACCTGGTGGTCGGCGCCGACGGGATCCACTCGAACGTCCGCCGGCTGGCCTTCGGCCCGGAGTCGGACTACGTCCGGCACCTCGGCTACTACTACGCCCTGGCCGACATCGATCTCGGCGACGAGGACCAGATGTACAACGAGCCCGGGCGGGCAGCCGGGATCGGCGGTTCCAAGGCGCCGGCCGTCTTCGTCTTCGCCTCCGCGCCGCTGGACTACGACCGGGACGACGTCGAGCAGCAGAAGAAGCTGGTCATCGACGCCTACCGCGGCGGCGGCTGGCGGATTCCGGAACTGCTGGCCCGGATCCCGGACGCCCGAGAGTTCTACCTCGACTCGATCAGCCGCGTGACGACGGACCGCTATTCGAGCGGCCGCGTCGTCCTGCTGGGCGATTCGGCGTACGGCAACACGCTGGGCGGGTTCGGCACCGGGCTGGCCATCGTCGGCGCGTACGTGCTGGCCGGCGAGCTGCTGCGGGCCGGCGGCGACCACCGGGTCGCGTACGCGCAGTACGAGGCCAAGTTCCGCGGCTACGCCAAGGTCGCCCAGCAGGTCAGCGCCGGCCGCCTGATGGCCCCGAAGACCCGAGCCGGCATGTGGCTGCGGAACCGGCTGTTCTCGGTGTCCTTCCTGTTCCGGCCGCTGATGAAGCTCACCGACCGCTTCGCCACCGACATCCAGCTGGAGGAGTACCCCGCCGACCTCCCGGCCGGCCAGTGACCGCAACGCCCGATCCGGTGTCAGCCGCTGGGTTCGGCGGCGGTGACGACGACGGCGTCCGGGGGGATCTCGGGGCGGCGGCGGGCCAGGCGGCGGACGCCGGTGTTCAGGACGGCGATCAGCGGGACGGCGACCAGCGCGCCGATGATGCCGGCCAGGACGACCCCGGAGGCAATGCCGACGATCACCACCAGCGGGTGGACGGCCACCGCCCGGCCCATGATCAGCGGCTGGAGCACGTGGCCCTCGAGCTGCTGCACGACGATCACCGAGCCGAGCACGATGAGGGCGATCACCCACCCCTTGTCGACCAGGGCGACCAGCACCGCGACCGCCCCGGACACGCCGGCGCCGACGATCGGGACGAACGCACCGAGGAACACCAGCGCGGCCAGCGGGAACGGGAACGGCACCCGCAGGATGACCAGCGCCAGGCCGATGCCGACCGCGTCGATGAACGCCACGAGCACGGTGGCCCGCACATACGCGCCCAGTGTGGCCCACGACGCCTCGCCCGCGTCGGACAGCGACCACCGCGCGTTGACCGGGAACAACCGGACCAGGAACCGCCAGATCTTGCGCCCGTCGCGGAGCATGAAGAACGTCGCGAACAGCACCAGCAACGCACCGGTGAGCAGCTCGAACAGCGTCGCCGCGGTGGAGATGCCGGTGGCGGTCAGCGAGGAGGTGTTCGAATTGATCCAGTTCTGCGCCGTGTCGATGGCCTGGTTGACCTGCTTGTCGGACAGGTGCAGCGGGCCGTTGCGGGCCCACAACTGGATCTGCCGGATGCCCGCGCTGGCCTGCTTGGACAGCTCGGGCACCCCGTCCACGAACTGGTTGACCACCAGCGTGAGCACACCGGCCACGGCGGCGACCCCGCAGATCATCACCAGGAAGGTGGCTAGCGACCGGGGCAGCCGGAGCAGGAACAGGTAGCCCACCGCCGGGGACAGCAGCGCCGTCAGCAGCAGCGCGATGGCCAGCGGCACCACCACGATGCTGATGGTTCCGATGAACCGCAGCAACACCCAGCCGAGCAGGCCGACGACGATCAGCCGCCACGACCAGGCGGCGGCGATGCGCAGCGAGTGCGGCACCTCGGCATCGTCCCGGCTGCTGGTGGAGTGCTGATCGAAGGGATCGTCCGGAGGCGGCGGCCGGAAATCCTGGTCGACGTCCGGTTCGGCGCCGTCGACCTGGCCGGCCCGGGCCATCCGCACCGACTCGCGACCCGTCTCGTACGCGCGTTTCAGGTTGGCCCGGACGCGCTGGATACGGCTCAACCGGTCACCTTCCTCGCATCGAACGATCGGGTCTCACGGTAGTCACCGGTCGCACCCACTCTCCCCGGGTTGATCTGGAGAAACCAGCCGACGCGCCTGATCGCCGGGGCGTACCGTCTCGATGTGAGTTCCGCTGCCGAGACCGGCATCGGCCTGCGCATCCGCATGTTGCACGACCGTGTGCTGGTCCGTCTGGAAGGCGCCCGGTGTGAGCGGCGGTCGAGCGCCGGCATCGTGATCCCGGCCACCGTGTCGATGGGCCGCCGGTCGTCGTGGGCGTCGGCGGTCGCGGTCGGCCCGACCCTGCGGTCCATGGTGGTCGGTGACCGGGTGCTCTTCGACCGGACGACCGGTCCGAGATCGAGTTGCACGGCCGGGCGTACACGCTGCTGCGTGAGCGGGACGTGCCCGCGGTGGCGGCCAACCGGGTCGAGGCCGACGGCACCGGGCTCTACCTGTAGGGCCACGCCGGCGGCGGGAGCCGGACCGGGACGGGCACGACCGGTTCGGCGGGGGGCGGTACGAGCCGGGTGTCGCCGTCCGGGAAGGTGATCCGGTAGTTGCTGCCGTCCCAGAACGCGGGCGGCGTCTGCGGGTCGCGGCCGGCGAACGCCGCCCGATACTCCCCCAGCGCCGTCAGCAGCCGGTACTCCTCGGCGGTGGCGTGCTCGTGGTCGGAGTCGGTCTTGGTCAGCCCGCGCTGGATGCCGTCGCGCAGCAGGGCCAGTTGGGTGGCCGCGTACTGGAATCCGCGCATCGCCTTGGCGCCCGCCGGCCCGGCCACCCGACCGGCCCAGCGCCGGGCCGAGTGCCGGCGGCCGAGGCTGCCCAGGGCGGCCACCTCGGGCGGGGCCAGCCAGCCCGTACGGACGTAGAACGGCAGCACCCGCTGACTCAGCCGGCCCTCCCAGCCGCGCAGCGCGATGGCGAAGCCGACCGCGGCGAAGAAGAACGGCACCATGAAGCCGAGGTAGCCGTAGAGCATGATGAGCGGCTGCCCGGTGGCCGCGGACAGCGTCGGCAGCAGGTTGAACGTGCCGTGCAGAATCATCGCCAGCAGCAGCCCGGCGATCGGCGCCAGCCAGATCACCCGGCGGTCGGCGGCCCGTGACGAGACGCCCAGCCCGATGCCGGTCATCGAGGTGAACAGCGGATGGGCGAAGCCGGTGAACAGGATCCGGACGATGAAGATGAGGAACACGTTCTGGATGCCGGTGGCCGGGCCGTACTGGTCGGCACCGGCCGCGTAGCCGTGGCCGCCGAGATAGAGGACGTTCTCCACCATGGCGAAACCGACCGCGGACAGGCCACAGTAGACGATTCCGTCGGTGATGCCGGACCACTCGCGCCGGAAGCGCCAGAGCAGCAGGATCGGCCCGAGGGCCTTCATCGACTCCTCGATGAACGGCGCGACCAGCACCGCGACCAGCGCGTCGGGCAGGCCGAGCTTGTCGAACAGCCAGGCCGCGCCGGTGTTCACGCCGAGCGCGGCCAGGGTGGCCACGGCCGAGCCCCAGGCGAAGCAGAAGATGAGCAGGCGGCTGGGTTCCGGCTCGTACCGGTCCAGCCACAGGAAGCAGCCGACCAGGACGGGCACCGGCAGGATGGCCGCGATCAGGCCGATGATCAGTCCGGTGATGCCGTTGCTGAAGCCGAGGATGATCAGCATGGCGATGGCGCAGGTGGCGATGAAGCCGATCACCGAGGCGAGCGGAAGCCAGCGGCGCCAGCCCGCCTTCCCCCTCGGCGGCACGACCTCGGCGCCCGGCGGCGGAGGCGCAAGCACGGGCGCGGAGCCCGGGGGAAGGTCGGCCATGACGCCCAGCGTAACCATCCGCCGCCGGGGCGGTGGCCCCAGCCGGATCTTCAGGTGCGGTTGCGCCGGCCGCGTGGGCGCCCGTCCCAGCCCGCCGCCCGCCGGACCAGCCGGGTGGCCTCGGCGTACTCGATCCCGGTGGCCCGCAGCAGGTCGGTGGCCGTACTGCGGACCTGCGCGACCACGACGCCGCCGGAGAATCCCACCCCGTCCGAGTACGCCTTTCCGGCCTCGACCGCGGCCCGCAGCGCCCGTTCCCGGGTGGCCAGCGGCTCGACCGCGCGCGCCCACTCCTGCTGCAGCAGGTCGACGGCGTCCCCCAGCAACCGGACCGACTGCGGCAGCACCTCCGGCACGGTCTCGTCCTCGGCCAGCAGGTTCAGAGTCCGCCGGATCAGCACCCGCACGTTGCGTAGCGCGTAGGTGAGCTGGTCGGCCCCGTCCACGTACGCCCGAGCGCGTCCCGGTGCCGCCACCGGGACGGCGCGAAGGCGACGTTCTCCCGGGCCGCCGTTCCCGCCGCGGGCGTGGTCAGCGCCGGATCGGCGGCCCGCCGGACCACGGTCAGCGGGTTGAGCGGCAGCAGGACGGTCATCACGATCAGCCCGATGCCGCCGCCGACCAGCGCGTCGAAGAACCGCGTCCAGGGCAGCGTGGAGGTCGAGGTCAGGGTGGCCACCAGCACGGCCGAGGACGCCGACTGCACGATCAGCGGCGGGCCGCCGCCGAGCGCGGTCGCCACCAGGATGGCGAGCAGCACAGCACGACCAGCCCGATCTGCCACGGCCCGCTGCCGATGAGAAGGATCAGGGCGTCGCCGACACCGATGCCGATGGCCGCCCCGAGGACCAGTTCGACCGTACGGCGAGCCCGCTGGCCGACCGACGAGGCGCGCGCGGCCTTCCGCCTCCGTCATGCCCCCCACCTAGGTCGTGCCAGGATGAGCGCGTGGATCAGTTGACGCGGCGGTGGCGGGACGCGGCCCGGGCGGCCGGCGCCACGGCCGGCGACCTCGAGCTCGAGGCGGCCGGCGAGTACCTGCAGATGCGCTGGTCCGAGCCCCGCCGCCAGTACCATACGGTTGCTCACCTGGTGGCCGTGCTGGACGTGGTCGACGCGTACGCCGGTCTCGTCCCCCACCCGGACCGGGTGCGCCTGGCGGCGTGGATGCACGACGCGATCTACAACCCGGAGGCGCAGGGCGACGCCAACGAGCGGGACAGCGCCGAGTTCGCCCAGGGTCTGCTGGTCGAGATCGGGGTGCCGGTGGCGGCCGCGGCCGACGTGGCCCGCCTGGTCGGGCTGACCGCGGGTCACACCACCGACGCCGGCGACCCCGACGGCGAGCTGCTCTGCGACGCCGACCTGGCCGTCCTGGCCGGCGACGACGACCGGTACGCGGAGTACGCGGCGGCGATCCGGCGGGAGTACGCGCACGTCCCGGACGAGCAGTTCCGGGCCGGGCGGCAGCAGGTGCTCAAGGCGCTGCTGGAACTGCCGTCGATCTACCGCCTGGCGCCGCTGCGGGACGCCTGGGAGGAGCGGGCCCGCCGGAACCTCGAAGATGAGCTCACAGCGCTCGGTGCAGGTGCTTAGGACGGCGTAAGCCGGCCGTGCGCAGCCGGGCGACGATCTCGCGCGACGGCAGCAGCGTCGCGCCCAGCCACAGCGCCGGCGCGAACCGCTGCTCCGGGATGTCGTAGTGGTCGCGGTCGAACCCACGCCGGGGTACGCCCAGCATCTCCGCGAACACGTGCAGCTCGTCGTAGGACAGATCGCTGACCAGGTGCGACCACAACCGGCCGCGCGCCGGCCAGAGCGGCCGGTCGACGAAGATCAAAGATCCACCTGCAGCAGGTCGATGCCCCGGTCGGCGGCGAACCCGCGGGCGTCGGGCACGCCTATCCGGGCGGCGTCGGCGGTCAGGTCGTCCGGCATCCGCTGTGACTCCCGCTCCGCCTCGACCCGGGCCAGGTAGTGCTCGACCTCGTTGTCCGCCACGGCCGCGTCCCAGCCCAGGGCCTCACCCATCACCGCGGCTGCGTGCTTCGCCGACTCGACTCCGCGGTGCGGCGTCTCGATCGAGATCCGGGTCCGGCGGGCCAGCACGTCGTCCAGGTGCAGCGCGCCCTCGGCCAGGACGGCGTACGCCACCTCGGCCGCCAAGTACTCCGGCGCCCCGGTCAGCGGCGTGGCCAGGGACGGATCGGCGGCGATCATGGCCAGCAGGTGGATGGTCAGCGTGCCGTACCGCTCGAGCAGGTGCTCGACCACCCCGGCGCTGACGCCGTGCCGCCGGGCCGTGTCCTGCCGGTCGCGCCAGGCCTCGGCGTATCCGTCCGCGCCGAGCAGGGGCAGCTGGTCGGTGCGCGATGCCGGCGCGAGGCCGCCCAGCCGGCGCACCGCGCGGTCGACCACGTCCTGGGCCATCACCCGGTACGTCGTGTACTTGCCCCCGGCCACCAGCAGCAGGCCGAGCATCGGCTCGATCACGGCGTGCTCGCGGGACAGCTTCGAGGTCGACTCGGCCTCGCCGGACAGCAACGGCCGGAGCCCGGCGTAGACGCCCTCGATGTCGTCGGTGGTCAACGGCCGGTCGAGCACGGCGTTGACCTGGTCCAGCAGGTAACTGATGTCGCGCGCGGACGCGGCCGGGTGGGACCGGTCGAGGTGCCAGTCGGTGTCGGTGGTGCCGATGATCCAGTGCCCGCCCCAGGGGATGACGAACAACACCGAGGTCGGCGTACGCAGGATCAGCCCGGCCTCACCGTTGATGGCCGAGCGTGGCACGACCAGGTGGACGCCCTTCGACGCCCGCACCCGCATTCCCGGCCGTACGCCCACGTCGCTGAGCATCTGCGACATGTCGTCGCTCCACACGCCGGTGGCGGCCACCACCGTCCGGGCGCGGACCTCGAACTCGGGCGAGTCCGGGGCCTCGAGGTCGCGCACCTTCACGCCGATGACCTCACGGGCCTCGCGGACGAACCCGGTGACCCGCGCGCTGGTCACCACCGCGGCGCCCAGGCTGGCCGCGGTCCGGGCCAGGTTGACCACCAGTCGGGCGTCGTCGACCTGCCCGTCGTAGTAGCGGATGGCACCGGTGATCTTGTCGGCGCGCAGGCTGGGGAAGATGTGCCGGGCGCCGTCGCGGGTCAGGTGCCGGTGCAGCGGCATGCCCCGCCCACCGCCGAACACGCCCGCGAACACGTCGTACGCGGCCACGCCGAGCCCGTAGTAGCCGCGGTGCCAGACCCGGGCGGCCGGGTTGGCCGGTTCCAGCGGAACCAGGATCGGCACCGGCCGGACCAGGTGCGGGGCGATCCGGGTGGACAGCAGCCCCCGCTCGGTCAGCGCCTCGTGCACCAGGTGCAGCTCCAGCTGTTCCAGATAGCGCAGGCCACCGTGGATCAGCTTGCTGGACCGGCTGGACGTGCCGGAGGCCAGGTCGCGGGCCTCGACGAGGGCCACGGACAGGCCGCGGGAGGCGGCGTCCAGGGCCGCCCCGGCGCCGGTGACGCCGCCACCGATGACCAGCACGTCGAAGTGTTCGTCGCGCAGTCGACGCAGGTCGGCGACGCGGCGGATCGGGGACAGCCGACCGGCCGTGTTGCGGGATACGGAGGGATCGCGCACCCATCCGACGATAGCCCCCGACGCCGTCACCCCGGCGAGGGAATCGGGCCCTCCAGTAGGTTCAGCAGGTGGACAGCGAGTTTGTGATCTCCGAACTGACCGAGGACGACGTGCCGGCGGTGGTGGCGCTCTGCGGGGTCGCGCTCGACCTGCCCGAGGACGCGGCCGAAGCCCCCGAGATCGTGCTGCGGCTGCGCGAGACCACCGGCACCGACGGCTGGACCACCCATCCCCGCCGGCTGGCTGGGTTCCTGGCCACCACCGCTCTCGGCGACGTGATCGGCGTGGTACTGGGCTCGGTGTCGCACCGGGATTCGTCGATCGGACACGTCGACCTGCTCGCGGTGCACCCGGAGGAGCGGCGGCGCGGGATCGGCCGGGCGCTGACCGCCCGGATCGAAGGTGCGCTGGCCGGGCTGGGCGCCGGGGACGTGGTGATCGCCGGGAACGCGCCCTACTACGCCTGGCCGGGCATCGACGTGCGGTACACCGCGGCCCTGTGCGCGGCCACGGCCTTCGGGTTCGAGCAGGACCAGCCGGCCTGGAACATGACCGCCGACCTGACCGGCGAACCGGCCGCGGCGGAGGCGATCGAGGGCGTGACGCTGCGCCGGGCCGTCCCCGACGACGCGCCCTCGCTGGCCGAGTTCGCCCTGCGCACCTTCGGGTCGGGCTGGGCCGGTGAGATCACCCACTCGGTCGGCCGCGAGCAGGCCGGCTGCCACCTGGCGCTGGACGAAAAGGACGAGATTCTGGGCTTCGCCGCGTACGGGTCGTCGCGGCCGAGCTGGTTCGGGCCGATGGGCACCGTTCCGGCGGCCCGCGGCCGGGGCGTCGGCCGGGCGCTGCTGCTGCGCTGCCTGGCCGACCAGCGCGCCGCCGGGTACGACCGGGTGCAGATCGGCTGGGTCGGCCCGGTCCCGTTCTACTCGGCGGCCGTCGGCGCTCGCGTCGAGCGGGTGTTCCAGTTGTACCGAAAGCAACTCTGACCTGCTTCGGCCTCCGGACATGGAAAAGAACGGGCCGCCGGATGGCGACCCGCCCTTCTCAGTGGTTCAGGACTGTCAGAAGTCCATGTCCCCGCCGCCCGGAGCACCGGCCGGGGCCGGGTTCTTCTCCGGCTTGTCCGCCACGACCGCCTCGGTCGTGAGGAACAGAGCAGCGATCGACGCGGCGTTCTGCAGCGCCGAACGGGTGACCTTGGCCGGGTCGATGATGCCCGCGGCCAGCATGTCGACGTACTCGTTGGTCGCGGCGTTCAGGCCGTGACCCGGCTCGAGGTTCCGAACCCGCTCGACCACGACGCCGCCCTCGAGGCCGGCGTTCACCGCGATCTGACGCAGCGGGGCGTCGAGCGCGATCCGCACGATCTGCGCGCCGGTCGCCTCGTCGCCCTGCAGGTCCAGCTTGTCGAACGCGGTCTTGCCGGCCTGAACCAGCGCCACGCCACCGCCGGGCACGATGCCCTCCTCGACGGCCGCCTTCGCGTTGCGAACGGCGTCCTCGATGCGGTGCTTGCGCTCCTTCAGCTCGACCTCGGTGGCCGCGCCGACCTTGATGACCGCAACGCCGCCGGCCAGCTTGGCCAGGCGCTCCTGCAGCTTCTCACGGTCGTAGTCGGAGTCCGACTTCTCAATCTCGCCCCGGATCTGGTTGACCCGGCCCTGGATCTGCTCGGCGTTGCCGGCACCGTCGACGATGGTCGTCTCGTCCTTGGTGATGACCACCTTGCGGGCCTGGCCCAGCAGGGTCACGTCGGACTGGTCCAGCTTGAGGCCGAGTTCCTCGCTGATGACCGTGCCACCGGTGAGGATGGCGATGTCGTCCAGCATGGCCTTGCGGCGGTCACCGAAGCCCGGAGCCTTCACGGCGACGGACTTGAAGGTGCCACGGACCTTGTTGACGATGAGCGTGGCCAGGGCCTCGCCCTCGACGTCCTCGGAGATGATGACCAGCGGCTTGCCGCCCTGCATGACCTTCTCGAGGATCGGCAGCAGGTCCTTGACCGCGGAGATCTTGCTGTTCGCGATCAGGATGTAGGGGTCGTCGAAGACGGCCTCCATACGCTCGGCGTCGGTCATGAAGTACGCCGAGATGTAGCCCTTGTCGAAGCGCATGCCCTCGGTGAGCTCCAGTTCGAGCCCGAAGGTGTTGCTCTCCTCGACGGTGATGACGCCTTCCTTGCCGACCTTGTCCATGGCCTCGGCGATGATCTCGCCGACCGTGGTGTCACCGGCGGAGATGGAGGCGGTGGAGGCGATCTGCTCCTTGGTCTCCACGTCCTTGGCCAGCGAGCTCAGCGCCTCGGAGACAGCCGCGACGGCGGCCTCGATGCCTCGCTTGAGGGCCATCGGGTTGGCGCCGGCGGCCACGTTGCGCAGGCCCTCGCGGACCAGCGCCTGAGCCAGCACGGTCGCCGTCGTCGTGCCGTCACCGGCAACGTCGTCGGTCTTCTTGGCGACCTCTTTGACGAGCTCGGCGCCGATCTTCTCGAAGGTGCCCTCGAGCTCGATCTCCTTGGCGATCGACACACCATCGTTGGTGATGGTGGGCGCGCCCCACTTCTTTTCGAGGACGACGTTGCGGCCCCTGGGGCCGAGCGTCACCTTGACGGCGTCGGCGAGCTGGTTCATTCCGCTCTCGAGGCCGCGACGAGCTTCCTCGTCAAATGCGATGATCTTGGCCATTTCGGCTGTGTCCTCCTGGACATTCGCGGCGCGGGGCCGGTGCGGCCCGCCCGCACGTATCTAGTTGAGTGCCGTGAGGAACTCTGCGGACGTCGCCACCTGGCGATGCGACGTCCTCAGGCCGAGCCGGATAGCCCGCGACGACCGGCCCCGTGCCCCGGCGTCGATGGCGACACCGCGACCGAGACCCCACCGTCCCGACCTGCTGGCACTCATGCGACGCGAGTGCCAAGTTCTTGTTTAGCACTCTGGGGGGACGAGTGCAAGAAAACCGGTCCCTCAGCGGGCGAGGTCATCGGCCAGCCGGCCGCTCGTCAGTGGTCCCTCAGCGCGCCGGGCGCAGCCGTACGTCACCAGCGCCGTCACCCCCCAGAGCAGCCCGAACAGCACCGCCACGGCAGCTCCGGCCAGATCGCCGAGGCCGCGCACATCGCTCAGCGCATCGGGCAGTACGACCAGGGCCGCGCCCGAGCCGGCGAGCGCCGCCACCGCCGCTCCTGGGCTCACCGCCAGTAGCTGCAGCGCCCGCCGCGGCCCGTGCCGGCGCTCGAACAGCACCACGCACCCGAGCATCCCGGTCACCGAGCCCAGCGCGGCCGCCACCACCGCCTGCAAAGCCGTCAGGGTCGTCCCGTCCGGCAGCAGCGAGACCGCCTGCCCGGCCGCGCCGATCAGCGCCAGCCACGCCCACAGCGGTCCGACCCGGTGCAGCACGGAACCGAACGCCGCCCGCAACCGCGGCCGGCGACCTCGCGACGCCCAGCCGACGGCGACACCGGCCACCCCGGCCAGGCACAGCACCGACGGCAGGGCGGCCAGCGCGAAGAACGAGAGCCACATCAGCGGCAGGAGAAGCAGCCCGACGCCACCCGCCAGGTCCGACAGCATCGGCGCGGCGACCACCGAATCCCCGATCCGGCCCGCGAACAAATGCGCCGGCCCGACCGAGACGAGCGAGACGAGCAGCAGCGGCCACCCACACCCGGCCAGCACACCCCGGACCCGCACGCGCCACCCGGCCATGCCCTCGGCCGGGGTCGCGATCAGCCGATCCGTACCACCCCCGGCCGCGATCGGCGGCGCCGCGCGCACGGAGGCCGGGCCGGGCAGCTCGGCGGTCTCGTCGGCGAACGCGTCGGCGCGGTCGACCACCGGCTGTCCGATCAGACGCAACGGCGACGTACCGCCCGCACCCGTCACTTCGTCGTCCACCCCGCCACCTTGCCCAAAACCGCGGCCCGCCGCCACCCCGCCCTCCCCGCATTGAGTAGTCCGACCGCACATTTCTCGGCCGCTCGATTTGTCTCGGCCGCTCGATTTGTCTCGGCCGCGCGGCCGCCACCTCCCCCGCCCTCGAATGGGTGGGCCGAACCGTCGCACGGGGGTACGACAATTCTTCGCGTCCGTCCACAGGCGGGCCGATGTCGCGATCTCGCTTGCCGCCGGCCCGGCGGCCGGGTAGGCAGGCAGCATGGCTCCGACCCCGGCACGTGCGACGGCCCCGCCCCCGGCCGGCCGCACGGCCCCGCCCCACCGCACGGCCCCGACCCCGGCTGACACCTCGGCCGGCCACCGGGCCCCGGCCCCGGCGAGCACATGGCTCTGATCACCGCCCCCGGCCGCACCTTCACCGTGCACCGGGTCATTCCGGCCGACGCCGCCCGCATGCGCGCCCTCCGGCTCGAGATGCTGGCCGACAGCCCGCTCGCCTTCCTCGAGACGCTGGCCCAGGCCGCGGCCCGCCCGCACGAGGACTACCGGCGGCGGATCGTCCAGGCCTCCACCGGCCGGCAGGTGGCGCAGTTCGTGGCCGATCCCGGAAACCAGAGGCCGCATGAGCCGCCAGGGCGGCTGATCGGGCACGCCGGCGGCACGGTGCTGCCGGAGGAGCCGGCCGTCACCGTGGTCTTCGCGGTCTACATCACGCCCGGCCGCCGGGGCGGTCCGGTGCTGGGGGAGCTGGTCGAGGCGGTCGCCACGTGGTCGCGGGCCGCCGGACGGGACGAGCTGATGCTCGAGGTGGTGGTCGGCAACGACCGGGCCGTCCGGGCGTACCGGCGGCTGGGCTTCGTGGAGACCGGCGTCCGGGTCCCCCACCCGGTCCTGCCCGCGCTCACCGAGCTGCAGATGCGGCGACGGGCCTGACGTGCACCGGACCGTCCGGACGCTGCTGACGCTGGCCAACGGGACGACCGGCGCCGGCGTCCTGATCGCGCTGGCCGGCCGGGCGAAGATCCGTCGCGGCCGTGACGGTGTGCTGATCGGTGAGGGCTACCGCTGGCGGGTTCCCGCGGCCACCTGCTTCACCGTCGGATCCGTCGTGCTCACGAAGAAGTCGGCCGAGTGGCTGCTGGCCGAGGAGCAGCGGGCGCTGTTCGGGCACGAGCACCGGCACACCGGGCAGTACGCGTGGCTCGGCCCGCTGTTCTGGCCCGCCTACTGGGCGGCGTGCGGCTGGTCGTACGCGCTGACCGGGTCGTACGGCGCCCGGAACGCCTTCGAGCGGCACGCCGGCCTGACCGGCGGCGGTTATCTGGACAAGCCGCTACGGCCGGCGTTCAGACGGTCTGCTGCCACTGGGTCCACTCCTCCATCGGACGGAACCCCATCTGCCGGTTGACCGCGAGCATGTGCTCGTTGGCCGACGCGTTGAACGTGTCGATCACGGTCAGCGCCGGCCGGTGCTGCCGGGCGTACGCCAGATTGGACAGCTTGATGATCAGGCCGAGCCGGTGCCCGCGGTGCGCCGGGTCGACCAGGGTGAGGCTCTGCCACAGGTGGCCGGCGATGTCGAACGAGCCGGACAGCGTGGTGAACCCGACCAGCCGCCCGGACGCCGGGTGCACGGCACCGGAGGAGTAGGCCGTACGCCCGCGTTCCTTGGCCGAGGCGAACGTGGCGCGGATCCGGGCGGCGTCCACCTTCTCCGGCTCGATCTCGAGGTCGCCCTGGGGTGAGTCGGTGACGAACCGACCGTCCAGGTAGGCGACGTCGTCGATCAGGTCGTCGGGCGGCACGTCGAGCCAGCTGACCACCCGGTAGCCCTCGGCCCGCGACCAGGACGACGTCAGCAGGGTGTCCAGCGCCGCCTGGTCGGCCGAGGCGAGGTCGAGGCGGCTACGGGTGTCGGTCAGCGCCGCCGACGCGCCCACGGCCGCGGCGAAGGCGGCGCCGTCGGGCAGCCGGCCGACCGAGCCCGACTGCAGCCGCTTGCGTCCGAGCTCGCGGATCCGGGTGACCGCCCGCGCGTGCAACGCCCGGCCGACGCCCCGCCGCCGGTACTCCGGAAGGACCTCGATCTCGACCTCGGCGTTGTCCCGGTTGTCCAGCTGCGGGAGCGACATCCACAGGTGGCCGACCGGCTCGCCGTCGAGAAGCCCGAGATGGCGCTCGATGGCGGAGGACGGGCCCGGGTGGGCGACCTCAAGGCGGAAGCCGTCGAGGGTCGGGAACGGGAAGTCCGGGATCTCGTACGCCGACACCGCCCGTGCGATCCGATAGACGAGATCCGGGTCGGTCAGCGGCACCACGTCGATCGGCATCCGATCAGGATTCCCGCACAACCGGTCCGCCGCGACCGATTTTTCGTGAAGGAGAGTTGGTCGGGAGGACGCGCGCACAGCGCCTTCGGCGTTGGGTCGTTGGGCCCCTCGAAGTTTGTCGCCAAGCTCGAGGTTGGGGCCGCGTACGGCGTCACGTCCTCCCGCAAGAGAGCATCTTGCCGATGCTGTGATCCGTCTGCAAGTCCTCCGGGGGAGGAATCTCCACGGGTCGTCGATCGGCGACTACTCAGCGTCAGCCGAGAAGGCCCGCGTCCCGGGCGCCGCGCAGCGACGGCTTGATCCGGTAGGTGGGTCCGACCAGTCCGGCCACGGCGTCCACCGTCTTGAGTCCCTCGCCCGTGTTGTACACGACGGTTTCCTGGTCGGGGTCGAGTTTGCCGCTCGCCACCAGCTTCGCCAGGACCGCGACGGTGACGCCGCCGGCCGTCTCGGCGAAGATCCCGGTGGTCGAGGCGAGCAGCTGGATCGCCGCCCGGATCTCGTCGTCGTCGGCGTAGTCCATCCAGCCACCCGTCCGGGTGACGGCCTCGATGGCGTACGCCCCGGCCGCCGGGTCGCCGATGTTCAGCGACTTGGCGATGCCGGTCGGCTTGACCGGGACGATGTGGTCGGTGCCGTCGTGCAGCGCGGTGGCGATCGGGTTGCACCCGGCCGACTGCGCGCCGAACACCTTCCAGCCACCCTCGGGCGCCGTGGCCAGGCCGATCTCGACGAGTTCGGTGAACGCCTTGTCGACCTTGGTCAGCAGCTCGCCGGAGGCCATCGGGATGACCACCTGGGCCGGGATGCGCCAGCCGAGCTGCTCGGCCACCTCGTACCCGAGCGTCTTGCTGCCCTCGGCGTAGAACGGCCGGACGTTCACGTTGACGAACGCGGTGTCCTCGAACTCGTCGGTCTCCACCAGTTCGCCGCACAGCCGGTTCACGTCGTCGTAGGAGCCCTCGATGGCGACCAGGTCGCCGCCGTACACCGCGGTGGTGATGATCTTGCCAGGTTCGAGGTCGCTGGGGATGAACACGATGCTGGGCACGCCCGCCCGGGCGGCGTGCGCGGCCACCGAGTTGGCCAGGTTGCCGGTCGAGGCGCAGGCGAACCGGCTGAAGCCGAGGCCGCGGGCGGCGGTCAGGGCCACCGACACGACCCGGTCCTTGAACGAGTGGGTCGGGTTGGCCGAGTCGTCCTTGACCCACAACGGCGCCCGTACGCCCACCGCCGCCGCCAGCGCCGGGGCGCTGACCAGAGGGGTCATGCCCGGGTTGTTGGTGACCCGGGTCGCCGGGTCCTGCCCGGTGGGCAGCAGGGCGGCGTACCGCCAGATGTTGTCCGGGCCGGACTCGATGTCCTCCCGGGTGACCCGCGCGAGCGCCGCCTGGTCGTACGCGACCTCGAGCGGGCCGAAACACTCGTAACAGGCGTGCTGCGCGGCCAGCGGGTACTCGGCGCCGCACGCGCGGCAGACGAGGCCCCGGGCCGGGGTGGAGGTGGGTGCGGTGACGGCAGTCGTCATTGAGGCCTTCCTCTCATCTTTCCCGGGCACGGTTCAGCCGCGCAGCCGGGACGGAATTAGCACCTGCCGCGCGCTGGCCTCGTCATCGAGACATGTGCGGTGGTTGCCGGGGCGTCAACGGGCCGTTCCCTCAGCCCCTCTGGATGAGGTATTCAGTTGTTTCCCACACCTTACGTCGTGATCTCGTACGCGCGACCGGCTCATCCCGCTGTGTGAGCGAGCCAACGCGACCGGCGAGAATCGGCGCGTGCATCCGGATCAACTCGTGATCGACGCCGACGTCGTCTCGGGCCCTGGTGGCCGATCAGTTCCCGCAATGGCGGGGCCAGGCCGTCCGGCGGGTCGACTCCGGCGGTACGGTCAACGCCCAGTTCCGCCTCGGCGACCGCGTGCTGCTGCGGTTTCCGCTGGTCCAGACGCCGGCCGACGAGCTCGCGGCCGACCAGGCCCGCCGGCACCGGCGGCCGGGAGCGGCCGGGGCGAGGACGCGGCGGGCCGCTCCACGATCAGGACGCGTGGGTCCGTCACTCGTTGTCGCTGAGTCGCGACTTGATCGACACCGCCCGGCTGGCCACCATCTGGGACGACGACGCCCGGTGCTCTACCGCTACCCGCCCGACGTGATCGCCGACGCCGAGCGGACCATGGCCGAACTGGTCCGGCTGATCACCGCCCGTGTGGAACCGTTCGGCAGGGCCGGCGACGCCTGGCTGCGCGACTTCACGATGTGATGTCCTTGCGGGTGAACCGCCAGAACGCCAGGCCCCAGAACAGCGTGGCGTAGCTCACCGCGGCGATCGCCCCCTTGGCCAGGTCGTCGACCTGCATCGGGGTGGACAGCACGCCCAGCCACGCGTCGCTGTAGTGGGTGGGCAGCACGTTGCGGAGCGAGCCGAGCGCAGTGATCTGGTCGAGGATGGTGGACAGGATCCACAGCAGCACGGCCCCGCCGACCGCGCCCAGCGCCGCGTCCGTCAGCACCGACAGCAGGAACGCCAGGCCGGCCACGACCAGCATGGTGACGGCCAGGTAGGCCACGATGATCAGCAGCCGTACGAGACCGGCCCCGGGCGGGATCTGGGCGGCGATGGTGCTGCCGAGCGGGTGCCACCCGTACCGCAGGGTCCCGGCCAGCAGTGCCACCCCGGTGAGGGTGAGCAGCGCGACGGCCGAGAAGAGCAACGCCACGACCAGCTTGACCGCCAGCAGCCGGGCCCGCGGCACCGGGATCGCCAGCAGATAGCGCAGGCTGCCCCAGCTGGCCTCGCTGGCCACCGTGTCGCCGGAGAACAACGCGACCACCACGACCAGCAGGAATCCGGCCGAGACGGCCAGTACGGTCAGCGCGAAGTTCAGGCCGCTGCTGGTGGCCAGGTCGATCAGGCTGCCGAACGCGCCGCCCCCGTTGTTGTCGTCGCCGTTGTTGTTGCTGCCGAACTCGAACGCGAGGAGCACGATCACCGGCAGCAGGACCATGAACCCCAGAGCCAGTTGAGTACGCCGCCGCGACGCCTGCCGCCGGATCTCGGCCCCGACCGACAACGTGGCCGATGGGCGGTAGTTCTTCGCCGCCATGGTGGTCGTCATCGATCTCCACTCCCCCGCGAATTGTCCCCGACCAGCGCCAGGAAGGCGTCCTCGAGCCGGCGTCTCGGCACGACCCGGTCCACGCCCACGCCCGCCCGTACCAGCGACGCCACCACCTCGGAGCGCGGCGTCCCGTTCATGTCCACGATCAGCGAGTTGTCGCCGTCCGGCGTCACCGAGCGGACCCCCAGACCGGACAGCACCACCGACGCGGCCGGTACGTCCGACACCTCGAGCTGCACCGACGGCGACTCGCCGACGATGTCGTCGACCGGGCCGTCGGCCACGATCCGGCCCTTGTTGACCACCACCACGTGCGTGCACGTCTGCTCGACCTCGGCCAGCAGGTGGCTGGAGACCAGCACCGCCCGGCCGTCGGTGGCGTACCGCTTGAGCACCCGGCGCATCTCGGCGATCTGCGGCGGGTCCAGACCGTCCGTGGGCTCGTCCAGCACCAGCAGTTCGGGTAGTCCGAGCATGGCCTGGGCGATGGCCAGCCGCTGGCGCATGCCATGGCTGTAGTTCTTCGTCTTCCGCTGGATCGAGTCGCCCAGGCCGGCGATGTCGATGGCCTCGTCGACGTGCGCGTCGCCGAGCGGCCGCCCGGTGGCCCGCCAGTACGCCCGGAGGTTCTCCATGCCGCTCAGGTGGGGCAGGAAGCCCGGCCCCTCGACCAGCGCGCCGACCCGGGACAGCACCGGCGCGCCCGGCGCCAGCGGCTGCCCGAACACCAGCGCGTCACCGGCCGTCGGCATGGTCAGCCCCATCAGCACCCGCAGCGTGGTCGTCTTGCCCGCGCCGTTGGGACCGAGCAGGCCGACGACCTGACCCCGTTCCACCCGGAAGCTGATCTCCTCGACGGCCACGAAGCCGTCCGCGTACGCCTTTCGTAGGTTCCGCACGACCAGCGGGATGTCCGAGACCTCGTCGACCTCGACCGGCGGCCGGCGGCGGGCCCGGCGGATCACCAGCAGCACGGCCAGGCCGAGCAGGATGACCACGATCAGGCCGCCCAGCACGTACCACCAGACGGCGTCGGGGTTGGCGATCGGCGTGCCGGTCAGCGTCGGCAGCGTGACCGCCGGGTCGACCGCGACCGTGTACGTCGCCGGGGCGGCCGGGGTGAGGAACGCCTGGTCGGTGGTGGCCACGACGATGCGTACGGAATGTCCGCGCTCGATCTGCCGCACGATGGCCGGCAACGTCACGGTGACCGCGGTCGCCTGGCCGATCGTGGTGGGCAGCCCGGTCAGCCGCACCGGCGCCACCAGACCGGCCGACAGCGTGGTCGCGCCGTCCGGATCGACGTCCAGCAGCTTGACGAACAGCGTCGCGGTCGAAGTCGGAGAAGCCGCCTTCAGCCGTACGGACGGCGCCCCGGCCACGTCGATCGCGGCGGTCAGCGGGGCCGACTGGAAGGCCGCGAACTGTCCCGGCACGTCCACCGAGGCGCCGTTCAGCAGCGAGCTGAGCCGCCCGGCGATCCCCGGCAGCGAGGAGATCGCCCCCGGGTTCCCGTTGGGCGGGTTGGCGATCGGCTGAGCCGGGCCCTGCACGGTCACGTCGGTGCGGGCGGTGCCGGCCAGCCCGGGGTACGACGGGTCGGAGTACCCGTTGGTGACCAGTCCCCGGTCGAGGGCGCTGAACCCGGCCACCCGGGAAAAGGTGAAGCTGGTGGCCGGCGTCGCCCCGGAACCCTTGAGGTAGTGGTCCAGCCACTGCACGGTGAGGAACTTGACCCGGTCCTGGTCCGACTGCGGCCCGAGTCCGCCGTCGTGGCCGCCGGTGAACCAGGCGACCCGGACCGGGGTGCCGCCGGCGGCGATGCCGCGCGCGTTGGCGTCGGCCTCGGACAGCGGGAACAACGAGTCGACCTCGCCCTGAATCAGCAGCGTGGGGGCGGTGATCCTGCTCAGTACGGTCTCCGGGCTGGACTTGCGCAGCAGCGCGACCACATCCGGGCTCGGCGTGCCCGAGCCGGCCATGCTGAGGTAGGCCGCGCAGACGTCGGCGGCGAACCGCCCGCACGCCGGGTCGGTGGTGGGGCCGCTGGATGGCCCGTCGGTGCTTCCACTTCCGAAGAAGACGCCCGCCCAGCCCTTCTTGAAGACGCCGGCGTTGGTCACGTCGGCCGACTGCGGGAAGAAGGAGCGGCTCAGGTCGTTCCAGGTGATCTGCGGCACGATCGCGTCGACCCGCTTGTCCTGCCCGGCCAGCAGCAGCGCCAGCCCGCCGCCGTACGAGCCGCCGACCACCCCGACCCGGGGGTCACCGGGCGCGTCGGTCTGCACCTCGGACCGCTTCGCCAGCCAGTCGATCAGCTGCTGGGCGTCCTTGACCTCCCAGTCCGGGCTGTCCAGGTGGATCTGCCCGCCACTCTTCCCGAAGCCCTCAGCGGTCCAGGTCAGCACGGCGTACCCGCGGCCGGCCAGTTCCTCGGCGTCGCTCGACACGGAGTCCTTGGTGCCGCCGAAGCCGTGCGCCAGCAGGACGGCCGGCACCTTGCCGCTGCGGTCCCGCGGCAGGTAGAACCGGGCGTCCAGGTCAACCGGCTGGTCGCCGGCCGGTCCGGTCCGGACGCCGATGGTCAGGTCCTGGCTGGTCCAGCTCTTGCGGTCAGGCAGAGCCGCCCACCCGACGAGCGCGGCCACCAGCACGACCACCACGGACCCGGCGATCACCCGCCGGCGTGAGGGTCGGGGCAGGCGAAGGCGCATGACTGAACGCTAACCGCGCTTGGCTGAGCCAGTGCTGTGAACCGGCACGCACCCAATAAGCTCGACCAATGGCTGACGATCTCACGCTCACCGTGACGCTGCGCCCGGCCGCGCTCGACGCGCGCCGCGGCATCGTCCGCCTCCACCCCGAGGTGATGGCGGCCCTCGCCGTCAACCCCGGCGACCCGCTGCGACTGGTCGGCACCCGCACCACCGCCGGTATCGCCGCCCGCACCGAGCCCGGCGCCAGCAAGGCCCTGCTCTACGCGGACGACCTGACCATCGGCAACCTCGGCCTGCGCGACGGTGGCCAGGTCACGGTCACCCCCGTCCCGGTCCGCGAGGGGCGCCGGGTGACGCTGTCCGGCCCGTCCGAGATCGTCGCCGTGGTGTCGCCCGAGATGCTGCGGCTGGCGCTGCTGGGCAAGGTGGTCAGCACCGGCGACGATGTCTCGCTGCTGCCGCAGGACGTGCTGCCGGCCGCGGCCAACCGCTCGCTGGTCCAGGCCGCCCGCCAGTCGCTGGCCAACCGGGTCGGCTACCTGTGGACCAGCGCGCTGCTCAAGGTGGTCGCGGTCGAGGACGCCGACGCCGCGCTGGTCACGATGGACACCGTGGTCGGCTGGGAGGGCGGGCCGTCCTCCATCGGCGGTGGCTCCGCCCCGGCCACCCGGGCGCAGGACCGCACCCCGGCCAGCACCGACCCGGAGACGCCGCCGCCCAGCATCGACGACCTGCCCGGCCTGCGGGCCCAGGCGCAGGAACTGACCGAGTTGCTCGACCTCGGCTTCCACCACGGCGAGGTACTGGGCCGGCTGGGCACCACGGTGTCGCTGGGTGTGCTCGTCTCCGGGCCGGCCGGGTCGGGCAAGTCGGCGCTGGTGCGGGCGGTGGCCGCGCAGGTCGGCGCCCGGGTCGTGGCCGCCTGGGCGCCGGAACTGGCCGCACTCACCAACGACGCCGCCGCCCGCCGCCTGCGGGAGCTGTCCTCCGACGTCCGGTCCGGGGATCCGGCGGTGTGGCTGATCGCCGACGTCGACGCGCTGGTCCCGCGGGACGAGCCGGGCCCGCTGTCCACGGTGTTCCGGCAGATCCTGGCCGAGACGGTTCGCGCCGGGGCCGCCGTGGTCTGCACGACCAGCCGCCCGGAATCGCTGGACCCGGCGCTGCGCGCGCCCGACCTGCTGGCGATCCAGCTGGGTGTGCCGCTGCCGGACGCGGCGATGCGCCGCGAGCAGCTCACCGTACTCACCCGGGGCATGCCGCTGACCGAGGACGTACGGCTGGACGACGTGGCCGGCCGTACGCCCGGATTCGTCGCCGCCGACCTCGGCGCGCTGGCCCGGGAAGCCGGCGTGCGGGCGGCGCTGCGACAGAAGGACGCCGAGGCCCCGACGGTGTGCATGGCCGACTTCGAGGCCGCGCTGGACGTCGTGCGGCCGACCTCGATGGCCGACTCCACGCTGGAGGTGGCCGCGGTCACCCTGGACGACGTCGGCGACATGGTGGAGGTCAAACAGACGCTGACCGAGTCGGTGCTGTGGCCGCTGACCTATCCGGACACGTTCGCCCGGCTGGGCGTCTCACCGCCGCGCGGGGTGCTGCTCTACGGTCCGCCCGGCTGCGGCAAGACCTACCTGGTCAAGGCCATCGCCGGTACGGGCAAGGCCAACGTGCTGTCGGTCAAGGGCGCCGAACTGCTCAGCAAGTGGGTGGGCGACAGCGAGCGGGCCGTCCGGGAACTGTTCCGCCGGGCCCGGGAGGCGGCGCCCACGCTGGTGTTCCTGGACGAGGTGGACGCGCTCGCGCCGACCCGCGGCCAGGGCACCGACGGCGGCACCACCGACCGGGTGGTGGCGGCGCTGCTGACCGAGCTGGACGGCGTCGAGTCGCTGCGCAACGTGGTGGTGATCGGGGCGACCAACCGTCCCGACCTGATCGACCCGGCGCTGCTGCGGCCGGGCCGGTTGGAGCGGCTGGTGTACGTGCCGCCGCCGGACGCCGAGGCCCGGACCTCGATTCTCAAGGCCGCCTCCCGCTCGGTGCCGCTGGACGGCGAGGTCGACCTGGACGCGCTCGGCGCCGCCCTGGACGGTTTCTCGGCCGCCGACTGTTCCGCACTGATCCGCGAGTCGGCGCTCGCGGCGATGCGGGAGTCGCTGGAGGCGTCCACGGTGACCGCGGCCAACGTGGAGACCGCCCGGCACCGCGTCCGCGCCTCCCTCGACCCGGCCCAGGTGACGTGGCTGGCCGAGTACGCCGACAAGCACCAGCCGGTCTGACGTCAGCGCCGGCGGGTACGGGCCCGGGTCGAGCGCAGCCGGCGCAGCCGGCCGACCAGCACCGGGTCCTTGGCCAGTGCGGCCGGATTGTCCAGCAGGCCGTTGAGCAGCTGGTAGTACCGCGTCGAAGACAACCCGAACGTGTCCCGGATCGCCTGTTCCTTGGAACCGGCGTGCTTCCACCACTTGGACTCGAACGCGAGGATCAGCTCCTCCCGTTCGGACAACACCGACGGATCCGGCGCCACGGGAGCGGGCGCCGGTTCGGCGGCGGGCTCGGCGGCGGCGGGCTCGGTGCGGGGTGCCGGGACGTGCTGCGTGTCGGCCGAGGACTCGGCAGGCTGCTGCATGGCGCTCCTCGTGACGGAAACGGGCGTCAGCATAGTGGCCGCCGACGATGCCCCGCGTCGGTCACCTTGAAACTACATCAGGTGATGTCCCGCCTACGGATAGTCCACAAAGCTGCTCCTACGACGAGGACCACCAGGATCGCCATCCCCGTGCCCGCCTGGTGCCAGGTGATCGTCATCGAGTCCGGCTCGCAGTTGTTGGCCACCGAGAAGTTGCACGAGTTGTAGTCCTGGAGCTTCACCGACTTCTCCAGCCACGCCTGCAGCCAGATCGGGATCAGGTACAGCTCGGCGAACTTGACCTTGGCCAGCTGGAGCACGGTGACCAGACCGACCTGCATGATGATGGCCACCCCGATGGCGACGCCGAACGCCACCGCGGTGTGCCGCCCGGCCGAGGCCAGCCCGAACCCGACGGCCGCGGCCACCAGGACCAGCGCCAGTGCCCGCAGCTCGGTCAGCCCGAACGACTGCCACACGCCCGAGGTCATCCTGGCTGTCGTACCGCGATACCGGGCGATCAGCCAGAAGATCCCGGTCCAGGCGGCCGAGATCACCACGGCGTACGCGGTGAGGCTGAGGAGCAGCGCGCCCAGCTTGGTGCTGAGCACCTGGAGCCGGCGGGGCCGCCACAGCAACAGGTTCATCATCCCGCCGCTGTTCCACTCGGCGCCCACGAAGGATGCTCCGACCACGAACGCGGCCAGCGCCAGCACCCCGGCCAGCGTGGTGATCATCGCTCCGAAGTCGGAGCGCAGGTTGAAGGTGGCCGGCAGGTACCACTGGGTCTGGAAGTTGTCCCGGGTCGGCGGCGTGATCTCGTCGCAGTTCGGCGGGAAGTTGCCCGCGTCCGGGGTGCCCTTGGCCTTCTGGCACAGCTGCTTCTGCTCGTTGGCGGCCTGCGTCTGCTGCTGGAAGTCGGCGTCGGCCTTCTTCTGCGCGACGGCGACCTGGGCCGGGCCGATCTTCTCGTGGGTGAAGAACATGCCGACCGCGACGGCGGCCAGCACGACCACCGCCCCGATCAGCAGAATCCTGGTGAACCGCCGCTTGAGAAGCCGCCGCGTCTCCGCTGTGTACAGGCTCACTGTCCCCACCCGCCGGAGCTGCTGCCGACGCCTGGTCCTCCGGACGGCGTGGAGAGCCCGGGCCGCTCCGCGGCCGTGGGTCGTACCGACTGGTCCACCTGGCGGTTCTGACCGTCCACCGGCGCGGTGCCGGTGAGCTCGAGGAAGACGCTCTCCAGGTCGACGCCGACCGGGGTGAGCTCGCTGACGTAGATCTGCCGCTCGGCCAGCACCCGGGTGATCGCCGCCGGGTTGGGCGCGTTGGCCACCAGCAGATGGTCCGGTTCGAGGGTCACCTCCGCGCCGTCCGTGTGCAGC
>CAXSDA010000018.1:91527-93733 GCA_964236515.1 uncultured Actinoplanes sp.
ACCGTGGCCCTGTCCCCACCACTGCCTGGCGTCGAGACCGGCGCGGCGAGCCTCGACGGCCTGCTGGCCTCCCGCGTACGCCGTTCTCTTGGTGGGACCGTGCTCGGCACCCGCACCGCGACCGCCGTCGACGTGGCACCGGGTTCGCGTATCGCCGTCATCGCGAGCCGGAGTGCGGAGGCGAGCACGCTACGGTCGACGCCCGCCTCGACCCGGACCCGGACGGCGGTCGAGGTGTGTTTGGCCAGGACCTCGGCCACCGGCCCGGCGGCCACCCGGCGCCCGGCCGAGATGATCGTGACCGAGTCGCAGATCAGCTGGATCTCGCCCAGGATGTGGCTGGACAGCAGCACGGTCATGCCGGACTCGGAGAGGGTCCGCATGAGCGTGCGCATCTCCCGGATGCCGCCCGGGTCGAGCCCGTTGGCGGGCTCGTCCAGGATCAGCAGTTTCGGGTTCTTGAGCAGCGCCGACGCCACCGCCAGCCGCTGCTTCATGCCCAGCGAGTAGGTCTTGACCCGGTCCTTGGCCCGTTCCCGCAACCCGACCAGCTCGAGCACCGCGTAGACCCGGCTCTGCTCCACGCCGCCCGCGTCGGCCAGCAGCGACAGCGTGGTCTCGGCGGTGAAGTTGCCGAAGAACTGCGGGCTCTCCACGATCGCGCCGACCTGGCCGGCCACCTCGGGCAGGTGCTCCGGCACGGACTCACCGAGCAGCACCATCTCGCCGCCGTTGGGCCGGATCAGACCCAGCAGGGTGCGCAGCGTGGTCGTCTTGCCCGAGCCGTTCGGCCCGAGGAACCCGTGCACCTGACCGGCCTCGACCACCATGTCGAAGGAGTCCAGCGCCCGGCGCACCCCCTTGCGGGTGCGGTAGGTCTTCTGCAGACCCGATATCTCCAGTACGGCGCTCACGGGCGAACTCTAAGCAGTCCCGTCAATGTTCACGCACACACCACGCCCACTCCGACCTCGCGGAACGCCGCCAGGAGGGACTCCGGCGCCCCCGAATCGGTGACCAGCGTGTCCACCTTGCCGACGGGGCAGATCCGGGCGAACGCATGGCCGCCCAGTTTCGACGAGTCGGCGATCACCACGACCCGTTTCGCCCGGGCCACCATCAGGCTGTTCATCGCGGCCTCGCCCTCGTGGTGCGCGGCCGCGCCCAGTTCCACGTCCAGCGCGTCCACCCCGAGCAGCACGATGTCCAAGGTCACCTCGGCCAGCAGGGCGCTGCCGAGCGGGCCGACCAGTTCGTACGACTGCGGCCGGACCACCCCGCCGGCCACCACGATCTTCATCCGGGACCGGACCAGCAGCTCGTTCGCGATGTTGAGCGCGTTGGTCACCACGGTCAGCTGCGCGCCCTCGCCGGTGGAGTTCAGATCCGGCCGTACGGCCAGGGCCCGGGCCACCTCGGTCATGGTCGTGCCACCGTTGAGCCCGACCACCTGACCGGGGGCGACCAGGCCGGCCGCGGCCTCGCCGATCCGCTGCTTCTCGGCCGAGTGCTTGGCGCTCTTGTAGCGCAGCGGCAGGTCGTAGGAGACCCCGTTGGCGACCGCGCCGCCCCGGGTCCGGGTGATCATCTGCTGCTGGGCCAGCTGGTCGAAGTCGCGCCGGATGGTGGCCTGAGAGACACCCAGCCGGTCGGCGGCGTCCTCGACACTGACCCGGTCGGTCTCGGCGAGCAGTTCGAGCAGGGCGTTCCACCGCGCGTACCGGTCCACCGCAGTCCTCCCGTGCACGTTCCGTGATAAGAGTGTGCACATTAGTGCGCGAAAAGCGGTGGTGCAAAGCTCACCCGCTGCGCGAAAGCCCACGATCGAGCTCCGCCGACTGATAGTCCGGCTTGGGTAGAGTCCGGCCGACTGACAGTCCAGGCTTGGGCAGAGACACAGCTCCATTGCGCCCGCCGCGACCTTCCACGCACAATGACGCTCGAATGACCGGCGAACCGAACGCTTCTGCGCAAGCGCTAGTCGCGGAGGACTTGTTGAGCGACGACGTCGTCATCGCGCTGGACGTCGGCGGGACCGGCATGAAATGTGCCCTGGTCATGCCGGACGGGCTGGTGCACCACACCGAGCGGCACCCGACCCGGGCGGACCGGGGCCCGGAGGCGGTCACCGCCGGCATCCTGGACGTGGCCGCCGGCCTGGCCGGGCGGGCCCGCGCCGAGGGGCTGATCCCGGTGGCGGCCGGAG
>CAXSDA010000018.1:93743-119148 GCA_964236515.1 uncultured Actinoplanes sp.
ATGTTGGCGATCGTGGCGCGGTCGGCGTCGGACCAGATGACGAGGTCGACGCTGGCGTCACGCACGGGGGCGCCGGTCGTCGTCGAGGTGGCGGCCGGAGTGGTCGTGCCGGGCGTGATCGACGAGACCCGCGGCATCGCGGTGTGGTCGTCGAACGTGGGCTTCCGCGACGTGCCGCTGCGCGACCTGGTCACCGACCGGCTGGGCCTGCCGGCCGCGCTGGGCCACGACGTCCGGGCCGGGGGCACCGCCGAGGCCCGGCTGGGGGCCGGCCGGGGCGAGCCGCACGTGCTGTTCATCGCCATCGGCACCGGTATCGCCGCCGCGCACGTGATCGACGGCCACGCCTTCGCCGGCGCACACGGGGCCGCCGGCGAGGTCGGGCACGTGATCGTCCGGCCCGGCGGACGGCCCTGCGGCTGCGGCCTGAACGGTTGCCTGGAATCGGTGGCGTCGGCGTCGGCGATCGGCCGCCGGTACGCCGAACTGTCCGGTGTCGAGGGCGCGGCCGCCTTCGACGTCGCCGCGCGGGCCGCGGCCGGCGAGGCGCTGGCCGTCGCGGTCTGGACGGAGGCCGTCGAGGCGCTGGCCGATGGCCTGCTGACCGCGCAGGCGCTGTACGACGCCGGGAAGGTGGTGCTCGGCGGCGGGCTGGCCGAGGCCGGGGAGGCTCTGCTGGCGCCGCTGCGGGTCGCGCTCGACGCCCGGACCACCTTCCACCGCATCCCGTCCCTGGTTCGGGCCGAGCTCGGCGACAACGCCGGCTGCCTGGGCGCGGCCCTGCTCGCCCTCGACTCGCTCCCGGCGAACCGATGACGCGGATCAGCGGCCGGGTCGTCCGGCCCGGTGCGGTGGTGCCCGGCCACGTTGTCGTCGACGGGCCGGCCATCGTCGAGGTCACCGAGGCCGGGCGGGCCGGCGACGACCTGATCGTGCCCGGGTTCGTCGACCTGCACTGCCACGGCGGCGGCGGGCACACGTTCACCACGGGCGACCCGTCGGCCGCCCGGGCCGCGGCCGCCTTCCACCTCGCCCACGGCACCACGACGATGCTGGCCAGCCTGGTCAGCTCGCCGTTCGAGCTGATGCGGGCGGCCACCGGGGCCTACCGGCCGTTGGTCGCCGACGGCACGCTGGCCGGGATCCACTTCGAGGGGCCGTACCTGTCCGGCACCCGCTGCGGCGCCCAGAACCCGGCCTTCCTGCGCGATCCGTCCGTCGCCGAGCTGACCGAGCTGCTCGAGCTGGCGGCCGGCGCGGTCCGGATGGTCACCGTCGCTCCGGAGCTGCCCGGGGCCCTGGAGGCCATCCGGTTGCTGCGCGCACACGGGGTGGTGGCCGCCCTGGGGCACACCGACGCGACGTTCGAGCAGACCCGGGCCGGAGTCGAGGCCGGCGGGACGGTCGGCACCCACGTCTTCAACGGCATGCGGCCACCGCACCACCGTGAGCCCGGCCCGGTGATCGCCCTGCTGTCCACCCCGCCGGTGGTCTGCGAGCTGATCGCCGACGGCGTCCACCTGCACCCGGCCATGCTGGCCTTCGCCGCCCGGACCGCCGGGCCGGACCGGTCCGCACTGATCACCGACGCGATGGACGCCGCCGGGATGCCGGACGGCACCTACGAGCTGGGCGGCCAGGAGGTCACCGTGGCCGACCGGGTGGCCAGACTGACCCGCAACGGCTCGATCGCCGGCAGCACGCTGACCATGGACGAGGCCTTCCGCCAGGCCGTACGGGCGGGAATCGCGCTGCCCGACGCGACCGCGATGGCCTCGACCACCCCGGCCCGTACGCTCGGGATGGCCGGCGAGACGGGTGCGCTCGAGGCCGGCCTGCGGGCCGACCTGGTCGTGCTGAGCGCCGACCTCGAGGTCAGACGCGTGATGCGGGCCGGCCGCTGGATCGAGTGAAGGCCGCCCGGTCGAAGCGCGCCGGGAGCGGAATCGCGTCCCACGGGATCCGGTCGATCAGTCGCGCCAGGAAGAGGCCGAGCAGCACCCCGGCGACCGAGTCCGTCAGCCAGTGGAAGCCGGTGTAGACCGTGGTGACGAACAGGATCACCACCGGCACGACCCGGATCAGCACCGTCTCGCCCGTGGTCAGCGGCCGCCGTGACAGCGCGGCCACCAGCACCGCGATCACCGCGTACCAGACCAGGGCGTTGCCCATGTGGCCGCTCGGGTAACTCACCGCGGCCGGGCCCGACGCGTACGGATTGTGCATGATCGTTTTTTCCGGCCCGTCGAACCGGGGCGCCGCCCGGCCGGCCCACAGCTTCAGCGGGCCGATCGTCACGTAGGTGATGACGAAGGCGGCCACGAACGGGAGGACCGCCCGGACCGAGCGGGTACGCCAGGCCAGCCACGCGGTCAGCACGATGCCCACCGGCATCAGGACCTGACCGCCCTGTCCCAGGTAGTTGAAGACGCGGGCGGTCCAGTAGACCGGGGCCGGCTGGTGCGCGAACGCCCAGTCGGCCACCCGCTGATCCCACACCAGCAGGTGGCCGTTGAGCAACGCCACGGTCAGGACGGCGAACCCGGCCACCAGAGCCAGGTCGCCCCACCAGCCCATGACAGGTCGGGTGCGGATCACGCCCTCAAAGCTAGAGGAGCTTCGCGAGCTTGGCCGCCAGCAGGTCGCCGCGGACGCCGGAGTTGGGGCAGCCGCCGAAGTGGTGCAGCGCGACCACCTTGTTCGTGGTCCGGGACAGCACCGGCGAGCCGGACGAGCCGCCGGCGGTGTCGCAGTAGTACGCGACGTCGGAGTTGGCGGTGTATCCGGTGTACGCGTTGTCGGCCACCACGCAGGTGCTCGCCGCGGTGCCCAGCGAGCCGGCGATCCGGGTCGGCTCGCCCGCCGGGTGCTGCGGCACGTACAGCTCCTGGCCCTTGGCCGGCCGCGCGGTGTCGAAGGTCAGATAGCCGAACTTCTGGATCGACGCGAAGTTTGCCAGCGTGAACAGCGTGTAGTCGTACGTGTGGTCGGTGGCCAGCACCGTGGAGCCCCAGACCTTGGTCGGCTTGAAGGTGTCGTGGCCGCCACACGTCCCGCACTGGTAGTTGAACCAGACCTCGGTGTCGTAGGCGTCCGAGGAGTTGCCGAAGCAGTGGTTGTTGGTCAGCATCCGGTTGTTCGGACCGACCCGCCAGCCGGTGCACAGCTCGGTGCCGTTGATCAGCAGCCGGGCGACGGCCTTGGACCGGGTGTACGCCACCGGGTCGGCCGACTTGTAACAGACCGCGTCCTTCGACTCGTCGGTGCCGCAGACCGACTCCTCGCGCCCGGTCTGGCCCGGCCTCTCGAGCTGGTCCGCCGGCACCTGGTCCTGTTCGATCCGGGAGAAGCCCTTGGCCACCTGGTCGACCTGCACGCCGGCGCCGCCCGGCACCGCGGTCAGCGGACCGGCCCGGTGCATCTCCAGCACCGCGGTGTCGCCGGTGACCGACATCGACCACTGGTCGACCGGCGACGTGGTCAGCGCTTCCGGGGCGTCGTACCGGTACGACTCGGTGCCCGACGGGTTGGACACCGTGAGGTAGTCACCGGGCTGCATGGTCATCTTGTCGAAGTGCAACTTCACATAGGACGCGCCCGGGTAGGAGAACGACTCGGTGCGCGAGCCCTGGTAGCCCAGAACCTTGTTCACGCTGAGCAGGTCGCCGACCTTCTCGCGGCCCTGGGCGGCGGCCGCCTGCGCCGACTCGGGCAGGATCGGCCGCGAGTCGGCGTGCCGGGTGCCGTGGGGGTCCGCCGCCTTCGTCAGGTTCGTGGTCGGACCGGGCATCGCGGCCGCGCCGGCCGGTGCCTTGGCCTCCGGCGCCGGCAGCGCATGCGCGCGTTCCTGCTGGGCCACCGGAGTCCGCGCCAGAGCCGGGGCGTCGTGCCACGTACCGACGGTACGGCCGTTGCCGTGTGTGTAGGCCCACGCCGCCGTACCGCTCGCGGCGGCCAGCGCCAAGGCCGCGGTCGTCGCCACGATGGTCAACCTGCGTCGCATACCACTCCTGCCCCTCGCGTTACATCACCGACATACTGCTCATACCGGTGATCCAGCTTTCTGTGTAACGAGCTACCTGCGGGAGCGACGCGACCCGGAGCGTGCACACTGGTCCGGTGCGCATCACGTCCGCCCTCGTCGACCCGGCCCTGCTGGACCTGCCCTGGGGCATTCCGCTCGAGGACTGGCCGGAGGATCACCTGGTCGCGCTGCCTCAGGGCATCTCGCGGCACATCGTGCGGTTCGTCAAGCTCAACGAGATCGTGTACGCGCTGAAGGAGACCCGGGAACGGATCGCCGAGAAGGAGTACGACCTCCTCCGCCAGCTCGAACGCATCGACTTCCCCGCGGTCGAGGCGATCGCCGTGGTCACCGATCGGGAGACGGACGACGGCGAGGCGCTGGAGACCGTGCTGATCACCCGGCACCTGCAGTTCTCGCTGGCCGGAGACGCTGAACCGGCTGCTCGACGCGCTGGCCGCCCTGGTCGTCCGGATGCACCTCACCGGCTTCAGCTGGGGCGACTGCTCACTGTCGAACACGTTGTTCCGCCGGGACGCCGGCGCGTTCGCGGCGTACCTGGTCGACGCCGAGACCGGGAACCTGTACCCCAAGCTGTCCGAGGGCCAGCGGTCGGAGGACATCGAGATCCTGCGGCTGAACATCTTCGGTGAGTGCCTCGACCTGCAGGCGGCCGAGCTGCTGCACGAGTCGGTCGACCCGGAGGCGGTGGTCGACGACATCGTCGCCCGGTACGAGCGGTTGTGGTACGAGGTCACGTACGAGCAGGAGATCTCCCGGGACGCCCGGCACGACATCGAGGGCCGCATCCGCCGGCTCAACGAGCTCGGCTTCGACGTGGCCGAGGTCGCGATGTCCACGGTGGACGGCGGCTACCGGGTGCGGCCGAAGGTGGTCGACGCCGGATACCACACCCGCCGGCTGCTGCGCCTGACCGGGCTGGACGCCGAGGAGAACCAGGCCCGGCAGCTGCTCAACGACCTCGACACGTACATGGCGGAGAGCGACCTGACCGACGAGCAGCAGGCCGCGCACCGCTGGCTGACCGAGACATTCGAACCGGTGGTCCGGGCGGTGCCGGCCAACCTGCGCCGCAAGCTCGAACCGCAGGAGATCTTCTCGCAGATCATCCAGCACAAGTGGCTGCTGTCCGAGCAGGCCGGGCGGGACGTCGGAATGGCGCCGGCGGTGCAGTCGTACCTGACCGACGTGCTCGCCCACAAGCCGGACGAGCAGGCGGTGCTGGGCGTCGAGGTGGAGTCACTGGGCGTCGAGGCCGGCCTGCTCTAACGGCGGGCTGGCCGCTTCCAGCAGCGTCCGCAGCCCGGCCCGTCGCGCCACCACCAGGATCCGGTCGCCGGCCGCCAGGCGATGCCCGGGATCGGGCGTCCAGTCCACCCATTCCGAGT
The DNA here is from genome assembly GCA_964236515.1 of uncultured Actinoplanes sp. GTDB lineage: Bacteria > Actinomycetota > Actinomycetes > Mycobacteriales > Micromonosporaceae > Actinoplanes. The sequence goes on from CAXSDA010000018.1 coordinate 99,177, forward strand.
CCGAGATGGACAGACCGATCGTCCGGACGCTGTACGGCCGGTCGGCGGTCCGCAACGTGGCCCCGGCCAGCGGCGACCCCTCCACCACCCGGACCGACGCGACCAGCAGCGCGTGCCGGTCGACCGGGATGGTCACCACCACCTCGCGTTCCAGCATGGCGGCGGCGAACGCGGGCGCCACCAGCCGGGACACGCTGCGCGAGATGTTGATGTTGAACGCGGTCTGCACGCGGCCGGCGAAGTCGCTGTCGAACAGTCGCAGCACCACCCGCAGATCCGGCCGTACGGCCCGGGCGTTCAGTGCCGCCTTGAGGTTGGTGACGTCGTCGGTGGACAGCACCAGCAGCGCCTTGGCCGTCTCGACGGACGCGGCCCGCAACGTCTCCTCACGCCCGGCGTCCCCCACGATCAGCGGTACGCCCAACTGGGCCGCGGTCTCGGTGCCGCGCGCGTCCGACCGCCGGTCGATCGCCACCACCTCGAGGCCGAGATCGGTGAGCTGACGCAGCACGCGGGTGCCGACGGTACCCAGGCCGACCAGCACGATGTGGTCCTCGTGCGGCCGGCGCCGGCGCCCGTTGGCCAGCGCCAGGCGGGTGCTGACCACGCCCTCGACCACCGCCGCGGTGGCCAGCGGCAGCAGGGCCACCCCGGACAGCGTCAGCAGCAACTGGGCGAGCTGGTACAGCGCCGACCGGGTGGGCTCGGCGTTGCCCTCCCCGACCGCGGTGATCAGCGTGAGGTAGACCGCTCCCCACAGGCCGCGGGTGCCGCCGGCGTGTGCCAGCACGGTTCCCGACACCACCGTGACCAGCAGCGTGGCCAGCACCGCGATGCCCAGCTTGCGAGTCAGGGCGCGGCGCAGGAAGCGGCCGGCGGTGGTGAACGGCCGGCGGCGACGGCGGCTGCGCACGATCTTCTGCGCGGCCACCGTCTGCCCGACCGGCCGTCCCGTCGCCTCGGCCAGCACCAGATCGGCCGGGTGGGTCGCGCCCTCCCCGGGTTCGGGCGGCAGGACCTGCACCTCTCCGTGGTCGGCGCTGGTCAGCGAGCAGACCACCGCCTTGGCCGGAACGTCGGCGCGGCGGGCCACGTACAGCGTCCGGCCGGCGTGCCGGAAGTGCGTCGGCGCGACCTCGCCCAGCGCCGCGGCGACGAACGCCGGGGCGGCCATGGCCGCGTCGGACAGCACCGCGCACGAGGCGAACAGTTTCCGCACACCCTGCCCGAGCGCGGTGTTCACCATCCGGATGACCAGCCGCAGGTTCGGCTCGACGGCCTGCGCGCACAGCGCCGCGTGCAGGTTGACCACGTCGTCCGGCATCACCAGTGCGAGGGCGTCGGCCCCGGCCAGTTCGGCCGCGGCGAACGTGCCCTCGTCCAGCCGCTCAGCCCGGATCACCTTCACCCCGCGCAGTTTCGTCAGGTCGGGGACGTCGGCGCGCAGCCGCAGCGGCACGATCACGGTCAACCGGATCCGGTGGCCGGCGTTGGACAGTTCCTCGGCCAGCGTGTAGACGAGGGCGTCGCCGCCGCACACCACGAAATGCGGCCGGGTGTCGCCGTTGCGCTCCCGGAGCCGGGCGACCAGGGATCGGCGCGACGACAGCCCATCGGCACTCATGGGCCGATGGTAGACAAGCGCGCCGCCGGGACCCGTCCGGTCGCCGACCGGAACCGGTAAGAGGCCCGTTCGTTGCCCCATTGCGATACGTAGGTCCGACTTGCACCGCAGGAGGAACTTGATGCGCAAGTACCTGTACGCCGGAGCAATCGCCGGCGGCCTCCTCCTGCTGGGTGCGGCCCCCGCATACGCCGACGCGACCGGCACCGGCGGGACCGGCGGCCCGAACAGCAGCTCGACCGGCGGTCCGCCCGGCCCCGGCGGACACTTCAAGCTGCACCGCCCGCTCGGCCACGCCAAGGTGCTCGACGTCAAGCCCGGCACCAACGACCCCGACGTGGCCGGGGCCACCGGAACGCTGCTGCCGCAGTCCCGGGGCGGTCAGCTGCCGGCCGCCCGTACCGGGCTCGGCGGGGCCCGGGACGCGTCGCCGCTGTCCGCGGCCCAGCCGGTGACCGGCGCCGCCCGGTCGGTGCTGCCGGGCACGGCCGAGACCGAAGGGCTGCCCGGCGGTCTCGGCGGCGGCCTGAGCGGGCCGCCGGTCGCGGGTGGACTGCCCGGAGGCGGCTTGCCGGTGGCCGGCGGCGGCGGCCTTCCGGTCGGCGGTGGCGGTCTCCCGGTCGGCGGGGGCGGCCTGCCGATCAGTGGCGGCGGCCTGCCGATCAGTGGCGGCGGCGCGCAGGAGTCCGGCCTGGCGCCGGCGGATCTGCCGCTGCTCGGCGGCGGGCTCGGCGGTCTGCTGCCGTTCGCGATGCCGCGGACGTCGGCGTTCGACGGCCTGCCCGCGGGTGGCACCGGTGTCGGCCGTCAGTTCTCGTCCGGCCGCCCGGTGGCCGGGACCGATCCCGACTTCAAGTAGTAGTTCTCCTCGGAGGACCCGGCCCGTTCGGTCAGTCCTCCCCGAGCGGATCGGGCGCGCGGCGGCCGAGCGTGACCGACAGCGCGACCAGCACCACCAGCACGCCGGCCACCACGTGGATCGGCGCCGGGACCAGCGGCGCCAGCAGCACCAGCACCGCCGCCAGCGGATACGCGGTCACCAGCGGTCCACTCAGATGCGGCCGGATGTGCAGCAGCCACACGAAGACCAGGTAGACCGCGACCGGCAGGGCCACCGCGTACGCGGCCGCGGTGCCGGAGATCTCGGCGTGGCCGCCGTCCCGGTCGGTCACCACGGCCAGGCCGGCACCGATCGCCGCCGCCGACGCGAAGATGAAGTAGTGGCCGTAGCCCCACAGGAACCCGGCCCGCAACGACGTCAGCAGCCCCTGCGCCGACCGGTCGAAGTAGAGCCACCACAGCCCGAACACGATGACCAGACCGGCTCCGGCCAGGGACAGCAGCGCGCCGACGTGCTCGGTCTCGTCCAGGGCGGACTTGACCGCGATCGTCGCGGCGGCCACCGACTCGCCCAGGACGATGATCGTGAAGCCGCCGTACCGGTCGGCGATGTGGTGCGGATGCCAGGTGGTCGGGCCCCCCGGCGCGCGCTCGGCGATCAGCGGAACGGTGATCTCGGCCAGGGCCAGCACCAGGAACGAGGCGATGCCCCAGGTGACCGGCAGCGACAGGCGGGCGACCCACAGCACCTGCACGATCGTGACACCGGCGACGTACCGCAGGGCCACCGACCGGCGCTGCGCATCACTGTGTGCCGCCCGCAGCCACTGCGTCACCCCGGCCAGCCGCATGATCACGTACCCGGCGGTGATCACCCTGAAGTTGTTCTCGGTGAAGGCCGCCTCGACCCCGGCCGCCAGCACCAGCGCGCCCGCGATCTGGACCAGCGTGGTCAGCCGGTACACGTCGTCGTCGGTGTCGTACGAGCTGGCGAACCAGGTGAAGTTCATCCACGCCCACCAGATGGCGAAGAAGACCATCAGGTACGCGCCGACGCCGTGCCCGAAGTGACCGGCCACCACGTCGTGATGCAGCGGCTCGCCGGCCTGGGCGACGGCGACCACGAAGCAGAGGTCGAAGAACAGCTCGAGCGGCGTCGCGACCCGGTGCCGCTCGCCGGCCGAACGCGGTCGCATCGGGTTCAGCCAGCTTCGGGTCGGTGCGGTCAAGCTGTTCCTCCTCGGAGCAGGTCCCAGGAGAGCAGTACGAACGGCGCCTCCTCGGTCGCGCCCGCCCGGCGATAGGTGGCCTGACCAGCCGGATTGTCCGGCTCGGTGCCCACCCACATGCCGTAGCAGCCGCGTTCTCGGGCGATCGTAGCCAGCGCCCCGACCAGCTCGGTGGCCACGCCCCGCCGCCGCGCGCCCGGCGCCACCCCGAGCTCGTAGATGAACATCTCGGTGCCTTTGTCCGGGTGGGTCATCTCGACGCCGGAGATCATCCCGACCGGCCGGTTCCCGTCGTCGTACGCGAACAGCAGGTGATGCCCCGGCTCGCTCAGGAACCGCTCGGTCGCCACCGGGATGGGCGGCGCATCGAAGAGGTCGGCGGCCCGCTCCACCTCGGCCGCGTCGACGATCCGCTCGATGCGCATGCCGCCCACTTTAAGGCGCATTTGTGGCCGGTCGGTCACGCCGCCAGGGCCGCGGCGATGGCCATCGTGTCCTGATACTCGCGCCACCCCACGATCCGGTCGTCCCGGACCCGAATCACGCTGATGAACGCGGCCGACCGCCGCTCCCCGGTGGTCGTCACCGTGCCGCCCAGCCGGTACTCGAGCACGACCACGTCGGGGTCGGTGGTCTCGTGCCGGGCGTCCAGCACGAACTCGTCGAAGTGGACCGGCAGTGCCGCCCGGGCCGGGCCGGCCATGGCCAGGAACGCGTCCCGGCCGGCGATCCGGCGCGGTCGCCCGGGCGCGGCGAACGGCCACTCCACCACCACGTCCTCGGCCAGCCGGTCGGTGCCGGGTTCGCCGTGCAGCAGCCAGTTCTTGAGGTCGTCGACGAGCGAGTTAAAGTGAGTCGTCACTCAGCTAAAATATGAGTCGTCACTCATCTTGTCAACGGGAGTCCGCTTGTCGCCGCGCGCCGACGCCGTCCGCAACCGGGCGAAGATCCTCGAGGCCGCCACCCGGGTGTTCGCGGCCAAGGGGGCCGCCGCCTCCACCGAGGAGGTGGCGGCGGTCGCCGGGGTGGCGGTGGGAACCGTCTTCCGCCACTTCCCGACGAAGACCGACCTGCTCGTGGCGATCATGAAGGACGCCTTGGAGCAGTTCCGGGCCCGGGCCGCCGCTCCCGGCGCGACGCTGTTCACGGTCTTCGCCGACCTGGTGCGCGAGGCCGCCGGCCGGCGGTCGGTGATCGAGCTCCTGCCCGGCCTGGGCCTCGGTTTCGGTCTCGACGAGACCGTGGCCGGCTTCCGCGACGACCTGGCCCGCCTGCTGGCCGCGGGCCACGCCGACGGCTCGGTCCGGGCGGGGATCCGGGTCGACGAGGTGATGGCCCTGCTGGCCGGCGCCTGTCAGGGCGCGGTGCGCGGGAACTGGGACGCCGATCTGCGCGACCGGACGCTGGACATCATCTTCACCGGGCTCCGGCGGTGAGACCGTCCAGCAGGATGGCCAGGTGCCGGTCGGCGCGCGCCCGGGCTGCGGGGTCACGGCGGTCGGCCGCCAGTTCGATCCCGCCGACCAGGGCGCGCAGATCGGCCGCGGTCACCTCGAGACGCACTCGGCCGACCCGCTGCGCCCGGGTCAGCACCGTGGCGACCGCCGCGTCGAGCCGCCCCTTCATCTGGGTCGTCTCCGGCTGGGCGTCGACCACGGCGGTCAGCACCCGGGACATCCCGTGCAGCCCGAACTGCGCGTCCAGCAGCCGACGCAGCATCAGCGCGACCGCCGCCACCGGGTCGGGATCGGCCGCGGACTGCTCGGCGATCTCGATCAACTGGGCCAGATGCTCGCGAGCCAGCGTCTCGACCAGCGCGTCCCGGGTCGGGAAGTGGCGGTGCACCGCGCTCACCCCGACCCCGGCGGCGCGGGCCACGGCGGCCAGCTGGACCGAGTCGCCACCCCGGCGGAACGCGTCGCGCGCCGCGTCCAGCAACCGGTCGCGATTGCGCCGCGCGTCCGCCCGTTCCCTCACCACACGATCATGGTGACCGGTGATCGGCCGTACGGCGAGAAAGATCGAGCCCCCGGTCGGAATCGAACCGACGACATCCTGTTTACAAGACAGGTGCTCTGGCCAACTGAGCTACAGGGGCGCGGAAGCAGCATACCGACCGGCCCGGTAAGGACCGCCCGGCGCCGCCTCACCTTGGCAGGGTCGCGAAAAAGACTTACGGTTCAGGGGCGTGAGTCAGCTCACGCACGTTCCTCCCACTCGGATCGTCCGGCACGTTCCTGCCGGTGGAAAGGAAGTTGATTCAGCATGGCCAGCGTCACTTATGACCACGCCTTCCGGATTTACCCGGGAGCCGAGCGCCCCGCGGTGAACGACCTCAGCCTCGACGTCGGCGACGGCGAATTCCTGGTTCTGGTCGGCCCCTCCGGTTGTGGCAAGTCCACCAGCCTGCGCATGCTCGCGGGTCTCGAGGATGTAGACCGCGGTCGCATTCTGATTTCGGACAAGGACGTCACCAACCTCCCGCCGAAGTCCCGCGACATCGCGATGGTCTTCCAGAACTACGCCCTCTACCCGCACATGTCGGTGTACGAGAACATGGCGTTCGCCCTGAAGCTGCGCAAGACCCCGAAGTCGGAGATCGACCGCCGGGTCAAGGAAGCGGCCCAGCTGCTGCAGCTCGACGAGTACCTGGCCCGCAAGCCGAAGGCGCTCTCCGGTGGTCAGCGTCAGCGTGTCGCCATGGGTCGCGCCATCGTGCGTGAGCCGCAGGTCTTCCTCATGGACGAGCCGCTGTCGAACCTCGACGCGAAGCTCCGCGTCCAGACCCGTTCGCAGATCGCCACGCTGCAGGCCAAGCTCGGCATCACCACCGTCTACGTGACCCACGACCAGGTCGAGGCCATGACGATGGGCCACCGGGTGGCGGTCATGCTGGACGGCGTGCTCCAGCAGTGCGACACCCCGCGCCAGCTGTACGACAACCCGGGCAACGTGTTCGTCGCGGGCTTCATCGGCTCGCCGGCCATGAACCTCAAGACCGTGACGCTGACCGAGGCCGGCGCGAACTTCGGCCCGCTCGCCGTGCCGCTGAGCCGCGAGCAGGCAGCGGCCGCCCAGAACGGCGGCGGCAAGGTCACGGTCGGCTTCCGGCCGGAGGCGACCGACGTGGTCTCCCCCAACGAGGGCGGGCTGCCGATCGTCGTCGACCTGGTCGAGGACCTCGGCTCGGACGCCAACGTCTACGGCCACGCGGACCTGGACGGCGGCTCGGAGCGCTTCGTGGTCCGGACCGACCGCCGCACCATGCCGCACATGGGCGAAACGGTGTTCATCAAGCCGCAGTCGAAGTCGATCCACCTGTTCAACGCCACGTCGGGCGAGCGGATCGCCGGGTAATTCAGTATCTCCAGTAACCACGAGCAGGGGCGGCCGGGCCGGCCGCCCCTGTTCTGCGTGTCAGCTCGGTTCGCGTGTCAGCTCGCGAACTTGATCAGTTCGAAGTCCTTGTCGCCGACGCAGGCCAGCGTGGTGGTGCTCCAGGCGCAGCTGGACGTGCGGATGTCGCTGAGCGCGCCCACCGGCTTGACCCCGTCGCCGAGGTGCTGGCCGGTCACCGAAGGGCCGTCCGGGCCGGTGCTCAGCGATTTCGAGAACAGCAGCAGGTTCCCGGCGTCGAGCCGGCCGGCCACCCCGCCCCGGGTCCAGACGATCTTGCCCTTGGCGTCGAGCAGGCTCACCGAATCGGGCGAGCTGTTACGCGCGACCAGCAGCGATTCACCCACCGGCAGCACGCTGTCGGCATCGGGCACGACCCGGCTCCAGTGGCTGCCGGACTTGGTGTCGATCGCCGCCACCTGCGTCTTCTTGCTGTCCGAGCCCGAAGTCTCGATCAGGCAGACCCGGTTCTTCCCGCACGGCGTCAGGTGGTCGAGCTGGTCGGCGCTGTTCGCCGCGGTGTAGCGCCCGGCCGGATTGCTGAGTTTGTCCAGGTCATACGTGACGATCCGGTCGTTCGACGTTTCGTGCACGATCAGCTGACCGTCGTGCGCGATCACGTCGTCGCCCGAGTCGGCCACCGCCGGCCGCGACGGGACCACCACCTTGCCGGTGGCCGCGTCGATCACCCGTGCCGACTTGTCCGAGCTGAGCTGTACGAGCCGGGTGTCGTCGTCGAGCTTCGGCGCGAACGGCCGGCCGGTGGTGTCGGCCGGGCCGCTCAGGTCGTCGGACGTGCTGACCGGGACGACGTCGGCGGTCGACCCGTACGTCGTCTTGGGATTGGCCAGCGTCCACGCGGCGTCGCCCTGGCCCGCGACCTTGAAGCCGATCAGGCGGTTCCCGGTCCGGTCGGCCAGCACGGCCATGTCCCCGGTGAAGTAGACGGTGTCCTGGTCGTCGATCGTCCGTTCCCAGCGCTTCTTGCCGTCGTCCGCACCCAGGACGATCAGCCGCCGCTGGCTCTTGGCGTCGGTGTCGGTGAACAGCGCCACCGCGGCCGGCAGCGCGACCATGGTCTGCCAGCGGTCGGCGGTGCCGGCGTCGGTGCTCGACCAGATCGGTTTGCCGCCGGCGAGCTTCTCCGCGACCACGCCCATCCGGCCGTCATCGTCGGCCGCGGCGAAGTACGCCCGGTCGCCGACCACCGCGGCGTGGGCGAACGAGTACCCGATCGGCACCGGGGACGCGATCCGGACCGGGTCGGCCAGCGGGGTGAAGTCGATGGCGCGGTACCGCGGCCACAGAATCACGGTGAGCCCGACCGCGAGCACGACCACCAGGCCGGCCGCCGCGATCCAGACCCACTTGCGGTACGCCCGCCGCCGCGGTGCCCCCGCCGTTTTCGCCGCGGCTTCCTCCTCCGAGGCCAGCCAGGACGTGCCGGCCGGGGAGGTCGGAGTCATCGGCGACCCGCCGGCCTGTGTGGTGCCACCGGGGATGTGCGCGCCGGGGAGCTGCCCGCCGTGCGCCGCCATCGCCGCGGCCTCGCCGGTGGCCCAGGGGTCGACCGGCTCGGCATACTCGACGTCGGGCTCGGCCCCGGCCGGTCGCGCCGCTGCCGGGGCCGACGATGGGGTCGACGACGAGGCCGGGGTCGGGGTCGACGACGAGGCCAAGGTTGACGACAGCGCCGAGGTCGACGAGGGAGCCGGGGTCGACGAGGGAGCCGGGGTCGACGGCGACGGCGGCGGCGACGGGGCCGTCGGCGCGCTGGACACGGTGGCCGGCGTCGGAGTCGGCGTGGCGGCCGCCGCGTGCCCGGCCGCGTACCGCACAGCCCGGTCGTGCACCGGCTCGGCCTGACCCGGAACACCGGACGCTGCGCCGCGCACTCCTGCGCCGCCGTTCGCCCGGCGCATGTCCGACTTATCGTTTACATCGGCGCCAGCCGTCGGAGCGTTGACCGAGCCGGCGCCGTCACCCGAGGCCGAGTTTCCGGACCCGACCGAGTTTCCGGACCCGACCGGGCTTCCGGACCCGGCCGTACCGGCCGCTGGACCCTCCGGCGCGGCGATCGCGCCTTCGGCGACGGGGAGTTCGGGCTGTTCGAGAACGGTCGGGGCGATGCCGAGCCGGCCGTGCAGCGTGCGGGACACCAGCGGCACCCGGGAGGAGCCGCCGACCAGGAACAGCCCGGCCAGGTCGGCCGGCGACACCCCGGCCGCCGAGAGCACCGCGCCGGTCTCGGCCACGCCCCGCCGTACCAGCGGCTCGACCGCCGCCTCGAGCTCATCCCGGGTCAGGTGCACCGCGGCCTCGACGCCTGGTACCGGAACCGGGGCCAGCGCCGAACGGGACAGCATCTCCTTGGCCCCGCGGACGTCCTCCCAGAACGTGCGGCGGGCCCGCCACTGGGCCAGCGTCACCGGTTCGTTCAGCGCCTGCCAGGCCTCCGGCTCGCCGCCGGCGAGCGACTTGCCCAGGTGCTCGACCAGGGCCGAGTCGAGGTCGAGGCCGCCGAGGTCGTCCACCCCGCCGGATGCGGTGACCGAGTACCGCCCGCCGCCCTCGTTGCGGACCACCGCCACGTCGAGCGTGCCCGCGCCGAAGTCGAAGACGGCCAGTGACCCGCCGATCGGGACCGGCCGGCGCAGCACCCCGGCGAAGTAACGGGCGGCGGCCACCGGTTCCGGCACGAGCGTGGTCGACGCCGGCCAGCCGGCCTGCGCGATCGCCGCGACCAGTACCTCCCGCCGCCGGGCACCCCAGGCGGCCGGATAGGTCAGCACCGCTGCCGGCAGGAACCCGCAGGCCGCGACCGCCTCCCGGGCGACCGCGCCGAGCAACGCCGCGAACAGGTCCGGCACCGGCACCGCCGACCCGCCGAGCAGCACCGAGTCGGCGTCCACGTGCCGTTTCGGGTTGGGCTCGAAGCGGTCCGGCTCGGCGTACCCGAGGCGCAGCGCGTCCCGGCCGACATGCAGCTTGCCCGTACGGTCGGCGAACACCGCGGACGGCATCAGCGGCTGCCCGTCGAACAGCAGCGGCCGCGTCCGCCCGTCGGGCCAGCGCAGCATCGCCACCGTGTGCGAGGTCCCCAGATCCACCCCGAGTGCGAACGTCATCCCCAGCTGCCCCTCACGCCGACCGGCGTCACGTTACCGGGGCGGTGTGACTATCGGGCAGCGCCCACCTGAGAAGCAGCGCCCACCTATGAAGTGGCCCGGCAAAGCGGCCCTATGAAGTGGCCCGGCGGCGTGCGACCTCGGCCAGCGTCACGGCGGCGGCCACGCTGGCGTTCAGCGACTCGACGGTGGACACCATCGGGATGCTGACCCGCAGGTCGCAGGTCTCGCCGACCAGGCGGGACAGGCCGCGGCCCTCGGAGCCGACGACCACCAGCAGCGGCCCGACCGCCGCCTCGAGCTCGTAGAGACCGGTCTCGCCGTCCGCGTCCAGCCCGATCACGGTGAAGCCGGCCGCCTGCGCCGCCTTGATCGTCCGGGTCAGGTTGACCACCTGGGACACCGGCACCCGGGCGGCCGCCCCGGCACTGGTCCGCCACGCGGTGGCGGTGATCCCGGCGGCGCGCCGCTCGGGCAGCACCACGCCGTGCCCGCCGAACGCGGCCACCGACCGGATCACCGCACCCAGATTGCGCGGGTCGGTCACCCCGTCCAGCGCCACCAGCAGCGGGGTCGGCTGCTCGAGCGACGCCGCCAGCAGGTCGTCGAAGTTCTCGTAGGCGAACGGCGGCACCTGCAGCCCGACGCCCTGGTGCAGCACGCCGCCGGTCATCCGGTCGAGCTCGTTGCGGCTGATCTCCAGGATCGGCAGGCCCTTGCCGCCGGCGGTCCGCACGATCTCGTTGATCCGGTCGTCGACGTCGAGGCCCTGGGCCAGGTAGAGCGCGGTGGCGGGCACGTCGGCCCGCAGCGCCTCGACCACCGGGTTGCGGCCGAGCAGCAGCTCCGGGCCCTGCCGGGTCGGGTTCGACCGGCGACCCGGCGCGACCCGCGGTCCGCCGCGCGTCGCCTGTCCCCGGCCACCGCCGCGAACCGGGGGACCGCCGCCGCGAACGGGCGGGACACCACGACCGCCGCCGCGGCCCCAGGTGGTGTCCTTGCTGCCCGGATTGCCGATCTTGGGGGCGCGCCCCTCGGCCGCCGCCGCCCGGCGTTCCTTGTCCTGCTTGCGGGCGGTCTTGTCGGGCAGCTTCTCGGTGCCGGAGTAGCCCTTGTGCCACGGCCGCTCGTCGGCGGGCAGCGTCCTGCCCCGGCCCTTGAGCCCGGACCGGTTCTTACCGCCCGAACCGACCGAGGCGCCCTTCTTGGTGGTGCTGCGCCGACTGGCGTTGAACGAATTGCCCGGCATCAGTGGGTCTCTCCTACCGTCCATCGCGGCCCGGCCGGAGTGTCCTCCACCTGAATACCCGCGTTCTTGAGCTGGTCCCGCACCGAGTCGGCGGCGGCCCAATCCTTGCGTCCCCGGGCCTGCGCCCGCTGCTCGAGAGCCAGCGTGACCAGCGAGTCGACCACCGGCTTGAGGTCGCTGACGGCTTCGCCGCCGGACCAGGCCGGGTCGAACGGGTCGAGACCGAGCACGTCGAGCATGGCGCGGACCGCGGCCAGCGCCGACCGTACGCCCTGATGGTCCCCCGCGGCCAATGCGGTGTTGCCCTCGCGGATGCTCGCCTGGACCACCGCCAGCGCCGCCGACGTGTTCAGGTCGTCGTCCAGCGCCGCCGCGAACTCGGCCGGGATGTCTCCCGGCTCCCCCACGCCGACCGTCTCGGCCGCCCGGATCACGAACCCCTCGATCCGCCGGTACGCCACCGCGGCCTCGCGCAACGCGTCGTCCGAGTAGTCGATCCGGGACCGGTAGTGCGGCGCTGACAGGTAGTAGCGCAGTTCGACCGTACGGACGCCCATGGCCACCACCGCGTCGACGTCGATCACATTGCCCAGCGACTTGCTCATCTTGGCCTCGCCCAGGTTGAGCAGCGCGTGGTGCACCCAGTAGCGGGCGAAGCCGAGTCCGGCCGACCGGGACTGGGCGATCTCGTTCTCGTGGTGCGGGAAGGTCAGGTCCAGCCCGCCGCCGTGGATGTCGAACTCGTCGCCGAGATAGCGCCGGGCCATCGCCGAGCACTCGATGTGCCAGCCCGGCCGGCCGCGGCCCCACGGCGACGGCCAGGACGCGTCGGACGGCTCGTCGGGCTTGACGCCCTTCCACAGCGCGAAGTCGCGGAAGTCCCGCTTGTCGGACTCCCCGCCGTCGGCCGGGGCGCGCATGTCCTTCGGGTCCTGGCCGGACAGGGCGCCGTACTCCGGGTAGGACGGCACGTCGAAGTAGACGTCGCCGCTGTCGTTCGCGGCCGGGTAGGCGTGCCCGTCGGCGATCAGTTCCCCGATCAGTTCGTGCATCTCGGGGATGTGCCCGGTGGCCAGCGGCTCGTACGTCGGCGGGAGGACGTTCAGCGACCGGTAGTTCGCGTCCAGCACCAGCCGGTTCTCGAACGCGATAGCCCAGAACGGCCGATCCTGCTCCTCCGCCTTGACCAGGATCTTGTCGTCCACGTCGGTCAGGTTGCGAATGAACGTCACCGAGTAGCCGGAGTGCAGCAGCCAGCGCCGCAGCACGTCGTAGTTGACGCCCGAGCGCAGGTGGCCGATGTGCGGGATGGACTGGACGGTGAGGCCGCACAGGTAGATACCGACCTGACCGGGCGTCCTCGGGACGAAGTCCCGGACGGATCGGGTCGCGGTGTCATGCAAACGCAGCGTCACCGGACAAGGGTACCGAGGTGTACCACTGGAGCGCTCCAGTGGTACACCACGGTGTAATCAGGCGTTGCCGTCAGCGGCCGCCGACCGCCGCGTAGGCGTCCACGATGCCGTACCCGTAGAAGCCGTTGAAGTGCTTGCTGCCGGTGCAGAGGGCGTCGAATTCGGTGCTGCGCCCCACGTTCACGTAGCTCTGCAGGGCCGGCGTCGGGCAGGCGTGCTCGGCCGCGGACCGGTAGAGCACGCGCTCCAGCAGGTCCGGGTCGATGGTCTTGCCGCCGTGCCGCCAGTCGTAGTGCCCGTACCGGGCGGCGATCAGGGCGGCCACGCCGGTCACGTGCGGCGAAGCCATCGAGGTGCCCTGCAGCCAGGTGTAGTACCCGCACACGCCGGCCTTGGTGCAGTCCTTGAACACGGTGGCCGTACCGGCGGCCGTGATGGTGCCGTCGGCGTCGACGAAGCCCTCCTCCTGCAGCACCTTCTCCGGATAGGTGGAGAGGATCTCGTTGCCCACGGTGGAGAAGGTCGGCGTGCCGAACCCGTCGCGGTAGTAGCCGCCCGGGGCCGCGAGCGAGGTCTGCTCGACGCCGTAGTTGGAGTAGTCGGCCTTGGTCGTGCTCGGGCCGACCGACGACACGCCGATCACGTGCGGGCCCTCGACCGGCAGGTCCAGGCAGGTGCTGTTGTCGACCGGCCGCGGGTACGTGGCGCCGGCCGGGTAATCCGGGCTGGAGGCGTCGGTGCGCGGGGCGCCCAGGTTCTCGTGATTGTTGCCGAGCGCGGCGACCAGCGTGACGCCGTGCCGGTGGGCGTAGTTGAGCGCCCGCTTCATGCCGGTGATGATGGCGTTCTGCTCGGCCTGCGCGGCCGGGGCGTCGGCCGGGTTGGCCGTGCAGTTGTACAGCCACGGGTCCACATAGAACGACATGTTGACCACGTCGATGCCGGAGTCGCCGGCGTAGGTGAGCGCGTTGACCACCGGGTCGAGGAAGAAGTAGCCCGAGTCCTGGCCGCCCTTGAGCTCGACCAGCGAGACCTTCGGTGCGATGCCGGAGACGCCGATGCCGTTGGCGGCCGCGCCGATGGTGCCGGCCACGTGTGTGCCGTGCCCGCCGTCGTCGGTGCCGACCGCGTCCACGCAGCTCGCCACCTCGCACGGGCCGTCGATGTCGGGGAGGTCGGGCGCGAAGTTGCGGGACAGCCGGGCGTTGAAGTTCGGCGCCAGGTCGGGGTTGCTCGCGTCGAGCCCGGTGTCGAGCACGCCCACGGTGACGCCGTGGTCGCCGGCCTCGATCTTGCGCGCCTTGTCCGCCCGGACCATCTTCAGGCCCCACAGCTTGTCGTCCAGCGGGTCCAGCTTGGCCGGGCCACTGTGGTGCGAGCTGCCGCGGAGGCCAGGCTCGGGACGCTCGAGGCCAGGGGCCTGCGGCGCGTAGCCGATCGGTTTCCGGGCACTGGCACCGATCAGCGCGGACGAGCCGGCCACCTGCGCGGCGAAGTCGGTGCGGTCCGAACTGACCTGGAACATGCCGACGGCGTCGTTCTCGCTCAGCACCGAACCGCCGGCCGCCGTGATCGCGGCGACGGCGGCCGACGTCGACACGCCGTCGTCGGCGACCACGGTGTACTCGATGGCAGTCGCCGCGTGGGCAGGGCTTGGACTTATGATCACGAAGGCGGCCATAGCGGTCACGGTGGCAACCGATCCGGCGGCGAAACGTCTACTCATCCCCGCATTCGATCGAACACGGTCGACGCCCACAACCCCCGTACGGGTCAGGGGCGTGTCATTCCCAGAACATCCAAGGCCGTGTCCAGCTGCTCCTCGGTGAGTTTCCCGTCCCGGACGTGGCCGCGTTCCAGCACCACGTCGCGGATCGCCCGATTCTCCTTCAGCGCCTGCTTGGCGATCGCCGCGGCCTCGTCGTAGCCGAGATACCGGTTCAGCGGCGTGACGATCGAGGGCGACCCTTCCGCGTACGCCCGGGCCACCTCGACGTTCGCCTCCAGTCCGTCGATGCACCGCTCGGCCAGCATCCGGGACGCGGCCGCCAGCAGCCGGATCGACTCGAGCAGGTTGCGGGCCATCACCGGCAGCATCACGTTGAGCTCGAAGTCGCCCTGGGTGCCGGCGAAGGTGACGGTGGCGTCGTTGCCGATCACCTGGGCGCACACCTGGCGGACCGACTCGGGTACCACCGGGTTGACTTTGCCCGGCATGATCGACGAGCCCGGCTGCAGGTCGGGCAGCCGCAACTCGCGCAGGCCGGCGCGGGGTCCGGAGCCCATCCAGCGAATGTCGTTGACGATCTTGTACAGGCCGACCGCGATCGTCTTGAGCTGGCCCGACGTCTCGACCAGGCCGTCGCGGGCGCCCTGCGCCTCGAAGTGGTTGACCGCCTCGGTCAGCGGCAGCCCGGTAGCGGTCCGCAACTGCTCGATGACCGCAGGCGCGAAGCCGTGCGGGGTGTTCACGCCGGTGCCGACCGCGGTCCCGCCGAGCGGCAGTTCGGCCAGCCGGGGCAGCGCGCCGGTCAGCCGGTCGACGCCCCGGCGGACCTGCATGGCGTACCCGGAGAACTCCTGGCCGAGCGTGACCGGCGTCGCGTCCATGAGATGTGTACGTCCGGATTTGACCACTTCAGACCATTCCGCGGCCTTGGCCTCCAGCGCGGTGGCCAGCTGGTCCAGCGACGGGACCAGATCGGTGGTGACCGCCTCGGTGGCGGCCAGATGGATCGACGAAGGGAAGACGTCGTTGCTCGACTGCGACGCGTTGACGTGGTCGTTCGGGTGCACCGGGCGGCCCAGCTCGCGCGAGGCCAGCGTGGCGATCACCTCGTTGGCGTTCATGTTCGACGACGTGCCCGAACCGGTCTGGAACACGTCGATCGGGAACTGGTCGTCGTAGCCACCGTCGGCGACGTGCGCGGCCGCGGTTGCGATGGCCTTGGCGAGGTCGGCGTCGAGCACCCCGAGGTCGGCGTTGACCTGCGCCGCCGCACCCTTGATGCGGGCCAGCGCCCGGATGTGCGCGGACTCCAGCCCACGCCCCGAGATCGGGAAGTTCTCCACCGCCCGCTGCGTCTGAGCCCGCCAGAGGGCGTCGGCCGGGACCCGGACCTCGCCCATGGTGTCGCGTTCGATCCGGTACCCGCTGTCGTCGTCGGTCACCTCTCCATCGTGCCCCGCGACGCGTCGAAGCGCAGATGATCAGCATCACTGCGTTGGACGCACGGCGCAACGGACCGTATCGTCCCGAGGGTTTGCAGTTCCCCGACGAACAGGACCCTTTCTCATGCGACGCGCCCTGGCGGCCGTAGCGATCGGCGGCGTTCTCCTGACCGGCACGGCCTGCTCCAGCCAGGACAAGCCGACCTCGGCGGCCACGCCGTCCCCGACCCCGGCGGCCTCGCCCACCCCGACCGGTCCGGACTACTCGGCCGACACGGCCCTGGTCTGCACCAAGCTGCGCACGATCCTCAGCGACGACGTCGCCGCGTTCGGCACGCAGATGGGCAAGCTAATCGCCGACCGGGAGGCCAAGGCCAAGCCGGAGGCCGCGGCCGCCCAGAAGGCGGCTCAGGCGCAGCTCAAGGCGGTCGGCGAGAAGATCCGCAGGGAGACGTCGGCCGCTCTCGACCCGGAGCTGCAGCAGGCCGGCGCGACCTCGGCCGCCAAGTTCACCACCAGCGCCGCCGACACCAAGCTTTTCGACTCGATCAAGTCGACGACGGACCTGACCAAGGTCATGCAGGGCCAGATGACCGAGTGGCTCACCCCGGTCGCGGGCTACTGCGCCTGACCGGCTGGCGCCTGACCGGCTGGCGCCTGCCTTGGTTGGCGCCTGCCTAGGTTGGCGTCCGACTTGGTTTGCGCCTGCCGTAGGGCTTGGCGCACGCCCTGAATCTAAGCACTGCTCGCCAAACTGTAAATTACACGGATATCATTCAACCACTCTGCGTGACGGCCGCCACGCTCATGAGAGAACACGTTGGACAATCAGGATCGAGCGCCGACCTGGAGGACGCTCTTCGGGCGGGTGACCTCGGCGAAGAAGTCGTTGCCCTTGTCGTCGACGACGATGAAGGCGGGGAAGTCCTCGACCTCGATCTTCCAAACCGCTTCCATGCCGAGCTCCGGGTATTCCAGCACCTCGACCCGGCGGATGCAGTCCTGGGCCAGGCGGGCCGCGGGGCCGCCGATCGAGCCCAGGTAGAAGCCGCCGTGCGTCTGGCAGGCGTTGGTCACCTGGGTCGACCGGTTGCCCTTGGCCAGCATGACCAGTGAACCGCCGGCCGCCTGGAACTGTTCGACGTACGCGTCCATCCGGCCGGCCGTGGTCGGGCCGAACGAGCCCGACGCGTACCTCTCGGGGGTCTTGGCCGGGCCGGCGTAGTAGACCGCGTGGTCGCGCAGGTACTGCGGCATCGGCTCGCCCGTGGCCAGCCGCTCGGAGATCTTGGCGTGCGCGATGTCCCGGGCCACCACCAGCGAGCCGGACAGCGACAGTCTCGTCTTCACCGGGTACTTCGACAGCAGCGCGCGGATCTCGTCCATCGGCCGGTTGAGATCGACGCGCACGACCTCCTCCGACGACGAGGGTTCGACGTCGGGCAGGAACCGGGCCGGGTCGGCCTCGAGGCGCTCCAGCCAGACGCCGGACGGGGTGATCTTGGCCAGCGCCTGCCGGTCGGCCGAGCAGGACACCGCGATCGCCACCGGGCAGGACGCGCCGTGCCGGGGCAGCCGGACCACCCGGACGTCGTGGCAGAAGTAGCGGCCGCCGAACTGTGCGCCGATGCCGAAGTCGCGGGTCAGCTCGAGCACCGCCGCCTCCAGCTCGACGTCGCGGAAGCCGTGCGCGCTCATCGAGCCCTGCCGGGGCAGGTTGTCCAGGTACTTGGCGCTGGCCAGCTTGGCCGTCTTCAGCGCGTACTCGCCGCTGGTGCCGCCGATGACGATGGCCAGGTGGTACGGCGGGCAGGCGGAAGTGCCGATCAGCCGCAGCTTCTCGTCCAGGAACGACATCATTCGCGCCGGGTTGAGCAGCGCCTTGGTCTCCTGGTAGAGGTACGACTTGTTGGCCGAGCCGCCGCCCTTGGCCATGAACAGGAACTTGTACGCGTCGGGGTGCCCGTCCGGGTCCTCGGCGTACAGCTCGATCTGGGCCGGCAGGTTAGAGCCGGTGTTCCGCTCGTCCCACATGGTCAGCGGCGCGAGCTGGGAGTACCGCAGATTGAGCCGGGTGTACGCCTGGTACACGCCCAGCGCGACGGCCTCCTCGTCCCGGCCGTCGGTCAGCACGTGCCGGCCCCGCTTGCCCATCACGATCGCGGTGCCGGTGTCCTGGCACATCGGGAGCACCCCGCCGGCCGCGATGTTCGCGTTGCGCAGCAGGTCGAGCGCGACGAACCGGTCGTTCGGTGACGCTTTCGGGTCGTCGATGATGGATCGCAGCTGGGTCAGGTGAGCCGGCCGCAGGAAGTGCGCGATGTCGTGCATCGCCTCCGCGGTGAGCTGCGTGATCACCGACTTCTCGACGGTCAGGAAGCGCCGGCCACCGGGCCCGTTCGCCACGTCCACGCCCTCGTCGGTGACCAGGCGATAGTCCGTCTGGTCGTCCCCGATCGGCAGCAGCGGCGCGTAGGCGAAGTCGGCGGCGGGACTCATGAGCGGCAACTCTAGGCCAGTCCTGGAGCCGCGCGCGAACCCCTCCGGTCGACTCGCCGCCGCGCCGGGAAGACGTGGCCGGCCGGGAAGACGTGGCCGGCCGAGAAGACGGCCGGCTGGTCAGCCGTAGATCACGGTCAGAGTCAGCGGTGCGAGCGCGCCTTCGGTGTTGCCGATGACCATCAGCATCAGCAGCAGGCAGGAGGCGGCCGACAGGACTCCGGCGACCCGCATCAGCCCGCCGCCGAGTTTCCGGAACGGTTCGCCGGTGGCGGACCGGCGGAGAAGCGTTCGCCAGAGGAACACGGTCAGGGCCACGAAGGCCACGAGCAGGATGCCGCAGATGACGGCCTTGGGTCGTTGCCACGCGAGACGGTCGTCGATCGCCTGCTGGAGCAGCGGGGAGAGCTGGGCGCGGCCGGACCGGAGCCACCTCTCGCCGACCGGGGAGAAGGTCGTCCCGGAGAGGGTCTGCCGGGGGTTGACCACGCTGGTCACGTTCGCCCAGCAGACGACGCCCATCAGCAGCCCCAGCGTCAGGCTCACCGTACCGAAGCAGAAGTAGGTTCTCCGTTCGAAGGTGCCTCGGCGCGCCCGTCCGTACCGCATCCCGGAGAACACGGAGAAGAGCAGCAGGAGAAGCGTGAAGAGGCCGCCGACGACGAGGAACACGATGTGATAGTTCCGGTCGTCGGTCAGGATCCGGTCATAGGCCGGGCTCGTCGAGAAGGGCATGGATCCGACCGTACGGAAGGCGCGGTAAGAAGGCCTCCGCCCGCGGGACGGTCTTTCACCGAGCTGGGTCTGCCACCTTCGGCGCAGCTCTCCGTCCGCGGGTGGAGGGGTGCTACGACCAAAGGATGAGGCGAAGTCCGATAGCCCGGTCAGCGGGGCGATCACCGGAAGGGCAGGTAAGCCATGTCCCGGCCGGACACGAGAAGCATTCCGGTCCCGGTGGCGGCGAAGACCTTCGCGCCCGTACGCAGATCCACCAGCGCGTTGCCGCTCGACCGGGAGACGGCGGTGATCCGGGCGGGTTTCGCCGTGGCCACGATCGCCACCCCGGGGGCCAGCGCGGCGGTCGTGGAGTCGCCGGCGACGGCCCGCCGCCAGTTGATCCCGCTGCCGAACGTGACGGCCCGGACCGTACGGCCGTCGGCGCTGCGCACGACCGCCGCGCCGTCGTCCACCGCCAGCACCTCCTCGCCCTTGTCGCCGTGCCACAGCACCCGGCCGTCGTGGGCGGCGATCAGCTCCCGGCGGCCCACCGGGTCGACGCCGAGCACCACGTCCGACCCACCGGCCGGGTCGCGGGTCTGCTTGCAGGACGAGCCGTTCTCCGCGGTCCGCAGGTTCAGCGTGTCGTGCGTCCACACCGTGCCGCCGGACGGCGGATCGGTCGCGGTCGGCGAGTAGTAGCA
>CAXSDA010000018.1:119158-156582 GCA_964236515.1 uncultured Actinoplanes sp.
GTGCCGTCCTGGGCGGTGCCGGTCACCGTCAGGATCCGGCCGCCGGCCACCGCGACGCGCTGACCGGTGCCCGGGGTGACGGTCCGAACGATCCGGCCGGCGGCGGTGTCGACCACCCAGACCTGGCCGTTGTCGGGCAGTCCGAGCATGCCGGGCAGGAACGGCGCCCCGGCCACGTCGCCGGCCACCTGGGGCGACGTCAGCGGCTGGGTGTCCGGCAGGTCCGGGTTCGACGCGTGCAGGACGAACCCGATGTTCCCGGTCGGCACCGTCCACATCGGGCGGCTGCCGCGCGGGTCCCAGGCGGTCAGCGTGCAGTCGCCGCCCTTGACGCAGTGCAGGTCGAGGATCGCGTCCTGGAAGGTCCAGACCGCGGTGGCCAGCGTGTCGCTGCGCAGCACCTGGTCCGACCGCGGATCACGGACCTGGTAACCCTTGGTCAGCAACTTGCCGGTGACGACCACGGCCCGGCTGTCGCCGCCGGCCACCGAGGCCCAGTCGGCGTCGGCGGTCCACAGCTTGACACCCGCACCCAGGCCGTACGACTCGACCGAGGTCCGGTACGCGACGATCGCGGTGTCGTCGGCGAACATGACACTCTGCGGGCTGCCGGACAACTGCTGCTGCCACTGCGACGTGCCCGGGGCGATCGGCGCGCTGGTGTTCACCCAGCTCCACAGTTTCGGGAACGGGTTCCAGATCCCGGTCGTGGCCAGGACGACGAGAACCGCGCCGGCCGCGACGGCGTAGCTTCTCCACGACCCGTTCCCCGAGGCCACGCCACACGCTAACGAGATCGACGGACGGGCCGCCGGATGCCGGAAAGTCCGTGTCGATCGGTTATGCCCCGGATGCGGCGAACCGGACCAGCGGTTGGACCCGGTACGGAATGAGCTCGGCCAACGCGATGATCGTCGACGCCCGGAGGATGCCCTCGTAGCCGACGATCGAGTCGATGACCCGTTGAAGGTCGGCGTTCGAGCGGGCGACGATCCGGCACAGCACGTCGCCGGACCCGGTGATGGTGTGCGCCTGGAGCACCTCGGGGATATCGGCCAGGTGCTCGGCGACCGCGGTGTGCCCGTACCGCTGGCTGATCTCCAGGGTGACGAAGCTGGTCACGCCGAAGCCGATGGCGGCCGGGTCCACGTCCGGGCCGAAGCCGCGGATCGCGCCCCGGGCGATCAGCTTGTCCAGCCGGGCCTGGACCGTCCCGCGAGCCACGGCGAGCCGGCGGGAGAGCTCGAGCACCCCGATCCGCGGCTCGGTGTCCAACAGCGCCAGCAGCCGGGCGTCGAGAGTATCAAGGTGGACATCTTGTTCAGCCATGGTGATCGTTGACTCTACCGAATGTGCAGACTGACCAGCATTTCGATGAACTATTGCCCAGCATGATTTTGACGCCCAGCCTCATGTCATGACGCAGACGATGCCGCACGAGACCGAGACCACCGACGTCTTCCCCGTGACGGGCGTCGACCACCTGCAGTTCCTGGTGGGCAACGCCAAGCAGGCCGCCCACTATTACTCCACCGCGTTCGGGATGACCTGCGTGGCCTACCGCGGGCCCGAGCAGGGCGACCGCGACCACGCCTCGTACGTCCTGAAGAGCGGGTCGGCCGGGTTCCTGATCACCGGAGCGGTGCACACCGGTGCGGCGGCGGCGGCGCACGTGGCCGCACACAGCGACGGGATCGCCGACATCGCCCTGGGCGTACCGGACGTGGACAAGGCGTACGCCCACGCGACCGCGGCCGGCGCCCGCGGGGTGACCGCCCCGCACGACGTCGGTGACGAGCACGGCACGGTCCGGATGGCGGCCGTGGCCACGTACGGCGACACGATCCACACCCTGATCGACCGCTCGGGGTACGACGGCCCGTTCCTGCCCGGGTTCGTGGCCCGCGACCCGATCGTGGCCCCGCCGGCCAAGCGGTACTTCACCGCCGTGGACCACGTCGTCGGCAACGTCGAGCTGGGGAAGATGGACGAGTGGGTGGAGTTCTACGGCCGCGTCATGGGCTTCACCAACATGGCCGAGTTCATCGGCGACGACATCGCCACCGACTACTCCGCGCTGATGAGCAAGGTCGTCGCGGACGGGCACCGGAAGGTCAAGTTCCCGCTCAACGAGCCGGCCGTGTCGCGGCGCAAGTCGCAGATCGACGAGTACCTCGAGTTCTACGGCGGCCCCGGCGCCCAGCACATCGCCGTCACCACCAACGACATCCTGGGCAGCGTGGACGCGATGCGGGCGGCCGGGCTCGAGTTCCTGGACACGCCCGACTCGTACTACTCCGACCCGGCTCTGCGGGAGCGGATCGGGCACGTCCGGGTGCCGATCGAGGAGCTGCAGAAGCGCAAGATCCTGGTCGACCGGGACGAGGACGGATACCTGCTGCAGATCTTCACCGCACCGGTGCAGGACCGTCCGACGGTGTTCTTCGAGCTGATCGAACGGCACGGATCGCTCGGCTTCGGCAAGGGCAACTTCAAGGCGCTGTTCGAGGCCATCGAGCGGGAGCAGGAACGGCGCGGGAACCTATGACCAGTGCCGGAAGTGTCGGAGGCGGTGGCTAAGGTTCTTCCCATGAGTTCGCTGCCCGCCGGGTGGTACAAGGACCCGGCCGATCCCGAGACCCAGCGCTACTGGGACGGGGAAGGCTGGCTGGGAAAGGCCATCCCGGCCGACGCGACACCGCCCGACGGGCCGCCGGCGGAGGAGGAGCCGGAACCGCCGGTGGCTCCGGCGTCGCCGCTGGTTCCGCCCGGCTTCCCCGGATCGCCGGGCCGGCCGGGGATGCCCGGTCAGCCCGGAGCCTCCGGCTATCCCGGCTATCCCGGAGCGGGCGGCTACCCCGGAGCGGGCGGCTACCCCGGTCAGCCGGGAGGAGCGGGCGGCTATCCCGGTCAGCCGGAAGCGGGCGGCTATCCCGGGAGCGGGCCGGGTCTGCCGCCCGGCGCCGGGTATCCGCCGGGCTATCCGGCGCCGCCGCCCGGCTACCAGGGACCGCCGCCGGGTCATCCGAGCTGGACGGTCGTCCTCCGGCCGCATGGGTTCGCGCTGGCCGGCCTGGGCGAGCGGCTGATGGCCCGGATCATCGACGTGTTCGCCGTCCTGGCGCTGAACGTGATCGTGAACGGCTGGTTCGCGTATCAGCTGTGGCGGGAGATGAAACCGGCCCTGCAGGCCGCGGTGAACGACCCGCTCGCCCCGCAACCGCAACCCACCGGCCGGATGAGCGGCCTGATCTGGGCCATGTTGATCATCGCCACCCTGCTCTGGCTGGTCTACGAGGCGCCGGCCACCGGCAGCCGCGGCCAGACCCTCGGCAAACGGGTGATGCAGATCAAGGTCGTCGGGCTGGAGAGCCTGGAGCCGCTCGGGTTCGGGCGGGCGTTCCGGCGCTGGGCCGGGCTCGGCCTGTGGACGCCGGCCTGGGGCTGTCTCGGCCTCGGTTTCCTGGCCCAGCTCGGCGACTCGCTGTCCCCGCTGTTCGACTCGAAGCTGCACCAGGCATTCCACGACCGGTCGGCGCGGACCGTGGTGGTCGCGCTGCCGAGCAACCATCATCACCGTCCCACCGTCGACGCCCATTCCGGCTCCGGCTCCGCTGACCCCTCCGGAGGCGAACGATGACCCGCCTGACCCGCTCCGATCTGGATGCGCTGCCCATTTACGTGCCCGGGCGCAACGTCGCCGACCTGGCCCGCGAGCTCGGCCTGACCGAGGCGATCAAGCTGGCCAGCAACGAGGTGCCGTACGGGCCGCTGCCGGGTGTGGTCGAGGCGGTGGCCGAGGCGATGATCAACTCGCACCGCTACCCGGACATGGGCGTGGTGCAGTTGCGCGACAAGCTGGCGTCGCGGTTCGACGTGCCGGCCGAGCGGCTGGTCACCGGCTGCGGGTCGGTGGCGCTGGCCGAGCACCTGATCAAGGCCACCTGCCTGCCCGGTGACGAGATCGTCTACTCGTGGCGGTCGTTCGAGGCGTACCCGATCATCGCGGCCGGCGCGGCCGCGACCTCGGTCCAGGTGCCGAACGACGCCGGGCACGGCCACGATCTGCGGGCGATGGCGGCGGCCGTCACCGACCGTACGCGGGTGGTATTCGTCTGCAATCCGAACAACCCCACCGGGACCGCGGTCCGCCGGGACGGGCTCGACCGGTTCCTCGCCTCGGTGCCGTCCGACGTGCTGGTGGTGCTGGACGAGGCGTACCGCGAGTTCGTCACCGACGACGACGTGCCGGACGCGCTGGAGACGTACGCCGGGCGACCCAACGTGGTCGTGCTGCGGACCATGTCCAAGGCGTGGGGGCTGGCCGGTCTGCGGATCGGATACCTGGTCGCGGCGCCCGAGGTGGCGGCGGCCATCCGCAAGGTGCTGACGCCGTTCTCGACCAGCACGGTGGCGCAGGCGGCCGCAGCGGCCGCGCTGGACGCCGAGGACGAGGTCCGGCGGCGGTGCGCCCTGGTCGTGGCCGAGCGCGACCGGCTGACCGGGGCGCTGCGCAAGCTGTCCGTCGACGTGCCGGACAGCCAGGCCAACTTCGTCTGGATGCCGCTGGGTGACGGTTCGGCGCCGTTCGCCAGGGCCTGCGAGAGCCGCGGCGTGATCGTCCGCGCGTTCCCCGGTTCCGGCGTCCGCGTCACGGTCGGCACCCCGGAGGAGAACGACGCGTTCCTGGCCGCCGCCGAGGCCGCCCTCTAGTCGCGAAGGCCGACGCAGTCCAGGTCCCAGAAGACCGGGGAGTAGACGTAGGTCCCGGTCATCCACGGCTCGTAGGCGGACAGCCGGATCACCTGGAACCCCTCGGCGGGGATGCGCAGCGAGGGTCTGCGGAAGTCGTGCCGGTGGGCGGCCTCGAAACCGGACTTGCGGTAGTAGACCGGGTTGCCCTCCAGGAAGACCAGCGGGACGCCGCGACGGTCGAGGTCGGCCAGGCCGTGGCGGATCAGGGCCAGGCCGATGCCGGTGTGCTGCCGCTCCGGCGCGACCGCGATCGGACTCAGACACTGCACGTCGACCAGGCGCGGCGGAGCGTCGAGCCGGCAGCGGGTGAACATCACGTGCCCGGCGACGACGCCGTCCTCCTCCGCGACCAGGGACAGCGCCGACGGGTCGGCCTGCCGCAGCGCGTCCACCAGCGTCGCCACCACCTCGCCGTGCGGCCCGCCGAACGCTCGCCGATGGATGGTGCCGACGGCGTCATGGTCGGCCGGGTGTTCGTCGCGGATCAGCATGGCGAGGACGCTAGCGGTCGCCGGGCCGGGACTCACACGAATTAGTGCGGAACCCGAAGCAGGCGACCACGGACTCGCCGGCACCCCGAGACCGGACCGGAAACCGAGGCGGTCGCGCTCGGAGGTCTACGTCGGACCGGATATCGCGCGGGGGAAGACGCGCGGAACGGCCACGACGATGATGACCGCGACCAGGGCGAGGCTGCCGCCGACCACCGGGAGCAGGGCGAGGTGGCCGGCGCTGACCAGGCGCTCACCGAGCAGGGCGCCCCCGCCGATGCCGATCTGGAACGCGACCACGTACACGGCCGAGGCGGCGTCCCGGGCCTGCGGCGCCACCCGCAGGATGGCCGACTGCAGGCAGACCGGCGTGGCGGTGAAGGCGCCGCCCCAGAGCAGGGCCGCGAGTACGGTCGGCACCGGGCCGGGCGCCGGGATAAGCACGGCCAGCGCGACCACGATCGCGGTGACGTTGCCGATCAGCAGCGCACCCGGCCGCCGGTCGACGTACCGGCCCATCAGCGCGTTGGCGGCCAGCCCGGCGGCGCCGTACCCGAGCAGCAGCAGACTGAGCCCGGCCCCGGACAGGCCGCCGTCGCGCCGGACCAGCGGCGCGATGTAGGTGTAGGCGGCGAAGTGCCCGATCACCAGCACCGCGGTGATCACGCAGACGGCCGCCACCGGCCCGGACCGGACGATCGTCACCGACGCCCGCAGCCGGGCCCCGGCCCCGGCCGCCCGGTCGGCGGGCAACGCGTCCAGCACCGGCACCACGGCCGTCAAAGCCGCCACGCACACGGCGCCGGCCAGCGCCAGCACGCCGATCGCGATCCGCCAGCCCAGCCACTGCCCCAGGGCGGTACTGAGCGGCACGCCGAGCACAATGGCCAGCGAGTTGCCCAGGAACACGAGCGCGGTCGCCTGCCCGCTGCGGCCCGGCGGCGCGAGCCGGGCGGCCACCGGCGCGATCGCCGACCAGAACACGCCGTGCGCCAGCGCGCAGATCAGCCGGGCGGCGACCAGCAGGCCGAAGCTCGGCGCCAGCGCGGCCGCCACCTGCGACACCACGAACACCACGACGGTGGCCGTGATCAGCCGGTTCCGCGGCACCCGCATGGTCACCGCGGTCAGCGGGATGGTGGACAGCCCGGCCACCAGCGCGTAGCTGGTCAGCAGCAGGCCGACGCGGGCTTCGGGCACGTGCAGGCCGCCGGCGATCTCGGGCAGCAGCCCGATCGGCAACGTCTCGGCGGTCACATAGACGAACGCGGACGCGGCCAGCACCGCCAGGGCCGGCCGGTGCAGGGTCCGGACCTCGGTCACGTGACGGCGGCGACGACGTCGGCGTCCACCGAGAACAGATGATGCACCGAATCCGGGTCGGGGTCGCCGATCCGCTCGATCACCACGTACGTGCCGGTGATCTGCCGGCCCCCCGGAGTCCAGTCGGTGTCGTCGGTTTCAGATCCCATTCGTCCATACACCCGGGGTGATCCGGCCCGGGCACTCAGGCCGACCAGGAGGCGGTCCGCAGTGAGCACGTAGACCCGGCCCGGGCCGCCGCCGAGGACGGTCGCCGCGCCGGCCCACCGCCACACCGTCCGGCCGGTGAACGGCGACCAGGCCACCACCGCGTCGCCGGTCGAGTCCACGACCAGCCCGCCGGCCACGGTTGCGGACGGCCGGTCGAGCACGGCCGACCGCTGCGGCGGCGTCACCCCGGTCAGCCAGCCGTGCCCGGACGCGTCGCGCACGCCCCCGCAGCCGGATGCCGCCACCCCGCAGCCGACCGGCGCGTACGGGCCGGTCGGCCAGCCCGGCACCGCGGCACCGGTCGCCGCGTCGAGGACCGTCCGGCCGCAGACCAGCTGGCCCCCGGCCGTGGTGAAGCAGGACCCGGCCGTCGCCGCCTGCCAGCGCTGGGCGCCGGTGGCGGCGTCGAAGCCGGCCACCCACCGTCCGTTCCCGGCGACGACCAGGTCGCCGGACGTGTGCAGCCCGGGCGGATCCCAGACGGTGGCCGATCCGGTCCGCCGGCCGGTGTACGTGCCGCCGCCCGGCCCCGCGGCCCGCCACGCGATGTGCCCCGTGTTCCCGTCGAGGGCCACCAGGTCACCGTCCGACCACCGGCTGACCACGGTCGTCCCGACGGCGACGACCCCGGTCAGCTGCTGCGGCCAGCGGCGGTACGACCACACCGGCGTGTTCGTGGTCTTCGCCCGCACCGGGGCGTCGGCGCGGACCATCCGCTTGCTCGCGTACACCCGGATCCGGCCCTGCACGATCAGCGGCGCCGCCACGAGCCGCCCGGTCAGCCCGCGCTCGGGTACCGCCCGGGAACCGATCGGCGCGGTCACCGGGTACGACACCTCGGCCGGCGCCAGCACGCGCACACCGGCCAGCGCGGCCAGCACCACCAGCAGGACGATCGCCCCGGCGACGCCGACTGATCGTCCCGGCCTGAGTGGCAACGCAGCCCGAATCGTCACGCCCCTGACGGTATGTCAGGCCGCCGCGGCGAGATCGTCCAGGTCACGCCGTAGCGCGCCCTCGGCGGCGCGCGGCCGGCCCGCCGAACAGCAGCGCCGGCACGAGCCGGACCGTCCCGGGGTCAGCAGCTCTGGCGGGTCGGAAAACCCATGTCGCCGCTGGCCCCTGACGAATAGCCTCGCGCTCATGACCGACGGCGACTGGAGGGATGGCAAGTTCAGGCAGCGTCGGCCCTCCGCGGAGACCCTCGCCTGGGTGGCGGCGTCGACGGGTCGGGGCAGTCGCATCGTCGGCTATCGCCGATTGACCGGTGGCGTCTGCTCCGCCGTGCATCGGCTGACCGTCGAGCGACGGGGAATGCGGACGTTCGTCGTACTGCGGCAGTACCCGGGCGGGCTTGGCCTGCAGAGGAGCTTGGAGAAGGAGATCGCCAACCTTGGTGTGGTGGCGGGAAGCGGGCTCCCGGTTCCGAGCATCCTGGACACTGATGTTGCCGGTGCTTCGACGGGGGGCGCGCCATCGTTGCTGATGACACGGTTGCCGGGGCATGTCGACCTCAATCCGGCGGAACCTCGGTCGTGGATGAGGAAAATCGCGGAGATTGCCGTGTGGCTGCATTCCCTCGATCTCCCCGCGAAGATGTTCAGACCCTGGACGGATTCTTGGATCGCTCCTCTAGGCGGGTTTCAGGTGCCGGTCGACGCACAGAAGCCGGCTGTGTGGAAGGCGGCGTTCGGTGTCATGGCGGTGCCGCCGCCGAAGGACACTGCCGTCTTTCTGCACTGCGATCTCCTGCCTGTCAACATGCTGTGGTCGCGCGGGAGTATCACCGGGCTGACCGACTGGAACTCCATCCATCGGGGGCCGCGCGCGATTGACGTCGGGCACTGCCGGCGATACTTGGCCGCGCTCTACTCGCCCGAGTGGTCGGAGCAGCTTCGGTCGCTCTACGAGTCGATCGCCGGGGTGACTCTCGATCCGTGGTGGGACCTGTATGCCCTGCTGCACTATGACGACAGCGGACCGAAGTGGATCCGTGGTCAGGTCGCTGGGCGCCGTCCCGTCGATGTGCCCGGCATGACGTCCCGGGTCGAGGTCGCTGTCGAGACAGCGCTACGGCGCCTCGGATGACTGCGGGCCGGTCGCACTCGCATCAATCACCGGCTGACAACGAGACACCACACCGGTGGTCATCGACCGGGCAGGACCGTACCGGAGACCTCGCCCAGGCCGATCGGGCCGTCCCGGCCGGGGGTGGTACCGCCGATGGTGATCGTGTCGCCGTCGGCTAGCCAGCCGCGGACCGAGCCGTCGGCCAGCTTGACCGGTTCGGTGCCGTTCCAGGTCAGTTCCATCAGCGACCCGGCCTGGGTGGCCCGGTCCGGGCCGGAGACGGTCCCGGAGGCGAACAGGTCGCCCGTACGGACGGAGGCGCCGTTGACCGTCAGGTGGGCCAGCTGCTGGGCCGGCGTCCAGTACATGCTCGCGAACGGGGGCTCGGACACCCGGGTGCCGTTCCAGTCCACGGTCAGCCGCAGGTCGAAGCCGACTCCGGTCGGTTGCAGATAGTCGACCGGCACCGGGTCCTGGCCGGGCGGCGGGACGGCGGCCAGCGCCTCCAGCGGCACCACCCAGGGCGAGATCGAGGTGGCGAACGACTTGCCCAGGAACGGGCCGAGCGGCCGGTACTCGAACGCCTGGATGTCCCGGGCCGACCAGTCGTTGACCAGCACCATCCCGAACACGTGCGCGGCGAACTGATCGGTCCGCAACCGCCGGCCGCCGACGCCGGCCACGAATCCGACCTCGGCCTCGATGTCCAGCTTGGCCGTCGGCCCGAACACCCCGTCGGCGAGCTGGCCGGACGGGCGCTCGACGGGCGTGCCGGAGACCACGACCGTGCCCGACCGGCCGTGATAGCCCACCGGCAGGCGTTTCCAGTTCGCCTGCAGGCCCGGACTCTGCGGCCGGAGGATCTGCCCGACGCTCAGTACGTGCTGCTCGGACGAGTAGAAGTCGACGTAGTCGGCTACCTCGAACGGCAGGTGCAACCTCACCTCGGTCAGCGGCACGAGAGGCGACGACGCGATCAGCCCGGCCACCCGCTCACGAATCGCCGTCCACGACGGCCGGCCCATGGCCAGGAACGGGTTGAGGGTCGGCGCCCGCAGCTCGGGCACGTCGTCCACGGCCGCCGCCAGGTCGAGGACGGAATCACCCAGCCGGACACCGATCCGGTGCACCCCGTCAGCGCGGCTGAACACCCCGTACGGCAGGTTGTCCAGGCCGTACAGCGTCACTCGAAACCGCCGTTGACCAGGCCGAGCCGGATCAGCTCGGTGAGCGGTTCGAGCACCGAGGCCGACCCGAAGCCGACCCACAACGGCCGCGCGGCGTCGCGCCTGGCCCGGGCCGGTTCCACCAGCGGTACGGGATGGGTCGCGGCCAGCACCTCGGCCACCTCGGCCACGTCCCCGCCCTCCATCGCCGTCCCCACTCCGACCAGCACGTTCAGGAAACCGTGATGGGTGAAGCCGGTCTCCGGGTCGGTGTGGCGCAGCGCGTGCCGCAACCCGGCGGCGATCTTGAACGGCAGATCCCGGTCGCGGCAGGCGCAGATCACCGCGGCCAGCTCGACCGGCGTCGGGAACAGCTCGGCGGCCAGCCCGCCGACCCGGATCTTGGCCGAGAACCGCACCCCGGCGGTCCGGGCAGCGGCGGCCGCGTCGAGGGCCGACAGCAGACCCCAGCTGAGCGGGATCTCGGCGTACACGTCGGTGTCGGCCAGTTCCTCGGCCAGCCGGCGGAGATCGGCCAGACCCGGCTGCGGATCCTCCCCGCGGCGGGCCACCGCCGCCTCGATCTGCCGCACCTCGGCGCCGGCCCCGCGCAGCTTGGCCAGCGCGGCCGGCAGCGGCCCGATCCCGGTGTCCCCGATCAGGCAGAGAGGCGGCCCGGACAGCGGCGGCGCCATCGAGGCCAGCGACGCCGGGAGCAGGAACGTGCCGACCAGGTCGCCGTACCAGCTCCCGCGGTGCTGGTCGAACGCGGCCACCGCCTCGGGCACCCCGAGCGTGCTGGGTGGGAGCACGGAGGCGTCGTCGACGAGCCCGGCGAGCAGCGGTGGCACCATCGTTGACACAAATTCGAACCTAATGGACGCTGCAAGAACCGGACAACAACCCAGGTGGGAGGCAACGGTGCCGTACTACCGAAGTGTCGGTGAGGTCCCCCGGAAGCGGCACACCCAGTTCCGCGATTCCGGCGGCGGCCTGTACGCCGAGGAGCTGATGGGCCAGGAGGGTTTCTCCTCCGACTCGTCGTTGCTGTACCACCGGCACCCGCCGACGGCGATCTCCGCGGCCGAGGTGTACGAACCTCCGCCCACCGTGCAATCGCCCAATCTGCCCCTGAAGCCGCGGCACCTGAAGACCCACAAGCTCGACGCCGGGTCCGGCGACGCAGTCCTGGGCCGGCACCCGCTGCTGGCCAACGGCGACGTCCGGATCTCCTACGTGGTGGCCGACCAGCCGTCCCCGCTCTACCGGGACGCGGTCGGCGACGAGTGCCTGTACGTCGAGTCCGGCCGGGCCACCGTGGAGAGCACGTTCGGCGCGCTGACCGTCGGCGCCGGCGACTACGTGATCATCCCGACCTCGACGGTGCACCGGATCGTGCCCGAGCCGGCCGTACGGCTGCTGATCATCGAGGCCACCGGGCATATCGGGCCGCCGAAGCGTTATCTGTCGGTCCGCGGCCAGTTCCTCGAGCACTCGCCGTACTGCGAGCGGGACGTACGGGGCCCGTCCTCGACGCTGACCATGGACGGCACCGACGTCGACGTGTACGTCAAGCACCGAGCCGGCTGGACCCGGCACGTCTACGCCCACCACCCGTTCGACGTGGTCGGCTGGGACGGGTGCCTGTACCCGTGGGCGTTCTCGATCTCCGACTTCGAGCCGATCACCGGCCGGGTGCACCAGCCGCCGCCGGTCCACCAGACGTTCGAGGGCCCGAACTTCGTGGTCTGCTCGTTCGTCCCGCGCAAGGTCGATTACCACCCGCTGGCCATCCCGGTGCCGTACAACCACCACAACGTCGACTCCGACGAGATGATGTTCTATACCGGCGGCAACTACGAGGCCCGCCGCGGCTCCGGCATCGAGCAGGGGTCGATCTCGCTGCACCCGTCCGGCTTCACCCACGGTCCGCAGCCGGGGGCGGTCGAGCGGGCGATCGGCGCCGAATTCTTCGACGAGCTGGCCGTCATGATCGACACGTTCCGGCCGCTGGATCTGTGCGAGGCCGCGCTGTCGGTGGAGGACACCGGCTACGCCTGGACGTGGAACCGCTGATGCCGAACTTCGCCGGAGTCAACCACGTCGCGCTGACCGTCGGCCTGGATTTCGGGCCCACGGCCGGATGCTTCAATGACCGGAACAGCCAGCTGATACACAGGAACAAAAGGTGTCGCGCGGGCAGACACTGAGTGAATGCGGGTGTCATTCGATCCGGCGCGCGACGCGTTCGCGTTCCCCAACACGTTCACCAATCGGTGCAGCATCGCCCGCGTCCCGATCCACGAGACGCGCGGCCGGTGCGGCGGCATGGTCTTCGCCGCCCTCGATCACTGGCACGCCCACGTTCCGGTTCCGGCAACGGAGAAGCTGCCGCCGGACGGCGAACCGTTCGGCGATTACATCCACGACCGGATGCGGACCAGCATGATCGACAACTGGGAACAGCTCGTGCTGTTCATGCGCATTCCCGACCAGCGAACGCCGTTCAACCGCAGGACGCTGGCCAAGCTGGTGCGGGAGGAGGAACTGCCCCGGGTCGAGGCGCTGCTCGACGCCGGCTCACCGCAGCCGTTGGCGCTGACCCAGGCCAAGACGATGGACGGGCTGTCCGGCGATCACCAGGTGGTCGCGTACGGATACGAGGAGGACGGGCCGGACACCCGGATCCTGATCTGGGACAACCGGTACGGCCGGCGCGCCGACGTCCTCACGCTGCGCACGGCGTACGACCCGGAGCACTCCGCGATCGAGGGCAGCGACGGAAACCGGTGGCGCGGCTTCTTCGTCGAGCGCTACGCGGCCCGAGTCCCGCCGTACATCCGGGTCTAGCGTCCGGCGATGGTGAACGTCGCCGAGGTGTTGCCGACCGAGCCCGAGCGCATCCCGTGGTAGCCGTGCATGACGGACGCGTCGTAGTAGGCGAACTGCCCGTCCGCCAGTCGGCCACGAACGCCGGGTCCAGCCCGGCGTGCGAATCGGTGTTGTTGACCTTGCGCAGCGCCGGCAGGTAGTTGGCGAGCACATTGGACGGTTTTGTCGGGATGGTGACCAGGGCGGTTGGACACCGTCCACTTCTGCGCGCCGGTGCCGTTGCAGTCGTACAACTGGACCGCGGCGCCGTTGGCACTGCGATCGTCCTCTTGCGAGGGAAAGACATGGCGCTCCTCGCAGGGTGGGGATGGCGCATGGGGAGCCGGAGCGACGCCGGGTGGCGCGGGGCCAGCGCGTCGCGACCGAGGTGACGCTGCGTCAGTTAAAGTGCCTTATCAATTCTTCTCGATTGACAATATCCAGTGCTGTTCAGGACGATCTGATCGACGAAACTGGCCCTTGACAGGCACGAACGGTCCGCCTACCGTCCGTGCTAATTGTTAGCTTATTTGCCTATCGGGGGGAGTCATCGTGTCGCGGCTGGCCGGTTCGTCCAAGCTGCTCCGCGCGATGAACGAGAGCGCCGCCCTGTCGCACCTCATCGAACCCGGCATGCTCACCCGCGCCGACCTGCGGCAGCTCACCGCGCTCTCCACCCCCACGATCTCCGAGGTGCTGCGCCGCCTGACCGATGCCGGCCTGGTCTCGGTGGTCGGGCACAACAGCGGCCGGCCCGGTCCGAACGCGGAGATCTACGCCGCCAACCCCGACGCCGCCTACGCCGCCGCGGTGTCCGTCCGCGACATCGGTGCCAGCCTGGGCCCGTCGGTGACCGCGGCGATGTGCGATCTGACCGGCGCGGTCCGGGCCCGCATCGAGCGCAGTGTCGACTTCCTGGCCACCGATCCGAAGACCGCGCTGGTCGACGTGGTGGCCACACTCCGGGACGACGCGGGCGTCACCGCCGACAAGGTCAAGCACGTGCAGATCGGCGTCACCGGCTCGTACGACGCCCGGGCCGAGACGATCCGGCACGTGGAGGTGCACGGCTTCGGGCGGCCCGGCCTGGTACCGGAGATCGCCGGGGCACTGGGCACGCACGTCGGCGTCGACAACGACGTGAACCTGGCCGCCGTGGCCGAGCGCCGCCGGGGCGTGGCCCGCCACGCCGACGGCTTTGCGCTGCTCTGGCTCGGTCAGGAAGGCCTCGGCCTGGCCATCGACATCGGCGGCACCTTGATGCGCGGCGCCCGCGGCGGCGCCGGCGAGATCGGCTACATGCCGCTCTACACGCCCGGTTCCACCGAGAGCAAGGTCGATCTGCAGAACCTGGTCGGCGGCCCGGCGGTGCTCGCGCTGGCGCACGACTGCGGCGTACCCGGCCGTACGCCTCTGGATGTGGTCACCAACGCCGCCGCCGACCCGGAGGCGTACGGCGGCTTCTTCGGTGAGCTGGCCGACCGGGTCTCGGTCGGGCTGGCCGCGGTGATCGCCGTGCTCGACCCCTCGCTCGTGGTGCTCGCCGGTCAGGTCGCCCAGGCCGGCGGCCAGACGTTGCTGACCGCAGTGAACAGCGCGATCCTGCGCGCCGCGCCGCTGGAGAGCACGATCGCGGTCACCGCCATCGACGACGACGCGGTGCTGCTCGGCGCGCTCGACGCCGGACTCACCGCGGTCCGCGACGCCCTCATCACGTCCATCCGCGACAGCTGATCGACGTACCCGGCCGGATTGAAGGGATGACCAGGTGAAGATCGCTGTCGTCGGAGGCGGGTCGACGTATACGCCGGAACTGGTGGACGGGTTCGCCCGGCTCGGCTCGATGGTGTCCGAGCTGGTGCTGATCGACCCGGCCGCGGACCGGCTGGAGATCGTCGGAGCCTTCGCCCAGCGGATCTTCCGGCACCACGGGCACCCCGGCCGGATCAGCTGGACCACCGATCTGGACGCGGGCGTGACCGATGTCGACGCCGCGGTCATCCAGCTGCGGGTCGGCGGCCAGACCGCGCGGATCAGTGACGAGACGTTCCCGCTGGTCTGCGGTTGCGTCGGGCAGGAGACGACCGGCGCCGGCGGTCTGGCCAAGGCGCTGCGGACCGTTCCGGTGGTGCTCGACGTGGCGGCCCGGGTGCGCGACCGCGCCAAGCCCGGTGCGTGGATCGTCGACTTCACCAACCCGGTCGGCATCGTGACCCGGGCGCTGCTCGACGCCGGGCACAAGGCGGTCGGACTCTGCAACGTGGCGATCGGCTTCCAGCGGCGGTTCGCCCGGATGCTCGACGTCGAGCCGTCGAAGGTCGTGCTCGACCACGTCGGCCTGAACCACTTGACCTGGGAGCGCGCGGTCTACGTGGACGGTGTCGACCGGCTCCCCGGCCTCCTCGCGTCCCATCTGGCCGAGTTGGCCGACGAGGTCGAGATGTCGCCCGAGGTGCTTCGCCTCCAGAGCAGCGTGCCGTCCTACTACCTGAACTATTTCTACAATCACGATCAGGTCGTACGGTCGGAGAAGGGTCAGCCGACCCGGGGGCAGCGGGTCGCCGAAATCGAGGCCACACTGTTGGACATGTACCGCGATCCGGCACTGGAGGAGAAGCCAGCGCTCCTCGGCGAGCGCGGTGGCGCATTCTACTCGGAGGCGGCCGTCGGGTTGCTGGCCTCGCTGTACGGCCACGACCCGGACAGCGTCCACTCGGTCAACGTGCGCAACAACGGCCTGCTGCCGTTCCTGTCCGACCAGGCGGTGGTCGAGGTGTCCGGGCCCGCCGGCCCCGGCGGTCCGGTGCCGCTGCCGGTCGCGCCCCTCGCCCCCGACATGGCCGGCCTCATCGCGCACGTCTCCGGGTACGAGGAACTGGCCATCGACGCCGCGCTGCGCGGCGGGCGGGACCGGGTCTACCGGGCGCTGCTGGCCCACCCGCTGATCGGGCAGCACGAGTACGCGGACACCCTCGCCGACGAGCTCATCGCGGCCGGTCGCGAGCATTTGGCGTGGGCTCGATGAGAGCGCTCTATCTGGCCGTCGACGGCGGGAACTCCAAGACCGACGTCGTGCTCGGCACGGCCGAGGGCGAGGTGCTGGGCTTCGTCCGCGGGCCGACCGTCTCGCCCCACGTGGTCGGGCTGGCCCAGTCCATGACCGCACTGGACACCCTCGTCGCCGCGGCCCGGGCCGACGCCGGACTGGACGCCGGCGCGGAGATCGACTTGATCTCGGCCTACCTGGCCGGTGCCGACCTGCCGATGGAGGTCGAGCGCCTCCAGGCCACGGTCGCGGGCCGCGCCTGGGCGCGCCGGACGGTGGTGGACAACGACTGCTTCGCGCTGATGCGGGCGGGCACGTCCATGCCGGACGCGGTGGTCGTGGTCTGCGGCGCCGGCACCAACTGCGTCGGCCGCGCCGCCGACGGGCGGACCGCCCGGTTCCCCGCGCTCGGCCCGATCTCCGGCGACTGGGGTGGCGGCCACGACCTGGCCGATCACGCGTTGCGCCTGGCGGTGCGGGGCGAGGACGGGCGCGGCGCGCCCACGGCGTTGTCGGCGGCGGTGGCAGCGCACTTCTCCCGCCGTACGGTCGAGGACGTCAGCATCGCGTTGCACCTGGGTGAGCTGCCGATGGAGTCGATCCACTCGCTGGCGCCGGTGCTGTTCGCGGTGGCCGCCGCCGGCGACGAGGTGGCCGGCGGGCTGATCCGGCGGCAGTCGGAGGAGGTTCTGGCTCAGCACCGGGTGGCCGCGAGCCGGCTCGGCCTGCTGTCGTCGGCGCACGCCCTGGTGCTCGGCGGTGGCGTGCTCCAGGCGCAGCATCCGCAGCTGCACGCCCAGGTCCTGGCCGGCGCCCGGGCCCAGGCGCCGGCGGTCACGGTGTCGGTGCTGAGCGCCCCGCCGGTGGTCGGCGCGGCCCTGCTGGCGCTGGACGTGCTGGGCACGGCCGACCGGGCCGAGGCCGCGACCCGCGAGGCGCTGGCCGCCCGCACGCCGCGCCTGGTCCGGTCCGGCGTGGTGGCGGTGCCGGCCGTGGGCTCCTGGCTCACCACTCCAGATGTGCCGGCCCACAACGGCCGGTCCGTGTCCGCGAGCTGAGGCTCAGCGGCGGGTCAGCACCACGATCTCGGCCAGTACGGCCAGCACCAGGCCGGCCCCCAACGGGATCAGACCACCCACGGCGGCGAAGACGACCAGCCCGACCGGCGCCAGGAACGTCGCGTAGGCCGCCAGCGCCGACCGCCGGTCCCGGCCGAGGGCCGCCGCGACCGACTCGTGGAGGTGGCGGCCGAGCCAGATCAGCACCGCGGCCAGGATGATCACGCCGATCGTGCCCGCCCACACCCGGGCCGCTCCGTGGCTGGCCAGCGTCATGCCGGCGGTCAGCAGCGAGGCGACCAGCGTCGCGTTGGCGCCGTAGAGGACCGCCTGCCGGATGGTGGACTCCGACTCCCCCGGCGGTTGCCGCGCCGACAGCTGGGGCTGATGGACGGGCGGGGGTGCGAACGCGTCGGCCGCGCGGCGGTTCCGGTCCGAGGCACGTCTCCGGGGCGGCGCGGTGTCCTCATCCGGACCGTCGACGGAGACGGCATCCCCCGGCTCGGGCATCCGGTACGGCCGTGGGAACGGCGACGGATACGACCCGGGCGCTTTCGCCTCGACGACTTCCTCGCCGCCGCCTTTCTCGCCGCCGCCGCCGTTTGCGCCGCCGCCGCCGTTCTCGCCGCCGCTGGTTCCTTCGGTGCCGCCCAGAGCGGCCTCGTCGGCCAGTTCCTCCAGGGCCTTGGCCCACCGCCGGCGCTCCAGCCGGACGATCCCCACGTCGGTCTGCGCGTCGCCGATCGCGGTGTCCAGGTCGAGCGCCTCCGAGTACGCCCGCTGGGCCAGGTCGAACAACCGCAGCCGGGCCGCGACCACCGCCAGGACCAGGTGCGCCTCAGCCTCGTCGGGTGCGATCCGCACCCCGTGCCACGCGGCGTTCAGGGCGGCCTGGCCGTTGCGCGACTCGCTGAGCAGGGCGGCGCCGGTGCGTTGGGCGTACGGATCCTCGGGCCAGCGCCGCAGGATGCCCCCGGCGACGGTGGCGGCGTCGCCGTAGCGCCGGCTGTCGGTCAGCGCCATCGCCCGTACCACCAGGGGGTCGATCGTGTCCGGCGCGGCCGTGACGGCCCGCTCGGCCGCGTGCAGCGCCGGGGCCGGCTGCTCGGCGGCCAGATGCAGCCGGGCCAGCGTGGCCAGCAGGGCGGCGTCCTCCGGGGCGGTGCTCAGCCCGGCCGCGAGATCCCCGGCCGCCTCGTCGTACCGGCCCAGGTCGGCGAGCAGCAGCGCGCGCTGCCGGTACTCCTCCGGCGTGGTCTCCGGCTCCGAAGACGGCGACGGGGACGGGGTGGCGGACACGATTCGAGCCTAGGCGAACAGTGAAAGCGTTTTCGCAAACGGGGTGTGCCGACCCGGCCGATGGGCATTCGCATTGATGGAGAAGGAGGAATCATGACCACATCACCGCAGGGTCTGCCGCTGGCCGCCGCTGTCGGAGCGGACGCCGTCGACGACGAGAACGACACCCCGGACTCCGGTACGACCGTGGGTCGCTCCGACGCCGAGGCCGACGCGGCCCGATCCGGCGCCGACGTCGATCTGAGCGGCGCGTCCCGCGACTCCGACGGCGTCCCGGTGGGCGAGGACGACGCGGACGAGGACGCCTTTCAGTCGGGCGCCGACGGCTCCTGACCGACAACCTCTTGATGACGGCGACGGCGCACTCGCGCTGTCGCCGTCAGCCTCTTACCGCGACCGTCAGGCCGGCGCGACGAGGGCCACCGCGATCGCGGCCAGACCTTCGCCGCGGCCGGTGAGTCCAAGACCGTCGGTGGTCGTGCCCGAGACCGACACGGGCGCTCCGACCGCGTCGGACAGGACCTTCTGAGCCTCGTCACGGTGCGGGCCGATCTTCGGTCGTACGCCGATCACCTGAATCGACACGTTGACCACCACGAAGCCGGCCGTCCGGACCCGGGCGGCCGTCTCGGCCAGGAACGCGATCCCGGCGGCACCCGCCCACTCCGGCCGGTCGGTGCCGAAATTGCTGCCGAGGTCACCGAGTCCCGCCGCGCCCAGCAGCGCGTCGCAGGCGGCGTGCGCGGCCACGTCGCCGTCGGAGTGCCCGGCCAGCCCGTTCTCCCCCGGCCAGTGCAGCCCGGCGACCCACAGCGGCTCGCCCGGGGCGTATGCGTGGACGTCCGTGCCGATGCCGACCCGCGGCGCCATCACGTCGCGGTCCCCAGCAGTGCCTCGGCCAGCACCAGATCGACCGGCCGGGTGATCTTCATCGCCAGGTCCGAGCCCGGTACGCAGGTGACCGTCACCCCGGCCTTCTCCACCATGCCGGCGTCGTCGGTGTGCGGGTCGAGCCCCGAACGGTGCGCCGCGGCCAGGATCTCGTGCCGGAACCCCTGCGGCGTCTGCACGCTCCGCAGCACCGACCGGTCGACGGTGCCGAGGACGGTGTCGCCGCCGGGCGCCACCTCCTTGATCGTGTCGACCACGGGCAGCACCGGGATGACCGCCGGCCGCCCGGCCCGCACCGCAGCGGCCACTGCCTCGACCTGCTCCGGCGGGGTCAGCGCGCGGGCCGCATCGTGCACCAGCACGATGGCGACGTCGAGCGGGACGGCGGCGAGGGCCCGGGACACCGACTCCTGCCGTTCGGCCCCGCCGGCCACGACGGTGACCGGGGCGATCGGGGCGAGCAGCGCTCGAACGGCTGCTTCTTGGCCGGCCGGCGCGGCCACCACGATCAGCCGGACCGACGGCGCCGCCGCCACCCGCCGGACGGCGTGCACGAGCAGCGGCTCACCGGCCACCAGGCGGAGGGCTTTGGGGGCGCCGGGACCCAGGCGTACACCGGAACCAGCGCCCATGACGAGGACCGCGACGTCACCGCGAGCATTGAGCTGCGCGGTCACGTCGCGGTCCTGTCTTGAGGGGTGCTGCGTGCAGATGTTCGCGGATCAGGCCTCGGTGAGGACCTTGTCCAGAAGAACCTCGGCCTCGTCCTTGGTGCTCTTCTCGGCAAGGGCCACCTCGCCGACGAGGATGTCGCGCGCCTTCGCCAGCATGCGCTTCTCGCCGGCCGAGAGCCCACGCTCGCGCTCACGACGCCAGAGGTCCCGAACGACCTCGGCCACCTTCAGCGGGTTACCCGAGGCCAGCTTCTCGAGATTCGCCTTGTAGCGCCGCGACCAGTTGGTCGGCTCCTCGGTGTGCGGTGCGCGGAGGACATCGAAGACCTTGCCCAGGCCTTCCTCGCCGACCACTTCGCGCACGCCGACGATCTCGGCGTTCTCAGCGGGCACTCGAACAGTCAGGTCACCTTGGGCGACCCGGAGGACGAGATACTTCTTCTCCACGCCCTTAATCGTTCTAGTCTCGATTGCCTCGATGAGTGCGGCCCCGTGATGGGGGTAAACAACGGTCTCGCCGACACTGAAAACCATAGGTTCGAAACCCCTTTCGCTGTGTCTAGGGTAACACGCCAGGGCAGCGTTGTCTCACCCTGGCCGTGACTGTTAGTGCAGCTCAGAGGGCCTGTGAGAGGTCTTTCTCCCGCTTGACAGGAGCGGGTAAAGCTGCCTCGGTCACGGTGAGTGACGAACTCATGACGGCTTCTGCGGAGCTCGCCCGGGTGAGTCCGAAATTCCGGTCCGGTCGCTTTTGTGAGGTCAAGCTCATCGCTGACGACCGGAACCTCCCGGTACTGGCGGTTGGGCGCGCGGTGAGAGAGGGTGGACGCAGGTCCCCGATCGACGCGAGACTGGTCGGCAGGGGGGAGGGTGAGCGCGTGGGCAGTCGAGGCGACAACGGTGATTGGCCATCCGACGAGGGCTCGTTCGACGACCTGCCCGACCTCCCCGAGGAGTGGGGCGTCATCGTCATCCCGGACGATCTGTCGGAACTGTCCGACGAGGTCGCCGCGGTGCAGGCCGAGCTGCGCCGGTCCGGTCCGCCGACCCGCTGGCAGCGATTCGCCGCCCGCCCCGGGGTCCGCCGGCTCCGCCGTTTCGCCGCGGCCGGGGTTCGCGCGCCCGTCCTGATCATCGCCATGGCCGTTCTGGTCACCGTGGCCAGCCTCTTCGCGTCGGCGTG
The DNA here is from genome assembly GCA_964236515.1 of uncultured Actinoplanes sp. Taxonomy (GTDB): domain Bacteria; phylum Actinomycetota; class Actinomycetes; order Mycobacteriales; family Micromonosporaceae; genus Actinoplanes. The sequence goes on from CAXSDA010000018.1 coordinate 140,196, forward strand.
GCCCGGGTCGCCGCGCACGCCCGCGGTCCAGCGCACGGCCGACAAGACCGAGGACAACGCCGACGAGCTGCCCGCCCTTGATCTCCTCGACCGCGGGGGCAACCACGTGTCGTTGCGGGGCACGTTGCCGGCGGTTGTGCTGGTCACCGACAGTTGCGACTGCGCCAAGCTGATCTCCGACACGATCGCGGCCGTACGCCAGGACATCGCGGTCGTCACGGTCGTGTCGGGCGCCACCACACCGGCGGCCACCGGTCAGCCCCCGGCCACCGGCGCCGCACCCCAGGCGCAGGGCAAGACCGTCCGCGCCCTTCGCGACCCGACCGGGGAACTGCGCACCGACCTGAAACTCGGTACTCCCGACGGCACCGCCGCCGCGCTGCTGGTGAACCGCTCCGGCACGATCATCCAGAGGTACGCGCGCACAAGCTCGGTCGAGGACCTCCGGCCGTACCTGGCCCGTCTCTGACTCAGCCTCAAGGATCACCAGCGTCGAGCCCCATCGCGTAGACTGAATCACGTACTTCATTCGTGATTCAGTCGGGGGCGGGATGGTGGCCATGATGAATACGGGCACGTTGATCAATCGGGCCCTCACGACGGCACAGCTGAGCCAGCGTTCGCTGTCCGACGCGACGGGCATCTCCCAGCCCACGCTCTCGCGGATCATCTCCGGGGATCGAGTGGCGAAACTGCCCGAGCTTATGGCGATCGCGTGGGCGACCGGTTACACCGTGGCCGAGCTCTCAGGCGCCGAAGGCGTGGCTGACCGCGTTCAGTGCGCCGCCCGGGCCACGAACGGCACGGACATGGAGAGCATGCGAACCGCGTTGCTGCATTTCCTGGAGCTCAACAACTACCTCGACGAGCAGGCCGTTCCGGTCATGGTCTGGCGGCGGTGACGGGTGACATCCGAAGCCGACGGGCGAGGCACGGCCGATCGCTTCCGTGCGCAGCACCGCTTGGGCCACCAGCCGCTGGGCGATCTCGCCACCCTCATCGAGCAGGCCACAGACATCGATGTCGCCGTCCTCGATGCCGGGCCCGACGAGCATGGCATGACGATGCGAGACTCCCGACGGGGCGCCGTGATCATCGGTGTTGCGCGCACCACCCGGCCCATGCGGCAACGCAGCACCCTCGCCCATGAGCTCGGTCATGTGCTGTTCGAGGACTGGGTCGACGAAGCTTCCGGCAACTGGAGCGATCGGTCACCGATGGAGATCCGGGCCGACGCCTTCGCCCGACATCTGCTCATCCCGCAGCAAGGTCTCCGGGAGCTTCTCGGACCGGTCCGGCCGGCGAGCCCGTCCACGCTGTCCGCGGTCGTGCAGCGGTTCCTCGTGTCACCGGCGCTCGCGGCCATTGCCATGGAGCAGGCCGGGTACATCGACTCCGCAACGAAGCAGGACTGGCGCCCGACAACGGCACCTCAGCTGGCCGCCCGGTTCGGCTGGAGCGACCGGTATCACGCGCTCCAAGCGGACTCGAATCAGCGGCGGGCGCCGCAACGGCTGCTCAGTCGCGCGATCCAGGGCTACATCGAGGGAGTGGTGTCCGCCCAGGCCATCGCGAGCCTGCGCGGCATCACAACCGCACACGCCGAGGCGGAACTCCGCGACGCCGGCGTCATGCCCCACGAACACGACGTGACCTGGTCAGATCCCGCCGACCTACCGCCGGTCGACGTCGACTTGACCGGCTTGGACGGAGATCGCGATGCGGGGCCGCGAAATCCATGACCCACCCGCCGATCATCGATGCCGGCCCCAGCTTGAACTTCTTCTCGATCAACAACGAACGACTACTCATCGGCACGCTGGGCAGAATCAGCGCACCGGAGTGCGTTGAGCAGGAGGTTCTTCGCAAGGCTCGCCACGATGCCCGCTTCCGCGGCGCGGAAGCGGTGTGGCGGAGGTTGACGCCCGACTGGATCCGGATCCTCCCCGACGACCCCGAACCCGCCCTCACCCGAACCGTGAGCAGAATCGCCCAGCAACCGATTTTCGAGCGCCTGAACCGCCCGAAGGACCTGGGCGAGACGATGGTGGTCGCCCATGCCGTCGTCGCCGCCGAGTCGGGCTCGACGGTGATCGTGCTCATCGATGACGGAGGGGGAGCAAGGCTCGCCAGCTCCGAGATCCGCCGGTTGAATCGTCTCCGGCACGCCGACAACGCGGTCGGAGCCATCAAGCTGATCAACACTCGGACAGTCCTGGAACGTGCCGTCGCCGGCGGGTTCATCTCGAGCAGGAGCGACATGCGCGGCATCTACCAACGCCTGCGAGGTCTCGATGACGGGCTGCCACCGATCGAGACGACCACGCTGCTCTCCCCGAAGCTCTGGGCAGGCGGCCCGACACCGTGAATCAGAAGCCGTTCGCGCGGTCGAGGCGCCAGCGGAAGACGGCGGTGGTGGTGTCGGTCTCGGCGTCGACCAGCATGAAGAACTGGTCGGCCAGGCCGACGGTCACCGTCACGGCCTGCGGCGACGCGGCGCACGGGACCGCCCGGCCGGAGTCGTAGCCCTTGCCGCTCAGCCGGACCCGTACCGCTCCGTGATCGCCCAGGCAGATCATCGACAGCGCGTACGAACCGCCCGTGACCGCCTGCGTCCGCTGGGTCGAGGACCCGCCGGACATGACGATCGTGCCCGACGTGATCTGCCGCTGCCGGTCGGGCAGCAGACGACCGGCGGCCTCGCGCCAGCCGGCCACCCGCGGGTCCGTTTTCGTCCCGGCCGGCGCCGCCCGGACGTACCAGAACGCCCCACCCAGCAGCAGCGCAGCGGCCAGCGCGTAGAGCACCACTCCGCGGGCCCGCGCGCCGGTCACCCGGCCAGCGTAGGCCGCTTCAGCAGGGTTCCGTAGAGAGTCAGCCCGGGCCCGAAGGCCAGCATCAGCACCCGCCGCGGCGGGTTCGGCCGGCGGCGCAGCGCGTCCAGCACCAGCAGCACGGTCGGCGAGGAGCAGTTGCCGTACGCCGATAGCACGCCCCGCGACTCGGCCATCGCCGACGGCGGCAGTTCGAGCTGCTCAGCCACCACGTCCAGGATCTTCGGCCCGCCCGGGTGCACGGCCCAGCCGTCCACGTCGCCGACGGTCAGCCCGTGCCGTGACAGCAGGTCGTCGACCATCGCCCGGACGTGCAGCGACAGCACCTTCGGCACCTGCGGCGACAGCCCCATCCGGAAGCCGAGGTCGGTCACCTCCCACGTCATGTGGTCGGCGGTCGTGGTGTCGGTCAGTGCCGTCGTCTCGACCACCTCCCACCCGTCCGGCCGTACGTCCGGAACCACCACGACCGCCGCGGCGGCGTCGGAGAAGAGCGCGTGCGACACCATCTGCTGGATGTCCGCCCGGGTCGACGCCGGCTGCATGTGCAGGCTGGTCAGCTCGGCGCAGAGCAGCAGGGCGGGCTTGCCCCGGGCGACCACGAAGTCGCTGATCGCGCCCAGCCCGGGCAACGCCGCGTAACAGCCCATGTGCCCGACGAACAACCGCTGCACCGACGGTGACATGCCCATGTCCCGGGCCAGCAGGATGTCCAGCCCGGGGGTGGCGTATCCGGTGCAGGAGCAGACCGCGAACAGGCCTAGCTCGTCGGCGGCGACACCGGCGTCGAGCAGGGCCTTGCCCACCGCCTCCTTGCCCAGCGGTACGGCCTCCACCTGATACCGGCGCATCCGGCGCTCGGTCGACCAGTCGGACACGTCCTCGAGCAGCGGGCTGACCGCGGCCTGCCGCGTCGTCACCCCGGAGTTGGCGAAGATGCGCTGGGCCAGCCCGCGCTTGCCCCCGGCGTAGTGCTGGGCGAAGAACCCGTCCCACAGGTCCTGCTGGACGGCCGACGGCGGCAGCGCCGTGCCCAGTCCGGCGATGGTGGCGGAACGATCATTCACTTGTGCCTCCCCAGGCGGGCCCGGTCGTCACCAGCGTGGCGCCGACCCTTCCGAATCCGGATCCCCGCCGATTGCCTCCACACCGAGCCAGTCCGCGCACACGTCCGACGTGGCCGGCTGCAGCGAACCCGCCCGGGCGTCCCGGTACAACCGCTCGAGCGGATGGCCCCGGCGCATCGCCGACGTCCCCGCCGCCTCGAGCATCGACGCGGCCACCTCGGCCGCGGTCGTCCCGGCGATCAGCTTGGCCCGCCACACCCACGCGTTGGTCTCGCTGTCGCCGGGCGCCTCGTCGACCCGCCGGGCCGCCTCCATGACGGCCAGGTGAGCGGCGGCGACGGCGGCGTCGGCCCGACCGATCCGGGCCCGTACGGCCGGGAGATGTCCCAGCTTGCGGGCCCGTACGTGCTCGACCGCGGCATCGACGGCGGACCGCGCCACCCCCACGTAGACGGCGGCGTAGCTGGCCACCATCCAGTGCGGGGCGAGCTGAGCGACGACCAGCGCCAGCCCTTCCACGCCGCCGAGCAGCGCGCCCTCGGGCACGGTCACGTCCACGTGCAGGTCGTGCGAGCCGGTGGCCCGCATGCCGAGCGCGTCCCAGGTCTCCTCGACCCGCAGCCCGTCGCCCGCCGGTACCAGGAACTGCGAGACCTGGGTGTCGTCGGCGGCATTGCGGGCGGCCACCAGGTACGCGTCGGCGTGCCCGGCGCCGGAGCAGAACGTCTTGCTGCCGGTGATGTGGAAACCGTCGGCGGTGCGCGTGTACCGGGTGGCCATCTGCGACAGCCGGGAGCCGGAGCCGCGTTCGCTCATCGCCACCGCGTACCACCGGCCCTCGGCCGCCGCGCGCAGGTACTCGTCGCGGGCCTCGAGCGCGGACGGTGGCAACCCGAGCGCGTCGGCCAGCTCGTCGGTCACGCTGCTGAGCGCCCCGGTGACCGAGGCGTGCATGTTGAACACGAGCGCGGTGGCGCCGTTGCCGCGGGCCAGCTCGTAGGCGACGGCCGCGTAGTCGGCGAACCCCGCCCCGGCTCCGCCCAGCTTGGCCGGCACCATCAGCCCGAACAGCCCGGCCGCACGCAGATCGGCGAAGTCGCCGACCGGGAACGCGCCGTCGCGGTCGTACCCGGCGGCCCGCGCCGCGAACCGCGGCTGCAATCGCCTGGCCTCGTCGATCATGAGGTGCCCTCCTTGAGCCCCATCCCCTGGTAGAGCACCGCGGTCGACCGGGTCGGCACCATCCGGCCGAGCGGCCGGCCGCCCCCGGTGCCCGGCAGGACGATCCACCGCATCAATCCGATCATGGTCGGACGTATCCCCCGGATCCGCAGCCGTACACCGTGCCGGGCGAACTCGCCGGTCAGCCGGCCCGGATCGACGAACAGCTCCGGATCGTGCAGGCCGATCGGGGCGATCCGCAGCCACTCGCCCGCGGTCACCGTGATCCACCGCCCGAGCGCGGTGTTGTTCACCGTGTCCAGCACGAGCAGGCCGCCGGGCCGCAGCACCCGGGCCAGTTCGGCCACCGCGGCCGGCCGGTCGGTGACGTGTTCCAGCAGCTCACCGGCCACCACGACGTCGAACGCGCCGTCGGCCAGCGGCAGCGCGGTGGCGTCGGCCAGCAGCGGCGTGATGCCCCGCCCGGCCGACTGCTCCAGCCCGGCCCGCCGCAGGTCGACCCCCACATGCCGATAGCCCAGCCGCCGTACGTGCGGAGCCAGCAACCCGCCCCCGCAGCCGGCGTCGAGAAGCACCGAACCCGCCCGTACGGCCGGGGGGATCAACGCCGCCCGGGCCTCGGCCAGCCAGTGCAGCAGCTCGAAGTCGCCCCCCGGACGCCACCACTCACCCGCCAGGTCGTCGTACTGACGGGGATCGTTGCGCACCGGGGCTCGCATGAGATCGAGCGTGGCATGCCGAAGTCACAACCACCACACTGCTTTCATGTCGCGCGCGCTCGCCCTGCTCAAGTCCAGCCATCCCGAGCCCGGAGGGGCCGTGACGGTGGCGATGACGCTGCTCGCGGTGGGTGTCGGGCACCGCGGCTGGAGCATCGCCGGCGTGTTCCTGGCGGTGGCGGCGACCCAGCTCACAATCGGCTGGGTCAACGACTGGCTGGACGCCGACCGGGACCGGGTGGCCGGCCGGACCGACAAACCGGTGGCCGCCGGGGCGGTGTCCCCGCGGGCGGTCGGGCTGGCCGGTCTCGTCTCGGCACTGGTCGTGCCGTTCCTGGGACTGCCGTTCGGGTGGATCGCCACCATCCTGATCACGCTGGTCGCGGTCTTCGGGCTGCTCTACGACCGGCCGCTGAAATCGACGCCGTTGTCCGTGCTGCCGTACCTGGTGGCGTTCGCCCTGCTGCCTGCGTTCGTGGTGGTCGCGCTACCCGGCCATCCGGCACCCCCGGCCTGGCTGGTCGCGGCGGGCGGCCTGCTCGGCGGCGGCGCGCACTTCGCCAACGTGCTGCCCGACCTGGCCGACGACGCCGCCACCGGGGTCCGCGGGCTGCCGCACCGGATCGGCGCCACCGCCTCCCAGGTCGCCGCGGCCGGGCTGCTGCTGGCGGCGACGCTCACGCTGGTCTTCGGGCCGCCCGGGCGGCCGTCGTGGTCCGGCGTCGCCGCGGCCGTCGCCGCCGTCGTGGTTCTGCCCCTCGGGTGGTACGCGGCCCGGCGCGCGACCGGGCGGCCGGTGGCGATGTTCCGGGCGGTGATCGTGGTCGCCCTGATCGATGTCGTGCTGCTGATCTTCAGCGGCCGGGTGACGTAGGTGGCGGAGCTGACCAAAGTGCTGGGTCGGCGCACAGGCTCGATCACCGACCTCTAGGCTGATGGCCGACGCGTTCGACGCTCGCTGCTCCGTCTCGCCGCTTCGTCTCGCCGCTTCGTACATCGCCGCCTCGTATCGCTGCTTCGTATCGCTGCTTCGTCGCTTGGAGGACGGACTGATGCGCACCCTCGGAACCCGCCGTGCCGTACTGGCCGCGGGAGCGGCTGCTGTCGCGGCCGCGGTGCTCGCCGGCTGCAGTGCGGGCCAGGTCGCCGAGACGTCGCTCAAGCGGCCGTCGAACCAGGGCGTCAACCAGGACAACTCCGATGCCTCGGTGGCGGTCCGCAACCTTTCCGTCGTCTACAACGGCACCGTGGGGTACGCCGCCGGCGACGACGCGCCGCTGGCCGTCGGCCTGTACAACCAGACGACCCAGCCGATCACCGTGACCGTGAGCAGTTCGCGGCCGACCGACGGAACCGCCATCGCCGACAACGGCACCGCGACCTCGGTCGTCCTCGTCGACTCGAACGCGTCGGGTCAGCCGTCCGCGGGCGCGGCCACACCGGAGGCTCCCACGCCGATCGGCTCGGCCGGCGGGCCCGTGCCCGAGCCGTCGAGTTCGGTCCTGCCCGGAACGGCGCCGTCCCCGTCCGCCCCGGCCACCCCCGCCGCGCCGGTGGGCCAGCCGGCGAAGATCACGCTGGCGCCCATGGGAGCGTCCACCTTCCTGCCCGGCGACACCCAGATCCTCCAGCTCATGGGACTGGCCAAGGCGCTGAAGCCGGGCCAGGCGGTGTACGTGACCTTCACCTTCGACAACGGCGCCCAGCCCCTCACGTTGGCCGCCCCGGTCGGCACGCCGTCGACGCCCGCCTCGCGGGCCCCCGGCAACGCCGACGAGAACAAAGAGCAGGACTGATCGCCCGTTCCGGTCGTACCTTCCGGCTGGTTGTCGTACCTCCCGGCTAGCTTGTCGGAGTGACCACCGCACGCACCCAGCCCAGGGCCGCCCGTCCCGCGTTCGTCTGTGACGCCTGCGGCCATCAGCCGCCGAAATGGCTGGGCCGCTGCCCGGAGTGCCACGAGTGGGGCTCGGTCATCGAGTCCACCGTGTCCGGACCGGTCGTCTCGGGCCGGGTGGTCAGTTCCCGCCTGCCGTCCGAGCCGGCCCGTCCGATCTCCACCATCAGCGCCGCGCCGGCCCGGGCGGTGCCCACCGGGGTCAGCGAGCTCGACCGGGTGCTCGGCGGCGGCCTGGTGCCGGGCGCGGTGGTGCTGCTGGCCGGCGAGCCCGGGGTCGGCAAGTCCACGCTGCTACTCGACGTCGCCCAGCAGTGGGCGGCCGGCGCCGGCACACCGTCCCTGGTGGTCAGCGGGGAGGAATCGGTGAGCCAGGTCCGGCTGCGGGCCGAGCGCATGGGCACGCTGCACGACCGGCTGTTCCTGGCCTCGGAGAGCGACCTCGGCGCGGTCCTCGGTCACCTCGACGCGGTCAAGCCCGGCCTGCTGGTCCTCGACTCGGTACAGACCATCTCCACCCCCGGCACCGAGGGCGTGCCCGGCGGAGTCACCCAGGTCCGGGCGGTGACGGCGGCGCTGGTCAGCATCGCCAAGGAACGCGGCATCGCCACCGTCCTGGTCGGTCACGTCACCAAGGACGGTCAGGTCGCCGGCCCCCGGGTGCTCGAGCACCTGGTCGACGTGGTGCTGCACTTCGAGGGCGACAAGCACTCGTCGCTCCGGCTGGTCCGCGGAGTCAAGAACCGGTACGGCGCGGCCGACGAGGTCGGCTGCTTCGAGATGCACGAGGGCGGCATCAGCAGCCTGGCCGACCCGTCCGGCCTGTTCCTGACCCGCTACCAGGAACCGGTGCCCGGCACCTGCGTCACCGTCGCCATGGAGGGCCGGCGCGCCCTGGTCACCGAGGTGCAGGCGCTGATCGGGGCCGAGGTGCAGGGCTCGCCCCGGCGGACCGTCTCCGGACTGGACAGCGCCCGGCTGGCCATGGTGCTGGCCGTACTCGAACGCCGCACCAAGCAGCTGAAGCTCTACAACAAGGAGGTCTTCGCGGCCACCGTGGGCGGCATCCGCCTCACCGAACCGTCGGCCGACCTGGCGATCGCCCTGGCCGTCGCGTCCGGCGGCCTCGACCTGGCCATGTCGCCGCGCCTGGTGGCGATCGGCGAGGTCGGCCTGACCGGCGAGATCCGGCGCGTCGGCGCGGTCGGCCGCCGGCTGGCCGAGGCCGCCCGGCTCGGCTTCAGCGTCGCGCTGGTCCCGCCCGGCAGCAAGGAGAACGGCGTGCCCACGGGGATGACGGTGGAAGAGGTCGGCGACCTGCGTGCGGCCCTGCAGGCCGCGGCCCGCGTCGCCGCCGGTCGCGAGGGCGCCCAGGCTTAGACCTTGGCTTGGATCCTGCCGCCCAACTGGTGAGGGGCGGCATCAGGGGGCGAGCACGGTGAGCGCGGCCTCTGCGCATTCGTCATCTTGTCCCGGCACCATTCCGCCGCTTACCGCCAACGCGCCGAGGACGGTGTCTCCCCGCCGGATGAGCGCCGCGCCGGCTCCGGCCAGGATGGGCACCCGCACGGCTCGATCCAGCTGGGCGAAGAAGGCGGGCGAGGTCTCCTGCATCTGGCGCAGTGCGGCCCCGTCGCGGCGGAAGAGGGCGACGCTGGCCGCTTTGGCCTCGGCGATCTGGGCCGACAGCGGTGCGGCGCCGTTCATGCGGCCGAGAGCCTGCAGGTGTCCGCCCTCGTCGACGACCGCGACCGTGACCAGCACCGCCATCTCGGCGGCGCGCTCATGTGCGCCGGTGATGACCGTCTGAGCCTCTTGGAGCGTTAACGGCATCGCGACCTCCTCACATATATGAACAGCTGTCCATGCATGGACAAGCGTATCGCCAGGGCGTCCGTCGCGGAAGAGCACGAAGCTAGAATGATCGGGCCATGGACGACTCCACGTCGGGCGGCCTCACGGCCGGCCCCCGCCGCCCCAACGCGCGCGGACAGGGTGAGCGCCTGCGGGAGGAGATCATCTCCGCCGCCGTGCAGATGCTCGGCGCCCTGGCCGACGATGAGGCTTTGTCCCTGCGCGCCGTTGCCCGCGCGGTGTCGATTTCCCCCACCTCGGTGTACCTGTACTTCCCGGATCGAGACGCCCTCGTCGCGGCGACCATGCAACGCTGCCATGAGGAGATGGTCCAGGCTGCGGATGACGCCGAGGCCACCCAGCAGGACCCCGCTCTCGGCTTGCGCGCCCGGATCCTGGCGCAGGCAGCCTGGGTGCAGGAGCATCCCGGCATCTACAAGGTGATGCACGAGAGCAAGGTCGGCATGCCCTTCAAGGAGGTCCTGTTCACGCGGACCACGGCGGCGGTGCAGCGTTGCATGGACGCCGGGGTGGCCTCGCCCGGGGACGCCGCCACCGTCGCACTCGATCTCCGGACGGCCGTCATCGGCATGCTGTCTCTGCGGATCAACGAACCCGACCTGCCCTGGCCACCCTTCCCCGAGCAAGCCGATCGGTTCCTCGCCAAGCTCGTCGGACTCGCCCCGCCGGCGCAGGAGACGACCCCCTCATCGGCGAAGTAGCCCCAGTCCAGCCCGGCCGACCTCGGGTTGCCGACCTCGGCGAGCGTTGTGCCGTGACCGTCAGTGAGTTGATGTCACAGAGCGATGCATGATTCGGACCGCGCCCTCGGTGGCCTGGATGTGAGTCCGTAGAATGTACAGGTGCCGCTCGACCGCGAACACCCGAAGGCCGCAGCCGCCGGCCCCGCGCCGCGCCCCGGCGCCAATGGCGCGGCGCACCGTGCGGCCCCATCCGCCACGCCCGGTTTGACCGGCGGCGGCGTCACCGCCGACCCGTTGCGCGCCAACCTCGCCCTCATGGCGCCGGGCACCGCTCTGCGCGACGGTCTGGAACGGATCCTGCGCGGCCGCACCGGCGCGCTGATCGTGCTGGGCTTCGACGCCGTCGTGGACTCCATCTGCACCGGCGGTTTCCCGATGGACGTGGAGTTCTCGGCCACCCGATTGCGCGAACTGTGCAAGATGGACGGTGCCGTGGTGATGTCCAGTGACGGCACCCGGATCGTCCGGGCCGCGGTGCACCTGATGCCCGACCCGTCGATTCCGTCCGAGGAGTCCGGCACCCGGCACCGGACGGCCGAGCGGGTGGCCAAGCAGGCCGGCTTTCCGGTGATCTCGGTGAGCCAGTCGATGCGGATCATCGGCCTGTACGTCAACGGGCAACGGCACGTGCTCGACGACTCGGCCGCCATCCTCTCCCGGGCCAATCAGGCGCTGGCCACCCTCGAGCGGTACAAGCTGCGGCTGGACGAGGTCTCGGGCACCCTGTCGGCGCTGGAGATCGAGGATCTCGTCACCGTCCGCGACGCCGTCTCGGTGGTGCAGCGCCTCGAGATGGTGCGCCGGATCGCCGACGAGATTTCCGGGTACGTGGTCGAGCTCGGCACCGACGGCCGCCTGCTGGCCCTGCAGCTGGACGAGCTGATGGCCGGCGTGGACGCCGACCGCACCCTGGTGATCCGTGACTACCTGCCGACCGGCCGCCGGGCCCGCACGCTGGACGAGGCGCTGGTCGAGCTCGACCTGCTCTCCGCCACCGAGATGATCGACCTGGTCGCAGTGGCCAAGGGGCTGGGCTACGCGGCCGCCTCGGACGCGCTCGACGCGGCGGTCAGCCCGCGCGGCTTCCGGCTGCTGGCGAAGGTGCCGCGGCTGCCCGGGCCGATCGTGGACCGGCTGGTCGAGCACTTCGGCAGCCTGCAGCGCCTGCTCGGCGCCACGGTCGAGGATCTGCAGGCGGTGGAGGGTGTGGGCGACGCGCGCGCCCGGGTCGTCCGCGAGGGTCTCTCCCGGCTGGCCGAGGCGTCGATTCTGGAACGGTACGTCTAGAAACCGCCGGGAGCCTCAGGCGGCGATCGTCATGGTCACCGGGTTGCTGACCTTGGTACCGAGCCGGCCGTAGATCTGGTAGACCGCGGGCGGTGGGGCCGGCCCGTCGGACATGCCGCCGGTGCACTTGCTGGACTGGCGGCCGTTCCAGGTGGCGTTGTACTGACGCTCCCCGCCGGGAGCGAACTTCTCGACATCGGATCCGTTGGCCGTGCTGCACGTGTCCGACGACCAGTATTTGCGGGCGCCCTGGTCGATGTAGAGCTCTTGCGGCCCGGCGCCGACGTCGCGGCTGCACGTACGGGTACCGATGTTCTTGATGATCAGCTTGATGTTCACCGGGACGCCGCGCCTCACCGTGGTCGAACCCGGCACCGGCGTCACCGACATCTCCGAGTCGGCGCAGGTGTCGCCGGTGGGCGCGGCGGCGTTCTGGTTGGCGCCGCCGGCGGGCGGGGTGGTCGCCAGGCCGGTGCCGGACGTGCCGTCACCGGTGCCGTCGCCGAGGCTCGGCTGGTTCGAGTCGATGTCGTTCGGCGCGGGCAGCGACGGGCCGGAGCCGGGCTTCGCATCGCTGAACGACGGCGTGTCGTCCGGTGTGGACGGCACCGGCAGCGGCGAACTGGTGGCCGCGCCCTGTCCGCGCCGGCTGGTGTTGTCGTTGCCGCCGAGGGAGCAGGACACGAACAGCACGATGACGGCGAGCAGCAGTGCACCCAGCACTACGGCTCGACGCCGCCAGTACACGGCGGGAGGAAGGGAACCAACCGTCGTACGCATGATGGGGTCACCGTACGCCCGGCCACGCACCGGATAGTCGCGACGCGCCGTGGACGCGACACCGACTCACTTGCGGATCGTTAGAGATACACCTTGCGTTGATAGATGGCGTGCGCGCCCGCCACCCGGTCCAGGAAGAGCGCGCCGGCGCAGTGGTCGATCTCGTGCTGCAACGCCCGCGCCTCGAAGGCGTCGGTGGTCACCATGACCGGATCTCCCGAGCCCGGTACGACCGCCTCGACCACGACCCGACCCGCCCGTTTCACGTCTCCGGTCAGTTCGGGGACCGACATGCAGCCCTCCCGGCCCGGCCGCCAACGGCTGGCCTCGACGATCTTGGCGTTGCAGAGAACGAACGTTCCGTGGCTGGTCGCCGTCTTCGGATGCTCGGTGACGTCCACGGTGAACATCTGCGCGCCCACCCCGACCTGCGGCGCGGCCAGGCCGACGCAGCCCGGCGACACCCGCATGGTGGCGACCAGGTCGGCGGCCAGCTGGACGATCTCCGGGTTGGTCGGGTCGACCTCGGCGCCGACCGTACTCAGCACGGACGCCGGCGCGGTGACCACCGGCAGAACGCGACCTTCGACGCCCAGCTTCTCCGGATCCCAGTTCACAGGACCTCCGACTCGGCCCGGCGCAGCGTCACGTCAACGCCCAGTTCCAGAGCGGCGGCCGCGAGCCGGACGGCCAGTTCGTCGGCGGTGCCCGGCCGCAGGTCGACCTCGGCGATGATCACGTACAGCGGCCCGGTGAGCCGGGTGGTCAGGTCGGTGATGTTGCCGCCGCCGGCCGAGACCACCCGGGTGACGGCCGCGACGATGCCGAGCCGGTCGGCGCCGTGCACGCTGACCAGGTACGGCTCCCCCGCCCCGGCACCGGCCGCCTCCGGCTCGACCACCCGTACGGTGGCCAGCAGGCGCCCGTCGGCGCAGACCGGGGTCAGCGCCTTCTCCACCGCCGCGGCGTCCGGGCCGGTGCAGATCAGGGTCATCGCGAAGTGGCCGCGCAACCGGGTCATGGTCGAGTCGGAGAGGTTCGCCCCGACGTCAGCCAGGGCTTCGGACACATCCGCGACGATGCCCGTACGGTCCGGGCCGATGACGGTGATGGCGAGCTCATGCACCCGCCTAGAGTAGGGGTCGCTATGACGCTCGCGGACACGGCCATCGCCTGGTACGACACCAATGCCCGGAACCTGCCGTGGCGGCAGCCCGACACGACGCCATGGGGCGTGCTGGTCAGCGAGGTGATGCTGCAGCAGACCCCGGTGGTCCGGGTCGAGCCGGCCTGGCGCTCCTGGATGACCCGGTGGCCGACGCCGGCTGCGCTGGCCGCCGACCCGCAGTCGGAGGCGGTCCGGATGTGGGGGCGGCTGGGTTACCCGCGGCGGGCGATGCGGCTGCACCAGGGCGCGCTGGCCATGGTCGAGCGGCACGACGGGCAGGTCCCGTCCGATCTCGACCAGTTGCTGGCCCTGCCCGGGATCGGCACGTACACCGCCCGGGCGGTCGCGACCTTCGCGTACGGGCAGCGGCATCCCGTGGTGGACACCAACGTGCGCCGGGTGATCGCCCGGGCGGTCGAGGGCGCGGCCGACGCCGGGCCGGCCACCACCACCGCCGACCTGGCCGCGGTGGCCGAGCTGCTGCCGGAGGAGCCGGCCCGCGCGGCCCGGGCCAGCATCGCGTTCATGGAACTGGGAGCGATCGTCTGTGTCGCCCGTACGCCCCGGTGTGCCGACTGCCCGTTCCGGAACGACTGTTCGTGGCGTCTGAGCGGAGCGCCGCCGGCGGCCGGGCCGTCACGGCGGCCGCAGCGCTACGCCGGCACCGACCGTCAGGTCCGCGGGCTGCTGCTCGAGGTGCTGCGGGAGGCCTCCGGTCCGGTGCCACGGCAACGGCTGGACGTGGTGTGGAACGACGCCGTGCAGCGGGCCCAAGCGCTGGTCACGCTGATCGAGGACGGCCTGGTCGAGACGGTCGGGACGGATGCCGACGAGTTCGTGCTGACCGGGGACCATCCGGACTGACGGAAAGGACTGGCGGAAGATGTGCGGCCGGGCCACGATCGGCTCGGGCAGCAGGTACGGCCGCTCTCCCGGCAACATGTACCCGGCGATCGCGTCCTTGCCCGCCCGCACCCGTTCGCCGATGTTGCGGGATCCACTGGAAGCGGACCGGGCTCTCGTGCAACGCCTTCGCCCACTCGTCGCGGTCCGGAAGGACGGCTTGATCCACGTCATCCGTTCGTGCGTGACGGACGCTGCGAGCCGACCGGCCAGCCCCGCCGGGAAGGCGATCTGCGGCGGGTACGCCTGGTACGAGAACGGCCCGGCCGCAGGTGCGCAGCCGGGCCGTTCTCAATCGTAAGAGTTACTCCTCGGAGGCCGTCGCCTCGAGGTCGGCGGGCACCGCGTCGGGAACCGACACGCCCCGGTCGGCGCCGCGGAAGGTCAGCTTCGACTTCTCCACGTTGGCCGGGTCGCCCTCGCAGTCCACCACCACGATCTGGCCGGGGCGCAGCTCGTTGAAGAGGATCTGCTCGGACAAAGTGTCCTCCAGCTCCCGCTGGATCGTCCGGCGCAGCGGCCGGGCGCCCAGGACGGGGTCGAAGCCCTTGTTCGCCAGGTACTTCTTCGCCGTGTCGGTCAGCTCGAGACCCATGTCCTTGTTCTTGAGCTGGCCTTCGATCCGGCTGACGAAGATGTCGACGATCTGCAGGATCTCGTCCTGGCGGAGCTGGTGGAAGACGATCGTGTCGTCGATGCGGTTCAGGAACTCCGGGCGGAAGTGCGTCTTCAGCTCGTCGTTGACCTTCTGCTTCATCCGCTCGTAGTTCGACTCCTCCGCCTCCGAGGCCTGGAAGCCGAGCGACACCGCCTTGGCCACGTCACGCGTGCCCAGGTTGGTGGTCAGGATGATCACCGTGTTCTTGAAGTCCACGATGCGGCCCTGACCGTCGGTGAGGCGGCCGTCCTCCAGGATCTGGAGCAGGGTGTTGAACACGTCCGGGTGGGCCTTCTCGATCTCGTCGAAGAGAACCACCGAGAACGGCTTGCGGCGCACCTTCTCGGTGAGCTGGCCGCCCTCGTCGTAACCCACGTAACCGGGAGGGGCACCGACGAGGCGGGACACCGTGTACCGGTCGTGGAACTCGGACATGTCGAGCTGGATGAGCGCGTCCTCGGAGCCGAACAGGAACTCGGCCAGCGCCTTGGACAGCTCGGTCTTACCGACGCCGGACGGGCCGGCGAAGATGAACGAGCCGGACGGGCGCTTCGGGTCCTTCAGTCCGGCCCGGGTACGCCGGATCGCCTTGGACACCGCCTGGACCGCAGCCTCCTGGCCGATGACCCGCTTGTGCAGCTCATCCTCCATGCGGAGAAGCCGGGAGGTTTCCTCCTCGGTCAGCTTGTAGACCGGGATGCCGGTCCAGTTACCGAGGACCTCGGCGATCTGCTCGTCGTCGACCTCGGACACCACGTCCAGGTCGCCGGCCTTCCACTCCTTCTCCCGCTGCGCCTTCTGACCCAGCAGCTGCTTCTCCTTGTCACGCAGCTGGGCGGCCCGCTCGAAGTCCTGCGCGTCGATCGCGGACTCCTTGTCGCGGCGCACCTGGGCGATGCGCTCGTCGAAGTCCCGCAGGTCCGGCGGCGCGGTCATCCGGCGGATGCGCATCCGGGCGCCGGCCTCGTCGATCAGGTCGATCGCCTTGTCCGGCAGGAACCGGTCGGAGATGTACCGGTCGGCCAGCGTGGCCGCCGCGACCAGGGCCGCGTCGGTGATGCTGATCCGGTGGTGCGCCTCGTAGCGGTCCCGCAGGCCCTTGAGGATCTCGATGGTGTGCGCCAGCGACGGCTCACCCACCTGGATCGGCTGGAAACGACGCTCGAGGGCGGCGTCCTTCTCGAGGTGCTTGCGGTACTCGTCGAGCGTGGTCGCGCCGATGGTCTGCAGCTCGCCCCGGGCCAGCATCGGCTTGAGGATGGAGGCGGCGTCGA
>CAXSDA010000019.1:0-3360 GCA_964236515.1 uncultured Actinoplanes sp.
CATTTCCACGCCGTCCTCAACGCGATCACAGACCGGCCCGGCCCACGGATCGAGGCTTAGCACGCGATCCAGGGCTACCGCGCCGGCGAACCCGACACCGCCCCAGCCGAGGAACCGCCGGACAACCTTGCTGAGCGCGGCGCCGACGACCCCGACCCGACCGCAGACGAAGAGCCGCACGCGTCATAGACCGCCGCGCGCTTCGATCCGGGCGAGACGGGTAGAGGGGCCGGGGAGGTTGATCTGTGGCACCGGCATGGCTGACGACACCGGCCTGGATCACGCTCGCCCTGTGCGGGCTATGCGCGGTCACCATCCTGGCCTACATCTACCTGGCGGGAAACCGGCAGCGGATGCGGATCATGGAGGCGGTCTGGCCGATCAACGCCCTCTACCTCGGCCCGTTCGCCGTATGGGCGTACGCCCGCTTCGGCCGCCCGCAGTCCGAACGCCACCACGGCGAGGCACCGCCCAAGCTGAGGTGGGCGTCGACCGTCGTCGGCGTCATGCACTGCGGGGCCGGCTGCACCCTCGGCGACATCATCGCCGAGACGACCATCTTCCTGCTCGGCATCACCATCGCCGGACAGGCCATCGGCGCTGAATTCATCGGCGACTACATCCTGGCCCTCGCACTCGGCATCGTCTTCCAATTCTTCGCCATCGCCCCCATGCGCGGCCTCAGTCTCGGCAGGGGGCTGATCGAAGCGGCCAAAGCCGACGTCCTGTCGCTGACCGCGTTCGAGGTCGGCCTGTTCGGCTGGATGGCGCTGATGGCATTCGTATTCTTCCCGGCCCGCACCTGCACCTGCACCCGGACACCGCCGCCTACTGGTTCCTCATGCAGATCGGCATGGCTTTGGGATTTTTGACCGCCTATCCCGTCAACGCCTGGCTCATCCGCCGCGGCATCAAAGAGGCCATGTGAACGCACACCAGAAGAAGATCCTTCAGGTACGCCGGGCCACGAGCACGGTCCGCACAGTGTGGGGCGCGGCGCTGCTGATCGCACCGGCACCGCTGCTACGAGCCACCGGAGCGCCGGCGACAACCGGCGGCACCCGGGTCCTGCGAATCCTGGGATTGCGGCAGATCACTCAGTCGCTGGCCGGCATGACCGCTGCCGGCGACACCGTTACCGCTGGGGGCCCGTCATCGACGGACTGCACGCGGCGACCGGCGTGGGATTGGCTCTCTGGTCGCGGCGGTGGAGGTCGGCGGCGCTGATCGACGCCACCGCCGCGGCCGGCTTCGCCGCCGCCGGTCTGGCCGGCCGCACCCGCACGTCTTCGCATCATCACCATCGCAGGTAGGACAATAGGAGTCGTCATGTCAGCACGTCGTGTCGCCGTCGTGACCGGCGGATCCTCCGGGGTCGGCCGGGCCGTGGTCCGGGAACTCGCCACCCACGGCTGGGACGTAGCCGTCCTCGCCCGCGGCGAAGCCGGCCTGGACGCCGCCGTCCGAGACGTCGAACAAGCGGGTGGGCGTGGTCTAGCGGTGCCGACCGATGTCGCCGACCTCGACCAGGTCCGCGCCGCCGCCCAGCAGGTCGAACGGGACCTCGGGCCGATCGACCTGTGGGTCAACGACGCGTTCGCCGGCAACCTGCGCTACTTCTGGGACACCCCGCCCGAGGAATACCAGCGGATCACCGAGGTCACCTACTTCGGGCAGGTCAACGGCACCCGCGTCGCGCTGGAACACATGCGGCCCCGTGACAAAGGGGTCATCGTGCAGATCGGCTCCGCGCTGGGCTTCCGCGGCATCCCTTTGCAGTCGGCGTACTGCGGCGCCAAACACGCGATCAAAGGCTTCACCGAGAGCGTCATCACCGAGTTGAAGCACTCCGGCAGTGCGGTGCGGGTGTGCATGGTGCAACTGCCCGGGGTCAACACCGTGCAGTTCGACTGGAACGCCACCGGCTTCGACGAGCACCCGCAACCGGTCGCCCCGGTGTTCCAGCCGGAACTACCGGCCCGGGCAGTGCGGTTCCTGGCCGACCACCCGCGCCGCAACATGTGGGTCGGCGTCTCCACCGCCTACACCATCCTCGGCAACCGGGTCGCGCCGTGGTTCCTCGACTGGTACCTCGCCCGCACCACCGTGCAAGGCCAGCTCACCGACGCCGACGGACCCCGCTTCGGATCCAACGTGTACGAGCCCCAGGACGACACCACCGACCGGGGGGCGCATGGCATGTTCGACGCCACCGCCCACCACCGGGACCCGTGGTCATGGACGTCGATGCACCGGACCGCCCTCGGCGGCGCCGCCGTCGCCCTGACCGCAGCCGCCGGGATCGTCGCGACGGTGCGGGGCCGGCACCGGTGAGCGGCCGGATCGACGGCTGGGCACCGATCGGGCAGTACGCCGTCATCGGCAACGGCCGCACCGTGGCGTTGATCGCCGCGGACGGCCGCATCGACTGGTGGCCTCTGCCCGCCCTGGACTCCCCACCGGTGTTCGCGGCGCTGCTCGACCCCGAACACGGCGGCCACCTGCAACTACAACCGGACGACGAGTACAGCGTGTCCCGCCGATATGTGGGTGACTCGAACGTGCTCGAGACCACCTTCACCACCAGCATCGGCAGCGTGCGGGTCACCGACGCGCTGACCCTCCACAATGCCGGGCGCCTGCCGTGGACCGAACTGGTCCGCCGCATCGACGGGCTCACCGGTGCGGTGCCGATGCGCTGGGCGATCCGGCCCGGTACCCGCTTCGACACCGCCCAGCCCTGGGCCGAACACCGCCAGGACACGGTCCTGCTGCACTGCGGCGACCAGCACCTGGCCCTGCGCGCCTACGACATCGGCACACCGCACACCGAGGCCCGGGCGGTGACTGGCCGGTTCACCGCCACCGCTGGCAGCCGTGCGCTGCTGGCCGTCTCCGCCAGCGATGACGCCCCGGTCTACCTGCCCGACCGCCGTCAACTCGAACGCCGCGTCGACGCCACCGTCGAACAGTGGCATGCCTGGGCCGAGAGCATCACCTATGACGGGCCGTGGCGCGAGGCGGTCCGACGGTCCGCGCTCGCGCTGAAAATGTTGCAGTACGAGCCCACCGGCGCCGTCGCCGCGGCGGCCACCACGTCCCTGCCGGAGCGCATCGGCGGGGACAAGAACTGGGACTACCGCTACATGTGGATCCGCGACGCCTCCTACACTATCGACGCCCTGCTACGCCTCGGCCTGCACGCCGAAGTCCAAGCGGCGTTCACCTTTATCCTGCGCTGCGCCCGCTCCACCGCCCCGGAACTGAAGGTGTTCTACTCCCTCGACGGCACCGTGCCCGACACCCAGGAGAACCTCGACGCACCCGGTTACCGCAACAGCCGGCCCGTACGTTCCGGTA
>CAXSDA010000019.1:3370-94258 GCA_964236515.1 uncultured Actinoplanes sp.
CCGCGTCGCAGACCCAGCTCGGGACGTTCGGGGACCTGTTCGACGCGGTCTGGCGCTACACCGAGGCCGGCCATGTGCTCGACCCGCCCACCGGCCGGCTTCTGGCCGACCTCGCCGACCGCTGCTGCGATCTGTGGCACACCCCCGACGCCGGTCTATGGGAACTGCACACCAACCGGCACTACACCGTGTCGAAGATGGGCTGCTGGGTCGCCCTGGACCGGGCGCTGCGGCTGTGCGAAGCCGGCCAGCTCGCCGTGACCCACGCCGGGCGGTGGCGCTCCGAACGTGACACCATCCACGCCTGGGTCAACGAGCACTGCTGGTCGGCGACCAAACAGGCGTACACGTTCTACGCCGGCACCGACGACCTCGACGCGGCCGTCCTGCTGGCCGGGCAGAACGGCTTCGACCGCGGCGAACGCCTCATCGGCACCATCGCCGCGATCCGCCGCGAACTGGCCGATGGGGCCCTCGTCTACCGCTACACCGGCATGCAGGACGCCGAAGGGGCGTTCCTGGCCTGCTCCTTCTGGCTCGCCTCCGCCCTCGCCGCGCTCGGCCGCACCGACGAAGCCACCGCGCAAATGGACGCCACACTCGGCCTCGCCGGCGACCTAGGCCTGTTCGCCGAGCAGATCGCCCCCGACCACAGCATGCTCGGTAACACCCCGCAGGCCCTGAGCCACCTCGCGTTGGTCAACGCCGCCTTCGCCATTCACCGGTCCGGGTCGTGATGGTGAGCCGGCAGCGGTGGAGCGTGCTCGGCGACGCGTGGCGCACCCAGTTGTGGCCGGTTCCGTCGCTGTGCGTCACGGTCGCGGTGCTACTCGGTGTCGTCCTGCCCCGCCTCGACGCGCATATCGACGCCGGGCTGGCGGGCTCGGTCACCGCGTACCTGTTCAGCGGCGGTCCCGAAGCGGCTCGCACCGTGCTGTCCGCGGTCGCCGGCTCGCTGATCACCGTCACCTCGCTGACGTTCTCCCTTACCGTCGTCACTCTGCAACTGGCCAGCAGCCAGTTCTCGCCCCGGCTGCTTCGGACCTTCACCCGCGACCGGCTCGTGCACCTCAGTCTCGGCCTGCTGCTGGCCACCTTCACCTACGCGCTGACCGTCCTGCGCACCGTCCGCGCGTCCCTGTCGGACCAGAGCGCCTTCGTACCGCAGATCTCCGTGACCCTGGCGTACCTGCTGGCCTTGATCAGTGTGCTGACCCTGGTGGTGTTCCTGGCCCACCTGGCGCGCCAGATCCGCGTCGAATGGATGCTGCGGGAAGTCCACGCCGAGACGAACGACACCATCCAACGAGTCCTCGACGACCCGGCCGGTACCTCGACCCTGCCGGCCGTGCCCGGCAACGCGACGCCGCTGTGCGCCGGCGGATCCGGCTTCCTGACCTCAGTCGACGAGCAAGCCCTGCTGACAGCCTGCCTCAACACCGGCACGGTCATATCGATCGACCGGCTTCCCGGTGATTCCATCGTGGCCGCAACACCCATCGCGCAGGCCTGGACCCTGCAACACGACTGCGTCCTGCCAAAAGCGGACCGTGACGCCTTGACCGACTGTTTGGCCCGCGCTGTTCGCACCGGCTTCGAACGCACCGCTGCCCAGGACATCGCCTTCGGGCTCCGCCAACTCGTCGACGTCGTCGTCAAAGCCCTCTCCCCCGGCGTCAACGACCCGACCACCGCCGTCCACGGGCTCGGCCACATCGCCGTGCTTATGTGCGACCTGGCCCGCCACGACCTCGGGCCGCGGCTGCTGCACGACGACGACGGCCGGGCCCGGGTGATCCTGCGCCGGCCCTTGTTCGCCGAGTTGCTCGAGCTGGCTGTCAGCCAGCCACGCCGTTACGGCGCCACCGACCCCGACGTGCTGTCCCGGTTGTTCGCCATGCTCCGCGAGATCTCCTGGACCGTCGGCGGCGCCGCCCAGCGCACCGCGGTCGCCGACCAACTCGACCGGCTGACCACCATCACCGAGCAGCAAGAGTTCGACCGCCACGACCACGACCGCCTCCGCGAACAGGCGCAGCAGGTACGCCGCGCGCTCGCCGGCACTTGGACGGGCTGACCCCGGATTCGGTCAGGCCGGTCGCGGGGCGTGCCCCGGCCCGCCGGTGGGTACGGGCAACCCATGTTGTTGCACAGCGCCTCCGACCTGTGGCGAATCGTGATCATCGGGGTACGCACCTACCTGGCCCTGATCGCCATCCTGCGGCTGTTCGGCAAACGCACCCTGGCTAAGATGAACGCCTTCGACCTCATCGCACCGTCGCGCTCGGCTCCACCCTGGCGACCATCCTGCTGTCCCGCAACGTCGCCCTGCTCGAAGGGCTCACCGCCCTGATCCTGCTGGTCGTGCTGCAACTCGGCGCGTCCTGGTTGTCCGTACGCTCACGGCCGGTCCGCCGACTGCTCAAATCACAGCCCACCATCCTGCTACGCGACGGGCACATGCTCCTCGACGCATTACGCGAGCAGCGGGTCACCGCAGGAGAGGTCCGCCAGGCGATCCGGTCGCAGGGCATCGGCTCGCTCGACGCTGTCAGCGCGGTGATCCTGGAAACCGACGGCAGCTTCAGCGCCGTACCGGCGAGACAGGCCGGTGACCTCAGCGCCCTCAACGGCATCGACCCCGCCGCCGCCGACGCGTGACCGCCATGCCATCCCCGCAGTACGCCGTCGGCCATAGCCCACAGCGCCACAGGTGCTCGAGAAGAAACGAGCCGCATCGTCCGACGCGAGCACCACCGGGGCCAGCGGGCATATCGGCGAGCGCGGAGGGTATCCAACCTTCGCGAGTGTCCGTGATCATCGTGGAGGCCTGGCGTGCTTGATGATGGGGAACGGCGCCGGTTGTCCGAAATCGACGCCCACCTGCGAGCCAGCGATCCCAACCGTCGGGCCGCCACCCGATGGTCTCCGGCGGCGCGCCCGGCCGTGCCCGCCACCGGCTCAGGCGGTGCGCCTCGCGGTCTGTCGCCGGGCCGCCAGGTAGACCTCGCAGCCGACGCAGAGCCCGAAGGCGGAGTTGAGGAACGCCGCGAGCAGGCCCAGCGCGGCGAACGTGATGCCGAGCGGCGTGACGCCGGCCAGGTAGCCGACCGAGGCCACCGTCAGGAAGACGAATCCGACCCGTTGCGCGAAACGCACTGGCGCGGCATCTTCCCGATCGGTCGTCGGCCCGAGCCGGGGCATGATCAGGGCGCGGTAGACATAGCCGTACGGGCCGTATCGCGGGTCGAGGGCGGTGATCGCGAAGACGACCGCCTGGGCCAGCGCCAGCCACCCCCACCCGGTCGTGAGCACCACGATCAGGACGACGGTGGTCACGCCCGCGGCGAACCGGGGTCCACGCGGATCACGCTGCATGTCAGTACCTTCGCATCCGGCGCTCGCGCTGCCATCGTGGCCGCCATCACCGGCGGCCAGGTGAACCTTCAGCCGGCGGCCGACAGGACCTCGCCGAGAGCTGCGATCAGCTGCGGCTTGGTCGGAACGCCGGTCGCGCGCCGCGTCACCCGGCCGTCGCCGTCCAGCACCAGCAGGGTCGGCGTCCGCCAGATGTTCAGCGCCCGCACCTCGTCGAGGTGACTCTCGGCGTCGACCTCGATGTGCTGCACCCCGGGCAGCAGGCCGGCGACCTCGGTGCTCACCCGCCGCACGGCCCGGCAGGGGGCGCAGAACGCCGACGAGAACTGCAGCAGCGTCGCCTCGGCCGGCCCGACCCCGAGCCGGTGCAGCAGACCCGCATCCAGCCGCTCGTCGTCAGCGGCCGCCCCCAGGCCGCCCACCGTCCCCTCAGCCGACGTCACCGTGCCGGCCGGCGCCGGGGGCGATGTTGCGGCACCGGCCGGCGCCTCCGTCGATGTCACCGTGTCGGCCGTCGCCGGGGCCGCCGTCGCCGCCCGGGCCGTCGCCTGGGCTGCCGTCGCCGCCCCGGCCGTTTCCCGGGTCAGGTGAGATTGCCGCCCGGCTCGCCCCACCGCGACCAGCCGGCCGTCGGTCCGGCGCCGCCACATGCCGACCGCAAGGCCCACGACCAGCACGGCGACCACCGCGATCAGACCCACCGAATCCATGGGATGACTGTGTCACGAGAACACGCCGACCGGTAGGCACCCGCCTGTTACGTGGACAACTGCGGATCTCCAGACCCGACTGCCGAGCCGGTCGGCCTCTCGGGCGCCGGCCGCCCGCCGCGTCCACCCGGGGAACAGGTCACTCACGCGCGGACAGGTCCCGGATGTCCTGCGCGGTCACCAGCGCCCAGTCCTGGTCGTTGGCCAGCGGGTCGAACGAGTGCTCGTGCTGCCCGTTCACCACCAGCGGGTACACGAACGCCGCGCTCCCCCGGCCCCCGGCGGTGAACGTGTGCAGCGTGGCCTGTGACAACGCCCGCGCCCGCGACCCGTACGCCGTGTCGGTGTCGGCCGCCGCCCGCAGCGCCCACGCCCACGCGGTGACCGCCGACCAGTGGTGCGGCATCACGTCGCCCCACCGCGGCCGCGCCCCGAACCAGTACCCGTCCCAGTGCCGGATCGGCACGTCGTGCAACCGCCCGTCCGGCTGCGGGCCACCGAACAGTTCGAGCAGACGCAGGTGCGGCTCGGCGTCGCGGCGCAGCGCCGGCTCCCCGGTGACCAGGTGCAGTTCCAGCAGTACGGTCGCCGCCGGCCCCACGATCGTCTGCTCGAACGGCACCTCGTGCGACGGGTACGCCGTCCCGCGGTCGCGGATCGCGCCGGCGTGGCCGCGGTAGAGCGTCAGCAGCCGGTCGGCGTCGGCGTCGCGCCCGGCCGCCCGCAGCAGCCCGTCGCCCCGGGCGATCGGTATGCCGATGGCGTAGAAGTCGGCGCCGCCGGCCGCGTAGTAGGCCGTCATCGTCCCGGTGAACCGGTCGAGGTGCTCCGGGTCGGCGGTGGCCGCGTACATCTCCAGCCAGAACCGGCACACCCACGGATAGTTGTAGAGCCGCGCCGTCTCGCGGTCGGTGCTGCTGTCGAAGACCTGGAAGTCCGGCGACTGCAGCCGCCCGGCGACGAACTCGGCGTACCGGTCGGTGGCCCGGACCAGCTCGTCCGACGGGTGGGTGCGGCGCCGCTGGGCCAGCAGAACGCCCATGCCGATCCGTTCCCGGCCGTCGTTGTAGTCCGCGCGGGGCGGCCGGCGCATCATCGCCTCGGCGTCGTTGTCGTACGGCAGCAACGCCCCCGACGACGGCTCCTGCTGGTGCTCGAGGATGAACCGGGTCCGCGCCGCCAGCAGGTCGTCCAGCCCGGGCACGGTGACCAGGTTGACCACGGCCCCGTCGACCTCGACTCCGGTGACGCCGGGCGACGCCGGGGTGATCGTCCGGCCGGCGACGACCGCGCTCTCACCCGGCGTCAGCACGTACCGGTCGGCTGTCAGCGGCGTCCGTCCCAGGCGGACCGGCAGCTGGGCGGCGAAGTCGGCGTCATCGGCGTACGGGAACACCGTCCAGCCGAAGGTCAGGGACTCACCCGGCGCGAGGGTCCGGGACTCCGCCCCCGGGTTGAGCGCGTCCGCCGCGACCAGGCTGATGTCGCCGCGTACGGGCGAGCCGGCGTACTCGGTCACGCCGTCCAGCCCGTACCCGGCGAAGGACCCCTCGGTGACGGCCAGCGCGAGGTGCGGCCCCTCGCCCGACCAGCGCACCGCCTTGATCCATGTCTCCCGCCCGCCGGCCCAGATGTGCGCGTGGCAGCGTGTCCGCAGCGCCGCCGAGCCCTCGATGACGTCCGTCGCGAACGGCGTGTAGATCCACAGCGTGCCGACGTCCCGCGGCCGGTCCAGCGCGTTGGTGATGACGACCCGCTCGGTCAGCGTCGAGCCGGCCGGCGCGCGCCGCACCTCGACCGACCAGTCGCGGCACTCGTAGCGCACGACCAGCTCGTCCCCGTACGCGACGATCCGGGCCGCCTCCTGCCAGCGCACCGGCGCGTCGTCCCGGCCCCGGAACGGCCGCCCGCCGACCATGCCGAGCCCCCACCCGTGCGCGATCGGGTGCCACCCCGATGCGGAGGCGGCCACCCAGTTCATCCCGTACCGCTCATCGACCGGCCGCAGAAGATCGATCGCGCCGGTGGACGGGTGCACCCGGACGGTCAGCCCGCGGGCGTCGAGCCACCAGCCGTCGGCTCGTTCAGTCCACATCGTCCAGCAACCTCGCCATCCGGGCGGCCTGGGTCTCCCAGCGCCACTCCCGCTCGACCCAGGCCCGGCCGGCCGCGCCCATGGCCCGGGCCTTCTCCGGGTTACCGAGCAGCTCGACCAGGCGACCGGCCAGGGCGGGAACGTCGCGCCCGCCGACCACGTAGCCGGTCTCGCCGTCCAGCACCGCGTCGGGCGCGCCCCCGGAATCGCCGCCGACCACCGGCAGACCGGTGGCCGAGGCCTCGAGGTAGACGATGCCGAGGCCCTCGACGTCCAGGCCGGCGGCCCGGGTCCGGCAGGGCATCGCGTACACGTCGCCGGCGGCGTAATGGGCCGGCAACTCGTCCCACGGCACCGACCCGGTGAAGATCACCTCGGACGCCACCCGCTGCGCCGCTGCCAGCGCTTCCAGCTTCCGGCGGTAGGGACCCCCGCTGACCAGCAGCAGCGCCGCCTCCGGAATCTCCCGTCGGACCAGCGGTAACGCCCGGATGAGCATGTCCTGACCTTTGCGCGGCACCAGCCGGGACACGCAGACGATGACCGGGCGGTCGCCCAGTCCGTACCGCGCCCGCACCCCGCCGCCGTCGACCGACGGGTGGAACGTGTCGGCGTCCACGCCCGGAGCCAGCCGCCGCAGCTCGGTCAGCCCGTGCAGGCGCCGGTCGAGCCGGACCCGCTGGTAGTCGGTCAGGTACGTGATGACGTCGTTGTCCCGGGCGATCCGCCGCAGCAACGGGCGAGCCCCCGGCAACGCCGCCCAGCCGATCTCGTGGCCGTGGCTGAGCGCGACCGCCCGGGTGATCCTGGCCCGTTTGCGCAGGCCGCCGGCCAGCAGCCCGAGTGGCGCGGCGGCGCCGAACCAGACCGTGTCGCACTTGTGCGCCCGGGCCAGTTCCGCTGTCCGCTGCGCCACCGCGGGCGTCGGGAGCAGCACCGACGTGGAGTCCCGGACCACCTCGAACGGCTGCTCGGCGTCGAACTTGGCGGCCCCGGCGAAGGTCGACGCGTAGACGACGAGCGAGCCCGGCGGCCGCCGCACGGCCAGGTTGTGCACGAACTGCTGGATACCGCCGGGCCGGGGCGGGAAGTCGTTGGTGATCAACAGGGTCCGGCCCATCAGCGGTCCCCCCGGGCGTACGCGCGGGCGGCCGCCATCCGTTCCACCGTGGACGGATGGCTGGCGCCGAGCGCCTGTTCCCAGGCCGGCGGATCGGGATCGGCGAGGTTCACCGAGCCCAGCCGCCGCTGCATGGCCTCGAACGTCGCCGGGTCGCCGGTCAGCGTCAGCGCGTGCGCGTCGGCCCGGGCCTCGATCCGCCGCGAGACGAACCCCTGCGCCGGGCCCCCGGCCAGTCCGGCCAGGGTGGCCACGGCCAGCAGCAGCCCGATCGCGCGGGGTTCGGCGATCGAGCCGACGCCGGCCAGCCGCAGCAGCCCGGCCCAGAAACCGAGCAGGTACAGCACCACCACCCCGGCGGCCGTGCCGAGCGCGCCGAGCAGCGTGCCGATCAGGACGTCGTTCTCCTTGGCGTGGCCGAGCTCGTGCGCCACCACCGAGACGACCTCGTCCGGCGTCGCCTCGGTGAGCAGGGTGTCGTAGACGACGATCCGGCGGGTCGGCCCGAACCCGGACACGTACGCGTTCACCGCCCGGGTGCGCCGGGACGCGTCGGCCACCAGGACGTCGCGGACCGGCACGCCGTCCCGGGCGGCCATGGTCATCAGCTCGGTCCGCAGCGGGCCGGCCATCGGCGTGAACTTGTTGAAGATCGGCTCGACCACCACCGGCACGATGAACGACAGCAGCACCACCAGGACCGCCGCCCCGGCCGCGGCCCACGCCCACCAGTACCGCGGCGCCAGCCGGGCGAGCAGGAAGAAGACGAACAGCACCACGGAACCGAGGACGGCGCCGATGGCGAACGACTTGAGCCGGTCGGCGAACCACGGTCCCCAGGTCTGCACCGAGATGCCGTACCGGACCGCGATCACGTGGGACCACGCGGCGAACGGCAGCGTGATCAGCTCGGTGAGCAGCACGACGGCCAGGCCGCCGAGCACCGCCCGGGCGATCCAGTGGCCGCCGAACACCGCGACCAGCCGCGCGCCCAGCGGCGTGAAGCCGAGCAGCAGCGCGGCGACCGCGCCGATGCCGAGTGAACCGTAGATCGCGGGTCGCATCTGTGACCGGAACTCGCGCGCCCGGGCCACCTTGTCCGCCGGGAGCTCGCGCAGCGCGGCCAACTGGTCGGCCCGTGGCGCCGGCGGCCGGTGCCACGGGATCAGCACCAGGACGACCACGAGCAGCCCGGCCGCGAGCACGGCGAGCACGCACACGGCCCAGAACCGAGGCGTCACGCGTGCTCCTTCCTGAAAACGGAAAAGGTCGGGCCTGAAGACGGAAAGGGTCGGGCCTGAAGACGGGAAAGGCCGGGGGTCAATCCTGGCAGAAGGCTCAGGCCACGGCCGACCGGCGCGGGAACATCGGGACCAGCGCGGGCGCCGCCGGGAGCTCCAGCAGCTCGACCTCGAAGCCGGCCAGCTCGAAGGTCTCGATGGCCCGCATCTCGCCGGAGGTCAGGTCGGCGATGCCGTCGGGTGTGTCGGCGAGCACGCTGACCAGGCAGCCGTGGCATTCGCCGGCCCGCTCGGCACAGCGACCGCAGTCGATGATCATTTCTCCTCCTCGAACGTCTGCCCTGAACGTTAGGGAGGGGGTACGACAAAAAACGTGTCAGCCGCGGGACAGGCGGCGCAGCAGCGAGTCGGCGCCCATCGGGTAGGCGCCGTGCCGGCGCACGCCGTCGGCCACCTCACGGT
The DNA here is from genome assembly GCA_964236515.1 of uncultured Actinoplanes sp. GTDB lineage: Bacteria > Actinomycetota > Actinomycetes > Mycobacteriales > Micromonosporaceae > Actinoplanes. The sequence continues at coordinate 12,377 of CAXSDA010000019.1, forward strand.
CGGACGAGACCACCACCAGCGGCCGCCCGGCCGGCTCGGCGCGGACCAGCTGGCGGACCAGCTCGTCGGCGGTGTCGCCCTTCTTGGAGAACAGCACCCGCACGCCGCGCGGCGCCGGCGGCAGCCCGTGCACCCGCTCGGCGCCGTCGAAGACCACGGTGACCTCGTCACCGGTCTGCGCTGCGATCCCGCCGAGACCGGTGATCAGCCGCTTGCGCTGCTGCTCGAGCGACATCTCGGCGAAGCCGCGCTTGGTCACGTTGTACCCGTCCACGATCAGGTGGGCCCGGGGCAGCGCGAGCAACTGGTCGAGCCGGCCGGGATCGTCGGTGTCCTGGGCCCGGGCCTGCGAACGCTCGGGCGCGGCCGGTCGCTCGGCTGCGGTCTCGGCCACGAAGTCGGCCGGCCGCCGGTCGGTGGGGCCCAACGCCAGTTCCCGCCGCAGCCCGGAGGCGGCCTGCCCGATCGTCTCGATGAGCAGCCACAGCCGGGCGTCGTCGGCCCCGCGGGCCTCCTTGGCCGTCTGCTTGCCCGAGGCCGCCGCCGACTCGGCCTCGGCCAGCTTGGCGCGCAGCCGGCGCAGCTCGGTGTCGTGGTCGGTGCTGATCCGGGTGGCCCGGCCCTTCTCGGTGGCCAGCAGGTCGCCGGCCCGCTTGTGGGCGGCCTGGGACTCGCGCAGCGCCTTGGCCGTGGTCCGGGCCTCCTCGCGCAGCTGGCCCATCTCCTCGCGGACCCGGGCCAGCTCGTCGCGCAGCTTGTCGGCCTCGACCCGGGCCACCGCACGGTCGTGCTCCGCCCGGTCGGCCCGCTGCTCGGCGTCGCGCACGTGGCCGGCCACGGCGGCGCTGTCGGCCTCGGCCCGGACCGCGTCGCCGGCCGCCTCGATCAGATCGCGCCAGCCGTCCGGGCGGGCCAGGTAGGCCAGCGCCGCCACCTCGACCGGGTCGGCGGCGGCCGGGGCCATCCCGCCGGCCACGGCGGCGCCGAGGTCGCCGGAGTCGGTGACCACCCGCCCGCTGATCCGCTGGCGGAACAGCGGGTCGGAGGCGAGCTGGGCGGCGATCGCCGGACTGCCCATCCGGGCCCGGCGGTTCGGGGCGAACCGGGCGACCCGCCGCAGGGCCATCGGCATCTCTTCCATCGGCAGTGCGGGCAGCGCGCTCGCCACCAGGTAGGTGATCCGCTGGCGGACCGCTTCGGGCAGGGCCGGCTCGGGGGCGAAGTCGGTGTCCGCGGGCACACCGGTATCCGCCCCGTCCATCGGGGCGTCGTCGGACGGCAACGGCGCGGACATTTATCCATTCTCCCACCGCGTCCCGGAGAAACGCTTGCGTACGCAAGTGATCTTTTGATCGGCGAGCCCCGTGGCGCCGGGAACATGTCGTACCCCCCGCCTAATCTGCCCGGCGTGGGACAACCGGCATATGTGCAGGGCACTCTGGACACCCTCCTGAGCGCCGACGGCTCGGTCGATCCGGCGGCGCTGTCGCTGCGGGACACGACCTTCGTGGTGCTCGACCTGGAGACCACGGGGGGCGCTCCCGACGGCGGCGGGGTGACCGAGATCGGCGCTGTCAAGGTGCGCTCGGGTGAGGTGCTCGGGCAGTTCGGGTCGCTGGTCAACCCCGGTGAGCGGCTGCCGCCGTTCATCACCGTGCTGACCGGGATCACCGAGGCGATGCTGGCGCCGGCGCCGCCGCTCGAGGTGGTGCTGCCCAGCCTCCTGGAGTTCCTGCGGGGTGCGGTGCTGGTCGCCCACAACGCGCCGTACGACGTGGGCTTCCTCAAGGCCGCCTGCGCCCGGCACGGCTACCCGTGGCCGCAGCCGCGGGTGCTGGACACGGCCGCCCTGGCCCGGCGAGCACTGACCAACGACGAGGTGCCCAACCGCAAGCTGGGCACCCTGGCCCGGTTCTTCCGCGCGGCGGTCGAGCCCACCCACCGCGCGCTGGACGACGCCAGGGCGACGGTGGACGTGCTGCACGGCCTGATCGAGCGGCTGGGCAGCTACCGGGTGCACACGCTCGGCGACGCGATCGAGTTCGCCAAGGCGGTGACCCCGACCCAGCGGCGCCAGCGGCACCTGGCCGACGGCCTGCCGCACGTCCCGGGGGTGTACGTGTTCCGGGCCGCCGACGACCGCCCGCTCTACGTCGGCACCTCGAAGGACATCGGTACCCGCGTCCGGAACTACTTCACCGCCTCGGAGAAACGGGCGCGGATGTCGGAGATGCTGGCGGCCGCGGTCCGCGTCGAGGCGGTCGAGTGCGCGCACTCGCTCGAGGCCGAGGTCCGTGAGCTGCGGCTGATCGCCGCCCACGCGCCGCCGTACAACCGCCGGTCCAAGCATCCGGAGCGGGTCGTCTGGCTGAAACTGACGACCGAGGCCTATCCGCGGCTCTCGGTGGTGCGCCAGCTGGCCGACGACGACGCGGCCTACCTCGGGCCGTTCTCGTCGCGCCGGACGGCCGAGCTGGCCGCCGCCGGGGTCTACGACGCGGTGCCGCTGCGCCAGTGCTCGCACAAGCTGTCGGTGCGCACCACCGTGCCCGCCTGCGCGCTGGCCGAGCTGGGCCGGTGCCCGGCGCCCTGCGAGCACCAGATCTCCGTGACCGAGTACGCCGAGCAGGCGGCAACGCCGCTGCGCAACGCCATGTACGGCGACCCCGAGCCGGTGGTCGACGCCTTGATGGCCCGCATCCGGGTGCTGTCCGACCGGCAGCGCTACGAGGAGGCCGCGGTGATCCGGTCCCGGCTGGTCGCGCTGCTCCGGGCCACCCTGCGCATGCAGCGGCTGGGCGCGCTGACCCGGGTGTCCGAGATGGTCGCGGCCCGGCGCAACACGGTCGGCGGCTGGGAGATCGTGGTCGTCCGGCACGGGCGGCTGGCCGCGGCGGCCACCTCGCCGTCGCGCGAGCACCCGCGCCCGACGCTGAACGTGGCCCGGGCGACCGCCGAGACCGTACGGCCCGGTCCGGGTCCGGTGCCGGCCGCCACGGCCGAGGAAACCGAGCGCATCCTGGCGTGGCTCGAACGTCCGGACACCCGTTTGGTGGAGACTTCCGGGGATTGGGTGTCACCGGCGCGGGGCGCCGCCCGGTTCGCCGACCTGCTCAGCCGGGCCGAAACCGCAATTTCCGGGAAAGACTCGTCCGTTCGCTCATCGGTAACTGACCGTTCGGATGACGCTCGTTGACTTAAGCTGTAACCACGTGGGGTCAGGGTGAGCGGTCAGGCCCCGCGCGCGGTTCCGTACCCTTGGGGAGGAACCAGACGGGGAGGGGGTGTCCGAGTGGATGTCGACGCCGGCCACGGCGCCGCCCTCGGACGCGCCCGTCCGGGCGTGCAGCCCCCTGCCGACGTCACGCTAACCCAGCGGATCCGGTCTCTGCTGAACTTCCCCAGCAACGACGACGACCCGGTCACCACGCTGACCCGGACGCACAAGAGTGTCCACCCCGGCGCCGACGCGGCGGTGCTGCGCCGCAGCTACGCGGTCGCGGAGAACGCGCACCGCGGCCAGATGCGTAAGAGCGGCGACCCGTACATCACGCACCCGCTCGCGGTCGCGCAGATCTGCTCCGACCTGGGCATGGACACCACCACCCTGGTCGCCTCGCTGCTGCACGACACGGTCGAGGACACCAGCTACACGCTCGAGATGCTGACCGGCGAGTTCGGCGGCGAGGTGGCGCACCTGGTGGACGGCGTGACCAAGTTCGACAAGGCGTTCTACGGCAAGTCGGCCGAGGCCGAGACGATCCGCAAGATGATCGTGGCCGCCGGCAAGGACGTCCGGGTGCTGGTCATCAAGCTCGCTGACCGCCTGCACAACATGCGCACGCTGGACGCCCGCTCCCCCGCCTCCCGGGCCCGGATCGCCACCGCCACGCTGGACGTCCTGGTCCCGCTGTGCGACCGGCTGGGCATCCAGGCCCTCAAGCGTGACCTCGACGACGCGGTGCTGTTCCACCTCGAGCCCGACGCGTACACGCGGATCGAGGAGCACGTCCGCAACCGGCCCGGCTGGGACGACTACCTCGCCACGGTGACCGGCCAGGCGCGGGGCGCGCTGCGCCGCGGCCGGGTCGACGCCGTCGTCCACGCGCGGCCCCGGCACTTCTACTCGATCTGGAAGGACACCGTCTCCGGGGAACACCAGGTCCCGTTCGACCTGCCCCGCATCGCGGTGATCGTGGACGGTCCGGAAACCGACTGCTACGCCGCGCTGGGCACCATCCACGGCCAGTGGCGCCCGGTGGCCGGCCGGTTCAAGGACTTCATCGCCTCGCCCAAGAACAACCTGTACCGCTCGCTGCACACCACCGTCACCGGTCCGGACGGCCGCCTGGTGGAGGTGCTGATCCGCACCGAGTCGATGCACCGGTGCGCCGAGTTCGGCGTGGCCACCGGCTACCGCTACCCGAAATCCACCGACTGGACCGAGACGCCGGGCTCGGACCAGCTCACCTGGCTCAAGCGGGTCCTGGACTGGGAGTCGGAGACAGCCGACGCGAGCCAGTTCCTCGCGTCGCTGCGCTGCGACCTGGCCGAGGCGCAGATCACCGTGTTCGCCCGAGGCGAGTCGTTCGAGCTGCCGTCCGGGTCGACGCCGGTCGACCTGGCGTACGAGCTCAGCTCCGAGCAGGGCGACCAGTGCCTGGCCGCGACCATCAACGGCCGGCTGGCCCCGCTGAGCTCGCAACTGCTCGACGGCGACGTGGTGGAGATCGTGACCGACACCGACGCGCCGCACGGCCCCCGCAAGGAGTGGCTGGGCTTCGTCAAGTCGAGCCAGGCGCAGATCTCGATCAACCGCTTCTTCGCCGAGGACAACGAGCCCGGCATCAGCATCCCGGACAAGATCCGGCTGGGCCGGGCCACCATCGGGCTGACGCTGCGCAAGCACGACCGCGGGCTGGCCAGTGAGGTGCCGCTCCGCCGCCTGGCCGAGGACCTGGGGTACCCGGACCTCGAGACCATGCTGGTCGCCGTGACCGAGCGCAGTCTCGATCCCGATCAGGTGGTGGAGCAGCTCATCGCTCTGGTCGACCACCCGGACTGAGCCCGCCGGGTGGGCCCTGCCCAGGACCAGGCGCCGGGCATTTGGCCCGGCCCGTAACCTGTCGGGGTGAACATCCCCCGGCCGGTGCGCGGCTACGCGTATCAGACGTTCTACCGGCTGCCGCACCCGGTCCGCCGCCGGATCGCCCGCATGGTCTCGCCCAAGTTCCTGGTCGGCGCGGTCGTGCTGGTCCGCGACTCGGAGGCGGACGGCGCCGGGCGGATGCTGCTGCTCCGCCAGCCGCCGGGCCGCCGCTGGGGCCTTCCCGCCGGGCTGCTCAAGTACCGCGAGGAACCGCACGTGGGGGCGGCGCGGGAGCTGTTCGAGGAGTCGGGCGTCGACGTCGCCCCGGAGGACCTCGAAGCGGCCTCGCCCAACGCGATCGTGCACGTCAAGGGCTGGGTCGACATGGTCTTCACGGTCTCCGTGCCGGCGTCGCGGACGACGCTGGTGGTGGACGGCGGCGAGGTGCTGGAGGCGGTCTGGTTCCCGCTGGACCGCCTGCCGCCGCTCACGGTCAACACCGCCGCCCTGCTCGGCCGGTACGGGATCGGCCCGTGGGCGCCATGACCGGTGTCTGCGCGGTCGTCCTGGCCGCCGGGGAGGGACGGCGGCTGCGCCCGCTCACCGAGCGGGTGCCCAAGGCGTTGTGCCCGGTCGGCAACGTGGCTCTGCTGGACCGGGCGCTGGCCCGGGTGGCCGGCGCCGGTGTCGGGGCGGTCGCGGTGAACGCCGCGTACCTGGCCGGTCAGGTGGTGGCCCACCTCGGCGGCCGGACGCACGTGTCGGTCGAGCCGGACGGCCCGCTCGGCACCGCCGGCGGCATCGGCCGGCTCAGGGGCTGGATCGACGGCCGGGGCGTACTGGCCGGCAACGCCGACGCCTACCTGACCGATCCGGCCCGCGAGCCCGGCAAGGACATCGCGGCGCTGCTGGAGGGCTGGGACGGCCGTACGGTCCGGCTTCTGACGCTGCCCAATCCCCCGGGCGCCACCGGCGGGTTCAGTGGCCGCCGGTTCGCCGGCTTCTCGCTGCTGCCCTGGTCGTACGTCCGGAATCTGCCACCCATGCCGGGTGAGCTGGTCGGCGTGGTCTGGCGCCCGGCCGAGACGGCCGGCGAGCTCGAGTTGGTCGGTTACGGCGGCGCCTACCTCGACACCGGCACCCCGGCCGACTACCTACGGGCCAACCTGGACGCTGCCCGCGGTGGCAGCCTGGTCGATCCCACCGCCACCGTGACCGGCCGCGTGCAGAACTCCGTGGTCGGCGCGAACGCCACCGTCCACGGCGACGTCACCGGCAGCGTGGTCTGGCCCGGCGCCACGGTCTGCGCCGGTGAGTCCCTGACCGGCGTGATCCGGGCGGGCCGCGACCTGACGGTCACAACGGACCGTCCAGATAGCGCTGGATCGTCGCCCCCACTTGCGTGACGACCTGATCGTCGGTGATGGCGGCGGTCTGGTCGATCGCGAAGATGAACCGGGCGAAGGCCAGCCCGAGCATCTGCGAGGCCACCAGACCACCCCGGACCGGAAGTTCTGCCGGGTCGATCCCACCGCCGACCGCCGGGATCAGACCGTCGGCGAAGACCGCGCGGACCTGATCCATCGCGGCCGGTACGTGCGCCGCGATGAGCAGCGACGTCCGCAGGATCCGGGCCATCCGCGGGTCGGCCCACACCGACAGGTGATGGCGGACGAGAGCCTCACCCCGCGCACCGGGCGGCACCGCCGACAGCGCGCGGACGCCCGGTAGGAAGTCCGGCGGCACGGTCAGGCACTCCGCGAGCAGCGTGTCCTTGCCGGTGAAGTAGTACCGCACGAGCTTGGTGTCCACGCCCGCGGCCCGGGCGATGCCTTGCAGGGTGGTGGCCGCGTAGCCGTTCTCGGCGAAGCTCTCCCGCGCGTGGTCCAGGATGCGGTCGGCCACCTCACCGCGCTGGGCCTTCGGTCCTCGAGTCATCCGGGCGATTTTCTCACAGCTAGGAAATTACTCTTGCCTCCGGGTGGCCGTCCGGACTAATTTCCTGGATGTGAGAAATGAAGCGCTGAACGGCCCGCAGACCACCGGCCGGGACTATCGGAACCTGTCCGCGCCCGAGTATGAGATGACGTCCGAGAACGACGTCCGCATCGCGATGCGCGACGGCACGGTCCTGCTGGCCGACATCCGCCGCCCGGCCGGCGTGGGACGGTTCCCGGCTCTGCTGGCGGCCGCCCCATACCCGCGCCAGATGCAGGACCTGGGCGCCCCGGCCGGCGTGGTCGAAGCCGGCGACAGCGAGTTCTGGACGGCGCGGGGCTACGTCCACGTGATCGTCAACCTGCGCGGCACCAGCGGTTCGGGCGGCACCTGGACGTTCTTCGACGACACCGAACGACAGGACATGTACGACCTCGTGGAGTGGGTGGCCGCCCAGCCGTGGTGCGACGGGAACGTCGGCGGGATGGGCATCAGCTACTACGCGATGACCCAGCTGGCCGCGGCCACCCAGCAACCACCGCACCTCAAGGCCATCTTCCCGTTCGACGTCAGCGTCGACGCCTGGGACGCGGCCTGGCACAACGGACTGTTCAGTTCCGGCTTCATCACGCCGTGGGTGAAGTCACTGGGCGTGCTCGCCGGGCACGGGGACCGCCTCTACCGGCGCGGCCTGTCCCGGCTGGCCCGGCGGATCCTCCACCGGCCCGCCGTCCATCGGCGGTTCGCCTGCACCGGCGGTCCGCAGGCGATCAGAGGGCTGCGGGCGATCAGCCGCTTCCCGCGGGCGGCCCAGCCGTGGGACGACCTGTGGCGTGCGATGGCGGTCGAGCATCAGACACGCGACGCCTGGTGGGACGAGCGCAACCTGACCCCGCTGCTGTCCGACGTCCGGATCCCGGTCTACCTCGGCTCGGAGTGGCCGAATGTCCCGCTCCACCTGAACGGCACGCTGGCGGCCTGGACCGGGCTGCAGAAGGACCCGCACGTCCGCATGGCCATCCTGCCCGAGCACGGCCTGCCCTGGCCGTGGGAGAGCATGCATGTCGAGGCCCTGGCCTGGTTCGACCACTGGTTGCGCGGTCTCGACACCGGCATCATGGACGGCCCGCGCGTGCGCTGGTGGATGCCGGGCGCCGAGGAGTGGCGGGCCACCGACGAATGGCCACCTCCGGCCGATCACCGCGAGCTGCCGCTCGGCGGCGAGGACCGCCGGTACGCGACCTTCGACTCGCCCGGCCTGCCCCAGTCGCTGACCTGGACCGGCGACCCTCAGCCGGAGGACCTCGACGTGGCCGGGCCGATCGAGTTGCGGCTGGACGCGACGATCACCGCCGACGACACCGGCTGGATCGTCCTCATCCGGGACGTGGCCCCCGACGGAGCCGTCACCGACGTCACCCAGGGCTGGCTGCGGGCGGCGCTGCGTACGGTCGACGAGGCCGCGAGCGCACCGGGCCGCCCGGTGCTGCCCCTGCGTACACCGGTGCCGGTTCCCGCCGGAGAGCCGGTCACGTACCGGATCCCGCTGGTGCCCAACGCCCGCCGCTTCGCCCGCGGCCATCGCATCCGGGTGACGGTGACCAGCGACGACAGCCGCCGGGAGGCCCACGCGATGATGCTGTTCAGCCACACCCCGATCGGCACCCGATCGATCAACACCGTGCACGCATCCTCGCGCCTGCTGCTGCCCGTCCTGTCCGGACGCCGATAGCATGAGCAGCGCAGACGCCGCCGCAACCCGAGGAGTCCCGTGAACACCGCGATCGTGCACATCGACTGCGCCACCGACTCGATCCCCGAGGTGGCCGAGGCGCTGGCCGCACTGCCCGGGGTCAGCGAGGTCTACTCCGTCGCCGGCAACGTGGACCTGATCGCCATCGTCCGGGTGGCCCACTTCGACGAGATCGCCGAGGTCATCGCCGGGCGGATCTCGAAGACACCGGGCGTGCTCAACACCGAGTCGCACATCGCATTCCGGGCGTACAGCCGGCACGACCTCGAGGACGCGTTCGCGATCGGCCTTCCCGACGCCGACTGAGCAGCACCGCACACGCAGAAAGGGGGCCCGAAGGCCCCCTTTCGCGTTGCTACGACCTCACCGGCCGGAGGTGATCTCCTCGCGGTCCGGCCTCGGGCTGATCGGCGGCATACCCGGCGAGACCGGAGCCTCGGCCGGCTTCTCCACCGGGAAGAAGAAGCCCTTGACCGCCGGGGCGAGCGCACCCAGCCGGTTCATCTTCTTCGGGACGACCCAGCCGGCGTAGCCCAGCGGCGTGGGATGTCCGTGTTCGTCCACCGGAGACAACGGCTGATGCACCTCGTAGAACCGGCCGTCGGGCGCTCTTCGGATGATGCCGGTCTCCACGCCGTGGGCCAGCACTTCCCGGTCGTGCTGTTGCAGGCCGAGACAGATGCGGATGGCGAGGAAGTACGCCAGCGGCGGGCCGAGCACCAATCCGAGCCGGCCGGCCCAGGTCATCGCGTTCAGGCTGATGTGGAACTCGGCCGCGATCACGTCGTTGCCGCCGGATAGCGTGGCGACGATGAAGAACGTGAAGGCCATGGCGCCGACACCGACCCGCTCGGGTGCGTCCCGCGGGCGCTGGAGCAGGTTGTGGATCCGGTAGTCCTTGGTCCGCCGGGCCTCGATGAACGGGTACGCCATCGGGACCGTGGTCAGCGCGCCGAGGCCGACCACCGCGGGCCAGAACAGCGGCGGAATGCTGTAACCGTGACCGCCGCCGATGTAGATCGGCAGCGTGATCTGCCAGTTCGGCATCAGCCGGACCAGGCCGTCCATGAACATGACGTACCAGTCGGGCTGGCTGGCCGAGGACACCTCGGACGCCCGGTACGGACCGAACAGCCAGATCGGGTTGATCTGGAACAAGCCCGACATCAGCGCGACCACGCCGAAGACGGTCATGAAGAAGCCGCCCTGCTTCAGCGCGTACCGCGGGAACATCCGCTCGCCGACCACGTTGGTGTTGGTCCGCATCGGGCCCGGCCACTGGGTGTGCTTCTGCTTGAAGACCAGGCCCAGGTGGACGCTGATCAGCGCGAGCAGACCACCCGGGATGAGCAGCACGTGCGCGATGTAGAACCGGCCGATGATCAGATGGCCCGGGAACTCGCCGCCGAAGACCGAGGCGGAGATCCAGGTTCCGGCGATCGGGATGGACAGCATGATCGCCGAGGCGATGCGGAGACCCGTGCCGGACAGGCCGTCGTCCGGCAGCGAGTAGCCGGTGAAGCCGGCCAGGAAGCCGAGCAGGAACAGCGCGATGCCGATCGCCCAGTTCGCCTCGCGCGGCTTGCGGAACGCGCCGGTGAAGAAGATGCGCGCCATGTGCACGACGATCGACGCCAGGAACAGCAGCGCCGCCCAGTGGTGCATCTGCCGCATGAACAGACCACCGCGCACCTCGAACGACAGGTGCAGCGACGACGCGTAGGCCGCGGACATGTCCACGCCGCGCAGCGAGGCGTAGGCCCCGTTGTACGTGACCTCGTTCATCGACGGGTCGTAGAACAGGGTCAGGAACGTGCCGGTGAGCAGCAGGATGATGAACGAGAAGAGCGCGATCTCACCGAGCAGGAACGACCAGTGATCAGGGAAAACCTTGTTCAACAGGCCCCGCAGCGGCGTCGCTACCTGGAACCGTTCGTCAACGCCCTTGCCGACGTTCGCCGGTACTTGAGCGATATCTACTTTCCGGCGTTTCATGGTCGCTCCCAGAAGTCAGGGCCGACGGTCTCCCGATAATCCGACGCTGCCACAAAGTAACCGTCTGCGTCCACTTCTAGTGGCAACATGGGCAAACGGCGGCTGGCCGGCCCGAAGATCGGCCGGGCGTTGTCGGTGATCAGGAACTGCGACTGGTGGCACGGGCAGAGCAGACGGTTGGTCTGCTGCTCGTACAGGCTGGCCGGGCACCCGGCGTGGGTGCAGACTTTGGAGAACGCGACGTAGTTGCCCCACATCGCCCCGTGGTTCGCGTGGTCGTTGTCACTGTTCTGGTGCGTCGTCGCGGCGTCGTCGGCCCGCAGGTGGATCAGCAGGGTGGGCGAGTCGGCGTACTGGTTGGTGGCACCGCCCGGAATCCCCGGGAAGACCGTCATCTGGCCGCCGACGCTGACGTCGTCGGGCCGGATCGGCGTGCCGTCCTCGCGGGTCAGCCGCACCAGCTTGCCGCCTTGCGGCACGGGGTCGAAGCCGGTGTGGAACATCATCGGCTCTTTGCCCTTGTGCGGGTTCTCGATCAGGCCGCCGACCAGCGGCGCGGCCGCGACCAGGCCGAGCGGCGCCAGACCGAGCGCGATCGCGCCCTTGAGCAGCGGACGCCGCTGTACTCCGAGCTCGTCGGCCACGAACAGCATGGTCTGACCGGTGATCAGCTGCTCGTCCGGCGGCGACGGCTGGTCGTGCCGGGTCTGGATCGACACCTCGTGCGGCAGCAGCTTCTTGGCCCAGCTCAGGATGGCGAAGCCGAGCGACAGCAGGGACAGCGCCAGCGAGATGCCGAGGATCGGCGTGTAGTAGTCGTTGGCGTTGTTGCCCAGCTCGTAGCGCCAGGGCCACCAGATGTAGGCGACCATGAACACCAGCGCGAAGAAGCCGGACATCAGGAACAGCAGGGCGATCGAGCGGACGACGCGCTTCTCGGCCTTGGAGTTCTGGCCGGGGAACTGCGACTCGTACGTGACGATCTCGATCTCGTCGCGCCGGGCGCCTTCCTTGACGATGTCGAAACGGCTCAGCCGGGGGTCGCTGACGTCGACCGGCTGGGTCGCCGTGCCGCTCCCGTGACCGCCGTGCCCGTCCTCGACGACCGTCATGACTTCCCCGCAATCCAGAGCGACGCGAACACCAGGATCGTCATACCGACGATGAAGATCGCTAAACCCTCGGTGACCGGGCCGAAGCGACCCAGGTTGAAGATGCCGCCCGGATCCTTGTCCTGCTGGATCTGCTGCGTGATGTAGGTGATGATCTCGCGCTTCTGATCGGGCGTGAGCTGGTTGTCACCGAACACCGGCATGCTCTGCGGACCGCTCAGCATCGCCGCGTAGATCGTCTCCTCGGAGGCGTCGTGCAAATTCGGCGCGTACTTGCCGGACGAGAGCGCCCCGCCGGCGCCGCCGTAGCTGTGGCACGACGTGCAGTTGAGGCGGAACAGCTGGCCGCCACGGGCGAGAGCGTCCGGGTTGGCGGTGGTGTCGAGCGTGTACGGGCCGGCCGGCACCTGCGGGCCGCCGGCGAGTTCCTGGATGTACTGCCCGATCTGCTTGGTCTGATCCTTGTTGAACAGCGGCGGCTTCTCCTCCGCCTGGGCCTCCTGCCGGACCAGCGGCATCCGGCCCGTACCGACCTGGAACTGCACCGAGGCCGAGCCCACGCCGATCAGGCTGGGACCGCGACCCGTGACGCCCTCGGCATTGTTGCCGTGGCAGGTGATGCAGCTGTTGTCGTAGAGCGCCTGGCCCTCCATCGCCACCTGCGAGAGCTGCCGGTTGTCCTCGGCGAACGCGCCCGGGGCGAAGGCCGAGTAGATGCCGCCGGCCAGAGCGAGCGCGGCGACCATGCGCGCGGCCGCACCGATGCGGCGCCGCGCCCGGCTGGGCGCCGAACGCCGCCGGCGGAACACCCGGCTGAGCCGCCGTCCGGGGGTGTCAGAAGTCATGGGCTTGTGTCCTCTGGAGTTCGACCTTGGAGCGCATGCGAGCGGGCGATCAACGAAGCCAGTAGATCATCGAGAAGAGCGCGATCCAGACCACGTCGACGAAGTGCCAGTAGTACGACACGACGATCGCCGAGGTCGCCTGGGCCGGCGTGAACCGGCCCATGGTGGTGCGGATCATGTAGACGATGAACGCTATGAGACCGCCGGTCACGTGCAGACCGTGGAAACCGGTGGTCAGGTAGAACATCGAGCCGTACCCGTCGCCGTTGATCCTGACGCCCTCGCCGACCAGGTTGCGGTATTCGTTGGCCTGGCCGAGCACGAAGATCAGGCCCATCACGAAGGTGATCGTGAACCAGCGGCGCAGGGCGAAGACGTCGCCCTTCTCGGCCGCGAACACACCCATCTGGCAAGTCACCGAGGACAGCACCAGGATGATCGTGTTGGCCGTCGCGTACGGGATGTTGAGCTTCACCGTGTGCTCGGCCCACTCGGCGGGCGCCGCCGCCCGGATCGAGAAGTACATCGCGAACAAGGCCGCGAAGAACATGAGCTCGCTCGAGAGCCACACGATCGTTCCGACGCTGACCATGTTCGGCCGCGTCAGCGAGTGGATCCGGCTCTTGTCGATGGCTGAGGCCGTTGTCACCGGCTCATTATTGCTCCGCGATCAGTCATGCGTGCCGCGGGGGGCCTAATCCGTCACGTGTCGCGGCCCGGCCGAACCCGCACCGAGCTTCGAGGCCTAGCCTCAGGGGGTGCGACTTGCCGAAACACCGGCCCTGGCGGACGCGGCCGGGGATACTGTCCTCCCGCCGTTCACCCCGGCGGAGATCTTCACGCACATCCGGCTGACCAGCTTGATCGCGGTGTTGATGCTGGTCGCGGCGTTCCTCTACGGGTACGGCGTGTACCGGATGCATCAGCGCGGCGACCACTGGCCGCCCGGGCGCACGGTCGCCTTCATCCTCGGCGGCCTGGGCACGATGGCCTTCGTCAGCCTCACCGGGATCGAGGCCTACGACGACACCCTGCTGTCCGTGCACATGATCCAGCACATGGTGCTGTCCATGGTCGGGCCGATCTTCCTGGCCCTGGGCGCACCGGTCACGCTGGCCCTGCGGACGCTCACCCCCGGCCCCCGCAAGAAGCTGCTGCGGTTCCTGCACAGCCGGGTGGTCAACGTCCTCACGTTCCCGCTGGTGGCGTTCGGGCTGTTCGTCGCGACGCCGTTCACGCTCTACTTCACCAGCCTGTACAAGGTGACGCTGGAACACCCGTGGCTGCACGAGCTCACCCACGTGCACTTCGTCCTCGTCGGCTGCCTGTTCTTCTGGCCCCTGCTCGGGCTCGACCCGCTGCCCAACCGGTGGCCGTACCCGGGCCGGGCGCTGCTGATGGTGCTGTCGGTGCCGTTCCACACCGTGCTCGGGCTGACCATCATGCAGAGCACCACGCTGCTGGCCGGCGACTACTACCCGAACCTGCACCTGGCCTGGGCCGATCCGCACACCGACCAGGTCCTGGCAGGCGGCATCCTGTGGGCCGGCGGCGAGATGATCAGCGTGACGACGCTCGGCATCCTGGTGATCCAGTGGATCAGGCAGTCCGAACGCGAGGCGAAGCGGGTCGACCGGGCGCTGGACCGGGCCGAGGCCCAGGAAGCGGCCCGCCTGGCCGCGGCGGCCAACAATCGCCCGGGACCGGACTCGGACTGACCGGTTCGGTACGATCACCGCGTAGCCACAGAGGGAGCCAGGTCACACCATGACTGACACGTACACCGTCCTGCTCTACAGCGACGACCTCGCGGTGCGCGACAGGATCCGGATGGCCGTCGGCCCCCGTCCCGCGGCCGATCTGGCGATCGAATTCGTCGACGCGTCGACCTGGGAAGAGTGCCGCCTGGTGCTGGACAAGTACGAGGTCGACCTGATGATCCTGGACGGCGAGGCGGCTCCGGCCGGTGGCATGGGCATCGCCCGGCAGACCAAGGACGAGTACGCCGACCCGCCGCCCACCTGTGTCGTCCTGGCTCGCGCCGCGGACCGCTGGCTGGCCGCGTTCGCGCAGGTCGACGGCACGCTGCAGTACCCGCTGGACCCGGTCACGACCGGCCAGACGGTGGCCGCGATGCTGCGCGACTGGCGCAACGGCGTCGTGCCGCTGGGCACCATGCACACGCTCGGCTCCTGACCCGCTCTCTTCCGCCACCCCCGGCACCCCCGACGGAGGACCCGCCATGGGCGCACCCACCTGGCCGAACCTGCTGAGCGCCCTGCTGCGCGGCGAGGAGCTGTCCGCGGAGGACACCGCCTGGGCGATGGGCGAGATCATGGCCGGGAACGCCACGCCGGTACAGGTGGCCGGCCTGGCCATGGCGCTGCGGGCCAAGGGCGAGACGCCGGCCGAGCTGGCCGGGCTGGTGGAGGCCATGCTGGCCGCGGCCACCCTGGTCGAGCTGCCCGAAGCCACCCGGGCCGCCGCCGTCGACGTGGTCGGCACCGGTGGCGACCGGGCGCACACGGTGAACATCTCCACCATGGCCGCGATCGTGGTCGCGTCGGCCGGGGTCACCGTGGTCAAGCACGGCAACCGGGCCGCCTCCTCCCAGTGCGGCACGGCCGACCTGCTGGAGTACTTCGGGATCCCGCTCGACCTGGGTCCGGCCGGCGTCGCCCGTACGGTCGCCGAAGCGGGGATCGGGTTCTGCTTCGCCGCCCGCTACCACCCGGGCATGCGGCACGCCGCCGTCCCCCGGCGGGAACTGGGCGTCCCCACGTTCTTCAACATGCTCGGCCCGCTGACCAACCCGGCCCGCCCGCACGCGGCCGCCGTCGGCTGCTTCGACCTGCGGATGGCGCCCGTGATGGCGGCGGTGTTCGCCCGCCGCGGCGACTCGGCGCTGGTCATGCGGGGCGAGGACGGGCTGGACGAGTTCACCACGGCCGCGCCCACCCGGGTCTGGATCGCGCGCAAGGGCGAGGTCACCGAGTCGCTGGTCGACGCCGTCGACCTCGGCCTGCCGCGCAGCGCGCCGGGTGACCTGCGCGGCGGCGGCCCGGAGTTCAACGCGGACGCGGCCCGGCGGATGTTCGCCGGCGAGACCGGCCCGGTGCGGGACGCGGTGCTGGTCAACGCGGCGGCCGCGTTCACCGCCCAGGCAGGGTTCCCCGGGTCGTTCGCCGACGACATGCGGGCCGGCATCGCCCGGGCGGCGGCCACGGTCGACTCCGGAGCCGCGACCACGCTGTTGGAGCGCTGGGTCGCGGCGGCCCAGATGGCCAGGGCGGCCCTGCCGGAGTGACCGACACGCCGGGCTCAGGTGCTCGGCATCGTCGCCGGACCGTGGCAGCGTCGGAGGCAACACCCGGGTAATTCCACCTTCCGACGAAGAGGAGCCACCCGTGCCGGAACGAGAACTGCGCTGTGTCCTGTGCAACGGCGACATGATGTTCGAGGTGCCGCCCTGCCCGGACGGGCACGACGAGTGCCCCGAGCTGGTCTGCACGCGCTGCGGCGCGGCCGAAGTGCTGATCCCGGTCACCCTGCATCTCTGGTCGCATCCGAAGGGCCGCATCGCCCCGCAGCAGCGCCGGGCCGCCTGAGTGTAGAAACGAACTACGGCCCGCCCCCCGGAAGTCTCGGAGGCGGGCCGTCAGACGTGCAAACCGGTTAGTGCTCCGCGGTGTGGCGGGTGCCGGAGTAGTACTCGAAGAGCAGGCCGCAGGCGGCCGCGATGACCAGGATGAGGCCGAGGGCCAGCAGCCACCACATCACGAACACCAGGCCGAGGCCGGCGATCGCCGCGGCCAGCGCCAGGCCGAACGGCCAGTAGCTGCCCGGGCTGAAGAAGCCGATCTCGCCCGCGCCCTCGGCCATCTCGGCGTCTCCGCGGTCCTCGGGGCGCAGGTCGATGCGCCGGGCGACGAACCAGAAGAACCCACCGCACATCGAGCACAGCAGGCCGGACAGGATCAGCGCCACGGTGCCGATCCACTCGAGATGGCCGGCTTCGCCGTAGGTGTAGAAGGCGTACACGGTGGCCGCGGAGAAGAGGAAGGCGGCGACGCCGCCAAAAATCTTGTACTCGGTGCGCACGGCGCTACCTACTTCCCCTGCGCGACGGAGTTGGTCTGGTTCCAGCTGTGGTTCTGCCGCCGCGTGTTGAACGGCTGCGTGGTCACCGCGTACTCCTGGGCGCCGGTGAAGCCGATGTCACCCATCGCCTGCTGGGTGGACGCGCCGGCCTTCTTCGCCGTGAGGAACTGGTTGAACTTGTCCGGCGAGACGACCACCAGCTCGAACTGCATGAACGCGTGGTACGTGCCGCACAGCTCGGCGCAGCGGCCGACGTACCGGCCCTCCCGATCCAGCTGGACCTCGAAGACGTTGCGGATGCTGCCTGGGAACACGTCCCGCTTGAACAGCAGTTCCGGCACCCAGAAGGAGTGGATGACGTCCTTGCTGGTCTCCTCGAACCGGATCTTCTCGCCGGTCGGCAGCACCAGGATCGGGATGACATCCGAGGTGCCGAGCGTGGACGCCACCGTGTGCGCGTCCTTGCCCATGCCGTCGCGGTAGTTGAACTGCCAGTTCCACTTGAACGCCACGACCTCGACGACCTGGTCGGGGTTCTTGGACAGCTTGTCCACATTCGTCTGGACGATCGCGGTGTAGTAGAAGAGGATCGCGACGATGAGAATCGGCGCGACCGTGTAGAGGGTTTCGATCGGCATGTTGAACCGGGTTTGCACGGGCAGCTCGTCGCCGCGCTTGCGGTACCGGATGACACACCAGAAGATCAGGCCCCACACGAAGATGCCGACGATCAGCGCGGCGATGGCCGACGCGATCCACAGGTCGTACATCTTGTGGGCCTGCAGGCTGATGCCCCGGTCGGGCCAGCCGAAGTTTCCGAACGCTCGGCCGACGCCCTCCAGCGAGCACCCGGACAGCAGGAACAGCAGCGCCGCGCCGCCGAGACCGAGACCGGCGAGCCGGACCCCTCGCGACCGCGTGGCCGAACTCTTCACGCCCACCTGCTCCAGCCTCCTATGCCGCGCCCCGGATGCTCGCCCGGTGCGAAAACCGGACACCCGGCGGCAAGCGTCACCGACGGTCGCACATTACTCGACCTGCCCCTACCAGACGGTTGCGGGGGTCGGATCTCGTCGAGCCCGGACAACCGGACGATACCGTTCGCGGGGTGGATAACACGGCTGTTCACGCCGGACCGACGTCGTACCTCGACGCGGCGACGGCGGCGCCCCTGCACCCGGTGGCCCGGCAGGCTCTTCTCGCCGCCCTGGACGACGGCTGGGCCGACCCGGACCGGCTCTACCACGCCGGCCGGCGGGCGGCCCGGCTGCTGGACGCCGCCCGGGAGACGACGGCGCAGGCCCTGGGCGTACGGCCGGATGAACTGACCTTCGCCGCGAGTGGCACGGCGGCCGCGCACGCCGCGGTCCTGGGCGGCCTGGCGGGCCGGCGGCGCGCCGGTGACGTGCTGGTCCACTCGGCGATCGAGCACTCGGCGGTGCTGCACGCCGCCCGCGCCCACGGGACCGCCGTCGAGGTCGGCGTGGACCGCGAAGGACGGCTCGACCTGGATGCCTGGCGGGCCGCGGTCACCGCACCCGGGGTGGCGCTGGCCGCGCTGATCAGCGCCAGCCACGAGGCCGGCACGCTTCAGCCGGTGGCCGAGGCGGCCGCCGGCGAGGTGCCGTTGTACGTGGACGCGGCCCCGTCGCTCGGCCACGTTCCGATTCCGCCGGGCTGGTCGATCCTGACCGCGAGCGCCCGCAAGTGGGGTGGCCCGGCGGGCGTGGGGTTGCTGGTGGTCCGCAAGGGAACGCGGTGGCGGGCGCCGTATCCGGCCGACGACCCGCACTCCCCCGCCGACACGGCGCGCGACATCCCGGCGATCGTGGCCGCGGCCGCGTCGCTGCGGGCCGTGCTGGCCGAGCGGGACACGGTCGCCGCCCGGCTGTCGGCGCTGGTCGAGAGGATCCGGGTCACGGTCGCGGCCACCGTGCCGGACGTCGAGGTGATCGGCGACCCGGTGGCCCGGCTGCCGCACCTGGTCACGTTCTCCTGCCTGTACGTCGACGGCGAGGCGTTGCTGCACGCGCTGGACCGGGCCGGGTTCGCGGTGTCGTCCGGCTCCTCCTGCACCGCGTCCACCGTGCGTCCCAGTCACGTGCTGGAGGCGATGGGCGTGCTCAGCCACGGCAACGTCCGGGTGTCGCTGCACTCCGGTACCACGGCGGACGAGGTGGACCGGTTCCTGGCGGTGCTGCCCGGCGTCGTGGCCGGTATCCGCGCCGAGGCGGGCCTGTGACCACCCTGGACTGCCTGGGTCAGCGCTGCCCGCGGCCGATCATCGAGCTGGCCAGGAACATCCGTTCCGTCGAGGTCGGCGGGCTGATCCGGGTGCTGGCCGACGATCCGGCGGCGGCCAACGACATCCGGGCGTGGTGCCGGATGACCGGCCAGGAATTCGTGGCCCAAGGCGGCACGTCATTCGACGTGCGGCGGCTCAGCTGAGGTAGTCGACGATCGGCGCGACGGGTTCCGCGGCCAGGAACGTGTCCACGACCAGGCGCGGACCGAGGTAGGGCTCGTACTCGGCCTGCCGTTCCAGCACCCGGACCCAGTCCGGTACGCCGTCGTGGTCGCGGGCGGCGTACCGGGCCTCGACCCGGCGGCGGTGCTCGGCGTCGTCGCCGCACACCACCTCGACCACCCGCAGCGGTACGTGCAGCTCCTCGGACAGGTCCACCCACAGCTGACGGGCGGCCTTCACCGGGTTCACCGCGTCGATGATCACGTGGTGCCCGATCCTGAGCTGGACCTCGGCCAGCGCCGCCACCACGCCGTACGCCGCGTATCCGGGCCGGGCCTCGGTCACCTCGTACCGCTGCAGGGTGAAGTCGACGATGTCGACGGCGAGGACGGTCGCCGGCAGGGCCGCGGCGACCCGGGCGGCCAGCGTGCTCTTGCCGACGCCGGGCAGCCCGGCGAAGACCGCGAGGACCATCGGGCCAGCCTCCGCGGTGAAGCTCAGGCGGGAAGGTGCGGGAGGATCTCGGCGGCCGCCGCATCGCCGTACGAGTCGGCCAGGCGCTTCAGGAAGTCGTCGCGCTTGATCTCGTACTCCTGCGGTCCGACCGTCTCGAGGACCAGCGCCGCCACCAGCGAGCCGACCTGGGCCGCCCGTTCCGGGCCGACGCCCCAGCTGAGCGCGGCGAAGAACCCGGCCCGGAAGCCGTCGCCGACGCCGGTCGGGTCGTCCGCGATCACGTCCCGGGCCACCGGCACGTGGATCCGGTCGAGGCCGTGGCCGGTGATCTCCACACCGTCCTTGCCGAGCGTGGTGATCCGCACCTTGACCTCGTCCAGCACCTGGTCACCGGTCAGCGCGGCCTTGGTCTCGAGCAGGGAACGCTCGTAGTCGTTGGTCAGCAGGTAGTCGGCCCCGCGGATCAGGGTGAGCACGTCCCGCCCGTCCATCCGGGCCAGCTGCTGCGACGGGTCGGCGGCGAACGCGTACCCGCGCCGGCGGCATTCATCGGAGTGGCGGATCATCGCGGCCGGGTCGTTGGCGCTGATCAGCACCAGGTCCAGGCCGCCGGCGCGCTCGGCCACCGGGGCGAGCTCGATGTTGCGGGCCTCGGCCATCGCGCCGGCGTAGAACGACGCGATCTGGTTCAGGTCGTCGTCGGTGGTGCAGACGAACCGGGCGGTGTGCGCGACCGTGCTGACGTGCACCGAGCCGCAGTCCACACCGTGCCGCTCGAGCCACGACCGGTAATCGGCGAAGTCGGCGCCGACCGCCCCGACCAGGATCGGGCTCAGCCCGAGGACCCCCATCCCGAAGGCGATGTTGGAGGCCACGCCACCGCGGCGGACCACCAGATCGTCGACGAGGAACGACAGCGACACCTTGTGCAGCTGGTCGGCGATCAGCTGCTCGGCGAACCGGCCGGGGAAGTGCATCAGGTGATCTGTCGCGATCGATCCGGTCACGGCGATCTTCATGAGTTCCCTCGAGATGTCGGGAGGTACAAAGGGGATTGCCGGTCGAGCCTACCGGGATGTCGCCCGCCGGACATTCGCAGGACATAGCAGAGGCCGCCTCCCGGGGGGAGACGGCCTCTGACGTACGGCTGGATCAGTGGAACGAGTCACCGCACGCGCACGAGTTCTGCGCGTTCGGGTTGTCGATGGTGAAGCCCTGGGCGTCGATCCGGTCGGCGAAGTCGATCGACGCACCGGCCAGGTACGGCGAGCTCATCCGGTCGACCACGACCTCGACGCCGTCGAAGTCGGAGACGATGTCGCCGTCGAGCGAGCGCTCGTCGAAGAACAGCTGGTAACGCATGCCGGAGCAGCCACCGGGCTGGACGGCGATGCGCAGGCGCAGGTCGTCGCGCCCTTCCTGCTCGATCAGGGCCTTGACCTTCTCAGCGGCTACCTCGGTCAAGATGACGCCGGTCGGCGCGGCCGTCGGGGCCGGGATCGACTCGATGTGCGCTTCAGTGGTCACTTAAGTAACTCCCTGCGGTGCGGACGATTCTGCCGTAATGACCAACGCTAACCCTCCCGGAGAAGATTCCCAATCCGGGTAGCGCAGATCACTGGGTTCTACCCAAGCCTGGACCATCAGTCGGCGGAGCTCCACTGCCTGGCCGCGTGGGCGGCGATCTCCCGCAGGCCCCGGGCCGGTTCGGCCAGCGCCCGGTCGACCGAACCGAAGTGTTCCACCAGTGAGTATGTCTCACTCACGCCGGCCGAGGCCGCCTCCCGGTGCCCGGTCTCGACCCGGCCGGCCATCACGATGCAGGGCAGGCCGCGGTCCCGGGCGCCGCCGGCCACTCCGGCCGCCACCTTGCCGCGCAGCGACTGGTGGTCGAACGAACCCTCCCCGGTGATCACCAGGCCGGCCTGGTCGAGCTCGGCCTCCAGACCGATCAGGCGCGTGACCAGGCCGATCCCGGAGGTCACCGCCGCCCCGAGCGCGATCAGGGCGGCGCCCAGGCCGCCGGCCGCGCCGCCGCCGGGCACTGTAGCCAGGCCGGACACTCCCAGAGCCGTTTCCAGGACACCCGCGAAGTGCTCCAGCGCCGCGTCCAGCAGCAGCACGTCCTCCCGGGAGGCGCCCTTCTGCGGCCCGAAGACGTTGCTGGCGCCGTGCAGGCCGACCAGCGGGCTGTCCACGTCGGTGGCGGCCACCAGCCGGATCGGGCGCAGCCGCGGCGGCCCGGCCAGTCCGGTGGCGGCGCTCAACGCGGCTCCCCCGTACGGCAGGGCGGTCTGCTCGACCCCGACCGGACCGGCGCCGAGCGCGGCGAGCATGCCCGCGCCGGCGTCGTTGACCGCCGAGCCGCCGAGCCCGACCACCACCTCGGCCGCGCCGGTCTCGGCCGCGGCGGCCAGCAGCAGTCCCAGCCCGTACGACGTGGTGATCTTGGGATCGCGCTCCTCGGGGGTCAGCCGGTGCAGGCCGCAGGCCTGGGCGCTCTCCACGTACGCCGTGGCCCCGACCAGCAGGATCTCGCCGTCGACCGGCCGCCCGAGCGGATCGGCCGTACGCACCGGCACCCGGGCGCCGCCCAGCGCCTCGGCCAGCACGTCGACGAATCCGGGGCCGCCGTCGGCCAGCGGGCGGCGGACCATCGTGTCGCCCGGGGCGGACTCGAGCCAGCCCTCGGCGATCGCGGCCGCGGCGGCCGGGGCGGAGAGAGTGCCGGCGAACTTATCGGGGCATATGAGTACGCGCACCACAGGAGTGTGTCAGCAAGCATGGCTGTGTCAGCATGGCCCCGTGACCTCTTCCTGGAGCGAACCCGGCAACACCGCCACCGCCCTGCTCCTGCTCGGCCGCGGGTCCGACCCGGCCAGCGAGCGGGGCGTGGACTGCCCTGGTGACCTGCCCGCACCCAGCGACCCCGACCTGGTGGCCCGGGCGGCGGCGGCCAAGGCGGCGCTGGGCGACCGGGTGTTCGTGCTCGGCCACCACTACCAGCGCGACGAGGTGATCCAGTTCGCCGACGTCACCGGCGACTCGTTCAAGCTGGCCCGGGAGGCCGCGGCCCGCCCGTCCGCGGAGTTCATCGTGTTCTGCGGCGTGCACTTCATGGCCGAGAGCGCGGACATCCTGACCACCGCGGCCCAGCGGGTGGTGCTGCCTGACCTGGCCGCCGGCTGCTCGATGGCCGACATGGCGGTGCTGGGTCAGGTCGAGACCGCCTGGGAGCAGTTCGAGGACCTCGGCATCGCCGGTGACGTGATCCCGGTGACGTACATGAACTCGTCGGCCGACATCAAGGGGTTCGTCGGCCGCAACAAGGGCGTGGTCTGCACCTCGTCCAACGCGCAGCGGGCGCTGACCTGGGCGTACGAGCAGGGGTCGAAGGTGTTCTTCCTGCCCGACCAGCATCTGGGCCGCAACACCGCGGTGCTTCAGATGGGCTTCGACCTGGACGACTGCGTGCTGTACGACCCGCACAAGCCGAACGGCGGGCTCACCGACCAGCAGCTGCGTGATGCCCGGATGATCCTGTGGCGGGGGCACTGCTCGGTGCACGGCCGCTTCACCCTGGACAGCGTCCACGAGGTCCGCGAGCGGGTGCCGGGCGTGACCGTGCTGGTCCACCCGGAGTGCCGGCACGAGGTGGTCACCGCCGCCGACCTGGTCGGCTCGACCGAATACATCATCCAGGCGGTGGACGCGGCCCCGGCCGGCTCGGCGTGGGCCCTGGGCACCGAGTTGAACCTGGTCCGGCGGCTGGCACTGGCCCACCCGGACAAGCAGATCACGTTCCTCGACAAGACCGTCTGCTACTGCTCGACGATGAACCGGATCGATCTGCCGCACCTGGTATGGGCGCTGGAGGAACTCGTCGCCGGGCGGGTGCCGAACCAGATCACCGTCGATCCCGACACGGCCGCCCACGCCCGGGTGGCCCTCGAACAGATGCTCGCCCTCCCCTAAACGTCACTACCAAGAGTGACGGACTCTTGCCCGTACGCACGGCTGTGCCTTTGTGTTGTCTTAAACATCAGCAATTCGTGCCGGGCCGGGCGTTGTGGTGGCCGCTGCCTTTGTCACTCAGGGCTATGCTGCCCGGGCTTTCCTCAATCATTCCGGGCGCCTGCACCGCGCCCGCCGGCTGGAGGTTACGTTGACCGACGACGTCCTGGTCGTGCACGGCGGTACGCCGCTGCACGGGCAGATCCGGGTCCGTGGCGCCAAGAATCTCGTCTCCAAGGCCATGGTGGCCGCCCTGCTGGGCGAGTCCCCGAGCACCCTGTTCGACGTGCCGCGCATCCGCGACGTCGAGGTGGTCAGCGGCCTGCTCGAGATCCACGGGGTCAAGGTCACCGCGGGCGCCGACGAGGGCGAGCTGGTGATGGACCCCACCAACGTGGAGAGCGCCACCACCGACGAGATCAACGTGCACGCCGGGTCGAGCCGCATCCCGATCCTGCTCTGCGGCCCGCTGCTGCACCGGCTGGGCCGGGCGTTCATCCCCGACCTGGGCGGCTGCCACATCGGCCCGCGGCCGATCGACTTCCACATCCAGGCGCTGCGCGAGTTCGGCGCAGTCGTCGACAAGGCCCCCGAGGGCATGCACCTGTCGGCGCCGAACGGCCTGCACGGCGCGAAGATCGAGCTGACCTACCCCAGCGTCGGCGCCACCGAGCAGGTGCTGCTCACTGCGGTCCGGGCCGAGGGCGTGACCGAACTGCGCAACGCAGCCATCGAGCCGGAGATCATCGACCTGATCTGCGTGCTGCAGAAGATGGGCGCGATCATCACCGTGCACACCGACCGGGTCATCGAGATCCAGGGTGTGCCCAAACTGCACGGCTACCAGCACCGGCCGATCCCGGACCGGATCGAGGCGGCCAGCTGGGCCGCGGCGGCGCTGGCGACAAAGGGCGAGATCGAGGTCCGCGGCGCCCGGCAGGCCGACATGATGACGTTCCTCAACGTGTTCCGCTCGATCGGCGGGGAGTTCGAGATCACCGACGACCGGGTGTCCCGGCCGGGCGTGACCGGCGTCGAGGGCGGCATCAAGTTCTGGCACCCGGGCGGCGACCTGCAGCCGGTCGCGCTCGAGACCGACGTCCATCCCGGCTTCATGACCGACTGGCAGCAGCCCCTGGTGGTCGCGCTGACCCAGGCCCGGGGCCTGTCGATCATGCACGAGACGGTGTATGAGCAGCGGCTGGGCTACACCGATGCGCTCAACCAGATGGGCGCCACCATCCAGGTGTACCGGGACTGCCTGGGCGGCACCCCGTGCCGGTTCGGGCGGCGCAACTTCAAGCACTCCGCGGTCATCGCCGGCCCGTCCAAGCTGCACGCCACCGAACTGGTCATCCCCGACCTGCGGGCCGGCTTCGCCCACCTGATCGCGGCCCTGGCGGCCGAGGGCACCTCCCGGGTGTACGGCGTCGACCTGATCAACCGCGGCTACGAGGACTTCGAGGGCAAGCTGGCGGCGCTGGGCGCGCACGCCGAGCGTCTCTGAGCCCTTTCCCTTCCTACTGCCCGCGGGCGCGGTGTACCCCTGGTCGCCGCGCCCGGCTACCCTTCTGACGTGCCCTCGCTTTTCCGCCGCAAAGACGACGCCGCCGTGACCACCGCCGAGACCGAGCCGGTGGAGGTCGTCGCGCGGCCGAAGAGCTACACGCCCAGCAAGAAGGAACTCGGCGTAGTCACGCCGAAGCGGCAGGCCGCCGGCCGGCGCGTCGACGCGGTGCCGGCGAACCGCAAGGAAGCGCTGAAGCAGACCCGCGAACGCCAGCGGACCGAACGGGCCGAGGCCTCGGCCGGCATGCGCGCCGGCGACGAGCGCTATCTGACGCCCCGCGACCGCGGTCCGGAGCGGCGGCTGGTGCGCAACATCGTCGACTCCCGCCGTACGGTCGGGACCTGGTTCTTCGGTGGCGCGCTGATCGTGCTGCTGGGCTCGTCGACCAAGATGCCGCCGATCGTCCAGTTGGGCGCGAACCTGCTGTGGGCGATCCTGGCGCTGGGCGTGATCCTGGACAGCGTGCTGATCTCCCGCAAGATCAAGCGGCTGGTCACGGAGCGCTTCCCCGAGACGAAGGTCCGGGTGGGGTCGCTGTACCTGTACGGCATCATGCGCGGGCTGACATTCCGGCGGATGCGGGCGCCCAAGGCTCAGGTCGAGATCGGCGCGAAGGTCTAGCTCCGGTCCAGCTCTGGTCCCACGCCGTCAGGATTTCTTCTTACGCCGGCCAGGCGCGGGCTCTCTTCCCCGCGGGCTCTCTCAACCCACGCCGGCCAGCCGCAATAAGGCGGCCGTCGCCGCGGCGGCGACCACGACCGCCACGAACGGCGCCCGGCGCCAGGCCAGGAGCGCACCCACGGCGACGCCGGCCGGTCGCGCGATCCCGGCGAAGCCGGCGTCCTCGGTGAGGGCGGCAGTCGCGGCGAGCGCGGCCAGCAGAGCGGCGGCGGCCATCGGGAGCAGGCGCTGCAGTCCGGCCGACAGCTCCAGCCGGTCCCGCATCAGCACTCCCGCCAGCCGCATGGTGTACGTCCCGGCGCCCAGCGCCACGATCGCGGCGACCAGCATCACGCCTCCTCGACCCTTTCCGAGCCGGCGGCGGCCGGATCGATCTCCATCGGTTGAATCTTGTCCGGCCCGGCGGGAGCCGGTCGGCGCCAGCGCGGGACGAACAGCACCGACAGGCCCAGCAGGGCGGCCAGGACCGGCAACCCCGTGGGCAGCACCGGCGTCAGCAGGACCGCCGCCGCCGCGCCGGTCAGCGCCACCGCCCGGGTCGCCGGGTCCCGCAGCGACGGCAGGATCAGCGCGATCAGCCCGGCCGGGAACGCCGCGTCCAGCCCGAGCGTGCCCGGATCGCCGACGGCGCCGCCGAGCAGCACCCCGAGCGCGGTCCCGGCGTTCCAGGACGTGAACAGCGTGATGCCGATCAGCCAGTACGTCCGCCGGCGCCGGGCCGGGTCGGCTTCGCGCAACGTGAACGCGACCACCTCGTCGGTCATCAGGTGGCTGCCGATCAGCTGGTCGCGCCGGCGCGGGCCGATCGTCTCCGACACCGCCAGCCCGAACGGCAGGTGCCGCGCGTTCAGCAGGAGCCCGGCGAGCACGGCGGCGATCGGGTTGCCGGCCGCGATCAGCCCGACCGCGAGGAACTGCGCGCCCCCGGCGAACACCACCGTCGACATCAGGAACGGCACCCAGACCGGCAGCCCGTACCCGATGGTGATGGCGCCGAACGAGCCGCCGACCGCGATCATGGCCGCGGCGATGGCGGCTGCATCCCGCACGAGCGCGCGCTCCGGCGTTCGAGATATCGTACGCACGGTTTGACATACTGAACGATGCCGCTATCGTTCGTCAAACCGAACGAGTCGACCACTGGAGCGAACGTTGTCCAACCCGGCTCCCCCACTGGCCACCATTGCCGCCGCCGTGCGCCGCGAGCGGGAACGCGTCGGCGTGTCGATCGCCGAGCTGGCCCGCCGCGCCGGCGTCGCCAAGTCGACCCTGTCGCAGCTGGAAGCCGGGTCCGGCAACCCCAGCATCGAGACACTGTGGTCGCTCGGCGTGGCCCTCGGGGTGCCGTTCAGCCGGCTGGTCGAGCCCCCGGCCCCGGCCGTCCGGGTGATCCGGGCCGGCCAGGGCCCCCGGCTGCACAGCGACCACGCCGACTTCACCGCCACCCTGCTCGCCGCCGGCGCCCCGCACACCCGCCGCGACCTGTACGTGATGGAGTTCGAGCCGGGTACGCCCCGGACGGCCGACCCGCACCTCCCCGGCAGTGTCGAGCACGTGGTGGTGGCGGCCGGCCGGGTGAAGGCAGGCCCATCCGGCGAGACGGTCGAACTCGGCCCCGGCGACTACGTGACCTTCCCGGGCGACGTGCCGCACGTGTACGAGGCCCTCGAACCCGGCACCTGGGCCGTCCTGGCGCTGGAACACCGCTGATCGGGTTCCGGTACGGCAGCGCGTTCACGACGTGCCGGCAGGAGTCGACGACCGGGTAACTGGTGACGCCGTCGGCAGTGGGCCTGTCGCCTCGGTTCGGCGCAGGGTTCAACGGCTCCGACCCGGCTCGTTACCGAGGTGGTGGCGCGGAGGAATGTCTGGAGGGAATGAACGCAAAATGGGTTCGATGCGATGACGTCCGGACAGGAGTACTCATCACCTGTATCGAGTGGTCGGGAACCCTGAGGACGGAGCGCCGCCGCGCATCTGGCGCAACGGTCGGCGGGGCGGACGCCGCTACCCGGCGTAGAGGCGGGCCACCACGTCCTCGATGGCCGGCTCGACCAGGGACAGGTCGCGGACCGAGGCCGCGGCAACCAGCTGGGCCACCACCGGACCGGCGGCGGCTGAGTCCAGGGTGAGGACCACGCGGTGGCCGTCGGCCTCGATCGCCGTCACCGAGGCGCCGGTGGCCGTGAAGTCCGGGGGCAGCGGGGTGTCCAGGTCGGCCACGAGGCGGCGGCGGGAGCCGTAGCGGGCGTGCAGGTCCTCGATCGTTCCGTCGTGGACCACGTGGCCGTGGTCGATCACCACCAGACGGCGGCACAGGCGCTCGATGTCGGCCAGGTCGTGGGTGGTCAGGACCAGGGTGAGGTCGCCGCGGGCGCCCAGCTCGGCCAGGAACGAGCGGACCGCCTGCTTGCTGACCACGTCCAGGCCGATCGTCGGCTCGTCCAGGAACAGCACGTTCGGGCCGTGCAGCAGCGCCGCGGTCAGCTCGCCGCGCATCCGCTGGCCCAGCGACAGCTGCCGGACCGGGGTGTCCAGGAACGCCTCCAGGTCGAGCAGGCCGATGCAGCGCCGCAGCCGGGCCGCGTGGTCGGCGGCCGGCACCTGGTAGATGTGCCGCAGCAGGGTGAACGACTCGCGCAGCGGCAGGTCCCACCACAGCTGGGAGCGCTGCCCGAACACCACGCCGATCCGCAACGCCAGCTTCGTCCGCTGCGGAACCGGCCGCAGCCCGCACACCGAAACCTCACCGCCGGACGGGGTGAGCACCCCGGTCAGCATCTTCAGCGTCGTCGACTTGCCGGCGCCGTTCGGTCCGATGTAGCCGACCATCTCCCCGGACGCGATCGCCAGGTCGATCCCGTCCACCGCGGTCACCACCCGCTTCGTCCGGCGCAGACGGCCGGCCCGGACCCGTACGGTGAAATCCTTGCGCAGCCCGCGCATCTCGATCAGCGGCGTCATGACCCCGTACTCCGGTAGTGGCGGATCCCGATGCGCCAGACCAGGCCGGCGACCGCGGCGGCGACCAGCGCCACCACCGGGGACAGATAGCCGGCCCAGGCCGGGAGGCCGTCCGGGTCGGGCCGGCCGAGCAGCGTCAGCGCGGGTTGGTAGGCGACGAAGGCGAATCCCAGGCCGTACGCGAAGACGGCGCGGAACCAGCCCCCGTACACCGGAACCGGGTACGACGTGAAGTCCCGCCCGCCGTAGGTGAAGGCCGCCCCGACCTCGCCCGACTCCACCCACCAGAACGCCAGGCTGGCGCTGAGCACGAAGATCGCGCCGAAGAACACGCCCCCGGCCAGCGGCGTGATCACGACCAGCACGATCCGGCCGGGCGTCCACTCGATGTGGTTGATCCGCAGAGCGAGCCCCAGCACCCCGAACGCGAACACCAGCCGCAACGCCTTGCGGACCGGCAGATCCATCAGGACCAGCTGGATCATCGCTCCGAGGGGACGCACCAGCACGGCGTCCATCAACCCGGTCCGTACGTACGTCTTGAGCCGGTCGATGTTCCCGACGGTGAAGTCGGCCAGCGCGAACCCGGACGCGGACAGGCTGACGATCATCATCGCCTGGTTCAGCGTGAAGCCGCTGACCTGCTTGGTCACCCCGAACAGGACGAGCACGGTGACCACGTCGAGCACGGTCGCGCCGACGTTGCTGACCAGTTCGACCACGAACGACGCCCGGTACGACGTCAGCGAACGCAGCTGCCCGGAGGCCAGGGCGGCGTAGGCGCGCAGTTCACCCACCCTGAACCACCAGCTTCCGCTCGGCCCGGTGCTGCACCAGCAGGGCCAGCGCCACCGTGATCGCCGCCCAGATCGCCTGCAGCCCGACCAGTCCGGCCTGCAGCGCCGGCGGATCACGTTCGACGACCACGTCCAGCGGCGTCTGCAGCAGCCCGGGGAAGGGAGTGGCGACGTACAGCGTCACGGCCAGCCAGTCCGGAAGCAGCCGCAGCGGGAAGTAGAGCCCGGACAACACCCCGGCGGCCAGCGTCCAGAGCATGATCGGGCCGCGGACGTCCTGCAGCCAGTACGCGGTCGCGTTGACCAGGTAGCGGCACCCGAAGCAGGACAGCACGGCGAGCACGATCGACGCCGCGAACAGCGGGACCGTCTGCCATCGGGCCGGCACGTACAGCGGGAAGAACAGCGCACCGACGGCCAGCGGCGCGACAAATCGGGTGAGCAGCATGTAAGCCGCCCGCCCGAGGTCGGGAGCAAGATAGCCCAGAACCGGATTCACCGGACGGAGGAGATCGGCACTGACGTCTCCGGTCCGGATGCGGTCGGCGAGGTCGGTCCAACCCCACAAGGCGACTACGGAGAGCAACCCTTGACCCAACCAGACGTACGTCGCCAGCTGGGCGCGGTCGTAGCCCGCGGGGCGGCCTCCGGCTGCGCTGGCCGCTACCGCCAGCAGGACATAACATCGGAGGAAGCCGAACACGACATTGGTGAAGGCGCCGGCCACGGTGGCCTGCCGGTAGGTGGCGTACCGGCGGAAACCCGACCACGAAAGTACGCCGAGAGTAATCAACGATGCGCGGAGCGGCCGGTTCGGAGAGATCCTCGTGACCCTGGCGTCGAACCCGTCCACGCCGCTAATCTCCTCTCCATACCCCCCGCAGTGGAGCCGGGCGACTTTACCCGGTACCCCGGCCGGCCACCGCGTATTTTCTGACAAGGTGGGACCCGACGTGACGGAGCGTCGCCAACCATCGGGCCGCGCCCGATGAACGGCTGGAGTTCCCTCGCGGGCTCGGGCGGGTGGGACGACGAACCCGCCTGGCTGTACGAGATCACCTGGGAGTGGGAGCCGCTGCCGGGTCAGCGCTATCCCGGCGACCCCGGACGCCGGCGAGTCGTGCACACACCGGTGTACGAGGCGTCGCGCGGAGCCGATCCGGTGTACGAGGCGTCGCGCGGAGCCGATCCGGATTCGCGCGGAGCCGATCCGGAGGAGCCCTACGCCGGGCCCCCGGGCGAGACGCCCTACGCGGGGATGCCACGCCGTCCGGACGCGACGCCGCATCCGGCCGGGCCGATGAGCCCGGACGGGCCGATGAGCCCAGACGGGCCGGGGAGCACGGACGGGCCGGTGCAGCGGGATGTGCCGGTTTATCCCGGGCCGCCGGCACAGCGGCAGCCGCCCCGCCCGGGGTATGACACCGGGCCGCCCGGGTCGCCGGCCGGATACGACCTGGCGGCGCGCGGGTATGAGCAGGGGCCTCGACCGGGCGAGTCCCGAACGGGTTCGGCGCGACCGGCCGGTCCGCCGCCGTCGCGGGCCGAGCCGTCCTGGAACCAGCCGGTGCCGTTGCCGGAGCGGCTGACCGAGTCGCGGTCCGGGCGCCTGGTCGCTCCGCCGTCCGACGCCACCCAGCCGCTGCCGGACGCCCGCAGCGGCCGGGCGACGCCCCGGGCGGACGGGCCGCCGTACGCGCCTCAGCCGCGCGCCCGGCACGAGTACGGCCGGTCCGAGTACGGCCAGTCCGAGTACGGCCAGTCCGCCTCCTACCCGCCGGCCCGGCCGGTCCCGGAGGCGCCGATCTCGCCGTCCCACCCGCAGACGTACTACGAGCCGCGGCGTGTCACCGCCGACGGCCGGCCGCTGCCGGCGGACCGGCCGAACTCGCCGGCCGGAACCCCGGTGCAGCGGCCCGGCTCCCCGGCCCGCCCGCCGGTGCCGCCGCCCGCGCAGCGGATCCCGGCCTCGCCCGCAGAGTTCCCGGGCCGCCCGGGTGCGACGGAGCCGCGGCCGGTTTCGCCGGCGGCGCCGCGGCCGATGCCGGCCGGCCCGGCTCCGGAGTTCCGCATCGCCCCGGCGGCCCAGGGGACGCCCGAGCCGTTCTTCCGGCAACAGCCGCCGGCCCGGCGGACCTGCACCCACGGCCGGTGTCGCCGCCGCGGCCGCGGTACGACGTCCGGCCGGATCCGCGGGAGACCGCCCCCGGATCCTTCCCGCTCCAGGCACCGGTGCCACCGGGCTTCGCCGGCCCGGGCGGGACCTCCGGCCGGCGGTCGATCCCAGCTGATCTCGAGGACACCGGCGTGACCACGTTCGGGACGGTGTCGTCCTATCGCGACGGCCGGGTGTCCCGGCCCGACCTGGAGGACACCGGCGTCACCCCGCTGCGCCGATCCGATCCGGGCCGATCCGACGCAGGCCGATCCGACGCAGGCCGATCCGACGCAGGCCGATCCGATCCGGGCTGGTCCGATCCGGGCTGGTCCGATCTCGAGGACACCGGCGTCACTCCGCTGCGCCCGTCCGATCCGCGCCGATCCGACCTGAGCCGGTCCGATCTGGAGGACACGGGCGTCACGCCGATGTCCTACGACGGGCGGCGGCGGCAATCGGACGGGAGCGCCGAGCCCGGGTACGAGTTGTACCGGGACGCGCTGCCGCCGGGCGACTCCTACCGGCCCCGGACGGCCGAGCCGGCCGGGGGCGAGGATCCGTACCGGTTCACCTGGGAGCCGGTGCAGCGGGAGCCGACCGCGGACGAGTACCTGGCCCAGCCGATGTCGGATCCGCCGGTCGCACCGGCGGCTCCGGACGACACGCAGATCGTCTCCCCGGCCGCGGACCTGTTCTCGACGCCGCCGTGGGTCGACCCGGCCGCACCGTTCGCCGTGCCGCGCGTACCGGTGCCGCCGGGCACGCCGCGGCCGGCGACCGCTGGGCCGACGCGGCCGGCGACCGCTGGGCCGGCGCGGTCGGCGGCCGAGCCGGTGACCGCACCTCCGGCGCCGACGTGGCGGAGCGCGGACGAGCCGGTGACCGCTCCCCCGGCCACGACGGCGCCGCCGGACTGGTTCCGGGACGCGCCCGAGGACGACGCGGCCACGGAAGAGCCGGTGGACGTGACCTGGCCGTCGACCTGGGACGGTCCGGCCGACATCGAGGGCGAGATCGTCGTCGGCGAGATCGTGGACAGCGTGCCGATCGGCGGCGACGTCATCCGGGCCGAGATCATCGTGATGGAGCCGGTTCCGGACGGCACGGAACGCCCGCAGACCGGTACCGGCGTCACCCGGCGGCTCTTCCCGGCAATGATCGAACCCGCCCCACCGGCCGCCGGAACTCCGTCGGACGCTTACGCCGAGCGCGAGACGCCCGAGCCGGAAGCCGTGGAACCGGAAACGTTCGAGCCGGAAGTATTTGAGCCGGAGGCATTCCGGGTGGAAGCGTTCGGGCCGGAAGCTGACGAGCTTCGGGCGTTCGAGCCGGACGTTGCCGAGGCGGAAACGGGGAAGTCCGGAGCCGCCGAGCCGGAAACGTTCGAGCCGGAAACGTTCGAGCCGGAAACGTTCGAGCCGGAAACGTTCGAGCCGGAGACGTTCGAGCCGGAGACGTTCGAGCCGGAGACGTTCGAGCCGGAGGTCGCCCGAGCCGGCGCGGCCGAGCCGCAGGCGGAGGACATCGTCGTGGCGGGCGCCGCCGCGGACGAGGTCGCGGCCACGGTTCCGGACGAGCCCGAGGTGGTCGAGCCGACCGTCGACCTGGAGAACCGCCTTCCTCCGCCGCCTCCCCCGGCCGCGGACCCGTCCGATGCTGACGTGGATGAGGACGAGCACGGGCTGGGCTGGTTGTTGCAGCAGAGCGGACTCGGCGCGAGCACGATCCCGCCGGAAGCCGACGACAACGGCCCGACCCCGCCCCTGCTGCGCCCGCGACCCGAACCGGCGCGCGTCGCCGAGACCCCGGGCGCCGCCGAGCCGGAGGAGACGCTCGCGCCGGACGAACCGGTCAGCGAAGGCTCGTCCACACCGGACTGGTTCGCTCCGGAATCCGAGACCCCGGTCAGCGCCGCACCAGTCAGCGCCGCACCAGTCAGCGCCGTACCTGCCGGCGCCGCACCGGTCAGCGCGACCCCGGTCAGCGCGACCCCGGTCAGCGCGGCGGCAGCCGCGCCGGCCACTGAATCAGCCCGGCAGCAGGGTGATCAGCGTGGGGAGCAGGAACGCCGCCTCGTCGATCCCGAGCACGTACTCGCTTCGTACCCCTGGATTCTTGATCCTGGCACCCTGCGCGAGCTGAACGACGACCCGGACCAGCTCCTGAGCGTCCGCGATCGGCTCACCGACAAGGTCGAGTACGCCGAGCGCGACGCCGTCCGGGCCCGGCTGCTGAGCCTTCGCGCGGTCGTCGAACGCATCCTCGGCGACCTGGACGCGGCCGAGGCCGACGGGCGGGCCGCGCTGGGGCACGCCGAGGCCACCGGGGAGCTGCGGCGGATCGCCATCGCCCAGGCCCGCTTGGCGCACGTGCTGCAATGGCGGGGCGAATACGCCGAGGCCGACGGGCTGTACGCCGAGGCCGACTCGGTCGAGCTGCCGGAGCGGCTGCGGGCCGAGATTCGGGAGCTGGCCGGGCGCTCGGCGTACGAGCAGGGCCGCTACACCGAGGCCATGAACCAGTTCGAGATCGCGCTCGACCTGCGCCGGCGTCCCGACCCGGAGATGACCGCCCGGGTCGAGACCGCGCTCGACGCGATCCTGGTCAAGGTCGGCGGCGGCGAGTGGGGGCCGTATCCGCGGACCGCGGACGAGGTCCGCGGCCGGCACCCGGTGCCCGAGCCGGCCCGCGACGACCGCACCGGCCTGTGGGGGTATCCGGGGCTGACCCGGCCGGCCTTCCGCGACGCCCAGCCGTTCCACGATGGACTGGCCTGGGTGCGGCGGCCCGAGGCGGCCGCGTGGGAGCTGGTCGACGAGCGGGGCACGGTGCTGATCGACGCGGCCGACGGCTACCTCGGCGCGTCGGTGTTCGCCGAGGGCCTGGCCTGGGTGAGCCGGGAGGAGGCGGGCGGCTGGTTCGCCATCGACCGGCGCAACCGGGTGATCGTGCCGGGCGCGTTCGACGACGTCCGGCCGTTCCACCGGGGCGTGGCGCCGATCCTGCGGGGCGGCTGGGGCGCGATCGACCGGCACGGGCGGATCGTGGTGCAGCCGAAGTACCGGACGTTCGCCACCCGGCTGACCGGCGGCCGGCGGGTGGACGGGTTCACCGATGAGGGCCTGGCCGTGGTCGACGCCGGCGACCGCCTGGGCGTCGTCGACCGGACCGGGCAGTTCCTGGTCGCGCCGGTGCACGCGGCGCTGACCATCCACCCGGTGGCGTATCTGATCGGCGACCGGCAGGGCCGCTGGGGCGCGCTCGACCGCAACGGCGACCCGCTTATCGACGTGGTGCACCGGAACGAGACGGATGTCACGGACGAGATCGACCGCCTGCTGGCCGACACCCGGCCGGTTCTCTGACCACCCTGTGCCCGGTTTCTCCGCGCCGTCCGGAGGACCAGGCGCCGGTAGAGACAAAGCGTAGGGTCGGGCCCATGGAGTTCCGTCACCTCGGCCGTTCCGGCCTTCTCATCAGCGAGATCGCGTACGGCAACTGGATCACCCACGGCTCCCAGGTCGAGGAGGAGACCGCCGACGCATGCGTCAAGGCCGCCCTCGACGTGGGAATCACGACGTTCGACACCGCGGACGCGTACGCGGGCACCAAGGCCGAAGAGGTCCTCGGCCGCGCCCTGAAGGGCCAGCGCCGCGAGGGCCTGGAGATCTTCACCAAGGTCTTCTGGCCGACCGGGCCCGGCCCGAACGACCGCAGCCTGTCCCGCAAGCACGTCATGGAGTCGATCAACGGCTCGCTGCGCCGGCTGCAGCTCGACTACGTCGACCTCTACCAGGCGCACCGGTACGACTACTCGACGCCGCTGGAAGAGACGATGCAGGCGTTCGCCGACATCGTGCACTCCGGCAAGGCGCTCTACATCGGCGTCTCCGAGTGGTCGGCGACGGAGATCCGGGCGGGCTGGGAGATGGCCCAGGACCTGAAGATCCAGCTCGTCTCGAACCAGCCGCAGTACTCGATGCTGTGGCGGGTCATCGAGGCCGAGGTGGTGCCGACGTCGGAGGAACTGGGCATCGGCCAGGTCGTCTTCTCGCCGATCGCGCAGGGCGTGCTGACCGGCAAGTACAAGGCCGGACAGGCCCCGCCGGCCGGTTCCCGGGCGACCGACGAGAAGTCGGGCGCGGACTTCATCTCCCGGCTGATGAGCGACGACGTGCTGAACACGGTGCAGGGCCTGCAGCCGCTGGCCGAGCAGGCCGGTCTCACCATGGCCCAGCTGGCCGTGGCCTGGGTGCTGCAGAACCCGAACGTGTCGGCCGCCATCGTCGGTGCCTCCCGGCCCGAGCAGGTGCACGACAACGTCAAGGCGTCCGGCGTCAAGCTCGACAGCGACCTGCTGAAGGCCATCGACGAGGTGGTCGGCGGGATCGCCGAGCGCGACCCGGCGAAGACGGTCAGCCCGGCCAACCGCCCCTGATCATCGGCCGGTGCGGGTGATTCACCACCCGCGCCGGCCGCCCGTCCAGAACCGTCTAGAACTCGCTCCAGAACCGCATCCAGAACAGTCCGAACTGGCCCAGTGCGTCCGGGATGCCGATGAGGCCGGCGATCCAGCCCACGACGGAGAAGAACCAGACGTTGATGCGGGACTGCCAGAGCAGCAGGAACAGCAGGATGAAGCCGTACGGCGCGAACAGGTTGTAGGCCCGCGCGTACTGCTCGTTGAGCCAGGGCCGGATGATGTTG
Organism: uncultured Actinoplanes sp.; assembly: GCA_964236515.1. Classification (GTDB taxonomy): domain Bacteria; phylum Actinomycetota; class Actinomycetes; order Mycobacteriales; family Micromonosporaceae; genus Actinoplanes. The sequence continues at coordinate 49,024 of CAXSDA010000019.1, forward strand.
CCGCCGTCCAGCCCGGGCACCGGGATGAAGTTCAGGATGCTGGCGGTCACCTGGAGGAATCCGAGGGCCGCGAGGGCCACCCAGAAGTCGGCGTGGGCGCCGCTGAGCTCGGAGCCGGTGAAGCCGATCTCCCGCCCGCCGCCGAGCCAGAACGGGACCGCGCAGAACACCGCCAGGATCAGGTTGGTGGCCGGGCCGGCCAGGCTGATCAGCGACTCCTGGGCCTTGCTGCGGATCACCGAGTGGTCGATCCATACCGCGCCGCCGGGCAGGCCGATGCCGCCCAGGATCACCGCGATGATCGGCAGGATGATGGACAGCACCGGGCTGGTGTACTTCAACGGGTTGAGCCGCAGGTATCCCCGGTCGGCCACGCTGCGGTCGCCGCACAGGTAGGCGATCAGCGCGTGGGCGTACTCGTGCAGGCAGAGCGACACCAGCCAGCCGCAGACGACCAGCAGGAACACGTCCACCCGGACGTTGCCGAACCCGGTCCAGGCCATCCACGCGCTCACCGCGGTCAGCGCGACGATGCCGACGAAGACCGGGCTGGGAACGAATGCGTTCCGCGGCGCGGACCGCGAGACCGGGAAGCCGGTCACTCGGCCGGCTGCAGACTCATGGAGTAGTCCACCCGGTCGTCCTCGAGCAGTACGACCGTGGTGACGCCGGACGTCGAGAGGTCACGCCACACCTGGCCGATCCACGACTCGGCGTCGGCCTGGCTGCTGAACGTCTCCTCCGGACCGGTCACCGGCTGCCCGTCGGCGCCTTCGTACCGCCAGCTCCACGGCATGAACCGTCCCCCTCACGTCTTCGGTCGGTGCCATTCCACCCTACGGCGTCCGGGAAGCCGGACCGGCCTTAAGGTACGGGGCATGTCGGTTGATCGGTGGACCACGGTCCTGGTGCTCGGCGGGATCCGGTCCGGCAAGTCCGCGTTCGCCGAGTCGCTGGTGGCGGACGCGCCGTCGGTGCGCTACGTGGCGACCGCGGCCGGCGGCGAGGACGATCCGGAGTGGCGGCAGCGCATCGAGGCGCACCAGCGGCGGCGCCCGCAGTCCTGGACGACGGAGGAGACCGGCCCCGACCCGGCCCGACTGACCGCGGTGCTGACCGAGGCCAAGCCGGACGACACGCTGCTGATCGACGACCTCGGCGGCTGGGTGGCGGGCCTGCTCGACCCGGCCCGCCAGCCCAACGACGACGTGGCCACGGTCGACGCGCTGGCCGAGGCGGTGCGGTCGAGCGCGGCCCGGGTGGTCATCGTCAGCCCGGAGGTGGGGCTCTCCCTGGTCCCGGTCACGCCGGTCGGCCGGGCCTTCGCCGACGCCCTCGGTACGGCCAACCAGGCGCTGGCCCGCGCCTGCGACGGCGTCGCTCTCGTGGTGGCGGGGCGCGCGCTGTGGTTGAAGGGCGACATCGAGTCGTCGGACGAGGCGCTTGTGGGTGACGAGCCCGCCCCGGCCCCGACGCCCGAGCCGGCCCTGGTCGCGCCGGCCCCGGTCGCGCCGGCCCCGGTCGCGCCCGCCCCGGTCGCGCCCGCCCCGGTCGCGCCCGCCCCGGTCGCGCCGGCCCCGGTCGCGCCGGCCCTGGTCGCGCCCGCCGCCCCGGCCGGTCCGATCGCCGAGTCGTCGCTGATCACGCCCGCTCCCCGGGCGGCGACGCCGGCCGCGCCCGGGAACCCGAAGGCCGACGTGCTGACCGCGCCGACCATGATGCTGCCGCTGGTCGAGTCCGGGATCGTCATCCAGCCCGGGATGGACCTGCCGCTGCCGGACAGCGACGCCGGCCCTGACGCCCGCGACCGCCTGGCCACCCTCGACCTGCCCGGCCTGGGCGTCGGCGCGCTGGGCGAGGTGGTCGAGTTCGCCGCGGCCACGCAGTACACCACCGTTCCGGCGCCGTGGACCGCCGTCCGCGTGCTGCTGCTGGCCGGCGTCCACGCCGGCGGCGCCGCGGCCGGCACCGACCCGGCCGAGCCCGAGCGCCGGATCACCGCGCTCGAGGCCGGCGAGGGCGCGCTGGCCCGGCTGGCGGCCGAGGCGGGCGCCGACGTGGCCGTGATCCGGGTGCCCGCGGCCGGGGCGATGGAGGACGGCCCGGTGATGGACCTGGGCGCGGTCGACGCCGCGCTGCGCGAGGGCTGGCAGCTGGCCGACCGGGCGGCCGAGGACGGCCGGGACGCCCTGATCCTGGGCTCGGTCGGCAACGGCACGGACGCCGCCGCGACCGCGGTGCTGGCCGCCACCACCGGCGCCGAGCCGGTGGCCATGCTGCCGCGGGTGCTCACCCCGGGCGGCCGCTACGACGACCACGCCTGGATGACCCGGGCGGCGGCGATCCGGGACGCCATGCACCGGATCGCGCAGGAACCGCGCGGCGCCACCGACGTGCTGGCCCAGCTCGGCGGCCCGGACGTGGCGGTCGCCGCCGGGGCGCTGCTCGGCGCCACCCAGCGCCGGATCCCGGTGCTGCTGGACGGCCCGGTCGGGATCGCCGCCGCGATGATCGCCCGGGACCTGGCCGGCCAGGCCCGGCACTGGTGCCTGCTGCCCGACGCGGGCACCCACGCCCTGGTCCGGCAGGGCGCGGACGTGCTCGGCCTGACCCCGGTGGTGTCGCTCGGGCTGGACCTCGGCGAGGGCGTCGGCGCGCTGGCCGTGCTGCCGCTGCTGCGGACCGCGATCGGGCTGGCCGGGGCGCTCCCGCGGCACCCGGCGCTGCAGGAGATCGAGCCGAACGACGATCCGGACACCGACTTCGCCGAGCCCGAGCCGTCCGGGCCGGGGCCGGCCGCGGTGCCGGACGACGAGTGATCGACGGGCTCCGGCTCGCACTCACCACCCTGACCGTCCTGCCGGTGCGGGCCGGCCGGATCGACCGCCGGTCGGCGGCGGTCGCCATGTCGCTGGCCCCGCCGGTCGGCGCGCTGCTCGGCCTGGTGCTGGCGGCCGTGCTGTCCGGGCTGCGGGCCGCCCATGCGCCCGGGCTGCTCGCGGCGGCCGCGACGGTGACCGCCGGCGTCCTGCTGACCCGGGCGCTGCACCTGGACGGACTGGCCGACACGGCCGACGGGCTGGGCTCCTACCGCCGCGGCGCCGAGGCCCTGGACATCATGAAGAAGTCGGACATCGGCCCGTTCGGGGTGGTGGCCATCGGGCTCACGCTGCTGCTGCAGACCGCGGCGGTGTCCGGGCTCGATCCGTGGTCACTGCCGGTGGCCTGGGCCGCGGGCCGGCTGGCGGTCGGGGTGGCCTGCCGCCCGGGGGTGCCGGCGGCCCGCCCGGACGGGCTCGGCGCGCTGGTTGCGGGGACGGTTCCGGTCGCCGTCACGGCCGGGACGGTCGTGGTCGTCGCGGCGGCCGCGTGGCCCGGCCACGGCTGGCCCGGGCCGGTGGCCGTGACGGTCGCCGTGCTGGTCGCGTACGGCCTGGCCCGGCATTGTGTCCGGCGTTTCGGCGGGATCACCGGCGACGTGATCGGGGCGGTCGTGGAGGTCGCGACCACGGTGGCGCTGGCCGGGCTAGCGCTGAGCTGAGTCGTACGCCTTCACGGTCTTCTTGGGCGCGGTCCGGCGCCAGGCGTCATCGACGACCGGGCGCAGTTCGGCCGCTGTGGCCTTCCGCAGATTCACCCGGACCCAGCCGTAGCGGCCGACGTACGCCGCCTTCTCGTACGTGCCCGGCGCCGTCGCCAGCAGCTCGCCCTGGTCCTCGACGGAGGCCTTGACCGACGCGAACGACGAACTCGGGTCGCCGATGACCAGGATCTTCTCGCCGCAGCGCAGCGTGAACTCACCCCACCGCTCGACGAACGCCTCACTGGTCCCGGGCAGGGCCAGGACCCACTTCTTCATCTGGTCGTACGTGACCGCCACGCCGTCACCGTACCGACGACGGCACGAACGGCGGCTTCACGACGCGGGCCTCGACACGCCGGCCGCGGACGTCGACCTCGACCAGGTCGCCGTCGGACAGTCCAGCCGCCGTGTCCAGCAGGGCGAGCGCGATGCCGACCTTCTTCGTCGGGGAGAACGTGCCGCTGGTCGTCTCCCCCACCTTCGCGCCGGCGGCGTACACCTCCATGTGGCCGCGGGGGACGCCGCGCCCGGTCAGCTCCAGCCCGCGCAGCGTCCGGCGTGGACCGGCCGCCTTCTCCGCGGTCAGGGCGTCACGGCCCCAGAACTCCGGCTTGGACCAGCCGACGGCCCAGCCCGCCCGGGCCTGCACCGGGCTGATGTCCGGCGACAGGTCCTGCCCGTGCAGCGGATAACCCATCTCGGTGCGCAGCGTGTCCCGGGCGCCGAGCCCGCACGGCTGCACGCCCGCCTCGATCAGCCGGTCCCACACCCCGGCCGCGGCGTCCCACGGAACGACCAGCTCGTAGCCGTGCTCGCCGGTGTAGCCGGTGCGGCAGACCACGACGTCACCGTCGGCCGCGAACGACATGTAGCCCAGGTCGGCCGGGAGCCCCAGCTTGGCCAGCACGTCGGCCGACCGCGGGCCCTGCACGGCGAGGATCGCGTACGTCCGGTGCTCGTCGGTCACGGTGACGCCGTCCGGGGCGGCCGCGGCCAGCCGGCGGACCACCTCGGCGGTGTTGGCCGCGTTCGGGATGAGGAAGACGTCGTCCGGGCCGTACAGGTAGGCGATCAGGTCGTCGACCACGCCGCCGCCCGCGTCGCAGCACATCGTGTACTGCGCCTGCCCGGGCCCGATCCGGCCGAGGTCGTTGGTCAGGCTCGCGTTGACCAGTTCGGCCGCGCCCGACCCGGCCACACGGGCCTTGCCGAGGTGCGACACATCGAAGACCCCCGCGGCCGTACGGACGGCGGTGTGTTCCTTGAGCACGCCACCCCCGGCGTACTCCAACGGCATCTCCCAGCCGCCGAAGGCTGCGAATTTCGCGCCCAGCGCCTCGTGCCGGTCATGCAGGGGTGACCTCAGCAGCATGCGTGTCAACTTACCCGCGACCTTGACGTTAGAGTCGGCGGGACATCATCCGCGGGCGCGACCACGCCGGCGGGCCGCCCACCGCCGGGCCGCCCAGGAGGCACCCGGCGCCCAGACGTCGCGGAGTGCCCGAGTGACTCAGCCCAGTGTTCGCCTGGTCGACACCGACCCCGCCGAGTTGGCCGTCGATGCCCTCGTCATCGGACTGCACAGCCAGCCCGACGAGGACGGGGCGCTGCTACCGGCGGCCGGCGCGGAGAGCATCGCGGCGGCGTTCGAGGGCAAACTGACGTCGACGCTGGCGCTGCTGGGTGCGACCGGCGCGCCGGGCGAGATCACCAAGTTGGCCACCTTCGGCACAGTGGCCGCGCCGATCGTGGTGGCGGTCGGACTGGGCGACGAGCCGACCGGTTCGGCACCGGACGCCGAGACACTGCGCCGGGGCACCGGGGCGGCGGTCCGGGCGCTGGCCGGCAGTGCGACGGTGGCGCTGGCCCTGCCGCTGCCGGACGACGCCGACGCGCCCGGCATCCTGCGCGCGATCCTCGAGGGCGCGCTGGTCGGGTCGTACCGGTTCGCCGGCTACAAGACCAAGCCGCTGCCGGCCAACCGGCAGCCGATCGAAGCCCTGCAGGTGTACGTGCCGGACGCCGCCGACCCGGCCGCCGTGGCTGAGGTCGAGCGGGCCGAGGTGGTGGCCCGGTCGGTGCGCCTGACCCGGGACTGGGTCAACCAGCCGGGCAACCTGCTCCGGCCGCCGCAGTTCGCGGACGCGGTGGCGGCGGCGGCCGAGGGCACCGGCCTCGCGGTGGAGGTGCTGGACACCGACGCGCTGACGGCCGGCGGGTACGGCGGCATCCTGGCCGTCGGGCTCGGTTCCGAGGCGCCGCCGCGGCTGGTCAAGCTCACGTACACGCCCGAGGGGGTGACCGACCCGAAGCGGGTGGCGCTGGTCGGCAAGGGGATCACCTTCGACACCGGCGGCATCAGCATCAAGCCGAACGCCGGCATGTGGGAGATGAAGTCGGACATGGCCGGTGCGGCCGCGGTCGGCGCGGCGATGCTGGCCGTGGCCGCGCTCAAGCCCGCGGTGGCGGTGACCGGCTACCTGGCGATGGCGGAGAACATGCCGTCCGGTTCGGCGTACCGGCCGGGCGACGTGATCACCATGTTCACCGGCAAGCGGGTCGAGGTGCTCAACACCGACGCCGAGGGCCGGATGGTGCTGGCCGACGCGATCGGCCGGGCCTGCGCCGACGGCACCGACTACCTGTTCGAGGCGTCCACGCTGACCGGTGGGCAGGTGACCGCGCTGGGCAAGCGGATCGCCGGCGTGATGGGGTCCGACGACGCGTGCGCCCTGGTCAAGACGGCGGGCGACCTGGTCGGCGAGCCGGCCTGGCCGATGCCGCTGCCGGACGAGGTGCGCAAGGGTATGGAGTCGGACATCGCCGACATCTGCCAGACCAACGCGAACATGGACCGGGCCGGGCACATGCTGCAGGGCGGCGTGTTCCTGCGCGAGTTCGTGGCCGACGGGGTCGAGTGGGCGCACATCGACGTGGCCGGGCCCGCCTTCCACACCGGCGAGGCCAGCGGTTACTGGACCAAGGGCGGCACCGGGGTGCCGGTGCGGACGTTCCTGGCGCTGGTCGACGCGCTCGCCGCCGGCTGAGTCAGCCGTTTCGCTTCTTCAGCGGTCCCGCCTCTTCAGCCGTCCCGCCTCTTCAGCCGTCCCGCTTCTCAGCCGTCCTGCTTCTTCTGCCGGGCGTTGAAGTCGCGCATGCGCTGCGGATAGCCCAGCAGCTTGACGTCGTAGATCGGCATCGATTGCTGATGGGCGAAGCGCCGGGCCTGCTCCGGCGTGCCGATGCGGCGGCGGGTCCACTCCCCGTCGTGGGCCACGAGCAGAAGGGTGGTCTCGGTCACCGTGGTGCGGGGTTCGATGAACGCCTCGACCCCGCGCCGCGACCGGACAAACTCCGCAAGGTATTCGAGGTCAGCGCGGTCGGCCGGCCGTCCACCCGGTCGGCCCGGCTCGGTGCGACGCCGGAACCAGGCCACTCGCGTCTCCTCCCGTGCGATTGGAGCCAGAGTACTTCCGACGCGCCCGCCCGATCGGCCCTGAGTGCGTCGATCGGTTGGTCAAGTGACAAGATGACAGGGACGACTTGTGACCGTTTCCATAGTGAGACCCACGTGGGGACGACGCTAATCAGGAGTTGACGTGAGCCAGCCGAACACCTTCGACATCGTGATCCTCGGAGCGGGCAGCGGGGGATACGCGGCGGCGCTGCGCGCGGCCGAGTTGGACCTCTCCGTGGCGTTGATCGACAAGGCCGAGCTGGGTGGTACCTGCCTGCACCGGGGCTGCATCCCGACCAAGGCACTGCTGCACGCGGCCGAGATCGCCGACCAGACCCGGGAGAGCGAGCAGTTCGGGGTCAAGGCCGACCTGGTCGGGATCGACATGGCCGGGGTGAACGCGTACAAGGACGGTGTCGTCGCCCGCCTGTACAAGGGCCTGCAGGGCCTGCTCAAGCAGGACAAGATCACCGTGGTCCAGGGCGCCGGCAAGCTGGTCGCGAAGGACACCGTCGAGGTCGACGGGCAGCGCTACACCGGCCGCAACGTCATCCTGGCCTCCGGCTCGTACTCACGCTCCCTGCCCGGCCTCGAGGTCGACGGCCGGCGGGTGCTGACCAGCGAGCACGCGCTCAAGCTGGACCGGGTGCCGAGCTCGGCCATCGTGCTCGGCGGCGGCGTGATCGGCGTCGAGTTCGCCAGCGTGTGGAAGTCGTTCGGCGCCGACGTGACCATCCTCGAGGCGCTGCCCCGGCTGGTCGCAGCCGAGGACGAGGAGATCTCCAAGGCGATCGAGCGCGCCTTCCGCAAGCGGAAGATCAACTTCAAGGTGGGCAAGCCGTTCGAGAAGGTCGAGCACACCGAGAACGGTGTCCGGGCGACGCTCCAGGGCGGCGAGACGGTCGAGGCCGAGGTGCTGCTGGTCGCCGTCGGCCGCGGCCCGACGACCAAGGACCTGGGGTACGAGGAGCAGGGCGTACGGCTGGACCGCGGGTTCGTGCTGACCAACGAGCGCCTGCACACCGGGGTCGGCAACATCTACGCCGTCGGTGACATCGTGCCCGGCCTTCAGCTCGCCCACCGGGGCTTCCAGCAGGGCATCTTCGTGGCCGAGGAGATCGCCGGCAAGAACCCGGCGGTCATCGACGAGGCCGGCATCCCGCGGGTGACGTACTGCGACCCCGAGGTGGCGTCGGTCGGGCTGACCGAGACCCGGGCCAAGGAACAGTACGGCGCCGACCAGGTCAGCACGTACAGCTACAACCTCGGCGGCAACGGCAAGAGCCAGATCCTCAAGACGCAGGGCTTCGTCAAGCTCGTCCGGCTCAACGACGGCCCGGTGCTGGGCGTCCACATGGTGGGTGCCCGGATGGGTGAGCTGGTCTCCGAGGCGCAGCTGATCTACAACTGGGAGGCGTTCCCCGAGGACGTGGCGTCGCTGATCCACGCGCACCCGACCCAGGGCGAGGCGCTCGGCGAGGCGCATCTGGCGCTGGCCGGCAAGCCGCTCCACGCCCACAGCTGACTTCCATCCATCCGTAGTGAGGAGTTTCCAGACATGCCGGTATCGGTCACCATGCCGCGGCTGGGTGAGAGCGTCACCGAGGGCACTGTCACGCGCTGGCTGAAGCAGGAGGGTGAGCGCGTCGAGGCCGACGAGCCGCTGCTCGAGGTCTCCACGGACAAGGTCGACACCGAGATCCCGTCGCCGGCCGCGGGTGTGCTGTCGCGCATCGTCGTCGGCGAGGACGAGACCGCGGACGTCGGCAGCGAGCTCGCCGTGATCGCCGGGGACGACGAGGAGTCCGGGTCGTCCGCCCCCGCGCCCGCGCAGCAGGCTGCCGCCCCGGCTCAAGCTGCGCCGCCCGCCCAGGACTCGGCGGGCGCTCAGACTGCACCGCCCGCCCAGGACTCGGCGCCCGCTCAGACTGCGCCGCCCGCCCAGGACTCGGCGCCCGCTCAGACCGCACCGCCTGCCGAGGAGGAGCCCGAGCCGCCCGCGCCGACCGAGCCGTCGACCGAGAAGCCGGTCGAGGACGAGGCGCCCGCACCGCAGGCCGGCTCATCCGCCGGTTCCGGATCCGGCGGAGGCACCGCGGTCAAGATGCCGGCCCTCGGCGAGAGCGTCACCGAAGGCACCGTGACCCGCTGGCTCAAAGAGGTCGGCGACTCCGTCGAGGTCGACGAGCCGCTGCTCGAGGTGTCCACCGACAAGGTCGACACGGAGATCCCGTCGCCGGTTTCGGGCACGCTGCTCGAGATCAAGGTGCCCGAGGACGAGACCGCCGACGTCGGCGCCGACCTGGCCATCATCGGCGCCGAAGGCAGCACCCCGGCAGCCGCCCCCGCGTCGTCTCAACCGGCCCCGTCGCAGTCCGCTCCGCAGCAGTCGGCCCCGTCGCAGTCGGCCCCGTCGCAGCCCGCTCCGTCGCAACCCGCCCCTCAGCAATCCGCGCCGCCGGCCGCCGAGCAGAAGCCCGCCGAGCCCGACGCCGCCGAGTCGAAGCCGGCCGAGCAGAAGGCGCCGGTCGAGGAGCCCAAGGTGGAGACCGCGCCGGCTCCCCAGCCCGGCCCGGCCTACGAGCCCTTCGGCGAGTCGTACTCGGAGCCGTCGGCCGAGGCCGAGTCGGCATCCGACCCGTCCGCGGCCGAACGCAACGCCGAGCCGCGCTCGCCCAGCGTCTCCCCCGACGCCGAGGCGGTCCGGTCCAACGGTGCCGGCGACGCCGGTTACGTCACCCCGCTGGTCCGCAAGCTGGCCGGTGAGCGCGGCGTGGACCTGTCCGCGGTCAGGGGCACCGGGGTCGGCGGCCGGATCCGCAAGCAGGACGTCATCGACGCGGCCGACAAGGCGGAGGCGGCCGAGGCGGCCGCTGCCGCTCAGCCCAAGGAGCCGGAGGCGGCTCCGGAAGCAGCTCCGGCCGCGGCGCCTAAGCCGGCGCCCAGCCCGCTGCGCGGACGCACCGAGAAGCTGCCGCGTATCCGGCAGACGATCGCCCGGCGGATGGTCGAGTCGCTGCACATCTCGGCTCAGCTCACCACCGTGGTCGAGGTCGACGTCACCCGGATCGCCCAGCTGCGGCAGCGGGCCAAGGCCGACTTCCTGGCCAAGAACGGCGCCAAGCTGACCTTCCTGCCGTTCTTCGCGCTGGCCACGGTCGAGGCGCTGCGTCAGCACCCGGTGGTCAACTCGTCGGTCGACCTGGAGCAGAACACCGTCACGTACCACGACGGCGAGCACCTCGGCGTGGCCGTGGACACGCCGAAGGGCCTGGTCGTACCGGTGATCCGGGACGCCGGCGACCTCAACCTGGCCGGTCTGGCCAAGCGGATCGCCGACGTGGCCGAGCGCACCCGGGCCAACAAGATCAGCCCAGACGAGCTGTCCGGCGGCACGTTCACGCTGACCAACACCGGCAGCCGGGGCGCGCTGTTCGACACGCCGATCATCAACCAGCCGCAGGTCGGCATCCTCGGCACCGGCTCCGTGGTCAAGCGGGCGGTCGTGGTCGAGGACCCGGCACTGGGCGAGGTCATCGTGCCGCGGTCGATGGTCTACCTGGCGCTCAGCTACGACCACCGGATCGTCGACGGCGCCGACGCCGCCCGCTTCCTGGTCTCGATGAAGGAGCGCCTGCAAGCCGGCCACTTCGAAGGCGACCTGGGGTTGGGCTGAACTAACTGAGCTAACCGCGCTCGATCGCGCGTGCGCCGCTGAAGCTGATGAGTTCGGGTTGCGGCCGTTGTGCGGCTTCGCCGTCAGCGGCCGCAGCCCGAACTCATCAGCGCGGCAACGCGCTCCTCGCTGAACAAAGCGAAGGCGCGGCGATGCGCTCCTCGCTGAACAAGCGAATGGCGCGGCGACGCGAGCTGCGTGCAACACGCTCCTTCCTGATCAAGGAAGTTGCGCGGCAACGCCCCCTTGCTGGCCGAGCGGTTTTGAATCTGTTCAAAATTGGGGATGATGATCCCTATGCGGATCCTCCTGGCCGGCGCGTCCGGCTTTCTCGGCACTCGGCTCGTCGAGCGCCTGCGCGCGGACGGCCACGAGATCACCCGGCTCGTGCGCCGCCCGGCCGGGTCCGCCGACGAGATCACCTGGCAGCCGTCGGCCGGCCAGCTCGACCCGGCCGTGGTGGCCGCCGCCGACGCGGTGGTCAACCTGGCCGGCGCCGGGGTCGGCGACCACCGCTGGACCCCGTCGTACAAGAGCCAGCTCCGGTCGAGCCGGGTCGACAGCACCGGCACGATCGCCCGCGCGATCAAGCAACTGCCCGCCGCCGACCGCCCGTCGGTGCTGATCAACGCGTCCGCGGTCGGCTGGTACGGCGACACCGGCGATCGTGAGGTGACCGAGGACGCCCCGGCCGGCAGCACCTTCCTGGCCGACGTGTGCCGGGTGTGGGAGGCCGCCGCCCGCCCGGCCGAGGACGCCGGCATCCGGGTCGTCCTGCTGCGTACCGGCCTGATCCTGGACAGCGTGCTGAAGCCGCTGATGCTGCCGTTCAAGCTCGGCCTCGGCGCCAAGATCGGCTCCGGCAGGCAGTGGTGGCCGTGGTTCGCGCTGCCCGACTGGATGGACTCGGCCGTCTTCGCGCTCGACCGCAGCGACGTGTCCGGCCCGGTCAACCTGGTCGGTCCCGAGCCGGTGACCAATGCCGCGTTCACCGCCGCGTTCGCCCGGGCGCTGCACCGCCCGGCGCTGCTGTTCGTGCCGCCGATCGCCTTGCGCACGGCGCTGGGCGAATTCGCCGACGAGACGATCCGCAGTCAGCGGGTGTTGCCGGGCGCGCTGACCCGGGCCGGGTTCACCTGGAAGCATCCGACCATCGACTCGGCATTGCGTGCCGCAGTCGAGCCGGACGCCGCGCCCGCCAGTTAAAGCCAACAGTTAGGGCCGCCAGTTAAGGCCGCCAGTTAAGGCCGCCAGTTGAGCCCGCCAGTTGAGCCCGCCAGTTAGGACGGCGCCGGAAGCCGCGCCCGCCGGGTACGACGGTGCACGGGACGGCGGCGGGCTCTTGCTAACCTGCGGCTGATGTCCGTCGCCGCCCCCGCCCCTGCCGCATCCGCCGATTCCCCCAGCGACCCTGAGGCCGAACCGGCGGTCCGCGGTGCGTTGCGCCGGCACTGGCCCGTCGTGGTGGCCGCGGTCGCGCTCGCGGTGTGGGTGACGCGGGGGCTGTGGGCCCAGCCGTACGACCACGTCCTGGCCGCGAACGTCGGCGACCAGGGCTTCTTCGAGTGGACGCTGGGATACGGCGTCCAGCTGCTGACCCACGGCGGCGACCCGTTCTTCACCACCATGCTGAACACCCCCCTGGGGGTGAATCTTGCCGCCAACACCTCGGTCACCGTGTACGCGATCCTCTTCGCCCCGCTGACCTGGCTGGCCGGTCCCCAGGTCACGTTCGTGACGGTGCTCGCCGGAAACCTGGCCGCGTCCGCCGTCGTGTGGTACTTCTTCTTCCTCCGCTGGCTCGTCCCGCGTCGCGGCGCTGCGGCCGTCGGCGGGTTGTTCATCGGGTTCGCGCCGGGGTTCATCTCGCACGCCAACGGCCACCTCAACTTCACCTCGGGCTGGATCGCGCCGCTGGTCCTGTGGTGGCTGTTCAAGCTGCGCGAGCCCGGCCACCAGGTGCGCACCGGGGCCGTCCTGGGCACGCTGCTGGCGTTGTGCTTCACCATCGCGGCCGAGGCGCTGTTCTTCACCGCCCTCGCCGCGGCCCTGTTCGTCCTCGTGTGGGCGTCGGCGAAACCGAACCGGGCCGTGGCCCGCGAAGTGGCGCCGCGTTTCCTGGCCGGCCTCGGGGTCACCGCCGTCGTCTCCGGCGCGCTCCTGGCGTACCCACTGTGGATGCACTTCGACGGCCCCCAGACGTTCGGGGCCACCGGCTTCAACCAGGCGCACTACGTCGAGGACCTGGCCGCGTACATCGGATTCTCGTCCCGTTCGCTGGCCGGCTGGGCCGGGCTGGGCAGCTCCTGGCTGGCCTCCAACCCGACCGAGGAGGCGTCCTTCCTCGGCCTGCCGCTCACCGTCCTCCTGGTGTGGTCGCTGGTGCTGCTGTGGCGGCGCGGCGGCGACCGTCAGCGCGCGCTGCTCCGCGGCCTGATCGTGGTCGCGGTGGTCTTCCTGGTGCTCTCGCTGGGACCCCGGCTCCTGGTGCTGCAGACCCAGACCGGGATCTGGATGCCGTACGCCGCCCTCCAGCACCTCCCCCTGTTCGACTCGGCGCTGCCCAGCCGGTTGGCGCTGGTGGTCAGTTCGGTGGCCGGGATCGTGCTGACCGTGGCCGCCGACTGGGTCGCCGCGCACCGCCCCGAGAAGGGTCCGGTGACGACGGCGATCACGGCCGCCTTCGTGGTGGCGTTGCTGCCGCTGGTGCCGACGCCGCTGCTGACCCGGGACCGGGCGCCCGAGCCGCCGTTCATCTCCCGGGGCATCTGGAAGCAGTACGTGCCGGACGGTGCGGCGCTGAGCGCGTTGCCGTTCGCGGTGAACCTGTCCGACGACGGGCAGCGGTGGCAGGCGTACACCATGGCCCGCGGCGGCAAGCAGTACAGGATCCCCGACGGGTACTTCCTCGGCCCGGGCGGCGCGGGTAACACCGGCCAGGTCGGGGCGAACTGGCACCTGACCGACTGGATCTTCTTCCGGGCGGCCGAGTACGGCTACATCACCCCGGTCGACGACTACTACCGCGAGCAGGCGCGCAAAGATTTCGCGTACTGGAACATCCACGCGGTGTTCCTGGCCGACGACATCACCGGGCCGGAGGGGCCGCTCTACCGGTCGGCGGTCGAGATCGTCGCGACCAGCCTCCTCGGTCCGCCGCAGCGCGTCGGCGGCGTCCTGCTGTGGCCGATCAGACCGGGCGTCGACCCGGTCGTCGGATAGGCCGCCGGACTACGCTGGCACGGTGACCACACCTACGCTCACCGTGCTGCGCCCCGGCCTCGTCGACTACGTCGAGGCGTGGGAGAAGCAGCGTGAGGTCCACGCCGCCGTGGTGGCCGGCGACCAGCCGGACACCATCCTGCTGCTCGAGCACCCGAGCGTCTTCACCGCGGGCAAGCGGACCGAGCCGGAGGACCGCCCGACCGACGGCAGCCTGGTGGTCGACGTGGATCGTGGCGGCAAGATCACCTGGCACGGACCGGGCCAGCTGGTCGGTTACCCGATCATCAAGCTGCCCGACCCGATCGACGTGGTGGCCTACGTCCGGCGGACCGAGCAGATGCTGATCGACGTGTGCGCCGAGTTCGGCGTCGTGGCCGGGCAGGTCGAGGGCCGCAGCGGCGCGTGGGTGACAGCCGCCGACGGCGGCCCGGACCGCAAGATCGCGCAGATCGGCATCCGGGTCGCCCAAGGCGTCACGCTGCACGGCTTCGCCATCAACGCCGACTGCGACCTCGGCAACTTCGACCGGTTCGTCCCGTGCGGCATCCGTGACGCCGGAGTCACCTCGCTCACCGCGGAGACCGGCCGGTCGATCACCGTGGCCGACCTCATGCCGGTGGTCGAGCGGCACCTGGCGACGCTGCTCTGACCCGCCAGACCCGCATCGAGTCCGGGCCGGCCGGGCAGGCCAGGTAGTCGCCCTGGGCCTCGCACGTGGTGGGTAGCACTCCGGTGATCCGGCCGAGTGACTGGCCGGTGGCCAGGTCGAGCACCCACGTGTGGCCGACGTCGGCGCGGTCGGGGTTCAGGATCAGGTCCCCGCGGACCACCCCGCCGTCGATCAGGTGGTCGTCGTGCCCGGTGGAAGCGTCGAGCACCGCCGTCCGGGACTCCTGGTAGTCGGCGACCAGCAACCGGCCGCCCGGCCGGGACGAGGCCAGCCCCCAGCCCGGCCCGCTCCACCGGAACTGCCCGTCGGACGCGCGCCAGGCCGCGAGGTACTGGTCGGTGCCGAGGCAGATGTTCGGCCCGCAGTCCAGCGGCTGCCCCTGGGCGGGGACGGTGGTCCGCCACCGCCGGGTCAGCGTGGCCGTGTCGTACGCGGACAGGTACGGCCGACCGGCGTCGGATCCGCTCACGTAGAGGCGCCCACCGACCAGTTCGGCGACGGCGAAGTTCGCCGGGTCGGTGCTGTCCCAGATCGTCCGGCCGCCACCGAGATCGGCCCGGGCCAGCACGTGACCGTCGCGGACGTCCCGGGTGACCGCGTGCCCTTCCGGATCGACCGTGATCAGGCGACCGGCGCCGTCCAGCAGGACCGGTGGCACCGGCGGCCCGGTCTGCGTCCACAACAACCGGCCGGTCCGCAGGTCGTGGACGGCGAGCCGGTCGACGGCCCCGCCCGGGCTGACCACCGCCGCGACGCCGTCCCCCACGATGAGCCGGTCCCCCGTGTCGCCGGCGATCAGCCGGACGACGCCGGTGGCCGGGTCGAGCACCGCCTTCCCGGCGATCAGCGCCCCCTCCCGCACGGTCAGGTTGAGCGGATTGTCGAAGCCGCCGGGCACGGTGACCGTCCAGCCCCGTACGTCCGGCTCCAGCGGCCGGGCCGTCACCGCGCCGTCGCTCGCGGTGTAGAGGTACGGCGGCGCCAGCAGCTCGTCGTAGAACGGTTCGGTCGACGTCAGCACCGCGGCCACGCTCGGCTGGGCGGGCGCGGCCGCGGCGCCGAGGGTGAGCGCCGCGGCCGCCACGCACAGGACGGCCACGAGGGGGCGCACCGGGTGCCCGCGCCCGAGGCGCGACGCGTCCGGGGCGGGCGGGCGATCGAGATCGATCACCGCCGGTTCGGTCACGGACTGATCCTATGCAGGTCACGGGGGAACGCGGTGACCTCGCGGACGTTGGCGGCCCCGGTCAGCCGGGCGACGAAGCGTTCCAGCCCGATTGCGAACCCGCCGTGCGGGGGCATCCCGTACCGGAAGCCGTCCAGGTAGCCCTGGTACGGCTCGAGCGGCTCGCCGGCAGCGGCCAGCGCGGCCACGTAGTCGTCGTAACGATGCAACCGCTGCCCGCCGGTGACCAGCTCCAGCCCGCGGAACAGCAGGTCGAAGCCGTTCGAGTACGCCGGGTCGGCCGGGTCGGGGTGGGTGTAGAACGGGCGTTTGCGCATCGGGTAGCCGGTCACGAACACGAACTCCGATCCGTGCTCACGCCGCGCCCACTCCCCCAGCACCCGCTCGTGGGCCGGGGCCAGGTCGGACTCGCCGGCCGGGGCGCCCGCGATCCGCAGCGCCTCGGTGAAGGGGATCGCCGGGATCTCGGCCGGTACCTCCAGCTCCGCCCAGGGCGCGACCGCCGCCGCCATCCCGGCCAGCGTCCGGGTCAGCACGGCCATCACGTCCCGGTGGTCGGTGACGAACCCCAGCTCGGCGTCGAGCGAGGTGTACTGGGCGAGATGGCGGGCGGTGTCGTGCGGTTCCGCCCGGAACACCGGGCCGACCTCGTACACCCGCTCGAAGACGCCGACCATCAGCTGCTTGTAGAACTGCGGCGACTGGGCCAGGTAGGCGGGCCGGCCGAACCAGTCGAGCTGGAACACGTTCGCGCCCGACTCGGTGGCCGAGGCGACCACCTTGGGCGTGTGGATCTCGACGAACTGCTGGGCGTCCAGCGCCGAGCGGAACCCGGCGGTGGCGGCGGCCGCGACCCGCAGCGCGGTCGTCCGGCTCGGATGCCGCAGGGACAGCGCGGCGTGGTCCAGCTGGGTGGGCAGGGTCGCGGTCAAGGTGGGCCGGTGCAGTTCGAACGGCAGCCGTACGGCCGGGGAGATGACGCGTGCGGACGGCTGGGTGAGTTCGGCCCCCGCCGGAGCCGCCGGGTTGGCGGCGACCGTGGCCACCACCTCGATCACGCTCTCCTCGGTGATCGCCTCGAGCACCGCCCGGGTGGCGGCGTCGGTGACCACGACCTGGGTGAGGCCCCCGGCGTCCCGGATGATCAGGAAGGCGACTGCTTTGAGCAGGCGGATGCGGTGGACCCAGCCGGCGATCCGGACGGTCTCGCCGGCGTGGGCCGGAACTTCGGTGGAGAGGATGCGTTGCATGGCGGTGGGCCTCCTCCGGTGACGGCAACGCGGCCCCGGGGAGGTGTGGGCGAGCGGGAACCTCGCGGTGCCACCACACCTTCACGCCCGGAATGTCCGGGCGCCTCTTGGTCGTACCAGGCTCAGGAGTGTCTTCGCGCCCCGGCGACGGACCGTCTTCGCAGCTGCCGACGGCTCTCTCGACCGGCGTGATCGGGGCGCTACTCGGTTCCGTCACGGCCTTGGCCCGGAGGTTAACAACAGGCGACCGGCGGTGGAACCGGGTTTCCGCCTACGGGGTGAGCGCCCTCACAGGTTCGGCTACGTGAGCCTCGTCGCCTGAAGGTCGGCGTGCGGCCTTCCCGGGCGTAACCTCGTGCTTGTGACTATTGCTCCCGAGGGCCGCCGCATGCTGCGCATCGAAGCGCGCAACGCCGAAACTCCGATCGAGCGGAAGCCGCCGTGGATCAAGGTCAAGGCGAAGATGGGCCCGGAGTACACGCAGCTGCGCGGACTGGTACAGCGCGAGGGTCTGCACACCGTCTGCCAGGAAGCCGGCTGTCCCAACATCTACGAGTGCTGGGAGGACCGGGAGGCCACGTTCCTCATCGGCGGCGACCAGTGCACGCGCCGGTGTGACTTCTGCCAGATCGACACGGGCAAGCCGGCCGAGTTCGACGCCGACGAGCCGCGCCGGGTCGGCGAGTCGGTGGCCACGATGGGCCTGAAGTACGCGACGGTCACCGGCGTCGCCCGCGACGACCTGCCCGACGGCGGGGCGTGGCTGTACGCGGAGACGGTCCGGCAGATCCACAAACTGCAGGCCGGCTGCGGCGTCGAACTGCTGATCCCCGACTTCAACGCCGACCCTTCGCAGCTGGCCGAGGTCTTCGGCGCCACCCCGGAGGTGCTGGCGCACAACGTCGAGACGGTGCCGCGGATCTTCAAGCGGATCCGGCCCGGTTTCCGGTACGAGCGCTCGCTGGGCGTCCTGACCCGGGCCCGTACGGCCGGGCTGGTCACCAAGAGCAACCTGATCCTCGGCATGGGCGAGGAGCGGGCCGAGGTGTCGCAGGCCCTGCGTGACCTGCACGACGCCGGCTGCGAGATCATCACCATCACCCAGTACCTCCGCCCGACCCCGCGCCACCACCCGGTGGAGCGCTGGGTCAAGCCGGAGGAATTCGTCGAGCTGGCCGCCGAGGCCGAGCAGATCGGCTTCGCCGGCGTGATGAGCGGCCCGCTGGTCCGCTCCTCCTACCGCGCCGGCCGCCTCTACCAGCAGGCGCTGGCCGCCCGCGGCTGAAATTTCTTCCGGCCGGAGGCAACCGGCCCGGCCTTCCGTTCCGTCTTCACCACGTGAGCCCGGACGACGAGGAAGAGTTCCGCCGGTTCGCCGCTGCGCGGATGGACGATCTGCGCGGACTGGCCTACCTCAGCTGCGGCAACTGGCAGACGGCCGAGGACGCGGTGTCGACCGCGTTGACCAAGCTGTACGTGAACTGGAAGCGGATCACGACACCGCACCCGTACGTGTGCCGGGTCGTGCTCAACGCGGTCATCGACGAGTCGCGGCGGCCGTGGCGGCGGGAACAGTCGGCCGAGATCGATGCACTCGATCGGCCTGAGCCCGACCGGACCGAGACGTACGGCGAGCAACTGCACCTGCGCGCGGCTCTGCTGACGTTGCCGCCGGGCCAGCGCGCCGTGCTCGTGCTGCGCTTCTACGCCGACTTCGGCGTCGACGAGGTGGCCGAGATCCTCCGGAAGAGTCCCGGAACCGTCAAGAGCCAGACCGCCCGCGGACTGGCCGGCCTCCGCAAGCTCCTGGCGGATCCGGACGCCGCCACCATGCTCGACTTCAAGGAGAGTGACGATGATGACCGATATGCGCCGGCTGTTCCGAAGCGCTAGCGGCGATCTGCCTCCCGCGCCGTTCACCGTCGACGACATCACCGCGCGCGGTCGCCGCCGGCGCCGGCGGCGCACCGTCCTCAGTGGTGTCGCGGTGGCCGGCGTGGTCGCCGTCGTGGCCACCGCGATCCCGTACGCGCAGGGGCAACGCGAAGCGCCGCCGAAACCGGTCGACGTCGTCGCGCCGCCCGCGACCGTCGCCCCCTTCACGACGACCGTGCGCGGATTCACGGTCGACCAGGACTTCACGGTGGAAGCCTCGGCCGAGATCACTCCCGGCTACGAGAGTGCCCGGGTGGTTCGCCCGCACGCGACCGACATCGGCGCGCCGGGCGGCATCAAGCAGCAGTCGGGAGTGCTGACCGTCTACCGGCCGGGCGTCTTCGATCCCTCCCGGTACGCCACGGGCACGCCGGTCACCGTCGGCGGGCGTACCGCCCGTACCCAGGTCTTCGATCAGGACATCCAGATTCCCGATCCGCGGAACCTCGACAAGACCGTTCCGCACACCATGCGGCTGCCGTCGGTCGCCTGGTTGTACGCCGCGGACGCCTGGGCCACGGTGACCGCCACCAACGACGGCCGGTACTACGGCATGACCGCGGCGCAGGTTCTGGCGGTGGCGGAGAAGTTCGCGCCGAATGCCGGCGGGCCGCCGGCGGCCGCGCCGTACCGCATCGGGAGCCTGCCGCCCGGCTGGCAGATCGCGTCGGTCGGCTCGGACGACGTGACTGTGCTGGCGACCGGCACCGGCGCGGTCTCGTCGGTCGTT
The DNA here is from genome assembly GCA_964236515.1 of uncultured Actinoplanes sp. Classification (GTDB taxonomy): domain Bacteria; phylum Actinomycetota; class Actinomycetes; order Mycobacteriales; family Micromonosporaceae; genus Actinoplanes. The sequence continues at coordinate 68,736 of CAXSDA010000019.1, forward strand.
CTGGCGCGGGACGACCTCAGCTTCACCCGGCTCACCGGGCGGGTCGATCTGAGCCGCGGGATCCTGGTGTCCGTGCAGAAGAACGGAACCGAGGGTCCGTACCGGCACCCGTTCACCCACCCCGGCTGCCGGGAGCGAACCGGCGGGGAGGGCGCGTTCTGCGACCGGGCGATCGGCTCGAGCGGCTACTACGCCGAGGTGGCCGACCGGTCCGGTACGCTGACCGGCGTCCAGGTCGACACGCTGACCCAGAGCCTGGATTTCGCCGACCCGGCCCGTACCGGTACCTGGATCCCGGTCACGGGGTGACCGGCGACGGGCTTCGTCGTTTCAAGATGTGGTCAGCGGGAACTTGACCTGCATGTTCCCAGCTGAGAATCTCCGCGACTGGCGGGGCGAGAACGTCATCGACCCGGACGGCGCCAAGATCGGTGACCTCGAGGCGGTCTACTTCGACACCGCTTCCGACGAACCGTCCTTCGCCACCGTGAAGGTGGGGATCATCGGCCGGCACCGGCTCGTGTTCGTGCCGCTGACCGGTGCGACCGTGAGTCCGTCCGCCCTCCGCGTCCAGTACGACAAGAAGCGCGTCGGCGACGCCCCCGGCATCGAGCTGGACGGCGAGCTCACCGCGTCCGACGAACCGGCGGTCTTCAGCTACTACGGCCTGACCTACCTGCCGGGCGCGTCCGGCGAGCGTCGCCTGGCCCGCCGCTGACCGGACCGCCACGACGCACCGGTCCGGCGGCACCCTACTGGGCTGGGTCACCTTCGCGTCCGCGCTCGACCTGTCCGACCGGCTGCTCAACCGCTGACCGTCAGAGCTTGACCGCACCGGCCACCAGGCCCTGGATGAATTGGCGCTGGCAGAGCAGGAACACCCCGATCACCGGCGCCGCCGACAGGGTGAGGGCGGCGAACAGTTCGGGATAGTTGGTGGAGCCGAACTGCTGGCTGAAGTTGAGCAGGCCGACCGGAAGCGTGCGTACGGAATCTGATTGCGAGACCGTCAGCGCGATCACGAACTCGTTCCACACGTTGAGGAAGGTGAACACCACCACGGTGGCCAGCGCCGGCCGGGACAGCGGCACGATGATGCGGACCAGGATCCGGCCGCGGCTGGCCCCGTCGATCTCGGCCTGCTCCTCCAGCTCGATCGGGATCGACCGCAGGTAGGTGGACGCGAAGATGACCGCGAACGGCAACGCCCCGGCGGTGTACGGCAAGATCAGCGCCCAGTACGTGTTGACGATGTTCAGGTTCAGCTCGAGCTCGTAGATCGGGATGAGCAGCAACTGGATCGGCACGAACAGGGTGACCGCGAAGAGGCCGAGCACCGCCCGGTTGCCGGGGAAGCGCATCCGGGCCAGCGCGTACGCCAGCGGATAGCCCAGCAGCAGCACCAACGCGACCGAGAGGCCGGTCACGACGACGCTGTTGAGCAGGTACCGGCCGATGTGCCCGACGGACCACGCGGTGGAGAAGTTCGAGAAGTTCCAGCTGTCCGGCAGGCCCCACAGGTCGCTGTAGAACGTGCCCTGTGTCTTGAAGGCGCCGAGGACCATCCAGACCAGTGGGTACGCGAAGATCACGCAGATTCCGATCAGCGCCACGTGGACGAACGGGTGGCGACGGGGGCGGCGTACGGGTGCGTCAGTTGTCATAGTCGGACCTCAGCAATCGGGCCTGCAGCAGGGTGATCAGCGCGACGACCACGAACAGCAGGCAGGCCACGGCGGACGCGTATCCGTACCTGTTCTGGTTGAAGGCCTGGTCGTACATGTAGGTCATGATCGAATCGGTCGAGTGGTACGGGCCGCCCTTGGTCATCACGTACACCAGGTCGAAGACGTTGAGCGCGCCGGCCAGCGCGATGATCATGTTGAGCACCAGCATCGGCCGCAGCGCGGGCAGTGTGACGTGCCAGAAGCCGGCCCACGCGCCGGCGCCGTCGACCTTGGCCGCCTCCTTCAGTTCGGGGCGGATGGTCTGCAGCCCGGCCAGGAACAGCACCAGGTGGTACCCGACCCACTTCCAGATGTCGACGAGCATGATCGACGCCAGCGCGGTGTGCGGGCTGGCCAGCCAGGTCACCGCCGGGATGCCGATCGCCTTCAGGGCGGCGTTGGCCAGGCCCAGCTGGGGATCGAAGACGAACGTCCACAGCAGACCGACGGCCACGAACGACATGAGCACCGGGAAGAACAGCACCGACCGGTACAGCCCCAGCCCCCGGATGCCCATGTTGACGAGCAACGCCAGCGCGAGACCGAGGACCAGCTTGACCACGACCGTGCCGACCGCGTACACGGCGGTGTGCTCGGCCGACGACCAGAACAGCGGGGCGTGCCAGATCTGCTGGTAGTTGCCGAACCCGACCCACACCTTGGGCGTGAAGCCGTCCCACGAGTAGAGGCTGTTGGCGAACGCGCGGATCAGCGGCCAGATCTCGAACAGGGCGAACAGGGCAAGCCCCGGGAGCGCGAAGAGCAGCACCCAGGGATCGACGCGGCGCCGGCGACGGTTCTTCACGGGCGTCCCCGGCGGCGAGGTGGCGGTCGGTGAGACGATCGTGTCATTGGCCATGTCGGCTCCTCGGATTGCCGGGGTGCGCCTCCTGAAGTCCAGGAAGCGCGCCCCTCGGACGATCAGCTGTACGACCAGCCACCCTGCTTGGCTTGATCGAACGCGTCCTGCACCGCCTTCGCGGCCTGTTCGGGTGTCTGCTTACCGGCGACGACCGCCTGGATGCCGTTCTGGAACGCCGCCGTGACCTCCTTCGGCCAGTACCAGTCGAGGAAGGTGAAGGTCTGCGGGACGAAGTCGCTGACCAACTGGCTCTGCAGCGGGCTGGAGGTGCCGGACTTCACGCCCACCCCAGCCGGCAGCGACAGCGCGCCGGTGTTGCCCGCCACGAGCTGCGTGTCGGTGTCCGTGCTGGCCATGTAGGTGACCAGCTTGCGGGCGAGGTCGTTGCGCTTGGGGTCGACGTGGCCGTACACCCCGACGGCGATACCGACGCCGCCGGTCGGCGCCGACGTCACGCCGGGCGCGAAGGTCGGGAACGGCAGGGCCTTGATGTCGAGCTTCGACCCCTGTTGCGCGATCGTCGAGATGTCCCAGCTGCCGCCGTAGAACATGGCCGCCTTCTGCTGGACGAACCCGGCCACCGCGGCGTCCTCGGTCACACCGTTGAAGCCGTTGGCGTAGACCCCGGCCTTGCCCAGCTGGCTCATGGCGTCGAACGCCTTGACGTAGATCGGGTCGGTGAACGCCGGGCTGCCCGTCTGCAGCGTCTGCGCGGTGACCTCGGACGGCTTGCCGTCGGTGGTCTGCTGCAGCGCGGCCATGATCCAGATCGGCCACAGGTAGATGTTCTGGCCGGGCACGCTGATCAGGCTGACGCCGGTGCCCGTCAGCTTGGCCGCGTCGGCCTTCAGGTCGTCGATCGTCTTGGGCACCGCCAGCTTGTACTTGTCGAACAAGGCCGTGTTGTAGATGAAGGTGCAGGTCGACAGCGTGCCGGTGCCGTAGGCGTACTGCTTGCCGTCGATCGTGAACGGCGTGACCGCCGGCGGCACCAGGGTCGACGAGTCGACCAGGCCGCTGACGTCGGAGAGCAGGCTCTTGCTCTTCAGGTAGCGCACGTCCTGGCCGTTGGCGAACAGCACGTCGGCCTGGCTCTTGCCCTGCACGGCGCTGGCGAAGTTCTTCAGGAAGTCGGCGCTGGGGTAGCTGATCAGCTTGACCGTGACGCCGTTGGCGGAGCCGAACTTGTCGAGCACGGTCTGGTAGGTCTTGGCGTTCGCGGGGTCGGCGCTGTAGACGACGAGCGTCTTGGCCGCACTGCCGCTGGAACTGCCGGAACTGCCGCCACCGCAGGCGGCAAGCGAGCTCGCGGTCACGACCAGCGCGACGAGGCTCGCAGCGAGACGAATTTTCATTGCTCTCCTCCGGAGAGTATTCGGGCAGAGGACCTGATCGCGGCGGTTGAGCGGGCCGTCACATCACGGCTGTGTGAACGTCATGTTGCTGGCAAACGTTTACCGGCTCGGGATTGTGTAACACAAGCGCTCGGACGGAAGCAAGACCCGGGGGCGTACGGCGTACGGCGGTCAGACCCCGCCGGAGGCGTACGGCGTGCCGCGGTCACCTCCGCTGGGCGTACGGCGTACCGCGGTCACCCCCCGCTGGAGGCGCGGACGACGAGATCCGCCGGGAGCCGCACGGTCGCCGGGCGACCATCCCCGGTCCCCTCGGCGACGATCTCCACGGCGCGGGCCGCCATCCGTGCCACCGGCTGCCGGACGCTGGTCAGCGGGGGTTCGCTGGCCACGGACAGCAGCGTGTCGTCGAAGCCGGTGACCGCCACCCGGCGCGGGATGGCCAGGCCGCGGCGGTGCAGCTCCTGCAGGGCGCCGAGGCCGATCAGGTCGTTGGCGCAGACGATCGCGTCCACCTCGGGCCAGCGGTCCATGATCCGATGGGCGGCGGCCCGGCCCCACTCGACACTGAACTCGCCCACCATGACCCGATCCGGCGCCGCCGGATCGAGCGCGGCGCCGTGTTCGGCGAAGGCGATCTGCCGCTCCCAGGACGTCGACACCGACGGGTCCGAGCCGATCATCGCCGGGTGGACCCGGCCGGTGCCGGCCAAGTGGGCGAGGACGTCGGCGATCGCCTGGGCGTGGTCCATCCCCACGTAGTGCACGTCCGGTGTGGCGAACCGGTCCAGCTGGACCACCGGCACCGACCGGGCCGCCTCGACCACCGCGGGCAGGCTGCGCCCGCGGTCCACCGGCGTGATGAGCAGGGCGTCGACCCGTCGGCCGAGCAGCAGGCGGATGGCCCGGGCCTCGACGTCGGGATCGTTCTGGGCGTCCGCCAGCAGCAGGCCCTGGCCGGCCTCCCGGACCTCGCCCTCCAGCGCCTGGACCAGCGCCGGGAAGAAGGGGTTGGTGATGTCGGCGATGACCAGCCCGATGGTCTGCGTCTCCTGCCGGCGCAGCGAGCGGCCGACCTGGTCCGGCTCGTAGCCGAGTTGGGCCGCGGCCACCCGGACCCGCTCGGCCACCTCCGGCCGCACCCGGCGGGCGCCGGTCAGGGCGCGTGAGACCGAGGCGATGGACACGCCGGCCAGCCGGGCCACATCGTGGATCGTGGCGCGGTCCTGTTGGTGGGCAACCACGTCTGTACCTCCGCGGAAAGTGTGCTGATGGTGGCGGGCTGCCGCGAGGGAGTGCAAGTCGATCAATGTCAGCCCGTCCGGCGGTGCGGGCGCCACTGCCCCACCGCAACGTCTCCCCGACCGGCGGTCGTCCCGCGTGCCGGTCGGCGCGGTCCGGTGCCCAGCCCGCGAGCGGTCGCCCCGGCCCGGGCCCCAGGCGCCCGCCCTCAGCCCCGGCCCGATCGACGCGGCCCGATCGACGCGGCCCGGTCACCCGGCCCGGTCACCCGGGCCGATCAACGCGGCCCGGACATCGGGACCGGTCACCGGACCCGGCTGACGCGGCCATCCCGCCGGCCGGCCAATCCGGGTCCAGCCCCGTTGACGCGGCCATCCCACCGGCCGGCGTGGTCACATCAACCGCACCAAACCCGGCAAGCTCCTTCAGACCGCCCCAGCCGACACGGCTGAACGACCCCGGCCGGCGCAACCGTCCCCACCGCCGCGGGAGGGACGACCACACCGTCCGGGTCCGTGGAGCGGTGCTCGACCGGGGCCGGTCGGGCACCTTGCCGGGGAAGGCGAACGCATGTAACCATGTTGCTCGCCTCCGGCAAACGTTTACCGGAGCAACGGGAGTGAGGGTACGGCATGGATGACGTGGAAGCACGCGATCTCAGCGGATCCGTTGTCGTGATCACCGGGGGCAGCTCCGGCATCGGCCGCTCGACGGCCCGGCTACTGGTCAAGGCCGGCGCCAACGTGGCTCTGGGCGCCCGGCGCAAGGAACGGCTGGACGAGCTGGTGGCCGAGTTCGGGCCGGACCGGGCGATCGCCGTCACCGGCGACGTGGCCACCGCCGCCGCCAACAACGAACTGGTCGCGGCGGCGGTGGAGAAGTGGGGCCGGGTCGACTCCCTGGTCGCCAACGCGGGAATCGGCGCGTACGGCGGAATTCTCGACCAGACTGACGACGAGATCAGCGAGATGATCGCGACCAACTACACCGGCACGGTGTGGAGCGTGCGCGCCGCCGTCGCGGCCATGGTCCGGCGTAACGAGGGCGGTGACGTCGTGATCGTCAGCTCGGTCGCGGGGCTGCGCGGCGGGGCCAACGAGGCGGTCTACGCCGGCACCAAGTTCGCCCAGGTCGGCCTGGCCGGCTCGGTTGACCGGGAGCTGCGGGAGAAGGGCATCCGGGTGACCGTGGTGGCGCCGGCCGGGGTGAGCACGGAGTTCGCCATCGGCCGCGGCCGTACGGAGGGCATGCCCTGGCTCGACGAGGTCCTGCACCCGCAGGACGTGGCGTACGCGATCGTCACGACGCTGCGCCAGCCGCGCCGGATGCGTACGCAGCTGTGGTCGATGTGGAGCATGGTCGAGGGCAGCTGAGCCGAAACGACCGCTGAGAGGAACGACCGCTGAGAGGAACGACGATGACCGACTCCCCGCGCAACCGGGCCGCCGTCCTGCACGGCGTCGGCGATCTGAAGATCGACGACGTGCCGATGCCCGCGCCCGGCCCGCACGACGTGGTCGTGCAGATCCATTCGGTCGGCGTGTGCGGTTCGGACGTGCACTACTACGAGCACGGCCGGATCGGCGACTTCGTGGTCGACCAGCCGCTGATCCTGGGACACGAGAGCGCCGGCGTGGTCGTCGCGCTCGGCGACAAGGCGACCCGGCACGAGATCGGCGAGCGCGTCGCCCTCGAGCCGGGCGTGCCCGACGGGACGTGCGAGCAGTGCCGGGCCGGCCGATACAACCTGTGCCCGAACGTACGGTTCTTCGCCACTCCCCCGATCCACGGCGCCTTCGCCATGTACGTCGCCATCAACGAGCAGTACGCGTACGCCCTCCCCGACTCGATCAGCTTCGACGCCGGCGCGCTGCTGGAACCGTTGTCGGTCGGCATCTGGGCGAACCGCAAGGCCGGTACCACGATCGGCTCGCGCGTGCTGGTCACCGGGGCCGGCCCGATCGGGATCCTGGCCGCTCTGGTGGCCAAGGCGGCCGGCGCGGGCTGGGTCGGCGTCCTCGACGTCAACGCCGACCGGCTCCGGCAGGCCCGCGACCTCGGCGTCGACGAGGCGCTGGACGGCCGCGACCAGCCGGACCTGTCCGCCCGTACGCCCGACGTGCTCATCGAATGCAGCGGCGTGGCGCCGGTGGTCCGGTCCGGGATCCTCGCGCTGGCCCCGGCCGGGCACGCGGTCCTGGTCGGCATGGGCGCCGAGTCCGACCAGTCGCTGCCGGTGGCCACCATCCAGGCGCGCGAGCTGGTCGTCACCGGCACCTTCCGGTACGCCAACACGTACCCGGAGGCGATCGCGCTGGCCGCGTCCGGTCGGGTGCCGCTGGACCGCCTGGTCGGTGCCCGGCTGCCGCTCGAGGACGCGGAGAAGGCACTGCGGATGGGCCACACCGACCCGGCCGTACTGAAGACGATCGTCGCGGTCAGCGGCTGAGGAGAGACACGTGCTGCGTTACCCGCTCACCCATCCCGAGATCATCGGGGCGCTCGCGGCGGCCGGTCACGGCTCGACCGTGCTGCTCGCCGACGCCAACTATCCGCACGCCACGGCCGTCGGGCCGAACGCGCGGAACGTCTACCTCAACCTGCGCCCGGGACAGGTGCCGGTCGACGACATCCTGGAGACCGTTCTGTCGGCCGTACCGGTCGAATCGGCTTTGGTGATGCAGCCCGAGGACGGACCCGAACCGCCGGTGTTCGGCCGCTTCCGGGATCTACTCGGGACGGTGGCCCCGCAGCCGCTGGCCCGGACCGACTTCTACGCGGCCGCGCGGCGGCCCGATCTCGCGCTCGCGATCGCCTCCGGCGACCAGCGCCTCTTCGCCAACATTCTGCTGACCATCGGGGTGGTGACACCGGCATGACGATCCGGCTGGGCAACGACACGCTTTCCGCGGAGTTCACCGAGGCGACGGGCGCGCTGGCCGCGCTGACTCACGCCGAGACCGGCTGGGATCTGCTCGGCCGGCCGGCGCTGGGACAGTCGTTCCGGCTGCTGGTGCCACTCGACGGCCGCCGCAACAATCAGGTCCACGGCGTCGATCAGAATCCGCCCACAGTGGAGCATGACGCCACGTCGGTCACATTCGTCTGGCCGGCCGTACGGTCGGAGCACGGCGGCGAGCACCCGATCGGGGTGACGCAGCGCTGGACCCTCGATGCGGGCCGGCTGGTGGTGGCGACGACGATCGACAACCGCAGCGAGTACGTCGTGGAGGACGTCCACGCGCCGTTCCTGGGCGACGTGCAGCCCCCGTCGGCCGCGGATCGGCTGGACAGCTTCACCTACAACTACGGCTCGGCGGCGAAACGGGCGTTGTGGCCGACGTTCGCCAACACGCCCGGCTACTACGGCGTCGACGTCCCGACCCAGCTGAACGAGGGCGCGGCCAGCTTCGGCGCGCCGACCGCCCCGTTCACGCTGCTGCAGTCTGCCGCGGCCGGGCTCTACGTCGGCGTCGACGAGGCGAGCCCGGAACTGGTGGTCTGGCAGAGCGAGCTGCACCCCGGGTACGGCGACTCGCTGGAGTGGCGCGTCCCGGAGAGCCGGGACCTGGACGGGGTTCCGGTGGCGTTGCAGTTCGCCGCGGTGCACATCCCGTTCGTGGCCGCCGGCGAGAGCCGTACGCTGACGCCGATCGCGCTGGTCCCGTACGCCGGTGACTGGCAGACCGGCGCCGACGTCTACCGCACCTGGCGCGACGGGTGGATGACCGTGCCGCCCCCGCCGGACTGGGCCGCTGACCCGCACTCCTGGCAGCAGATCCAGATCAACTCGCCCGAGGACGAGCTGCGCGTGCAGTTCGCCGACCTGGTCGAGGTCGGTCGCGAGTGCGCCGAACGGGGCGTGGCGGCGATCCAGCTCGTCGGCTGGAACTCCGGCGGCCAGGACAAGAACAACCCGTCGCACGTGGCCGAGCCGCGGCTGGGCGGCGCCGGCGCGCTGCGCGACGCGATCACGGAGATCCAGGCGCTGGGCGTCAAGGTCATCCTGTTCACCAAGTTCACCTGGGCCGACCGAGCCACGGAACGATTCCGTACGGAGCTGGTCGCGGACGCGGTCAAGGACCCTTACGGCGATTTCTACCACTACGCCGGCTACCGGTACGAGACGACGACCCAGCTGCTGGACATCAACACCCGGCGGCTGATCCCGATGTGCTTCTCCTCCGAGCACTACCTGCAGGTGTGCGCCGAGGAGTTCCAGCGGGTGCTCGACCTGGGCGCGGACGGCATCCTGTTCGACGAGTGCCTGCACCACACGCCGGCGCTGCTCTGTTTCGACACCGGCCACGGCCACCGGTACGGCCAGCCGGTGTACGCCAACGACCGCGAGCTGATCCGGCGGTTCAAGGAGCAGGCCGGCGACTCGACCTACCTGTTCGCGGGCGAGGCCCTCTACGACTGGGAGTTCGAGGAGTACCAGCTGTCGTACCACCGCAGTGAGGACCCGAAGCACGTGCCGCTGAGCCGGTACCTGCTGCCACACGCGCCGATCATGACTGCGACGATCCCCAGTGGCACGACACCGACGGCCGCATCACGCTGCCGCCCCGCACCGCCGTGGTCGTCCTGCCCCGAACCTGACAGACGCTGGGCCTGGTTGCTGGGCGTGCGCTCGGAAGCCTGGCCCGTCGGCTCCCGTCCGACTGCCGCGACACTCCGAGCGGCGCCGGCGGCTTTGCATCGAAGCATTCGAATGGTTGGCTGCCTCCGCCGCGCCCGTCGGGTGGGACGAGCGTGAGAGGAGGTCCGATGAGCCGGTTGCGTACATCGGCAGGACTGGTCGCGGTGGCGGTCGGGGTCTCGGTGGCCGTCGGAGGGCCACAGGTCTTCTCCGCAGCGTGGAAGGCGGTCTGGACGCACATCGATGTCGGCGTCCTGGCGCTGGCCGTATTCCTGACCTTGCGCCGGGTCGCTCCGAAGGGTTCCCTGAAGCTCCCGGCCGTTGTCGCCGTGGCCGGCTTGATCCTGCTGGGTATCAAACACGACTTCTGGGATCTGGCACGGGCATTCGCGGTCAGCGGGGTGGGGCTCGCGATCGTCGGCGCGCACGCCGTTTTGACCGCTGTGGCACAGCATCGCGAAACGGCCGATCCGGTCCAACGACTGACCGCGGTGTTGCGTAACAGCGAACTTCGGGTGGGGACCGGCGATCCTATGCCGGGTTACCTCGCGATCACCGGCGTCGGCGCCGATGTGCTAATCGATCTGAGCGGCGCGGCCTGGCCTGACGGGAAAGAGTATCTGGAAATCGCGTCCAGCTGCTGGGCTGGTCGGATCGACATCACCGTGCCGGACTCCTGGGGTGTCGTCGCCGGCCGGGTTCATCGAACCTGGCACACCAATTTCGACGGACAACTCGACCTGCCCGAGGCGTTCTCCTATCCGTTCGACGACTTCACGACCGTCGAGGAGGAGTTGGGCCGTAAACGGTTCGATGGCCTCGTGTTCGTCCACGTCATCGGAGCGTGGGGCCGCGTCGGGGTACGGCGGCCGGGAGCACTGGCGACTGATCAGTCGTCCTCCTCCGACGGGTCGACGTCGTCGCTTTCCTGACCGGTGCCGCCGCCGTTCCCGATGTCGCCTTTTTCCTCCGGCGCCACCGAGGGTCGGGCATGGTGGTAGCGGGTGGCCACAGACACTCGAGACCTCTCTGACTTGAAACGTTCGCCGGCGGTCTGAAGGAAATCGCTGATCTTGCCGTTGGTCTTCCATTCGGCGTCCGGGTCGGGCGGAAGCGGGACGTGCATGGAGGCGAGCAGATCGAACCGGTGCAGGTCGTACGCGGCGGCCAGGGTGTTCGCATGCCGCCGTGCCACTGCGATGGCGCCTCGGTAGGAGATCCACGCCGCGGCAACGAGCGTGGCCGAGGCCAGGAACCACCAGTGGCCGCGTGCGGCAATCGGCGCCGCCGCGACCGCGAGAACTACGAAAACGAGGCAGAACGTGGCGTTGGTGTCCATAAGGTCGAGCTCCATGCTCACCTGTGCTCTGACCTCCGGCGAGAGCCGCGGGTACAGGCGCGGATAGCTCGCCACGGTGTCCAGGTTGTACCGCTCGCCGGCGGTAGTCTCAGCCCGCTTGAGCGCGTTGCCGAGCAGCGTCGGCATGATCTCGTATTGCGTCGGCGGGTAGGCGTGCATAACGGCCCGGCCAGCCCGATTCCGGCGTTCCACCTGCGTCCGCAATCGCGATCGGCGCGCGACGACCGCGAACGCCGGATTTTCCTGATCTTCTGGCGCGAGGTCGAAGTTCCACTTGCGCCGGACGACGGCACGGCCGAAGCGCCGGTGGTGGTACTCGGTCGCAAAGTCCTTGGCCAGGGCTTGAAGCGCCCGGTCGGACCAGTAACCCTCCAGGAGTTGCACGGCGGCCACGTGAAGCGGTCGGACCAGGACTGCGCCGGCGAGCAGGGTCAGCGACAACGCAATCCCGTTCTTCAGGTCCAGCTTGTCGAAGGCAGCCACGATCGAGTCGACGCCGGGATTTGCCTTCGTGTCGTTGTCTAGCCAGGGATAGAGGTTGGACGCGTAGAGCGCGACGAGCGACAGCAGCAGGACGGCGGTCGGCAGAAGAGACACGAGGGCAGCAGACGGACCTAGACGTTTGACGCTGTCCTTCGCCAGCGAGCTCAGGTCCGCCATCGATGTCTCCATTGCGCCATCGTGATTCCGCGAGTCATGGGATGGCCGTTGTCGCAGCGTTCGGGCTGGTAAAAGACGTGCCTGCGGGCCGGAACCGGTTTTCTCCGCGACGAGCAGGTCCCGAAGTGCTCGCACACGTAAACGGAGGAGTTGCTCTCGGTTCCGCGGAGATTGAAGTGATCGCCAAAAAACAGGCTCGAGGCCAGCAGCAGGGCGAGGGCCGGGCGCGGTCGGTCTCTCACATCGCTCAGTATCGCTGTTTGCACGTAGCGTTGACATGGCACTTACGGGCAGTCGTCGATGTTCGCCTCAGTCGTCCAGGAGGCCGAGGCGGCGGGCGACCGCGGCGGCCTCGCCGCGGTTGGTGACCTCGAGCTTGGCGATGATGCGGGACACGTGCACGCTCGCCGTCTTCGGCGAGATGAACAGCCGCTCGGCGATGCGGCTGTTGCTCTGGCCCTCGGCCACCAGGCGCAGCACCTCGCGTTCCCGGGCGGTCAGGATCTCGTCGTCGGCCGGGTGGCCGCCGGTGCGCAGGCCGGCCCGGCGGGTCAGGGTGTCCACCGCGGCGAGCAGGGGCGCCGCGCCCAGCGCGCGGCCGGTCGCGGTGGCCTCGTCCAGCGTCGCGGCCGCGCCCGCCCGGTCCCCCGCCGCCGCGGCGGCAATGGCCTGCCCGAACAGCGCTATCGCCAGCTCGTACCGCTGCCCGTCGGCCCGCCAGGCCTCGACCGCGGCGGCCCAGTCGTCCCGGCCACCGTCCAGCAGCGCCGTTACCTGAGCGGCGTTGGCCCTTTCGGCCGGCCAGCGGGTCGGCAGCCCGGCGGCGAGCGACCGGATCCGCTCGCGCAGCTCGTCCCGGTCGGCGATGGTCGCGCCGCCGTCGGCTGCCCGGTCGAGGGCGGTCGCCGCCACCACCAGCAGCGGCCAGCCGTAGCGGGGCGAACGGGGGAAGCCCGGATCGGCCAGGGCCGCCCGCGCCGCGTGCACCGCGGCGGCCGGATCGCCGGCGAACAGTGCTCCCTTGATCCGCAGGTCCAGCAACGACAGGGTGTACTCCCGGTTGACGAACGCCCGCCCGAGATAGCCCACGGCCCGGTCCACCGCAGCCTCGGCGCCGTCACTGCCGCGGGCCATCCGCACCCGCGCCCGCAACCGCAGCCACGGCACGACCAGCATGCCCGGCGGGTCCTGCCGGGCGGCCTCGGACAACAGCGCCTCGGCCTCGTCCCAGCGGCCCAGCGCGATCAGTGCCTCGGCGTGGTTGGCCAGCAGGAACACGCCGGTGGTGCGGCTGACGCCGATCCGGTCGGCGTAGGGCACGCCCTCGGCCGCGGCCGCCGCCGACTCCTCGTACCGGCCCAGCTCGAACAGGATGTCCGAGATGTTGACCAGGGCACGGGCCAGGTTGGGCAGGTCGCCGTCCGCCCGGGCCGCGGACGCCGCCTTCTGCATGGTCGGCAACGCCTCGTCGGCGGCGATCCGCGCGCCGCAGACCCGGCCGTAGGTGATGGTGGCCGCCACGAGGATGCTCACGTCGTCCACATCGGCCGCCTCGGCCATCGCCGCGGTCGCGACCGTGGCGGCCATCTCGTCGTCGGCGCTGTCCAGCTCGTACGCGATGTCGGCCAGCAGCAGCGCCCGGCCCGGCGACGGCGGCACGAGCTGGATCAGCCGGTACGCCTCCCGCGCCTCGGTAGTCCCGTCGCTGGTGCCGGCGGTGTAGAGCAGCTTGCCCCGGCGCACCCGCAACCGGGCCGCGCGCAGCGGCTCGGCCTCCGCGTCCAGGTCGCCGAGTGCGGCCTTGTTGAGTTTCAGCGCGCGCATGTGGTCGCCGGCGTCGACCTCGACGTGGCTGGTCTCCTCCAGAAGGTCGAGGTGGCTGACCCCGAGCCGGGCGGCCGCGTCGGGCACCTGCTCCCACAGCTCGATGACGCGTTCCAGCAGGCTGGCCTGCTCGGCGAAGGCGTACCGTCGGCCGGCGTCGCCGGCGGCCCGCTTGGCCGCCACCAGTGCTCTCGGATAGTCGTGGGCGGCGTACCAGTGGTGGGCGATCTCGGCCGGCGCGCGGCCCATCGCGACCAGCCCGGGCTCGGCCTCGACGGCCTCGGCCAGCCTCGCGTGCAACCGGGCGTGCTCCCCCGGCAGCAGGTCGTCGTGCACGGCCTCGCGGACCAGCGCGTGCCGGAACTCGTACCCGCCGTCGGGATCGAAGACGACCAGCTGAGCGGCGACGATCGCCCGGAGCGCGGACTCCAGGGCGCCCTCGTCGACGCCCGCCACCCGGGCCAGCAGCTCGTGCCCGAACCGGGTGCCGGTGACGGCGGCCGTCCGCAGCACCCGCTGGGCGATCTCGGGCAGCCGGTCGGCCCGGTCCAGCAACAGGTCCCGCAGGCTGGTCGGGATGTCGGCGCACTCCGGGTCGCCGGACAGCGCGAACTGCTCGATGAAGAACGGGTTGCCCTGGGTACGCTCGCTGATCGTGTCGACCATCCGCGGTGGCGGCTCGGCCTTCAGCAGGTGACCCAGCAGCGCGGCCGTGCCGTCACGGTCGAGCCGGTCGACCTCGAGCCGCTGCACGCCGCGGACCCGCTCGAGCTCGGCCAGGAACGACCGCAGCGGGTGCCCGCGGTGCAGCTCGTCGGTGCGGTAGGTGACGATCAGCAGCAGGCCGGGCAGCCGGGCGGACCGGACCAGGAACCCGATCAAGTCGCGGGTGGACCGGTCGGCCCAGTGCACGTCCTCCAGCACAAGCACCAGCGGCCGGGTCTCCGAGAGCCGGGCGAACAGCGACGCCACCAGCTCGAACAGGTAGCCCCGGCGGGTGTCGGCGGCGTCGGTCGGCGAGCCGAGCTCGGGCAGCAGCCGGGCGTAGTCGCTCTCCCGCCCCTCGAGCACCGCCGTGCCGGCGGAGTGCACCAGGTCGCGCAGGGCGGCGGCGAACGGCCCGAACGGCAGGCCCTCCTCCCCCAGCTCCAACGACTGGCCGGTGAGGACCCGGGCGCCGTCGACGGACGCGATGCGGGTGAACTCCTCGACCAGACGGGTCTTGCCCACACCCGCCTCGCCGCCGACCAGGACGGTCGACGGCTCGGCGCTGCGGGTCCGTTTGAGCGCGTCGCGCAGCGCGGCGAGGTCGGCCTCCCGGCCGACCAGCACCTCGCTGCTGACGTTCGCGCTCATGTCGTCGAGCATGCCATGCGGGTACGACAGATTTTCCGGTCGCGGAACGGCCCTCACGGCATGACCGGGCGGGGTTCCGCCGAGGCGCGATGCGACCGGTGGACACCGCGCCGGCGGGCCTGACGGGCCTCCCGCGCGAGCCGGTACGCAGTGGCTTCGCGGCGCAGTTCCGCGGCGTGCTGGTGGTGCATCTCGAGGGCCAGGGTGGGGTCGTGGATCGGGTACATGATGCGTGCTCCAGTTCGATCGGTCTTCCTTGCTGACCTCTACCTTTCGCGCGAAGGCAGGCCGTCCGCATGGGGAGCACTCCCGATATCGGGGGCGGTACGCCTCCTTACTCGCGGGCCCGGAGGTGGGGTCCGCCGGTAAGGCCCTCACCACTACACTTGCGGCATGGCAAAACCCGAGGAGAAGGTGTCGTTCGTCGAGCGCCTGAAGCAGATCGGCCAGGTGTTCGCGTTCACCGCGAAGCAGGACAAATGGTTCGTCCCGCTCATCGCGGCGGCGGTGCTGATCCCGATCGCACTGACGGTGCTGGCGGTGCTCCTGGGTCTCGGCGTGGTCGTCATCCCGGTCGGCGTGCTGATCGCACTGCTGGCCGCCCTGATCGTGCTCAACCTCCGGTCGAACGCGGCGATGATGAACGCGGCCGAGGGCCAGCCCGGTGCGGCCGCATCGATCATCGAGAACATGCGCGGCGACTGGCGGGTCCGGCCCGCGGCCAGCTCGACCACGCAGTTCGACATGGTCCACGTGGTGATCGGCCGGCCCGGCGTGATCCTCGTCGGCGAGGGCCAGGCGCAGCGGGTGAAGGGCCTGATCGGCCAGGAGAAGCGCCGCCTGTCCAAGGTGATCGGCAAAGCCCCGATGTACGACTACGTCCTCGGTCACGCGGACGGCGAACTGCCGATCCGCAAGATCCGCACCACGTTGATGCGGCTGCCCCGCAACCTGACCGGCAAGGACGTCAACGCGCTCGACAAGCGCCTGGCCGCCCTGATGGCCCGGCCGCAGATGCCGAAGGGCGCGATCCCGAAGAACATGCGGCCCAGCAAGGGCGCGTTCCGCCAGCAGCGTCCCCGCTGACTTCTTCCGTACGTACGGGCAGAGGGTCCTAGGCCCGCGGCCGGAGAATGACCAGTGACGCGGCTGCGCGGTCGTGCAGACCGCGCCGGTCACCGTCCAGGAACACCGCGGGGATCACCAGCGCCAGCAGCAGCGCCCGGAGCAGCGCGCGCCCCAGTCCGATGGCGCCGCCGTCGCGGATCGAGATGCATCGCAGCCCGGCCAGGGCCATGCCCGGCGTCAGTCCGAACAGGCCGATGCCGAACGTGTTGATCAGAATCAGCACTGCCACCGGCGGCCACGCGACGGCCCGCGGGTCGCCGACGAACGTGCCGACCACCAGGCACAGTGCCCAGTCGATCAGCAGGGCGCCGAAACGCCGGCCGAAGTTCGCCGGCTCGACCTCGTACAGGTCGAATGCCGCCGGGGTGCCTTTCGCGGAAGCTGCCACAGGTAGCCAGCGTACCGGGGTAGCCTCCGGAAGGTCACGGACTGCTCACAGGCTCCGTAACACGGCGGAAACAATAGGGATACGCCTGGGCAACCCGATGCCCATAGGTTCGCGACCAGCCCTGCCACGTGGCGGCGTCGCCGCCCGGACTGAAGATCTTGCGCCAGGAGGACGAGTGTTCGCCAATCCCGAGGAGCTCCTGCGATACCTCAAAGACGAGGACGTGAAGTTCGTCGACGTTCGATTCTGTGACCTGCCCGGCGTGATGCAGCACTTCAACACGCCCACAGACTCGTTCGACGACAGCATCATCACTGAGGGTCTCGCCTTCGACGGATCGTCGATCCGCGGGTTCCAGGCCATCCACGAGTCGGACATGATGCTGCTGCCCGACGTGACGAGCGCTTTCATCGACCCGTTCCGGGCTCAGAAGACCCTCGCGCTGAACTTCTTCATCCACGACCCGTTCACGCGCGAGGCGTACTCGCGTGACCCGCGCAACGTCGCCAAGAAGGCCGAGACCTATCTGGCCTCCAGCGGCATCGCGGACACGGCGTACTTCGGCGCCGAGGCGGAGTTCTACATCTTCGACTCGATCCGCCACGAGACCGCGGCGAACCGCGCGTTCTACTACATCGACTCGATCGAGGGCGCCTGGAACTCCGGCAAGGACGAGGAGGGCGGCAACCTCGGCTACAAGACGGCGTACAAGGGCGGCTACTTCCCCGTCTCGCCGCTGGACCACTACTCCGACCTGCGCGACGCGATGGTCACCCGCCTGATCGAGGCCGGCTTCACCATCGAGCGGTCGCACCACGAGGTCGGCACCGCGGGCCAGGCCGAGATCAACTACAAGTTCTCGACGCTGCTGCACGCCGGCGACCAGATGCAGCTGTTCAAGTACATCATCAAGAACACTGCCTGGGAGCACGGCAAGACCGCGACGTTCATGCCCAAGCCGCTGTTCGGTGACAACGGTTCCGGCATGCACACCCACCAGAGCCTGTGGATGAACGGCGAGCCGCTGTTCTACGACGAGACCGGTTACGCCGGCCTGTCCGACACGGCCCGCTGGTACATCGGCGGCCTGCTGCACCACGCGCCGTCGCTGCTGGCGTTCACCAACCCGACGGTCAACTCGTACCGCCGCCTGGTGCCCGGCTACGAGGCCCCGGTCAACCTGGTCTACTCGCAGCGCAACCGGTCCGCCTGTACCCGTATCCCGGTGACCGGCAGCAACCCGAAGGCCAAGCGCATCGAGTTCCGCGTACCGGACCCCTCGTCCAACCCGTACCTGTCGTTCGCCGCCCAGATGATGGCCGGCCTCGACGGCATCAAGAACAAGATCGAGCCGCCGTCGCCGATCGACAAGGACCTGTACGACCTGCCGCCGGAGGAGTTCGCCAGCGTCAACCAGGTACCCGCGTCGCTCGACGCCGTACTCAACTCGCTCGAGGCCGACCACGAGTACCTGACCGCCGGTGGCGTCTTCACCGACGACCTGATCGAGACCTGGGTCGACTACAAGCGCGTCAACGAGATCGACCCGGTCCGCCTGCGGCCGACCCCGCACGAGTTTGAGATGTACTACAACGTCTAGCCCCTGCTCGTTGGTAACGGTCTGATAAGAGTGTGGAAGCGGCGGTCACGATCGGCTCTCAGCCGGGGTGGCCGCCGCTTCATCTGTCAGCCAGGTCGGCCGGCAAACCGCTGCCGGAAACAGGTCCGAGGCGACGCCGCTCCTGCACGTGAGACATCTGAGTCTCGATACTTGTCTGTACCGATACTCTGAAGTATCGTATCGGCGTGACCGAAAGCCCGAGTGGCAGCCCACTCGACCAGAACTCGACGGCCTCGCGGAACCGGGGTGGCCGTAAGCGCGACCACGCGCGTGACGCGGTGATCCTCGAGGCGACCCTCGATGTGCTGGCCGAAACCGGATACGAGCGGATGACCATCGATGAGGTGGCAACCCGCGCCGGCGCCGCCCGGGCCACCGTTTATCGCCGGTGGCCCACCAAAGTGGACCTCGTGTTGGACGCGATCAAGCAGCTGGGACCCAGCTCGATCGACCTGCACCGTCTGCCGGACACCGGCAGCCTGCGCGGCGACTGCATCGCTGCCATGCAACCGGACACCAGTGACGAGGCCGAACGACGGGTCCGGATCATCTCCGGTCTGCAATCGGTCGCCGGCCGGGACGAGCGCGTCGCGGCCGTGCTGACGGACGGCGGTCTGGAGCCCTGGATCGAGGCCAACCGGATCCTCATCCAGCGAGCCGTCGATCGCGGCGAATACGGACCCGTCGACGTCGACGGACTCTCCCAGGTGCTGCCGCTGATGTGCACGTGTCGCGTCGCCGTCCAACAACTTCCCATCACCCCGGAGTACTCCATCGCTCTGATCGACGGTGTCCTGCTGCCCGCAATGCGCGGCGGCCGCCAGTAGGAACCGGGCACACCCCATCCGAACACCCTGATCGATCCCGCAAGGAGACAGCCATGAGCGTCACCACCACAGCTCACATCAACACCCGCGGCAACGCCCGGGAACTGCTCAACTTCTACGCCGCAGCATTCAACGGCCAGGTCACCGTCGCCACCTACACCGACATCCACGCCGTCGAGGACCCGCGTCAGGCCGACCAGATCGCCTGGGGCCAGGTCACCGCCCCCAACGGCTTCCGCGTCATGGCCTACGACGTCCAGCCCTCCAAGACATTCAGCCCCGGCGAGAACGCCTACTACATCGCCCTGCGCGGCGACGACACCAACGAGATCCAGCGCATGTGGGACGGCCTCGTCAACGGCGCGACCATCCTCACGCCTCTCGAGCCGGCGCCGTTCGCCGCGTTGTACGGCATGCTCACCGATCGATACGGCGTCACCTGGATCGTCGACGTCAGCGCTCAGGAGAACTGACGCGGACCGGAACCGGGTGCGCGTCAGTGCTCAGCAGAACTGACGCGGACCGGAACCGGGTGCAGAGTCACGAAAGCGCCGGCTCGGCCGGCGTGGCCACCGCTTCCCGTTGCCCGCAGGCGGTGGAGCAGTTCGCCAGCGTCAGCGATGCCCGCTCGGCGTGGACCGCCGAACGGGTGTCGCTCGCTAGCGCTTCTCGCACGCGACGCCGTCACCGTCACGGTCAAGCTTCTTGTTCGCGTTGTAGAGCACGGTGTTCACCGTGAACGACGTCACCGGTTTGGTACTGCCTCGGACCTTGTCTTTGGCGCCCTTCTTGGCAACGCCGTGCTTGTACCTCGTGTGCAAGGCCGTGCAGTTCTTGTACTTGGTCGCTGTGGCAGCATCGGCCGGCGAGGCCACCGCAACAGAACCACCCGCGAATAATGCGGCCACCAACGCTACGCGTACCAGTTTGTCGATCATTTTCAGCCTCCAGAGCGGACGAGATTCACACCCTACTGGTCTGCGTACCCGGCGAGGGTCGATCGTTACGGCATCCCTCGTTCGAGATCGGAGCGGCACCTCGCCTTTCGACCAAGAAGGCGAATCCGATGACTGCTTGACCGCAGCGAACAAGTGGGCCGGCAGCTCGCCTGCTGATTTGCCGGTTACTTGCCTGTGATTTGCCTTTCCGGACTGCGACGCTGGTCATCAGATTGATTTTCGCCTACTCCGCAAACGAGTAGCCGATGCTGATATACGTCGAGGTCGGAAGGGGTCTGCCGTGAACACCCGTTCAGGTCGAAAAGGGTCTGCCGTGAAGACCACAGGAAGGATGACGTTGAGAGGACTGCTGGTGGCGGTGCTCGCGGTAGGGACAATCGGTGCGGTCGATACCACCCCCGCATTCGCCGTTCCGGCGAACTGCTCTCACGGGGCAGCTTTTCGTACGATCGGTGCGTGGGTGGCATGGTACGGGTATGCGAAGTGCTCGTCGGGATCGGGCAAAGTCCAGGTAGCCATGTTGTGTCCCGACTTCGGCAGCACCGTCTACGTCACAGGGCCCGATGTGAAGGTTCCGGGAGAGTCGACGGCGGTGTGCGCTGATGCGCGCAAACCCCTTAAAGTGTTTGCATCGCTGACGTCATAAGAAGCGGAACGATGCGCGCCGGTGATCCCAAGCGAGCGCTCGGCGGGAAAGGGACCAGTCGTTAGTAGCCCCCGCACAGCAATGGAGAGCAGATGGGACGGGGCGCCCCTCAGCCCTACGGTGACTCGCGCATACCTGGGACAGAACCCAAGATCATTAGGCCTGACCAGGGCATTGACTCCTGCGACGGCGACGGCGACGGCGACGGCGACGGCGACGACGAGGGCGGTCAGTACGGTCGGACGTGGACGATGTGGACGGGCTCGGTGTCGGGGCCGACGCGGACGAAGGCGTGTTCCGCCCAGTTCCAGTGCTGCCCGGTGATCAGGTCGTGCGCGACGAACTGGTCGTGCCAGTCCAGGCCCAGCTCCGGCATCGTCAGGTGGATCCAGGTGTCGCGGGTGTACACCGGATCCAGGTTGGCCACGACCACGATGACGTCGTCGCGGTCGTAGATCCGGCGGGCCTTGGAAAACACCAGGACGTTCTCGTCGTCCGAATAGTGGAACCGGAGGTTGCGCAGCCGGCGGAGGGCGGGGTGGGACCGGCGGATCTCGTTCACCGTCCGCAGGTACGGTGCCAGGGACCGGCCCTCGCGGGGGCCGCCCGGCTCGTAGTCCGCCCACCGCCGGTTCTTGTACTCGTACTTCTCGTTGTCGATCTGCTCTTCGGCACCGGGGCGAGCCACGTGCTCGTGGAGTTCGTAGCCGGCGTAGATGCCGTAGCTGGGTGACAGCGTCGCCGCCAGCGCCGCGCGCATCTTCCAGGCGGCCGGGCCACCGCGTTGCATGAACGGGGTCAGGATGTCGTGCGTGGTCGGCCAGAAGTTGGGACGCATGTACGCCGCCGCCGGGCCGGCCAGTTCCGCCATGTACTCCTGGATCTCCGCCTTCGAGTGCCGCCAGGCGTAGTAGGTGTACGACTGCTGGAATCCGACCTTGGCCAGCGTGTGCATCATCGGTGGCCGGGTGAAGGCCTCGGCCAGCCAGATCACGTCCGGGTGGTCGACCGCCACGTCCGCGATCAGCCACTCCCACAGCTCCACCGGCTTGGTGTGCGGGTTGTCGATCCGGAAGATCCGTACGCCGTGGTCGATCCAGATCCGCACGACCTCACGGACGGCGGCGTACAGGCCCGCCGGGTCGTTGTCGAAGTTCAGCGGATAGATGTCCTGGTACTTCTTCGGCGGGTTCTCCGCGTACGCGATCGAGCCGTCGGCCCGGGTGGTGAACCACTCCGGATGGGCCGCCACCCACGGATGGTCGGGCGCGCAGCTGAGGGCGAGGTCGAGCGCCACCTCGAGGCCGACTTCGCGCGCCCGGGCCACGAACGCGTCGAAGTCGTCGAACGTGCCCAGGTCGGGGTGGACGGTCTCGTGACCGCCGGCGGCCGAGCCGATCGCGTACGGCGAACCGGGGTCGGAGTCACTCGCATGGAGGGAGTTGTTCGGGCCCTTGCGGTTGATCCGGCCGATCGGATGGATCGGGGTCAGGTAGACGACGTCGAAGCCCATGCCGGCGATCGCGGGTAGGCGCTCCGCCGCGGTCGCGAACGTGCCGCTCGTCCAGCGGCCGGTGGTCTCGTCGACGACGGCGCCCTCGGAGCGCGGGAAGATCTCGTACCACGCCCCGTACAGCGCGCGCTCGCGCTCCACCAGCCACGGATACTGCGGGCTGGCCGTGACGAACTCCCGCAACGGCCGCTCCCGAAGCTCCTGGCGCACCCCGGACGAGATGCCCGCGCCGAGACGCGCCTCCGGCGAGGACTCCGCATCCCGCAGACCGGCGATAGCGCCGGTGAGAACGCTCCGCTGATCGGGCGTACGGCCGACTTCGGCCACCGCCCGCTCCAGGACCCGCGCGCCCTCCTCGAGCATCAGCTCGACGTCGACGTTCGCGCCCACCTTGATCACGGCATCGTGGTGCCAGGTGCCGTACGGGTCCGACCAGGACTCGACCCGGTAGGACCAACGCCCGACCCGGTCCGCGGCGACCGTCGCCGCCCAGCGGTCCAGACCGGCGTTCACCCGGGTCATCGGATAGCGATACGCCCGGCCGGCCGGATCGGTGACCACCACGGTGGCGTTGACCGCCTCGTGGCCTTCGCGAAAGACCGTGGCCGTGACGTCGAACTCCTCGTCCACCACGGACTTCGCCGGCCGGGTGCCGCCGTCCACCAGCGGATCGACGCCGGTGACCGGAATCCGGCCGATCCGGTGCGGCGTCCCTGCTGTGATGTCGGCCATCCGAGCGACAGTAGTGGAGAAGACAGTTCCTCACCCGGGCGTCGTACGGTCCCAGGGGTGTCGGGTCCGTCGCGTGGGGTATTCCGACGCCATGCCCTGGAGCCGCCGGAGACGGTACGACCCGCGCGATGACCCTTACTACTACGAGCGCCGGCCGGTCGGCGGGTCGTGTCTGCGCGACGCCTGCCTGCTCGAGACCGGGTGCTGCGTCGCGGAGGGGCTGGACGGCAACTGCATGATGATGGCCCTGCCGTTGCTGCCGCGGTTGCTGTCGCTGAGCGCGCACGGCCTGACCCGTCGGCGCGGCCCGGCTCTGGTCAGCGCCATCCGTCTCTACCAGCGCGAGATCAGTGCGCACCGGGCGGCCTGCTGCCGGTTCAGCCCGAGTTGCTCGCAGTACGCGGCCGAGGCGATCGAGAGGCACGGCGCCGGCCGCGGGCTCCGGCTGGCGATCGGGCGGCTGGTCCGGTGCCGCCCCGGCGGCTCGCGCGGCTCGGACCCGGTGCCGGCCTGACCCCGGCCGGCCGGTCAACTCCCGGCCGGCCGGTCAACTCCCGGCTGCCTCTCCGTCCGGGGGTTCCTCGAACACCGTGATCTGGAGGCCGGCCGGAGCGTCCAGGCGGGAGTTGAGAGATCCCCAGGGCGTACGGGTGGGCGATGCGATCAGATCGGCCCCTCCTCGCACGAGGTCATCCGTGACCTGCGGGGCGTCGGCGACCTCGAAGGCCACCCGCAGCCTTGGACTGACCCGCCGTCCCACCTCCACCCGGTCGATCATCTCCACCTGCTCCGGGCTGGAGATCTCCAGCGTCGCCCGGCCGACATCGAGGATCGTGACCCGCTCACCGCCGTTTCCGTGCAGCTGAAGTTCCTCATCAGCGCCCAGGACGTCGCGGTAGAACCGGACCGCGTCCTCGTAGTCGGCGGCCTCGACCACCAGGCGCATCTGCCGGACGCGGCCGGACGGGCCCGTCATCGCGGAGTGGGGCGGTACACGAGTTCCTGGGTACGGCCGTCGAAGGTCCGGCTCTCCAGCAGCTCGAGGTCGAAGTCGCCGGCGCCGCGGAGGATCGGGCTGATCCCGGTCCGGCCGGTGATGACGGGGAAGATCGTCACCTCG
This sequence comes from uncultured Actinoplanes sp., assembly GCA_964236515.1. Classification (GTDB taxonomy): domain Bacteria; phylum Actinomycetota; class Actinomycetes; order Mycobacteriales; family Micromonosporaceae; genus Actinoplanes. The sequence goes on from CAXSDA010000019.1 coordinate 92,698, forward strand.
ATGCGGTCGACCAGGCCGGCGGCCAGCAGCGCCCAGTTCAGCGACAGGCTGGCCGGCGAGCGCAGCGGCACGTCCGACTCCGCCTTCAGCCGGGCGACGATCTCCGCGCCGTCCCCTTCGACGATGGTCGCGTCCGGCCAGCCGAGCGTGTCGGTCAGCGTGGACGAGATCACCGTCGCCGGCATGCGCATCGTCCGCACGTTCCACTCGTCCAGCGAGTTGGGGTCGACGCCGGAGGTCATGATCTCGGCGTTCTCGCGGAACGTGGTGGCACCGAAAACCATCCGCTGCTCGGTGTCGAACCGGGCGGCCCGATGCTCCAGCAGCTCGGGACCCTGCTTGCTCCAATAGCCGCCCCAGTCACCGCCCTCGCCGTACGCGCCGTAGCCGTCGAGAGTGGAGAACACGTCCCAGGTGTACAGGGCGGTCATGTCGGCTCCTCCGTGCTTCGTGGTCGTGAACGGTCGTACGCCTACCAGGCTGCCGCACCCTCAGCGATGAATCCAACGCATTGTTGTCATGGAACCGATCGCGTTACACGATTGCCGGGTGGACCTTCAACAGTTGACGTACGTCGTCGCCGTCGCTGAGCTCGGCAACTTCACCCGGGCCGCGGAACGGTGCTTCGTCGTGCAGTCGGCATTGAGTCACCAGATCGCGAAGCTCGAGCAGGAGCTGGGCGCCCGGCTCTTCCACCGCACGAGCCGGTCGGTGGCGTTGACCCCGGCGGGCCAGGCGCTGCTTCCGGCCGCCCGGGAGTGCCTGGCCGCGGCGGACCGGGCACGCGCGGAGGTCTACGCCGCGACCGGGGAGATCCGCGGCCGGCTCGCCGTCGGGATGATTCCCACGGTGGCGGCCGCCGACGTGCCGGCGCTGTTGCGGGCGTTCCATCAGGAGCACCCGCAGGTTCAGGTCAGTCTGCAGACCGCCGGCAGCGACGTCCTCGCCGGCCAGGTCCGCGACGGCCGGCTCGACGTCGCGTTCCTGGGCCTGGCCGAGGATGTCGAGATTCCCCAGGTCAACAGCCGGCCGCTGGCCCGCGACCCGCTGGCCGCGCTGCTGGCGCCCGGCCACCGGCTCTCAGCCCGCAAGCGCATCCGGCTGGAGTCGATCGCCGACGAGGAGTTCGTCGACTTTCCGATCGGCACCACCGGCCGGGCGCAGGCCGACCGCGCCTTCGTGGCCGCCGGCCTGGAGCGCAGGGTCGCCTTCGAGGTCACCGACCCGTACGTCATGGCACGGCTCGTGGCCGAAGGTCTGGGCATCGCCCTGCTCGCCTCCGCCTTCGCGGTGCGGCTCCCCGGAGTGAGCATCGTGACCGTGGTGAACACCTCGTACCGCATCGAGCACCTGATCTGGAGCCGCCTCGGGCCGACACCGGCCGCCGGCGCCTTCATCGCCCGGGTGACGCGGGCCGGCGGTCCCGCCGGGTGAAGGCGACGGCCTGCGCCGCCTGACGATCAACGCCGCCTTCGAAGCCGAGTGAACGACGGCAGCGATGAGGGAAGGCCCGGCGTCGACCGGGTGGAGGCGTTTTCCGACGCTCAGCCTTTCGCCCGCA
>CAXSDA010000019.1:94268-113351 GCA_964236515.1 uncultured Actinoplanes sp.
CTGCGCCGCCAGCACCGAGCCGGCGCTGGTGACGGCGTTGTGCGCCGCTCCGGGCACCTCGCCGTGGTGGCCGTGCCGGGCCTGCGACGCCGCCTGGGCGGTCCACTCGGCCGGGGCGATCGGGTCGTACTGGCCGCGCAGCACCATCAGCGGCGCCGCGACGAGCGGGATGCGCCGGTCGATGTGATGGCCGACCGCGTGCCGGAGGGTGCCGAGAACGCGCCGGAGCCCGGCGTCCCGGAAGTCGGCGATGACCGTGGGGATCTGCTGCGGGTCCTCGATGAGCAGGTCGTGGGCCCAGCGGCGGATCTGCGCGCCGGCCGTCGGCGCGGCCGGGTCGACCGTCGGTCCGATCACGACGAGCGCGGCGACCAGGTCGGGCCGCCGGACGGCGAGTTCGACGGCGACCTGGCTGCCGAACGAGTTCCCGAGCACGTTCGCGGCGGTCAGCCCGGCCTGGTCCATCCACGCGGCCACGACGGCTGCGTGCTGCTCGGTGGTGAGCACCCGCGCCGGTTTGCCGGACAGTCCGAAGCCCGGGAGGTCCGGGACGAAGACCGAGCCGGGCAACGCGGCCGCGGTGGGCATGAAGTACCGGTGCGACACCGCCAATCCGTGCAGGAGCACCCAGACCGGCCCGGCCGGGTCCGGGCCGGGGCGCTGCCGGATGTGCAGGCGCAGGCCGCGGACCGTCGCGGTCACGCTGGTGAAGCCCTCGGAGGGGCCGGGGGCGGCGCGGGTCAGACGCCGTTGGGAACGGCTCATGCGTGCGGTGCGGGGCCAGGCCATGCCTGTCAGTACCCCGCCAGGGCCGGTTCACCGCGGCGCGTCCCGTTGTTTGCGGCGTCCCCGTACGAGGTAAATAATACCATCCGGACACGAAGGGGGCGCGCCATGTCGACGGACGCAATCGTCATTCTCAAGGACGACCACAAGCAGTTCCGCAAGCTGTTCAAGCAGTTCCAGAACGCGGGCGAGGACGCGACGCAGACCAAGGGACGGATCGTCGCGCAGATCGTCGAGGCGTTGACCGTGCACACGTACCTCGAGAACGAGGTGATGTACCCCGAGGTCCGCAAGCTGCTCCCGGATCTCGAGGATGATGTGCTCGAGTCGTACGAGGAGCACCACGTCGCCGACATCCTGTGCGCGGAACTGCACGGGATGAAGCCCGAGGACGAACGCTTCGACGCCAAGACGACCGTCCTCATCGAGAACGTGACCCACCATGTGGACGAAGAGGAGCAGGAGTGGTTCCCCAAGGTCCGGGAAGGCCTGAGTCGCAAGCAGCTGCAGGAGATCGGCGCCCGGATGAACGATCTCCGCGCCGACGCCCCGCGCAGCCCGGCGCAGCCGTCCGCCCTGAAGAAGGCCATCGACGCGGTGACAGCTTGACCCGAGCCGTGAGTTTCTCCGAGCGGGCCCGGGCGCGGCTGGCGGCCGCGGCCGAGCGCAACGCGCCCCCGCCCTTCACGCCCGATCCGTCGCTGGGCGCTGAGGCGATGCCGATCGTGGTCGTCCAGCAGCGCTCGCCCGAGGACGACGTGGTGCCGCGCGGTGTCCGTACAGCCGGCGCCTGGGCGTGGCGGTTCATCCTGTTCGTGGCGGCGGGCTACATCCTGCTGCGGCTGGTGTCGCTGCTGCGCGTCGTGATCATCCCGGTCGTGGTGGCGATGCTGCTGGCCGCGCTGTTCCAGCCGGTCGCGCGCCTCCTGAAGCGGCGGGGCCTCAACCGGACCCTGGCCGCGGCCATCGTGCTCGTCGCCGCCCTGCTGGTGGTGGCCGGTGGCCTGACGCTGATCATCCAGACCTTCATCTCCCAGATCGACACCTTGTCGTCGCAGGTCAGCGCCGGTATCACGCAGGTGCAGAACTGGCTGTCCAAGGGGCCGCTGCACCTCACCGACACACAGCTGTCCCAGTACGTGCAGAAGCTCGAGACCACCATCACCTCGAACCAGGGCAAGCTGACCAGCGGGGCGCTCAGCACCGCGGCCACCCTGGGCGAGGTCGTCGCCGGGTTCTTCCTCACGCTGCTGACGCTGTTCTTCTTCCTGCGCGACGGCGACCGGATCTGGTCCTTCGTCTGCCGGCTTCTGCCGCGGTCCGCCCGGGTGCCGACCGCCCGCGCCGGCCACTATTCCTGGCATACGCTCGAGTCGTACGTGCACGCGACCGTGCTCGTGGCGCTGGTCGACGCGGCGGGCATCGGCATCGGCCTGTTCGTGCTACGCGTCCCGCTGGCCCTCCCGCTGGCCGCGCTGGTCTTCCTGGGTGCCTTCATCCCGGTCGTCGGCGCCACCCTGACCGGGACGGTGGCCATCCTGGTCGCACTGGTGGCCAAGGGCCCGGTGACCGCGCTGATCGTGCTCGGCGTCGTCATCGCCGTCCAGCAGCTGGAAGGACACGTCCTCCAGCCGCTGATCATGGGACGGGCGGTGGCGCTGCACCCGCTCGCGGTGATCCTGGCTATCGCGTCCGGCATCGTCATCGCCGGCATCGTCGGCGGTCTGATCGCCGTGCCGCTGCTGGCCGTGGTCAACACCGCGGTCCGGTACCTGGCCCACCATCCGTCCGGCGATCCGACCCCGGACAGCGAGCCACCGGGCACCGTCCCAGCCGACGAACCGGACAAGAAAGACGAAGACGCTCCAGCGGACGACGTGCTGACCGCCGCCACTAACGGTTCGTCGTCGCCGCCGGCTCGATAATCACCTTGAGACCCGTACGGGCGACGCCCTCGGTGAACGCGGTCTGGATACCGGCCATCGGGTACCGGTGGGTGACCAGGCCGCGTACGTCGACCAGACCGGCCTCGACCATCGCCATCGCCCGCGGGTAGACCTCCTTCATCCGCCGGACCATGGCCAGGTTCAGCCCCTTACGGCGGGCGTCGGAGGCGGGGAAGGCCGACTCGCGGGTGCTCGGGATGCCGGCCAGGACGACCCGCCCGCCGGGCCGGACCACGGCCACCGCGGCCGCGATGGCCGGGTCGGTGCCGGCCGCCTCGAAGGCCACGTCGACGCCCAGGCCGGAGCTGAAGCCGGCCAGCGCGTCGGAGTAGTCGTCCGCACCCGGGTCGAGGACGACGTCGGCGCCCCGCTGGGTGGCGGCCGCCCGCCGGTGCGGCAACGGGTCGGCGGCGAGGACGCGTACGGCCCCGGCGGCCCGGACGGTCTGGAGCAGCAACAGGCCGATCGGTCCGCAGCCGATCACCGCGACCGACCCGGCAAGCGGGACATGCCCGAGGTCGGTGGCGTGGATGGCTACGCCGAGGGGTTCCAGCACGGCCCCGTCGGCGTCGGTCAGCCCCTCCGGCAGCGGGTGGAGCAGGTGGGTGGGCCAGGCCAGGTACTGCTGGAAGCCGCCGTCCAGGTCGGCCTGCCCGGCGAACTGGATGTGCCGGCAAAGGTTCGGGTCGCCGCGTAGGCACATGTCGCAGGTGAGGTCGGCGATGGCCGGGTCGACGGCCACGTGGACGCCGTCGAGCGGGCCACCCCGGACGATCCCGGCCATCTCGTGTCCCCCGACCAGCGGGTGGTCGATGCGGCTGTCCCCGATGCCGCCCTCGTTGTACCAGTGCAGGTCGGAGCCGCACAGACCGACGGCGGTGATCTCGACCAGGCTCAGCGACTCCCCGACGGGGGGCATCGGTTCGGCGGCCAGCCGGATGTCGTGGGCGCCGTGGAAGCGGGCGGTCGTGTTGGTGTCGCTCATGTCTTCCGATTCTTCACCTCGGCACCGACCAATCCCGTCCGGGTCGGGCCCCGAATCCCTGGTGCAGCTTTCGGCTCGAGGGGAAGGGCGGATCAGTGATGACGGTGGTCGCCGGCCGATACCGGCTGATCGCGCCGATCGGCGCGGGCGGCATGGCCACGGTCTGGCGCGCCCATGACGAGCTGCTGGAACGACCGGTGGCGGTCAAGGCAATCACCGGCACCGGACCGTCGGCGCCGGACAGCCTGCTCGCGGAGGCGCGCGCCTCCGCCCGGCTCGACCACCCGAACGTCGTCCAGGTGTACGACGTCATCCACGACGGTCCGTACGGCTGGATCGTCATGGAGCTGGTGAACGGCCTGTCGGTGCACGAGATGGTCCAGCAGCGCGGCGCGCTGAGCCCGCCCGCCGCCGCCCGGATCGGCGTCGCGGTACTGAGCGCCCTGCGCGCCGCGCATTCCGCCGGAGTGGTGCACCGCGACGTGAAGCCCCGCAACGTGCTGGTCGCGGACGAGGGCCGGGTCCTGCTGACCGACTTCGGGCTGGCCACGGTGCAGGCGGTGGATCCGGGGCCCGATGTGACCGGTCAGCTGCTCGGATCGCCGTTCTTCGTCGCTCCGGAGCGTCTGCGGGGTCACGACGCCGGGCCGAGCGGCGATCTGTGGTCGCTCGGCGCCACCCTGTACGCGGCGGTCGAGGGGCGCCCGCCGTTCCAGCGGGACACGGTGGCCGGCTCGCTCACCGCGGTGCTGCAGGAACCGCCCAACCCGTCCGAGCGCCTGGGGCCGCTCCGCGCGATCATCTCCGGCCTGCTGGTGAAGGATCCGGACCGGCGTACGGGCGCACACGATGCGTTTCTGGCGCTGTGCGACGTCGCGGTGGCGCCCGACCGGCGGACGCCGGCCCGGGAGAACGCCGATTCAACGGCGGCGGCCATCGCGGGCGCGCTGTCGGCCGGCCGGCGCCCGCCGGCTCCCCGCCGCCGGGGGATCCGCCGCCTCCTGTACTGACCCGCCGTAAGACCGCCGTAATGACGATCCGTTCGATCGCGGCGCCCCGGCAGGCCAGGATGGACCGGGTGCGGAGTCGTCTTCTTACCGGTACGGCGCTGATGCTCGCGCTGAGCGGCTGCGGTTCGGGAGCGGCCGAACCGGCCGGCGGGCCGGATCCGGCCGTCACCCCGGCGGGCCGGGTCGTCGCCGTCGGGGATCAGGCGGAAGGCGTCGTCGCCGATCCGGTGACCCACGTCGTGGCGGTCGGGGTCCGCAACCCGGACGGGCTGGCGCTTCTCGACGGGCGTACCGGGACCCGGTTGCGCCGCGTGGCCCTGCCCGGTCATCTGCGGCACCTGCAGCTCGCCGCGCCCGGCGGGCCGGTGCTCGTCCCCGACGAGAGCTCCGGCAGCGTGCTCACCGTGAGCCTGCCGGGGGGCGCGATCGCGTCGCGGACCGCCGTCGGCCGATACCCGCACGACGCCACCCGGGCCGCGGACGGGACCGTGGTGGTGGCCGACGAGCTCGGCGGCGCGCTGGTGTTCGTCCGCGACGGCGTGGTGCGGCGCCGGATCACCGACGTCACCCAGCCGGGTGGGGTGACCGCGGTCGGGGCGGACGTCGCCATGATCGACGTGCACGACCACTACCTCGACCTCTACCGCACCGATCCGCCGGTCCGCACGGCGCGGATCCCGGCCGGCGCCGGTCCCAGCCACCTGGTCGCCGACCGGCGCGGACGGCTGTACATCGTGGACACCCGGGCCGGCCGGCTGCTGACGTACGCCACCCGTCCACGACCGGCGGAGCTGTCGTGGACGTTCCTGCCCGGCAGCCCGTACGGCATCGCCTACGACGCCGTCCGCGACCGTCTGTGGGTCACGCTCACCGGTCGCGACCAGCTCGTCGAGTTCGACGTCTCCGGGAGCGCCCCGCGGGAGGTCGCGCGGTTCCCGACCGTACGGCAGCCGAACACGGTGGCCACCGATCCGGCCACCGGCCGGGTCTTCGTGGCGAGCCGGACCGGCGGCCTACTCGAGCTGATCGACCCGCCGCGCTGAGCGCCGGCGCCGCCACGACCGCACCCCCACGATGACGGCCGCCGCCACCCCGACGACCCCGTAGATCCCGAGCAGACCCGGCCCGTACGACCGGGGCAGCAGCGACGGGTTGTCGGCGGCCCGGCCCCGGCCGAGTACCAGCGGGAAGGCCACCACGGTCACCGCCAGGCCGACGATCAGCCCGGCCCGGACCAGTCCCCGCCGAGTCGCGGGAACGAACCGGCCCACCAGGACGCCGGCCCCGATCACGAGCGGCATCAGCACCCCGTCGTGCGCCACCAGCACGACGACCAGGAACAGCAGGTCACCGACCTTGACGTCGGCGTCGGTCAGGGCCCCGACCAGCGCGTACGTCATGGCGAGCGCGCCGAGCCCGATCAGGGAGCGTCGCACGGCGATCACGACGCGCTCCGGGCGGTGATCCGGGAGACCCATTTGGTCTGCAGCACGCCGGGCCGGTTGGGCGCGATCAGCCGGGCCGGGTAGCCGTGGTCCGGGTGCAGCGGCTCCCCGCCGAGCCGCAGCGCGATCAGGGTGTACGGATCGCGGGTGTGCGGCGGCGGCACGGTCGTGGCCCGGTACCGCCCCCGCATCTCGAGGGACTCGACGTACGCCTCGGCGTGGTCCGCGTCCACGCCGACCAGGGCGACCAGATCCCGCAGCCGCACGCCGGTCCACGTGCCGGTGGAGCTCCACCCCTCGACGCAGCTGATCGGCAGGACGACCGTGTGCTGCGGCAGCGCCGCGAGGTCGGCCACACTGAGACTCACCGTCCGGGTAGGACCGGCGACCACGAGCCGGTAGGCCGGGTTGAACATCGCGTCGCGGACCCCCGCGCCCCCGCTGGTCTTGTTGACCGGCAGGTGCTGCGGGCCGCTGCCCGGCCGGCGCGGCGCCAGCACGGAGATCGGCGACAGCGGGGCGACGGTCTGGCCGACGGTGGAGAGGGTGATGACCCCGGCGGCGGCACCGACCGTGGCGAACAGCCCGCGCCGGCTGAGAGCGCCGGGCCGGGTCCGGTCGGGGGTGGCCCGGCTGAGCGCCTGCCGGATGATCGGCAGCTTGACGCCGATGTGGACGATCAGCGAGCCGATCGCCAGCCACGCCGACCAGTAGTGGCCGGCGGTGAAGAAGAACGGCATCGGGGCGTACCAGCGGGAGATGTTCAGGATGCCGCTGATCACCTGGAACAACGCCGCCGCGACGAGCGCGGCGATGCTCGCCTTCTCGATCGCCTGGGCGATGTCGCGGGCGGGCGGCCAGGAGAACAGGCGGTGGTAGACCGACCAGAGCTTGGCGCCGAGCAGCGGGACCGAGGCCAGTCCGGTCGCGACGTGCACGCCCTGCGTCACCCGGTAGAGGCCGACCGGCCGCGACGGCCACCCGAACCAGAACGGCGGGTGCTGGATGAGGTGGCTGAGCAGGCCGGTGAGGAAGCAGACGCCGAACGCCACGCCGAGAGCGAGCCCGAGCAGGCTGGTGAGCCGCGGCGATCGCAGCTTCGAGTCGAAGGCCTTGCGTTCGAACGGGCCGCGGCGCAGCGCCGCCGGTGGTGGCGGAAGCGGTTGCTGCAGCCAGGTCACCAGCCGGCCGAACTTCGACGGGCGCTTCACCTCGGGGTCAGTGTGGCGAACCATCGGCCGGCCTCCGTCCAGGTGTCCAGGACGCGCAGGGCCGCGGCGTCGGCCACCGCGGCCAGATCGTCGGCGGCCAGGACGGCCCACCGGAAGGGTTCGCTCGGGTGGCCTTCGCTCTCCCGGAACCGCGCGTCGCCCGTCCAACTGCGGGTCCCCGGCCGGGCCAGCTCCAGGTGGATCCGGCCGTTCCGGGCGACGAGGTCGCGGCAGCGGCGCAGCAGCCGCTCGGGGTCGCCGCCGATGCCGACGTTGCCGTCGGCGAGAAGCAGGTGCCGCCACCGGCCGTGGCCGGGCAACGCCGCGAACACGTCCCGGCGGATGGCGATGGCGCCGCGGGTCCGGGCCAGCCGGACGGCGGCGGCGCTGACGTCGATGCCCAGGGCGGGATGACCGAGCCGGTTCAGCGCGCTGGTGAGCCGGCCCGGTCCGCAGCCCACGTCGAGGGTGGCGCCGGAGCACCGGCCGAGCAGGGAGCGATCGCCGGGGACGTGGTGGCGGCACCACGACCGGGCGTCCAGAGGGTGATCGAAGCCGCGGTCGTCCCGGATCGTCAGCCGCACCGGATGCCCGTCGTGGGCGCGGGACAGCGCGTCGTCGAACACGGCCAGGACGGGTGTCCAGCCGGTGACGGTCACGCCGGAACCCCGGCCGGCACGAACCGGGAGACGGCGAGAGCGAAGCGGGTGCCGGCGGGACAGAGCGCGGCGACCGCGTGCGCGTCGCGGGCCGAGTCCACATCCCGCAGCACCGGCAGCGCGGCGACCCGCAGCCCCCGGGACTCCAATGCGGACAGAGTCTCGTACCCCGTCGTCGCGGTCGACATCTCGACGCCGCGGAGCACCTCCGCGTGGATCGGATCGCGCAGTCCGAGGGCCCACCAGCCGCCGTCCTCGGCCCGGCCGAGCACCGCGTCCGTGCCGTCCTCGCCCAGACTCCGCATCGCCGCGGCGAGCACGGCCGGGACGACCTGCGGCGTGTCCATCCCGATCAGCAGGGCGGCCAGGCCGGGTACGAGAGTGTCGGCGTAGGCGTGGCTCAGCCGCTCACCCAGCGAGTCCCCGCGCTGCGGCACCCGGGACCAGCCGGCCGGCGCCGGATGATCGCCGTCGACGACCAGGGTGCGGACCGCGGCCGGCGTCGCCGCCACGGCGTCGAGGGTGTCGGCCAGCGCCGCCGCGGCCACCGCGGCCGCCTGGGCCGGGGTGCAGGGCGGGCACAGCCGGGTCTTCACCCGCCCGGGCACCGGCGTCTTGGCCAGCACGATCAGCTGCACCTTCATCGGGCCAGCACCGCGCTCATGTCGCGGACGGCGCGGACGGTGCCCCGTACCGTGCCGGTGACCTTGGACCTGGTGCCGGCGGTCCGCGGGCCGTACCGGACATCGACCTCGGTCACCGTCCACCCGGCCCGGCCGGCGGCGATCAGCAGCTCGAGCGGGTAGCCGAAACGCCGGTCCCGCAGGTTGAGGGCGAGGAGGTCGTCGCGGTACGCGGCCCGCATGGGTCCGATGTCGTGCACGGGCAGACCGGTGGTGCGCCGCAGCCGCCGGGCGAGCACGGCGTTGGCCAGCCGGGCGTGCGCCGGCCACGTTCCGCGGCCGGTCGGGCGCCGCCGGCCCAGAGCGAGGCGCGCCGTGCCGGCCCGGACCGGATCGGCGACCAGGGGCAGCTCGGCGGGATCGAAGGAGCCGTCGGCGTCCATCACGCACACCACGCCGTCGACCGGCTCGGCGGCCAGGATCCCGGCGTGCACGGCCGCGCCGTATCCCGGCCGGGGAACGGTCACCACCCGCGCGCCGAGGCGGCGGGCGATCTCGGCCGAGCCGTCGGTGGAGCCGTTGTCGGCCACGATCGGCCGGTACCCGGGCGGCATCCGTGGCAGCAGCCAGGCCAGCGCGGGCCCCTCGTCGAGGCAGGGCAGAACCACATCGGTCATGACCGGGAACGTAACCGCAATCGCGCCGGGGGAGACCCGGAACGGCCTTACGGCTCCCTTACGGGTCAGCGCCTTCTTACGAACTGCTGACGTCTGGGCGCAAACCGCCGCCCCGGCCCGGATTCGCCCGTACGGTCAGCGGGTGACCCACGTCCTCGTCACCGGCGGCGCCGGTTTCATCGGCTCCCACGTGACCGCAGCTCTGCTCGCCGCCGGTCATCGGGTGCGCATCCTCGACGCCGGGCACCCGGCGGCCCACGCCGGCCCGCTGCCCGGCACCGTCCACGGTGTACCGGTGCTGCGGGCCGACCTGCGGGATCCGGTGGCGGTCGCCGACGCCCTGCACGGGGTCGACGCCGTCGTGCACCAGGCGGCCATGGTCGGCATGGGCGTCGACCTCGGCGATCTCCCGGAATACGTGGGCTGCAACGATCTCGGCACCGCCGTGCTCCTGGCCGGGATGGCCCGCGCCGGCGTCGCCCGGCTGGTCCTGGCCAGTTCCATGGTCGTGTACGGCGAAGGCGCGTACGTCTGCCCGCGCGACGGCGACGTCCGCCCGGCCCCGCGCGAGGTGGCCGATCTGGTCGCGGGCCGGTTCGAGCCGGCCTGTCCCCGGTGCGGGCAACCGCTCGGCTCGGTCGAGGTCGGCGAGGACGCCCCGCTCGACCCGCGCAGCGTGTACGCCGCCACCAAACTCGCGCAGGAACACCTGAGCGCGGCGTGGGCCCGGCAGTCCGGCGGATCGGTGATCGCCCTGCGGTACCACAACGTGTACGGGCCGGGCATGCCGAAGGACACCCCGTACAGCGGGGTGGCGGCGATCTTCCGGTCGGCGCTGGAAGCCGGCCGGGCCCCCCGGGTCTTCGAGGACGGGGCGCAGCGGCGCGACTTCGTGCACGTGTCCGACGTGGCCCGGGCCAACGTGGCCGCGGTGGACGCGACCGTGGAGGGCCGCCCGGGGTTGCAGGCGTACAACGTGGCCTCGGGGCGACCGGCGACGGTCGGCGACATGGCGGCGGCGCTGGCCACGGTCGTCGGCGGCCCGGACCCGGTGGTGACCGGTGAGTTCCGCCTCGGCGATGTCCGGCACGTCGTCGCCTCCCCCGCCCGGGCCGCCGCCGAGCTGGGCTTCACCGCCGAGGTCGGCCTGGTCGCGGGCGTCACCGAGTTCGCCCACGCGGCGCTGCGCGGGTGACCCTCCTCCGCGAGGCCGATCGGCAGGCACCACCCCGCTCTGATCTCGTCACCGCCGGCGGCGCCCTCGGGCTGATTGCCGCGGCCGGGATCGTCGGCGTCGCGCTCTACCTGACCGGGCGGCCGGTGCACGCGAGCTCGGCCCCGTTCACCGGCGTCTGGCGGCCCCACGCCGGCCCGGGCACCCCGCTTGCGCTCGTCGTCGCCGCCTTGGTGGTGTGGCACGGACCGCGCCTGGCCGCCACTCTCGGCTGGCGCCGGCTCCTCGCGGCCGGGTATGCGTCCGCGTTCGCCTGGATCCTGTCGCTGGCCCTCGTCGACGGGTGGCAGCGGGGCGTCGCCGGCCGGCTCACCACGGGCCACGAGTACCTCAGCGAGGTCCCGGGCGTCACCGACGTCCCGGCCATGCTCCGCGGGTTCACCGGCCGGATCCTCGATTTCCAGCCGGACTCGTGGAACACGCACGTCGCCGGCCACCCGCCGGGCATCTTCCTGGTCTTCATCGGACTGGACCGGATCGGGCTCGGCGGTGGCGGCTGGGCGGCGATGCTCTGCATCGCGGTGGGCGCGTTGACCGCGGTCGCGGTGCCGGTGACGATCCGCGCGCTCGGCGACGAGTCCGCGGCCCGGGCGGCCGTGCCGTTCCTGGTGCTGTTCCCGGGCGCGGTGTGGATCGGCGTGTCCGCGGACGGCCTGTTCGCCGGGGTCACCGCGACCGGTCTGGCGCTGCTCGCGGTCGCTCTCACCCGGGGCCGGGCCGCGGCGGGACTCGGCGCCGGACTGCTGCTGGCCTCCGGCGTCTACCTGTCGTACGGCCTCACGCTGATCGCCCTGCTCGCGCTGGCGGTGGTCCTGCTCTCGTGGCGGGTACGACCGTGGCCGTGGCCGACGTTCGCCGTTGCGGCCGGCGCGGCCGTGGCCGTCGTCGCCGCGTTCACGCTCGGCGGATTCTGGTGGCTCGACGGATACCACCTCGTGGTCCGGCGCTACTACCAGGGCATCGCGAGCCAACGCCCGTACGCCTACTGGGTGTGGGCAAATCTGGCGCTGGTGACGGCGATGGCGGGCCCGGCCGCCGCGGTGATGCTGCGCCGGGCCGTGCGGGACGCGGGCCCGGCGGCGTGGTTGCGCCGGCCGCGGCTGATCCTGCGTCTCGGTCCGGCCGTCGTGCTGGCCGGCACCGGGCTGGCCGCGATCCTGGCCGCCGACCTCACCGGGCTCAGCAAGGCCGAGGTGGAACGGATCTGGCTACCGTTCGCGATCTGGCTGATGGCCGGGGCGTCCCTGCTGCCGCCGCCGTCCCGGCGGTTCTGGCTTCTCGCGCAGGCGCTGATCGCGTTGCTCGTCAACCATCTGCTGCTCACCACATGGTGACCGGGCAGGTCAGGCGGGCAGGCGGATCTCGAAGCGGCAACCGCCGCTGACGTTGCCGGCCTCGACCCGGCCGCCGTGCGCCTCGACCAGACCCCGGACGATGGCCAGGCCGAGGCCGCCGCCGGCCTCCTCGCCCGGGGTTCGTGCCCGGGACCCGCGGAACGCCACGTCGAACACCCGCGGGAGGTCCGCGTCCGGAATCCCGCCGCACGTGTCCGAGACGGCCAGCCACACGTCGTCGCCCTTACGGCCGCCGTCGATGTGGATGGTCCCGTCGGGCGGGGTGTACCGGACCGAGTTGATCAGCAGGTTGGCCACCACGCGCGACAACTCGGGCTCACTCGCGGTCACCGTCGGCCAGCCGCTCTCCGCCGCCACGATCCGGATCCCGCGTCCCGCGGCCAGCGGCGCGGTGGCGGCGATGGCGTCGGACACCACGTCGCCCAGGGGCACCGTCGCCGGGTTCAGGCGCAGGGCGCCGGCGTTGATCCGGGACAGCTCGAACAGGTCGTCCACCAGGGCGCTCATCCGGTCGGTCTCGATCCGGATGCGATGGTGGTACTCGGCCGTGGTGGCCGGATCGGCGACCACGCCGTCCTCCAGCGCCTCGGCCATCGCCCGCAGCCCGGCCAGCGGCGTCCGCAGATCGTGCGACACCCAGGCGACCAGGTCACGCCGGCTGGCCTCGGCCTGAGCGGCCCACATCGCGTCGCGGGCCAGCCGCCGCCCCGACACCACGCCGACGACCAGGCCGGCGACCGCGGCCGCGGCCACCGTGAGCAGGACGACCTTGAGGTCGTGGCCGGACAGGAACATCGCCTGGGCCACGGCCACCACCCCGGCGACCACGCCGCCCACGGCCACGGCCACGATCGTGACGACGTGCGCGGTGATCGACCATCCGCGCAGCAGTCGCAGCACCCCCGCCCCGGCCAGGCCGACCAGCGCGCCCGCGCCCAGCGCGTACCCGGCGATCAGCAGCAGATCACGCATGGGCCACCGGCTCGTACCGGTACCCGACACCCCACACGGTGAGCAGTCGCCGCGGGTCGGCCGAATCAGCCTCGATCTTCTCCCGCAGCCGTCGGACGTGGACGGTCACCGTCGACTGATCACCGAACTGCCATCCCCACACCTGTTCCAGCAACTGGGCCCGGGTCCAGGCCTGGGCCGGGTGCCGCAGGAGAAACTCCAGCAGATCGAATTCCCGTACGGTCAGGGCCAGCTCCCGCCCGCCCAGCGCGGCGATCCGCCGTCCGGTGTCGGCCACCAGATCACCGTCGGCCAGCACGACCGGCTTGTCGTCGGCCTTCGGGGCGGTCCGGCGCAGCACCGACCGGACACGCAGCACCAGCTCGCGCGGCGAGAACGGCTTCGTGACGTAGTCGTCCGCACCGACCTCGAGCCCGACCACCCGGTCCGACTCCTCACCCAGCGCGGTCAGCATGACCACCGGCAGATCGGGCCACCGGATCCGCAACCGGCGGCACACCTCCAGCCCGTCGATGCCACCCAGCATCAGATCGAGCACCACCAGGTCGGGCACCTCGGCGGCGACCGCGGCCAGCGCACTCGGCCCGTCGGCGGCGAGCCGCACCCGGCAGCCGTCCTGTTCGAGGTAGCGCCGTACGACGTCGCTCACGGTCGGGTCGTCGTCCACGACGAGCACATGGTGTCCCACCCGGTTGACGCTACCGACTCCCCCGCCGACTTCACCTTTCGAATCCCTTACCGGTGACGAACGGCCATCGGTGCCGGCCGGCGGGTAAGACGATCCGCGCGGGCGGACACGTACGAGATGATGGGGCGGCACATCCCGGGCGTACGGAAGGAGTTGTGGTGCCCACGGTCATCGCGTTCGACGTCAACGAGACCCTGCTGGACCTGCGCGCGCTCGATCCGTTGTTCGAACAGGTGTTCGGCGATGCCGCGGTCCGCCCCCAGTGGTTCGCGCAGATGCTGCAGCTGTCCTTCGTCGGCGGCCTGACCGGCGGTTACGTCGACTTCACGACCGCGCAGTACGCCGCCCTGCGAATGCTCGCCGAACGCCGCGGCACCACCCTGGGCGACGACGCGGCGACAGCGATCGTCGACGGGATGAGCACGCTTCCGCCGCACCCCGAGGTGCCGGCGGCGCTGGCCCGGCTGCGGTCGTCGTCGCTGCAAATGGCGGCCTTGACCAACTCCGTCGGGCCGGTCGCCGAGGCCCAGTTGACCAACGCCGGCCTGCGCGATCTCTTCGACGCGGTGATCTCCGCCGATTCGGTCCGTCACCTCAAACCCGCACCCGAGCCCTACCACGCCGTGGCCGCCCACTTCGGCGCCGGGACAGCCGACGTACGCCTGGTGGCCGCGCACGCCTGGGACGTCTCGGGCGCGCTGGCCGCGGGCTGCCGGGCCGCCCTGGTCCGTCGGCCGGGAGTGGTGGCCAGCCCGATCGGCCCGCAACCGGACATCATCGGCGCCACCCTCGAGGACGTGGTCGGGGAGATTCTCCGGCTCGACGAGGGCCGGTAGATGGCGGAGGGATCACCGCCGGACCCGGCGGACTGCCAGGCCCCGTGGCTGGCCTCGGTCATGTGGTCGGCCGGCGCCCTCGTCGACGTGATCGATCCCTGCGTCCGGCCGACCGAGTTCCGGGTCGTCATGCGCCTGTCCAAACTGGGCTACGCCGCCGTCTTCGACGTCGACGTGTGCCCGGACCACTACCAGACGCTGCGCCGGTCGCCGTACCACGTCACCTCCAACGGACTCGGGCCGGCGCCGGGCTGATCAGCGGTACTCCGGGTTGGCGAAGTCGAAGCGGCATCCGGCGTCCCACTCGCTGCGCTGGTTGCCGTGCGCCGGGATGCCGCCGCTGTCCTTGAGCAGGCGGGCCAGGTGCAGCAGGTTCCAGGTCATGAACGTGGTGTTCCGGTTGGTGAAGTCGTTCTGCGGACCGCCCGAGCCCGGGTCCAGGTAGGACGGACCGGGGCCGGCCTCGCCGATCCAGCCGGCGTCGGCCTGCGGCGGGATGGTGTAGCCCAGGTGCTGCAGGCTGTAGAGGACGTTCTGGGCGCAGTGCTTGACGCCGTCCTCGTTGCCGGTGATCAGGCAGCCGCCGACCCGGCCGTAATAGGCGTACTGGCCGGCGTCGTTGAGCAGATGCGAACAGCCGTAGAGCCGCTCGATGATCTGCTTGGTCACCGACGAGTTGTCGCCCAGCCAGATCGGCCCGGCGATGACCAGGATGTCGGCCGGCAGCACCAGGTCGCGGTAGATGACCGGCCATTCGTCGGTGGCCCAGCCGTGCTCGGTCATGTCCGGCCATACCCCGGTGGCGATGTCGTGGTCGAGCGCGCGGATGACGTCGACCCGCACGCCCTGCTTCTCCATGATCGCCCGGCTGACGTCGATGAGACCGCCGGTGTTGCTGACCTCGGGCGACCGCTTCAGGGTGCAGTTGATGACCAGGGCGCGCAGATCGTCGTACCGCGTTTCAGGCATGCGTTCACCGTCCCACCGGGCCGGGTCCGCGTCACGTGACGAAATCCTTACGTCGGTCGTCCAGAATCGGGGAGGCTGCTCCGACCAAACACCGGTCCCCCGGCCACGGGTGACCGGACGAGAGGATGCGCACATGAAGTACATGATCATGATGTTCGGCGGAGTCGGCGAGTCGATGGCGGGCAGGCCGGCCGAGTGGCTGGCCGGCTTCCAGGAGCTGATCATGAAACTGGACACGGAGATCCGTGAGTCCGGTGAACTGGTCGACAGCCGCCGGCTGGCCGATCCGTCCCGGGGCCGGACCGTACGCCTGATCGAAGGCGTCGCCGTGCCCACCGACGGGCCGTTCGCCGAACTCAAGGAATCGATGGCCGGCTACTGGGTGATCGAGGCGGACGAACAGCGGGCAGTGGAGATCACCGCCCGGGTGGTCACCTACACCGGCTTCCCGATGGAGGTGCGCCCGGTGATGGACGACATGGACGACATGCCGGCCCGGTGACCGACGATCGCGGCGTCGAGGATCTGCTGCGCACGTACGCGCCGCGGGTTCTCGCCGCGCTGGTCCGCCGGCACGGCCAGTTCGACCGCTGCGAGGACGCCGTGCAGGAGGCGTTGATCGCGGCGGCCCGGCAGTGGCCGGCCGGCGGCGTGCCCGACCGGCCGGCCGCGTGGCTGGCCACCGTCGCCGGGCGGGCTCTGGTCGACGGCTGGCGGTCCGACCAGGCCCGTCGCCGGCGGGAGGCCACGGTGGCGGCCGACCCGGTCACCTCGGCTCCGGCCGAGGCCGACGACACGCTGGATCTGCTGTTCCTGTGCTGTCACCCGGCGGTGGCGACGCCGGCCCAGCTCGCGCTCACCCTGCGGGCGGTCGGTGGCCTGACCACGACCGAGATCGCGGCCGCGCTGCTCGTGCCGGACGCGACCGTGGCCAAGCGGATCACCCGGGCGAAAGCGGCCATCCGGTCGGCCGGCGCGCGGTTCGAAACCCTGGCGGCGCCGGAGCGCACCGAGCGGACAGCCGTGGTCCGGCACGTGCTGTACCTGATCTTCAACGAGGGGTACGCGGCCAGCCAGGGGCCGCGGCTGTACCGGCCCGACCTCAGCGGCGAGGCGATCCGGCTGGCCCGGATGCTGCACGGGCTGCTGCCGGGCGACGCCGAGACCGCCGGCCTGCTGGCGTTGATGCTGCTCACCGACGCGCGGCGGGCCGCCCGCAGCGACAGCGGAGTCCTCGTCCCGCTGGCCGGCCAGGACCGGACCCGGTGGGATGCGGCACTGATCGCCGAGGGCCGGCAGCTGCTGACGCGGACCCTCGGTCGCGGCGCGGTCGGGCCGTACCAGTTGCAGGCGGCGATCGCGGCGGTGCACAGCGAGGCGGCGACGGCCGAGGCCACCGACTGGCCGCAGATCCTGGCGCTCTACGACGTGCTGACCGTGGTCGCGCCCGGGCCGGTGGTGCTGCTCAGCCGGGCCGTGGCCGTGTCGAGGGTGCACGGACCGGCGGCCGGGCTCGCGCTGATCGGCACGCTCGACGCCGGCGACCGGCACGCGTACCGGCATCGGCTGGCGGCGGTCCGCGCCCATCTGCTCGAGGAGGCCGGCGACCCGGTCGAGGCCCGGTCGGCGTATCTCGAAGCGGCCCGGCTGGCGACCAGCGGCCCGGAGCAGGACTACCTCCGACGGCGCGCGGCGGCGATCTGACAGCCGGCTCAGCGCGGCGGCCGGGTGATCTCCCATTCGTGGCCGTACGGGTCGGCGATGCGGCCCACCCGCCAGCCGTGCTCGTCGGCGACCGGTGACAGCTCCCGCGCGCCCGCCTCGACCGCCTGCCGCTGCACCGCGACCGGGTCGTCCACGATCAGCATCATCCGCGCGGTCGTCCCGCCGATCGCCGGCGGCGCGAACCGCCCCATCGCCGGGTCGGCCGCCGCCACCCAGAACACCGCGTCCCCGACCGCCAGCTGGGCCACGATGTCGTCGCCCGAACCCACCTTGTGCTGGACGGCCGCCCCGAACGCCGCGACGTAGAAGTCCACCGCTTCACCGGCGGCGCCGGCCCACAACTCCGGCTGAATCCCTGTCATCGGAGCATTGTGCCCACCGCCCCCGGACCGGTCTTGGAGATTTTCGACCTCGGGGGCCCGGCCCGCGGCGCAAATGACGTTGCCCGGCGAGGGAGAATCCAGGGGTGGAGATCGCCGTGCTCGGACCGCTGGAGCTGCGCGCCGGCGCCGGGGACCCGGTGCCGGTGAGCGGCGCGCGGCTCCGGACCGTGCTGATCCTGCTGGCCCTGAGCCCGAACCGGGTGGTCACGGCCGACCGGCTGATCGACGCCGTGTGGGCCGGCGAGCCGCCGGCCGCGGCCGGGAACGCGTTGCAGGCGCTGATCTCCCGGCTGCGCCGTGCCGGGCTGACCGTCGAGGCCGCCCCGAACGGGTACCGCCTGGTCATCGACGCCGACCGGGTGGACGCCCACCGGTTCGTGGCGCTGGCCAAGGACCCGGGCACCGCCACCGAGGCGTTGCGGCTGTGGCGCGGCCCGCTGGACTTCCCCGAAGTCGCGCGGGCCGACGCCGTACGGCTGGAGCAGCACCGGATGACGGCCGAGCTGAACCGGGTCCGGGCGGACCTCGCGCAGGGCGACGGCGAGCCGCTGATCCCGGAGCTGGAGGCGCTGACGGCCGCGCACCCGCGGGACGAGCCGGCCGCCGCGTTGCTGATGCGGGCGCTGCTGGAGGCCGGACGGACGGGACGGGCGCTCACTGTGTTCGAGCGCATCCGGGGCGACCTGGCCGAGACGCTCGGCGCCGACCCGTCAGCCGAGCTGGCCGAGCTGCACCTTGAGGCGTTGCGCGGGCCGGCCGGCCCGCGGCGCGGCAACCTGCCGGCCGAGGTCAGCAGCTTCGTCGGGCGAGAGGTCGATGTCCGGGCGGTTCGCGAGCTGATCGGCGCGCACCGGCTGGTCACGCTGACCGGGCCGGGCGGGTCGGGCAAGACGCGGCTGTCGGTGGAGGCCGGCCCGGGCGTACGGATGCGGCACGGTGTGTGGCGGGTGGAGCTGGCGCCGATCACCGACCCGGCCGAGGTGCCGGTGGCCGTCCTGACCGTGATGGGACTGCGCAGCCAGTTGCTGCTGGGGCGCGAGGCCGCCGATCCACTGAGCCGCCTCGCGGACGCCGTGGCCGGCAAGGAAATGCTGCTCATTCTGGACAACTGCGAACACCTCATCGGCACGGCCGCCGCCGTCGCCGACCGGCTGCTGCGGGCCGCGCCGGGGCTGCGTCTGCTGGCCACCAGCCGGGAGCCGCTGGGCATCCCGGGCGAACGGATCCACCCGGTCGAGCCGCTGGCCCTGCCCCCGGAGACCGCGGACGCCGGCACCGCATCGGGCTACCCGGCCGTACGGCTGCTGCTCGACCGCGCGGCCGGGTTCACGCTCGACGCCGCCACCGTCGACCCGGTGGTCCGGATCGTGCGGGCGCTGGACGGGATGCCGCTGGCCATCGAGCTGGCCGCGGCGCGGTTGCGGACGCTGCCCGCCCAGGTGCTGGCCGACCGCCTGGCCGACCGGTTCCGGCTGCTCACCGGCGGCAGCCGCACCGCGCAGGCGCAGCACAAGACGTTGCGCGCGGTCGTCGACTGGAGCTGGGAACTGCTCGGCGAGGACGAGCGGACGGTCCTGCG
>CAXSDA010000019.1:113361-154530 GCA_964236515.1 uncultured Actinoplanes sp.
GCAGCCGCGTCGCCTTCCGCCTCAGCGACGCCGACGCTAAGGCCTTCGCCGGTGACTCCGCCGTGCTAACCCCCGAGGACTTCCGGGGCCTGCCGGCCTACGAGGCCTACGCCTCGCTTCTCACCGGCGGCAGCCGGACCGCGCTCCCCCGCCATCAGACGTTGCGGGCGGTGGTCGACTGGTCGTGGGACCTGCTGCCCGAACTCCAACGGGCGCTGTGGCGGCGGTTCGCGCTGTTCCACGGCGGCGCCGAACTGCCCGCGGTGGAGGCCGTCTGCGGTGCCGACGTCGACGGGCTGGGCGCGCTGGTCGACAAGTCGCTGCTGGTGCTGTCGGCCGGCGGCCGCTACCGGATGCTGGAGACGATCCGCGAGTACGGGCTGGAACGCCTGGCCGAAGCGGGGGAGGCCGAGTCCACCCGGCGGGCGCTGGCCGGCTACCTGCTGGGGGTGGCCGCCGAGGCCGAGCCGCATCTGCGCCAGGCCGAGCAGCTGGTCTGGCTGGGCCGGCTGAGCGCGGAACACGACAACCTGCAGGCGTCCGTACGGGCGGCGGTCGAGGCCGGCGACGCTGCCACCGCGGTGGCGCTGACCGCCCAGCTGAGCTGGTACTGGTGGCTGCGCGGGCACCGCAGCGAGGGAACGACCGTGGCCGCCGAGGTGCTGGCGGTGCCCGGCGACAGTGACGACGCCGAGCGGGCCCTGACGTTCATGTTCCGCGCCATCAACGGGCTGGAGGGGTCGTCCTCGGTCGACATCGTCACGGCGGCGTTCCGGGAGGCGCAGCGGCTCAGCACCGGGCACGAGCACCGGCACCCGGCGTTGCGGCTGCTCCGGCCGCTGGCCGCGATCTACGACGCCCGTGGCGACGAGGGTGGGTTCGCCGAGGCCGAGCAGCTCTTCGCCGATCCCGACCCGTGGCTGCGGGCGACCGCCAAGATGATCGTCGGGCAGCTTCGGCTCAACTTCGGGCACAGCGCCGAGCTGGCCATGACCGAGATGCGGGAGGCGCTCGACGGGTTCCGCGCCATCGGCGAACGCTGGGGTATCGGGTTCACCCTGAGCGCGCTCGCCGACATGGCCGCCGCCCGGGGCGACTTCACGCTCGCGGTGACCTGGCAGGAGGAGGCGATCGCGCTCGTCCGCGAGCTCGGCCTCAGTGAGGACCTGCCGCAGATGGAGACGAAGCTGGCTCACCAGCTGTGGCTGTCCGGCCGGAAGGACGAGGCCCGCCGGATGTTGAAGCAGGCCCGGGCGTCGGCCGAGGAGGTCGGCCTGTCCGAGGTGATGGCCTCGGTGGAGTACGCGTACGCCACGGTCGCCCGCGACGAAGGCGATCTCGAGGGCGCGGCGGACCGGATGACCCGTACGGTCGCCATGTTGAACCGGTCCTCGTTCGCCCCGCAGTTCCTCGCTCAGGCCCGCTCCACCCAGGGCCTGATCGCGGCCGCGCGCGGGCAGCTGGCCGACGCCCGGGCGATCCACGCCGACGCGCTGACGATCGCGATCGAGACGGTGGACTCGCCGGTGGTCGCGATCGTCCTGGTCGGGATCGCCGACCTGCATCTGAAGGCCGGCGACCCGGCCCGCGCGGCGACGGTGCTGGGGGCGGCCGACGCCGTACGGGGCTCGATCGACCGGTCCGTGCCCGACCTGGACCGTGTCACCGGCGAAGCCCGCACCGCGCTGGGCGATACGGGCTTCGACCGGGCCTACGCCGCCGGGAGCGGGGTGACCGTGGCCACCGCGATGGCCGCCTCGGGTCTCGATCCGGTGGCCGATCAGCCGATCAGCAGCACGAGCCGCCCGCGGACGTGACCCGCCTCGCTGACGCGGTGCGCCTCCGCGATCTCGGCCAGCGGGAAGGTCCGCTCGACCGGCAGTGAGAAGCGCCCCGACTCGATCAGCGCGCCGATGTCGCGGAGCGCGGAGAACGAGTGGCCGTCGTCGCCACCGCTCGAGAACCGCACGCCGTACGTCCGGGCGCCCTCGACGTCGGCGATCGTCACGACGTTGCCCGGGCCGCCCGCGAGCTCGATCAACTCGGGCAGGACGCCGCTGCCGGCCACGTCGAGCGCCTTGCCGACCCCGCCGGGGGCCACCGCGCGGACCCGGTCGACCAGACCCGGGCCGTACGCGACGGGTTCGGCGCCCAGCGACCGCAGGTAGTCCTGATTGGCCGGACCGGCCGTCCCGATCACGCGGGCCCCGCGCGCCACCGCCAGCTGGACCGCGGTACTGCCGATGCCGCCCGCGGCCCCGCTGACGAGCAGCGTGTCCCCGGCGCCGACGCCGAGCGTGTCCAGGCTGCGGGTGGCCGTCTCGACGGCGACGGGCAGGCCGGCCGCCTCGGCGAAGCCCAACGACGGCGGGATCGGGGCGTAGTCGGTGAGCACCGCCCGCTCGGCCGCGCCGTTGCCGGTCCCGGCGCCGTTGTCGGCGACGCCGAACACCCGGTCGCCGGCCGTGACGCCGGTGACACCGGCGCCGACCTCGTCGACCACGCCGGCGACGTCGTGCCCGGTCGTCTGCGGGAGGTCCCCGCCCATCAGGCCTCGGCGCACCTTCCAGTCGGTGGCGTTGATGCCGGCCGCGCGCACCGCGATCCGGATCTGGCCGGGCCCCGCGTGCGGATCGGGAACCTCGACGATCTCAAGGACCTCCGGCCCCCCGAACTCATCAAATCGCGCTGCTTTCATCGTTCGCTCCCATCAGGACGGAATCGTCGGCGGCGGCGGTTCGGGTGCGCAGGTAACCCCACGCGACGAGGACGGCCGCCACGACCGTGAGGGTGAGGCCGGCGATGGTGATCGCCTGGCGGAACTGCGCGGTCTGCTGTGTGGTCCAGTTCGAGGTGGCGATGTCGCCGGTGAACAGCACCGCCAGGAGGGTGCCGGTGACGGCGAGGCCGACGCCGGTGGACACCTCGGACGCGGTGTCGACGAGCGCGGCGCCGATCGAGGTCCGGTTCTCCGGCAGCCCGCGCAGCACGTTGGTCCCGGCGACCACGCCGTTGACGCGGAGCCCGGCGGCGACCAGCACGAGGGCGAGCGCGACCCACACGTACCCGGCCCGGCCGAGCACGGCGTAGACGGCGAGTCCGGCCACGGTCGCGACGGCGCTCGACCAGGCGGCCCGGTCGAAGCCGGCCTTCTCCACGAACCGGTTGACGAAGGGGCCGGCGCCGACCAGGACGATGACCTGCGGCAGCATGCCGATCGCGGCGCGCACCGGTGACCAGCCCCAGTCGAGCTGCAGCTGCAGCGTCACCATGTAGCCCATGCCGGCGATCGCCAGCCCGGTGGCGAACTTGTAGGCCAGGCCGCTGGCGACCAGCGGGCGGCCGACGAGCGTCAGGTCGAGAAGGGGGTACCGCGCCGACCGCTCGCGCCGGACGAACAGGATCACCGCGGCGACGGCCGCGGCGGTCGCCGTCCAGGGCGCCCACGAGTGGCCGCCCTGGTTGACGAACAGGGTCGGGGCGACGAGGGCGAGCACGATCGTGGCCGTGCCCAGCACCGCCCCGGGCACGTCCACCGGGTCGCGGTGCCGCTCGGCCGGGTCGTCCGCCGCGATCCCGGACCGGATGCCGACGATGGCCAGCACTGCGATCGGCGCGTTGACCAGCAGCAGGATCTGCCACGGCGCGATCGCCAGCACGAAGCCGCCGGTCGTCGGGCCGATCGCCAGCCCGATCAGGCCGACGGTCGAGATCAGGGTCAACGCCCGGACGCGCAGACCGTCGGAGGAGAACAGCCGGAAGGCCAGCGCGATCGACCCCGGCGTCGTCATCGCGGCGGCGACGCCCATCAGCGCCCGGACGGCGATCAGTTGCTCCGCGGTCGTGACGAACGCGGTCGCCAGGCTGGCCAGGCCGAGCAGGCTCAACCCGACGATCATGATGCGCCGCCGGCCGTACCGGTCGGCGATCGCGCCGAACACCAGCATCGACCCGCCGAACACCACCGCGTAGGCGCCGGTCACCCACTGCAGCGCGGTGGTCGACGCGTGCAGATCGCGGCCGATCGTCGGCAGCGCCACGTTCAGGATCGAGTTGTCCAACATCTCGAACAGGAAGACCGCGGACAGTCCGGCCAGGGCGATCCACGCTTCGCGCAGGGACCGGGGGTGATCATTCATGGTTGGAGCCTACATCAAATTTAGGGTTTGCTCTAACTTTGTGGCTTGATACACTCGGAGCATGGCCGGCCCTGGACTTCGCGACCTGAAGAAGGCGCGCACCCGCCGGCTCATCGCCGACACCGCGGCCCGGCTGTTCGCCGAACGGGGCTACGAGCAGGTGACGGTCAGCGAGATCGCGCGGGCGGCCGAGGTGGCCGAGCAGACGCTGTACAACTACTTCCCGACCAAGGAACGGCTGCTCGCCGACCGGGAACAGCAGATCGAGCAGGACCTGGTCGACCTCATTCGCGCCCGGCCCGCGGGAACCAGCCCGGCCGCCGCGATCCGCGACTTCGTCCGGCGCAACGTGGCCGACATCGGCACCACCGAGCCGGCGATCGCCCGCGGAACGCTCGGCTACCTGGCCGCCATCAGCCCGGCGGTCGACCGGCTGGTGCTGGAACTGATCGACCGCCAGGCGGTCGCGCTGACCGCGGCCATCAGCGAGACCAGCGCGGTCGCGCCGGAGATCGCCCGCCTGCAGGGCATCGCGCTGGCCGCCGTCTTCCAGATCATCATCCGCGAGGCCGGGCGTCGCACGCGCGACGGCCAGAACCCGGCGCAGATCGCCGACGGGCTGCTCCCGGAGATCGAGACCGTGCTCGACGAGCTCGACCGCTGGCTATCCCGTTGAGGCCGCCTCGGCCGGCTGCCGCTCCTCGCCGGCGGGCGCCCGGTCCACGACGGGCGTCCAGGCGAAGAGGGCCAGGCTGAACCAGAAGTACAGATTGCCGCCGACGATCGCCAGCGGCGGCCGCGGGCCGGTCTCCCACAACCAGGTCAGCCGCGAGGTCATCAGCACGTACGCCCCGCCGCCCAGCCACAGCGGCCACCGTTTCCGGCCGGACAGTCCGACGTCGACGCAGCGGATGATCGCCGGCAGCAGCCACACGCAGTGGTGGATCCAGGTGACCGGGCTGATCAGGCAGCCCAGGATGCCGGTCAGGGCCAGCCCGCCGAACTCGTCACCGGCGGCCGCCGCCCGGCGCACCCGCCACGCCCAGAAGACCAGGGCCACCAGGACCCCCGCGATCCACAGGTACGACGCCATGGAGTCGACCGGCAGGCGGGCGAGGAAACCGCGGTAGGACTGATTGGACAGGTACGACAGGACCCCGACCCGGCCGGTGTCACACAGCGCCGACGTCCAGAACTCGCGGGACTGGTCCGGGGCGAGCACCGCGGCCAGCAGCGTCACCCCGGCGAAGGCGCCGATCGCGGTGAACGCCGCCTTGAACCGGCGGGTGACCAGTAGGTACAGGACGAACACGCCGGGCGTGAGCTTGACCGCGGTGGCCAGCCCGATGCCGACGCCGCCCCAGGCCTTCCCGCGGGCCACCCCGAACAGCAGGTCGGCCGCCACCAGGGCGAGCAGGAGCGTATTGACCTGGCCGAAGGTGAACGTCTCGCGGACCGGTTCGAAGATCAGGGCCAGGCAGGTCGCGACGGCCCACGCGTACCACCGGGGGGTCCAGCGTCTCCGGGCGAACAGCGGGGCCAGGAACCACCACGTCAGCAGGCCGGTGGTGCCGACCGTACCGATGCTCGCCAGGATCACCACCAGCCAGAACGGCAGGAACGCCATCGGGGACATGATCATGGCGGCGAACGGCGGGTAGGTGAAGCCGTACGGCGTCCCGGGGCGCAGGAAGTCGTAGATCATCCCGTGGTCGCGGAACCAGTAACGGACCGCGCCGGAATACACCTTGGAGTCGAAGAACTCGTTCCGCCGCTCCAGCAGGACCAGGACGAGCACGGTGAGCAGCACCAGCCCGGCCAGGATGAGGACCTTCTTCCTCACGCCGTGATCTCCTGCCGTTGTCGTCGCCGCCGCAGAGCCACCACGGCCAGGGCGATCAGGCCGAGGGTCATCGCGACCGCGCCCTGGGTCTTGACCGCCAGGGCCAGGTTGTATCCGTCGGGCAGGCACAGCACGCTCGCCACGGCACACGGGACGACCAGCCACCTCGAGTCGCGGGGCCGGGTGGCCGCGAGCACGGTCAGCGGCCAGGTCGCGTACCAGGGGTGGAAGACCGGCGCCAGCGCGACCGTGGCCGCCAGGGCGAGGCCGGAGCCGAGCAGCGCGTGGCCGTTCCGGGCCCGCCACCACAACGCGATCAGCACACCGGCCAGCGCGACCAGGCCGAGCGTGCGGGTCACCGCGATCGCCGCCGACCCCGGATCCGGCGTCCGGGTGACCAGGTCGACGGTCATCCCGATCGCGGTCGCCGGCGACGTCCACTGGATCGAGACGCCGCCGCCGGACAGGTTCGTCACCCAGCCGAGCCCGCGCCCGGCGGCCAGCGACACGCCCGCGATCGCGGCCACCGTGCCCGCACCCAGCGCGACCGCCGCCCGCAGCCGCCGCTCGGCCAGCAGCACGGCGAACGGGATCACCACCACGGCCGTCACCTTCACGCCGGCGGCCAGCCCGAACAGGACACCCGCGGCGACCAGGGCGGCGTCCGACCGCCGGGTGGCCGCCACCGCCAGTCCGGCCACCATCAGCCCGATCATCACCGCGTCGTTGTGCGCGCCGGACACCAGGTGGATCGCGACCAGCGGGCACGCCAGCGCCAGCCACACCGCCCGCGCCGGGTCCGCTCCGGCCCGCCGCGCCAGGATGGGCAGACAGGCGGCGGTCAGCAGCACGCCGAGCACCGCGACGACCCGCAGCGCGGCCACCGTGCCGGTCAGGCCGCCACCGGCCTTCGTGGCCAGTCCGGCCAGGACCAGGAACACCGGGCCGTACGGCGCGGGCGTGTCGTGCCACGTCGGCGCCACGGCATCGCGCCACGGGCAGCCCAGCACGTCCACTCCCCCGGCGTACGGGTCCAGGCCGTGCGCCTGCTGCCAGCCCTGACAGGCGTACGAGTAGATGTCGTAGCTGCCCAGCGGGAGCATCGGCAGCAGCGGGACCACCCACAGCGCCGCCGTCACGTACGCCCACCGCGTCGACGGCACGTGATGGCGGCCGGCCCACCACGCCCCGGTCAGCAGCAGCGTGCCGGCCAGCCAGGCGAGTGGCGTGAGCACGCCGTCGCGACCGGACACGACGGTGCCGGGGGTGACCGTGGGATGCCACGGTGACGACGCCCCGGCGCGGAACGCGGCCACCGCCAGCAGCACGCTCCCGACCAGGCCCAGGTAGCGCACGACGGACGGGCGGGGCACGACGGCCACCTTATCGTGACGCGCTGCTACGGTCGGGCACGTGTGGATACGCCGCCGGCCGGAGTGGATCACCGCCGTGGTCGCGGCGGCGCTGGGGGCCACGTACCTGCTGCTCCCCCGGATGGGCACCGACCTGGCCGCCCAGGTGGCCCGGGCGGACTTCTTCGCCAGCCACGGATACACCCCGATCGACCTGCGCTGGTACGGCGGCGTCGACCAGCTCGGCTACAGCTGGGTGTCGCAACCGGTCATGGCGGTGCTCGGCGCCCGGCTGACCGGCGCGGTCGCCCTCGTCCTGGCCGCGGTCACGCTGGCCGTCCTGCTGCGCCGGACCGGGGCGCCGCGGCCGCTGCTGGGCTCGGTCGCCGGCGCGGCGGCGATCGCCGGCAACCTGGTCTCCGGGCGGGTCACGTACGGCCTCGGGGTGTTCTTCGGGCTGCTCGCCCTGGTCCTGCTGACCGGGCGCGGGATCCGGTGGCTGGCGGTGCCGGCGGCGCTGCTGACCGCGGCCACGAGTCCGGTGGCCGGGCTGTTCCTGGGCCTGGCCGGGGTGGCTCTGATGGCCGCCCGCCGGTGGGGTGACGGGCTGCTGGTGGCGGTGCCGGCGGCGATCCCGCTGGGGCTGACCGCGGTGCTGTTCGGCGACGGCGGCTGGATGAACATCAGCCACGCCAACACGGTCCAGGTGATCGTGACCAGCGTCGTCGTGGCCGCGGTGGTGCCGGTCCCGGCCGTACGGGCGGGTGGGGTGCTGTCGGCCCTGGGCGTGCTGGCGGCGGCGCTGGTGCACACGCCGGTCGGCCTGAACGCCACCCGGCTGATCACCATGTTCGCGCTCCCGGTGCTGGCCGGATACGCGGTGATCCCGTTCCTGCGCCGGTCCTGGCAGTGGCCGGTGGTGGCCGTGCTGTTCATCGCCACCGCGGCGTGGCAACCGCCGGTGATCGCCGGCGACTTCACCGACCGGGGCAACCCGGCGTCGTCGGCGGCGTACTTCGCGCCGCTCGAGGCCCGGCTGGCGCAGGAGGACCTGACCGGCCGGGTGGAGATCCCGCCGACCCGCGACTACTGGGAGGCGGCGCTCATGGGTGACACGCCGCTGGCCCGGGGCTGGCTGCGGCAGGCCGACATCGACCGCAACCCGCTGTTCTTCACCACCGTGCCGGGCGCGGCCGGGACCGGGGTACCGCTGACCGTGTCCTCGTACCGGTCGTGGCTGGCTGAGCAGGCGGTGCAGTTCGTGGCCGTGCCCGACGCCGAGCTGTCCTGGCCCGGCCGGGACGAGGCGGCGCTGGTCACGGCCGGTCCGCCGTACTTGTCGCCGGTCTGGTCGGACGCTCATTGGAAGCTGTACGCGGTGGCCGGTGCGCAGCCGATCGTGGCGCCCCCGGCCACCATGGTCCGGCAGTCGGCGACCGAGATCGTGTTCGACACCACCGACACCGGCACCGTCGCCGTCCGGGTCCATCACTATCCGTGGCTGACCGTGAACGGTGGAGCGACCGTCTCCGCCAGCGGCGACTGGACGCTGGTCGACGTGCCGGCCCCCGGCCGCTACACCCTGACCAGCCGGGTCCCCGGGGGTTAGGCTCGGCGACATGATTGATCGCGTCCCGTTCGGTGCCACCGGTCACGACTCCACCCGGGTGATCTTCGGGGCCGCGGCCCTCGGCTCGGTCTCCCACGCCGACTCCGAGCGCACCCTGGACCTGCTGCTCGAGCACGGCATCAACCACATCGACGTGGCCGCCAGTTACGGCGACGCCGAGCTGCGCATCGCCACCTGGCTGCGCCGCCACCCGGACACGTTCTTCGTCGCCACCAAGACCGGCGAGCGGACGTACCGGGGCGCCCGCGAGGAGATCCGGCGCTCCCTGGACCGGCTGGGCGTGGACCGCATCGACTCGATCCAGCTGCACAACCTGTCCGACGTCATCGAATGGGACACGGCGCTGAGCGCGAACGGTGCCCTGGAGGCGGCGATCGAGGCCCGCGACGAGGGTCTCGTGCGGTTCATCGGCGTGACCGGGCACGGGCTGGCGGTTCCCGAGATGCACCGGCGCAGCCTGGAGCGGTTCCCGTTCAACTCGGTGCTGGCGCCGTACAACTACGTGCAGATGCAGGACGACCGGTACGCCTCGACGTTCACCCGGCTGGCCGAGGTCTGCGCCGAGCGCAACGTCGCCCTGCAGACCATCAAGAGCCTGGCCTGGCGGCGCTGGGACGGCCGCGAGCACACCGCCTCGACCTGGTACGAGCCGCTCACCGAGCAGGCCGACATCGACCTCGCGGTGGCCTGGGTGCTCGGCGACCCGCAGGCGTTCCTGCTGAGCACCGGCGACGTGAACGTCCTGCCGAAGCTGCTGGACGCGGCCGAGCGTTTCGAGTCGCGCCCGTCCGACGACCAGATGGACGCCCTGGCCGCCCGCCGCGAGCAGACGCCGCTCTTCGTCTGACCGCGGCGCTCAGCCGACCTCACCCTCGAGGTCGTACGAGTCGATCACGTCGCCCGCGGGCACCGGCTGCGACGCCAGGTAGGTGGCGGCGCGGCTGGTGTCGGGGAACCGGCGGGCCACCTCCTGGATCCCGGTCAGCAGCCCGGCGAGCTCCTTCGCGTCGGCCGGTGACGACATCGTCCAGCCGTGCTCGTCCGCACCCACCACGACGGTGCTGCGCCGCCCGGCGGTCACGGTCACCCGCCTCAGTTCGGCGTACGTGCAGGCCAGGCCCTTCACGTGGTGGACGCCCCGGTCGGTGAACACCACCGGCGGCACGGCCCGGGCGCGGGTGGCCGGCAACGCCAGCAGGTAGGCCGTCCCGGCAGGCAGCCGGTAGCGGCGCCGCAGCTCCTTCACGTCCTCGGACACCATCAGGTCGGGGTAGGCCCAGCCCAGGATCCCGGTGGAGACGGCGTACGCGTGGAGATGGTCGGCGACGGCCAGCGCCAGGGTGTCGCCGATCCGGTCGTCGGGCAGCCACAGGCGGTCCCGCAGCGTCAGCCGGGCCAGGTCCTGCTCGCCGAGCAGCCACAGCCAGCTGGCCAACTGGAAGTAGTCGGTGTCGGCCCGTTGCCGGTCCCGCAGCGCGTCGACGAACGTCCGGAGATGGTCCCGCTCGCCCCGGCGCCGCAACTCGATGATCACCTCGGCGACGCCGGTGAGGGGCCGGTCGGCGGCGGACGCCAGCAGGTCCCGGGCGGCTCCGGTCGACCCGGGCCGGGTCACCGCGGACGTCACCGTGACAAGCTCGCCGGCGGGCCGGACGGCCAGCGCGTGGAGCAGGCCGGAACCCCCGTCGCCGGTTCCGAACCAGGCCTGGATGGCCTGCCGGGGCAGCTCGGCCAGGTACGGCGCGACCGCGCGTTCGGCCGCCGCCGGGTCCGGGAAGCTGCGGCGGATCCCGTCCACGATCTCCGGCAGCTCGTCATCGCCGGCCAGCTCGGCCACGGTCAGCGCGGTCCGCGTCTGACCACCTTCGACGGCCGCGGCCGCCAGGCGTTGCGGGATCCGGCCGCCGGACGGTCCGACCGCGGCCCGCAGCAGGTCCCGGGCGGCGATGCCGGCACCGGACTCCAGCAGGTCCGCGACCACGGCGACCAGGTCGGCGTCCGGGCGGCGCAGCAACTCGGCGGCCAGCTGCTCCCGCCGTCCGTCGTCGCGGGCCGACAGGATCCGGTACAACGCGGCCGAGCGGTGCGGGCGCTGCCGCGCGGCCTCGGCGAAGACGCGGCGGTTGCCGCTGCCCGTACCGGCCGTGGTCAGCCGTTCGAGGTCGGCCACCGGCCGCACCTGGGCGGCGTGCGTCAGCAGGTCGAGGGCGTCCATCGGCCGTCCCTGGTCGACCAGGCTCTCGTGCAGGCGCAGGATGTCCTCGACCGGCCGGTCGGTGGCGGCGGCCAGGTAGAGCCGGAACGCGACCTCCTCGCGTCCGCGGTCCCGCAGCTCCCGGTAGATCTCGTCGAGCCGCACCCTCGGCAGCGTGGTGCCGAGCGTGTGGACGGCCTCGTCGAGCGCCGCGCCCTCGAGGGCGGCGACCAGGTCGGCCAGGCGGTCCGGCCGCGACGTCCGGAAGGCCGTCACCGCCTCCCGGGCCAGGGCGCGCCCGGCGTCACCGTCCAGCGTGGCCACCATCAGCGCGATCTGCGCCGGCTCGCGCCGGATCACCGCGTCCGCCGCCGCGCCGTACAACGGGTAGGCGACCGCGTCCCGGCCGCCGTCGCGCAGTTCGTCGGCCACCACCGCCAGGTTCTCCGGGGTCAGGACGCTCCGGGCCACGGACATCAGCAGATCGGCCGCCTCCCGCCGCGGTTGGCGGAGCAGGGCGTGGAACAGGTCGGCGACGCGCCGCGGCCGCTCCTTGCCGGCCACCACCGCCGCCCGCAGCAGCAGGGCGAGGGCGTCGTCCGTGGGTTCCAGCGCCTCGACCAGCCGGGCCGTACGTTCGGGAAGCCCCATCGCCACGACTTTGAGCAGGCCCAGCGCAACCGCCCGCTGGTCGATCTCGACCAGAACCCGGTAGATCCCGAGCAGCTCGTGCGGGTCGCGGGTGGCGGCCGCGAAGGCCACCTCGGCCACGTCCCCGGCCCGGCCGAGCGAGGCCAGCATGACCATGATCGAGGCGACCTCCTGGTCCGGCCGGTGCCGGCCGCCGGCCGCGAGGACCGCCGCCGCGGTGTCGGCTCGCCCGTCCGCGCGTAAGGCGGCCACCGTCTCGGCCAGTGCGGACGGCGTTAGCCGCAGGTACGGCCGCTCGTCGATCCGGGGCAGTTCGGCGGCCGCATGATGGGGCGCCCGGTTCTTGAACAACGTGATCGGCGGCCCCGGATGGCGCGACCGCTGCTGCGGCCGGACGGTGGAGCGCATCCGCAGGTAGAGCGCATCGGTGTCGATCAGGTCCGGTCCGTCGGCGATGCCGCGGTCGAGCACACTGACCAGCTCACCGGTGACGGCGGGGGCGTCCGGCGTCATGCCCATCAGCAGCCAGCCGCCGTCCACGGCCGCTCGGTCCGCGAGATCCGGGACGACCGGCCCGTCGTACGCGCAGTCCAGGATCGTCGCCCTGGCCCGGCACCGCGCGCCCAGGATCTCGCGGCGCAGGTCGGCGTAGCGCACCGACCGGTACAGGTGCTCGGTGTCCGAGCCCGGCAGGGTCAGCAGCAGCTCCGACCCGTCGTCCAGCAGCGCGTGCCCGGCGTAGCAGATCAGCAGCGTGTCCGTGGCCTCCCGGGCCGCCCGGTGCACGACGTCGAGGAGTTCGCCGGCCGAGCCCGGGTCCAGGACGACAGTGCAGTGCTCCTCCGGCAGGCCCCACAGATCCGGGTCGCGCAGCCGCGCCGCCAGGGCGGACAGGTGGTCGGCGACGGACGGCAGCGGCTCCAGGTGGCGGTAGCCGGCCGTGCCGATCAGCACGGCACGGGACGCGTCCACATCGGGCAGCGGCATCGGCCTGTTCCATCCCGTCCGGACGTACGCCCTCGTCAGTCAATGCCGACAAATATAACGAGCCGGAGGTCGGGGCGGGACCCTCCGGTGGCCAGGTGGTGTCCCGGGCCCTCCCCCGCCGGATCGACGATCGGATCCTCCCGGCCGTCGGCTCCCGCCTCGGACGTCGATGCGCAGGTACCCGTCGGCGTCGTCACCGCACACCGCGACCACGAGCTCCACCAGCTCGGCCCCTGAGCCGGCGACCCGACCGGCACCGATGTCCGCACCGTGCCGAGCAGGAATCGCCACCCGTGTCCGGTGACCGCGTCCGTTGCCTCCCGGCGACTCGACGTTCTGTCCACGCCGGCATCTTCGCAGGCCCCGCTCAGGAGTCCAGCACGCGTTCCATCGCGGCGCGGGAGCGGCGGGTCAGGCGCAGGTAGCGGTCGACGAACTCGCCCGGGTCGCCGCCGTCGAGGAGCTGGACGACGCCGGCCAGCTCGTCGCCGTGCCGCGGCAGCTGGTCGGTGGCGCGGCCGCGGACCAGGGTCAGCGCGTTGCGGACCTGGGCGGCGAGGGTCCAGCCGGCCGTCATCGCGGCCGCGTCGGCCCGGCCGATCAAACCGGCGTCACGCTCGGCCGTCAACGCGTCGATGGTCCGGGTCAGGCGGAGCTCCGGGACCGCGTACGCGTGCCGCAGTTGCACCAGCTGAACCGCCCACTCGACGTCGGCCAGTCCGCCCCGGCCGAGCTTGGTGTGGGTGTTCGGGTCGGCGCCGCGCGGCAGCCGTTCGGTCTCCACCCGCGCCTTGAGTCGCCGGATCTCCACCACCTGTTCCCGGGTCAGGCCGCCGCTGGGGTAGCGGACGCCGTCGGCCAGGCGCTCGAACTCCAGCCCCAGATCCTCGTCACCGCAGACGAACCGGGCCCGCAGCAGCGCCTGCGACTCCCACACCTTCGACCAGCGGGCGTAGTACTGCTGGTAGGCGTTGAGGCTGCGGACCAGCGGCCCCTGCCGGCCTTCCGGTCGCAGGTCGGCGTCGATGCCCAGCGGCGGGTCGGGCGCCGGGGAGGCCAGCAGCCCGCGCAACTCCTCGGCGATGCGGTGCGCGGCCGGGGCGGCGTCGTGGTCGGCCGCGCCGTCGTAGACGAACAGCACGTCGGCGTCGGACGGGTAGCTCATCTCGTAGCCGCCCAGCCGGCCCATGCCGATCACCGCGAACCGCAGCCCGTCCGGTCCGGCGTAGACCCGCCGGGCGATGCGCAGCGCCGCGCCCAGGGTGGCGTCGGTGACGTCGGACAGCGCCATCCCGATGTCGTCCACGTCCACCGTGGTCGCCGGAGCGAGGTCGCCGGCCCGGCTCAGGATGTCGGCGCAGGCCAGCCGGAACAACTCCCGGCGCCGGACCGCGCGTACGGCCGTGATGGCCTTGCGGGTGTCGTCCGGGTAGCGGTCGGCGACCGCGGCGAACCCGTCGATCAGCACCGCCCGCGGCCGCGGCAGCAGCTCGCCGTCCTCGGCCAGCAGCCGGAGCGCCTCGGGGTCGCGGATGAGCAGGTCGGTGGCGTACCGGGAGAGGCTCAGCACCCGGGCCAGCCGACCGGCCACCGGGCCGCCGTCCCGCAGCAGCCGCAGGTACCACGGCGTACTGCCGAGCTTGTCCGAGACCTGGCGGTAGTTGAGCAGGCCGCGGTCCGGTTCGGGGGCGTCGGCGAAGTCCTCCAGCAGCACCGGCAGCAGGGTGCGCTGGATGGCCGCGGTCCGGGTCACGCCGCCGGTCAGCGCCTGCAGGTGCCGCAGCGCCCCCGCCGGGTCGGCGAAGCCGAGGATCTCCAGCCGCCGCCCGGCCGACTCCTCGGTCATCCGCAGCGCCTCGGCCGGCACGCGGGCCACCGCCTCCAGCAGCGGCTGGTACAGCAGTTTCTGATGCAACCGGCGGACCTGGGCGGCGTGCCCGACCCAGTCCGAGCGGAACGCCCCGACCGCGTCGCGGCCGGGCACGGCGGTGTAGCCGAGGGAGCCGGCCAGCCAGCGGACCGCCGCCGGATCGTCGGGCACGGTGTGCGTACGGCGCAGGTCCTGCAGTTGCAGCCGGTGCTCGACGCTGCGCAGGAACCGGTAGCCGCGCAGCAGCGTCTCGCCGTCCTGGCGGCCCACGTACCCGCCGGCGACCAGCGCCCGCAGCGCCGGCAACGTCCCCGGCTCGCGCAGCGACTCGTCGATCCGGCCGTGCACGAGTTGCAGCAGCTGCACCGCGAACTCGATGTCCCGCAGGCCCCCGGGACCGCGTTTGATCTCCCGGTCCACCTTGTCCTTGGGCACGTTGGCGATGATCCGGCGGCGCATGTCCCGGACGTCGACGACGGCCTCCGGGCGCTCGGCCGCGTGCCAGACCAGTGGGGCCAGATCGTCGATCCACTCACCGGCCAGGGCCAGATCGCCGGCCGCCGGGCGGGCCTTCAGCAGGGCCTGGAACTCCCACGTCCGGGCCCAGCGCCGGTAGTACGCCTGATGGCTGGCGAGCGTGCGGACCAGCGGCCCCCGGCTCCCCTCCGGGCGCAGCGCCGCGTCCACCGGCCACGCCACCTGCCCGCAGATCTCGATCAGCCGGGCGGCGACGGTGGTGCCGGCCGGCAGGTCTTCGTCCCCGGCGGCGACGAAGATGACGTCCACATCGGACACGTAGTTGAGCTCGTACCCGCCGCACTTGCCCATCGCGACCACGGCCAGCCGCGGTTCCGGCGTGCCGTCCGGCAGCCCGGCGACCGCGATCGTGTACGCGGCGGCCAGCGTCTCGTCGGCCAGGCGGGACAGCGCGGCCATGGTCGGCTCCAGGCCCCGGCCGCCGGTCAGGTCGGCCGCGGCGATGCGCAGCAACGAGATGCGGTACGCGGTCCGCAGCGCCGGCACGGTCGGTGGCCCGGCGCCCATCGAGCCGCGGAACTCCAGGCGCCCCTCGGCCGCCGGCGGCAGACCGGTCTTGCCGGTGGCCAGTTCCCGCCACTCGTCCGGGTTGGCCACCAGATGATCGCCCAGCGCCGACGAGGCGCCCAGCACCGCGATCAGCCGGCGCCGCAGGCCGGTGTCGGCGGTCAGCGCGTCCAGCACGGCGCCGGTGGCGGCGTTGGCGGTGATCTCCTCACCGGGGCCGGTGACCGGGCCGCCGTTGCTGCGGTCCGCGGCCCGCCCGGCCGCCTCGACCAGCCGGTGCAGCTGGCGCAGCGCCAGGTTCGGGTCGGCCGCCCGGGACAGGACGCCCAGCAGCTCGGCCGCGGCGGTGTCGACCGGTTCCTGCGCCTCGAGGT
Source organism: uncultured Actinoplanes sp. (assembly GCA_964236515.1). Classification (GTDB taxonomy): domain Bacteria; phylum Actinomycetota; class Actinomycetes; order Mycobacteriales; family Micromonosporaceae; genus Actinoplanes. The sequence continues at coordinate 129,446 of CAXSDA010000019.1, forward strand.
CCCACAGCCGCAGCCCGGTCGGGCCGAGCAGGTCGACGGCGCGGGTGCCGTTGTCCCCGAAGCCGTACCGGGCGAGCCGGCTGGGCCTGGTCATCGCCTACTGCCCGAGCAGCGGCAGGGTCCGCATGGTGCCGGGGTTCGGGATGTCCGCGCCGGGCAGCGTGCCCAGGGCCAGCGAGGCGAACCGGGCCGCGACCGGCTGCCACGACTCCTCCACGTCGGCCAGCACGGCGGAGGTCGCCTCGATCACCACCTCCGGGTCGTACCCGAGCTCGTCCAGCGTGACCGCGTCGGACACGGTCCAGTCGGCGATCATGGCCGGGTCGCACTCGATGTGGAACTGCAGCCCCCAGGCCCGGTCGCCGAGCCGGAAAGCCTGGTTCGGGTACCGCGAGGAGGCGGCCAGCAGCACCGCGTTCAGCGGCAGCTCGGTGATCTCGTCGTGGTGCCACTGCACGACGTCCGGCAGCAGCGGCACCCGCTTGAACAGCGGGTCGTTGTCGGCGGCGTCGCGGCGGGCGACCAGCCCCGGCCCGATCTCCGGTCCTGAGGTGCTGCGCTCGACCAGGCCGCCGTGCGCGGCGGCCAGCAGCTGGGCGCCCAGGCAGACCCCGAGCGTGGGCACGTGGTTGCGCACCGCTTTGCGCAGCAGACCCTCGAGCTGCGGGAACCAGGGCGCACCGGGCTTCCCGGCGTCGTCGGAGAACGCGTCCTGCTCCCCGCCCAGCACGATCAGCGCCAGGTAGTCGTCCAGCGTCTCCGGCAGCGCCTCGCCGGCGTGCGGCCGGACGACGGTCAGCTCCAGCCCGGCGTCGGTCAGCCACTCCCCCAGCCGGCGCAGGTCGTCGGACGGGTCGTTCTCGATGACAAGTGCAGTGCCCACCCTCCGAGGCTATCCGGTGCGAGGTTCGGAAACACCGACAGGACGCTGTCGGGCGCGGCCGCGAAGCTCGGTGCATCACACCAACTTCGGGAGGTACGGCATGACGGGCATCAACGGGATCAGCTGGTTCGAGATCGGGACCGACCAGCCGGCCGTGACCGAGCGCTTCTACGCGGACATGTTCGGCTGGACCTACCAGAACGACGACGACTCGGTCTCGGCCGGCGGTGCGCCCTACCGGATCATCAAGACGCCGGTCGAGGGCGGGCTGGGCGGCGGGGTGTACGCGACCGGCGGCCAGGCGCCCAACTACGCGATCTTCTACGTCATGGTCGCCGACCCGGCTGAGGCGTGCCGGCGGGCCGAGGCGGCCGGAGGCAAGGTGCTGGTGGCGCCGTTCACCGAGCCGGGCGGGCTGACCTTCGCCCACCTGCTCGACCCGACCGGCAACCACATCGGCGTCTACAGCCCTCCGGCCGAGCATTAGAACCGGAGGCTAGAGCAGGGCGAGCGGCCGCAACTTGTCCGCCGGGATGTCGAGGTCCGATGCCGCGAGCGACCGCGACGGCGGGACCTCGGCGGTCACGGTGGCGGTGGTGATCCGGTCGGTGCGGAACGCGCGCACCTCGGACCGCAGCCGGCACCACGCCACCAGATACCAGTGCACCCGCGTCCCGACGTAGCCCAGCGGCTCGATCTCGCGCACGGTGGCCGCGCCGGTGCGGTCGGCGTACCGGATCCGCAGCACCCGGCCCGCGGTCAGCGCGTCGGCGACCAGCCGCGGGACGGGCGCCGACCCGCCGTCGCCGCCGAGGAGGTGGATGCGGCCGGCCATGTCGCGGGCCGCGGCCGCGTCGGCGGGACCCATGGCCGCCACCAGCTTGCGCAGCGCGGCCGCGGCGGTGGCGTGGAACGGCGTGCCGGCCAGTTTCGGCAGCGCCATGGCCATGGCGACCGCCTCGGACGGCGTGAAATTCACCGGCGGCAGCGTGCGGACCCGGTCGAGGCAGTACCCGCCCCGGCGGCCCGGCTCGGCCCAGATCGGCACGCCGGACTGCTGCAGCGCGCTGATGTCCCGCTCCACCGTGCGCGCGCTGACCTCGAACCGGGTGGCCAGCCAGGGTGCGCTGCGCGGCCGGGGCGCGACGGCGCGTAGTTCCTCGACAAGGGCGTACAGCCGATCGGTACGGTTCACGACGAGAACCGTAGAGCGGGGGTACGACAAGAATGACCGAGCCGTCCGGCGACTTCCGCGTCTCGACCTTGGAACTGTTCTTCGACCTGGTGTTCGTCTTCATCATCACCCAGCTGGCGGAGACGCTGTACGAGCACCTCACCTGGGCCACGTTCGGCAACGTGACCCTGATCCTGGCCGTGGTGTGGTGGATGTACTCCGGGTACGCCTGGCTGACCAACGCGATCGCCCCCAACAGCTCCACCCGGCGGACGCTGCTGCTGATCGGCATGGCCGGCTTCCTGCTGATGGCGATCGCCGCCCCGGAGGCGTTCGGCGAGTACGGCTGGCTGTTCGGCGCCAGCTACCTGGCGGTCAACGTCGTGCACGCCGTCCTGTTCCAGCGGGCGACACCGAGCGCCCGGCGGGCGATGCGGGTGATCACCCCCCTCAACATCCTGGCCGCGCTGCTGGTGCTGGCGGGCGGGTTCCTACCCGAGCCGTGGCGGCACCTGTGCTGGGTGGCCGCGCCGTTGGTGCAGGTCCTGGCCGGCTGGAGCAACCGGGCCGGGGTGCACGCGATCGCCGCCGGACATTTCGCCGAACGCCACGGGCTGGTGGTCATCGTGGCCATCGGCGAATCCATCGTGGCGATCGGCATCGGATTCGCGGACAAGCACATCGGCGTCGGCGAGATCCTCGTCGCGTTGCTGGGGCTGACCATCGCGTACTACCTGTGGTGGTTCTACTTCGCCGGGGATGACGACCGGGCCGAGCACGTGCTGGCCCGTACGCATGAGAACGTGCGGGCGCGGCTGGCCCTGTACGCCTACGGCTACGCCCTCTTCCCGATGTTGCTCGGCATCGTGGTGGCGGCGGTCGGCATCCACAAGGTGATCGGCCACGCGTTCGAGCCGGCGCACTGGGGTGAGGCGGTCACGCTGGCCGGCGGCGTCGCGCTGTACCTGGCCGGGCACGGGGTCTTCCTGGCGTTGTTCCGGCTGCGCGGCGTGTGGTTCCGGTTCGGTTCGGCGGCGCTGGTGCTGGCCACCGTCCCGCTCGGGCACGTGCTGGCGATCGCCCAGCTGATCGCGATCCCGGTGATCATGGTGGCCGCCGCGATCACCGAGGACATCCCGGAGATACGGCGTTCCGGCAGCACCGCCATCGGCGACTTCGGCCGGGGCGCCGGGTCCGGCTGAGGGTCGCGGGGCTGCGGGTTGCGGGGCTGAGGGTTGCGGGGCTGAGGGTTGCGGGGCTGAGGGTTGCGGGGCTGAGGTTCGCGGGGCCGGGAAGAGGCGGAGCCGGAGTTTGCGGCAGGGACCGACGGCCGCGTAGAAGACCAGGTCGGCGGCCAGCTTGCCGATCAGCACACCGGCCGTGAGGTGGCCGAGCACGATCGGCGCGGCCCACATCAACGCCGGCCGGAAGAGCACGGTGTCCAGCACCTCGGCCGGTCCGAACTCGACCAACAGGCCGGGCAGCTGAGCCCGGAAGCTCGGATGGAGCTGCCGGTCGCGCCATATCAACGGCGCGTAGTAGCCGATGGTCTCGGCCACGATCGTCGCCCCGACCGACACGGCCACCGAGCCGGTCCGATGGGTCAGGCCGGCCGCGATGACCGCGGCCACGTTGCCGAGGATTTCCGGGAGGACGTAACGCCGCCATGTCACCGGGACACGGTAAAACCGGACGTTGGTCGCACAGGGTCCTCAAACGGACGTATCCGTACGGCCTAAGCCTTTCGAGATAGAGCCTTAGGCGATACAGGCGCAGACGATGAGCGCCGCTCCGAAGTGCGAGGCCGCGCTGACCATCGCGCCCGGGTGACGCTCGGGCGTGCCGATGACGTCGCCGAGCTTTCCGGGGGTCAACCAGTCGAGCACGACGAAGGCGAAGCCCATCACCGCGATCCCGATGATCCCGAAGATCAAGGTGGACAGCAGCCCCTGGCCGAAGTCGTCGTAGCTGGTGAAGATCGCGGTGAACACGATCGCGGCGATGCCGAGCTGGTTGGCCGCCAGCAGCATCGCCGCGTTGGGGTTCTTGTCGACCCAGATCAGGTTGCGTAGCTTGCCCGGCGTGAGCAGGTCCACGAGCACGAAACCGAGGGCCATCAGGCCGATGCCGAGCAGACCGAACACGATGCTACGGCCGGCGCCGGAGAGCAGATCAGCGAACACGGTGCACACCGTAGCGGAAACCCGATCTCTGGCGTACTCAGCTATAACGTGCTGAGGTACCGCTCCCGTTCGTACGGCGTGACCTCGCGCCGGTACTGCTCCCACTCGGCCCGCTTGTTGCGCAGGAAGAAGTCGAAGACGTGCTCGCCCAGCACCTCGGCCACCAGTTCGGACTTGCTCATCACGTCGATCGCCTCGGCCAGGTTCTCCGGCAGCGCGTCGTACCCCATCGCCTTGCGCTCGGCCGGGGACAGCGACCAGACGTCGTCCTCGGCGCCCGGGGGCAGCTCGTACCCCTCCTCGATGCCCTTGAGGCCGGCGCCCAGCATGACCGCGAAGGCCAGGTACGGGTTGGTCGCCGAGTCGATCGAGCGCACCTCGACCCGGGCCGAGTTGGACTTGCCGAAGGCCGGCACGCGGACCAGCGCCGACCGGTTCAGGTGGCCCCAGCTGACGAACGCCGGCGACTCCGTGATCCGGTCCGGCAGCTGCAGCGGGAACAGCCGCTTGTACGAGTTGACCCACTGGTTGGTGACGGCGGTGTACTCCCGCGCGTGCACCAGCAGGCCGGCGATGAAGGCCCGGGCCGTCTTGGACAGCTTGGCCGGGTCGTCGCCGTCGTAGAAAGCGTTGCGCTCGCCCTCGAACAGCGACAGGTGCGTGTGCATGCCGCTGCCGGGCTGGTCGGTGTACGGCTTGGGCATGAAGGTCGCGCGTACGCCTTGGGACAGCGCCACCTCCTTGACCACGTGCCGGAACGTCATGATGTTGTCGGCGGTGGTCAGCGCGTCGGCGTACCGCAGGTCGATCTCCTGCTGGCCGGGGGCGACCTCGTGGTGGCTGAACTCGACCGAGATGCCGATCCGTTCCAGCGACAGCACGGCCTGGCGGCGGAAGTCGCGGGCGATCGAGTGGCTCGTGTGGTCGAAGTAGCCGCCGGTGTCCACCGGGATCGGCACCGAGCCGTCCAGCGGCCCGTCCTGGATCAGGAAGAACTCGATCTCGGGATGCGTGTAGAAGGTGAAGCCCTTCTCGGCCGCGCGGGCCAGCGCGCGGCGCAGCACGTGCCGCGGGTCGGCCCAGGCGGCGTTGCCGTCGGGCAGCAGGATGTCGCAGAACATCCGGGCGCTCTCGCCGCTGACGCCACCCTCGAACGGGAAGACCTGGAACGTGGTCGGGTCGGGCATGGCGACCATGTCGGACTCGTAGACGCGGGCGAAACCCTCAATGGCCGAGCCGTCGATGCCCATGCCGTCCTCGAAGGCGGACTCCAGTTCCGCCGGAGCCACCGACACGCTCTTCAGCGTGCCGAGCACGTCGGTGAACCAGAGCCGGACAAAACGGATGTCGCGCTCCTCGAGCGTACGAAGCACGAACTCCTGCTGTCGGTCCACGACCACCCCTCGCCCATCCCCTGGCGGGTCAGTCTTCACCCACCCCATTACGCAGAGATTACGCTGACCATGGCGTTCGGCGACGCTTCGGGTGCGGAACAATGGACGTCATGCCCACCCTTCGGATCGCTCTGGCCCAGGTGAACTCGACCGTCGGAGACTTCGCCGGCAACGCCGCGTCGGTGCGCCGCCGGTCCCGTGCCGCCGCCGACGCCGGAGCCCAGCTGGTCACCTTCCCCGAGATGATGCTGACCGGCTACCCGATCGAAGACCTCGTCTTCCGCGACTCGTTCGTCGAGGCCTCCCGGCGCGGCCTCCGCGCACTCGCCGCCGGCCTGGCCGCGGACGGGCTCGGCGACCTGGCCGTCATGGTCGGGTACGTGGACGCGGACGGGCCGGCACCGACCAGCGCCGCGGCCGTTGCGGGCAGCGGCCGGCGGGACGCGTCCGCGCTGCTGCTCGGCGGCGAGGTGGTGGCCACGTACTTCAAGCACCACCTGCCCAACTACGGCGTCTTCGACGAGGACCGGTACTTCGAGCCGGGTGAGTCGCTGACCGTCGTGCGCTACGCCGGCGTCGACATCGCGCTCACCGTGTGTGAGGACCTGTGGCAGACGGGGGGCCCGTTCGCCGCCGCCTGCCGGGCCGGCGTCGGCCTGGTGGTCAACATCAACGCCTCGCCGTACGAGCTGAACAAGGACGACGTACGCCTCGCGCTGGTCAAGCGACGGGCGGCCGAGGCGGGCGCGACCATCGCGTACGTGAACATGATCGGCGGCCAGGACGAGCTCGTCTTCGACGGCGACTCGATGATCGTGACCGCCGACGGCGAGCTGCTGGCCCGGGCCGGCCAGTTCACCGAGGAACTGCTGGTGCACGACCTCGACCTGCCGGCTGCGAACGAGGACCCGAACGACCCCGGCACCGGCCCCGCGCTGGTCGGCCGGTCGGACGAGTCGCCCGGCGGCGAGGCGCCGCCCGACCGTGAGATGGCCATCGTCCGGATCGACCTCCCGCAAGCGCCGCGGCCGATCGGTGCCGGCCGGGCCGACGGCGGGATCGCGCCGCGGATCACCGACGAGGAGGAGATCTGGTCGGCGCTGACCATGGGCCTGCGCGACTACGTGGACAAGAACGGCTTCCGGTCGGTCGTCTTCGGCCTGTCCGGTGGCATCGACTCGTCGGTGGTGGCCGCGATCGCGGTCGACGCGCTCGGCCCGGACCGGGTCGTCGGCGTCTCCATGCCCAGCGGCTACTCGTCGTCGCACTCCAAGGACGACGCCGCCGACCTGGCCAAGCGCACCGGCCTGGACTACCGCGCCGAGCCGATCCAGCCGATGGTGGACGCGTTCCTGGCCAACATGTCGCTGTCCGGGCTGGCCGTGGAGAACCTCCAGGCGCGGGTCCGGGGCGTGATCCTGATGGCGCTGTCGAACCAGGAGGGACACCTCGTCCTCACCACCGGTAACAAGAGTGAGCTCGCGGTCGGCTACTCCACGCTGTACGGCGACTCGGTCGGCGGCTTCAACCCGCTCAAGGACGTGCCCAAAACGGTTGTCTGGGACCTCGCCCGGTGGCGCAACGCCGACGCCGTGCGGCGCGGCACCGAGCCGCCGATCCCGGAGAACTCGATCACCAAGCCGCCGTCGGCCGAGCTGCGGCCGGGCCAGCTGGACTCCGACTCGCTGCCCGACTACGAGCTGCTGGACGCCATCCTCAACGGCTACATCGACAACGACCAGGGCCGCGACGACCTGGTCGCCGCCGGCCACGATCCGGCGCTGGTCGACCGGACGCTGCGCATGGTCGACCTGGCCGAATACAAGCGCCGGCAGTCCGCGCCGGGTACCAAGATCTCCGTCAAGGCGTTCGGCCGTGATCGTCGTCTCCCCATTACGAACCGGTTTCGAGAAGGTGTGTGAGAGTTTGCACTGACCCCTGACCAGGGACGCCGCCACGGTGCGACCATCGGATCCAGACCCGGGGACCGCGCGGTGCGGCCTCGAGGGAAGGAGAGTCCGATGTCCGAGGTGACAACTCTGTACGGCGGTCCGCCAACCCGCCGGGTACGGACCCGGGACCTGCTCGCCGCCAAGGTGCGGGGCGACCGCTGGCCGATGCTGACGTCGTACGACCAGTACACGGCCGGCATCTTCGACGCGGCCGGCGTGCCGGTTCTGCTGGTCGGTGACTCCGCCGCCAACAACGTGTTCGGGTACGAGACGACGGTAGGAGTCACCGTCGACGAGCTTCTCCCGCTCGTACGGGCGGTGGTGCGCGGCACGAAGACGTCGCTGATCGTGGCCGATCTGCCCTTCGGCTCGTACGAGGAGGGCCCCACGCAGGCTCTGCGCACCGCGGTCCGGTTCATGAAGGAGGGCGGCGCGCATGCGGTCAAGCTCGAGGGCGGCCGCCGGGTCGTCGCGCAGATCGCCGCGCTGACCGGCGCCGGCATTCCCGTGATGGCGCACATCGGCTTCACCCCGCAGAGCGAGCACGTGATCGGCGGCTATCGCGTGCAGGGCCGCGAGAACGGCGGCGCCGACGTGCTGGCCGACGCGCACGCGGTGGCCGAGGCGGGCGCGTTCGCCGTGGTGCTGGAGATGGTGCCGGGCGAGGTGGCCAAGCAGGTCACCAAGGAGCTCACAATCCCGACCGTGGGCATCGGCGCCGGTCCCGACACCGACGCCCAGGTGCTGGTCTGGCAGGACATGGCCGGGCTGCGCACGGGTAAGGCGCCGCGGTTCGTGAAGAAGTACGCCGACCTGGCCACCGTGCTCGGCGACGCCACCCGGCAGTTCGCCGACGAGGTCCGCCACGGCGAGTTCCCGGCGGCCGAGCACACGTTCGAATAGTTAGATCTTTTCGAACTCGACGTTCCGGGCCTTCGGGTCGGCGACGGTCAACCGGACGCCGACCCGTTCGCCCAGGGGCAGCCCGCCGGTGCATCTCGCCCGTACGGCCGGGTCGTCGATCGCGACCGTGCCCAGCGGCCGCTTCTCGTCCACGTCCAGCACCGCGGCGTCGAAGGTCTCGCCGACCCGGCCCTCCAGCAGCACCGCCTCAGCCAGCGAGACCGCGCCCCGGCCGGCCGCGCCCGCCACCCGGTCGCTGTCGCTCATCGCCTTCGGCAGCTTCGGCAACGCGTCGCGGGCCCAGCCCGGCACGTCCCGGCCCTCGTGCAGAGCCAGGCAGACCTCGGTCGCGTACCGATCGGCCAGTCGCCGCAGCGGCGCCGTGACGTGGGCGTACGGCGCCCCCACACCCCCGTGCCCGGTCTCGGCCGGGGGCGTGCCGTCGAACGGGGTGTACGCGGCCCCGCGCAGCAGATCGGCGGCCTGGTCGACGAACGCGGCCCCGCGCGGAGTCCCCGGATCCACACTCGCCACGACCGCGCCCACCCCTACGTCCGCGGGCCAGTCGACGCCCAGCGACGCCGCCGCCGCCCGCAGCTTGGCCACCGCCTCCGGCTTCGGCGCCGGCATGGTGCGCAGCAGCCCCACCCGGCCGTCCAGCATCAGCTTGGCCGCGGCCATGCCGGTGAGCAGCGAGATCTGCGCGTTGTGGTCCTCCATCGGCAGCGGCGCCCGCAGCACCAGCCGCCACCCGTCGCCGTCCGGCTCGACCTCCTGCTCCGGCAGCGGCAGGTTGACCGCGCCGCGGTCCGCCGCCCGCTTGGCCAGCAACGTGCCCAACTCGGCCAGCAGCGCGATCGGCTCGGGCGCACTTCCCGGCTGCACTCCGTCGTAGCTGAGCTTGGCCCGGCTGCGGACCTGGGCCCGTTCCAGCTCCACGGCCGCGATGGCGCCGTCCGCGTCCAGGTCGATGGTCCACAGCACGGCCGGGCGGTCGGCGTCGGGTAGCAGACTGGCCGCGCCCTCGCTGAGCACCGGCGGGTGCAACGGGATCCGGCCGTCCGGAAGATAGATCGTCTGCCCGCGCCGCCAGGTCTCGGCTTCGAGCGCACCGCCCGGCCGGACGAAGCTCGCGACGTCGGCGATCGCGTACCGCACCCGGTACCCGCCGCCGTCCCGCCGGCTCAGGTGCATCGCCTGGTCGAGATCCTTCGACGTGGCCGGGTCGATGGTCACGAAGGGAATGTCCGTACGGTCGGCGGCCGGCGCCGGCGTGCTCCGCGCGGCCTCCTCGGCCTCCCGCAACGCATCGGCCGGGAACTCGTCCGGCAACTGCAGTTCCCGCCGCAGCACCGAGAAGTCCATCTGCGGCGCCCACACCCGTTTGATCGGCACGGGGTCATTCCTACCAGGCCGGGAAGCCGCCGCCGACGCAGGTCACCCGAGCGCGCCGGCTGGCCGCTCCCGCGCGCGGGCCGGCCGCTTCCGCGCGCGCCGGCTGGCCGCTCCCGAGCGCGCCACCCCGCCCGTCATGGGTGGGCCGAGAGTAGGCCCGGGGTACGACATTTTCCGGCGGTTCTCCACAGCAGGCGGGGCCACGCCGTGACGGCGTGACCCCGCTTACCGCGTGCGGCGGTCAATCAGCGAGCGGCAGCCGTCCGCTTGGCCGGCGCCTTCTTGGCCGCCGTCCGCTTCGCCGCCGTCGCCTTCTTCGCGGCCGTCTTCGTCGCGGCGGTCTTCGCCACCGTCGACCTGGTCGCCGTGGACTTCTTCGCCGGCGCCTTCTTGGCCGCCGTCTTCGACGCCGGCGCTGTCTTCGTCGCCGCCGTGCGGGCCGCCGCCGTCCGGGCCGCCGCCGTCCGGGTCGCCGCCGTCCGGGTCGCCGCCTTCTTGGCCGGCGCCTTCTTCGCCCCCGTCGCCTTGGCGGCCGTGGACTTCGACGCGGTGGACTTCGACGCCGGCGCCTTCTTGGCGACGGTCTTGGAAGCGGCCGAATTCTTGGCCGCCTTCGTCGCGGCCGACTTCTTGGCCACCGACGACTTCGTCGCCGTGACCTTCTTCGCCGCCGACTTCTTCGCCGGCGCCTTCTTGGCCGCCGTCTTCGACGCCGGCGCAGTGTTCGCGGCCGACTTCTTGGCCGCGGTCTTCTTGGCCGCCGCCTTGATCTTCTTGGCTGCGGTCCGGGCGGTTGCCGTCCGGGTCGCCGCCGGGCGGGTGGCGGTCGCGCTCAGCGTGGCCGGGGTCATCGCTGTCGCGATCTCGTCGGCGGTTGCACTGACCACGGCCGGCTTGACCGTGGACGTGGCCGCCGAGATCCGCTTGGCCGCGATGGCCGGACGCTTGACCGCGGTCGCTGGGCGCTTGGTCGCGCTCGGACGGCTGGTCTTGGTCGCGGTCGCCGGACGGGCCGTCGTCCGCTTGGCCGCGGTCGCCTTGGTCGCGGCGGCCTTCTTCGCCGTGGTCGCCTTGGCCGCCGCCGAATTGGTCGCCGTGGGGCGCGTCGCCGTGGAAGCCTTCTTGACCGCGGTCGTGCGGCCGGTGGTCGACTTCGCCGTGGCCTTGGTTGCGGCCGACTTCGCGCCGGCCTTCGTCGCGGTGGCCGTACGGGTCGCCGCCGGCTTGGCGGCGGTGGCTTTGCGGGCCGTCGTGGTCCTGGTGGCGCGGGTGCCGGCCGTCGCAGACCTGGTCGCCGTAGCGGTCTTGGTCGCGGTGGCCTTCTCGGCAGCCGCCGGGCGAGCAGCCGTGGACTTGGCAGCCGTCGACTTGGCAGCCGTCGACTTCTTGGCCGTGGACTTGGCAGCCGTCGACTTCTTGGCCGTGGACTTGGCAGCCGTGGACTTGGCAGCGGTCGCCGTCTTCGTCGACGGCGCCTTGGCGGCCGTGGTCCGAGAAGCGGCCGGCTTGCGCGTGGTCGCCGGCGTACGCGCGGCGGTCGCCTTCGTCGCCGTGCCGGCGGACGCGGCCGCGCGGGTGGGCGCCTTGGTGGCAGCGGGCATCGGGATGTTTCCTCCTTGCGAATGACTGCGGGCTCGTCTCCGCCTGGAGACTTCGAGAGTGCGATCCGGCTTGGACGCAGGAAGTCGGCGCCGGTCTAGCCTTTCTCCCCTGTCCAGCGGGCATCCTCGGCGTCCCACTCCGCATTGCGCTTCTCGACCGTCTCGAGTGCCCGCGACGCTTCGTCAGCCGTGGCGTAGGGGCCGAGCCGGTACTGGGCGGGACACAGGTCATCGCCCGTCTCAACTCGGCTGTCGCGGAGGCACCAGAAGAAGCCGCCCCCGCCAGGCCCACTGTCGTTCATGAAAACACTGTGCACCTCAAACCGACCATGCGCTACCGATTCGGGCAAAAAGTCCAGAATTTCCAATGTGGATTGTCGAGAAGACTCCCCGATCGGACGAAAAAATGCCCGCCCCGCGACTCACGGGACGGGCATCGGTGCTACGGCAGGGGTACAGCCGAGGCCCTACGCCTGGGCCGCCAGCAGCTCCGCGATCTGAACCGCATTGAGGGCCGCGCCCTTACGCAGGTTGTCGTTCGAGATGAACAGCGCCAGCCCGTTCTCGACGGTCTCGTCCGCGCGGATCCGGCCGACGTACGAAGGATCGCGGCCGGCGGCGAGCAACGGCGTCGGAATGTCGGACAGTTCGACGCCGGGCGCCGAAGCGAGGAGTGAAGTCGCGCGCTCCGGCGACAGCGGCCGGGCGAACCGCGCGTTCACCTGCAGCGAGTGCCCGGTGAAAACCGGCACCCGGACGCACGTGCCGGAGACCAGCAGCGCGGGGATGTCGAGAATCTTCCGGCTCTCGTTGCGCAGCTTGTGCTCCTCGTCGGTCTCGCCCCGGCCGTCGTCGACGATCGAACCGGCCAGCGGCAGCACGTTGAACGCGATCGGCCGGGCGAAGTTGCGCGGCGCCGGGAATTCGACCGCGCGCCCGTCGAAGGTCAGCTCGGCGGCCCGGTCGGCCACCTTCTGCACCTGCTCGTCGAGCTCGGCCACGCCGGCCAGCCCGGCGCCGGAGACCGCCTGGTACGTAGTGGCGACCATGGCCACCAGTTGGGCCTCGTCGTGCAGCGGGCGCAGCACCGGCATCGCCGCCATGGTGGTGCAGTTGGGGTTGGCGATGATCCCCTTGGGCCGGTTGGCCGCCGCCGCCGGGTTCACCTCGGCCACCACCAGCGGTACGTCCGGGTCCATGCGCCAGGCCGACGAGTTGTCGATCACCACCGCACCGGCGTCGGCCACCGCCGGCGCCAGGGCGAGAGCGCTGCCCTTGCCCGCGGAGAACAGCACGATGTCGAGTCCGCGGTAGTCCGCCGTGGCCGCGTCCTCGACGGTGACGTCGCGGTCCGCCCACGGCAGGGTGCGGCCGGCCGATCGGGCCGACGCGAAGAGACGAAGCTGGTCCACGGGGAACTCGCGCTCGGCCAGGATGCGGCGCATGACGCCACCGACCTGTCCCGTCGCGCCGACGATACCGATTCTCATAGGTACGAAAATACGTCCTGACCTCCTCCATCAGAAAAACGCCTATCCGAATCGTGAGATTGTCGTCCCACTATTGAAGACGAAAGGGCTACCGTCGACGGCATGGCTGCTGTCTATACGCACGGGCACCACGAATCGGTTCTGCGCTCACACCGCTGGCGGACCGCAGAAAATTCGGCCGGCTACCTGCTGCCGCACCTGACTTCCGGCGCGCGCCTGCTGGACGTCGGTTGCGGGCCGGGCACGATCACCGCCGACCTGGCGGGCCGGGTGGCCCGCGTCACGGCGCTCGAGGTCACCGCGGACGCGCTCGATCTGGCCCGGGCCGAGATCACCCGGCGCGGGGGGACCAACGTCGACTTCGCCGTCGGCGACGTGCACGCGCTCGACTTCCCCGACGACACCTTCGACGTCGTGCACGCCCACCAGGTGCTGCAGCATCTCGGCGACCCGGTGGCCGCCCTGCGCGAGATGCGCCGGGTCACCCGGCCGGGCGGGATCGTGGCGGTCCGGGACGGCGACTACGCCGCCTTCACCTGGTGGCCCGAGGTGCCTGCCCTGGACGAGTGGCTGGACCTGTACGAGCGGGTCGCGCGCGGCAACGGCGGCGAGCCCGACGCGGGCCGGCGCCTGCTGTCGTGGGCGCACGCGGCCGGCTTCACCGACGTCGCACCGTCGGCGAGTGCGTGGTGCTATGCGACCCCCGTGGACCGCGCGTGGTGGGGCGGCATGTGGGCCGACCGCGTTCTGAAGTCGGACATGGCCCGGTCCGCGCTGGAGCGCGACGAGGCCACCGCGGAGGACCTGCAGCGCATCTCCGACGGCTGGCGGCAGTGGGCCGCGGATCCGGACGGCTGGCTGATCGTGCCCAACGGCGAGCTGATCTGCCGAGCCTGACCGCCTGGTGTCACAACCGCGGGCTCTGTCTCGTCCTGACCCGAGAGCATCAACACGGCCGGGAGCAACAGCAAGGCCGGAAGCAGCGAGGGGGACGAGATGCGGATCGCCGTCGCGGGCGGGACCGGGCTGGTCGGAACGATGGTGGTCGAGGTGGCCCGCGAGCGCGGGCACTCGCCGGTGGTGATCGCCCGGTCGACCGGGGTCGACCTGACGAACGGCGCCGGCCTGGATCGGGCACTCGCCGGGTCGGACGCGATCATCGACGTCACCAACGTCACCACCACCAGCCGTACGGCGTCGATCGCGTTCTTCGAGACCGTGACCGCCACTCTGTTGCGGGCGGCCGCGTCGGCGAAGGTGCGGCACCACGTCGCGCTGTCGATCGTCGGCGTCGACCGCGTCGGGCTCGGTTACTACGCCGGAAAACGGCGGCAGGAAGAGCTCGTCCTGGCCGGACCGGTGCCGTCCACGGTGCAGCGGGCCACCCAGTTCCACGAGTTCGCGGCGCAGTTGCTGGCCGGCGCGATCGGCCCGTTCGCCCCGGTGCCGGCGATGCTGAGCCGGCCCGTCGCCGCCCGGGAGGTGGCCGAGCTTTTGGTCGCGGTCGCGACTGGTCCGCCGCTCGGGCTCGCCCCGGAACTTGCCGGACCCGAGGACAAGCTGATGGTGGCGATGGCGCGGCAGGTGGTGAAGGCGCGGCGGCTGCGCAAGGTCGTCGTCCCGCTGCGGCTGCCCGGCGCCGTCGGCCACCAGTTGCGGCACGGCGGCCTGCTGCCCACCGGCCCCGGTCCCCGCGGCACGCAGACGTTCGACGAGTGGCTGGCGGTCCCCGAGATGTCGCCCCGATGACGCGCGAGGACGACCTGGCCGCCGCCTACGACGCCGTCCGGGCCCGGCTGGTGCGGGTCGCGTACGCGGTCCTCGGCTCGTACAGCGAAGCGGAGGACGTGGTCGCGGACACCTGGTTGCGGCTGGCCGCGGCCGACGGGCGCGACCCTGTGCTGGACGTCGAGGCGTGGTCGGTCGTCGCGGTGTCCCGGGCGGCGCTGGACATCTTGCGGTCGGCCCGGGTGCGGCGCGAGGCCTACGTCGGACCGTGGCTGCCCGAGCCGCTGGTGGCCTGGACCGTGCCGGAGACCGACCCCGCCGACCGGGTCACCCTGGACTCGTCGGTCAGCTACGCGCTGCTGGTCGTACTCGAATTGCTGACCCCGGGCGAACGGGTCGCATGGGTGCTGCACGATCTGTTCGGCATGCCGTTCGGTGAGGTCGCCGACGTGGTCGGCCGTACGCCCGCCGCCGTCCGGCAGCTCGCCACCCGGGCCCGGGCGCACGTGCGGTCGGGCACCCCCCGGGTGCCGGTGGCCGGCGGCGAGCACGACCGGGCCGTAGTGGCTTTCATGCGGGCCGCGGCCGGCGGCGGTCTCGGCGACCTGATCGCCGTCCTCGACCCGCATGTCGTGGTGGTCACCGACGGCGGCGGCCGGCCGATGACCGCCCGCCGCCCGGTCGAGGGCGCCGAGACGGCGGCCCGGTTCCTGGCCCACTGGGCAGGCCGGCTGGGCGACGGCGACCGGATGGAGATGGTCTCGGTCAACGGCGAGCTCGGACTGGCCCACCTCCACGACGGCGTGGTCGACACCGTGCTGGCCTTCACCGTGGCCGCCGGCCGGATCGCCCGCATCGACATCGTCCGCGCCTACGACAAACTGCCCCACCTGGACGCACCGGCGAAAACTTCTACACCGGCTTCCCCACCGTGAGCCTGGATCCGCCGTTGGCTCGGTTTCGAGGTCGTCCTGACGGCGGCCCTGCTGGTGCTGACCTGGCACGCCCGGGCGGATCTGGGCGCCTTCAGGCCGACTTCGGTTTGTACGCCCAGTGCCACGACTCCCGCGGAACGTTGTTGACGAACCCGTAGTCGGACGCGTGCTTCTTCATCCAGGACTGGGCCGACGAGTTGAGTTCGAGGTCGGTGGCCATACCCCAGCCGTGTTCGCTGGTGCCGGGCTTGGCCGCCAGACCGCCCTGCGAGTAGAGGCCTTTGCGTTTGGCCAGATCGACCTGTTCCGAGTACGGCCGGTAGGTCTCGTTGATGCCGATGGTCACGCCGTCCTTCTTGGCGTCGGTGATCATCCGCGTCATGTTCTCCGCGGCCGGCGCCCACAGCTTGTGACTGGTGTCGCCCACCGGTTCCAGCGCGCCGGCCGGGATGTGCCCGTTGCCGTACGCGGCCAGGTCGGTCGGAATCCCTTGCGCGTTCAGCTTGTAGGTTTTGTCGGCGGCGGCGGAGGAGGAGGAGGAGGAGGAGGAGGGAGAGGCGGCGGGCGAGGACGAGCCGACCGCGTCGGACAGGTAGCCGGCGAACGCGGCCCCGCTGGCCGTCGTCGCGCCCCCGGTGGACGTGGTGCTGGTGCTCGTGGTGCCCGGTGCCGTCTTCGGCTGCGTCTGCAGCGCAATGATGCGGCTCTGGATGTCGGCGATCCGCGCGTTGACGCCCTCGATTCCCACGTCGGAACCTTCGGCGCACCCGCCCGATCACTGAGCGGCAACCGCAATGTCAGACGGCCGCCGGCAGATCCAGGGTGTGGTGGGTGTGCGACACCTTGGCTTCGAGATACCGCACGTTCGAGGCGGAGGCGTGCACTGCGGTCGGCCGTACGGTCCGGATGTCGACGCCCAGCGAGCGCAGTTGCGCCGGCTTGTCCGGGTTGTTGGTCAGCAGGTCGATCCGGCCGGCGCCGAGAGCGTCCAGCATCTGCGCGGCCGCGGTGTAGTCCCGCTCGTCGTCGGCATGCCCGAGAGCCCGGTTCGCCTCGTACGTGTCCATCCCGAGGTCCTGCAGCGCGTACGCGTCGAGCTTGGCGTACAGGCCGATGCCCCGACCCTCCTGGCGCAGGTAGAGCAGGTATCCGCCGACGCCGGCGATCCGCTCGACGGCCTCGCGCAGCTGGGGCCCGCAGTCGCACCGCTCCGACGAGAAGACGTCGCCGGTGAGGCATTCGGAGTGCGGCCGGACCAGCGGGACCTCGGCGTTCGCGACGTCGCCGAGGGCCAGCGCGAGGTGTTCCCGCCCGTCGGCGAGCCCGGTGAAGGTGATCACCTCGGCCGTCGTCGCGTACCCGTCGGCGAACTTCAGCGGGACGGTGACGCGGGTGCGGATCTCTGCGAGCATGGCACGATCAACGCCGCCCCGCGAACGGGAATTCCGCAGGGCCGCACATGAACCTTCGTTGGACGAGATGGTCGATCCGGCGCAGGGTGGGGAAATGTCCGGGATGACCGCAGTCCCCCAGCGGAGCTCCACGCGCCACGGCGCGGCGTTCTGGCTGATCGCCGCCGGCCAACCTGGGCGGCCTGGGCACGGGCACGCGTCTGTTCCTGATCGCGTACCTCGGTCTGATCGGGCCGTCGCTGGGGCTCGGCATCGCCACCCGGTTCGTGGCCGTGACCACCGCGATGCTCTGGTTCAGCGGATTCCTCGTGGCGATGCTGGCGCTGGTCGCGGTCCTGGACCGATCATCGAGGGTATGGCGTCGTACTCGTTGAATCCGGCCGCGGTCGATCACGCGCGCAAGCTGATCGACTCCCGCCAGTACGTCCTGGACAGCGACTGGGGCGACGTGCAGCCCAAGGCGGCGGACGAGAACGCGTACCTTCAGTCGCACGGCTGGGACGAGTACGGCCGGTGGTTCCTCGGCCTGACCGAGGGCGCGGGCGACGAGACCAAGGGGCGGTACGCGTTCGTCTACGGCGACCTGCGGCGGGTGCACCGCACCGGCCTGATCGCCTGCGTGTACCGGGCGGCCGAGTGGCGGCACAAGGACGTCGAACGGGCCGCCTACGACCTGCTGCAGTACCTGGACGACAGAACAGCCTAAGCCAGGTCGGCCGGGTCGGTGTTGGCCCCGCAGAGCAGCACGACGACCCGCTCGCCCTCGGCCGGGACGTACGCCCCGGACGTGAGTGCGGCGTAGGCGGCCGCCGTGCCGTGCTCGACCACGATCCGGTAGTCGTCCCACAGCCGCCGCCGGGCGTCCACGATGGCCTGGTCGGCCACCAGCAGCGAGGTGATCCCCGCGGCGGCGGCCAGTTCGTACGGCAGCGTCCCGGCCCGTCGGGCGCCCAGCGAGTCGGCGGCCACCCCGGAGACGGGCACGTCCACCGGGCCGCCGGCGGCCAGCGCGTCGTGCAGGGCGGGAGCGGTCACCGGCTCGACCGAGACGACCCGGGCGGTGTCGCGCAGGGCGGCGATGACGCCGCCGATCAGGCCGCCGCCGCCGACCGCGACCAGCACGGTGTCGAGTCCGCCGGGCAGCTGCTCGAGCAGTTCCAGGCCGAGGGTGCCGTTGCCGGCCATCATGTCGGCGTCGTCGTAGGCGTGCACGAACAACGCTCCGGTCTCTTGCGCCCGTACGGTCGCGGCGGCCGCGGCCTCGGCGTACTCCGAGCCGACCTGAGTGACCCGGGCGCCCATCTTGCCGAGCTTGGCCACCTTCACCGGCGGCGCGGTCACCGGCACGTACACCTCGGCTGGGACGCCCAGTTCGCGGGCGGCGAAGGCGGCGGCCAGGCCGGCGTTGCCGCCCGAGGCGGCGACCAGGCCGGCCGGCGGGAGTGCGCCGCGTTCGGCCGCGGCCAGGATCTGGTTGAGCATGCCGCGGGTCTTGAACGACCCGGCGTGCTGCAGGTATTCGAGCTTCAACCACACCTGCGCGTCCCCGGCGAGGACCGGGGTGCGCCGGATGCGGCCGGTGATGCGCAGAGCCGCGGTGCGGACGTCGTCGGAACCGATCACGCGGCCCACCCTATGTCAGGCGAGACTCCACCCGACGTGTATCGACTCCGGGGCCGGTTCGGGGTCGGCCCGGCCCAGGAGCCGGGACAGGTCGAGGAGCCGGTTGGCGAAGCCCCACTCGTTGTCGAACCAGCCGCGTACCTTCAGGCCGCCGTTCGAGCTGACCTGGGTGCCGGACGGGTCGAACAGGCACGAGGCGGAGTTGTTCTTGACGTCGACGGAGACGGTCGGGTCCGGGTCGTACGCGAGGACGCCGCGCAGCCGACCGGCGGCGGCCGCGGCCATCGCCCGGTTGACCTCCTCCACGCCGACCGGGCGGTCGGCCAGCCCGCTGATCTCGGCCATCGACCCGACCGGGGTCGGCACGCAGTAGTAGCTGTACCGGAGGTCGCCCAGCGCCGGCAGCACCACCCGGACCAGGTCCCCGGCCACGTGGTTGTGCGGGATGATGCTCTCGGTCGTGGACCGGCCGAGCCGCGGGTCGTCGCGCGAGCTGCCGACCATCGAGTCGTGGACCTTCTGCCAGCCCTGTTCGGCCAGGATCACGGTGGTGCTGACCGAGTGCAGGCCGAACTGATCGAGCAGCACCTTGGCCATCACGGTCAGGGCGTTGACGCCGCACGAGGCCGGTGACACCACGTCGTGCCGGGCCGGGTCGTACGTCTCGTGGTTGGCGCCGTAGACCAGCACCGCGTCCGGATCGTCGGCGGAGGCGCTGATCACCACCTTGCGCGCGCCGCCGTGGGTGATGTGGGCGCGGGCCTCGGAGCCGCTGCGGAACCGGCCGGTGGCTTCGATGACCACGTCCACCCCGGCGTCGGCCCACGGGATGCGCTCCGGCTGCCGATGGTTGAATGCCCGGATCGGACGGTCGTTGACGATCAGCTGACCGGCGCCCGCGGTGACGGTGCCGGGGAAGCTCCCGCGAAGACTGTCGCGTCTCAACGCGTACGCCATCCGATCCGGCGGAGCGATGTCGTTCACCGCGGCGATCCGAACTCCGGGGTCGGCCGCCGCACTGACGATGCGGGTGATGCTCCGGCCGATCCGCCCGAATCCGTTGATGCCCAGCGTGACTGTCACCAAGACTCCTTCAAGTTCGAGCATGGCGTAGACGAAACACATGACGTTGTCAACGCCGCGTTACCTGCTCGACACTAAGAGTGTGCAACTTGCACGTCAACCGACGACAATGGACAACCAGCTCCCCACGTCCGGAGAAGGCGCATTCATTCACGCATTCCGCGCCGGATCGATTCAGTAATCGATTCAGTACTGGCTTTCGCCGAGGTCCATCGGAGTCCGATCAGCCGGCGACGGGCGGGTGTCGTACGGCAGCTTCGACCGGCGCACGCCTCGCAGATGCTGCAGGCAGGTCACACCTGGTAACTCGTGGCAGATCGTCCGGCCGCCGCCGCACGCGACCAGATAACGCCGGCCGGCCGTGATCATCAACTCGCGGTCCACCCGGAAGACAAGCGGTAGGTTTGGCGCCACCGACCCCTCGTCTGCCTGAGCGAGCCGGAATGTGCGGCGCAGCGCACCGTGACCGGCGGCGGGACGGGGCAACTTTCCGAAGGACGCCGCGCAGAACGCGGCGTATTCGGCGGCCTGAATCGTGAAGACGTCTACCAATTGCGCGACCACTGTGGACGGCAGCGCCAACCGCGCGTGGGGATGCCGCGCCACCAGCCGATACCACTGCCGGGCGGCCGCCTCGACCAGATCGATCTGATCCGTACGCAGCGACTCGTGCCGGAACGCGAACCGCTGCCGGACCAGAGCCGGAAGTCGATAGGCGGTCACGAACGCCACGCGATCGGAATGTCGCACGCCGTCACTGTGCGGCTCGTACGGTGACTGCGTCAACTCACTGTGGACGGCCGGCGGCCGCTTTCCGGGCCCGGTAAGCGCCGACCGCCGCCCGATTCCCGCAGCCGGCCTCACAGAATCGCTTCGACCGGTTCTTCGACAGGTCGACCACGACGTTGCCACAGTCAGGAAACTCACAGATCCCCAGCCGGCCCAGCTGTCCCTCCCGGACGACATCGACGAACGCCATCGCCGCCTCCACCGCCATCCGGGTGGCCAGCGGGGCGTCCGGCGGCGTCGCGTGCAGGTGGTAGGGCCAGTCGTCGTGCCGGACCAGCTGCGGCAACGCGTCGGACTCCCGCAGCAGCTCGTTGACGATGGCCACGACCTCGTCCTCGCCGGCTTCCCAGATCCGGCGCAGGCGCGGGCGCAACTGGTGCACCGCGGTCAGCTCACCCTGGGTGCAATCGCGGCGCCCGGTCCAGCCGTACGCCCGGAAGAAGCGGTCCAGCGCGGCCAGATCCGGCAGCAGCTCGCCGTCGGTGCCGCCGGTGTTCACCAGCGCCGCTGCCGCCACCAGAGCCACCTCCGTGTCATGAGCGAAAACCACGTTGACTCCTGTCGGACGGTCCGGCTAGTGTCATTAGCATAGCAGTACTTCACTAATGACACTGACTCCTGGAGGTCGCCATGCCCGCCCCTCGGTCCGCCGGTGCCGGCCTCGGCCTGGCGCTGCTGTCCGCCGCGACCTTCGGCACCTCGGGCACGTTCGCCCGTTCCCTGATCGACGCCGGCTGGTCGGCCGAGGCCGCGGTCGACGCCCGCATCGGCATCGCCGCCGCGGTTCTGGCCGTGCCCGCGCTGCTGGCCCTCCGTGGCCGCTGGGCCGTCGCCCGGCGCTCGTCCGGATGGATCGCGCTGTTCGGGCTGATGGCCGTGGCCGGCGCCCAGGTCGGCTTCTTCAACGCGGTCCGCTACCTGCCGGTGGGCGTGGCGCTGCTGATCGAGTACTCCGGCATCGTGCTGGTCGTGCTCTGGATGTGGCTGGTCAACGGCGACCGACCGCGCCGGCTGACCGTCTTCGGCGCCGTCGCCTCGCTGGCCGGCCTGGCGCTGGTGCTGAACCTGACCGGCAACGCCGGCATCAGCCTGCCCGGCGTGCTCTGGGGCCTGCTGGCCGCGGTCGGCCTGGCCACGTACTACCTGCTCTCGGCACGGGTCAACGCCGCATTGCCGGCGATCACCCTGGCCTGGGGCGGCATGGCGATCGGCGCGGTCGCGCTGGTCCTGCTGGGCGCGGCCGGCGTGCTGCCGATGCACGCCACCTTCGGCGACGTGTCGCTGGCCGGGCACACCACGAGCTGGTTGGTGCCGATCCTGGGCGTCTCCCTGATCGCGGCGGTCGTCGCGTACGTCGTGGGCATCGGCGCGGCCCGCGTCCTCGGCGCCAACCTGTCGTCCTTCGTGGGCCTGACCGAGGTCCTGTTCGCGGTGCTGTTCGCGTGGGCGGCGCTGGGCGAGCTGCCGACCCTGTTGCAGGGCATCGGCGGCGTCCTCATCGTGGCCGGCATCTCCCTGGTCCGCCTGGACGCCATGCGCTCCCCCACCGCGGCGCCGGCTCCCGGGCCCGCCCTGGCTCAGACCTCACCGGCCTGACCACAAAAGATTGTCCACGCTTCGCGGACGGCGTAGTAGACGACCACGTAGCCGGCGATCGGGTCGGCGTGCCACCAGCCCGGGCCGGCGTCGAGGACGAGACCCCGCCGCAGCAGCGCCGCCCGCTCCGTCTCAGCTCCTCGGCGGGTCGATGACGGACAAGGCGAGGGGTACCGGCAGCGCGGCGACGCCGGGGCCGCCGGCTTCGATCCAGTCGGCGATGTCGTCGGTCACGGCGTCGGCGAGCACCAGCCCGAACCAGACCGGCCGCCCACCGTTCTGGCGGGCGGTCGGAGCCGGTTGCACGACGACCACATTCGACTGCGCACAGACGTCGAGGCACATGCTCGTACGGACGCGGTGGTCCGGGCCCAGCGCGCCCCGCAGGCGGGCGAGCTGGGCGTCGTGATCGACCGACGGGTGTTTGGCCCGGCTGCCGCAGCAGCAGTCCCGGCACACCGTCACGGTGCACCCCATGCGGGGCCTAACCGCCCACCGTGGCCGGTGCCGGCGTGTCCGGCCGCTTGACCCGCGGAGAGTCCAGCAGCCGGTCGGCCAGCGGCGCGAAGACCAGGCCGATCGTGGTCCACAGAACCAGCTGGGCGCCGATCGAGTAGAGCCGGAAGTTGAACAGCACGTCCGCCGGGAAGCCCGGGAACACGATCCGCCCGCTGGGGTCGGTCAGTGGCCCCGGCGTCTCGGTCGCCTGGTGGAACTGCTTGTTGGCGGCGAACTCCCCGAACGACGGCAGGATCAGCATCATGATCGCGGTGGCCAGGATGAAGACGCCCCCGGCGATCAGGACCGCGTTCCAGGTGCCGAAGCGGAGTTGCAGCCGCTTGCCCAGCCACACCGTGAGGATCAGCAACAGCACCGAGCAGGCCACCATCAGCAGGTAGAAACTGCTGCGCATCTGGATGGTGTCGCCGTGGCCGATGGCCGGCGGGTTGGCCGGGTACTTGACGAACGGCACCAGGTACATGCCGACGAAACCGCCGCCGGCCACCAGGACCGCCAGCGAGCGGGGCCGCAGCCGGCCGGCCCGGCCCAGGTAGAGCGCGTACGCGACGGCGAACAGCGCCCCCATGGCCGCACCGAAGAAGATCAGAGCCACCCCGATGCCGATGTTGGCCTGCACCGCCCGGCTGAAGACCTCCGCGCCCTCGGCCGTGGCCGGATGGCCGGCCGCCTTGTCCAACGCTTCCTGCGCGGCGTCGCGGCCACTCTCGTAGTCGATCGCCTGCTGGATTACCGGCTCGGCGAAAATTCGGGCGAACAGGAAGGCGAGCAGCCCGCCGATGGCGCCGGCCAGGATGCCGCGCCAGAGAATCTGCTTTCCCATCTCGAGTTGTCTCCCGCCGTGTGAATCAGTGGCAGGGGAAGCCGAGGAAGTGCCGGCCGTCGTGGACGAACTCGTGGATGTGGGTGTCGTTGCCGAACACCGAGATGGCTCCCTGGTCGACCCCGATGAAGTAGTAGACCGCCAGGGCGAGCAGCGCGGCCCCGACCAGCCAGAGCGCGGCCTTCACGCCGGGGATGACCAGGGGGGTGACCGCGGTGGTGGAGTGCGGCATCGAGCTCATGTAAAGCCTCCTTGGGGATCTTGCGTCCCTAGTTCAGTTGGGGCATGGGCGACGGCGAAGTGTCTGACTCGCCGAAAAAGTCCGGCTCACAGTGGCGCGACCGTGCTGGATTTCCACCAGCTTCCTCACACCGTCCCGAACCTGACCCTAGGTGGCGGTGGCGAGAGACGTCAATGTAAGGCCGCCCGTACGGGGTCAGAGGGTTGTTGCCAAAGACACGTTATCGCCAAGGTGTTGCGATAACGGGGCGACGCGGGTTAGCTGACGATCAGACAGCCCCGCGCGGAAGTAAGGACCAACATGGCCAGCACGCTGGCGGCCGACGAGTCGCGGTTTTCCCGGTTCCGTCACAGCCTGACCCGCCGCGACCGGCGATCCCTGGCCGGCATGTTCTCGTTCATCGTGCTGCTGCACGCGATCGGCTTCGCCGTGCTGTTCGGCCTGGTCGTGCCCAAGCACTTCCACCTCGGCGGCGACCACCCGGTGTTCACCCTCGGCGTCGGCATCCTCGCCTACACCTTCGGACTGCGGCACGCCTTCGACGCCGACCACATCGCCGCCGTCGACAACACCACCCGCAAACTGATCCAGGACAACGCGCTGACCGGCAACGACCGCAAACCCCTCTCAGTAGGGTTCTGGTTCTCCCTCGGCCACTCCACCATCGTGTTCTGCCTGGCCTTCCTGCTCTCGATCGGCGTCAAGGCCCTCGCCGGACAGGTGGAGAACGACGACAGCGAACTGCACTCGGTCACCGGCGTCATCGGCGCATCCGTCTCCGGGGTGTTCCTCTGGATCCTCGGCATCCTCAACCTCGTCATCCTGATCGGCATCATCAAGGTGTTCCGGGACATGCGCCACGGCCGCTACGACGAGCAGACACTGGAAGAGCACCTCAACAAACGTGGCTTCATGAACCGGTTCCTCGGCGGCCTGACCAAGTCGGTACGCAAGCCGTGGCACATCTACCCGATCGGAGTCCTGTTCGGCCTCGGCTTCGACACCGCCACCGAAGTCGGCCTGCTCGTCCTGGCCGGCGGCGCGGCGGCGTTCAACCTGCCCTTCTACTCGATCCTGGTGCTACCCATCCTGTTCGCCGCCGGGATGTGCCTGATGGACACCATCGACGGCGTCTTCATGAACGCCGCCTACGGCTGGGCCTTCGCCAAGCCCGTCCGCAAAGTGTTCTACAACATCACCATCACCACCATCTCGGTCGCCGTCGCCCTGGTCATCGGCACCGTCGAGCTCATCGGGGTGCTCGCCGACCAGGCCAACATCACCTCCGGGCCCCTCGCGGCGATCGCGTCCATCCCGCTGGACTACGCCGGGTACGGCATCGTCGGACTGTTCGTGATCGC